>JANQJU010000031.1 GCA_028281495.1 SAR324 cluster bacterium
TTCTTTTGGAGTATGGTAATGCATTCAGTCCTCCGCATCTTCGGTCTTTGGCACTCCAAACGATTCAGGCGATAGAACGCTCTAAAAGTTGGGAATGTATCAAAGCGGATACGATGTTCGATGAAGGATTGGCTCTGTTCAAAAACCGTCCTGATAAAGAATGGGGTTTGGTAGATTGCATCAGCATCTTGATAGCGGAACGTTACAAGGTGCGGAATGTGTTCACGCATGACCACCATTTTGAGCAAGCAGGTTTCTCAGTCCTGCTTGAATCTTAACGGGCTTCCCATTTTATTATTCGTTATTCAGTAAGAGTTCCTACCACCGTAAGCCTTCCGGTCTTTTCCCTTAACTCATCCCTCCAATCCCTTTCCGGTAAAAGTGCCATCTCTGTCGTTCGCAGAAATTTGGATCTAATTTCAAAAGTGGACTACAAGCGAAATTGAGTTCACTAGTGAACGAGAATGTCTAGTGATTTCAAATTTTTAGTGAGCTTTCACGTAGGCCCAGTCTGTATTACTATGGTGCCCGCTTCTACGATCCCAGCCTGGGGCGGTTCCTTGTGCCCGATAGTATTGTGCCCGATCCGCATGATCTGCGTGCCTGGAGTCGTTACAGCTACGTTTACAACAATCCTATCATTTATACGGACCCGACGGGTCATCATCCGGTACTTTATGGATTAGCGATTCTAGCGGCCTCTTTGTTCGATTTCAGTGGGGGAGACACGACGCCCGATGGTGGCGGTGAGGCCGGAATCGAACCAACGTGGGGTAACGAAAATGTGGTGAATCATGGTTTAGATCGAGTGCGTCTCCCGGACAAACTCCCTGGTTTACATATTAAAAGTCCGTCTAAGAATTTAGATGGAATGGATCTGGAACACCCCTCTAAGAAACGACGTAGTAAATCGAAAGACTCATTAGGTGGAAAGGATAAGATCCCCGGAAAAGCGAGTAGTCTGAAAGTAATTAAACGAGGTAGCAAAGAATGGAACGATGCAGTTGAAGACTTATCGACTCAGGGTAAGTCGAAATCGATTATCGAGTGGAAACGGCGGATGACGCGAAAGCGCTTTTAGAACAAGCCCGAGGCCAAATGAACCGATACAAGAACTACACAAGAGATTGGCAAACTGGGAAACGATCCCGCAACCGTAATAAGGTCCCGGCAGAGGTCCATTTTGCCTAAGATATCGATAGGTTTTGAGGCCCAAATCTTACTTATTTTTGGCACTATTTTGTCTAGACTTTGGGGTCCACCATATCCTCCCGATACGCTATTTGAATTTCCCAGTAAATACTTTACCGCTAGTTGCCCAATGAAAGATTCTTTGATTGTGAAAAGCACCTCCGCCATCTCCCAATTTTACGAAAAGATCGCCGTTAGAGTTCGGGTTGTATAAGCCTACATCCCACTTCCCATTGCCATCAAAATCCCCTGTAAACACTTGAGCATTTGAAAAAACACCCCAATGCCAAGCGGTTTGGGAAGCAAACGCCCCCGTGCCGTCACCGTATTGGATATAAAAATTACCCTGGTTATTTGGATTGTATAAGCCTACATCCCACTTCCCATTGCCATCAAAATCCCCTGTAAACACTTGAGCACCTGGAAAAACACCCCAATGCCAAGCGGTTTGAGAAGAAAACGTCCCCGTGCCGTTACCGTAATGGATATAAAAATTACCCTGGTTATTCGGATTGTATAAGCCTACATCCCACTTCCCATCGCCATCAAAATCCCCTGTAAACACTTGAGCACCTGGAAAAACACCCCAATGCCAAGCGGTTTCGGAAGAAAACGTCCCCGTGCCGTCACCGTATTGGATATAAAAATTACCCTGGTTATTCGGATTGTATAAGCCTACATCCCACTTCTCATCGCCATTAAAATCTCCTGTAAACACTTGAGCACCTGGAAAAACACCCCAAGACCAATCGGTTTGGTCCGAAAAAATTCCGTCAGAAGCCCCGTAATAGATATGAAATTTACCCAAATTGCTTGGGTTATAGAGACCTACATCCCAACCATCTGGGGTATAGTTGTCCCAGACCCCTTCATTTCCTTCAGAAAATATTACGAATTTAGTATCTCCCATAATATGGCATGGAGCACCACATGGTGGCATCTCCTCATGGGTTGCTCCAACAAAAACCAAAGAATGAAGTCCGTTTGACATCAACTTGCTCAGATCGCCTTTAGAGTTCGTCAACACAGCAATCCCTTCTCCAAATTGAAAACAAGAACAAGGCCTTTCAAATTCAGTCATCCCCCTTCTGGTAGTAAAACTACTGTCATAATGCACTATCTTTAGTTTATAGCCATCGCTATTCACAATAACCATGAATTCGCTTCTCGATGGGTTCCAGGCAAGATCAACACTCCAACTACCAATATCTGGAGAGTTAATTGTAGTTACATCGTGCGGGTCCGAAAAGTCTGGCGATAAAGATTTAATGACTTTCAGCTTATTCTCAGAATTCGGGGTTACCTTGGGTTGGTAGGTGTAAATCATATAATAGTAGCTGTCTACGGTATTATAGACAACAGCTGGTTGACCCGTACCGTACGCTGGACTAGTATACGCATCACCTGTTTTTACAATAGAAGTGGAATTAGGAAGTCGCGTAAAAGTTTTACCACCGTCCGTTGACTTAGCAACACCTATCTTGGTTTCTCCGGGGTTCGCACCGTTAAGATCATGAGCGCCATAATAGAGATAATAGTCATCTTCAAATCCCGCTCTACTATCTCTGATGACACTGGGATCACAGACCACGCTGTTGTCAAATGTACCGGCTACACCCGATTTTTCGAAAGCTCGCGTCATTGATGCAGAATAAAGATCTTTCAAGTTATAAGCCTCTTTATAACCGATCACTTCATCACCATCCCCCCAACATCCCCAAACTTTAAATTTTCCATCCGTTTCATCAAACATGAAGGATGGAGCATAGTAGTATTGACCCTTTAGGGCATTTGGGTAAACCGTACGGTCCAAGATAAATGTTATGTTATCTTCATGTATTGCGTAAGCATAATTTTGAGCGAGTAGCAACCATGCCAATAAGCAAAGAGTGTTGATAGTCAATGTCTTGATGCGCTTCATGTTTCTCCTCCTTGAAATGCAAGAAAAACTTCGATTTTCTTCGCTTTCCAACAAGATTTGCGAAGGGCTCCACAACGGGGTTGGCAGGCCTGTAGCGGCCTTACTTTTGAGTGAACGTAACGGCCACCCAATATCAACATGGAATGACCGTTGAATTGATGACCTGTCATGAAAGTACCTTCATGTTCAGAGGAAATCCATTACACTCGATTACACCCGATTACACCCGATGGCATGTTTCAGATTCGACCTAACAGTTTTGACAAAATCGTGCCTACACGAAACATATAAAGAGAATTCATGATTTGAGAACGTTCTTTTTATGGAGAAGGCACGATGAAGTATATTGAGGAAGGGTTGGAGTTATCCCGTCGTTTTTACCTGGGCTATCAGATGGAACAACATGATGTGGTTTAATGAAAGTTGACATCTTGCTAAGGTTGTTTTTGAACAACCATCATTAGCAAGAGGTATTGTCGCTGGTACCAACGCTATGGTACTCAGTCACAAGATTCGGCGAATCAATCAGCGATGAGTGACGATATACTGGCGGAGAATCGTCGTCTGCAACAAGAAGTCCGGCGCTTGCAGATGGAGCGCGATATCTTAAAAAAGGCCAAGGTCCGGGCGGCGCTCCGCTTCTTTGCAAAAGAAAGTCAGTGAGATTCGCATTCACTGACGAGCACAAGAAGGCCTATCCGATTACCGTATTATGCGAAGTGATACAAGTGAGTCGTCAGGGGTATTACAACTACCAATCCCACCAAAACCGCCCCGCTACACGCACCGAAGGCGAGGAATTACGTCTGCGGGAAGCGGTCCGTCGTATTGATGGCGAGTGTCAGGGGAGTTACGGCTCTCGTCGGATGTCGCAGCAACTTCAGGACGAAGGGGATGCTGTGGGACGCTATACGAGACGGCCCTTTCAAACTGGTGGTCCTCACTTTTTGGAGGCGGCCCCGTTTCCTCTGGACCGTCTGGCAGCCGTCAAGAAGTTCTGGACGGTCTTCGTGACCGTGCACCGAGTTACACGCCTGAGCAGATTAGCGAACGTCTACTGAATTCACCGTCGCCGACGTTGGAAGGGCTTCAACTTCAACTCGAAGCGGCGTTGGCCAGCGGGGATCAAAAGAAGATAGACGATGCGATGTTCGTAATTTCAATGATAACGCGGGCAGGTGGCAAAGATATTCTGAAGAAACCGGGTTTATCTAAGAATGGAATCCCGTGGTCGAAAGGCCCATCAGCGAATCCGAGCTTGACGAAAGGAGAGGTGGAACTAGGCCACAAGCTAGACTATGTATTTGGCAAAGCGACCGGGAACGCGCACAATATCGAGCGTGCTCAAAGCATGTTGAGGCAATTGGAAAGTGTAGGCCTATTCGACAATAAACATTCGCGATTTTACCTGACGAGTCATTTTAAGGAGGTGGAGAGGCGTTCAGATAATATATTATCGACACAGTCGAATGGTCGAGTGGTGCGTGAATCTCTGATAATGGGTCCTCAAGGGGGTCTGAAGGCAGAAAGTGTATGGCAAGACACGAAGTTGATAACGGTCAAGCTTTATGGAGGTAGATAAGGATTATGCTTCTATCATTTAACGAGGACTTGATAAAATTGAAGGTATGGGAGGACTTAGAAAGCCTGTACACATACCTAGAGGGTGGGGAACAGGGTCATCTTCTTTTAGGAGTAGATGGAGAGAGTTTGGACAAATTTTATTCGCTGTCGATAGAGATTGGAGGGTACCGATCAAAACGTTTCTTGATTGGGGTTTGTAGTGCGGATCATGGATTAGAACCTCATTTGTTATTGGAACCGGCAAGAGAGTTATTGGGAGTCGGTTTCGATCAGGAAGCGGTGTTTGTAGATGTGGCAACTTGTAAGACCAAATACCATTTGAAGTTGGATTCTCTATTCAGGTCTTTTTTGCGTTCCGCTAAGGGGGAACCCCTGCTGGTATTCCATGAAATAGGGGTGCTTGGAGTGTTGGAAAGCGGTGAGGTGAGTTGGCATTATGAAGCCGACGTGATCGAAGATTTTGAGCTATTAGACAATATACTGAAACTCGACTTTATGGATTCTGAGTCTGTGGAGATTGACATTCGGACTGGAGCGACAAGCTTGCTGTAGTGGTCGGGACTCAGGCGCATTGCGCCGCCCGGTGGCAGCGAAGCTGCGACCGGGGATACTTCATGCGTGGTGTCGGTGAGGAAAACAACAAGCGGGTAGGGTATTTGGCCACGACTTCCCGCAGGCTGAAAGACCCGTTGGCCATTCTGATTCAAAGTTCTTCCTCCGCTGGAAAGACGACGTTGATGGATGCGATTTTGACGTTGATGCCTCGCGAAGACAAAGAGAAGTGGACCACAATGACGTCACAGTCGTTGTACTATTTTGAAGAGGATCGACTAAAGCATAAGATTCTGGCGGTCGCTGAAGAGGAAGGCATGGAACGAGCGACGTACCCACTCAAGATTCTTCAATCGGAACAAGAGCTGAAGATCGCCACCACGGTGAGAAACCCAGCCAACGGAGGATAGACTATGTGGAAGTGAGTTTAGAGGACATCCGGCATGCCAACCGACTGATTACCGAAGTGCTGGGCCACTGCTTGGATGAACTGGCTCCCCAGACTCGGCGCTTGCTGAAACTGGTTCACAACATGGTTGAAGACCTGAAGCAAGAAATAGGTTTGGACCAAGAAGACATTCACTTCACGCGCAAGAAGGTTCGCGGCTACACCAAATGGAGCGACTACCAACTGAAGATTCACATGAAGCGGTTGGAAGAGCTAGAATACCTGCTGGTGCATGAAGGCGGACGGGGCAAACAGTTTGTGTACGAGTTGCTGTGGCACGGCGAAGGCGAAAACGGGGATAAGTTCATTCCTGGCGTAGTGGATCCGGATCAACTGAAACCACCCAAATCTTCTGAGATTTAGCCGGAAGGCTACAAATTGGAAGGAATGTGGTGGGATCGGAAGCTCCCAAGTAGGCATCAAGTAGGAGGCCTGTAGGGTTGCTAGTAGGGGTTGATGTTTTCTGCTCCCGACCAATTTCTACAAGGCCTCGCCGAGATTTCGCTTCAAAAGCCTCAAAAAACATCAAATTTACGGACCTTCACAAACGGGATTTTGTTTCCGAAAGGAGTCATATGTCCCTGATACCCCAAACGTTAGAATCCTTAGACATGGACCGCAACCGTGAGGTGATGTGGATACGTCAAGGCAAAGGCCGGAAAGATCGTGTGATTCCGATCAGCGAACGAGCTTTGGATTGGGTGAGCAAATACGAGCGGGATGTCCGCGAAAAGTTCCTGTTGAAGAACCCCAAAGCAGAGCACCTGTTTTTGAGTCAAAAGGGGAAACCGTGGAGTGAGACAACGTGCAATGATCGAACTCGCCTTTTGTTCATTTCCTTCCCGTTTCCTTCCTGGCACTTCTTCCTTATGCCGGAACCGCCGAGTAGGGTTACCTGCCGTGTAAGTAATTGGGGGCACCCCAAGTTCTTCCTTTTAGCCAGCTTTCTCCGGCCTTTCGACCTGTTGAAGCCGTGGTGTTTTGCTTCAGATGAGGATGGTAAACCCGGCTTGTTTGAAGTCGCCATTGTGAGTGAAGACTTCGGTGATGTGATGCCTTTCCGCGACAATCATGCCGATACAATCAATGAGACTCCAGGTTTTATCATCTCTGCTTTTGAACCGTTCAAATCCTTGATTCCACAAGATTTGATCCACATGAACAACGGTCCATCGAGGGGATTTTCGAATGTCTTGAATGGTATCAATTGCGGTCTGCCGCAAATTTTTTCGGGGAGAACTGAAGGCGTTACAGAGCTCGAGTAGGACAGCTTCGGAGGTGACAAAGTGGTATTTCTGATGGATAAGGGTTTGTCTCATCTGCATGGCTTTTTGATGCAAGCTGTCATCGGCATTGCCAATAGCAATGAGAGCGACGGTATCAACGAAGACTTTATTCATGGTTGTGTTTTTTAGGAGTTCCCCACGCGTAATGGTCGTGATTGGCGGCCATATCGCTGAGTCCGGTTTGAGCGGTAGTGAGAGGAAGATCGGGGTTGGACCAAGGATCGAGTTTTGGATCGATTTTTTGTTGTGTGTCGGATTCGGTTTGCGGTGTTTGGAGAGCTTTTTCCTTAGAGGCTTGTTTGAGAATATCGTCTTTATGTTTTTGGAGATAAGCAGCGACGTCATTTTGCAGCGGCGCGGGTAGCTCGGCAAATTGCTGAAAGGCTTGTTGTAGTGATGGGGACATGTGGACCTCCTTGAAAAGATGAACAAAGGAATATTTTAGGCCCTTCTGAGTTTAGCATCAAGCAAGATATTCCATAACTTGCGAATTTTATTTCACAGATATTGATTCAAATTTGTGTGTTGTTTCGCTCACCTTTACGGATCGAATTTCAAAAGTTCACGTCATATCATTTTCAGAAATTAGGGCCTAATTTCAAAAGTTCACGTCATGTGAATTGAGTTCACTAGTGAAATGGAATGTCTAGTGATTTCAATTTTTTAAGCAGGGTTTACGATGGCCAATCCTGTATTACTATAGTGCCCGATTCGGTAGCTATCCACTCAATTTGTGCCGTGTGCCCCGTCTTTTGGTATCTTGACAAGGGCCTGAGAACCCATTGACACTGAGGAGGTCGAGTCTTACGGAGGATTCCCCCTTTTCACCTATATCCAAGGACAGAGATATCTTGTTTAGCGAGTCGGAAAGCGATTTGTATCACCATCATTTTCAGATGATCGACCAAGCCGACGGGTTGTTGTTGAGTGATCAGTTGGGAGTGCATATACAGGCCGGTTTGTCTCCGCTGCCGGTAGGAAGCCATTTGTCGGGGATGTTGAGATTTTGGTATTCCTCAGGATGCAATTCGTTTCAATGGTTGGAATCGCCTCTGAGCCGTCTAGAGCAAAATGTTAAATCCGGCTTGTTCGAAATGATGATCGTTTGTGAAGACGTCGGTGACGCGAAACTGTTGAGCGACGAGAATGCTTTGACAATCGACGAGGCTCAATTCCTTATCGGGTCGGTTTCGGAAGAGTTCGAGTCCGGGTTTCATGAGCGGGTCAATTTCGAAGCATTTCCAATTTTTGGATTGCTGTATGGCGTTTATCAGCTGGGAGTGCATAACCTCAAACGAACCTCTTAAAATCTTCCAAAATCCGCATCCAGATCGATCACAGGTTCCGGAGAATTTAACGGCAGTTGGGGGGCTTCGGGGACTGTGGGGGGAGAGGGGACCGGAAGGGAGGAGGTGCCGGGCTGGTCATTCAAACGGAATCGATTGATGAGTTGTTTCATGAGTTCCGCTTGAGCGGTTTGTTCTTGGCTGGCAGCAGCCGTTTCTTCGGCAATTTGCGCGTTGCTTTGGGTCACGGTACTCAGTTGGTTCAGACCTTCCGAGACTTCGCCAATCGCTTTAGTTTGCTCCACGCTCGATTCGGAAATTTCGGCAACCAAGTCCGTGAATTTGTTGACATTGTTCACGATTTCATCCAGCGCGGATGCGGTCTCTTGAGAGGTCAACGATCCCGCTTCGACCTTATGAAGCGAATCTTCAATGATGGCGGTGCTTTCTTTCGCTGCTTCGGCACTACGCTGGGCGAGATTACGAACTTCTTCGGCAACCACCGCAAATCCTTTGCCACTCGCTCCAGCTCGTGCCGCTTCCACAGCGGCATTGATGGCCAACAAATTCGTCTGAAAGGCAATTTCGTCAATCGATTTGATGATTTTAGAAATATTGACAGAGGATTGGCTGATTTCTCCCATGGCCGAAAGCATGCCTTGCATCTGTTGGTTCCCCATTTCGGCTTGCTGTCGTGACGTTTGAGACAGTTTTTGTGCCATCTGAGCATTTTCCGAATTCTGTTGGGTCTGTTGCTTGATGCCTTCCATGGTAGCTGAGATCTGTTCCACCGAAGCCGCTTGTTCAGAAGCTCCTGCCGAGAGGTTCTGACTCGCTCTCGAGATTTCTTCCGACCCGACTGCCACTTGATTGGCTGCCATCGTGATTTGTCCTAAAATTTCGTTCAAATCTTGAATCATTTGAGTGAACGCTTGGCCTAGCACATCTTTTTCTGAAGCGAGGTCCGGAGTGATGGTCAGATTGCCTTGAGCGATTTCTTGTGCCACAGCCACTTTGCTATTCAATGCGGCTACCATTTCTTGCAAAGATCGATAGACTCCAGTCAGTTGTCCGGCTTCAAACTCCACTTGCGTATTGCCTTGAGCGACCTCCAATGTGACTGCACCTAACACACTGGGTTCGGCTCCTAAAGGCCGTTTTACTAGGATCGTAATTCTCCAGGCGATGAAGCAAGCCGCGAAAAACCCGACTATGCTGAGAATACCAATCAACCATTCGGCTTGTTGATTGCTGGTTTGGAGTCTGGGACCCAACAGGTCTTGTTCATCTTTCACTGACAATTTTACATCTTCTGCGGCATTGGCAATCACAGGTCCAATGCGATCCAATTGATTGAGGATGACATTATTACGTTCTTGAATCAGGGTAGCTAATTCTTCGAAATGCTGGGTGTAGCTTTGTCGGGCGCTCATCACTTCTTCAAGAAATGCACGACGCTCCGGATTTTGCAGCTCATTGTCCAGAGTGCCTGCGACTTCTTCAATGCGAGACCCCAATTCTTGACGGAATCGTTCAGCTGCCGCCGGGTCGTTCGTATCGAGAAATTTGGCTGCATACAACCGAGCCAATAAAACATGCTCTTGCATACGCCCTGCATAATACGCTGCCGAAAGATCGTCATCACGATACGCCGTTTCGATAATCTTTGTGAGGTTTTGCCGCATTTTGAGGCCCGTGGGATCTAGGTTTTGATAAACCAAAGCATCCCGTCGGATTTTGAAATTTTGGACCTGTTGAAACGCATTGGTGTAATCATCAATGGAATCACTGATCAAATCCACTTTCCGTGCCCGTTCAGGATTTTGGATTTCCAGCTGAGCCTCTCCCATCATTTCGTTTAATAAATTCAAGCGTCGGTTGTAGTTCTCCACACTGTCTGCTTGGCCTTTTTGAATGAAATCCTTCACGTAAAACCGAACGAGCAGCATATTGGCTTGAACTCGCCCGGCTAAATTGGTGTCACGAGCCAACTCACGATACTCTTTGAATCCTTCATTGGCTTGGTAGGATCCCCAAAAAGAGACTGTGGAAACGGCAAAAAACACGAAAAGTACCGCCCCAAAACCCAAGCCTAGCATTGTAGACAATTTTGTTTTTTCCATAGTCACCTCTTTAGAAATCTCGTGAACCATTCGCCAAAACCAAGCATTCCTCTTTAAACATAACAACAAAGAAACAACAAAGAAACCTTTAGTTCGCTTACTCGGCATTTCTCAGCTTTGCAAGCTTTGGCAAAACCGAGGCACATGTTGCTTTAGAGTGCCGGTTGCTTTTCCAAAGGTATTTCAGAATGTTATTTTTGACTCTGGGTGAAAACTTGAGAGAGCGGAACTATGGATGAGAAGATAAAACAAGTGAATCCAGCATCAAAATCCAGTGACGACTCGATACAAGATGTATAACAACAAAAACATATTTGGATGCATCATCGTCAGACCAAACGAGCGATACGCGGGATTCCGAAAGTAACCCATCCAAAACACCAACCGAGCGACTAAGAAAAACACGGCATAGATCGGAATCAAGTGCAACGCTGTTGCCGGGAGCACCGTGGCCAAACCCATTTGCACAATAAAGAAATAGAGAAACTGTTCTAGAGTATTAAGCAAATACCGTCGGTGCATGTTCAGTGGAGACCCTTCGGCCGGAGTGGAACCGTCCCGGTTTTCTGATTTGAATCGAGCGGTTCCAGCAGCTAACACGCCGAGAACAATGGCAAGTGCGGGAAAGGCCATCCACCGGAAGGCCAAGGCCAATCGAGTGCCCATATCTTCACTGGGAGTGACGGTGCCTTGTAATAAAACAAAGGCGATCAAAGGAACGGCAATACCGATCAAAAAACCCATCAATGCTAAGTACTGAAACGCTTTTGCATTAAACGATGAGATTGGGCTGCCAGAGTGGGAGTGCGATAAAGTCTGTGGATGCGCGAGGTTGGCTGATTTCATAATTATTTCCTTTCCAAATGAGTGAATGGATGCCTTGAAAGGCTATTGTCGTACTCAGGAAACATTATAAGTCAGCCATCTCAGATTACCGTTGTCTTCGAACCGAACGGTAGAAAATGCAGACTGAATCGTCGATTTGGAGGGCGTCAATATTTAAATTTCGCAATTTGCTCCGAAAGATGGTCCGCCTCTTGAGAGGTTTCATGAGCCACCACCAGCTGTTCTTGGGTCCGTTGGTCGATGGTAGTGGACGCTTCTGAAATTTTAGAACTGTTTTCAGCCAATCCTTCTAAAGAGATGTTCATTTCATGAATGGAGAGGGTCTGTTCGGTAGTGGCCGTGGAAATCTGGGCCACCAAAGACGAACTTTGAGACACCTTTTCACTGATCCGGTGCAGGCTTTGCTCTACCAATTCCACGGCCGATTGCCCTTCTTGAATGCGACTATTGTTTTCTTCGATTAAACTTTGGATCTCATGTGTCACCTGGGCGGAATTGACGGCCAAGTTTCGCACTTCGTCAGCAACCACAGCAAAACCGCGTCCCTGATCCCCAGCTTTGGCAGCTTCGATGGCCGCATTGAGCGACAATAGGTTGGTTTTGTTAGCAATCCGGTGAATGGCTGAAATGAAATTGTTCACTTCCAAGGAGGCCTCCCAAATCCGAGCCATGCTTTGTTGCATTTGCTGCACGGCTTCGCTGCCCAGATGACTTTCATGGCTCGCTTCTTGAGAAAACTGATCCGCATGCTTGGCATATTGGGCCGTCATTTCCACGGCAGAATTGATCTCGTGCATGGCGGAGGAGGTTTCATGAACGGCTTGTGCTTGTGACGAAGCCAACTGGGCTAAGTCGTGCATGGTGTGGGACACACTATCTATGGACTCATTCAAAGACATACTATGCTGATGCATCGATCCGGCACTATTGGCAATCGTCTGCACAATACGCTGAATCTGCACAATGAACGCATTGAACCAGCGAACCAATTCTGCGGTTTCGTCGCGGGAGGTGGTCGCCAAACGTTTGGTCAGGTCTCCGTGGCCTTGAGCAATCTGCTTCAAAAACAAAATATTTTCGTGAATCGGATGCGTGATGAGATTGCTCACAAACAAAATCGATACGATGCCTGTGCACAACACCAACCCCGAAATGACCAACACCACCCATAAAATGGATTCCAATTGCTGTTGGATGGCCTCTTGCTGCCGCGCAATCTCAGCCATGACATCGTCCAGATACACTCCGGTTCCAATCACCAAACCCAAGTCTTCGTACAATCGAACATAGCCCAGTTTGAGACGGGGTTCGGTCAACCCTTCTGGAGTGAGTTGGGGCCATTGATACCGAACAAACCCTTCTCCTTGTCGATCGATCAAACGATTCATATGGACAAAAGCGGGGGTGGGTTCTGAAATATCCAAAGCCATCAACATCTCCCCACGAGAGCTTTCCGATCCATCGCGGTACGCTGCTAAGGGTTTTCCTTCCAAGTGAGGCAAGGCAGGAGTCATCAGCATTTCGACCTGTTCCGGTTGACTGGGAGTATAGGAATGAACCCAAAAGTAATTGGATCGATCCGAACCATACCGCAAACCATTGATCACGCCGGTATCCCCATAAGCCGCTTTCAGGGCGGAAAATGCGATATTCATCACGTTTCTGAGTTCTTGCTGTTTCAAAGCAATCGTCTTGGTTTCGAAGTCAGACAGATCGTTTTGTGCTTTGGAATGCACCAACCAGGCGATGCTACCTCCAAGAAGAATAATCGTGAGCACAACCATGACGGTGCCCAACGTCATGATCTTTAATCGAATTGTCAGTTTCATAGCCCCCTCCTTGATAAATGAACGAAGTTTTATCTGTTGTATCTTCAAGATTTCATGATTCCTCTCTGGTGCTGTACGACTGCATGATTTCTGCTTCTTTCTGTAAAACCTGGGTGAACTCTCGGTCTGCTTCGGCCTGATCTGCCGGGGTGAACACCGTGACTCCAAAGTTGGTTTCTTGGAGATTGGTCTGCAACATCCAGATATTGCTGCCATTACCCCCTGCTTTGCGGAAGGTTTCCAACATCATGCGATTCCACTCGAGCCGCAATGCTTTATATTCAGGGGCATGGGGTTCCACCGAAACGCCTTCTCGATTGCGAAGGGGTTCGTTTTTATTCAAGCCCCATTCTTCCATCACAATGGGCTTGTTATGCTGGTGGGCATCTTGGACTAAGCCTTCAATCAGTTGTTGAGTTTGCTCAATGGAAAGATTCGCCCACCACTCATTGGGGTAAGGATGGAAGGTGATGAAATCGATCGACGGCTGATCCATCACACTCACTGGATCCGTCCCCATGCCTTCATCAGGACGTGCCCAATTGAGGAAACCGTGGGCCTCGCCTCCGGTTGCCACCATGTGGTTGGCATCGAGACGCTTGAGATAGGCTCCCATTGCCTCAAGCCACTGACTCAGCTTCTTGACATTGTTGTCACAAAGAGATTTGGCTTCCGTGTCATCATCCGCACAATCGATCCGAGGTTCGTTCATCAGTTCCCAGGCAAAGATAGCGGGGTCTTCACGGTAAGTGAGGCCATTCACTGTGTTCACGCGTTCGACAAAATGCTTCAAGTAGTCTTGAAAGAATTGTTGAGCTTGAGGGTTGCTAAAAAATTCGAGCTTGTTGGAAAGACCCAAATGCTTGGTGATTTCTCGGATACCACCGTAATCATCCCAATAGTTGGCTAAGGAAATGATCACCCGCACGCCATGCCGTCGAGCGCTATGCAAAATGTAGTCAAAGCGTCGGAATTGTGATTCTCGGAAGCCCCATTGGCCGTCTTCTTGTTTTTGGTAAAAGGCATACGGATCGTCAATCGAAGTGTTGAATCCCCAAGTGCGCAATACGGTCAGTCCCAAGCGTCGGGCTTCGATCATGCTCCGGTCCACTTGCGCTTCAAAGCTCAGCTCGGTGCCCGCCTCGATTTTTTGGTAGATGGGAGAACCCTCCTTGGGATAAACCACGCCAACAGTCGGAGCACCCAAGGTTCTGGGAGTTTTAAAAGGAAGGTCGTAAGCATTCCAGCCCACGTAATAAAATGGTTGCTCGCCCAGCATAAAATTTGTGCCTTTCCGGGTCACAAATTGCTCCATAGGGCCGTCATTATTGACAATCACGTCCACCATTTCGGTTGTGGTATAGTCGTCTGCATCGAGTGCCGCCACCGTTAAAGCATACACACCATCGGCAAGGGATGTCGTATCCAGTGTGGCTGTGTAGACCATCCCTTCGGCTGTTTGTTCGACCCACTTCATGGGCAGGCTGAGATCATGCAGCTTGAGCACAACGTGGCGTATCGCATGGACTGGGTTGTTCACCGTGACCCATACGGTCGGACTTCCCGACAAGGTCATGTCTTGCACCGGGTGATGAATCCGTACCTGCGTTTTTGTATTTCGGACGATCACTGACAATGGCTGAGACACTGTTTTTTGTGATTGGGTCACGGCCTGGAAGGTGAAGGTTTGGTACCCCTCGGTTTCTGCTTCGGTGTTCCAAACGCCCTGGTATTTGCCGTCTTCTCCCAGTGTCATGGGGATAGAAATGCCATTTGCTGAGATTGCATTCACGTGGGCGATTGGTGTGTTTTCCGGAGTGATCACTTCCACAGTAAGCGGATACTTCGATCCTGACACCTCTTCAAAAGCAATGGGGGCTTCTGCAAACAAGGTGGTGGATTGAGGCAACAAAATTCGGATGTCGTCAATATAAAGAGGCCCAACGTATTTGCTCCCCCTTCCAATGAGGCCAATCGTGAGACGATTGCTTGCAGCCGTATCCAGTGCTTCGAAGGAAGCCGTTTGATGCCATTTCGCATACTCTTGACCATGGATCATCACACGCTCTGCTTTTTTTAAATCGAGGTTGCTGACATCCATTTGCGCCCAGGGATCATTGAGTGATGTGCGTAACGTGAGTTCTCCGGTGAATTGCTCTGGATTTGGCACATACACGTCGTATTCCACACGTTCATGACGGGATAAATCCAATGACGTGATGGGCATGGTCACATTCACGTCATCCCATCCTCCACCGGGGTACGCCACATTGATCTTCAAAGCACCCGTGTTATGGGGGCGTGACAGATCATCACTGCGAGTGACGGCTGGATCGGTGAAATGGTTTCCCCAATCCACACCCCATTGCAGCGAGGCTGTGGGGTCTTCAAAATCAAAAGCAAGGTTGACTTTTTTCGCCTGCACTCCGGATAATCCTCCGAGTCCTAAGGCTATTGCCACCAAAATTAAACGTTTTATCAAGCTCATACCTTCCTCATTATTCTATGATTATTAGGGTGTAGGTTCTTCAATAAATGGAATCGCAACTGGGTGAACTGCGATTAAGCGTTGGGAAGCAATTACAAATCCGTTGGCATTCGTCTGAGCAGCTCAAAGCAAGCACGACTGTTATGATACGGACATTTCCACGGCTCGACTTTGGGCATATTTGCGTAGGCTTGTCGGTTTCGATTGAGCTTCCAATGCCATTCGCCATGCTTGGAGTCGATGAGATGGTTTTTAATGAATGCCCAACTATTCAAGCTAGCATCCAGAAATATCGAATTGCGGGTGTTTTGGTAGGCATTATAAAAACCCACCATTGCCTCAGCTTGCACCCACCAGACTTTGTCTGCATCGATCACATAATGATGGTGTAGCTCATTGAATACCCCGCCGTCGTGATCCACACCTTCTCGAACCACCTGTTGGGCCATTTGTGAGGTGATTTTTTGTAAGCGCCGAATGAGCAGGGCATCTCCGACCACATGAGCGGCCTCATCCAAGAGCCAACTGCCTTCAATATCGTGTCCATACGAAATGTCGTCCGATTGGGCTTTCCAAGCTCGATCAAAAAACAGATGAAATTGAGCCGTCTCTGGTTTCAGGATTTTTTCCACCAGCAACTCGATCAAACGGACCAACCGCTCCCGCAGCGCGGCATCGGGCCACACTCGATACAAATTCGTGTAAGCTTCTAGGATGTGAAGGTGGGTGTTCATTGATTTATCGGTGGCTGCGATTTCATGGAATGCATCGGAATAATCTTCTTCCCAATCACGAGTGAAGGTCTCCCAATAACCTCCATGATGGGGATCGTAACCATGCCGTTCCACCAGTTTGTAGAGTTGGATGGCATGGTTCAAACTCGCTTCATGTCCGGTGGACCGAGCATATTCGGAGAGGCCGTAGATCCCAAACGCTTGGTTATAAATATGCTTACGACGCTCCACAACGTTACCTTGATGATCGACTTGCCAATACAATCCACCAAATTGATCGTCCCAGAACCGTTCCATTAAATAGTTGTAGGTATGGTTGGCGACGCTCAGATAATTGGGTCGGCGAAACAGTCGGTAGGCCGAGGCAAATGTCCATAAAATCCGAGAATGCAGAATGGCTCCTTTGTCGGCCTGCACATCGGTTTTGCCATCATGCGAAACATAGCCATAAAAGCCTCCATATTCGGGGTCTTGTAGCCCTTCCCAAAACGGTAAAATGCCTTCCAATACTTCTTGTTTGATTTCTTTTTTCACTTGATCCAATTGTGTTTTGGGAAACATGTTTCTCCTGTGCATGCTTTGTGGTTTATCCAAACAGAATTGCTCTCCCTAGAACCATCTAGATAGGAACGCTTCAAGGTATAGGTCGATTCAGACAGAAGCGACGGATAAACCGGAGTTGGGTAATTTGATAAACACGCGATACGCGAGCCACATCGCTAGATACGCGTAGGTGCTGCCACTAAAAAACAGGAACAAAATCGGAAACTGTAAGGTCATGCCACCAATCAAAATCATCCCAGCCAACAAGCTCAATGAATGGAATGGGTGCAACAATGCAGTCACGAAAGCGTTTTGAAATACCTGTTTGAGAGAACAGTCGTAGTGAGCCAATACCGCCCATAAAAAGCCCCAGGCCGTCATATAAAATATACCCAGCAACACGATCCCCACCGAAAGTACTTGGAACACAACGGCCTCTTGATTGTGGAAATAATAGAAGTCGATCCACAGAAACCCACCCAGCAGAACCCAAAGTCCGCCTACGGTATTGGATCGCAAAAAATCTTGTTGATACGCGTTACGAAAGGTTTTCCACACATTCACATCTGCTGATGGTGATTTGATCCATTCACGAGCCACAGCAAACATTGCGGTGGTGGCGGGCATCACACCGAACGCGCCCAATCCCATCAAAATTCCCAACAGCCATAGACCGTTGAGTGTGGCCAACCTCATGATCCATTCGCATATTCGGTACAACCGATTGGTGGTGATGTTGTGCATAGGTTTCTCCAGATCAGCCTTTGACAGCTCCGCCAGTGACTCCGGCGTAGATGTAACGTTGCAGCACGAGGAACAACACAATGGTCGGAATCAGTACGAGGATCACGCCTGCGGAAATCACATTCCATTGAGCACCAAACGGCCCCATGAATTTGTACAAGGCAGTGGAGACCACACTGATCTTCCGACTCGGCATGTATAAAAACGGAATGTAAAAATCGTTGTAAATGTAAATGGTGCGGATGATCACCACGGTCACAATCGCTGGTTTGAGTAGCGGTAGGATGATCGACCAATAGATACGGAAATAAGAAGCTCCATCCAACCGAGCTGCTTCATCGAGTTCTTTAGGAATGCCTTGGACAAACTGTAAAAAGATGTAAATCACCATCACATCGGCTCCGAGGTACATCACAATTGGAGCGAAGATTGTGTTGTAGAGTCCCAACCCATTGATCACCTGAAATGTGGCCACTTGGGTCGTGACCATCGGGATGAGCATGGCCACGACATACATGCCTAAAATCGTATTTTTCAGCTTAAAATCGAAGCGTCCTAAAATATAAGCCACCATCGATCCCAATAAAGTATTTCCAATCAGGGACAATGACAGGATGAGCAAGGTGGTCCCAAAGGCTTCGTCGAGATTTCCGATGGAAAGCACTTTTTCAAAGTTAGCCCAGTTGAGAAAACTTTCGGGCAACGCAACCCGGCTGGTGTTCAGATACTCTTCTTTGGTCTTGAACGCACTGAAGAACACCACCACTGGTGGAATCAAAACCACCAGCGACCCCACCAGCAGCGTACAATATTTGAACACCGTCCACGGATTCAGCACCTTCCAATTCAAATTTTTTAGACTCGTGGTTGGATTCGTTGTCATTTGGCCTCCCCGTCAAACAGTTTCTTTTGGATTGAGATCACCACAATCACGATGGCCAACAACACGACTGCCATTGCTGAAGCCAATCCCACATTGTTGAAGCGGAAGGCCGTTTCCACTGTTTGGATCACAAACGTCATGCTGCCATTGGCTCCGCGTGTCATGATGAAGGGGATCTCGAACACTTCGATGGCCCCCGAAATGGTGAGTAAAAAGTTGATGCCTAATATCGGGCGAAGAATCGGAAGCGTGATGTACCGAAATTGATGCCATTCATTCGCCCCATCCAATTTGGCCGCTTCATAATAAATGGGAGAAATGGATTGTAGCGCTCCCAAAAAGATCACCAAATTCAGCCCCATGTAACGCCACATCGAGGTGAACGCCAACGAGAAGTTGACGACGGCAGGATTGCCGAGCCAGCTCTGTTTCAACATGCCCAAACCCATGAGATCCAGCACTGTGTTCAGGGTGCCATCGGGCTGATAAAACACGCGGAAAATGAGCACAATCGCCACGCTATTCATGACAAACGGCAGAAATAAGAGGGCTTTGAAAATGTTTTTCCCCCGCAATCCTGAATTCAGCACCACAGCGAAATACAAAGCCAACATGATCTGGAGCACGCCACCCACGAAGTAATACATGTTGTTGGCAAAGACGCTGAATAGCTCCTCGTTGGTGAACACTTCCACATAGTTTTCTAAGCCTACATAGTTTTTGCTGAGGTCAAATCCATCCCAATCGGTCAAGCTGTAATGAAACAACTGCAACGCCGGATAAAAAGAAAACACACACAACAGGGTGAGGGGCAGCACTAAAAAGGCCGCGATGCACAAGCGTTTTTGTTGCTTGTCGGTCATGCGAATTCCCGTGAACCCCTTGGCTCCTTGGGATGCGGGTACTTGAGCAATATTGCTTTCTGCGACGTTTGGCATGGGATCTCCGTGAGGTGGAAGCAGTGGTGTCTTTCTCCAAAAAAGGGCACCTCCTACCGTTTTCGCTAGACTGCTTTTCGACATGAGGCTGTGACTGTCGACCCGCATCGGGCGGTAGGAGGAACCACTGGAGGAGGACCATCAAGATTATTTGCCCAACACATTCTTACGAGCTTTCGACCAACGCTGGTTCAGCTTGGCGACGGCTTGATCGTAATTGTTGGACTGCATCAGACGTTGAATATAACCTCCACTCATGATGTCGATCTGAGCTTTGTTGGCAATTTTAGTGAACGTGGCGGATTGCGGAACGATGTAAACCAGTTGCGGATTGTATCCCATGAACTCTTTCAACTGAGGCAAGGCCGGTTGCTTTTCTTTCAACGGAGGAATGAAGCCAGAAAAGTCATCGAAACCCGATTCTTCCACCATGAATTTGACGAAGGCTTTGGCGGTATCTACGTTCTCGCTGTGCTTGTTCACTGCGTAGAACCAATCGGGATTCATCAGAGCTTTCACTTGTTTGCCATTGTCGGTGGGAATCGGAGCAAAACCGATATCTTCTGCTTGACCGCCGCTATCGATCACTTGATTGATCACCCAATTGCCCAAGTAGTACATGCCGAATTTGCCTTGAGCGACATCCACTTTGGAGCGTTCCCAATCGGTGCTCATCAAATCGGGTTCGGTGTATCCCTTGTCAATGAAGGTCTTTAAGATTTCAAAGGACTTGCCATAAGGGGAAGCTGAATTGAATGGGGTGTCTGTGTTCACTAAGGTGTTCCAGTAAGCACCCTTCCCGGAAATCGTGACGGCCAATTTATCCCACTGTTGCAAAGGCCATTGCGCACTGAAGTTGATTGCCAAGGGAACAATTCCCTGGTCTTTCAATTTTTGAGCAGCAGCATAAAAGTCGTCCAAGCGGGTGGGCATCTTCGAAATTCCAGCCTTGGCAAATGCCTGTTTGTTGTAAACGAGCCCTTCGGCGGTCACGCCAGAAACCACTCCATACATCTTGCCTTGAAAGGCTCGATAATCTTCAAAGTGCACGCGGCCTTTGAAACCCAAGGCATCCAAAGGTGCAAAAAAGTCGGGCAATTGATCCCGAGTCACCCCATTGGGAACTAACAACACATCTCCATATTCCTTGGAAGACAATCGCACCCTCAGATCCGGATCGTAATCGCGGATGGCTTCGAATTCGACTTCTTCCACATTCGGATACTTCTTTTTAAACTGCTCGGCGATCTTGGGGTAAAATGAATCCACCAAGTCTGTTCGGTTTGTGACAAAAGTGATCGAGCCTTCCACCTTATTCGGATCAAACGCCAAAGCGAGCGAAGACAGGAAAGTCATAAAGACCGTAGTCCAGATCGTGAGTCTGATGAGTTTTGCTTGCATAGCCATACCCCCTTAGTTCCGTGAATGAAGTTCGTTGATGTTCATTATTAAAAAATCGTAACGTTACGATTTTTTGAAATTCGAATCCCTTGAATTGAAAATTTTGAAACGACGCATTCCATCAATCCAAGCTTGAGTTAAATTGTAACGTTTCGATTTTGAAAGTCAAGTGTTTAAATCAAAAAATATCATCTTGATAACTAAATGAAATTATTTGATTAATTTGACATTCTTCGATTTTTTGATTCAAATCGTAACGTTTCGATTGAAAAGTAATCAAAGGAAAGGAAATTCAAATCACTCCCTATTAGGAATGCCTACCATTTGGCGGTATAATAAAATCATCACGCTGCCCTTTGCTTCATGCGCTTAGAAAGGAACAAGATGCTCATTGCCAATCCCATCTATGATGTTGTCTTCAAATACCTCCTAGAAGATAAAGAGGTCGCGACTCTCCTCGTCTCTGAAATTCTGGGTGAACATGTTGTCGATTTGGAGTTCAAACCTCAGGAATTCGTGGCTTCCGCTTATCGCGATCCCTATACCTTCACCATCTATCGTATGGATTTCGCCGCCAAAATCCGGCAACCCAATCAACAATTCAAACAAGTCATCATTGAAATCCAAAAGGCCAAACTCCATACGGACATTATGCGATTCCGAAACTACTTAGGGATGCAATATGCCAACAAAGAGAATGTCGTCGAGCAAGCGGGTGAGCAGAAAATGAAGCATGCTTTGCCAATTCAGAGCATCTACTTCCTTGGGCATCGACTCGATCAGATTAAAGCTCCCATCATCCAGGTCAAACGAGCTTATTGGGATGGAGCCACCGGAGAGCTCATCCAAGAAAAAGAAGAATTCATTGAAAGCTTAACCCATGACAGTGTTGTCATTCAGATCCCTCAATTGCGAAAAGAGATGCGAACCGACTTAGAAAAACTACTGAGTGTGTTCGATCAAAGTTATGTCGTGACTAAAGATCATCACATCTTGGATATCGACGATGCGCAGTTTCCTGAAAAGTATCGCAAAGTGTTACGGCGTTTGGTTCAGGCCCATGCCGAACCGGAGGTCCGCCAAAACATGGAGGTCGAAGACGAATATTTTGAAGAGTTGCAAGAACAAGAACGGCGGGTTCAGGAGGCCGAGGAACAAGCCTTTCTAGCGGAACAAAAGGCAAAACAAGCCGAGCAAAAGGCAAAACAAGCCGAGCAAAAGGCGGAACAAGAAAAGCGACTTGCTGAGCAAAAGGTGGAACAAGCTGAGCAAAAGGCAGAACAAGAGAAACAACGTGCCGAGCAATTGATGGAATTGCTCAAAAAACATGGCATTGATCCCTAGTCTTCAGCCGCCTTGTGCAGTCTCCAATCTGAAAAAATTTGCTTCATGTGTGCTAATCGACGGTAGGGAAGCTATGGAAGGTTTGAGTTTGTGGCACATTAGTAGATTGTCACCGCATCCAGTGTACGGATCTTGTCAGGATTCCGCATGATATAGATGTAGGTGGTGGTGCCTTTCTCATCATAGGCAAAAGAAACCGTGGCTTGAATGGAATCGCCTTCCTTGACAATCGCACCACGAGCGCCATTGATATCGGTGGGATACCACTGATAAGTTTTCCAGAAATGTTTCAATACCTTGGACAAAAAGGCAGTGACTTGGGTTTTTCCGTGAAGCGTTTTGGGAATTGCAGGGACTTTCCCACCCCCATCGGCACTCAGCTGGACATCATCCGAAAGCAGGGCGGTGAGGGGGGTAGTGTCCCCCTCTGCAATCGCGATTTTAAAGGCCGCCAGAAATTGATCTTGCTTTTCCAAGGGAGTGGTATGCCGCACCTTGGCTTGACCGATATTGATTTTGGCTCTAGACACCAATTTACGGCAGGTGCTTTCTTGGATCTCCAGCATTTTTGCAATGTCTGGGTATGCGACCTCAAAGATCTCATATAGAAGATACGCGGCACGCTCTTTGGGAGTTAAGCGTTCCAACATCACCAGAAACGCGGTCGTCAACGAAGAGTCCAGATCCAACCGAGCCAAGGCATCGTCTTCGATAGGGGTATGGATCGGTTCGGGGAGCCAGACTCCCACGTAATTGACACGAGTACGGCTCGCAGCACGAAGCAAGTCCAAGCACCGCCTTGTGCACACAGTCGTCAGCCACGATCTCGTATTTTCGATAGTGTCCTGATCTGCCTTTGCCCATTTGAGGTAGGTATCTTGTACCGCATCTTCAGCATCGGCAAAAGAACCGAGAATGCGATAAGCCAGCCCCAACAAATGGGGGCGAATCTCTTCAAAAGTTTCCGAAATCTCATGATCCAGCATTGCAACCCTGCCCTATATCGTTCCTCGTATCATTCCTCGATCTGCCTTATCTAATCTCGATCTGCCTTATCTAATCTCGATCTGCCTTATCTAATCTCGATCTACCTTATCTAGTGGCGTGATATGGCAATGCGATTCCAGAGGTTGATCATCGCAACGGTTGCCGTGAGAACACCGATTTCTTTTTCAGAGAAATGTTCTCGTAACCGCCCGCGTAAAACGCCCAAGTCCGTTTTGTGATCTAGAATTGTCAGGGCTTCTGTCCAGGCCAACGCGGCTTTTTCTCTTTCGTTGAAATCTTTGACTTGATCCCACACAATCAATCGATCCAGCCGTTCGCTGGTTTCTCCATCTTCCCGTGCTTCCCGTGTATGCATCTGCACACAATATCCACAACGATTGATTTGCGAGGCTCGTAGAAGCATCAAGTGGCTCAAGGGGCGATCCACCCCATACTCCTTCATCACCTCATGAACCTGGGCCATTGCTTTAAGAACCTCAGGGATTTCCTGTTCATAACTTACTGCTTTTGTATCGTTCATTCTTCTCCTTTTTAGTTTCAAACGCTTCCCCTGTTGAGATGCGTTGTGTTGGCTAAGAGGATCCTCCACTTTTCCAAGTGGCTCCAGTTTAAACAATTAAACTGATACCCGAATGACGATTGAGAGTTTGAGTTTGTGACATCAATGAGGATTTTTCTGATATCAATCCGTAATTCGTTTTTGCAAACGATGGATAGCCCAAGCGCCAGTTCCCCATGTGACAATCACACAATAGGAAATATCCCAGAGCATGGTGGGAGTGATTTGGGCAGCGGCAATATCCCGGAGCAATCGAACGACATGGGTTAAAGGAAATGCTTCAACCAACGGCAGAAGGACGGCAGGCAGATCACTGATCGGAAACACGACACCGGAAAAAAAGAACATCGGCGATAAAAACCCGGTCAGGAAAAAATTCACGTGGGAAATGGTAGTGATGTAAGAGGTGAACAGCAAGGCAATGGCTGCAAATAAGATCCCCGTGAGGAATCCCAGTAGAGGTGCAAAATAGTAAGCTGATAGCGGTAAAATCCCAAACAAGGACACCACCAATAGAACAGCAAACGCAAAAAACGCTCCTTTGGTACCTGCCCAAAGGATTTCTCCGATGAAGACATCTCGGATACTCATAGGGGCACTCAGCATCCCATCATAGACTTTATCGAATTCAAGACGAATGAACGTTCCCAAGGTGCATTCGAATGAAGAGACGAACATGGCTGGAACTAATAGCAAGCCGGGGGCTAAAAATTGAATGTATGGCACCCCATCCATGGTTTCGACATAATTTCCTAAACCCAAACCAATCCCGACTATAAAAATCAGTGGCTCGAAGAATGGAGGAAACGCGTTGCTCAACAGATGCCGCTTGTACACGGTAAAATGACGGAACCAAATACTATACACTCGAGTGGGTAGGGACGGTGGATTATTGGTCATCATTGAGGGACCTCCCAGTAATTTTAAGAAATAGATCTTCCAGGTTGGATTGGCGAAGGTGGTATTCACCGCGTTGCCAATGGCTGGATAAATTTTTAAGTGCCGTCCAATCATTGGAGTAAAACAACGGCATTTGGTGAGAATCGTCTTTGCGGATCATCTCGGAATCGATTTCAGGTATCCGTGCGTCATGGGTTTTGAAGTTTCGGATTTCCAATACAAACTGCTCCACATGGGCATCCAGCAATTCCTGTGGCTCTCCTTCCACTAGTTTGGTTCCCCGATCCATGATGATGATCCGATCACAAATCTGAAAGGCTTCCTCCATGTAGTGGGTCGTCAATAAGATGGTCACCCCATTTTCTTTGAGTTCTCGGATTTTCGACCAGATGAGATGGCGCACCTGAGGATCCAGCCCGGTAGTGGGTTCATCTAGAATTAGCAATTTAGGTGAGTGCAATAAGGCTCGTGCAATCACCAAGCGTCGTTTCATTCCACCCGAAAGCTCGCGTATCCGTACCTGTTTTTTTTCTGTGAGTTCCATGAAGTTGATCAGATCTTCGATTCGAGATGCCGCTTCCGATGTGGGCAGTCCATAAAAGCGAGCATAGATCGTCAAGTTTTGCAGCACGTCGAGTTCCTCATCCAAGTTGTCTTCTTGGGGGACCACTCCCAACAACGTTTTGATTTTCAACTCATCGACAGCTGGATCAAATCCAAATACGTTGACTTCCCCACCATCCTTGGAATCGCGCAGGGCCTTGCCATACAGCATTTTCATGGTCGTGGTCTTCCCCGCGCCATTCGGTCCTAAAAAGCCAAAACATGAAGCAGCTTGCACCTCAAAACTGAGGTCATTCACTGCCTTCAAGGAAGGGTACGATTTATTCATTTGATCGACGGTAATCACGGGAGACGGCATAGGAAAGCTCCAATGAGGCGAAGTGATGAAAAAACAGATTTTGTTTCTAAGAAAAGGAGAGTTGTAAGGAAGGAATCCGAAAAGCACAATGGAGAAATGGAAAAAATAAGCAAACAAATTGAGAATAATCATTTGCTTATTTTGGATAAGGTACCAAGAACAGTATTACCGCTCTACAACAGTAACGCGTTCCAGAAGATTTTGTTGGGCGGGATCCTCTCCTTCCAATACCTTGAGCATGATTTCGGCGAGACGGCGACCGGCAACATGAAGATCTTGGAAATAGCCGGTGAGAGGAGGATTAAAAAAAGCCGGGAGGCTTGACGTTTCGAGGGTCACGACATCCACCTCGCGACCAATCGTTTTTCCTGCCGATTGAACTCCTGTGAGAATGCCTAAAGCCGAGAGTTCACTGGTGCAAATGAACCCCGTCGGACCCTTTGGGGATGAAGCGAATTGAAAGGCAAAATCTTTGTAGTCCAGCGCACTGGTTTCTAGCAGGATATCGCGCGATTGATCGAAATCGAGACCATTTTCCATCAACGCACGCCGGAAACCACACACGCGATGCCAGCTATACATGAAATCAATGGGAGGAGTGACCATCAATAACCGTTGGTGCCCCAAACCGATCAATCGTTTGGCGGCTTCATAGGCAAAATCATAGTTGTCCACATCATAGTAAGGATGGGCGCTACTGAGTTCTGTGCGTCCGAAGGTCACGAAGGGGAACTGTTTCTCTAGCAGATATTTCACACGCTCGTCTTGGGGACGTGTGGTGGTGATGATCACGCCATCCGCGATTTCGTTCTCCACCACATAACTCACGGCTTCCAGCTCGGTTTCTTCTGCCCGTTTGGGAATGATGGTGAGATGATAAGGGGAATCCTTGAGGGTAGAAGTGAGGCCTTCCATCAAAGGCAAGGACCCAATATCTCCTAAGACTTCGCCTGGGCGAGGCACGGGTAAAATCACTGCAACGACAAACGATTTCCCGGTTCGCAAGCTCAAACCACTCGCATTCGGGCGATATCCCAGTGCTTCCGCAGCTTCTTTGACCACCGCAATCGTATTGGGTTTCACTTCGGGGCCATCCTTCAAAGCCCGAGACACGGTGGTGATGGAAAGCCCTGTGTGCTGGGCAATTGTTTTTAATGTTGCTCTAGCCATAACTCCTGGATTATGGATGAAAGATGATTGGATCCTCCTTTTCATTCAATTTTTCGACAATCTTAGCAAAAGAGTAATGACGTTACGATTTTTTGTCAAAATAAATTTCGAGGTAAATGAATATCTTCTAATATTAACAACTTACAGTCTTCATAAAAAATGAAAACGTTACAATTTTTTACACTAGAAATAGTAAATCATTTTCACTCATTCACTCATTCACTCATCCAAAATTTCTAGCCACCCGCCTACTTACACCAGACACCCAACTAAAACTGGCCACCCGCCTGCTTACACCAGCGATCCAACTAAAACCGGCCATCCAACTAAAACCGGCCAAAGTCTTGATCCGTTAATATGGGTTTCTCGGAACCAGTGGGCGATGTTGGTTGAATTGGTGCTGGGATATCCGCATTCACTACTAAATCAGAAATGGACAAGGCATGCTCCTGGGGAGCAGAGTGGTCCATCATGGTTCCCAAAGCTGCTGAAGGCTGCATTCGCAGTTGGAAACGGCTTACCAAGCCTTTCAAATCTTCGGACTGCTGCAACAAATTAGCACTGGTGACTGCGGTTTCTTCGGAAGACTGAGCATTTTGTTGTGTGGTCTCATTGATGTTGGAAAAGTGCTCATTCACTTGCATCACTCCGTTGGGCTAAATTGCGGACTTCTTCTGCAACCACGGCAAATCCTTTTCCATGTTGTCCGGCTCGTGCTGCTTCCACCGCCGCATTGATCGCCAATAAGTTGGTTTGAAATGCAATTTCATCAATGGTTTTCATAATTTTGGCAATATCCTCAGAAGTATGACTGATCTTATCCATTGCCTCTAACACGGATTGCATCTGTGTATTCCCTTCATTGGCTTTTTCCCGGGCAACCGAGGCCAACTGTCGTGCTTGCGAGGAATTGTTCGCCGTCAATTGGGCTTGTGCTGCGACTTGATGAATAGTTGCTGTGACTTCTTCCAATGCGGAGGCCTGAGTTGATGCACTATTGGCAATCAATTGGTTCGCGTTGGCAATTTCTTTGATACCATTCACATTTTTTTCAGCCGAATCAATTACTTGCATCATGCTCTCATTCAGGTTCCCAATCATTTTCTTCAAGGCAATGCCCAGAACATCTTTTTCTGAAGCAGGCTGAACCTCCGTTGAGAGCACGCCCTGCGCTACTTTCTCAGCGACTTGAATCTTCTCAGCGACTTGAATCTTGCGTTTGAGGGCTTGAACCATCTCATGAAACGAACTTAAAAGAGCTAAAAATTGCTCCATTTGACACCTGATCGATCGGGCAACTTTAGCAAGGTGGGGTCTTCTATCTTATGTGATTCCAATTATTTGAGGTAGTTGGCCAATTGTTTTTCGGGGACAGCACCGTATCGGACGATTTCAAAAGGGGTGGTGGTACTGTTGATGATGGTGGAAGGTTGTTCCCCTGGACTGGTTCCTCCATCCACCACGATGTCAACCTGACTTCCAAGCTGTTCCAACACAGCACTTGCTTGGTGACAGGGGGGCTTTCCACTGAGATTCGCACTGGTTCCAATCAACGGGCAATTGCCTACTTCCAGCAACGCTTGCACTACAGGGGAGTTCGAATAACGAATCGCAATCGTCTGATGCACACTATGTAAAAAGTCTGGCAAATTGGGGGGAACGGGAATGATCACAGTAAGCGGACCTGGCCAAAACTCACTCATGAGCTTTTGCGTGAAAGGAGGGAGAGTAGGAACGACTGGGGCAAGCCAAGCATCATCCACAAGCAGTAGAAGGGCTTTTTCAAATGGACGTTGCTTGATCTCAAACACTCGCTGCACCAAAGATTCGTGAAGCGCATTGCCCCCCAAAGCATAAAACGTTTCGGTAGGAAAGGCGATAGAAGCGCCATGATGAAACGCTTCCTTCAACAGCAAAATATCGGCAGACTCCCAAGGGTAAGGCAGGATTTGGGTCATTGTGTATTAGTTTGTATATTAATTACCGTATGCAGGGATCCAATCGGAAATGAATGTAAACTTGCCTTGATTCACTTGGGCGATGCGAAGGGCGTTCACAGCTTGGTGATTCTGAGGGGAGAGATCAATTGGTGGGGTCAATACGCCTTTCCACTGTGTCACTTGTTCTGCTGTGGAAACCACCTGGTGACGGGTCAAATCCCGACCCGAGCGATATAAAATTTCAGCCATCGCTTCTGCCACTGCATGGCCATAAATCGTCCAACGATTCATCGTCAATTGTGGAGCATATTCTGATAAAATGGCTTGATGCAATCGAATCCCCAGATCTTCCGTTTGCGATGCCAAAGGGTATGCCGCCACTACCGAAACTCCTTCCGAGGCATTCTTTCCCACCCATTCTGGGAGGCGGCTATCCGCCAATGCATGTCCTAAATAAATCTTAGTTTGCAGGCCCTGTTCGTAGGCTTGTTGCAAAAAGGCCACTGCCACCTGAGGAACTGTCAACACAACCAACACTTGGGGGGCACGCTTCTGGATTTCTTCTACTGCTTTCTGCACATCCCAACCAAACGTGGGATGTTTGATAGCGCGAACCACCCTATTCTGCTGTGCCAGTGTATTTGTCAGATGGCGAAAGGTGCTTATTGCATCGGGTTCATCCTGATGCCACACCACGATCTGTTCCCGCGGATGGGTTTCTGCCAAGTATTTGCCCAGCACCCGGCCTTCTACCTGAGGTGTTGGATAGAAACCAAATACGGTCTCTTTTGTCGGTTTGGTCCACTGCTCACTGCCCGATGCAACAAAAAAGTCAGGCACTTTTAAATCTTGAAGCCATGGCGAAACAGCCGCATGGGTGGAGGTTCCCAACCCATTGAACATCAGAAACACTTGATCCCGGAGTACCAGTTGCCGCACCACGTTCCGCGTTTGTGATGGTTGAAACGCATCATCCAAATAGTGATAATGAATGAGGCGTCCATGCACCCCTCCTTGGTCGTTGATATATTGAAAGTATGCCTCCGCACTACGGCTGATCACTGCAAATTCGGAAGCCGGGCCAGAGAGTGGCTGATGGCTTCCCAAAACCACTTCCCGCTCAAACACCCCTGGCGTTGCTGTTGCGGCAATGGCTCCAAAGAAGCAGAATAAAAAGGATAGGAATGCTTTCATGATAGCTATTTGGCTGATAGGTAGCGGTACACCCCATCGCTGTAAAAGAAATACGGGAACAATGCGAGGTTTTTAGAAAATTCAGTGAAATAATCATCCTCTTTGACCAAATACGGAACTTTTTGAATGCTCCATCGGCGTGCTTGCTGATTGAGATTCAACTGATATACCCCAAAATCCACAAACGCCCTTTTTTGATTTTGATTGACATACAGTACATCCGGCAAAAAATCTTTGTGGTCTCCTGCCGACTTCACTCGAATGGTGTTTCCTTGAAAATTGAGCGTGTAGCGCACCAATGCGGGTGGAAACCAGGGTTCCCCTGACGTGCCTTTGGCTTGGAGCAACAAAGCTCGGTCTTCCATGACACTTTGAGGGAGGGCCTCGACATTGGCTTGGAGTTGCCCCGTGATTTGGTTGGGAGCCAAGGATCGGAAGTAAATAAACCTCCGGAAATCTTTCTTGCTTCGCTGCACAGAGGCTTGTGTGACCAACCGCAATCCAATGGCATGAATGGAATAAAGCGGCAATTCCTGTAAAGATTTCTTGTAGAGCAAATCTTCGACAAAAAAGATCCCATTTTCATTGGAGATATCCGCAGTGAGGATTTTGCCCGACGGCGAATTGATTTGAATTTGCAGCTGCATCTGGTCCGCTAAACGGATGTTGGCACTGATGCGGTCGAACTGAAAATCAATTTTTCCAGCAATCAGAACTTTCTGCCAATGGTTTTGTTCTTCGGGAATGCTGAGAATGGAGGGATCTTGTAACGCAGCGGCTTCTAAACGCCGAAAGGCTTTTCGGAATTCTTTTTCTTTTAAGTAGGCATTGTAACGATCTAAGTTTTCACGAGCCACCTCCTTGTTGACTCGTTCCAAAGACGATACCACATCCCCGTCAAAGGGATCTTCCACATAAGCCAAACGGTATTCAATCGATGCTTCTTCCCAGCGTCGTTTCTCTTCCAGGTTTTGACCTTCTCGGAAGTGCAGCGAACAACTTCCCAACAGCAAAGCGATTAGCATTCCGCTGATTTTCACTAAGCTCAACTTCATAGATTTCTCACTCAATAAATGTCTCACTCACCCTTGGTGGATTTGATCAGATGGGTAGTTCGGGGCCTCTTCGGTGATGAACACGTCATGCACATGGCTTTCTCGTAAACCGGCTGAAGTGATTTTAACAAACCGCGTCTTGGTGCGTAGTTCTTCAATGCTTTTGCTGCCGGTGTACCCCATGCCAGAGCGCAAACCACCCAACAATTGGTGCAAGGTTTCCGCCAAAGGGCCTTTATAGGGCAATCGTCCTTCGATGCCTTCAGGAACGAGTTTCATTTCTTCCACCTCATTTTGGAAATAGCGATCTTTACTGCCTTCTTTCATGGCACCAATGGACCCCATTCCACGATATAGTTTGTAACGACGACCTTGATACAAAATCACTTGTCCTGGGGTTTCGGCAGTTCCTGCAAGCACGCTTCCGATCATTACAGAGTGTGCCCCTACGGCCAATGCTTTCACCACATCGCCCGAAAACTTGATACCTCCATCGGAAATCAGGGGGATGTCATATTTTTGGGTCACTGCAAGCACGCTGTCAATCGCCGTGATCTGGGGGACGCCCACTCCTGCTACAATCCGAGTGGTGCAGATCGACCCCGGGCCAATGCCCACTTTCACCGCATCCACTCCCGCACGAATGAGAGCTTCTGCTGCTTCGCCGGTAGCAATATTGCCTGCAATGATTTCAAGGTTGGGAAAGTTTGATCGGATGCGTTTCACGCTTTCGATCACCCCTTTGGAATGACCATGAGCTGTATCGACCACCACCACATCCACTTCTGTATTTTTTAGGGCTTCCACACGCTCCATTAGGTCTTCAGAAACTCCAAGAGCGGCTCCCACACGCAGACGTCCTTTTTCGTCTTTGTTGGCATTGGGGTATTTGCGTGATTTTTCGATGTCTTTGATCGTGATCAACCCGACTAGGTCGTAATCATCATTCACGACCAAGAGTTTTTCAATGCGATACTGGTGAAGCAATTTTTTTGCATCTTCCAAGTCGATTCCAGGGGCAACCGTGATCAGTTTATCGCGACCTTTGGTCATCACGTCACCGACATGTTGTTCAAAATTAGTTTCAAAACGCAAATCACGGTTGGTCAAGATGCCCACCAGTTCTTTGCCCTGGGTCACTGGGACACCGGAAATGTGATATTTGTCCATCAAGTCCATGGCATCGCGAACGGGTTGTTCGGGGGCAACCGTGATCGGGTTGGTGATCATGCCACTCTCGGAACGTTTAACCCGTTCCACCTGCATGGCTTGTTCGTCAATGCTCATGTTTTTATGGATGATTCCGATGCCGCCTTCTTGGGCCATACAGATGGCGGTACGGTATTCGGTGACCGTGTCCATGGCCGCACTGATGAGGGGTATGTTGAGGGTGAGGTTTCGGGTGAGTCGGGTTTTCACATCTACTGCCGAGGGTAAAATCTCGGAGTAATTCGGCACCAATAGAATGTCATCAAAAGTGAGACTGGTAAGTAGGCGATCTTCTAACATGGGAACCTCGACTGAGAGACGGAGAGAATTGCGCGGATACCCGCGGGGGTGAAAAACGGAAAGAAGTTAAACCAACAATTTTTGGGTCTCCACTGAGGAAAGTCAAGATAGTTTGCTGTGATCGGAAGGGGTTTATTTTTCAGAATTGAGTCTATCGGAGCAATCTTCTATACAAGACGCCTGTTTCGATAGAGGCTCCGGCCTCTCATTGCCCATCGGGCTGGAAGAAAAACTGAAAGGACAACGAATGAAATCATCGATGCGAGTATCATGTGTGGGGTTCGCCCTGATATGCCTCATGGCAGGTGTGGGTCTAGCACAAAATTATTTATCCGATCCCGAAAAAGTCGCGGTGTCGCGAAGTATTTATCAATGGACTGGCTACTATGGACAAAACAATGCAAAAGCTGCCGATGTGACCACCATTTTATTGCGGGAAGGGCTAACCAAAGAAGCGTGGGTGGAAAAAGTGACCCCGGTGTTGAAACGCCTCGCGTACATCCATTTGGGCGGGCCGATCCAAACCATCACGCTCAAAGACGATACCGCCATTGCGGTGATGGAAAGTCGGGTGGGTGCTCAAAATAAAATTTACAACCAAATCGAAGTGTTTCATCTCATCAAATACGATGGCGTTTGGTTGATAGAACGCATTGATGTGAAAGATCCTGAAGAATCCGAACAAGGGCCTCAGCCGCAACCCGCCCCACAAGCCACCCCTGAAAAAGACCCGCCCCGAAAATAAAAAAGTGGACCCGTGCTTGTCGGGTCCGTCTTTTCACGTTTCAACACGCGTCATCGCTATAGCTTTTCCATTTGATATGCATGGTGATCGTTCACCATTTCCTGAATTTTTGGCAAATCGCTCGTAGGTAGCTGACAGATGTTGTTTTCACACACATAGGCAGTGGGTTTGCCTTTGACCATGGGCTTGCCCACAATCAAGGGTAATGCATCGGCAGGCACGGGATCGTCGAGGATAGGAGGGCTGATCGCAATCACTTTGTTGGGCAAAAAAGCCTGATGCAAATACTGCACGATTGCTTGCGTGTGTTCGTGATCCGGCGCACCAATGATCGCCACTTCTTTAGAACGATCCAACAGATAATCCAACGCAATCAGCATTTGCGAATAGGAAGCGGCGGCTCCCATCATTTGGAGTCCATGATGAGCAATAATCTTTCCGGCTTTTTGTTTCAATTCGGGTTTAAGTGTAAAGTCCGCCAACTGGAGGAGGTTCAAGGCAGCAACCGCATTTCCTGAAGGCAGTGCGGTGTCGGCTAAGGTTTTGCTCCGTTGGAGCAAAGTGGCATCGGAGGTATCGCTGAAGTAATACACGCCGTCTTTAGGATCGAGCAACGCGGCATCTTGACGTTGTTGGAGGTCCAACGCGGCAGTGAGCCATGCAGGGTCGAAATCGCTTTGATACAACGCCAACAGGCCTTGAATGAAAAACGCATAATCATTCAAATAAGCTGTGTGTTGCACATCGCCATCCCGCCAGCGTCTCATGAGCGTGCCATCGTCTGTTCGGAGATGAGTGAGTAGGAAACGAGCGGATTTGCGAGCTGTGTTTAGATAAATTTCGTCTCCCAATACTTGGTAGGCTTTGGCAAAGGCAGAGATCATCAAACCGTTCCAGGCAGTTAAGATCTTATCATCTAAATGCGGACGAATGCGTTTGACCCGCACATCAAATAGCTTTTTGCGAGCTTGTTCTAGGACCTTGTCTTTGCCATCAGGAAGAGGAGCCTTCAGGTCCACATAAAAAGCATTCGATTCATGAACGGATTTCAATCCCGCTTGTTCTTCCAAAGCGGTCACTCGTGCATCCGGATTGAAGTTTCCAGCAGCCGTCACGTGGTACACGTCGACGATTTTTTGGAACTCTTCTTTGCTCAGGATTTCTTTCAGCTCCTTTTCTTTCCACACGTAAAATTTGCCTTCGGCTTTTTCGCTATCGGCATCCTCAGCAGAATAAAAGGGGCCTTCGGGATGGGTCATATCACGCAGCACATAGGCTAAGATACCACGCACCACCTGTTCATATTCCGGATTGGGTTTCACCTGATATGCTTCCAGATAGGCTGTTGTGAGCAAGGCATTGTCATAAAGCATCTTTTCAAAATGCGGGATATGCCACCGGCGGTCTGTGGAATAACGATGGAACCCCCCACCCAATTGGTCGTAGATACCGCCACGCGCCATCGCGTTTAAGGTGTTTTCCACCATCTCAAGCGCTTCTGGTTCTCCGGTGCGTTTATGAATACGCAACAGCATGTTCAACCGCATCGGGCTGGGAAACTTGGGAGAGGTGCTGAAACCACCATATTCTGGATCATAGGAACGGATTTGTTGGGTAAAAAATTGTTGGAAGACCTCTTCCTCGGGGATGGGAGCATCCACAAACCCCTGTTGCGCCCGGCGTTGTAACCATCCAGTGACCTGTTGGCCAATCTGATGGATCTGTCCACGGTCGGTGGTCCAAACTCCTTGGATTTGATGCATTAACGCGAGGAACTGTGCCCTGGGAACAAATGTGGCTCCCATAAAGGGAACGCGATCCGGAGTCAAAAACATCGAAACCGGCCATCCTCCGCCGCCCGTCATGGCTTGCAATACACTCATGTACAGTTGATCGACATCCGGACGCTCTTCTCGATCCACTTTGACCGCAATGAAATTTTTATTGAGCACTTCGGCCACTTCTTCATTTTCAAAAGAATCGCCTTCCATCACATGACACCAATGGCATGTGGAATACCCAATTGAAAGAAAGATCAATTTGCCTTCTTCGCGTGCGGCAGCAAAGGCTTCCTCTGACCAGGGGTACCACCAAATCGGATTGTTTTTGTGTTGCTGCAAATAAGGGCTTTTTTCATGGACCAAGCGGTTGTACTTTTTCTGCTCTTCAGCGGCTTCTGCTGAAGATAATCCGCAACACAAAAGCATGGAGCCCAGCAACAAACTGAATAAAAATGCGAGTCCACCCACCTCACGGATTCGTTCGAAAGACAATCTCGCAGGCAATGCGAAGGAAAGTGGTCTTTTCGTGTGTCGGGCTAAAAGCCCAAAGAATAACTGAGAAAAGTTAGGGAACATGGGGCCTCTCCATAGGGTTACGAATTTTCCTTCAAGTAATCCATGCCTTCGATGGCAGCCTGAGGGTTGATGTGAAAGTCGTTGTATCGCACGATCCCTTGACGGTCGATGATGATCGTCCACGGCGTGCCACCGGTGCGGTAGTTGCGCATGAGCATCGAGCGTTCTGCTTCGCTACCACTTTGTCCAATCGGAATGTCATGAAGTCCGTATTCCTCAACAATGTTGGGAATGTTTTCAAAAGTGTTGGTCCAGAACCCTTCAAAGGTGGTTTGCACGGCAAGAACCACCACATTCGGATCATCTTTATAATGCGCTTGGAGCTTTTGTAGGGTGGGGAATCCGTGAGAATGACACCCAGGACACCAATTTTGAAAGCAATACAGATACACCACCTTCCCTTTGAAATCGCTGACATCCAAGATTTCTTTGTCTGCGGGCAATTGCATCCATTGTTTCACTCCCAGGGTGGGAGCGGGTTGATTCAATATCCCATAATTTCGGTTTTGCGCTCCCGTGGGAAGCACTGTGAGCAGCCACAGTAAAATGCTGAAGCCAATGAGACGAGTACGATAAGGCCAAGCCATGTCACCTCCTATCCTATATGAGTGTGTGAATCAGTGAGTGGGAAAATCGTTTCGAGTCGATTCCAGTGGGGTAGTCGAGGTGATTGGGGTTTCTTACATTTAATGCATCGCCGCTTTCCTTGACGACAAAGCGGCGATCCTTTCAGGTACGCATTAGCCGTGCGCGACTTTGAGCGGGGAAATGTTCACATTCATGAGAATGAGGTTGAGCATTTTCATCGTAGCTCGGACGGCAGCGATAGCTTGATCGGAATCCACAGCCACGGTTTTAAAGCGGCGCCCACGATTTTCCCAAGTGATGGTCGCTTCTGTCAACGCACTGGTGTCCCCCCCTTTGGGAATACGGATCTGATAATCGAGTAACTTCGGGCATTGGATTTGTTTCGCATCCAACACTTTTTCCATGGCATTCATGAATGCATCGTATCCTCCGGTTCCTTCACCCGTGGTAGAAAACAGCTCGTTGTCTAAACTCACGTGAATCGAGGCCGTGGATTTGACCGACCAACCGCTGCTGAGGTTGCAATGGAGCAATTGCATGCGCTGAACTTGAGAGGTCTCCAAGACGTCGGTGATGATGAATGGCAGATCGGCCATTGTGATGGTTTCTTTGTGGTCGCCCAGTTCGACAATGCGGTCGAGCACCTTTTTCAAATTTTCTTCGGAGAGTTGTAGACCCAATTGTTCTAGGTTTTTGATGAGAGAGGCTTTTCCGCTCATTTTTCCTAAAGCGTAAGAGCGTTTGCGCCCGAAACGTTCGGGGCGGATCGGGTTTTCGTAGAGTCCGCCTTTTTTGTCGCCATCCGCATGGATGCCGCTGGTTTGAGTGAAGACATCTTCTCCAACAATAGGAGCATTGGCTGCGATCCGTTTGCCTGAAAAGTTTTCGACCAACTCGCTGAGAGGGCCAAGATGGGATTCATCGAGAGAAATTTTTACACCTAATTTATCGCGCAAAACCACAGCGACTTCGGAAATGGAGGCATTGCCAGCCCGTTCTCCCAAGCAGTTGACTGTGCAGTGAACGCTCCGCACTCCAGCTTGTACGGCCGCGATTGCATTGGCGGTACCCAGCCCGTAATCATTGTGGGGATGGAAATTGAAAGTCGCCCAAGGGAAACGTTGCATCATATCGGTCAATGCGGTTTTCACTTCTTCAGGGGACATCACGCCTAAGGTATCGGGAAGCATGAAATTTTGGATGCCTTGACCTTCCAATCCCGACATCATCTCATAGACGTATTCGGGTTTATCCGCATAGCCATTGGACCAGTCTTCCAGATAAATATTGGACTTGATTCCCTGTTGCTGCGCATAAGCCACAGTTTTTTTAATATCAGACAAATGCTCAGAAAGGGTTTTACGCAGTTGCCCATGACAATGATGTTCACTCCCTTTGGTCAAAAGGTTGATTACTTTGCCCCCTGCTTCGCGAATCCAATCCGCGCTTTTGTGAAAATCTACAAATCCTAGCACCTCCACTCGTTCCAAATACCCTGCACTTTGTGCCCAATCGGTGATGCGTTTCACCGCGGCTTTCTCGCCATCGGAAATTCGTGCTGATGCCACTTCAATCCGATCCACATTGAGAGATTGCAGCAAGGCCTTAGCAATGTGCAATTTTTCCACTGGATTGAAAGAAACCCCTTGGGTTTGTTCTCCATCTCGAAGGGTCGTGTCCATTATTTCTACAAACTCTCCTGCAAACTCCATCCGTATCCTCTTTTCTGCTTTTTTGTTCATAATGTGGTTGAAAATCACGCGGTCACTTAAGAAGTGACGAGTTATGCGAACATTTCCTACGAAAGTCAATCACAACGGGCTATTGCTCGTTCTGAAAATGTCTTTTTTAAGAGTAAAATGACCCTCAAACAATAAAGTATAATATTTCACTAACTTTTTATTCACAAGCTGAGATTGAATAGGAAGGAGTTGAGCAACAGTTTCCAAGTCAATTCGCATTCAAATTCAAGTGGATAGGAAAGGTTAACTCCGACTTGCGCCAAAAAAACAATATGATAAAAGTGATAACACTTGCTGGGAGTCGACCTTCCAAATCAGACCGGCCTTCCAACCAGATCGAAGCTTCCCCTCAAATAATCAAAAAAGTGTTAACACTTTTTTGAAGGTGATTCACTCACTGCCCAGAGCGTTGCATGAAAAATGAATCTCGTGCCCAATCGCAATTGCACACAATCCTGACATCCATTCCTGAGACCGTGCTTGGAGTGGACCACAACTACCGCTTACTCTATTGCTATCCCAAAGAAGACTTTCCTGACCTTCAAGATCAAGTTGGGACACCTCTTGACGAATTGTTTTCAGATTATCCGGATTTTGTAAAAATCACCCAACAGAAGATTGACCAGATCTTTGCTGGAGAAGCGGTGTCACGTCATGAGCATCAGATGCTGAATCAACAAGGAAAGTGGAATCATTATGAGATGCAAATCGTGGTTTGTGGAGAAAAAGAAGTGATCCTGTTCCTCCGAGAAATCACGGAATTGCGAACCCTTCAAAATCAGCTCATCCAAACTGCAAAGCTCGCTTCTTTGGGAGAAATGGCTGCCAGTGTCGTACATGAAATCAACCAACCTCTCATGATTATGAGCTTGGCTGCGGAGATCGGACAGCATGATTTGAAGAAACAGGCGATGCCGCAGGTGAAATCCGCGTTCCAAACCATTTTGCAACAAGTCAAACGCGCTTCTGGGATCATTCGGCATTTGCGTTCCTTTGGATGGACCAAAGGCATTTCGGAACAATGGGAGAACGATCTCAATCAATCCATTCATGATGTACTTGTGCTGTTTCGGGTGCAGCTCCAAATGGAAAGCGTGAACGTGGGCTTAGACTTGGATCCCGATTTGCCTTTGGTCGTCTGTGATCCCCATCAGATTAAACAAGTGCTAGGGCATCTTATTTCTAACGCACGTTATGCCCTTCAAGAAGCCTCAGACAAACACTTGATCTTCCGTACTTTTATCGACGACCCATGGTGCGTGATTGAAGTTCAAGATACTGGCACAGGCATTTCCAATGAAGACCTTCCTAAGATATTCGAACCGTTTTTTAGTACCAAACAACAGCCGGAGGCCTCCGGCTTAGGGCTGGCGGTCAGTCAGGGCATTCTGGAAGCCCATCAAGGAGAGATTATAGTGCAAAGTACTCCCGAAGGCGGCACCACCGTTCAGCTTCGGCTCCCTCTTGATCGTAAATAACCCCGCGCAATTGCTTTTCCAAACCAGGCCAGTGTGTTAACAGTTGGAAAGGAGAACTCTCTTTCTGGAGCACTGCGATGGAAAACTTCCTGCTGGTTGGCATGGCTTTCGCCTGGGGGTGCACTGCCTTAGCATTGATATATATTCGAAAATTACTCAAAGCGACTGCTCAGCGGAAGGTAGAGGTTGAAGAAGCTAATCGGCAGTTAGAACAGAAAATCAATGAACATGAAACGGCCAAAAAAAGCTTAGAAGAAAGCCAGAAACTGCTCACCGATATTGCGACCAACATGCCGGGGGTGATTTACAAATTCATGCTTTGTAATGATGGCTCCTACCGCTTCCCCTACATGAGCGACTATGCCGAAACCGTATATGGCGTGCCTCCTCAAGCGATTATGGAAAACGCCAGTCTCGCCTTTGAAAAACTATTGCCAGAAGATTTAGAATCCGTGAATCAGTCCATTTTGGAATCGGCAAAAAACATGACGCATTGGTCTCATATTTTCCGACTTCATACCCCTTCTGGCAAAATCAAATGGTTTCATGGACAGTCCACTCCGCAGGCAACCGAAGATGGGGTAGTGTGGACGGGTTTATTCATGGACATCACTTTGCTCAAACAGGCCGAAGAACAACTGAGAAAAAGCCAAAAATTGCTGAAGACTGCTGGGCGCATGGCCAAGGTCGGCGGCTGGGAATACGTACTCAAAACCCAAACCCTGCGATGGTCGGAAGAAGTGTATCGTATCCATGAATTGGACCCCGACACCCCCCCTGATTTGGAAAAGGCGATTGAGTTTTACGAACCGGATGCGCAACCCATTGTCCGGTATGCCGTTAAGCAATGTTTGCAAGGCACCCCTTTTGATTTAGAGCTTCCCCTCATTACCGCCCATGGCAAACACTTATGGGTTCGTTCCTTGGGAAGGCCTGAATTTGAAGGGGAAACGGTGGTCCGTTTGTTTGGGGTGTTCCAAGATATTTCTGAACAAAAGGAACTGGAAACCCAACTGCGCCAAACTCAGAAAATGGAAGCAATGGGAACGTTAGCTGGTGGGATTGCTCACGATTTTAACAATGTGTTGCAAGGGATCATGATGTCTGCGGAAACCTTACACATGTCCTTGCCTCAGGAAAGTGCAGCCTACCGTGAAGTGTCGCAATTGCTCAGTTTTACGAATCGAGGTGCGGAACTCGTGCGTGAAATTTTAACTTTCAGTCGTCGAGAAGAAGCCGTTCGGCAACCTTTGGTGTTGAGTTCGCTGGTTCAAGAAACACTTAAAATCATCCGGTCGGCCCTACCAACCACGATCACCATTGAGTCGAATGTTCAGGAAAATCACGATGCGATTCTAGGAAATTCAACTCAGGTTCGCCAAGTGGTGTTGAATCTGTGTTCCAATGCAGGATATGCGATGCGGGAATCCGGGGGGATGTTAGAAATCCATCTTCAAAAAATTGACCTCGTTGGGCAACAAGCTACCCGTCTCAATCTCCCGTCAGGCGACTATCTGAAATTGATCATTCGAGACCGAGGTCCAGGTATTCCGCAAGACATACTACAACGCATTTTTGATCCGTTTTTTACGACCAAACCGGTTGGTGAAGGAAGTGGGATGGGACTTTCGGTGGTGCATGGCATTGTGAAAAGTCATGATGGAGTGATCCGTGTCGACAGTCAACTGGGACGCGGCACCACCTTTGAAGTGTTTTTTCCGATTGTGGAATCGGCTACCGAAGAAATACGCCCCACTTCTCGTTCAGGGCATTCCGGGAGTGCACGAATTCTTTTGGTGGATGATGAAGAAGAATTGGTACGCGTAGAAAAAAAGGTGCTGGAACGGCGAGGTTATTCGGTGACTGCGATCACAAGCAGCACCAAAGCCCTGGATTTGTTTCGTGCTCAACCCGATGAGTTCGATATTGTACTGACCGACCAAACCATGCCGGAAATGACGGGGCTTCGATTGAGTGAAGAACTCTTAAAAATACGCCCCGACCTCCCGATCATTCTAGCCACCGGCTTCAGCGAAGCCATCACCCCTGAAGCGCTTGAGGAGATTGGCATCCGCGCTTGTATCATGAAACCTTTCTCTGCCAATGATGCGGAACAACAAATTCGCTCTCTTATCATGACAGAAGCCTCTCCGTGATCATAGCCCTCTTGCCACTATTGGCCGATTGCGGGGTTTCCACAATGGTCGGGTGCGCGCCGAAGTCAATTGTCGAGCACTCACGCGAGGATCAATGCGTTGGGCTTCACGTTGGCCGGATAGATAAGCACCGTGTACGGTGGAAGCATAGGATGACGTGGCTTCTCCTGCAAACAGCAGTCGATTGTTAACCGGGGCAGCGAGCACATCGCGGTCCTCCAATGTAGCGTTGGTGGCCATATAAGAATAGGATCCGTAGGCAAATGGATCCGATGCCCACCGGGAGATCAACGTCCCTTCCGGAGTTGGTATGGATTCCCCATAAATCGTTCGAAGCATTTCCATCGTGGCTTGGGTGATATCGTCGTCGCTCAAACTTTCCACATTCCTTCCGAAGTCGGCGGCATTGAAGGCCAAGAGAATCGAGTCTTGGATATAATGATTGAGGTTGAACCAGACTGCCCATTCTCCATGATTTTGCGGGACACGCCCAATCCACTCTTCCGAATCCCAAAACGTATTGGGAAAGCGCAAATACACCTTATTGAGCACCCCCATGCCCAGCTTTTCAATAGAAGCTTGTTTTTCTGCGGGAAGCTCAGGGGTGAATGTCACTGATCCCTTTTTGAGGACTCCCACCGGCAAAGTCACAATGACACGATCTCCACGGAACACCCCTTGATCGGTGGTGACGGTCACTCCAGCATCGTTGTATTCCACTGATTGCACGATGTGTTCGAGTCGAATTTCCAACCCTTGGGCCAATTGGTTAATGACTTGATCATACCCTCCTGGAAACACCACATCTTCGCCGTCAAAGGCAGAGCCTGCAAAAAAATGGCAGGTGGATAAATCTGAACTGGCTCCGGAAGTCTCCTGTTCAATTGCAGAATTGAGCGCATAATTGAATTCCAATCGTTCTTGGTCCGAATAGTTTTTGGAAGCCACAATGGGGTCGAGCGCTTCTTGCAGCGATAGCGTTGAATCGGAGCCGATGCAGTTCGCTATGACCGTTTCTTCCAACACCGATTCGAATCGAGCTTCAATCACCGACTCTTCACTATCGGAAAACTGGGTTCCATCAAAGTTATACAGCACGGAATTGTCGTAATCGGTAGGAAGCGTCGCAATATTATGTTGACGGACCAAATCCGCAATGGGGTTATCCTCAATGCCATGAATCCAAGAAGCTCCCATATCTAAAGCGGCTCCCGGCAACGAACGATTGGTCCAGATCCGTCCTCCAAGACGGTTCCGACCCTCCAAAACTGTCACTTGGTGCCCCAAGGCATGGAGCGCATTTGCTGCACTCAATCCTGCCATTCCCGCTCCGACCACCAAGATCGATTCTGTCGACGCTGGTGCGGGCGTTTGTGATCCTGATGAACTGCCACTGCTGGAACATCCCCCCAATAGGGCATAGCTCGAAGCCAACATCATCGAATTTTTAATCAAAGTTCGGCGTTTTATTTGCTTCGACATATCGTCACTCCTCATATGGTGTTTTTAATAGATAGATTCATTCGTAATGTGGAATCATTCGTAATGTGGAACCATTCGCAATATGGATTCATTCGCATCGACTACCAACTGAGCGTCAATGCTCCTTCGACAAACAGGGTATTTTCGGCTTCTAAGGTGGGGATATCTTCATCAGGATACTCCCAAGTGGGGTTGAGAAGGGATCCTACGGTCAGGGTCCCCGCCCAAGCTTCGGTGCTGTAATCCACTTGTAGCCCAGCACGGTTGGTGTCGAATTCCAAATCCGTGGTATCGCTTGCCGAAGTTCGGCTAGATTCCCGAACCGGAACGGAAACCGGGTAGACTGCCCCCAGACTGTTGGCAAAAACGGTAGCGCTCCATGCCTCAGAAAAGGTGTAACTCAAGTTCACCTCTCCCACGACCGAGAGATGCCATTGCCGTGTGATTTGCCACTCGAAACCAATCCCTCCATTCCATTCGCCCAACAACGGATCATAATTCAGAGCCACTCCGATCAACCATTGGGGATTGATTTTGTAAAATAACACCACCGTTCCTTCTGGCGCATAGCCCTCCGCCGACAGGGTTTCGTCACCGAGAAATTCCAACCCAATTCCTAACTCCAAGGCCCAATGGTAACTCAAGCGGATCTGTTGCGTGCTTTCTAAAAACACAGTTTGCAAGGAATCGGGTAACGGGATGTCCCCCGTTGTGTTGGAATCAGAAGTCATCAAGTTCCATTGGTCCCAACCCAAGCTGCTGCTGATGTTCCAACGTCGTCTCAGCGGAAAATCCACAGCAGCTTCCACCGCCATATAACTCAATTGGAGAGTTCCGATATCCGGTTCCGGTTGTCTTACATTTGATTGTTGTAGATCGGATTGTTCCAGGTCGGATTGTTCCAAATCCGGTTGTTCCAGGTTGGTGGAACCACTACTCAAAGCTGTAATCGAAAGTTCTTGTGCCTCCACGGAAGCTACAACTCCCCAGCAAAAGAGGCTGAATAACACGATGCGTATAATTCTCACGGTCCCTCCTTAACCCAAGCCATGGCCCGTTCCAGAGCGGCATCTCGTTGTTGACGTCGATCTGCTTGAGTGAATAAAGAAACGGGGATATCCGGAGGAATGCCTTGAGCTTCATAGACTGTTCCATTGGCAGCAGAATACACTTCGTTCGAGAGTTCGAGCAGCCAGCCATTGGGCAAGGGCTTTTCCAGCACATCGGAAAAGGCTCCCCCTGTGCGGTCTCCCAACAAGGTCACATGGGGAAGATCCTTCAGGCTTAGGGTGAACACTTCGGCGGCACTGCCGGTCATTCGACTGGTCAATAAAACGATAGGTCGGACAAATGGAGTTCGTGTGGCAGGTTCCAGGTAAACCGTTTGCAGAGGAGTCATTCCGCTGCGATCCTTGGCTTGTTTACGGAAGGCTAGATGTTGTTTTTTGGTGAAATGTTGAGCAATCCACAGGGCTATTTCATCGCTTCCACCGCCATTAAAACGCACATCCACAATGAGGGCATCCCAAGTTTGCCATGCCTCTTGCAGGGGTTCTAAGGCCTCTTTGAGTTCTTCCAAGTCATAGACGCTGTCGTCTTCCCCGGAATAACCCTCCATAGAGAGCACATGCAGGTACCCGATGTTGCCTTCCAAGGTGCCCCAAAAGATCAAATCATTGGCCGCTTCTGTGAAGTCACCTTGGAGGTAATGGTCTTGAACGATTTCCATCACTTCACGCAGGGCTCGCTCTGCATAATCTTCAAAAGCTTCTTCTTCAAAAGCTTCTTCAAAGGCTTCTTCTTTAAAAGCTTCTTTGCTGCCTGTCTGTTGGGCTAAAAATTCGGCATAAACGCCTGGCAGCACCTGCGGCAGCGTTTCGGAAGAAAAGTCTTCATTTTCATTTTGAAGGGAGACATGCCCGTCACGTAACGGACTCACCATCTTTTGGAAAATAGACCACAGTTCTTCGGGCGGGGTGTGGGATGTCACTTGGGGACGGAAGCGTTCGTACTGCTGTTCCCAATCCAGATTCCGTTCTGCAAAAAAGGGATAATGTTCCTGAAAGATCTGCCAAAAGATCCCAAAATTATAAATGGGATCTTCTCCAAACTCGAGGTGAGCTTCGGAGTCTAGATTCTGGGCAGAACAATGATCCGGAAGCTGGGATTTTCGCATCAAGGAATACTGAGTGATTTCTGGAATGATCTGGAATTGCAGTTGATCAGGCGGCACATAGTTTCCCAGTAGAAAGTCGGACGCAAGATGGCGCGGCAGTTCAATGCTCGGGACACAGTACCCCTGAGTGACATCATAAATCGTGATTTGATCCCTCTCGATTTCAACCCATCGACCATACCCTTCCCAACGCCAGATTCCTTCGATGGCTGGTGTCACAAAGTCATTATGGGGACGAGCTTCGAAGGTCACGCCGCTTGCATCAAAACGCAAACAAGCCGCTCCACTGAATGCAGTGACGACCAGTATTGTGACGATTCCAATCCGTCGCCATCGTCTTAAAAAAACTGTACTTGGTTTCATCAATCCTCTTGTTGGTGAAGCATAAAGTTGAGGTCCAATAGTGGCGTTTTGGAGCAAGAAAACCAGCCGTCTGTCACGAACGGAGGCATAATGTCATGAGCGGCATTAGGCCGTGTCACGAACGGCATTAGGCTGTGTCACGAGCGGCACCAGGCCATTGCCAAGTTGTCAGGAGCAGTCGTTGCATGAGATCAGCGGCGTTGGAAAGATAACCCGCTATAGCGCAAGCGAACACCAGCCGGAGTGGTCGTTGTGTGCAAGGTAGGTCCCATACCATCCAGCAACACCACCATGATGGCAGTATGGTCCGATTGAGGTAGGAGAATGAATTGGTGGGAGCGATCCGGCCCCAACTCAAACAACAGCCATTCCTTGTTACGAACAATCGAAAATTCTGTGAACGGCAGCGGTTCCTGGATCGGGGTTTCCAAGACATAGTCTCCTTGAAGCGCGTCCCAACTGGGAGGAATCGGGACGGGAGTCACTCGCGTTCCCACGAGGCGTTCCCATTCATTAGCAAGCAGTTCCACTACTTGGATTTGTCCACTTTGAGGTTCTAAACGAAGCAAGGACTCATCTTCACGGATCGCAAATAACGAAAGATGATTGATGTCAGAAACAGGAAGCCATCCACCTAACAAAGGTTGTGCCGAAAATTGTCGATTGAAATGGGGCACCAATTGCCAAATTTGATCGCGTGTCTGGGCATGGAGCTGGTCGTTTTCGAGCTGAACGTTCAAGACCATAAAGTTCGTGCCATCTTGAAACACGTAAGTGCCTTCATAGTCTTTCAAAACCGAAGGAGCTAGATCGATTGGCGGGGAATACAAGGCGGTATTCACATCCGGGAGTCCACGCTCTGCTTCTAAAAAAACCGAACTGACCTCATCGATCAAGGCATTGACCACTTCCACGCTAGAAGAGTTGGTGAGCAAAACGATGCCGAGTTCAACTTCAGGAAAAATCAACATCGCGCTGTAAAATGGAGGAATGATGCCGTTCAAGCCCGCAGCAAAACCACTCAATCCGGGTTGCCATTTTTGAATGACCCATCCCAAACCGGCATCATCATCGCGATTGGTGGACAACGCTGCATTTTGTGCCGTTAGCATGGTTTCAACCATCTGTGCAGAAAGCACCGAAGTCTGACCCCGTTGGCCTTGTGCAAACATCATTTGCATAAACCGGCTTAATTCCAAGGCATTGCTGTATAGACCCACGGCCGCATCATCTCGAACGACAAATGGAGGCACGATCTTGCCCAAAGCATCAAATCCCGATGACACCAAAGGTTTCATTGCTTCGGTAGGCTGAAACGTCGACAAATGCATATCCAACGGTTTCAACACCTGCGTGGTCAAGTACTGGTCTATTGGAACCCCGCTTTCACGAGCCACCACCTCACCGAGCAAAGCGATACCCACATTGGAGTAGTAATACAACTGATTGGGAGGGAATAATGTATACTCTGCGGCCAACTGGGTTAGGAATGATTCGGAAGAAGGTACATAGTATCCTTGCCAGTGATTCGCAGGGAGTCCTGCATGATGGGTCATGAGATGAAGAATTGTGATTGGGGTGGCTTCTTCCCCGTGAGAGGCTATCTGAAATTCAGGAAGATAGTGAGTGAGGGGTCGATTCAAATCCAACTTTCCTTGCTCAACCAACTGCAACGCTGCGGTGACAGTGAATAAAGAGGCCAATTGCCCCACACGATATAGCGTTTCCGGAGTTGCCGGGATTTGTTGAGCAGCATCGCTGAAACCAAAACCTTGGGTCCACAATAAATGCTGATCCCGGGCCACAGCCACACTCAACCCCTGAATGTCTTCTTCTTGCATGAATTGTTGGATCACTTGGGTCGCTTGCACTTTGGCGGCGGCAAAATCGCCTAAAGCCACATGGGCTTCTGGCAACGATGCTGGAAGAATGGCCTCTCGTAGTTCCGTCCAGGGTTGTGATACAAGGTATCCCAACAGGAGCAGACCAATCGCCCACTTTGCGAGGATCTGAGAAATGGAATTCAGTCGCGTTTGGAATGGCGAGGGAAAACGTCGTCGCAGCATGATGGAATTTCTCAAATGAAATCAACAAACGATCCAATAACACACAAGGTATGAGAGCTTTTTATCGTAACTTCAGCCTTTATGTGAATAGCGCATTGCCCATGTCCCCAGTTTTAGGACTGCGATTGCGCCATTATCTGGAAATCTGGGGAATTCTTTCGATGGTCGTGTGGCTGATCTTGGGACAAACTTCGCCCACTGTGCCTTGGTTGATACAATGGTTAGCAGCCTTTCGCATCACCGCCCCATTTGTCTTAGGGTACAGTTTGGTCCAAGAAGCATGGGGGCATTATGCAGAACGCACTGTCGGGCACCAATGGCTGATCTCTATGGGAGGTTTTGTATTGGGATACTGGGTGCTATGGCGGGGTTATGGTCAATTGTTTTTATGGTATCGGGAGAGTCCGTGGAATGAACTGCTTCAAATTCTTCCTTTTTGGTTCGGCATCACGGTGATTCTCATCCAATGGCGACTGCGTGGGGAATTGCAGTGGCAAGAACAACAACGCGTCCAACACAATCAACGGTTGCTTGAACATTCCGTAGCGCCTCTGAAATGGCATCCCCACGAACCGCATTTGTTGGAACCCAACCTGCTGGGGTCGCCGATTTCCCCGGACTCCTCTTCTACTGCAATCGTTCCGCATGTGGAGACAACTTCTGTTCCACAACTTTCATCTTCCCCTGTTGACCGTGCCACCATGCGACAAGATTCCGCAACACAGAGGCCTGCCAATTTTGTGGTCCATGCTACGGACGGTTTAGTGGTGCTGCCTCCTCAAGACATCAGTCATATTTCGGTAGAAGAACACTATTCCCAGATTTGGACCCATACGCCCCAGGGGGTCATCCCAATCCAAGCTCGTTTGTCACTCAAAGAAGCATTGAAGCAATTACCTACCCATGAGTTCGTACAGATCCACCGCTCGTATCTCGTGAGCTTGCACCATGTATTGCAGGTCGATAAAGAGGGAACCTCACACTACGTCGTCCTCAGACATTCGGTAGAACGCTTGCCGATCAGCCGACGACGGACCTCGCAAGTACTTCTGAAACTGGAGACGTTTTTAACCCGACAAAAGCAACCGCAGTGAGCTGCGGTTGCCGACAGGGTTAGTGAGTTCATCCCAATCGAGGAAACTCGGTGACCTTCAGATGGGGTTCGTCCACGAGACGTTCCAGTACAGAGTGATAGAGGGCTGCCACAGCATCTACGGTTTCGGTGTGGAACAGATCGTGGTGGTAATCCCAGGTGAGGAGCACGCCATCTTCCAGAGCTTCGGGCAGAGCCATGAGATGCAAGTCATAGGACGAGTTCAAGGTTGCTCCCAACGCCATTTGACTTTCCAAATGATCCGAGAGGGAGGTCTGCTGGAAGATGTCGAAACTTTGCATAGCAAAATACACATTGCACACAGGTTCATAACGCTTCACATGTTGCGGATGGATCGCTTGCATCAACGGTCCAAACGGACAGCTTTGATAGGTCTGCAGCTCCATCCATGCGGCTTTGAGTTGCTCCAACAGATCCTTGCCCGTCAGTGCTTCATGGAGACGAGACCGCAGCGGCAACGGACTGTAAAAACAACCCATCATACGACGTGTTTCTGGATTGTTCCGATTTGCACTTGAAGTTCCAATCACGATGTCGTCTTGCGCAGTCCAGCCATACATCACGATTTTCAAGGCGGTCATCATCACCATGAACGGAGTCGCTTCATGAGCTTGCCCTAAGGTTTTGATTTGCTCATACAACACTTGGGGCAAGACCTGGCGATGATGAGATACTGGGGTCACCCGCTCCATCGGCCGAATGTGGTCCGTGGGTAGCTCCAGAAGTACGGGCACATCGGCCAACTGTTGAGTCCAATAGGCCAGATGCGCATCGAGTATGGGGCCTTGCATCCAGGAATGTTCCCAGCAGGCAAAGTCTTTGTAGTCAACAGCCATTGGTTCCAAACGGATGGTTTCTGAAGATGGACTGTGAGGAAGTTGGTAGGAAAAGCCTTGCGAGAGATCCTCAGGAAGATCGCAGCCGTGCACGAGTGCGCGATACAAAATCTCCAATTCCTCCCGCAAGATCCCCAAGGACCAACCATCCACCAGCACATGATGAAACACCAGCACGCATTCATAATGATTGGCGTCCATGTGAACCAACAGGCCACGAAATAGCGGAGGCCGGGTTAAATCGAAGCGACGTTTGGCGGTGTCTTCAATGTGTTGCTCACACGCTTTACGACGCTCGGACCACGGTCGATCTCGCAGATCCACCACTGGAATACGGACAGGGTACGAATCGGCAATGCGTTGCAATGCCTTGGGGTGATTTTCTGTCAAATAGGCTCGCAGAATCGCATGGCGTCGCATCAAATGTTGAAGGCTCTGTTCCAGCAGAGTCACATCCAAATTGCCATGAAACGTGAACTGGATCGGGGCGTTATAGTAGGGCACCCCGCCTCGTTCTTCTAAAAGCAAACACATCTGTTGCGAGTAAGAAATGGGATATTCCGCTTGCGCTGCCGTGGACGGAATTGGCGGAGGGGTGAGGTCCACCGATTCCAACATCGTGGCTGATTTGGAGGGCTGGCTTTCTTGCCGAGCTTCCCATTCTGCGAGCAAGTCTTGAGTCAACTCGGACAGCGTGGTGCCTCGGATGAAGTTCACAATATTCACTCGAATGCCCAAATTGGATTCCAATCGATTCCGTAGCTCGATGCTCATCAACGAATCCAGCCCCATCGTATTCAGAGGAGTATTGGGTTTCAGACGGTTGGTGCTCAATCCGAGCACTTGGCAGATCTGTTTCCGTAGAAATGCTTGGAGCACAGCTTCCCGTTGTTCGGGTTCCACATGTCCCAATTCGGCATGCATGGAAGCACGCGGAGCCTTCGTTGCCGACTCCTGATGCAACTCACGGAACAACCCCGATTGTTGTGCTCCGGCAAAGGAATGCACCCATTGGGATACATTGAAATCCATCACCGTCAACTGGGGTGAAGGAGGAATGTGAGGGACAGAATCTTGGGCGAGTGTAGTCCCTTTCATCGGGGTTTGAGCAATCGATTCGCGTAGCAATGTCTCAAAGCCATGAATGCCCTGATGTGGCTCCAAATTGCCCAAGCCGTGGGCAGCCAAACGTGCCCCTCGGACACCCGAGGCTGCCGCCATTCCAATCTTGGCCCACGATCCCCAGTTGATTGTCAGTGCTGGAAGCCCCAAGCTTCGACGATAATGGGCCAGACCATCCAAAAAGGCATTGGCTGCTGCATAGTTGCCTTGTCCTGCATTGCCCAAGATCGAAGCCACTGAAGAAAAGCAAACAAACCAATCCAAGGAGGCATTCACGGAAAAACGATGAAGATTCCACGCGCCTGTTACTTTGGGAGCCATCACATTTTTGAATTGTTCGGCATTCATTTGGACCAAGGTGGAATCGTCCAACAGTCCTGCTGCATGCAAAATTCCTCGCAAGGGAGGCAATTGGAGTCGGATCGTTTCAAACACCGATTCCAGTTGAGCTGCTTGGGACACATCCGCTTGGAACACGTGAATTTGGGCACCTACCTCACGAAGTTTTTGTAGTGTGGGTTCGGCTTCGGGGGTGGCTCCTCGTCGTCCAATCAAAACCAGATGTTTGGCTCCTTGTTCAACCATCCACTCGGCAAATGAAAGCCCCAGACCGCTCAGTCCGCCTGTGATCAAGTACGTGGCCTCACTGGATAAGGCTTCAGTATGGGGGCGCATCTGGGCTTTGGGATCCTGCATGCGAACCACCACTTTGCCAAAATGTTTGGACTGACTCATGTATCGGAAGGCATCGGCCACATCCGACACGGGGAAATCCGTGTATGGCAATGGGAAGTAGATCCGCTTGTGGAAATACACCATCACTTCTTCCAACAATGCCTTGAACAGCTTGGGCCGTCGTCGGGAAATCCGTTTCAGGCTGAAGGCAAAATAAGACAAATCGCGTTCAAACGGCTTCATATCGAGCTGATTGTTCAACGCGATATCTCGCACGCCCAATTCCACAAAACGTCCTAAGGGAGCCAAGATTTCAAAATTTTTGGCGATGGCCTCACCAGAAAGCGAGTTCAAAATCACATCCACGCCTTCGCCTTGCGTGGCAGCTTTCACTTGATCGGCAAAGTCCAAGGATCGTGAATCCATGACATGCCGAATGCCCATCGCACGCAGGTATTCTCGTTTTTGATGGCTTCCGGCCGTGGCAAACACTTCGGCACTACGTTGCTGAGCCACCTGCACCGCAGCCAAGCCGACCCCACCGGCAGCCGCATGAATCAATACCCGTTCACCCGGTTTCAGATTCGCGAGACGATCCAATCCATAATACGCGGTCAGGAAAGCGACCAAAACGGTAGCTCCTTCTTCGGGATGGAAATCTTTCGGTTGGTGCGTCACATAATCGGTAGAAATCGTGACAGACGACCCAAAGATTCCTGAGGCAAAAGCAATCACGGCATCATCGGGTTGAAATTCGGCAACCCCCTGTCCCACGGCAACAATGCGTCCCGAAAGTTCACCCGTCCACGGCACAACACCTCCGGCTTCCACACCAGGCATGATTCCCATTGCCATCATCACATCGGTGAAATTGATCCCAATGGCATCCACGGCAATTTGTACTTCTCCAGGCCCAGGAGTGTCCCATGCGATTTCTTGCAACACCAAATCATTCAACACCCGCGTTTCTGGTGCTAGCAACTGGAACGGACAGCCTGCCGCCGATACCAATTCTTGGGGTACCATTTCTGGATGATGCGGTTGCAGACGGAGGACATACCGCTGTCCTCCCCTCCAGGCCACTTGATCTTCTTGCGTATTCCATTGCAGCTCTTGGAAGAGAGAATCTGCCCAGACATGAGTCGTGTCGAGTCCCACATCGATGGTGGTGCATCGCCATTCAGGGTGTTCCTGGTGGATCACACGAGTGAAGCCCCAGACGGGTGCTTGCGCGACCTCCACGCTTCCTGATTCGGTTGTCTCCGGTTGACGCTCGATTCTCTCCGGTTGACGCTCGATTCTCTCCGGTTGATGCTCGATTCTCTCCGGTTGATGCTCGGTTGGGTCCGGCACAACGTCCACCACCTGCGCACGGCGGGTGACCACCCATAATCGAGGAGGCTGCGGTAGTTGCAAACGATCTAGCAAATGCACCGTGTGCAGCAAACTCACCGGCCCGAGCGAATGAGCACGGTCTAAACTGATGGCATCGGGCGCTTCGTTGCCATTGTGGTCGAGATTCCACAAATGCAGCACTCCTGTCAGCGGATGCCCAGTGCCCAAGCTTTCTTGAAGTCGAACAAAATCTTCTGGAACAGTCGGGTTGATTCGATAGTCCGGTGCGATGAAACGGCTGTCTTGTTCTGTGTGTTTCACCAGAATCGGAGTGCCTCCAGCAGCCTGCAAACGTTCTGCAATCTGATTGCCCACTCCCAGGTAGTCACTGAAAATCAACCAGGTTCCTTGAAACGCATGGGAAGTAGTGTGTGGAGATGGCCACGGTTGCGCTTGCCATGCCAATCGATAGAAAAAGTCCTGCCATTCATGCGACACGTTGTCTTGCGTTTCCAAGCGTTCCAGCCGAAACCCTTCGATTTCCAAAAGGATCGAGCCTTGGTCATCCATCACCCACACATCTTTGATCAGCGTATGCTCATCCGAATGCAAATCCGCACTGTCGCGAGCGTATGCCCAGACGGCTTTTTCAGGATCGTCCAGGATGCACAAACGGTCGATATGAATGGGGAAATACGGTTGCTCCGTGGATGTGGCATCGCCTTCCTGCGGTGTAGGCAGGCTGCCCAGCGTGGCTTGAAAACAGATGTCCAATAAAGCGGGATGGATCACAAACGGATCAAACGTCAGGGATTCGGGAAAGTCCAAGTGGCACAAGCTCTCGGTGTCATTGCGCCACAGCTTGTCGATCCCTTTGAAAGCAGGGCCATACTGTACCCCTCGGTTGACCATGTTTTCGTAAAATTGTTCATGAGTCATCCTATCAGAACAACGTTGCTGCACCTCAGAAATGGACACGGATGCTGAAGCAGTCATATCTTCAGCCGCATCCCAGGTCATGTCCCCTTCACAATGCAAGGTCCACGACTCGGCTTCGTGTTCGGTGCCGGGTTGTAAACTTGAGAAGCGAAAGGTGGCTTTGCCTTGAGATTGGTTGCGTAAGGTGAGTTGAGTGATCGTCGTCTTTTCTTCTTCCAAAAACAACGCTTTGCGGAAGTGGAAGTTGCGGAGTTGAACGGTCTCTTGGCCAAAGCGTTGCTTGGCGGCGGCCATCGCGATTTCCATATAACCCGCTCCTGGAAACACGATTTCGTTGAGCAACACATGATCCCGCAAATAAGGGAACAAGGCCGGAGACAATTCCAGTTCCCAATAGGTGGTGCCCACATGCAGCGAAGACATGAAATAGTCACTCAACAACAAATGATCTTTTGAAGAAGACGACATCGAAGCGGAAGCCTGCCCCCATTGTGAAGGGACCAAGGCCGGACGTTCTGATTCACACGACTCGCGTTGAAACGGATACGTTGGCAGATGCACCCGACAGCGTGATTCCTCCCGATAAAAGGCATCCCAATCCACCAAAACTCCGGCTTGCCACAATTGTCCTAAGGTGTTCAGCAGAAACGCTTCATCGGCATCCGAACTGTTCCGATGGCGGAGCGTGGGAAGCAATAGGGTTTGCTCCGTGCGATCCGGATGTTGTCCCACAAAATTGGTCAACGTGTGTCCAGGACCCACTTCAACAAACAAGCGGTGAGGCGTTTGCAACAACTCATCCAAGCCTTTGCCAAAATACACCGTGTGTCGGAGGTGATAAGCCCAGTAGTTCGGATCCGTGGCTTGTTCGGCAGTCACCCATGTTCCCGTGACATTGGACACATACGGCACCTGAGGTGGTTGCAATTGAAACTTCGCCACCGCAGCCGCGAACTCCTCCAGAATGGGGTCGAGCATCGCTGAATGCATGGCCACCGAAACACGCACACGACGGCCTTCCACGCCTTGTTGCAGCAGGTCGGCTTCCAACTGGGAAATCGCTTCAGGTGTTCCTGAAACCACACTCGACCGAGAAGAATTCACAGTCGCCAAAGACACTGTATCCGAAAGGTAAGGTCCCATTTCCGTTTCAGGCAATGGCACCACCAACATGGCTCCGGGAGGAACCGTTTTCATCAATTGGGAGCGCTTCACCACCAGGGTTAAGGCTTCTTCCATCGTAAACACTCCTGCCAAACAAGCAGCGGTGTATTCGCCTAAACTGTGCCCAATCATGGCTTGCGGTGTGATGCCCCAGGCCATCAACAATTTGGCCAAAGCGTATTCTATTGCGAACACTGATGGTTGCATCCACTCGACTTGGGCCAACTGTTCCGTGGCCTGCGAACTTTCGGTTTCAGTGAATAATACGCTCACGAGATCCATCTGATGCTGTGTCTTTAAACAATCGGCACATCGATCAAACTCCTCTCGGAACAGGGGTTCTGTTCCATACAACCCCCTTCCCATATTGATGTATTGACTGCCCGACCCTGGAAACATGAACACCAATGAAGGACGCTGATTGGGGTCACAATAACGAGCCGGAATCTCTTCGAAGTCCTGCTCAGAGACCGAACTTTGCTCAGAGAGCGAGTCCTGCATGTCTGCCACAAGCTCGTTCAGTTGGGCTATCAAGCCTTGGGAAGAATCAGCAACCACGCTGCTTCGATACGGGAAGTGGCTGCGTCCGACTTGTAAGGTGTAAGCTGCATCTGCCAATGAAGCGAGAGGTTCGTTTTGACAATGCTGAGCCAAGCGATGGAACACACTAGGCAAGGCTTCCGGCGTTTTAGCCGAAAGCAAGAACAGTTGAAATGCACGAGAAGGCGGGGAAACTGGAGATTCTGGGGCTTCTTCTAGAATAGCATGAGCGTTGGTCCCTCCTAAGCCAAACGAACTGATGGCCGCCCGTCGAGGCACGCCTTTGGGATTCCATGGGGTGGTCTGGCTTTGCACGTAGAACGGACTGCTGGCAAAATCGATCCGAGGGTTGGGATTTTGAAAATGCAGTGTGCCCGGTAAAGTCTGGTGCTTCATGGCCAAGACCGTTTTGATCAATCCGGTCGCTCCTGCTGCACTTTCCAAGTGGCCGATATTGGATTTCACAGAACCAATTGCACAAAAACCGGTCTCCTCCGTGTGGGTTCGAAAGGCTTGGGTCAAGGCTTGAACTTCAATCGGATCTCCCATTTTGGTGCCGGTGCCGTGCGCTTCTACATAAGTGATCGTGTCGACTGGAACCGCCGCTTCGGCTTGGGCCATGCGGATCACTTCCATTTGCCCTTCCACGGAAGGAGCCGTGAAGCCGATTTTATCCGAACCGTCATTATTGATCGCAGTTCCTTTGATCACCGCATGGATGGCATCGCCATCTTCTACGGCTTGGTCCAGCCGTTTGAGTGCTACGATGGCCACCCCATCCCCAAACAAGGTGCCTCCAGCTTCCGCATCAAACGGACGGCAATGTCCATCCGGTGAACTGAGGCTGCCTTCTCGATAGCGATAACCGGTTTTCTGAGGAAACCGGATCGCGGCCCCCCCTGCCAAAGCAAGATCGCTTTCTCCATTCAAGAGGCTCTGACAAGCCAAATGCACTGCTACCAATGAGGTGGAGCAATTCGTTTGTACGTTCACACTCGGCCCTTTCAGGTTCAGCTTGTAGGAGATCCGAGTGGGAAGACAATCCGTAGCATTGCCCAACAGGTTTTGAATGCGTTCCTCGGTTTGAATATAGCCGGAATACGGAAACACGTTGAACAACAAATGGGTGCTGGTCAACGAACCTCCAAACACACCAATCGCCCCGTCATAGCGGAAGGGATCATAACCGGCGTCTTCCAAAGCCTCCCACGCGCATTCCAGTAAGAACCGCTGTTGGGGGTCCATAATGCGGGCCTCGGTCGGAGAGTATCCAAAAAACTGCATATCGAAATGGTCCACCTCGTCCAACACAGATGCGGCTTTGACATAATGGGGATCCCGATACAATTCGGGGGAAATGCCAGCGGCGTGAATCTCTTCGTCCATCAACGGTGTGATGGATTCGATGCCTTGCACCAAATTGTTCCAAAACTCAGCAACATTGCGAGCACCAGGAAAGCGCCCAGCCATTCCCACAATCGCAATATCTGAGGAACCTTCTGAAGGAAGCGCTCGACGACGCACCCGTACAGAATCGGAGCCGGGCGAAGCTCCAGCCCCATGCAGGTGTTCCGCCAATGTACTGATGGTTGGATATTGAAACAGAGCCACCATGGAAATGGGCTGTTTTACCACTTGTTCCAACTCCGCTTGTACTTGGGCCGTCAGCAAAGAATTCCCACCCAAATCGAAGAAATTGTCGTGGATACTAATTTTGCGATCCAGGTGCAGCACCTTTTGCCACACGTGCGCCAAGGTGCTTTCCAACTCATTTCGGGGAATGACGTAGTCCGCAGCAGTTACAGCTTCTATGCCAGCATATTGTAATGCCTCGCGATCCAATTCCCCATTGGGCAAACGAGGCCACTCTGTGATTGGTTGAAATCGACACCGACTGGTGGAACCAAACGCGTCTTGCAATTGCAACTGCTGTAAGGCTGCTTCTGGCCATACTTCATGTGTTTCACAATAGCCCACCCATTGCTGCCGTGACACGGTCTGCATATCCGACACCTGAGGGGGTATCAAAGCTTGCATACGCGGGTGCTCGCCTTCCACGCCAATGATGAGCGAGGTCTGTTTTCGGTGCAGCGCGGCCATCAGAGAATGCAGCCCTTGCTCTTTGTCGATCAGGTGGTAGCCCAAATTGCGGATGGATTTGTGAATGCTTTCGGAATAATGCGCACTCAATCCCAAATGATACCAAGCCGACCAGTTGAAACCGTAGGCCTGCTGATATCCCTGCTGATGCATCCAGGCGATAAAAGCATCCAGATAGGCATTGGCCGCGGCATAAGAGCCTGAGGCCGATGATCCAAACACACTTGCGACCGAAGATGCCCCTATAAACAGAGTTTCCACAGGATTGGAGGAAACCTCCTGTAACATCTCGAATAAAGCTTGTGTGCCCGCTACTTTCGCATGGAAAACTTGCTCGTAGATGGATTTCGCGGCACCCGAACCCCACATGGGTTCTTGAATCAAGGTTCCTGCAAAATGCAGAATTCCCAACAACCGCGTCTCTTGTTCGACCTGCATATGGTGTACGACTTCGATCAAAGCACGAGTGTTGGCCACATCGACTCGCTCGTAGCGAAGTACTCCTCCACAACGTTCGAGGTCTTGAAACGTGCGGATTTTTTGAGCTATTGGGGAGTCTGAATCGGCCAGAGTGTCCCATTCATCTCGTGAGGGTAATTCGGTACGACCAATCACCAATAACTTGGCTTGATATTCAGAAAGAAGCGAACTAGCTACCGTGGCTCCCACACCACCCAGTCCTCCTGTGATCAGATAAAACCCACCCTGTTGAAACGGCAATTCTTGGGCAGGAAGGTCGGGAAGAGAAACAGGAGCTAATCCCGCCACCCAACGCTGTCCTTGTCGATAAGCCACTTCTGGATCACCCTGCACCCCTTCCAATTCAGCCAACACGTGTTGAGCGGCTAAAGCGTGGCTTTCCAAGGCCTCATGAGTTTCTATTCTCTCCAGATCGACATGCACCCCTTGCAGCCACGGAAGGTCCAATGACACACTTTTTACAAAGCCTGCTAAAGGAGCTTGATTGCAATGGAGCTGGGATGTGTGCGGCGCTGCTTGAGCCGATTGCGTCACCACGGTCCAATGAATCGTTTGCTCGCTTTGATGGATTTGGGCCAATGCTTCCACCAAATGGAGGTAGGGAGCCAAGCCTTCGGTTGCCGAAGTGGTTGGAGTTCCATACCCACCCAAATGCAAAATATGCTGAGTTGGAATGCAGTGATTGGCCAACGCCCCCAATAATTGATGATAATGCACCGGGTCTTGTGGATTGAGTTGGTAGTGCTGATCCGTAATTTCTTCAAATCGTTCTCCTGATTCAATCAACACCATCTTAAAGGAAGTGTGGGACGTTGCCGAAGCCAAGGAGGTGTTAGAAACTTCCAATAGAGCCGCGGCCAGGGCATGGCTTTTTTCCGAAAACGCAAAAACCAACAACGGCCCCGAAAGGGAAGATCGGGTTAAGGTTTCTGGATTTTTGGGGTGCCATACCGTTTGGTAAAACCAAGCGGGTAAGCTGTTTTTATAGGTGAGGAGATCCACCCGTTTGAGATTGGCATCAAACGCTCCTGCATTGAATCGCTTTTGAATTTGAGAACGTTGGATCTTGCCGATCCCTGTTTTGGGAATGTCTTCCTTTTCCACTGGGACTAAATAGCTGGGGTTGAGTCCAAATTTCATGGCTTGATGGCGCACTCGGTCCAGCAAATCGATCAGCGCTGCGGGTGCGGTAATCGGTGTGTGAAACAAGACCGCGAGGCTGTCGGTTTCGTGGACGGGATCCCATACGGCAATGGCCGCCGTATACGACACTTCAATGCCTTCCAACTCTTCCACGGCGGTTTCGATTTCATGGCCATAATAGTTCATTCCATTGACGATGATCACGTCTTTGCCACGTCCGGTTAAGGTGAGACAACCCTGTTTCAAATAGGCCAAATCGCCCGTGTTGAACCAACGCTCTTCGGTGAACGATTCGGCATTCGCTTTGGGGTTTTGATAATATTCAGGCAAAACCGTAGCGCCTTTGCACTGGAGATGCCCCACTTCGCCCTCTCGCAGGACCTCACCTTGATCATTCACAATCCGCATTGAAAAACCAGGGAAGGGCACTCCGAGATCAACAAACGCGTCCTGATCGGTGGTTTCTTCTAAGGTGAAACGATTGGAAACTGTGACTGTGGAACAGGTTTCTGCCATGCCCCAAGCCGGTTTCATCACATCGGGAGACAAACCATGTTTTCCCAAAATCGTAAGGAAGCGACGGCAACTCTTGGCCACAATCGGCTCGCCTGCATTTTCGGCAAATCGAACTGAGGACAAATCCCAGTGCCCCTGTCGGACTTGCTCTTCTTCGCTGGCAATCAGACGGAAAGCAAAATTCGGTGCCCAAATGATGGTCGCTCGATAGCGGTCAATGAGATCCAACCAATGCAGCGGGTGTTGTAAGATCCATTCGGTCGGCACCAAGATTTCTTTAGCTCCCACATACACATCGCGTAGATGCGACATCACAATGCCGGTGACATGATCAATGGGCAGCCAGTTGAGATCAATATCTTGTTCTTGAAAACCGTTGATTTGAGCCGATGCTTTGCTCCGATGGATCAAGGTGGAATGCGTTTGGCAAACGATCTTAGGCAACCCTGTGCTTCCCGATGTCAATAGAAACAAGGCCAAATCTTCGGGTTGACTGGGGTGCCACTCCGAGGATGGCTCGTGATGCCGCAGCCCTTCGACACTTTCGACACGGAAGTCATCCAATTGCTTGAAGCTCGCAAGTTCTCGGACTCGTTCAATTTCTTGGGGTCCACTCAAAATCAGAGGACGGTTCAAACGCTCCCACAGGTTGTACACTTTGGTCACGATGCCATTGTCCTCACGGTATGTGGGAGACACCGAGATTCCTAGCGGAATGATCCCACCCAACACACAACCCCAAAACGTGGGAATGTAGTCTTCATTTCGAGCAATTTGGAAAATCACGGGATCACCGGCGTGTAATCCCAATCGGCGCAAACCGGTTAACACCCGTTGTGCTGCTTCTAATAGTTCTGGGTACGTTTGGCGTTTTTCTGTCCCGTCTTCCTGATAATAAATGATCCCCTTCTGAGGGTAGTCTCGGGCAGCTCGCACCAAGACTTCATGAAGTCGCTGTGGATCATCGGCTTCTAAAGTCAGAGGAGCTCCCTCACTGAGCGCTAATGGACGGTTCGACAGGTCTTCGGTTTCGTGAACATGCCCTTCCACTAAGGTATCGGTACCACCCGCTCGTGGATGCCAGTGGGGCAACAAATCGGAAAGATGCCACGGTGTGCTTTCTGACATCACGTCTTGACACACCACTGCCGCCTGCACGATCTTGGGGATTGTATTGAGTTGTGTCTCCCATTGTTGGCCTACTTCCGGTTCCAAAATTTCCAAAGTGGCTAAAGCGGCTTCATCGATATCACCTGTAGGAGTGAGAGGTAACGCTGCTAAGGAAACCCAATGACATGCAATGGGATGGTTGGGAAAGTGCTGGTGCCTCCATCCATCCAAAAGAGAAGGATTGAAACTCACTGAAACGACATAGGCCACCCAGGCTTCTCCTCCTTCACTCGTTTGACGAGATCGAACGACACCACTTTGTACGAGATTGGATCGCAATAATGTGACTTGAAATTGTTGTATTGTTGGTATGGATTCCATAGTTCCTCTAGTTTTTGAATTCATTTCAGAAACCAATTCCCTTAAACAACAAGTGAGCGAACAACCACCCCAACTCGCAGAAATCGATGAGAGATTCGCCAGTGAATCACCCCGTCTCACCAAGGATCTACGAATGATCGATCCCCCATTGTTGAAAGAAATCCTTTGAACAACCGCATCACCCCATCGTGTGGGGAAACGATAGGTTGATGCAGGAAGCCGCACTATTTACGAGGGAGGGTTGAATTTCAAGGTAAAGTTGGACTTTGAGGAAATCAATATTGGAAAGTTCGTCGTGCTTCTTTTTGCCGACGTAGATGGGCTTGCACCCGCTGATGCCGTTCTAAAGATCGAAGCTGGGCTTCCGTATATTCGGCAGACCGAAGGAAGTCACTTTTCCGTGGAGCACAAGCACTGAGGCTAAGGAGGAGAAACAATAATAAACAGAGGCTGAAAGTGCGATAGGTGATGAGCATAGGCCCTCATAAACTCTCCTGATTCCGCTTTTTCGCTTCTTCGAGGTCACGGGGGGTGTTGGCATTAAAAAACTGGTCACGCAAGTCATCGGGAATGGGGACTTGGCGAATGGGCAACTGGGCAAGGATTTTCTGGAGCGAATATTCTTGTTGAAATAAGGCTCGTTTAAGAAAAAGCCCCATGAGCGGCTCATAGATCGCACAAACGGATTCATAACGCCCCTGCTCGTCAACGAAAACCGTTGCGGCCTTAAAAGGGTCACGGTGTTGAAGAAGTGTCTTGATGGCAGACTCTTCGAGGCAGGCCAGGTCACATCCGGTGACCAGCCACGCCACATCCGGTTCAATAGTGAACAAACTCAACAGTGCTCCCATGGGTCCCATTTTGAGAAAGCGATCTGGCAACACAGAGGCGGCCTTGAGTGATTCAGGGATGGCTCGACGAGGTTCCCCCGAATAACACACTTGGATGATCTCCGAAAAATCTCGAAGCATTTCATAGAGATACAAAGCATGAGGGCCTTTTCCATAATCCAGCCACGCTTTGTCTTTTTTCATGCGTTGGGATTGCCCACCGATCAATACGGCTCCTTTCAAAGGATGGGCACTGCGTAGCAATCGATCCCATTGAGGCAGGACATGCGCAGCAATCGCCTCAATATCGTCTCGGCAGAAGGCGCGAGGTGCGGGAAACTCGGTATTGAATTGTCGAGCCAATTCAGGGGTGGGGGCTAAACAGGCCAACACTTTCGATTTTCGTCGGGGAGACGCATCCCATTGAGGAAACCCTTCCGTGGGATGCAAACAGACAATTTGCGGTCCTTCGTGAAATTTCCCACCTTCTTGCAAAACGATATCAACTGGGGTGTGGAGTCGTAGCAAATCGGGATCAAAGATCCCCTGGACTTCCGCACTCCAATGTGTGTCGGAATAGATGGAAGAAAAAGCGGCCCCTGCATTGAATTGACGAGCAGTGTCTTTTCCAGGGGTGTCGAAGCTGTGGGAGTGGGATGTGTGTTTGATAAATCCAGGGCGATAACCTTGTTGCTTCAAATAAGGAATGAACTGTTCTAGAAAGGTGGTTTTGCCCGAATTGGAATAGCCTACAATGGCAAGGGTTCGTCGATACACAATAATTTCTCAAGAATTGGCAAGGGGTAAGGTGAGCTTGAAAGTACTGCCCTGTCCTGGCTGACTTTCGGCCCACAGGCGACCATGATTTTGTTCTACCAATTCTTTGCATAAGAGCAATCCCATTCCGATACCATGGGGAGCCTCACGTTGCTGTGGGCACTTTTCCCAGTCGAACAACAGGGCCAATTCTTGAGAGGTCATCCCTTTTCCCGTATCCACCACGTGGATTTCCACGTCTTTGTTTTTTTGGAAAGCCAAGAGGCGAATGGTTCCATTCAAAGGAGTGAATTTGACGGCATTGGAAAGCAAATTGTGCAAAATCGATTGCACCATATGAGGATCGGCAAACACGGTCAGCGGTTTCTCTAGGGTGTAACCGCAGTTCAAACTTTTTTGTTGATAGGCTTCTGCTAGCAAGGACATGCTTTGTTGTAGCAGGGTTTCCAAGGACAAGACTTGTGGAGAATAACGCAACAACCCTCCTTGTAAGGTGGACCATTGCAAAAGATTGTCCGCAAACTGCAACACCTGCTGGAGGGAGAGCATCAGGCGTTCGCTCATGTGACTGGTTTCTGTTTGACTGAGCACCACGGAGTTGTGCATGAGGCCTTCTGCGAGTCCGAGCAACGCTGCAAAGGGAGCTTGGAGATTGTTGGCAATCATCAGAAACAATTTATCTTTACTGCGATTCAAATCGCGCAACGAGGCTTCGGATTTTTTCAGTTTCTTGTGGACCTTTTTGAGGGTTTCATGATCCGCGAGGAGTTCACTGGCTCGATTTTCCACCAAATGCTGAGTATCCCGCAATTCTTGGGCATATCGCTGCAACTTGGCTTCACTGCGCTCATGATCATCCAGGATGCGGCGATAGCGTGCTTCCGAAGCACGGTAGGTTTGTTCCATCCGCTTCACATACATCAGTGTGCCCAATTGATGGGCGATGGCTGAGATGATTTCCACCAGATGGAGATCTTCGTTACGATCTTCAAACATGAAAAAGACCAACACTGCCAACACTTCCCCACGGCTCAAGACTGGAACGCCCAATGCCGATTTCAATCCGACTTGGGTGGCCAATGATGCCCGGAAAAACAGAATGTTGGATTCCTGCGAAACGTTGGTATTCCACTCTGGTTGCTTGGAAAGCCACACTCGCCCCGGCAATCCAGCCCCGGCCGAAAAGACAAACCCCTTGGTCCAGAGGCGGAACTCTTCCAAAGTGTCCGAATTGCTGTACCACACAGGACTGCATTCCAGTACCGATTCATCCGTACTTGGCAACCACGCTTCTCCTAAGTTCCACCCCAATGTCTCACAGACATTTTTCAGAATAATGGCCAACAACTCATGAAAATCGATGGAAGCGTTGACCAACTTCGTGATGGTTTGTAGCAACGCGAGTTCCTTTTCCCGTTGTTGCTGCAAGGCCTCCCATTCAGGAAATCCCGGATCTTGACGTACCACCACATCGGTTGTGGGTTGGGGGAACTCCTCCTCATTGACACTGAGCTTCATGAAATCTCCTCGTGAATGAACCCGATGGCCCCTCCATCCGCCTTCACTAACGGATTACCATCTTGGGTTATTTTATTTTATTCCATCCTCAAACTGACGGATTCCTATTCTGAATGCTTCTACTTCATACGTTCACTAACCATTTCATATAGTCACCAACCATTTCATACGTTCACCAACCGACTGTTGTCGACGAGCTTTGGACGAATTTGGCCGCGTTCTGGAACAAATTGAACCGCAGGATCGCGCTCTTGCGTGTTCAAGAACGGTTGAAAGCGCTGGAGTTTTTCAGGGTTGTCCAACACAGCTTTCCATTCGCATTGATAATGATCGACTAACGATTGCATTTCTGCTTCCAGTTCTTGTCCCAAACCGAGACAATCGTCCACAATAATTTCGTACAAGCGTTCGATTCCCCCTTCCATTTCGTTCAACCACGGTGCCGTACGTTGGAGGTGCTTGGCAGTTCGAATGTAATACATCAGGAATCGGTCCAAATAACGAATCACCTGCGATTCGCTGATATCTCCAGCCAACAACACCGCATGTTGAGGCTTGGTGCCTCCATTTCCACAAACATAGAGGTTCCACCCTCTTTCGGTCGCAATCACTCCAAAATCTTTGCCACGCGCTTCCGCACATTCACGTAGACAGCCAGAAACACCACCTTTGAGTTTATGGGGCGCTCTCAAACCTCGGTAACGGTTTTCGATTTTGATCGCAAGGCCTGTGCTGTCTTGCACCCCGAACCGGCACCATGTCCAGCCCACACAAGACTTCACTGTTCGCAGGGCTTTGCCATAGGCTTGGCCACTTTCCATGCCCACATCGATCAGCCGTTGCCAGATATGTGGGAGGTCTTCTTGACGAGCCCCAAACAGATCGATCCGTTGGCCCCCGGTGATCTTGGTGTAAAGGTTGAACTCTTGAGCGACTTGCCCGATGGCAATCAGTTGTTCGGGAGTGATTTCGCCACCAGGGACACGGGGAACCACCGAGTAACTGCCATTTTTTTGAATATTAGCGAGGAAGAAATCGTTGGTGTCTTGAATGGTTTGATGGCGAATCGGTTGCTCCCCCCAACATCCTGACAGAATGGAAGCCACCACCGGTTTACACTTTTCACAACCTTTGCCCATCCCAAACTTTTCCAAAACGGCAGAAAAGGAACGCAACCCATATTCTTTGACGTGCTTGCGCAAGGCTTCACGACTAAAAGGAAAATGCTCACACAAGTGATCTTGCACTGTCGCGCCCAGCTTTTTCATTTCAGCCTGGAGCAATTCGGTCATGAGCGGCATACATCCTCCACATCCGGTTCCCCCCTTGGTGCAGGCTTTCAATTGATCCAGGGAGCAACCGCCTTGTTCGTGGATGGCTTGAACCATCGTGCCTTTGCTCACACTTTCGCAAGTACAAATCTTGGCGCTGTCGGGTAAGCTATTGACCGACAGATCAGGACCGGAGGCATCTCCGTTAGCTTTCACCAGGAGGGTTTCTGCCATTTCGGGTACGGGCAATTCGTTTTGCATCATTTGATGCAATTGACGGTATTCTGAGGCATCGCCTACCAGGAGGCCCCCTAGCAAGGTTTGCCCATCTTTGCTGAGATTCAGTTTTTTGTAGATGCCGCTGGCTTGGTTTTCCAATACCACCGTACGGGTTTGATCGGTCGAGGTGCTTTCACCAAAACTTGCGACATCGACTCCCAGGAGTTTCAATTGAGTGGACATGTCAGCCTCGGTGAAGGTTTCTAAACCTCCGGTCAGATTGGTACTCAAGACCTCTGCCATTTGATATCCGGGGCCTACTAATCCATAGATTTTTCCCTGGTGCAAAGCACATTCGCCAATGGCATAAATATGGGAATCGGAGGTTTCTAGGTAATCATTAACAACAATCCCCCCTCGATTGCCCACCGTCAGTTCTGCTTTTTTGGCCAACTCATCACGAGGGCGAATGCCTGCGGAAACAACGACCATATCCAGCGGCAGGCTCACCGTTTCAAATTCTAGCCCTTGGAATTGGCCCTCTCCCAATAATTTTTTAGTGATTTGGGAAAGCCAAACTTGAATGCCCAACGTTTCGATCTGTGCTTGCAACAAAGCCGCTCCTGCTGCATCCAATTGGCGGCACATCAGGAACGGAGCCATTTCCACAACGTGCGTTTCCAATCCCATATCCAGTAAAGCTTTGGCAGCTTCTAGCCCCAACAGGCCTCCACCGATCACGGCTGCCGAAGACGACTTCAAACCATATTCCAGGATTGCTTCGAGGTCTTCAATGGTGCGATATACAAAAACCCCTTCCTGATCGATGCCAGAAAGCGGCGGAACAAATGGCGAAGACCCCGTCGCTAGTACCAAGCGGTCATAGGAAAACACTTCTTCAGTATCACACTGGATCGTTTGGGACATGCGATCAATAGCTACAATGCGTTTGCACAGCTGAAGAATCACCCCATTTTCGGCATACCAAGAGGCTGGGGCCATCGTGAGGTCTTCTGCTGTTTTTCCCGAAAAGTATTCACTCAGGTGCACTCGGTCATAAGCAGGCCGGGGTTCTTCTCCAAAGACCATCAGTTCATAGGATTCATTGCCACCCTTCTCCACCATCTTTTCACAAAATTTATAACCCACCATTCCATTGCCCACGACAATCAGGCGTTTGCGTGCTTGCATAGCACCTCCATCAACAAAGCTTGGTCATGAAAATGTTTTTTGGGCCAATGACCAACAGAGTTGTAGAAGAACCCGTTGTTACGATTCGCGAGTCGAGCGAAAAGGTCCCAAAAAACCAATATAGAATGGGGTTGGAAAGTAAGGATGAAACAAACGGAAAGCAGTCAAATGGGAGGGGAAATCTTTGAATTGAGCGTTCTTTTAATTAACACTGGTAAACGTGAGAGTCAATCCAATATTATCACTTATCGACGTATCTTCCTGACTTTGATGTTGTATTTTTTGATACGATATTGCAGTTGTCGCAATGAAATTCCCAAGTACTCCGCAGCTCGTACTTGAACTCCCTTCGCTTGCGCCAAGGCCATTTCAATCGCCTGTGTTTCCTCGTCTTCGATACTGTCTTCCTCTCGGGCGTGTAAGGACTCCGGTCTGTTAGTCTGTAGATCGCTGTGCCGTACATTGAACGGCCTCTCCTCATTCCATGTAGTGGCAGGTAATGATTCCACAGGTGGTGTGTCAGAAACCTTTTGTCTCAAGCCTTGCAAGGCTCCCCGGACGTTCAGATAGCCTTGAGATTCCATAACAAAGGCAGAATGGACCGTATTTTCCAACTCTCGGATATTGCCCGGCCAGTCCAGGTTTTGCAGCAGTGGAAGATCTTCCTCACGAATTTGGATGGAGTTGCCATATTCTTGATTCAACTGCATCAGGAAAAATTGGACCAGTTGGGGAATGTCGTCTTTTCGATCTCGCAAGGGGGGAGAAAGGATGGGAATCACGTTCAAGCGATAAAACAAATCTTCCCGGAAGGTACCGCGTTGGATGGCCAGTTCCAAATCCGCATTGGTGGCACAAATCAAACGCACATCCACATGCAAAGTCTGAGTGGCACCCAGGCGTTCAAACTGACCTTCTTGCAAAACGCGAAGTAATTTCGTTTGGAATTCTAGAGAGGTGTCGCCGATTTCGTCTAAAAAAAGGGTGCCGCCATCCGCCAATTCAAAACGGCCTTTCCGTTCTTTCAAAGCTCCCGTAAAGGCTCCTTTTTCATGACCAAACAGTTCACTTTCCAAAAGGCTGGCAGAAAGCGCGGCACAATTCACACTCACAAACGGTGCATTGTGCCTCAGGCTATAACGATGGATGGCTTTGGCAATGAGTTCTTTCCCTGTCCCGCTTTCTCCACGAATCAGTACAGTGGCCCGGCTGGTGGAAACTTTCTTGATCACCTCTCCCACCTCTTTCATCTTCTGGCTTCTTCCTACAATACCTTCCACAATTGTGGGAGGCATTGGCGTCCCGAGTTCGTAGATTTTGGTAGAGGTCATCCCTTTGGCTTGCATGCTCAAAGCAATCAAAGTGGCCAAGAGTTCTAACCAACTCATGAGGTGTCCAGGGTTTTCCCAACGCGGTACCTGCACACAGAGAATTCCCAACGGCAACGCCTGATTCTGGCCCACAACCGGATGCATCAGCAATGCAAGAGATTGTTGGACTAGATCCGGCGGCTTTGGGAAGCGAAACAAGGTTGCATCGTCTGGGGTGAGCAACATCGGGTGTTGAAAACTTTGCATCAAGGACGTGGGCCTCTCTAGCGCGTGACGATTCCATTCATTGCGCTGGGCCTCATCAATTTCGGGGGCCAGTTCAATAAAGTATTTGTTGGTCACGGTATCGCGTACCAACAACATCGCGTTACGGAACTCATGATTCTCACAAATCATCACCAAAGTGGTGTTGATGTCACGCACTACATCCCGTCCCGTATTCAGCAGCCGCGCGATCTCCTTGATAAAATTCAAATCCATGGACCGCTTAACCTGATAACTGTGATTCCAATTTTTTAAGTAGTGTTTGCAATTCTTCCAAGGGCTTGTCACGCAACGTTTCTAAGGACCAAACTGGTTCGTGCAATATCTTTTGTAACAATTGAATCTGGCCAAATAAGACTCCGTTTTGTTCTCCTTCCTGAAGCCCTTCTTGCCTTCCTTCTTGCCTTCCTTCTTGAAGCCCTTCTTGCCTTCCTTCTTGTCTTCCTTCTTGTCTTCCTTCTTGTCTTCCTTCTTGTCTTCCTTCCTGAAGCCCTTCTCGGAGTGCCTTTTCACGTACTGCAGCTTCTAGACGTTTATAAAAGAACTTTTCTGTACTTCCCATGAGTTCCATGATTTTTTCTCCTTCCGCTTGAGTGAATGTGGTTTGGAATACCGCATTAGTTTCTTCATCTTCAATATACAGGATAAGGTCAATGAAATGAAATAGTTGTCGAATCTTTTTCTTGCTATACTTGCGTTGCAATAACAATCGGATCAACTCCGTTTTGAATCGTATCTTTCGATCTTCATCTTTTTTCACCTGCAAGGCATACCGCACGGCCAACACGACCAACGCGAATGGATTATTCGAACGTTTAAGCATTTCTTCCGATTGTTCCAACACTTTGTAGCTTCGAAATCGAAAACGATGCTCCGTTCCATAAAATTGATAATGATATTCCTTCGGGTGAAAAGACGGACTGTCATCCGTGAATAGTACAAACGTGACGATATTTTGATCGTACCTATCAAAAATCCGATAAAAGTATTTGAACATCCGTTTAGTAAATCGTGGGGCTGGCTCACGGTAACCTTGGATTTCAACATGAATCAACACCCATTGAATTTGTCGGCTCTTGAGTTGGACTTCAACGAGTTTATCCACATAGCCGCTGCCTTTCTTCCGCCGCGGAATTAGGTTCGCTAGTTCTTTATCAAGAAACTTGGGCTTGGTGCGGAAATCAACCTGTTTGCTGAGGTCAGGCAAGAAAAACCGACAAAAATCAGGAAACATCACTTCAATAATTTTTTTCCAAATTTCATCGTGATTCTCATAGGCCTTCTTAGAATTTTCGACATCGTTGGAGCTTTCAGCATTGTCAGAAATTTCAGTCTTCAAGAAGGCGTTCAAACTTTGATTTTCCCTTGAAGCCATTTGTACTCCGAGCATCGTTGGAAAAAAGACGACATGGTCGTGGGTTTCATGTACCCCAATGAAATCACGCTTTTCCTCCAATTTGCACAGTGAAGCATTTCACGTTTTTTTTATTTGAGTGTCGTTAGTATATTTCCCCTCTCGCATTTTGCTTTCTCAAATATTCCTCTCTTTAGGCATATCATTTCTCTCTGAAGCCTTAATGTATTTTTGTATTTTTTGTATTTTTTGTATTTTTTGTATTTTTTGTATTCTCTTATAGAAATTCACAATTCACTAATATTATTGTGCTTTTCCGGTTGGCACACATCTTGACACAAGGAAGGGTAGTTTTCGTGTGGATGGGGTTGGAAAAACATCCACAGAAGTCAACACAGGGAATTGAAACGAAACGAGCATTATGTGGGAAGACCAATTTGGCGGGGTGAGCGTCCCGCTGGAGCAACCGGAATCACTGATCACCCGCTATATCCGAGAACAGCAAGCACTAGGCGCAGCCGAGCAATTTGCTCGCATGCACGATGCTGGATATTTACCGGAGCAGGACCCGGTTTATAAAGAATTGATTCCATTGTCCGTGCCGGAAGCCGGACAACAATATGCGTTTGAAGTGAATTTAGACGAATGCACCGGCTGCAAAGCCTGCGTCACGGCCTGTCACAACCTGAACGGCTTGGACGAGGACGAGACATGGCGAGCGGTTGGAACAGTGTTGGGAGGACCCCCTTCCGATTCGTTCACTCAAACAATCACCACGGCCTGTCATCATTGTGTCGAACCCGGCTGCTTGCTGGGGTGTCCGGTGAAGGCCTATGAAAAAGATCCCAAAACCGGAATTGTTCATCACTTAGATGATCAGTGCATCGGTTGCCAATACTGTGTGTTTCAGTGTCCTTACGAGGTGCCGCAATACAGTGCATCACGAGGTATTGTTCGCAAATGCGACTTATGTCGCAGTCGATTGCAGGCTCAGGAAGCGCCTGCTTGTGTGCAGGGATGTCCGAACGATGCGATTCAAATCACGATAGTGGATCAAGCGGATGTCCGAACCATCCCCGAGCGTTTTGTGGATGTGGCAGGTGCTCCGAGTTCGGCACTCACCTTGCCCACCACGCAGTACAAAACTCAAAAACAACAACCTGCCAACGTTCGTCCGGCAGATGTTCACACAGTACGCGTCCAGCACGCCCATTTTCCACTCGTGGTGATGCTCGTGCTCACACAACTTTCCGTGGGTAGTTTTCTAGGAAGTTGGTTGTTGCCAAGTATCGCAATTCCAGAGGCCTCTATCTTTCAGACAATAGCGGCTTTGACCATAGGTGGACTTGCCTTAGGTGCCAGCCTCTTGCATTTGGGACGACCTTTGTATGCCTTCCGAGCCGTTTTGGGGCTTCGCACTTCCTGGCTGAGCCGAGAAATTCTAGCCTTTGGTCTCTTCATGAAAGTGGCCTTGGTGTACACGGCCTTAACCGCACTGCCGCTGCTCCCTGCCGAGTGGCATTGGTTGGGACTGTCTCCCAAGGTGTTCGGCGTTTGGCACACTGGCTTCGCGGGAATGACTGGCTTGCTTGGAATCCTGGGAGTGGGTTGTTCCGCGATGATTTATCAGAGCACACCCCGTTCTTATTGGAATCGTCCTCAGACTTCGATGAAGTTTGGGCTCACCGCCATGGTGCTGGGATTGTCTCTGACCGTGTGCACGGTATTAGGTTTCCGTTGGTGGCTGGCAGAAGCCTCTGTGCTTTCGACCGGCTACATAGAGTTGGGATTGGTCGGAGCTCTGTTGCTCAGCAGCACACTCAAGCTGTGGATAGAAGCCCATATCTTGAAAGCAGGGGATTCTGTCAAAACCAACATGCGGTTTGAATCCCAGACGGAACGAGAGCATACGTTGCAAAAAACAGTGCATTTGTTGAAGCACCAATTGCATCCAATCACGCAAATCCGATTTGTTTTAGGCCTTGGGGGTGGGGTGGTCCTGCCCAGCCTTATTTTGATCTTCGGATCCCAGTTTTCCACAGGAACGCTATTCGTGATAGCAATCGCGATTTTAGCGATAAATATTATAGGCGAATTTTTGGAACGCACTCTGTTTTTTGCCGCCGGGGTGGGTCCCAAAATGCCAGGTATTTAGGAGCCAAATATGAGCAAGCACGTTTCCTGGTTTGAACACATCCCACACTCTCTGCAATCGATCATGCGGCAATGGAACGGTCACTTGACACAAGAGCTGCATTTGCAAACGGGTCCCCACGGACTGGGCAAATTGCCAGAGCGTTTGATGCCAGAAAAAGTGACCACGGCTGTGTGTGGATTTTGTTCCACTGGCTGCGGCTTGCATCTGCATTTGAAAGAACAGTCGGCCATCAATACGAGTCCTGCGGCTCAGTATCCCGTCAACCTGGGAAAGGCTTGCCCGAAAGGTTGGGAAGCGTTGTCGCCTCTGCATTCAACAGACCGAGCGACAACTCCTTATCTTCGCAATGAAGCAGGCCAGTTGCAGGCGGTAGAATGGGACACCGCATTGAAAACATTCACCCAGCGTTTCCAAGACATCCAAGCCCGTTACGGAAAAGAATCGGTGGCGTTTTTGAGCACCGGACAGATGGCCACTGAAGAAATGGCACTGCTGGGGGCGTTGACCAAATTTGGTATGGGCATTGTGCATGGCGACGGCAACACTCGACAATGCATGGCCACCGCCGTGGTGGCATATAAACAGGCATTTGGATTTGATGCGCCCCCTTATACGTATCAAGATTTTGAAGCTTCGGATGTGTTGGTGTTTGTGGGAGCGAACCCGTGTATTGCTCACCCGATTATGTGGGAACGCGTGTGTATGAATCGACACAACCCCAAGATCATTGTGGTCGATCCACGGCGGACTGAAACCGCCATGTATGCCACCCATCATTATGCGTTGAATCCGAAATCCGACCTCATGTTGTTTTATGGAGTTGCCCATCTGTTGTTTCAATACGGATGGATTGACGAACACTTCCTGACCCAACACGCGCAAGGCTGGGAGGATTTCCGAACCTTTGTGCAGGCCTACTCTCCTGATGTCGTGGCTCAAGAAACCGGAATCAACATGGAGCAGTTGCAGGAATTTGCCGAAATGATCCATCACGGAAAACGTGTCTCGTTTTGGTGGACGATGGGAGTGAATCAAAGTCACCAAGGCGTACGAACGGCTCAGGCTTTGATCAATTTGGCCTTGATGACAGGAAACATTGGGCGTGTGGGCACCGGAGCGAATTCGATCACCGGACAATGCAATGCCATGGGATCCCGCTTATTCAGCAACACCACCAATTTGCTGGGCGGTCATGATTTTTTGAATCCAGAGCATCGTCGCAAGATTGCGAATGTGTTGCATATCGAAGAATCCCACATCCCTCAGGCCAATAGCTGGTCGTATGATCAAATCATCGAAGGGATTGAATTGGGAAAGATCCGAGGGTTGTGGGTCATTGCGACCAACCCCGCGCATTCGTGGATTCATCAATCCCAGTTGAGCCAATTGCTCAATCAACTCGATTTTTTAGTGGTGCAAGACATGTATCACACCACTGAAACTGCCGAAGTGGCTGATCTGATTTTACCTGCTGCGGGATGGGGCGAAAAAGAAGGAACATTCATCAATTCAGAACGTCGAATTGGACGCATCAAAAAGGTCTCCAAAGCTCCTGGTGTGGCCTTAGCCGACTTTTATATCTTCAAACTGATTGCTGAGTATTGGGGGTGTGGCCATCTCTTCTGGGAATGGGAATCGCCAGAAGCGAGCTTTCAAATCCTCAAGCGTCTCAGCAAAGGGCAGCCCTGTGACATCACAGGTATCAAAGACTACGCCATGCTCGACCAATACGGCGGCATCCAATGGCCGCTCCCCGAAGGCATCGTATTGGACTGCAACGAACGCCGTTTGTTTGAAAACAAGCAATTTTATCACCCGGATGGCAAAGCGCGTTTTTGGTTTGATGCGCCACAACCGCATCCGGAACCAACGGATGTGGAGTATCCGTTTTTGTTGTTGACTGGACGAGGAACGTCCGCTCAATGGCACACCCAAACCCGTACCCAGAAGTCGTCGGTGCTGCGTAAGCTGTACCCGGAAGACGTGTATGTCGAATTGAACCCGGAAGACGCCACAGCTCTGAACGTTCAGTCCAACGACACGGTACGGATCACGTCTCGGCGGGGCCATTTGGAAGCACGTGCGGTGCTTCATGCCACGGTGCAGCGTGGGCAGTTATTCATCCCCATGCACTACCCCGTCACCAATCAATTGACACACCCGACCTTCGATCCGCATTCCCGCCAACCCGCTTACAAAGCGTGCGCGGTCAACGTGGAATCCCAGGTCATGGAAAGGAGAATGCAATGACACGGAAAATCACAAATCCATTTTCAAAGCCTTCATGGTGGATTCTTGGAATCATCTTATGGGTCGCGGCTTGGAGCCTCCCCACCGCCTTATCTGCGGAAGAATTAGAACTGGAAAAGGAAGAACTCAAATTCGGCTTCATCAAGCTCACCGATGTGGCCCCCTTGGTGATCGCTTATGAGAAAGGGTATTTCGAAGACGAAGGCCTCTACGTCACCTTAGAAGCACAGGCCAACTGGAAAGTCCTCTTGGACCGCGTGATTGATGGAGAATTGGACGGTGCTCACATGCTGGCCGGTCAACCCTTGGGAGCCACCATCGGGTTTGGAACCAAATCTCACATCATCACCGCATTCAGTATGGATTTGAATGGCAATGGGATTACGGTGTCCAATGAGATCTGGGCCCAGATGAAAAAGAACATTCCTCATGAAAACGGCAAACCCGTGCATCCGATCAAAGCCGATGCATTGAAACCGATTGTGGAGCGCTACAAAGCCGAGGGCAAACCGTTCAACATGGGCATGGTCTTTCCTGTTTCCACTCACAATTACGAACTGCGCTATTGGTTGGCAGCGGGTGGCATTCATCCCGGATACTATACCCCCGCAGATCCCACCGGCCGAACCGATGCGGATGCGCTGCTGTCTGTGACTCCTCCGCCCCAAATGCCCGCTACTTTGGAAGCAGGAACCATCTATGGTTACTGTGTGGGCGAACCGTGGAACCAACAGGCCGTGTTCAAAGGCATTGGCGTTCCAGTGATCACTGATTATGAAATCTGGAAAAACAATCCTGAGAAAGTCTTTGGAGTCAGTAAAGGTTGGGCCGACAAATACCCCAACACCCACTTGGCTGTGGTCAAAGCCATGATTCGTGCCGCCAAATGGCTGGATGCCGAAGACGGGAAAAATCGCCCCGAAGCGGTAAAATACCTCTCAGAAAGCCAATACGTTGGAGCCGACTATGAAGTGATTGCCAACAGCATGACGGGAACCTTTGAATATGAAAAAGGCGACAAGCGCGACTTGCCAGACTTCAATGTATTTTTTCGCTACCACGCCACCTACCCCTTTTACAGCGATGCCGTGTGGTACTTGACACAAATGCGACGCTGGGGGCAAATCTCTGAACCCAAGCCGGATAGCTGGTATCACGAAGTCGCTAAAAATGTGTATCGCCCTGATATCTACATGAAAGCCGCTCAAATGCTGGTGGAAGAAGGTCATCTGGAAGCCAACGAAATTCCCGAAACGGACGGTTTCCGACCGGCTACCAACGAATTCATTGATGGCATCACCTATGACGGAAAAAAGCCCAATGACTATCTCCGAAGCTTCCCCATCGGATTGAAGGAAGAATCGTTTTCGATGAACGAATGAATCAAATTGCGGCTGAGGAAAAACAATACAACCGAGATTGAGAGAGAAAAGGAGACATGATGGTTAATCGAATTACCAACTTTTTAAAACTGACCGGCCTCACCTGGTTTGTTCCGATGGTGAAACTGTGTTCGGGAGAAGATCCCAAAGCGCAGTTGAGGTCCATGTGGTCGATGATGGGAATTCCGTTGTTGGCCGTCCTGATGTTTTTGGCAGTTTGGGCACAATTGTCGTCGCAGGTGAAAACCAGCTTGGGAAACATTCCGGGGCCTGTTCAAGTTTGGAATGAGATGGGGGGGCTCGTAGATGAATACCAACGAGAAAAGACCAAAGAGGTCGCTTTTTATGAACGTCAAGAAAAGCGGAATGCTAAGAAATTGGCCAAAAATCCGGATGCAAAAATCAAAATCCGGCAATACACGGGCAAACCCACCTATCTTGATCAGATCGTGACCAGCTTGATCACCGTGTTCACCGGTTTCTTTTTGGCCTCGTTGATTGCTATTCCGGTCGGAGTGTTGTGTGGCTTGAGCCGCACATTCATGACCGCCGTCAACCCACTCATTCAGGTGTTCAAGCCCGTATCCCCTTTGGCTTGGTTGCCTATTGTAACGATGGTGGTTAGTGCAGTTTACACCACCTCGGATGGCTGGGTCGCCAAGTCGTTTATCAACTCAGCGATCACCGTGAGCTTGTGTTCGTTATGGCCCACTTTGATCAATACAGCGGTGGGGGTCTCTTCCATTGATAAAGATTTGGTCAATGTGGGACGCGTGCTGCGCTTGGGGTGGACCACACAAATCTTCAAGATCGTCTTGCCGTCTTCATTGCCCTTGATTTTCACCGGACTGCGTCTCTCTTTAGGAGTGGGATGGATGGTGTTGATTGCCTGCGAGATGCTCGCACAAAACCCCGGTCTGGGAAAATTTGTATGGGATGAATTTCAGAACGGCAGCAGCAGTTCTTTAGGACGCATCATGGTGGCCGTGTTCACCATTGGGTTCATCGGTTTTTTGTTAGACCGGATGATGATCGTCTTCCAAAACTTAGTGTCTTTTGGCGACGAAGCTCGTGCTTAACCCCTTTCCAGGAGAATCCGAATGGCTTTTTTAGAACTCAAAAACATCAGCAAATCCTTTGGTTCCGGGAAAGAGGTAACCCCCGTATTGAACAACATTAACCTGAGCATTGAAGAAGGGGAATTCATTGCCATTGTGGGATTTTCCGGCAGTGGCAAGTCCACCCTGATCAACCTCCTGGCCGGTCTAGAGGTGCCCGACACCGGAGCCGTTTACAAACAAGGCAAGCAGCTCACAGAACCGGGACCTGATCGAGGGATTGTGTTCCAAAACTATTCTTTACTGCCGTGGCTCACCGTATACGGCAATGTGGCTTTGGCAGTGGATCAAGCCTTCCGCCATTGGTCTCCTGCCACACGTCGTGCGCATGTGAAACGCTACATTGATATGGTGAACTTAACACCGGCAATGGAGAAGCGGCCCGCTGAGCTTTCGGGTGGCATGCGACAGCGTGTCTCCGTCGCACGGGCCTTGGCTATGAATCCTGACATCCTATTGCTCGACGAACCCTTGAGCGCCTTAGACGCTTTGACGCGTGGCAAATTGCAGGACGAAATCGAACGCATCTGGAGCCAAGATAAAAAAACAGTGATGCTGATCACCAATGATGTGGACGAAGCCATCTTATTGGCCGACCGCATCATTCCGCTGAACCCAGGCCCCAATGCCACACTCGGGCCGGAATTCCGAGTGAACTTACCACGTCCTCGGGACCGGAAAATCATGAACCACGATGAGCACTTCAAAACGTTGCGTCATCAGGTCACCGAATATTTGATCAGCGTGGGGCTGCAACGACCGCAAACTGAAGGAGACGAAGAAGTTCAGCTCCCTGAGGTGAAGCCCAATACCCAGTCTCCTCATGCAGCAGATCCAAACGATCCCCGTTATTTGGAATTTTCCGAACTCGTGAAGATTTATCCCACTCCCAAAGGACCGGCCACCGTGGTGGATGGCTTCAACCTCAAAGTGAAAAAGGGCGAATTCATCTCGATCATTGGCCATTCGGGTTGTGGTAAATCCACCGTGCTTTCCATGACGGCAGGCCTGAATGAAATCAGTGAAGGCGGGATTATCTTAGATGGCAAAGAAGTCACCGACGCGGGGCCTGACCGAGGGATTGTATTCCAAGCTCCTAGCCTGTTTCCGTGGATGACCGCCTTTGAGAATGTGATGTTAGGCGTCAACCAAGTCTATCCGCATGCCAGCAAGGCGGAACGGTCCGACATCGTGAGCTATTATCTTCAACGAGTCGGCTTGGGAGATGCACTCCACAAAAAAGCCGCAGAGCTTTCTAATGGCATGTGTCAACGGGTGGGCATTGCCCGTGCGTTCGCGTTGTCTCCGAAGTTGTTGTTACTGGATGAACCCTTTGGCATGCTTGACTCCCTCACCCGTTGGGAACTCCAAGAAGTGCTCATGGAAGTGTGGACCCGCACCCAAGTCACAGCCATCTTGGTCACCCACGATGTGGACGAAGCTATCATGCTCGCTGACCGGGTTGTGATGATGACCAATGGCCCCAATGCCAAAGTCGGTGACGTGTTGGAAATTGATCTCCCGCGCCCCCGCTCTCGCAAAGCGTTGTTGGCTCATCCCGATTATTACCGTTACCGCGAATATCTGATCAACTTCTTAGCTGAATGCGACAAAGTGGAACCCATTGCCCCTCGCATCGAACGCAAACGCCGATTTGGTCAATTCAATTGGCGGGACGCTCTCCGGCTGCGGAAAGCTGGTTGAGAGAAATTGAATTGAAAGGAAATACTATGGAAACTTGGACCAAAGTGGCTCATGTGAGCCAAATCCCCATCGACGGGGGAGGCTGTGTGAAAGTGGGCGAAGAACAAATTGCCATTTTCCATTATGACAATGGTGAATGGTATGCCTTACAAAATCGGTGTCCGCACCAAAACCAAGAGGTGCTTTCCAAAGGCCTCTTAGGGGACACCCAAGGCGAACCCAAAGTGGCGTGCCCCATGCACAAACACACCTTTTCCCTAAAAACAGGAAAACATCTGGGAGGCAACCCCTGTATGCACCTCAAAACCTACCCCCTCAAAATCGAAGAGGGGGTTATCTGGATCGACCTTTCTCACAACCAAGCACTTGCGGCTTGATTGAAAGATTCAATTTATTGAACAATACTTTTTGGAAAACCAATTCTGGTCTAAACTAAAAGGAGTGATGAATTAGAATAAACAAGTGTGGATGGACGCCGTCGTGTTGTAAACTATGGACAAAATTGAACTCCAGCATCCCAAATTGATCCAATTTGTGCAGTGGTTCCTTACCGAAGGCCGCCATGTCAAGACGGCTGTGGAACTCGTCTATGGTTTCATTCAACAGCTTCACTCACTTGAGGTTTCCATCATGCGGGCCAGTATCACGTTACGCACCTTGCATCCTCAAGTGGAAACCATTTCCTTGAAATGGTGGGAGCAGGGCTTGAAACCGAATTTGCATGAAAGCCCCACCTTGCTTTCCGTTCAACATCATTCTTTTCCCAAAGGGGTGATCACCGAAGCTATTTATACTTTTGGAATATTCGGAGGAGAAAGGCATCAACGCAGCCCGTTTTATGCTTTGTTAGAAGGTGCTGATATGATTCACTTTGACATCACTCCCGAGCAAACCGAATTTGCCTATCCCATCTTAAAAGACATGCATGCCCTGGGTGCCACAGGCTATGTGGCCCTCCCCTTAGACTACAATTCCGGTTTACGTGAAACCTGCGGATGGACCACCAAACATCCTGAGGGTTTCACCCCCGAAGCCTTGACCGTGCTGAAAGGTGCTGTCGTGTATTTGGCAATGGGCCTGGAATATCACGCCAATGAGCACAAAACCGCATCCCTACTGAGCATCTACTTAGGCCGCAAAACAGGGAAACAGGTATTAGCAGGGAAAGTCTTACGAGGCGATGTGGAAAGTATCAAAGCGGTGATTTGGTATTCTGACTTACGGGGATTCACCCGGCTTTCTGAAATCCATGAATCACAACAGGTCGTGGCTTGGTTGAACGATTATTTCGAAGTCGTCATGCAAACCATTGAGCAAGCCCACGGAGAGATTCTCAAGCTCATCGGCGATGCCATTTTGGCAATTTTTCCGTTAGCAACTTGTTCTGGACGTGAAATGATTCCCAAAGCCTTGAAGGTCGCCTTACACGCCAATGCGGCGTTGGAAGCTCTCAATCAACAACGCCTCTCCCAAAAATTGCCCAGTTTGGAACATGGAATCGCCTTGCACGTAGGCACCGTGCAATATGGCAATATTGGTTCGCCCCAACGCTTGGATTTCACTGTGATCGGACAAGCGGTGAATTTCGCATCCCGTTTGGAAGGATTGTGTAGTCATTTGGGCCAGCGCGTGTTGGTCTCTGAAGACGTTGCCCAACAGATTCCTAAAGGACTTACCAAACTGGGCGAGTTTTCCTTAAAAGGCATTGTGCAACCCCAACCGGTCTTTGCTCCCGTGTCTGACACTTGCTCCTCTCCATAACCCGGTTGACCCCATGGGGGAGTTTCATTCTGGTGACCAGTCTTCTAGGGGTCGCATTTGATACGACCGTTGACCCCATGTGGGAGTTCCATTTCCAAACCAAGGGTTTGATCATGCCATCTGTGCCCAGACATCTTCTACCACACTCTTCACTTGACTGGGCAGGGTGGACGGCAGTTTCGGACGGCGTCTCCGACGTAGATCGTCTTGAAGGCTTAGCATGGTTTCCAGAGCAAGTTTTTGATACCGAGGTGTCTTGAGGGCCTTACGAATCACGGTTTCGATCTGTGCGGTTTGTAAGGGTTGCGACGACCTCCCCCTTGAAGTCCGGCCCGTTGTGTTCCTCTGTGAACGGGCATATTTTTGAAAGGCTTCTTTGTATTCTTTCCTAAAATTCGTGCCTTTGATGGCTTGATACGCTTGGTCCCAATTTCCCGTGTTGACCGCTTCTACGAATTCCGGTTCTTCCTCAGGTAGCCGATGAATCTTCCCTCCACGTAGTGCATAAGCCCCCAAGGCTATACGGATTTTATCATTCAATCTTTTGAATCCTGGAAAAATTTTTTCAAGTTCTGTCAATTTTTGATGATTACTTATCAAAGTAACCACTCTCTGAAAAACCGCCTTATGCTCATGTTTTTTTGGGAAGAAGTTGACCATTCTTTCCCACGCTCCAAAAACCATTGCAAAATGAACCTCTTTATAGTTTTTGGTAAACTCTTGTAAACTTTCAGAGTTAGATATCACCAGAATAGCCATCAAATTTTCTATATAGGCAGGGTGCAGTTTATCATCAAATGTGACGCGGTAGCCTTGGTTACGCTGTAGAAAAGTATTCAGGGCACTTGGTTTCAATTTGAACTCAGCCAATTCCTTCTCATAATTGATCAGCTTTTTTATTGTCCCAGCATATTGTTTATGAATTTCAGGAACCCTATTTTTATTCTCTGGCTTTAGGAGTTTTTGAGCAATTGCCTGGTTATTACCAAAAGGCCCTATGTTTAAATCACCTGCTTTAGTGCGTTGTACCGATTCCGAGCCTGCTGCTTGGGTGCTTTGTGTCGATTCCGAACTTTCCGCTTGGGTGCTTTGTGTTGATCTCGATTTTTTCGCTTCGTTAAATGCCTGCTGGTATTGTGGATAAAATTTATTGGCTTTTGCATAATTATAAACCGTGTCCCACCTTTGGGCATTGATTTCTTTTACCAAGGTTGAGCTTTTTCCAATCTTTCTATTATTTTTTAGAAAGCCTAAAGAGCTACGACCAACAAATACTGCGATGGCAGTGCGAGCCGATTCTGGGAAATTAGAAAAATTTTTAAAGACAGTACTAAATTCTTTATACTTTTCATAGTTAGCGGCCAAGAGGATTGCTTCTGACAAAGCTGGTTTATCTATCTTTTTACCTTCTACAATTTTCTGTACTTTCACCCATTTTCCGTTCTTTAATGCTGTGTGAAACTCGTTGTTTTTCTTTACAAACTCATCAAAGCCTTCATTTGAAACAACCACCTCCTTAATGCATTTCCACAATGCTTCTTTATTAAATGACAAATGATAATCAAACTTAGAATTTTCGAAAAATGTGTCCAATTTGTCTACATCAAGCTTTAGTTTCGCTAGCACTTTTTCATATTCTACTAACTGTTTAATACTCTTTCCATAGGCTTGTCGTATTGCAATTTCTAATTTCGAAGGAATGTTTGCTATATCGTATTGACCTCCTTTATCTGGTATTTCTTTTTCTTTTTTCAGTTGACTTGCTATACTTCGTGCCTCTTTTTCCAATAAATCAAAATAGATTTCTAATCCAGTTTGTGGATTTTTTGTAAGAAAGTCTGCTGCTTGCTCCCACTTTCGAGCTTGTGTTAAAAGTAAGAACGGTTTCATTTTTGCATATTCATTATGTCCTTCTATATATATCATTGCAGCCAAAATCGATTTCATTTTTTGAGGTAATATCTTAAATCGAAGTGTTTTTCTTATTGTTAGATAGGATTCCAAGTCTCCTCTCGTGAGTGACATCAACTCAGAAGCTTTTTTAATTTTTAGAAAATCTTTATCTGTTAACTGTATTGCTTCCTTTTCTGGAATTACCATTACAATATTTTCTGCATGCTCAGCAACTTTAGGCCAGTTTCCAATACGCATTGCACGATGAAATCCTTGATTATATTTTATGAATTCTCCAAAATTCCCATGACTATTTGCTATCATAGTTATAATCACCTGAACAACCGAAGCAGACGTTGTATCTTTGTCAGATTTCATGTTCAAATTTGGATTTTTTTTGAATTTTTTAAATTCAGCTTCAGTAACCCCTAATTCATTTAATATTTTTTTCATCTTATTTGAAAAATTAGACAAATCAGCAAGTGTGTCTTTATAGTTTTCTGTAACTATAGTATGTAAAACTCTTCTTTTTAAGGCAACCGAATGTTGTAAAACTTTAGTTAGATGAGCATAAACCTTTTTTGTTTCACTATCTCGTAACTCTCTCTTAGAAATATCTTTAGGAACTTGTTTTAAGGCTCGGAAAAGGTTGAGACATTTAATTGCAGCAGAGAAATTTTTATGTACACCCCAATTTGCTTTAGCAGAGTCTTCTACACCCATATCTGGATACAGTTTGACAATAGAGGCTTCAATCATTGCGTGTTGGACAGAGATAGGCAGGCGTTTAAAGGTCGGAAATAACTTGGGTAAGTATTGTTTTGCCCTGAGCTCTCCTTGGAGCTTTCTAGCAATACGTTGTTTAGTTTTTGTAGCTCTCGGTGTCGATAATACAAGTTTCAAGAAAAGATCACTAACATCTTTATTTCGAATGGGTTGGCTTGATTCAATATCTGAAGTCGCCGCAGCTGCTTCCCAAAGTTTGGCAAGGACTAATTGTTTGAGAAGAATCTTTTTTGTAGGGTCTATTCCTACAGCCTTCAATTGATTGAGTGCTAACTCTTTACCCAACGACCTTTGAAGTATTGACAAGCGAGTTTTTATATTATTGAATCCTCCTGCACCTGTTCTGTAAGCAATGTCGATACAAGCAATAATCGCATCTAGGGGAAGCTGTTTATTATCATTGTCTTTATAGTGGTTTAAAAATGGAGCCAATTCTTTGAGTTTCAGGTCTACATCAATATCAAATAAAACGTCATGTGCATAATCCTCCGAAATAAAAAGAGTTGCAAAAGCACGATAGACTTTTGCCAACTTTCCTTTTCCTCGGCCATCAATGATAGCTTCTTCTAACTGGATTTCACTAGGTGTTGGTTTCGTTTCAAGAAAGGTTTCAGAAAAATCTGCGATGTCTTCTTCATATTCTTCTAATTCTGTTTGAATTTTTGACATTCCGTGCTCAAGAAAAATCTCCCAACTATTATAGATTGGTCCATCCATTGATGAAAGTTTTTCTTTCAGATTATCAGTAAAATCATCGAGCCCTTTTAAAAAAGATACAATTTCAGCTCTAACTTTCTCGACACTCGCACCTTCTTCTTTTGAAGCGTTCTCAACAGCTTCTTCAAACAAAGCTTGGTAATGTCTGATATCTTGTGTGACTTTGTTTCCTATCAAAGTATCGAACTCAGTTCTGAGCTTTAGTTTTTTATTATTTCCTGGATCTGTCTCTTCACCATAAATATTCTCTAATATGGAGTTAAGATACTGCGATAAGTTTAGTGGTAGTTCATTTCCTTTGCCTTGCCCTACCAGATATTTTTTTAATTCGGTTAAGTAGTAACTATTGGTTCTTAATCTTTCCTTAGAGTAGGGTAATAGCAAAAGATCTTTATGGGCTTCTATATTATGCCCTACTCCAATCGTGGTATTGCCTGTCGTATCCACGTACAAGTGACGAATTAATCCTTCACCCTCTATTACAAAGTCTTTAATTCTCGGTATCCAGCTGCTGTAACTCATACACTTACCCTATGATTTGAGTCTAAAAACTATGGAGAATTTCGGTCCGGTCTTGTGCATTCCGGTCCAACTCGTTTGATCTTAATTTGGTGGCGGATGAGCGGATTGATTGAAGTTTATCGTATTATCCAATTTAGCTCAATTAATTTTCTTTATTTGGATAGTTTATTTCAATGTTTCCCAAGCTGGAAGTCTGAATTGCCTGTGATATCCCCTAGAGATCTATCCAATAATAGAATTTAGCCTCTCTTATATGGAACAGTTCAAGCAATTGAGTCGTAGCGTCCTGACATGGTATTGAAAATTGAACATTGAAAGCAAAGGAGATTCCATGTTGGATGCTGTGCTAAACCATCTGGAACAAACGTGAAAAGGTGGGGGCTATCTATAATTCCGAGCCAATTCGAATTCTTCCGTGGGTAGGGGGATGCCTTCTTGAAGGGCAGCTTGGGGTTGGGGTGGATAGGGCAGGACATCAGCGGTGGAAGACATCGGCGCATACACGACTTGCACCAAAATCGAGCCAGCCCCTTGCTCTTGTTGATATCGGCCCGAGAGACACAGGAACGCTTGGCCATCAATCAATTGGCGGTACTTCAGATAAACATGCGGTTGGACCGCGAGATCGATGGAGCCGGTTTCATCCCACAGCGTGATAAACACCATACCTTTTGCCGTGCCTGGTGATTGCCGACAGGTGACCATTCCAAAAAGATGCACCCATTGGTTGGCAGACAACGTTTTGATTTGTGCCGCATTCACCAATTGATCCAAGGGGACGGGGAAGCACCAAACGTGTTCTTTCATCAATTCGGAGGGATGCCGTCCTAAGGACGTTGAGGTGGCTTGGTAATCCAATTGAACCGCTTCCATTTCGGATTCAGGCGGCAGGTCAATAGGATCTTCTTTAGGTTCCAGGAGATCGGCGAACGGAGCCGCTGCCGCCGCCCACAGTGCCGATTTTCGCTCAAGCCCTAATACCGAAAGCGCATCGGCAGCCGCCAAAGCAGTGAGCTCCAAACGGTTCAACAACGCGGCCTTGGCAAACTGTTCGATTGTAGCCCAAGGCCCTTGTTCATCGCGGCATGCAACCAAACATTCCACACTGTTTTGACTCAAGCCTTGAACCAAACGCATCCCCAACCGAATGGCATAAACGGGAGTCCATTCTTCTGAATCGATTTGTTCCAAGTGATGATCCCAACGGGAATGATTCACACAGATTGGTAAAAAACGAATACCTACCTGTTGAGCACTCTTGATGAGGGTGTCTGGACGGTAAAACCCCATCGGCTGCGAATTGAGCAACGCGAGATAAAAGGCGAGCGGATAATGGCATTTCACATACGCCGACACATATGCCAACGAAGCAAAAGACGCGGCATGGGATTCAGGGAATCCGTAGCTAGCAAACCCTTTCATTTGCCCTAAAATTTCCTGGATGAATTGTTCCGAGATGCCATTGTTCCGCATCCCATCGGCCAGCTTGCCAATCCACAGATCCACATTGCCCACAAAGTTGAAGGCTCCTAAATTTTTTCGGATTTCATTGGCCTCTCCTGGGGTGAATCCTCCGACCGCCATTGCCACTCGCATCACCTGCTCTTGAAAAATTGGAATGCCATAAGTCCGGCGGAGGATCGGTTCCAAGCGCTTGTCGGGGACTTGCGGCTTTTCCAAACCAAATCGTCGCCGGATGTAAGGGTGCACCATTCCCCCTTGCAACGGTCCCGGCCGGATGATGGCAACCTGCACCACCAAATCATAAAAATCGACGGGCTTGTGCCGAGGCAAAAACCCCATCTGCGCCCGCGATTCGATTTGGAACACCCCCACCGTGTCCGCTTTCTGGATCATTTCATAGGTCCGGGTGTCATCTTGAGGAATGGAAGCGAGGTCGATTTTTCGTCCATAGTAGGTGTAGAGCAGTTCGAACATTTTGCGCAGTGCTGTCAGCATGCCCAACGCCAAAATATCGATTTTAAAAAACCCCAGACCTTCGATATCTTCCTTACACCATTGGATCACGGTGCGACCTTCCATCGTGGCCGGTTCTTGAGGACACAACCAATGAAGCGGCTTGTCAGCCACCACGAACCCTCCAGAATGGATCCCTAAATGCCGGGGAAACCCGATCACTTGTGCTGCCAATGCGGGCCAAAGTTTCCAATGCAAGTCCGACACTTCAGCCGCTTTCTCCCCCAAGTCGTGTTGTAACTGCGTCACGACTTCGGAAAGCTCGCTCCCTCGGAAGGCACGGGCCTTGAGCAAATCCGAAGCCTGAGAAAGAATCGGTTCGGGAATCCCCAAAGCCTTTCCTGTGAACCGCATCGCCCCTTTAGAACGAAAAGTGATCACATTCGCCACCATAGCTGCGCGATCTCGGCCATACCGTTCATAAATATATTGAATCACTTCTTCACGGCGTTCGTGCTCAAAATCCACATCAATGTCAGGGGGATCTCCGCGTTCCAAGCTGACGAACCGCTCAAACAACAAATCCACTTGATCCGGACTGACCGCCGTGATGCCCAACACAAAACAAATCGCACTGTTCGCGGCGCTTCCTCGTCCTTGACATAAGATGTTGTGTTGTCTTGCCCACGTCACGATGTCGTAGACCGTTAAAAAGTAATCTGCAAATTGAAGCGCCTGCACCAGATGCAATTCGTGCATCAAGAGGTTGCAGATTTTTTCAGGGACCGGATTGCCATAGCGCTTTAACGCATGTTCCCAGACCAAATGCTCCAAATACGATTGGGGGGTGAACCCTGAAGGAATCATTTCTTTCGGATAGTGATACCGCAATTGTCCTAGTTCGAATTGAATGGACTGCGCCAACTCTGCCGAATCATGTAAGGCTTGTTCGTAAACGGGCAATTCCCCATAAAGCCGTTCCAAGGATTCTAAGCGATGGGGGTAACGTCGAGAATTCACAAACAGATGTTCCGAAATCTCAGAAAGGGGTTGATTCAACCGAATCGCTTGGAGCACGTCGTGGACCCGTTTTTGAGACGGTTCATGAAAAAAAATGTCTTGGGAAAGCAAGACTCGATCTTGGGAGCGTTGGGCCATGTCAAGCACCTGGGGAATCCAACAATCTTCAGCAGGGTTCAAATGACGACTGATCGCCCAATACCATCGATCTTGGAAATGGGCTTTTAATGCGTCGACTCGTTCCAACCATTCGGAGTCCGAGTCACTGAGTCCTTGCCGGAGCTTCCCCCGCATGGGTTGAATGGCCACCAAGCCCTCCACAGAGCATTCCAAAAGAGATTCCAGCGGAAGCCACGCGTCTTTTTTTCCGTCCCGATGACTCAGGCTCAACAGCTTGCATAAATTGAAATAGCCTTCATGTGTCAAGACCACCAAGGCTAACGTGTCCTGATAATACAAAGGCAAGTCATGATCTGGAGAGAGATGGATTTCTGCCCCGCAGTGAATTTTCAGATGCGTTTCAGTGCCCAATTGCTGCAACTTTTTTAAGACGAGATACGTCCGTGCGCACCCATAGACCCCGTCATAATCGGTAATGGTCAACGAATGATAGTGCCCCTCAATGGCCCGTTGCACCAAATGCTTAGGATGCGAGGCTCCCTTCAAAAAAGAGAAATTGGTATGACACAGCCATTCATGCCAACCGTAATGGTGGATAAGAGAATGGGTTGAGGAGTTAGATTGAGTGCTCATGGCCTATTGAAAAGTTTAGGGTAGGCAGCTACCAGAATTCATTTATTACGTATTGATGTGTTTTTAAAGTAAATTAATACGTTAATAAATAATATCCAACTGAAATGGGTAAGTCAAAGCGTTCTTATTGGAATAGCATTCGAAATCTTGACGGAGTTGCTTTCCTTGATATGGGTTAGCAGCCTTGCTCAATAATTTGAGTTGGAAGGAAGGGAAAAGATGGGGTTTTGGGCAAACGGAGGCGTGTCGCCGAGACGCTATGAAAATTTGAAAAGAGTATTGTCACTCACCGCAATAGCACTAGAAATTTAGCGTGAAAATCACTGATTCATCAGGGCTGCCCCAACCCTAAAACTTATCAATCTCCACGCTATGTATGCTAATTCATAATAGGGAAGCTATGGAAGAACCGTTTAGTAAGACGGATAACTTTTCTAAATTAGGTCAATCATTATAGATTTTTTTAAAACAAGACAAAAATAAGTCGATAGTTTTTCTATAAAAAGATTTTAGTTAAAAACAATATATTGTCATAAATTATTGAAATAATTAACTTTAATGAGTGTATTATTATGAATTAACAAACATATTGTTAATCATTTTTTTAAGAGAAGCTTTAATACTAAATCTCATCAAAAAGAGGTTCCTATGAAAAAGTTAATAATTGCTACATTCTGTTTACTTCTATCTGTTCCTGCAATGGCTGCTGGGTGGACCAATTGGTTCACGATTGATTCATTGGGGTATGATCACTATTTAACCAATACTACGATAACATTTTTCTACATTATTCCGGATGGGACTATTGAAAATCCGGATTTGTGTTCTTCGTCCACTAAATATGTTGGAGGGAGCGTCCAAACGACTATCTCTGTTGGGGAAGCAATCGGCAAAATAGAACTCTCCAAATTACCAACATTGGCTTATACAGCAGGCTGGCAAATTCGCGTATACCTGAGTGGCTGTAATAATAACGAACCGTTTATCAAAAGTGTGGAAATCAAAAAGCCTTAAACCCAATTCGAATAAGGAAAGTGGCTCTTAAAGAGTGGCTTTCCATTAGAAGGCATGAGCCTATCCAAAGACCCCATGTAGATACCAAGTGTTGGATTCCCGAAAAACCCACAGCATCTTGCCTTGCGGGTTGGTCATTTTGTAATAGTGGCGTTCTCCGTGACTTTGAGCGTGGTCCCACCATTGGGGCATCACACTTTCTAGAAAATGCAGTTGGGTTTGGGACGGGGTGTCAATGGTTTGGGGCGTTTTGTAGAGGAAGAGGGGACGTTGTTGTGCCACAGCATTATAAGCCTCGGCAAACGGAGCTTGGGCTTCCGCAGGAGGTTCCCATTGGAGCGGTTGGAACGAAGTTTCCGGTTCCCAGTTTTCGACAAGACGGAAACGTTGCAAGGGAATTGGCAGTTGATTGTCCAGTTGATGAAAACGAGATTTATCTTCATCGAGGGGATCGATTTCCCCAAACAGGTTGATCAACATCGGCGGGATGACGAGCTTTTCTTGAATGGTAATTGTCCATTCAATGATGGGATTCCAGGCATCCAGGGCAGCCGTATTGTGATCTTTTTGAAGCTGTTCAAATCCATATTTTGCCTGAAGGAGCGTGGTTTTGTGGTGGCCTTGCTCCTTTTGCAAGCGATGCGGATGGCGAAAATGGATGGGCACTTCCCACTCTTGCCAATCCTCTAAAGTGAAGCGCCAACACAAAGTCATGATATATTCCGGTTGATAGGGCGATAGAATTTTACAGAGACGGTCTAAGTCTTCCATGAACCAAGGCCCCACTTGTTTCCAATGCCAAATGGGCGCATCCAAGATGCGAGCAACTTCCACCGGTTCGGAGGGCCGCCAGTCACGCCATGGAAAGTTTTCTTTTTCAAAATCGACAGAGTGGCCTTTCGTGGCGTCTTCTACGGTCCATCGCCAAAGTTGGGCAATCCGCTTCCCAAAACGACGTTGCACTCCTTGATAATTCAACCCTTGCATGGCCTGTGGCGAAGCCAGCCCCAATTGCGCCACACTTTGTTTCCAACGGCGGCACTGCTGCCCCAACTCTTCTGAGGCCTTTTGACGCTTCGATAAAAACTGCCAGTGTTTCACTATCGATTCCACACACTCCCACCAAGTATCCCATTCCACGGTTTCATAGAGTTCTTGTCCTATCCGAGACTGCCAATCGATGAGTCCGTTGATATTACGCCGCTTCATGTGAGCTAACGTCAACACGCCTTGCCAGGGATGGTTACAGCAGCAGGCCCGATACGATGGGTGTAACGACAACACATTGCTTTGCAAACTTTCCCGATCAAAGGTCTGCTGAAGCACAATCCGCCATAAGGCCAACAATGGAATTTGCAAGGAAACCGATTGCCGCTTCCAGTACGAGAGGAAATCCGAAAGATCTAAAATCCACACGTTGGGCGACCACTGCATGAGGTGGGTGGTTAAACATTGTAGCTTTTCCTGAGAGACATCCGTCGTTTCCAGGATCATCCATTTTGAAGGTTTCATACCAACTCCTGTGCCGCGAGTTTCAGTTCATGAGGGGGGATGCCTTTGATTTTATGCAGGCGGAAGTGTTGGTTCTGCACATCAAATTCGACGTTCACCCGCACTTGAGCGGTGATATTGCCTTGTTGGTTGGAAAGGTAATAATTGCGAATCAGCAGGATGAGGCATCCGAAACGGTCGGCATGTTGACGCAAGTACAAGCATTCATCCAAACTCAGTTTCACGCTATCGAGGATGAGGAGCTTGAACACCGGATTAGCAAACACTGGCTTGAGCCTTTGGAAAGGTTCGGACGTGTTCACAAAAAAAATTTTTTGAGCATCAATCCGTTTAGAAAACATCAAAGGGGGGTAGACCTCCAACTCCTGAAAACCATTCACCCAAAGTGTGGGGCAAGCCTGATTCGTGGCATTGGCAATGAACGGCAACAGCACCTGACGACCTGTATGAGGGATACCAAATTCGGCAATCCCCTTGCGGGCAAACCCGTCGTGGAGGAACTGATCGAGCGTGGCAATACCCGATGCAACTGTGGTGACTTCCATTGCAAAAACTCCTTATATGGTGCGTCATCTCGATCCTTCGCTGCGTCCCTGATGTGTGGCAAACCTCCAGAACATCAAGGCAACTCAGTCCTTTGTGAGGGGAGATTGTTCATCTCCAGTTGGCGGATTTTTTACTACCTATTTATATTTTACATAGAAATAATACGTTTAAAACAAATTTTTAAGTTAAAAATATAATAAATAACCAAAATTGTTATGTCAAACGTAAACTTAGATCACCGTGAAAGCATCGAATAATCGGGCAATGCGTCCACTTCCTGGATTCATCTTTTGTCGAATTATCAACAACGTTGGGGTAAAACCCGCCGCTCTGACGAGTCACAACACTAGTGGGAATACAAAACGTTTGACGATATAATGAAAGCTGGATCCTGCCCAAAACCGATCCATCGTCACAACAAGAGAAAGGAATCCCATGTTCATCGCCAATCCCATTTACGATGTCGTCTTCAAATACCTCATGGAAGACAAAGACGTCGCCATCCTCATCCTCTCCGAAATACTCCAACAAAACGTCGTCGATCTGGAATTCAAGCCCCAAGAAGCCATCGGAAAAGTCGGGGAACCCCACCTGTTTACCATCTATCGAATGGACTTCTCGGCAAAAATTCAACTTCCCAACCAACAGTTCAAACAAGTCCTCATCGAAATTCAGAAAGCCAAGTTTCACACCGATATCCTCCGATTCCGAAATTATTTGGGGATGCAATACTCCAATAAGGAAAATGCCGTCGTTGAGCAAAGTGAGGGAAAAGAAATCAAACACGCCTTACCCATCCACAGCATTTATTTCCTGGGACACCGACTCGACCACATCCAAACCCCCATTGTGCAGGTCAAACGTGCCTATTGGGATGGGATCACCGGAGAACCCATCCTACAGCGGGAAGAATTCATCGAAAGCCTCACCCATGACAGTATCGTCATTCAGATTCCTCAGTTGAGAAAAGAGATGCGAACCGATTTGGAGCGACTCTTGAGTGTCTTCGACCAAAGCTACGTGGTCAGCCATGATAAACACATTCTCGATATTGATGATGAGAAGATCCCAGACAAGTTTCGTAAGGTGGTCCGTCGATTGATTCAGGCCAATTCGGAGGAACAGGTCCGACAAAACATGAATCTGGAAGACGAATATTTGGAAGACTTGCAAGCTCAAGAACGGCAAGTCCTCAAAGCCAAAGAAGAAACCGCCCAAGCCAAACGGCAAACCGAACAAGAGAGGCAACGCGCGGAGCAAGCCGACCAACGCGCCGAGGAAGAGAAACAGCGCGCCGAGCAAGAAAAACAACGTGCCGAGCAAGAGAAACAGCGTGCAGAGCAAGCCGACCAACGCGCCGAGCAAGCCGATCAAAGAGCAGAACAAGAAAGACTGAGGGCCGAGGAGTTTAGGGAACTCCTAAAAAAGCATGGTATCAAGCCAAAGGAGTGAAGAAATTTGATGGGGTGAATCTGTCCAAAATTTAACAAAAACAGTCACAGCCGCTAGTGCGATGCGTCTAAGCTCACGAAACCGCCTGAATGGGCTTTTTGTGAACTGAAAAAGACAGGAGACCGTATGAAACGATTCATCCCTTTTACCTTGTTTGGAGTTTTGCTCGCGACCGATACTGCCCTTTCCAATGAAGCTCCCCATTCGACCCAAACCTATTTGGAGATTGCAGTTTATGCTGTCAAAGATGTGGAGGCTTTTCCTGCCTTGCAAGCACAGGCACATCAAGAAATTGCACAGCTTCCCGGCTTTTTACATTCGTTGCGCTTAAAGAGTTATGGGGAAACCGTTTTGTTTGCTGATGTGATCGCCTGGAGATCTCCAGAAGCGGCAGAAGCGGCGTCCCAACAGGTGTCCCAAGATCCAAAATTTGCCAACTTCATGAAAGCGCTAGGAGACATGAAACTGTTTGCACACTATTGGTCTTCCCATAACGCTTCCGAATTGCTCCCACAGTTGCAACAATCGCCTGTTGTGGAAATTGCTGCTTATTCGGTTCCAGATCCACAGACCCATGAGCTTGTCCATCGCTTGGTCCATCAAAAGCTCCCTCATCAATCGGGATTTCGTTTGGGGACTCCTCTTCAATCGGCGAAGGGTGATTCAGGCTATGGGGACTTGATTGGTTGGGATTCGTTGCAAGCTTTTGAACAGGTGGGAAAGAAAATGATGCAAGATCCTGAGTTGAAAGCATTTTTTAATCCAGACATGCAAATGCAGGTTTTTACTGTCTTTGCCGTATTATAAAAAGGAGGTTCCCCATGCCCATTTCCCCCAATCCATTCACGGCCGAGGCTTCCTCAGATGCCGAAGACGCTACCTTGGCTCAATCTGCAGCCCAGGGTGACTATGACGCTTTAGAACAATTGGTCCAACGCCATCAGGATTGGATCTACAATTTGGCATTGCGTATGAAACTCAATCCCTATGATGCGGCCGACTTAGCTCAAGAAGCGTTGCTCCGGATTGTCACGCGGATTGCGCAGTTTGAAGGACGTTCCGGTTTCCGCACATGGGCCTATCGGATCGTGACCAACTGCTTTCTGGATTCCAAGCGTGGCCGTCTGGAACAAGCGATTGTGAGCTTTGACCAATACGGGATCGAACTCGATGAACTTCCCTTACAGGACTTGTCGCTCTCTCCTGAATTGGAACCGGAGCGTCACTTGATTCTGGAAGAAGCCAAAGTGGGGTGCATGTTGGGCATGTTGCTGTGTTTGAGTCGGGAACAACGGTTGGCGTATGTGTTGGGGGAAATTTTTGAGGCACCGTCGGAAGTGGCAGGTGAGATTTTAGGCGTGAGCGCCGCCACCTTCCGGAAGCGACTGGAACGAGCACGAATGGATTTGACTCAATTCATGAATAACAAGTGTGGTTTGATGAATGAGGCCAATCCCTGCCGGTGTGCTCGTAAAACCGCTGTCTTCATTCAACAAGGATGGGTGGACCCGCATCGACTCAAGTTTGTCGGAACGCATCTCCAGAAAATCAAACAAGAGGTGCCGCAAGCCTGCAAACAGGTCGAATCCATTACTTCGGAAGCGTATGGTACCTTGTTCCGAAACCATCCCTTTCATCAAGGACCGGATGTCGCCCAAGAACTGTCACGCCTCCTGGAGGACCCGCAAACGCAAGCGACGTTTCAGTTGAATTGAGTCTTGAAATAGGCCTAGTTCACCTTAGAGTATTTTGAACCCTTCGTGAATTTATTGAATTTTTACGGTAACGATACTCCCTTTAGAACCCGCTCTATCTCCCAAGACAACTTCTATTGTTTTGGTTTCACCCTTTTGGTTAGGAAAATTTTTGATAAGTTTGTTTTGTGTAATAACTTGGCCCGTTTCCAGGGTTTCTTTGATAATTCTAAAAACATCTTGGTTAGACGAGACTCCAACTAGCTCTGCATTAATGATTTGTTGGGCACGGGTTATCGTGTCGTTTTGTCTAATGAAGTCAAATACGTGTTTTCTGCCAAAACTATTGTCTCCTTCCTTCATCACTGCCAAACCACTGATGGCATCACCACTTAAATTTACATCGACTGAAATTTCATCGCGTTTGTATCCTTTGATTAATCGGAATGGACTCTCATCATTTATCACATCTGACTTAAATTCGTTTTTGATAAGTTGCAGGTATTCTCCTAGTTTCGAAACGAGACTGAGGTCGTCATAGATGTTGAGGTTTCTTGCTTGTTTGACTTGGTCGATTATATCCAGATCGATGGTTCGGAGCTTCTCTAGACCTTCGCTCAGAGACGGGCTATCTCCAAAATCGTTCACTAATTTTTGGGTACTAAAGTTTCCATCATCGAGGTGTTTTGCGATTCGAAAAAAACCTTCAATCGCTCCCTCAGGTAGCCGATCTGCTGTGCCACTCCCCAATCGTGCGGTCAATTCGGCCAGCTTGTTGAGCATCCCCTCCACTTCCGGTCCTGACTTCTTCCCCGTCAGTGATTCGATCAGCTGCATCCGTTCCTGCCAATCGTCATCACCGTAGCGTTCTTCCAGGAATTCGGCGACTTTCCTATCGCAAGGAAGATCAAGTGCTGATACGCGGAATAAATCGCAGTCAGGATTGACAGGCTTTTTCTTCAAGTTACTGAGCATGTCTTTCAGACTGGTCAGCTCTGCTTTCCCGAGACCCATCGACACAAAGCCGAACACACGGAGGGTAAAGGCTTTTGCCTTCGACAGACTGCTGAGCACGATCTGGCTACCCTTCACCGCGTTAATCGCTCCTCGAACCACCACACCACCAATCGGAGCAGTAATCACAGTGGACAGCACTTGCTCGCTCACATAACCGAGCACATAACCCTTAACATAGGCTTTTTCGAGATCGGGAGCATTGGCAACCCATTGAATGGCCTGATCTTTTGCGATGAGAATGTCTTTCAACGCTTTATTGATCAAAGCTTCAACATCGGCATCCAACAGCAATTGGAAGGTTTGATACAGCTCAGAGGCACGTTTGATAGGATCGGCAAACGCACTCAGCACCTCTTGGACGGCCTCGGCATCATCTGCCACACCATCTGCAAATCCTTTTAAGAACCCTTCCGCGATTTGCCACTCCTCGGTGTTGCAATCTCGGATCAACAAGGGAGCTACCACGGGAAGAACCAATCCTCGTTCCTTAAACCCGGAAGGGGGATCATCGGGACGCGGTACTATTCGCGAAGTAGAGAGCGTGCCATCATGGATGAACTGATCGGCAAACCCAAGGCACCCCCGGAATCCTTCAGAGGGGCTGAGTGTGAGAGGTAACGATGCTAATTCGTTGCTGCCCACCTTGAGTTGAAACAGGATTGGACCATAGGTGTCGAAGAGGGCATACACATGAAATTTACGAGAATTGTTTGCATCGCGAACGACAAAAACTTCCTGATTTCGTGCTTGTGGGGAAATGTTGGTTCCATTCTGAAAAAACGCATCCGGCCCCTCTTGAATAACCAAATCATTCAAATAATAGGGTCCGAAACTTTGATCAGATTTTTGAAATTGAAAACTGAATGCATTCAAATCCAACGATGAGGGAACTTCAAACGAGGCTTGTACCAAGCGATCTCGTGAGGTGACGGAATCAATGGGAATATTCAGCTTGGCATCATTGGTGCTATTGGTTTGGATATGGCTAAGGAACAAATCGCTGTGATCTTGTCCTTGCAATCGATATTCAAATTGAATGTTAACACCACACAGACCCGCAAATTGAGATATCGGCAAAGACGCTTTTGCGGGAGTATAGGGAAACGATATAATGTCCGTCGAATCAAACAGGGTGTAAGTGGCCAATGCTGTTCGAGGGGCACTGATTTTGACTTTAAATGTCGTCCGACAGCTTGAAGCCAGACAAACCCGGTAGGTCGAGTAATATGTAAATTCGAGAAGGGTGGCCTGTTTGGGAACACAAATGGTTTGTTCTATTACTTTGGTCCCGCCATATCTTTCTACCTCAACGCTGACTAATTTAGAATCCTCAGTGGCATTGACACTCGTTCCTTTCCATCCGGAAAGACCGTCATTCGAGGTTCCGTCTTGAATTCCCAAGGGCACCTTCGCGACGCCACTGGTGGCATTATTGGAGTTTCCATCGGAGGGAGGCGGCAGAACAAATATAGATTCACCATTGGGACCAGGGGCGATCTCGCTCACTTGAACCTTGAAATTCGTGGTGGCTTCAACGTAGTTATTCCCACGTCCCAAAGGCTGGGAGCAGCCTGTGCAGGTGATGCGTACAGTCACCTCATAAGTTCCAGGGGCATCATATTGGTGAGAAACTTGGTTGCTGTTTGAAAATTGACCATCCCCAAAATCCCAAAGGATTTCGTAGGTGCCACCCAAATCAGGAAGATTGTCAAAAGAGAACTGGAACGTATGTCCCGACTGGACCCATAGCTCTTCCCCCAGGAGTTGGTTTTCAACTTTGGTGGTTTGTAAAACTTGCTGCAACTCCTCTGTGACTTGGGTTTTTACAAGTTCTACCGGGTCGCCTTCCGTGACTAAAAAACTACTCGACCGCCATTTATACCGTATTTGTTCGCGTGACCCTTCTGGTAAGCGTTCGGCGTCGGGCGCATGAAGACTCCAACTAATTTGGACCGTGCCTTCTAAATTTAAATCCTGCAACGCGGCTTTCAAGTGCCAGTACTGATCTGCTGGCAATTCGGTCCGAAGAAAAATGGCATTATCTTCTTCTTCAGTAGATAAACGGAAGGTCCACTCTACATTGCCTTGTATTGGTTGAGGTTCCAGTCGGACGCTCAGATCGCTCAGCCCCTGTTCATTTCGAAGATTGTAAAAACTATTGGCTTCTATAATCTTTCCATGACTCTGCATCTCGGCTTTAAAGACAACGATACGATAGCCCCAAGTGGAATCTCCACAAAAAGCTTCTATATTATAAACTCTAGGTTTATTGAAATAAACATCGTCATAATTAGGGTTCTTCCCTTCTCTCACCATAAAAAAACTAACGTGGTTTTCCTCTCCGATAACAACTCCGTCTCTCCATCCGCAGCCCTTATGCCATTTTGGAGAGCTAGCTACAAAGCCAAAGTGTCTATATCTAGCTAGATAACTCTCATGACTATGGACATAGAGGGTGGACATCGTATGGGATGGATCCTGAGGAGGACGGATAGTATACTCTGTTCGTTTATCGCGTTCGAGCATCGAGAAGGTCACGTCAATTCCCCTAATTTGGGGCATCACGGGTAGTGTCTCAACGATCATTACGTACAGGTTTAAATTATTATACACCCAGAGCGTCTTTTCCGTGTGAAATGTCTCCAAATTCGGAGATCCCTCCACGGGACCAAAGTCAGTCCAACTGGCCCATTGGTCTGAGGGGTTCTGCCAGAACACCAAGGCTTCGCGGGCAGATTGATAGTTGGAGCGTTCTGTACCGGCAACGAGAAAATAGGAATAGATGAGCAACTCCCAAGGTTGCGTATCGGAGAATAATTCTATGGCATTCCAGCCTGGACGCAGTCGATACGACTGCTTACGCTGTGGCCAATAGGTACTTGGGGTTACCCAATAGTCTTCTACAGCTAAATTACCGGGAGAAGACACCCGCTGGAAGGGAGAATCCGTAATGATCCCCCCCACTGCACTTACAGGCAATTCGACGGTATCACTAGCCCACAACGCAATCCATAGCGGCTGATTGACATCGATTTGCCGCAATTCGGGCATATTCATCTGATTGTAAGCATTGACATTGGCAATGCCTCCGCCCATTTCCCAACCTTTCCATTGGCCCTCTTGGTTCTGCATCACCACATAACTTTGGACTTCTTGCTTGTTGCGGAGAGGCAACAAAGCTTCTGGGCTGAAAGGGCTGGCTAAATATTTCGTAGGAATGCGATTCCATCCATCCTGAAATTTAATGGTCGGGAAAAAAGAATTTTGAATGCTCACATCCCAGTGGTTTTCTGGCAAATTGGTCCCTGTGGGTGGCAGAAAAGGTGGGCGTTGCGCAGCTTGCGGACCTGCGCTGACAAAGCCCCCATCAGCATGGAAGTGATCATTGCTCACAATATAGCTACCAGGCCGTTCAATATAGACGGTGGTTGCTCCTTGAGATCCTAAGGTTCGTTGGGAAGCCAAGATGAACTTTTTATTCTCCAACAGGCTACGGTCCCGCACCAGCTGTACCAACTGGGCATTATGGGCTTCTTGAGGTTGAGATGTCTCACGATACTGGTGGATGTCGGGCTGAAAGCCTTCTTGACCGTTCAGTTCATTGGGGTTTTGATCAAAAAAGGCATGGCTAGGGGTTTCCGTTTGTTGCAGATAAGCCGTTTCGAGGGCTTGCAGAACTTCAACACAAGCCCCCGTATACGTTTGTCCCCCAAACTGAATCCCTGGCGAGGTCACTTGGCACGAGCCTCCTTCTTGCTGGATTCGGGATTGAAGCGATTGCGAGATTTGGGAAATAGAACGATACCAAGCATGCTGTTGAGCCGATGATGCGTGCAAGCCACGGCGCGCTTCCGAGGTGTTGCCATCCACCACGGTTTGCAGAACAGTCAACCCTGTTTCCTCATTGGAGGTATCCGAGGGTTCCCAGCTCATGGGGCGGGTGTTGAACAGTTCCCAGACAGCGGGGTTCCAACCAGCCGGTGGGGAAGCAGAGAATCCGGTTTTTGTGTAAAAATTGTCCAATGAGGATGGTGATTGAGCAGTATTCACTTCCAACAATTCGGCACCTTGATCCAAAGCCTGTTGGATTCCACCAACCGCTGAAATCCCTGCATAGCTGGTCAGTTGTTCCCACAACTGGTGCTCATAGACAGAGCCGATGATCCCGAGCAATTCCATGTTTTTGTCACGATGAGCTAGGCTAAGGTCTTTTTTTCGATGCCATAGACTCGAAGTGAGAATTTGAACACTAATGACCATGCCTTCGGGTTGGAAGGCTTGCACAACTCCATCCAAGTATTGCACTTCATGGACAGTTCCCAGCACCGCTAGGGCCAGGTAAGACGGAGGTATTTGATGGTAGTCACCAATACGCTGACGTGCTTCCCACATCTGATAAAAATACAAACGATTTCCCACTTCTAAAAAGCGGGCAAGCAACTGTTTGTTCGTTTCGGGAGCGTCTTGGAGCCAGGCTTCATCCGTTTCCCGAGTTCCATTGTCATTGCTATCCACAAACAGATTGCCATTGCCGTCTGCTTGAATATGCAAGGCTTGTTGGGTTTCAAATAACTGATCCACCGACCACTTCACCTGCTGCCAATTGGAGTTGAGATCTCCCACTCCCAAGACATATTGTCCTCCCACCACCCCAACATGGGTGTTGGCAAACCGTTTTCCACTCTCAGTGGTTCTTTCAATCGATTCTTCCATTGCAATATGAACCCGATCCCCCCATTGCAATTCCCCATTGGCCAGGGTTTGGGTCGCGGCAATTCGCTCTCCCACTCGGAGTTGAGATTCCACACAGCCAGGGCCACAGGTTTCAAACTCTAGACGTACCGCATCAAGACTGAGATCACTCAGCATCAATGCCTGCTTTTCAAAAATCGTTACCGAAGGATCGGCTTCCCCGGAAGGGGTGGCTTTGGTGATGGTGACTTCCAAAAACCTAGCCCAAATTTCATTCAAGCGGTTGGTTTGACGGGCCTCATCATCATGTTCCTCAAGCGAAATATAACGACGAGAGTAGGTTTTCAGTCGGTAAGGTAAGGAGGTCGGCAGTTGGTTCAAGCCTTCGGCTTGGACGGGAGTTTCGGGATGCAAGTCTTTTAAGGCCAGGTTGTTTTGCTGCTCACTGAGATAGGTTTGAATTTGGTCTTCATACACTTGCAGCGGGTTTTTGTGCATCCGGCTGGTATCTTGGTTTTGATAGGCCCGATAATAAGCCTCATAATCAAAGGTGAGCGTGTCCAGCAAATCGAGGGAATGGGGAGACGGAGTCTTGAACTTGAAAGAAGGATCCAGCTCGACCCATTGGCAATGTTCTGGGGTGCTATAGCAATCGATCAGCTCATGCTCTCCGGTGACCGCACTTTTGGGAACAAAGGCTTCCACCCACACATGGTGAGACAGAAAAAGTGCATCAAAACTGATGTAAACATCATGATCTAGAGTGGCCAACATACTAACCGCATCATTGGGGTTGTCTAACCCCAGCCATTGCCCTACTTCGTCTACCGGAATGATGACCTCTCCTGTGACGTAGCGAGCTGGAATGTTTTGAGACCGCAACATGGCGATGAGCAAGGCCGAGAGATCGATATTGTTGGCTCCTCCGCTGAAAAAAGTGTTGATGGAATTGCTGCGTGAACCAGAATAGGGATAGAAATCATACAGATTTCGAACATATTGATAGATCGCCAACGGGGTATGCAGTTCGGAAGCCTTCGCTTTCAATGGCTGCGCACGTTCTGAAGCAAATAGAATCTCTGACGTTTCTTGTAAGGCCGGATACAATTCGCTTTGGGTGGTCGCATACAGAGCGTGCGACCCTACCCAGACACACAAAAGGAAGCAAACCAGCCATCGGCACATGGCATAAAACATGGGACCTCTTATTCTAAATAGAGTTATTCGTCAGGAGAACGTCGGGGGGCTTCTCGACGTTGCATCAAAATTGGGCGAGCGGGTCGGAATTTATCCGTGATGACCGGTTGCGGTTCTAAACGTTGAATCCATTGTTCCAATTCCGCGGATTGCTGCGTTAGATCGCCTTCTAAAAGCGCTTCAATCCCTTGGGTGATTTCACGAGTTTTCTCTTCGGCTTGTGTCGCAATCACTGCTTCCGTAATCGTCAAAGGAGCGGTGGTTGTTGGTTGGCCGATTCGTCGTTGACGCTGGTTGGTAGAGGGCTGTTTGAGTTGCTCCAAGGCCTGCCGCACTTGATCGATGGTCTGTTGCCGTGAAACGCGACTTGTTCTTGATGTTGGTTTTTTCAATGCTCTGAGGCCATTTTGGAGTTGCCTCAGCGTTCTGGCCTGTGCAGAAGCATCCACGTCGTCTGCGGAAGCATTGGCACGTACTAAGGCTCCTCCTAAGGACACCAACCGCGAAGCGGGGCCATGTCCTAGACGGGGCAGCGGGTCGTGAACAAACCCTCGTCGTGCAGGGGCCTGGTTGACTGGAACAAAGCTGACCGCAATCGACAATGGCGATTCCGAGGCTTCGGTCGGCAATTCATCCAACATCAAAACCCAAAAGCCTTCATTGGCTTCCAGTTCGGTCAAGGACGATGGGTAGGCTTGATGCCATGCAGGGGGGCTGCTGGGAGAAACCCAAACTTTCCAAACTCCATTTTGGAGTTGAAACACTAGAAATGCTTTTCCGTCCCATCCGGCAAGCTGGCTCCATTCTTCAAAAGAAGGCATGTCTGCTGGAAAGGTGGGGATGTAATTCCACCCGGTTTGCACCTCCAGCTGGGAGGATTGGCCATCTTCTGAGAGTTCCCATTGAGTCACGTATAGAAAGTTATGCTCTTCTGGGGGATCTACCGACCAAACCCAACGCAAGTTGCCTGTTTCGAGATGGGGGCTGGTTTGAATCCACATCCCTTGATCGACATCCAAGGTTTGCATGGCATGGAGCTGAGTTCCCCACCAGCGATTGATCTGAGCCAATTGCGTTTGCATTTCCGCTAGGGAAACACCTCGTTCCCACACATGCCATTCACCTCCTTGCTGCTGCCACACGGTAAATACTATCGGTTCAGGCCACAATCGCCCCGAGTTGAAATAGGCTTCGGGAGAGATTGCATCGGCCAGTTGGGGCGTTAACAAAGGCGAAGGCGGTAGGTAGTTCCACCCAGATTCCAATTCCAGTTGAGGGTTGGTGATAAAATCTTGAGGAATGTCTACCGTATAATCCGCTATGTTTTCCGGTGGAGTGCTTTCCAGTTGAATGGCCTCTCCCGGATTGACGTAGCTGCCTGAGACTGAAAAAAAGCCATTCTGCACCGTTAGCTGTCTGTCCTCAATGCGAGGACTGGATCCCTGTTCCATCAATGGAAACACGAGGACATCGTCAGACACCCAGGCCTTAGAAACCATCCGATAGGTTTTTTCATAAGTCATGGAAGCTCTCAAACGGTCTCGTAAGAGTTGGAGCCATTCGGTGGGGAGGGCATTTGTGGGAAGGTCCGTGGTTCGGTACAGGAAGTCTTCTGGATCAAAACCAGTGAGGGCATCTAAAAAATGGACGGGAGGGAAAAATCGATTCCGTTCAATATACTGTGCCTTCATAAAAGGCTCATGCAACTGGCATGGAAACCAACAAGTTCTATAAAACATCGACTTATAATACTGAAAATCTTCGTAATAATAGTAAGCACGCCATGGGTTAGATGATTGATAATTTCGATATTGAAAAAGATAGTAATCCGCTTGGTTGAGGTAGTAAAACAACCTTGCCCAGCCTAAGAGCCTGTTTCCAATTTCTGCGGTATATTCCAATCCCTGAGAGCGCCATGAATTAACCGGGGGAATGATACGAGGCCAAAAGATATCAAAAGAGGAAGCTCCTTCTGCAGGTAACGTGAGCCGCAAATCAGTTCCGAAGGTATACAGCTCATACCAGCTTGAATAAGTGGAAGGGGGGGTTTCAGAAAATCCCAAAGCTTTCCAGCTTTCTGTCAAATCTTGCCGATTGTCGATTTCCACCCATTCCCCATCCTGGGCAAGGGCCGTTTGTGCTCCTCGAACAAACGATACAGAATCATAGCCTGTCACATCTTGCCATGCTTCATGGCTGAGAGCGGATTGAATATGTTGAAGCAGTTCAAGATGGTAGTCCCTGGATGGCTCTGTATTGCCATTATAAACAACCGGTCCGTAGTTCAGGCCAGAAACATCCATGACCCATCCCCCTGGTTTTTGTTGGATGATATTATTTAAATAGTTGCTCATTTCTTGGATCGCTCCCAACCAGACAACCTCTGTTTCCACAGAGGTTGTGAACTGATGCAAGGCATCCAAACGATCCCGAGCTTCCCGCATTTGCACAAGATACAATTGCCCCACCAGCCCCAACATGCGTTGATTGAGAAAATCCAAGACAGTCGCATTGGGTTTGCCTTCGTTGGCATCTTGAGCTTGATTGCGATTGCCATCCCAATACAACTCCCCTTGATCGTTCACTTGTAACGATTCTTGTTCGTAGAGTGCTTCGAGTTGCTGCGTGGCTCGTTCTACCTTTTGCCAACTCGCATCATATCCGCCAAAGGCTAAATGATAGTCACCTATCGTGACGGCCCTTTTGTATCGGCGGATGTCATACCGTTGATGCTCATACTGATTCAATGCATTATCCACCACGATGTCGAAGTACATCTCGCTGTCGAAGTGTAGTTTTGGTTGTTCGAACTCGGTCGTCCAAGTTTTATTACCGACCTGAAAATGGAAAGCGACGCAAGTGCCGTTGCATCCCAAGCGAATCTGGAATGTCAATGATTCCCAACTCAGGTAAGACCGTAAGAGTGGTTGATTTAAGATAAGCTCTCCTGCGGTTCCATCATTTTGCACTTTACGAATTTGGAGTGTGACAAATTTGGCCCAAGGCAAATCCGGAAAAGCCGCATCATGTTCCGCCAAGGTTTCATAATGCTTTTGCTCCGCAATGAAGTAGGGGAAATCCACAATCGGATTAGTCGAGCTTTCCGGAACGATTCGTTTTTCTGCTTGGACTTCATCCGCACTCATTCCGGGATAATCTGGCTCCAAATATTGTTGAATTCGGGCTTCATAGATATCGAGCGGATTGTGCTCTGGATGGGTGAACGCGTCCTGAGTAAACGCTTGGTAGTAACTTTCGATATCCAACAAGGAGGGATTGAGATCATAGACGCTTTCTACATCAGTGAGTCCTAGCGAGGGGGTCGTCGTGACATGCTTAAAAGAGGGGTCCCAATTCACCCAAGAACACAAGTGAGGGGTTTGTCGACAATTGGTATCAGCATCAGCATTTGGATCGGTTGGCAAACGAACTTGTACCCAAGTATGAACCAGACCGATCTTCTCAGAATTGATCGTGACCAACTGAGTTTCCCCCAGGGTGTCTCTTAAGAGTTCATAAGCCTTTTGTGAATCCTTAATTCCTAGCCATTGGCTCAAATCTTCATATCCTAAGTGGATGACTCCCGAAGCATATCGAGCCTGAAGGTTTCGTGAACGCAGCATCGTGATGAGCAACGTGGCTAAGTCCACATCATTGCCCTGTCCTGCAAAAAATGTGGTGAGGATACTTTGGCGGGTCCCATGATATGGCGCGTAATGGTAGTTGTTGCGGACATAGTGATAGATCGACAATGCATCGTTCAATTCCCCTGCTTTTAGATGCAACTGGGAAAACAAAGGGGAATACACAGAAGGATCCCCAGCATCTAATGACGAAGGAGGTCCTACCCAAGTATCTTCTGGGGGAGGCGGCGTTTGTACAGGAGGCGTGTAACTTCCCGGCACTTCGGGAAGAAGCCGCAATGGCACTCCACTGGGTAAAAAGATCAATGCTGGTTCTGATTCTGTTTCAGCCGCCCATCCTACATTTCCAGATAGCACTCCCAGGCACAGCACCATACTCAACATCAATTGACTGAGACGTGTTCGAACGATCATTGTTGTGCCTCCGATGACTGACGTTCTGACCATCGGGTTTGTAAGATTGCACCTCCGATGGATTGGATTTGGAAAACTCGACGGACCCCCAAACGATCCGATAAACGAGAACGGCGTTCGATCTGTTGTGGAACTTCTGCGAGTGCACGACCACTGCTTCTTCGAGCAGAGGATGGCAAAGGACCGACTAACATTTCCCACGTGATCCACTGTGAACGTTGAGGAATTGTTTCTTCTAACGTACGAGCCAGATGCCTTGTTGTTCCCGTTGAAGTTTCTGTAGGAGGAGTAGGAATCTCGGTTGGCGGACGTATAATCTGTGACACAAATGCCGAAACATCATCCGCACATTCTCCACTGCATGTCGAAGAGGCATTCCCGAACGAATGGCTGTTTACAAATTGCGCTAAAGACGCTGCGTCATCACACGAAACACAATTCCTTAAATCTGGAGCTGTGTCGCCCTCTCCTGAAGCGCCATGACATTCTGCACAATGGAGGATGTACAACTGTCCTCCAATCAATATATCTCCTGACTCCTCAACCGCCGTAACTTGTCCCTCCCCCGGTTCCCCATCGAGAGAAGCAATAGGGTCTATTGGGACCAAATCTTGAGAAACGTCGGGAGCTGGGGTGACATCTAAGGTCACATCAGGAACTTTCGCAATCACCTCTTCCAATAAAGGTGTCGGTTCTGCCGCATGCATTTGAACGAATAATTCCTTCAAGGATTGAGGAGCGGATTCTGATTCGAGGGTGCGTCCTGTTGACAAAGTCGACCGACGAGCAGTTGGCAAGGAAGCGCCGTCTGCCTGTTGATTAAAAATTTCTCGAAAGGAAGGCTCTTGAGAGAGATCGTTGAGTGGAAAATCCAACCAATAATGCCAAAGAACATCCGTGGCATGGCGGCCTTTTTGAGCCGCATATTGGTCCAAGCTTGTCAGGAGCGAGTGATTTATTTCATGTTCAGCTCCTGGTTGTAGAAAGCCATCAACAGTTACTTGAGAGCCAAATATCCGTTCTACGATTGGCTTTCCATGAGCGTATAGGTCAGAAGAACGAATCGTTTTTAAGCGATCCAGCACTTGCTCTCGATCCCAAGTTTTTCCTGGCACAGCGCCTAAGAGGTCCTGAACGATCACTGTGGTCACTGCGTTGACCGCTACTTGAGAATCGGAAAGGACACTCCATAGTATAGATTCGTCGTTTTGCTGAATCAGCAATAACGCAGGCAATTGCGACGGCATCAGATCCAAACGATATGTTCCTTGGGATTCTAGGGCAGCAACATTGGTTTGCACCCGACCATCTGCATGAATCAAACTCAGACTTCTCTGGACAGTGGAAGAGGATGTGCTCGACGCACTGGATGCCCTCGATTCCGATGGGGTTTCCGAGAAAGTGACCACCCCCTCAAACACAACCGCCGATGGGGCCGACTGCACCTCTGTCGGTGGTGTGGTGGATGACGAAGCCACCGAGCTTTCCGAAGCCACCGAGCTTTCTTGGGATTCCTGCCCTTGGTCACAAGCCAGCAACCCGAGAATGACGAATCCAATCCAGATCCGAGCAGCCAGTTTTTGAATACTTCGCATAATTACAATCTCACTCTTCAGGGGTACAAGGTCACGTTGATGAATTGAGGAAGCGAATTGGAATCCTGGCACTCCTCAACCTCCAATTGCATTCGTTTGTTTTCCAGAATGCCTGCGACCACAACGGCAGCTAAACGTTCAGGACGAGCTATTTCTGTCTTCATGGATAAGAGGGGCTGACTATTCGAGCACCCTGTAATATTGAGGCTTGCGCTCAACTCTAACAACAAGCCACCTCCCGGTTGAAAATCGTATCGCTTGATAGGGTTAGAGGCCGTATCAACGATCTCTCCGGCATATCCGGTAGAGGGGATAAATCCACTCATGCCTAAGATTCCCAATGCGACCCAGCGTGCTATTGAACGTTTCATTGTCTCTCTTGGATTAATTTTTCACACAACGGATAGCCGTCAATTCGTCCTTGACTCGGAGATTGCGTGCGACACCGGGCCAATTTTTAGAGACAACCCGATCCGTGAAACGACTTCCATCTTCAGTCGAAGAAAGTAAAAACGCATTGTTTCCTATTCCATTGAAGTCGTTGGGTGCGGGATTGCGCTGCCCTGCCAATTGAACTTTGAAGCCCTTCGTACCTTCGAACCATTGGGTATGTACATCCCCCGAGTTTCGAATCGAATCGTTTTGGTCTGCTACAGTGGGATCCATACCATGAAAGATTTCCAATTCCTTCCACTCTGCATCGGATGGAACATGCCAACCAGAAGGGCACAACCCTCGGGAATTACCGGACTGACCTGCCATCGCATCATTCCAGTGGTACAAAGCTCCGTAGATTTCACAATTGCTAACCGAATTACCAGGACACACCCGGTTTGCATTACTGCCATCCGGCCTTCGAGTGACTTTTAAGTTTTCGTTCATCCAGCATTGTGTACCCAAAGACACAATGGGGTAGGTATTGCCATCCATATCTGTCACAGTCGTTCCTCCACAGACTCCTTGATCTCCTGTTCCACTGCCAGAGTCCCCCGAACCACCGGTATCACCCGAGCCACCGGAATCGCCAGTACCGCCACCAGTACTGCCCGAATCTCCAGACCCGCCGGAATCCCCGGAACCACCCGTATCACCTCCGGTACTTCCTGAATCTCCAGACCCGCCGGAATCCCCGGAACCGCCCGTATCACCTCCGGTATTTCCTGAATCCCCGGAACCGCCCGTATCACCTCCGGTACTTCCTGAATCTCCAGACCCGCCGGAATCCCCCGAGCTACCGGATCCACCGGTATCGCCTCCAGTATTGCCCGAATCTCCGGACCCCCCGGTGTTACCCGAACCTCCAGTATTTCCGTTGTCAGCAATCATTATTTGGTCCACATAGAGGGTACTGCTCACAAATCTCGGATGATTCTGTGGTGTCGACGAACAGCCATCTAACTCTAACTCCATTCGTTTGTTAGCCATCACTCCTGACAGTACAATTGAAAACAAACGCTCGGCTCTTAAAGAGTTCGAATCCATGACAATGGTAGCAGTTTCATTGTTACACCCTGTGTCCCGAGGTGGTTGGGCTAAATTTAAGTACAGGTCTCCGTCTTGATGGACCTTGATGCTCTGAATAGGATTGTTGTTTGTATCCACAATTGGATCGGCTTGGGCGACATCAGTTGAGATAGGAATCAAAACGATCCAGCTGAACAATGCCACCATACTGAGCGGAGTCCGAGAAAACATAGGCTTTTCTCCAAGTAGTATGGACAATAGGAAGATTGGGGGAACAAAAAATCGTTAAAAAGGAACATAAACCCTCTGACATATTGTCAGGACAATTGTATAAAACCAAATTTCTGAAATTGTTACCAAAAAACTTAGATTTTTCCAAAATTTATTGTTTCTCTTTTGTTTTTATAGTGTTAATTTTTAACCGTTTGGGAAAATGAAAATGAAGCGCCTTATATTGGCAGGAATATAATTTAGTAGTGAATAAACTACCCTAACAAGCCTCAATAAGTTATTACAAAACCTCTCTCTCAATGAAGGTGTGTGAGCTTAAAGGGGTTTTTCTCCGAGAACACTCCAACTGTATCCATGCCGATGATGAATTTGTATTCCCTGGAATCCGGCTTCTTCTAGCAGTTGGATGGCTTCTTCTTTTTTGTAGTATTTGGCATAGGCAGGGTTGAGTTGATCGTAGACAACCAATCGTCTATTTTTTGGAGTCATCGGCCACAAGACTTTATCGATGTAAGGACGCAATGGCATCCGTTCGAGTTTAGGCAGGTGTTTATACACAAACAGCATGCCGTATATGATCTCAACAAAAAATTTGAGAACGGCATGGGGGAGTTTTACCGTGATTTTTCGTATAGGTGCGAAGGCGCGTAGATACAATTCATTTCCTTCATACCCATACAGCCAAATGAACAAACGTCCCCCTGGTTTCAGTGCATCAAACGCATTTTTTATGACCGGTTTTGGGTCTGGTATATGGTGGATGACCCCGATTGAAAACACATAATCGAGTTCTGGATCCGACCTCCAATGCTCTCCGCCTTGATTGATTAAAGTCACTTTGTCGGTTTGTTTCATTTTTTCAATATTTTGCTGCAATACCTGAAACGCCCCTTCAGCAGGTTCAATGGCTTGAACATGCTTCACCCCGGCACTCAGCAGCATGCTGATGATACGCCCTGTACCGCTTCCGATATCAGCAACATTCATGTCCTGTAATTGTTGCGCGTCCAGAAGTGGAGCGATCATGTCTTTGAATAATTCGAGCGAAGCGTACCAGCCTTCATTTTCGGAATAAACGGACCATTGACCACTGAAGTCTGAAATAGTTTTGTTTCTGAGTTGCTCTATTTCCATAGGATATTAGGACCAGAAGCTTGTTGTTTTTTCCAGGGAATCCCTATTAGCAGAACTCATGTTCATAATATACCGAACTCAATCTAACTCTGCATTCAAGAATTATTTTCCGAACGATAGTGCCAGATTTCAAAATGCTGATTCGCCCAAATGACGTCATAAAATGGAGTTAAATGCTGGTCAACAATAGGGTTGGGGCGCACTAGGGTGGAGCGCGATCCCCAATACCGATCAGTTGTGTCAATTACCGTCCGCACAATGAGCCGGGGCAATTGTTGATGTGCCACCATCGTTTTCAGGAGTTCATGTTGCAGAAGATGTGGTAGATGGGTGGACCACGGAGATTCCAAGGCAGGAGATGTGTCAGTGATATAGTGAATTAAACCAACCCCTTGGTGCACTAACATTTTTTCTCCAGGGTACACCAAGGTGTCGAGCTGGTGAAACAATTCTGCCAAACTCTGTGCCCGACCGGAGGTTGTGAAAATTCCTGCAAACTTAGGGTGTGGCACCTCTGTTGTCAGCAATAATCGATTGGGAGCATCGCGATAGGGATTGCTAAAACGAACAAAAAAACCACCAAAGGCTAACAGTATTAATGTGACCATACTCACAAGACGAGCTGATTCCTGGGAAATATGCAGAGTCGGGTGCCAAGTCCCGACTCTTTCTAACAAGATAGGAAGCTTCCAAAATGCCAGACCGAGCGTGAGGAACAGAGTGTAATGAGCTTGCTGTACCGCGCCATTGGACCCCAAGAATCCCAAACTACTGCACAAGACGGCCATACCAAACAAAACCACTTCATCATGTTGTTTGGCAGACTTTTCTTTTGAAAACAATTGAGGCATCCCATAAGCAATCGCTAATATGGTAGCGCTTCCCCAAGTCAGTAAATGATAACCGGCAGTGTGTACCCATGCTCTCAACCCGAGCAAGATCCCAATTCCTACTACGACTATCAGCCCCATACGACGCATTGGGTGTTGGGGCCAGAAAACACGTCCTAACCTTCCTGTTAGAATCAAAATTCCCATACAAGTGCTAGCAAAAACTAGCGATTTAGTAATACTTCCAAAGGTAATCCATAATAGAGTATTGGGCGAATGGTGGTAGCCAGCGTCTTTGGCTTGTATTAAACTATTGAGGAAGCTCAGGTACATATCCGTCCAACCTCGCCATGCCAGATATGCCCAACCTAACCCCATCCCAAGCACAAACGTAAAAATGCTAAGCAGCGACAATCCCCAGGCACGGCGATTGAATTTGCCGGTATAGATCCAACGTAGAATTGGAGGAGCAACGGGCATGATCAGGGTTGCAATCAAAGGCAATTTCGCCATGAGTGCGCCACTATGCATGAGTCCTCCGAGCACTGTCCATCCGATGGCTTGTTTCAATGTCGCCTCATGCCGATTGGCCATGATCCAGCAACCGGTTGCAGTAGCGAGGAATACTGCTGGAACATTATAGTAGTCCAAGACATTCAAGCTTCGATGGAGGAGAGCCGCTGTCACAAGAACAGTTAAGAAAAATGCCTGTTGGGCACGCATAAAAACACGCAGGTTCAAAAAACAAATCCATGCCAGGAGGCTGACGGATAGGTTCCAGCCAAATCGTGCTCCAAGCAGGCCCCATGCTTCGGTGAGCTGTAGCCAATAACCTCCAATCGTCATGGAAAGCCATCCTGCCCAATTGAGATCATAATTATTGACTTGGTTGCCTAGCATAGACCAAGCATTGCTCAAGTGAACCCCTTCATCGGTCATGTCCACACCTTGCCAGATCCACAGAGAGCCATAGGCCAACGTCGTGAGCAACACGATGATATTCCATAAATAACTATCGTTGTGTAATTTCATAAACTCCTATGATGTTCTATTTGGATCTGGAAGACATCTACGATTCTATAGTATCTAGTCAAAAGGAACGAACCGAAAAGATTCATATCTTATAGAGAGATCACACCCCTCACAGAAGGGGTTTCACGATCAACAACGCATCACGGCCAATGAAATATCATTAGATCTTTTTGATATGAGCATCTTGTAGGCTGGAGGTGTTTTAGGAATGTGTAGTGTACAACAGGAAAGAATATGAAGCTGTCTGAGATCATCTTCTGTAGTATGATAAAACCTTATTTTTCTTAAATTTACATCTTTAATAGATCATGTGAGTATCTGTATCGCAACTACTCCAAAGAAACAACTTGTTTTGATTCATAAACATTGATAGCAAATTAAGCTTTTGTGTTTGTCTTGATTTTCAATGCCTGTGGTTTCCCACCGCCATTTGTTCATAGCTCCCATTAAAAACTCCCCCCGGATCCTCTCGCTTCCCAACGATTAGGAAAGTTTCATGCAACAATATCAATATGATTTTTTGAGTGAACGCAGTGCCACCAATTGGTGGTATCAAGCCCGAAAACAAATCATTGATGTCGTGATGTCCAAATTCCTTCCCTTCCAGCGTACGCAATCGGAGCAATGCCGCCCTCAAGACTATTCGCTGATTGAAATTGGTTGTGGTTCGGGAGAGAATTTAGACTTTTTGAAAAAACATGGCAAAGTCAGCGGAGCTGAGATGGATGAAGCCATGCTCCAACAAACCCGAAGACGCTATCCCAACATTCGCATTCTGCAACATTACGTCCCCCAAAAGCTTGATCAGCAATTTGACACCATTTGCATGTTTGATGTGTTGGAACATATCGAAGACGATAAAAACGCTGTGGACTGGCTCCATGATCACTTAACGGCAAAAGGTCGATTGGTCATCACCGTACCCGCCTTTATGTTTCTATGGGGCCAACTGGATCGAGATTCTATGCATTATCGTCGTTATACCTTAGGGCAAATCAAGCGTTTGTTTGAAGGCCAGTTTCGTGTGGTCTATGCCTCCTACTTCAATTTCCTACTGTTCCCCCCCATTCTGGCCGTGCGCATCTTTGAGCGGCTGACAGGACGTCCTGGCGATTCGGGTCGAAGCATGAGTACCCAGGGTTTGACCAATCAAATCCTCTATCGCATTTTCGTGCTCGAAAAGTTCTTGCTTCCCATCCTGCGCTTTCCTTTGGGCGTTTCCATTATTGCGGTTTTAGAAAAACGTTAGTTTTTTTGAAAAACCAGCCCCTGATGCTTCACTTCTCTCATGGTTCACTGCATCTAGATTACAACTCATCCCGACCAAGCTTCATATTCATATTTTTGTTCAGCAATGAAATCGAGTAGTTCCGAAGTGGGTTCGAACCATTCGCCATGTGCCCGTGTTTCAGTGAATATGGAGTGAAAACCCCGCTCTTCGAGCATGGACGCGTCGACGGCAAACAGGACATTTAGCGGCTGGGGGGAATCGGTGCGCATTTTGGCTAGACGCTTCTTGAGATGAGTGGTGTAACCGATTTTAATAGGACCGCCTTCGTGGCTTTGGACGAAATACACACAAGGTCGATTTTGAAACTTTTCTTCGTAGCTCAAACTGGTCGCCACGGTTTCATCCAATTGGGGAAGAATTGCATCGAGAATGGTCACCATATGCTCAGGAAAGGCCTTACGTTTCCAGATCTGGATTTGATGCTCTTTCACTCCTAAAGTTTGGGACAATGCCGCATCCGATTCACAATTCATCATACGCTTCAGTCGTTCGATCAATTCGACCGTCGTGGAATCGGATTTGCCAAGAAACAGTTGCATCAAGGCCTTGATGGGAGCAGGGAGGCCTTCGCGTCGCCATCGAGTGAGGGAAGAGGATGGCACGTCCAGATGGTCGGCCAACTCAGCATCCGTGGCACATTCCAGCTTGAGTTTGAGCGAGCGAAGCAAGTCAACGGCCTCTGGGTTCTGTTTGTGTTTTGGGGGGCGGGGCATAGAAAAATTTCACAGGGAGCGGAATTCGCGGAATTCAAGGACTCGGAAAGTCCTGTTTACTTTTTTCGAAGCAACGTCAAGCCGTCGCCAATGGGAATCAAACTCAGGTGGACACGATCATCTTGATACACCTGCTGATTGAAGGCTCGGATGGCCACCGTATCTTCATCTTGCTTATCGTGTTCGATGACCGAACCACCCCACAATACATTATCGACCGCAATCACTCCGCCAGGACGCAGCAGTTGTAAAATCCGCTCGTAATAATGAGAGTAATTGGTTTTGTCTGCATCAATGAAAGCAAAATCATAGGTTCCTTCTTGTCCGGCTTGGAGGAGTTGATCGAGCGTGTCTAAGGCGGGGCCTAATCGCAAATCGATTTTATGAGCCACTCCAGCTTCTTGCCAGTAACGCTTTCCTATTGAAGTCCATTCTTCACTGACATCGCATGCCACGACGTGGCCCTCGTCCGGTAAGGCCAATGCCACGCTCAAGGAACTGTATCCCGTGAAAACACCGACTTCCAGAGTCCGGACCGCTCCAATGAGCTGAACCAGGAGTCCCATAAATTGTCCTTGTTCGGGAGAAATTTGCATCCCTCCTACAGGAAGTTCACGAGTTGCTTCCCGAAGTTGTTGCTGAACTTCCGATTCCCTCAATGAAACCGAGAGAATGTAATCATAAAGCTCGTCAGAAATATTTAAGGTTTTGCGAGACATATAAATTCCTCTTTTGAAAACTAAACCGTGTGTGTTGAACCTTCTGTACCGCCGACAGTGTGTAGAAAGAGCAGTTTATGGAGATGATTTTGTGCCATGGACAGCGTGCATCACAGAATGGCTCATGAAGTCGACCCCCCAGTCAAACTGGATAAAGAGTTCAAGTGCATTTTTCATAGAAAAAATATGTTTTCCCTCGGAACTTTAGGATTTCGACCGGGCCACAATATGGAATTTGCCTAAGAACTGATCCTTCACTTTAATGGTTCCCAAAAACAGACTGATGGGCCTGATATCGAATGCCGATTGCCACAACTCCACTTGGCCAATGGCAGTCAATGTATCGCCTTCTAGGGTCACTTCCACGGGCAGGGTGAATTCTTGAGAAACTCCATGAATGGTGAACAACGCTTTGAGTTCTAGATTGGGGAGAGTCCCCGAAACCTGTACAGATCGGACGGCTGCCTCTGGAAATTGTTCGGCATCAATCACGCTATAACTCAGCATGGTTTTCCGGATATCGTTGATATCCGATTCGGACAATTCTGATTCAAACCCCACCCCTTCCTGCTTTCGATGTTCTGGCCGATCCACAATGAGAGTTTCCACAGGAACCTTCAGCTCAAAGGTGGATTGAGTCACCTCTTTCGAGAGTTGGATTTGTCCCGTCACTTGTTCACCCACGATCACATGATTGTGGGCAAATCCAGACAAAGTACCCTCTTTGTAAAGCAAAATGCGAATTTCGCTGTCGTTTGAATCTATTTGGAATGTTTGTGCCATGACCTCACTGAAACATAAGAGGAATCCAAAACAGAGAAAAATAAACGGTTTCATAAGCTTACCTTTCTAGAAGAAACAATAAAGTGAATGAATAGATAGCAGGTATTCGGAAGATTTTCACCTAAGTGCTCAAGTTTTCTAACCAGCTGTCGATAAGGAAAGAGACGGGAATGTGAGAGCATTTACAAACCTCAACCAACAGGAGCCCAATGCAAATCAACAACATGGACGATCTCAAATCACTAGCGGGCACGCTAGGACTGGCTGTATTGCCCGGTTTTCACAACTGGGTTCACGACCAAATGAAACGAGGCCAATCTTGGGACGATTTAGCCAACACCATCAGAACTGTTGCCCAGCAGATGCAATAACGCATCTGGAATCATTCACCTTCACTATAAAGGTCATCATGAAACATCCATCACGATTAGCCTCTTCCGGCGTTATTCGGCAGCGTCGTTTGCACCGACTGTCCCCAGAAGAAATCTTGATTCGTAAGGAAATGATGCTTCGTTCAACGGAAGCATAATCGAATCCAAACAGAACTCACACTTAGTGGTGAAAATCCCTGTTTTGTCTATGGGAATAATAACCAAGTGCAAACAGGATCCTTACGAAGATTCTCTATTATTTATATTGGGTGAAAAAACATTGCTTCCGTGAACCAAGGGATTCTTCGAATTGTCTAATACAATGAAGGCGGACGAAGCATCCCAATACTTTTCCTGACTCAATCCAGGAGGAATAATGGCGAACAAAGCTCGCATTAAACGAGTTCAGTCCGACCCTGGTGTGGATTTGCTAGTTGCTTTACAAAAGTTAACTCAGCAAAATATTCCGAACAGTCTTCGACGGGCTGCTGAACGGCAGATCACTCGGATTCAGTTGGGAGTATTTGACGGATACTCCAACAGCGGGTTGTAGGGACACACTCGAAACAAGAAGGATTCACCCATTTCTCTCTCCTTTGAGGGTTTATGAGGAGCATAACCCTTTTCGTGCTTTTAAAAAGCCTCATACGCTCCAATTTTCTATTGGCGGTTTTGGTATGGAGCTTTGGAATGTTCCCTGTTGCGCTCACACAGAATTATGCGCAGACCTATTCCGCAACTTTTCCTCGTCTTCAAACATTCTCCCAGGTTTCTTCTCAACCCCAGACACGTTCTCATAACTCGATTCGTCCTCAAGTACCTTCCCAGAATTCTTCGCATTCTCAGACGTATTCCCACATTCCAATCAAGATCCCTGTGAAGTTGATTGTGGGGGGGCATGAAAATTTGACTCCACAAATCACCAGTTTTTTTGGCCGCGAATTGCGTGCTCTGCGAGATATCCGATTGACCGAAGACCATCCGGAACTCCAAATCAAAGTCGATGGCATGGAAACACAAAGCCAAACGGGCGAGGTTCGATTTGTCATTTCCATCATTATTTTGAAAGGCGATGGAACTTTTGTGGCCAATGATTTGGGGTTTGGTCAAAGCATGCAGGAATTGAAAGAAATCGCCATTAATATTGTAGCTCAAGTGGATGCCCACTATCTGAAACTGCTTCGAGAACCTCAAATGGTACATACAGAAAAGAGGGTTCCCCCGCCTGCTCCTCCACCCGCACCATCCACTACTCATGCAGGAGCACTCCGGTGGGTCTTAGAGAAACTCGAAGATGGTCGATTCATCCACCTTGATGATCAAACGTTATGGGAAATTTCACCCTATGATCGTTCCAACAGTAGCTTGTGGTTGCCTTCTGAAGAAATCTTCATTATCGCTACAGATGAAGAAGATTACCCCTACAAATTGATCAACAAGACCACCGAAGATACAGCCAATGCCCGTTTGGTTGTAGAATGAACGACACGGACCATGCCATTGCCTTCACCCCTTCAACAGGCGATTGAACACGAAACCAATCCGATGGATTGGCAAATGCTCAAGCAAGCCATCATTGAGCTTTCCGAACGCTATCGAAAGTCTCCAACAACTCCACCGAAACAACCTCATATCCGTTCGGAAGCCCATCGCATTGCTTATCTTCTCAGTCGCTTTCCAGGAACGTTTGAAGCGTTAACAACAGTGTTGAGAGAACTCGGCCTTTCCATTGGAAGCACAGAAAACTCTGAAAGCGTGACAATCCACAGTGTCCTCGATCTTGGGGCTGGTCCGGGAACCGCATTATGGGCGGCTTCGACCCTATGGGATAGCTTGCAAGAGGCGACGTTGATCGAACGAGATCCTGATTTGATTCAGTTGGGACAACGACTTATGGCCAAAAGTGGGATCCCCATTTTACAACAAGCACGATGGTCTCAGCAGAATATCCTCACAAGCAATCGTTGGGATGTTCATGATGTGGTGGTGATTTCTTACATGCTGAATGAATTGGAATCTAAGCAACAACAGCATGTATTGCACTCAGCGTGGAAGGCTACCCAGCAATTTCTGGTAGTGGTGGAGCCAGGAACCATGGCAGGTTTCCAAAACATTTTGGCCGCCCGATCCCTGCTTATAAAAGCCGATGCTCAGATCTTGGGTCCTTGTCCACATCAGGGTTTGTGCCCCATGGAAGGGAAAGACTGGTGCCATTTTTCTGTACGGGTGCCTCGGTCAGCTCTATTGCGCCGAGCAAGATCAGGAACGTTGGCGCATGATGATGAAAAATTCGCTTATCTGATTGCCGCCCGTCACCCCGGAAACCCCTGCCTTGCGAGGGTCGTGCGTCATCCTTTCCACCGCAAAGGACATATTCAATTGCAACTCTGCACGGAAAACGGACTAACACAGCAAATCGTGACTCGAAAAAACAAAGAAGTGTTTCGTCGAGCACGTCACCTACAGTGGGGGGCACGTTGGGATTAAATGTTTTTAAAGAAGGGGGTCGTGTCTTTTAATTTGTGAATGAGAGGGGAGCTTTTTTTCAAACATGCCGTCACATCAGAAGCCCAGTTCATGACACGATGGATGCTTTCCGCATCAAACCCCAAACGTTCCCCAATGTGTTGGAGATATTCAGCCTCTTGCTGAGTGAAACGGTTATCGATAACCGCCACTTCCGCGAGGATGACAAACATCCGAGAGGCCCGTTCCCTCTCCGTTTTCAGCAGGTGGAGTTTGGGCTTTTTTTTCTGTTTGAGCATGGTGACCAACTCATCCGCATCGTCCTTACTTTCAATACATTTCAAGATGCTCTGAATATAGATCATTTCTGGTTTGACCAAGCTATCATCAGCCACCGCCATTCCGACGATAGCCTGAGCTAGCCAACGTTTTTCTTCAGGGGGGAGGGGATCAATAAAAGCGAAATCAAACATGAGGGGGTCCTATCACTTATGAAATTGTTTAATGGCTCGATATAGTTTGATGCGGTCCAACAAACCGAACTCTTGATACTCTGGTTTTTCAATTCGGCAGCTGAAACAACCATTCCCAATCCAAATGGCCAACCCGCTATCGTGCTTGGCCCAAAAGCGATCTACAGTCCAGCGCTGGGGTTCCGTCTTCAGGCTGTTGAGGATCACGTTTGAACCATTCATGGAGTCCCTGCCAATTACTGTGAGGGTTGCGATTGTGTGTTTGAATCGGTGGCTTTGGCTTCCTGCAAGCTCTTCAGATACGTGGTAATTTCTGTAGAATTTTGCTTAGCCGCTTCCTGATACTGTGCATATTTGGGGGCAGCTTCCATTTTGGCAACTCGATCATAGTGAATTTTAGCTTTTTGCCACTGTTCTTGTTCATGATACAAAAGTGCCAACTGATAATTGAGTAAAATATACCACTGCGATGATTTGGCAATTGGACGAGCGGCAGCCTTGGCTAGATAGCGAGTCGCCTCTTTAGGTTTCTTACTACGGTCCAATTCTGAAAGCTGCCAGAGGGCATTCAATTCCTCTTCGGTCACTCCACCCTGATCGGTCTTAGCCAACCATTCACGAGCTTTTTTTGTTTGTTTCAAATGACTTAACGCATAAATCCCAATCGTAAAAGCATACTGAATCTTATCTTCTTTTTTCTTGAGAAACGGATAAGTCTTTTCATAGAGGCGCACCACACTTTTATAATCTTTGGTTTTCTCATAGATGGCTCGCAGACGTTCTGTCAGAAAAAGCCGGTTGTCCAAATCATTGGAAGAAACAATATTCACTGCTTTTTCATAGAACTGACGTGCTTGTTTGGTCTTAGAGAGTTCTTCGGCTGCTTGTCCTTGGGTAATGATTGCATCCAGGTTTTTGGTTTTGGACGCATCAAACTTTGACCAACGTTCGTAGGCACTCAACACACCTTCCCAATTTTTTTGCTCCAACTCAGCAAATACTAAAGTCTCAAACAATCGATTACTGGGTTGAAACCGCCCCGCCTTCATTTCTTTGCGGATCAATTGGGTGACTTGTGGCCAAGCTTTATCGGCAATCAGCTGATCCAATTGATTGGATGCTAAGAACTTTTCGAGTTCTTTCAATCGATTCTGCGCTGCTTGTTGAAGGTCTTTGTTTTGCTTGGTTTTCACCGAAGTATGCGCCACTACCAAGCGATATTGTTGTGAGGCCGGTGCCCATTTTTCTTCCTGATCATAAATCCGCCCCAGATGATACATTACGGGAACATACCACTTTGTGTCTTGCAAAGAGCGCTCACTCAGTTGGTTCAATACGGCAATCGCCTGCTCCGGCTGTTTTTGATTTTCTTCCACGGCACTCAGCAACAAACCAGCTTCCATATCCGAATCTTGATTGGTGCCATGGTCTGCTTCTTTGAGCCATTGGCGAGCTTGATCCGGACGTTGTAAAGGATGGTGATAGAGTTGCCCCAACACGAAAGCATACTTTTTCAATGCGTTACGATCTTTGAGGTAAGGCGTCAGGTATTTTTTGTACACGCGCACTACTTGCCAATAATCTTCATCCGCGAAATACAAATCTGCCAAATGTGAAGCGATGTTTTCTCGCAATTCCAGATTGGAATCTGGCATCTCCTGCAATGCTTCTTCGTACTTCGTTTTGCTCAATTCGATACTGTTTAATTGCTCATGCACCTGGGCCCAGTCGATCAGAATTTCCGGTTTTCGTAGGTCTTTTGGAAATTTTTCGTCCCAGCGGGTGTATGTATTGGCCACCTGTTGCCAATAAGTGAGCTGACGGTAGGCATTTGCCCAACTGCCAAAGTGATCGCTTCGAAGTTCAAAGTCGTCTTTCAAATAAAATTCTTCCAGCAGCAACGCGAGATTTTGCCATTGTTGCAATTCTTGATAAGCGACCACCAACAGGTCCAACACGGATTTTTCATACTGAGGGTTGTTTTTGAGAACTGTCAGATCTTCTGTTGCGCCAACCCACTGCTTTCCATGCACACGGCAGCTACCACGAGCATACAAATAATAATGCAACTCTTCCTCATTGGAAGTTTCTGGAAGCTCCTGCAAGTCTACCAAGATTCGAGCACATCGATTGTTCTGTAAATCCAGCATCACGGACTTGAGCTGGAAGACTTGTCGTTGTTTGGGCGCTAAGGCTTCATTGGCTTTTGCTGTTGCAAAGAGTTCTTGTTGTTCTTCCAGCCTGCCGGTCTTTTCGAAAAGCTGAGAGAGAATCTGAAAAATCTGAGCATTATTTTCGTATTTTTCGCTTTGCTGAGCACGTTGGAGTTCAAGAATTGCCGAACTGGCATCGTCGTTTTGGTAAAACATCATGCCCATGTTGTAATGGGCATCGGCAGCATATGCGATTTCTCCTGTAGACAAATAGCTACGATACGAACGAACCGCTGATTCGGGTTTATTTGCCTCTTGGTAAAGCAAACCCAACCGGTAGTGCGTTGTGGCTTGATATTCCGTATTCTTGGTTTTTAGGTACGACTCGTAAAGTTTGATCGGAGCTTCAACAGGAGGGGTTATTGCATCGGAATTGCCCTTAGCTTGATTCTCGGCTTTTGCTTGGAGACGAAGACCATACAGCACCTCAGCACGAGAAAATAATGCAGTCGTGGCATAAGTGGATTGAGGATAACGTTCCAATTGCTCAAAAAAGCGTAACGCATTGGAATAGCGCTGCTCTTGCCAGGATTGCTGACCCATCTGGTAATACAAAGTGGGCAAGTGCTCCTTGTCATTGGAAAGTTTTCCATACTGTTGAAACCAACGGACAGAATTTTGAGAATCCTTCAATTGAAAGGCTGCTGTCCCCAAAAGGTACAAACGGTCAACACGCTGTTCTTTTGGCAACGCATCCGGGGCTGATACTTTCGAAAGGTGTTCATAGGTTTTTTGGTACAAAGGCTGAGCTTCCTTCATCTTTTTATCGGCCAAGGCTCTTTCTGCCAGCGTGAAAGCGGATTTACCTGCCATATACCGAGCTTGGGTACGGAATTCTGTTTGAGGGGATTTTTGTAGCAATGTCTCTAGATGGGAGATCGCAGAGGGATAATCTTCCAACACGAAATAAAGATAACCGCTCGTCATGGTGGCGACTTCAAACCATTGACTTTCTGGAAACTCGGCAATCAATTTTTGATACAGATCGATTACCTCTTTAGGAGGATTGGATCGTAATTCAGCAGAACGCGCTCGTAAAAACAGAACCGCTTCACGATATTCACCGGTGGGGAATTCGTCCAAATAGGTTGTGGCAGCTTGCTTTGCGGAATAATACAATTCGTCTCTGAAAAGATTCTGAATCAGTTGGTATTGATTCGCATCGGACATCCCGTCTGACGTCCATATAGCTTGAACCGACAACGGCCAAAATAGCACGCTTAGAAAAAATAAAACGTAAGGGGAAAATTGTCGTCGATGTTTCATGGCTTGTTGAAGTTGCATTTTATAGGGCCGGATGAGCAGGGTTATTGAATCGCAAAGATGCAGTTGAATCAACGGAGTATCGAATTGAAACTCGGAAATAAACGGCTTAGGGCTAGCCTCTAATATTCAGGAACAATGCCACCTCATAGCAAAATTGCGTAATGGTAATTGCTTAACGGTGGATCCTACCAGAAGTGATAGTCATACGAGTGCTGAGTTAGCTTGAAACGATTGTAGTATGAGATGACCAAATTTTGAAGGCAGTGCTCTGGAATATCCAGCAAACGGTCAGGTACCAGGAAACTCTTTTTCTTTGATCATTTTCATGAATTCTACCACCTGGGTACGTACCTCTGTATTACCCAAGCTGTATTCATAAAAAGTACGGCCTGTCACGGTTCGTTCGACCTCAATCGCACCATATTTTGCATCCTGTTCTGCCGTAGCAAACACAACATAAGGCGTGAAGACATATTCGTCGCCTGTCGCATAGGCCATTCCTTTGGGTTTGACCTTCGCTTCGCCTCCAATGATGAAGAGATAGTCGGTCGAAGAATCGCCCACGACATATTTCATCAAATATGGCACGACCCAATCGTGCTTTGGTGTACGGCGTCGCACTACACTGCCTTCACCAAAAGCATTCATCAACTTCGTTACCAAATTGCTCAGGTTTTGGAATTCCCCACCCAATTTGAGGCGAACATTCGCAAGCCGTCCTTTGTATTTGGAAGCGGACTGGCACAAATAAAAAAATGGGACCTGTTTTTCTCGCAAACTGGTGATCTTCCATTCCGGTTCTGGCTCGGGTTCCGGTTCTGGCTCGGGAGGGGGTGGGGCTTCGGTTTGGATCGGCTCGGGAGGTTTGACTTTCTTTTTTTTCTGCATGCCTAAGAAGGATTTCAGCTTATCCATTGGGGAACGCGCCAGCTTCGCACCCTCTTTGGTCGACCCTTTGAACTGTCCCAAATCTCCGTATTTCTCGCTCAAGGAAGGAACTTCCGTTTTATGTTGTTCATCTACCGTGTCGTTGACTGTCGAAATGAGATTGTTGAATTTGTTGGAGGGTAATCTGCGGAGTAATGGGATTTCTTTTGTAGGGTCTTCTTCGATCCAAGCCGAGATCGTTCTTCCATCGATTTCATAAGTATCGTAGACCTTTTTTTTATCCGGATTGTCCTTGAGACGGCTTTCCAACCAATGGGTGAGATACTCCTGTTTCAGAATCTCAAAATTCATATAGTTGTACTGAAACATTTTTTGCTCATTGCCTACTTTGGCAGAAAGACCTCCTCGGAAATAAATGAGGAAAAACAGATTTCGATAATCGTACTTTTCGATGACATGGGGGTAACAATAAAAGAAATTTTTTTCACGTCGCTCCAAGATACGGTCCCCGCTGATGTGGCTCATGCTGAGCGTTTGGTAAAGCTCTTTTTGGTACTGAGGCTTGATGGTGTATTTGAATAAAACTTTCAGGACCTCGCGGAGTTGCTCTAAAATGGCTTTTTTCTCATCTGCTGGAAAGCGAGAAGGGAAATCTTTCTCGGGATTGTTTAAGGCACGGCGCATCACATCAATGCATTCCATCGTTTTTTTGATTTTGTAGATATCATAAAGAATATGGACTTCTTTCTCAAAAGGATCTCTGGGCACATATTCTAACTTATTGTTCTTAGCTTGTACTTGGAAGAAGTGTACGAGGAAATCGGTGATCCCCCCTTCTGCGTTGAATGGAAGAATGAACCGGAGCGCACTCCGTTTGCCTTCAGCATCCAATTGGCGGATATCCTCCAACTTATTTTGTAAAAATTGATTTAAAAAACGTCGCACATGGCTCGCTTCTAAAACAGAGGGTGCGTTCGTATCGAAATCCGTTTCGAAGTACTCTTCTTGTTTACGTTTCCAGTATTCTTTCCATTGTTCCACTTCATGGAGGCGATCCCGAATATATTTATCTGGATCATCAATTGTGTCGGTTTTGATTAGGCTGGCAACAGAGCGATTCGCATTAGAAGATTGTGTGGTGGACATGACTTCAATCAAATTCGTTGAGTTAAAACGGTGTCAACTAGGAACAGTGAGGCTTTCCTAAGCCTGAGTGACTTCCGAATGAAGTTGACGGAGTATAAGATTTGAGGACCAATAACAACTCCTCTATAATACTGAGATGGTTTAGTAAATGTTCTACCATGCCAAATAGAGCTTCAATAGCCCTGAAGCATACAACATTTGGCCAATGTACAATAAAATATAATGAAAGTCGTCCTGATATGAGCAAAACACAGATCAAGATTTGTGGCTTAACCAATCTTCAACAAATTCAAGAGTGTATCGAAATTGGAGTGACCTGGATCGGTCTCAACTGTTACCCGAAATCTCCCCGTTACCTGCGCCCCAAAGCTATCCGCGAACTCGTTGCTGAAATCCCGGAAGAGGTAACCACCGTGGGAGTTTTTGTAAATGAACCCGCGGACAACGTGGAACACATTTTACAATATACGCGAATGCAATATGCTCAACTGCACGGGCATGAAACACCGACCTATGTCTCTGCATTGAAAGTCCCTTCTATAAAAGCTTTTCGGGTCTCTGATCAATTCCGCCTGGAAGAAATTGCAGAATACCCTCAAGGTATCTTTTTACTCGATTCCTACCATCCCAATCTCTATGGCGGCACTGGCGATCCCTTCAACTGGGAAATTGCAAAAAAGGCCCAACAGTTCGGGAAATTCATGCTCGCTGGTGGATTGAAGCCAGAAAATGTCGGAAAAGCTGTCAAACAAGTACAGCCTTTTGGAGTAGATGTGAGCAGCGGGGTGGAATCAAGTCCTGGGGTCAAAGACTTACAAAAGGTCAGGAGGTTTGTAGAGGAGGTACGTAAAGCCGAAGGGGAGTAAAATGAGGGCCTAGACAACAGCCCTCTATGAAAAACTAATTGTGTGAATAGCTGGGCACTTCCGAATCTTTAAAAGAGTCATCTGGAATCACCTTTTTTGCAGACGTGCTCTCGTCTTTGTCTTCAGTTTCTTCCGGCGGATCTTCTACAGCGACAGGGAATCGCTCCAACGCCACTTTGAGAACCTCTTCTGCATACTTCACAGGTATGATCTTAAGCTCTCGTTTGATTTCATCTGGAATCTCTACCAGATCCTTTTCATTGGCTTCTGGAATTAATACGGTTTCGATACCTCCCCGCTTGGCTGCCAATAGCTTTTCCTTCAACCCTCCAATCGGCAACACCCGTCCTCGCAGGGTGATTTCTCCAGTCATGGCCACTTCTTTGTTGACTGGGATCCCTGTAAACGCGCTGACTAGCGATGTGGTGATAGTGATGCCGGCTGAAGGACCATCTTTAGGAACGGCTCCCTCAGGAACATGAATGTGAATATCTGTTTCTTTGAAGACCGAAGAATAGATGCCAAATTGGTTGGAATTCGTCCTGACATAACTCAAGGCCGCCTTTGCTGATTCTTTCATCACATCACCCAGTTGACCGGTCAATTTGAGTTTCCCTTTGCCTTTCATCAAACTCACTTCCGTGGTCAACAGTTCACCACCAGCTTGTGTCCAAGCCAAACCTGACGTAATTCCAATTTCATTTTTTTCATCAATTTTTCCATGTTTATAACGTGGGACACCCAAAAAATCGTGGACCCTTTTGGGAGTGATCGTAATCGAAGTGGTTTTAGTAGATTGTACCAATTGTCGCGCTACTTTCCGACATACTTTAGAGATAGAACGCTCTAGATTCCGCACTCCTGCTTCTCTGGTATAACGTTGAATGATCTCGGTAATTCCTTTTTGACGAAACTTGATCTGTTCCAGATGCAAACCATTTTCTTCAATCTGCTTGGGAATCAAGTGACGAGTGGCAATATGTTCCTTTTCTAGCTCGGTGTAGCCAGATAGGTTGATGACCTCCATGCGATCTCGCAAAGCGGGGGGGATGTTTTGACCAACGTTCGCAGTACAGAAAAACAGGACATCCGAAAGGTCGAATTCGATTTCCAAATAGTGGTCCATGAAGGAATGGTTTTGCTCACGATCTAAAACCTCCAATAAGGCTGCAGCAGGATCTCCCATCACTCCATGAGTCATTTTATCCACTTCATCTAACAACATCAGGGGGTTGGAACTTTTTGCCTTTTTGAGTGATTGAATGATCTTGCCTGGTAGAGCCCCGATGTATGTTCGACGATGGCCGCGAATCTCAGCCTCATCACGAACCCCCCCTAAACTGATTCTGACAAAATTGCGTCCCAAAGCTTTTGCTACAGATCGAGCTAACGAAGTTTTCCCCACACCAGGAGGTCCTACCAAACAAATAATCGGACCTCTCATTTGCCCTACTTTTTGGGCCACTGCGAGATACTCGACAATCCGTTCTTTGATTTTATCCAAGCCGTAATGTTCTTTATTTAATACGCTCTCGGCTTCTTCTAAATCGAAGCGATCTTCGGTTTTGTCTCCCCAAGGCATCGCAAGGAGCCAATCTAGGTAATTTCTCACCACATTGGCTTCGGCAGACATGGGTTGCATCATCTTCAACTTTTTCACTTCTTTTTCAGCAATCTCTTTTGCTTCTTTAGAGAGAGGGACCTCTTTAATTTTATTCAAATATTCCTCAATTTCTGCTTTGCCATCCTCACCCTGTCCTAACTCTTTCTGGATCGCTTTGATTTGCTCATTTAAATAGTATTCTTTCTGAGTCCGTCCAATCTGTCCTTGCACACGCTCTTTAAGTTTACGTTCAACTTTTTTGAATTCGCTCTCTTCCAGCATTCTTTCGTAGACCAATTCTAAACGACGCTGTGGGTTGAGCACTTCTAACAGTTCTTGTTTTTTCCGTAAGTCCATATTGAGGAGGGGGGCAATACGATCTGCCAAGTGGTAGGGTTCTTCCATATCCAAAGCGAGGCGTTCAATACCTTCCGTATGCTTCTTGACTTCTTTGAGATAACGCTTCAATTCACCTCGAACATTTTTTCCAAGCGCGATGATTTCTGGAGTTCGGATGACCTCTTCTTCAATCTGCTGTACGAGGGCCGAGTAATACGATTCGGTCATGTTTGCCTTTATGAGATGACCCCGTGTTTTGGCCTCAAAGAGGGCTTTAATTGTGCCGTTGTGCAAGCGCATGATTTGTAAAATTTGGCCAATGGTTCCCATTTTGAAAAGATCATCATCCCCTGGTTCTTCTACCATCGGATCTTTTTGAGCAACTACGAAAATACGCCGATCCGTTGCTAAAGCCTTCTCCAAAGCGGCCATGGAAGGGACTCTGCCGATAAAAAATGGTGCAGTCATCCTGGGGAACACCACAATATCCCTCATAGGTAGCATTGGAAGAATCATCTGGTTGCCTGATTCTGAATATTTTCCTTCTAACGACATATTTCCCTTTCTGGTAAAGACAACTGAAACTTTTCAGTGATATTATGAAACGAAGTGAAAATTTGATGGAGTTGCTTGTTGAGCATTTCCTATGGAGGCTTCCGATTTTTCAAAGCTCCATTTTGTGGTTGGGGAGTGTAGTACGACAACATCTGAAAGTTTGCTTACAGCTATTGGAGTAAATCCATTTAGTTTATTTCATATGATAGCCCAAGTGATTTTGAAAATCCAGATCGGTTGAAACCATCAAACATAGAGGAATTGGGAAAGTCAGCTCATTTCAACTCAAAGAGGGCAAATATTTTCTTTATATTACTCTAAACTTTAGCGTTTGAAGTGTTTAAAAATCTAAATCTTTCTGACACCAGATTGAATCAACTTGACCTAGAATTAAATTCTCAATAAGTGACGGTTCTAACGGGATTTTCTTATGATAATCGAGCGTCTGTAGAGGGCGAAAATTATATTGATTTTGAAGAATCAGTATGCTCTTAAACAGACTGTCTTGTCGATCTTATTTCGCTCCATTCTCCTTTGAAGGTGTTTCATGCGACAATTCATGAATGTTTTGATTGGGCAATCAGTACTCTGTGGCCTACTCTTCCTCTGCATCTTTGCCTCGCCTGTCATGGCTGAAGACCAGCCGATTGCTTTTAGCCATAAGCTTCATGCAGATCAGAATCAGATTCCGTGCCAATACTGTCATCTCTATGCCCGCCGATCTTTCTCTTCAGGCGTACCTCCCGTTAGTGTTTGTGTTGGCTGTCATGGTACAAACGCAAATCCTGTAATCAAACCAGAAAGTAAAGAAGTTAATACAATGCGTGATTACTGGGATAAAAAGGAACCTATTCCTTGGGTAAAAATTCATGACATTCCCGACTTTGTTCGGTTCCCGCATAAAGCTCATATCAATGCACCATCCAGTCGTTTTATTGACAGTGCGGGCCAGTCTTGTAGCGGAGAAAATGACCGCTCTTTAGATTGCAAGGTACATCTCTTCAAACAAGGAGGAGATGAACGTTGTACGGCATGCCATGGTGACCTTAAAGCCATGGATGTCGTCCAGAAGGTTGACAAAGACTTTGGGATGATGGGTTGGTGCTTGGAATGTCACCTTCAGGTGAAAGGTGCGGCCGAAAGAAAGTCGGCTATGTCCACGATGGGAGGTTGGTTCCGTGCCAAAGAAGAAGATGAAGAACGTGCTAAGAAAATCCAGTTGGAAGATCCCAGAGGGTTTCACAGTGCTAATTTAACCGATTGTTTTACTTGTCATTATTAGGAGCCACTACTTATGAAGCGCGGTCTTAGTAGAAGAAATCTACTCAAGTATACAGCACTGAGCGGGGCTACTGTAGCCGCAGCCAGTTGTGAACAAAAGCCGGAAAAATTGATTCCTCTTTTGGTTCCACCCAACGATTTTGAATACACTCCCCAAGCGGCTTACCAATACATGACAACCTGCCAAGAGTGTTCTGCTGGTTGTGGTTTGATGATGACGGCGCGGGAAGGCAGAGCGCAGAAAGCAGAAGGCAATCCCTTGCACCCTATTAACCAAGGAACTTTGTGCGCTCGTGGGCAAGCCTCATTGCAAACGCTGTATAACCCTGAACGAATTACAAATCCACATGATCGCAATGGCAAAGCCCTCACTTGGGAAGAAGCTGAAAAGTTATTTGTTGATCAGGTGAAATCTTCTGAAGGAGACGTGGTTTATTTAACCTCTGCACCTAGAGGTAGCGAAGCGTCATTCATCGACCAGTGGTTGGCCGCAGTCGGTGGAGGCAAACGTGTCGTTTTCGAGACTTTTACCAATGCCAATTTAAGGAAGGCTAATGAGCTTTCATTTGGACGCTCTGACATACCGATGTACCGGTTTGAGAAGGCCAAATACTTGGTGAATTTCGGTGCAGATTTCATGGAAACATGGGGCAGTGTAAACGAAAACACTCGTCGCTTTACCGAAATGCATGCCTATCAGAATAATCACAAAAATGAGTTTGTTCATATTGGCCCACATGTCTCTCTGACAGGGGCAAAAGCTGATGAATGGGTCATGATCAAGCCGGGGACTGAGGGCTTGATGGCCTTGTCTATTGCTTATGAAGTCCGTCGGATTAAAAATTCCCACCGCTATCTAGCAAGATTCTTAGCTGACTATACCCCTGATAATGTTGCCAAGCAGATTGGGGTGACCGCCGAGCAGATCACTACAATAGCAAGCAAGTTCATGAAAAACTCTCCGAGTTTGGCTGTTGGCGGTGGAAACATGGTTGCTACCTCAAACGGAACTGCGACACTCGCTGCGATTAATGTTCTCAACGCTGTTGCAGGCAATGTGGGAGAAACTGTTCAGTTTCTTGATCAACCGGCACCTGCTCCTTATTCTTACCAAGATATTTCCCAACTGATTCAGGATCTAAATGCGGGAAAAATCAAGACGCTCATTATCGACAACGTCAATCCAGCTTATGCTTTGCCCAAGACATCAGGCTTCGTGGACGCCTTGGATAATGCTGAGAAAAAACCATTTGTAATTAGTCTCGCTTCCACGAAAAACGAAACTACTCATCAATCGGATTTGGTACTGCCAACCTTGACTGCTTATGAAAGCTGGGGAGATTCATTTCCTAGATCAGGCGTGAGAAGCATTGTGCAACCCGTTATGGCTCCGGTGAAACCCTTCAAAGCAAAGGCTTCTGGTGACATTCTGTTATCGGTAAATAGTCAATTGGGCACTGGTCAGTTCCAAGGCATCACGACTTATCTGGACTACGTAAAAGGGGTTTGGCGTGAAATTCATCAACAAACGAATCAAGGTGATTCCTTCGATGCCTTCTGGATAAAGACTTTAGAACAAGGCGGTTTGTTTGAGGAATCACAGGTATCACGAGTTAGCCTGTTACGGAGATTAACCGCGAATCTCAAGGTACAGGTTCCAGCATTTGAAGAGGTAAAACTTCCAAAGGATACAGATTATGTAGGGGGATGGACACTGCTTCCTACGCCCTCCATATTAATGGGCGATGGAAGTGGAGCCAATAAGCCCTGGTTACAAGAAACCCCGGATCCATTGTCTCAAATTGTTTGGGATTCTTGGGTGGAAATCAATCCTGATACAGCAAAGAAATTGGGTATTAAAGATCGCTCTGTGATTGGTCTCCGGACCAACTATGGAGAAATCACAGCGACTGCTGTTTATCACTTTGGAATTCATCGAAATGCGATTGGTATTCCAATGGGGCAAGGCCACACTCGCTCTGGCAAAGCTGCTGATAAGTATGGTGTGAATGTAGTTCAATTATTACCCGAATCTATCGATAAGGAATCTGGCGAATTTGCTTTTCTCAGCGTTGAAGTAGCCCTGAGAACCACACTTCAAAAATCATATACTGTGAACGTAGATGGAAATGCCCGCCAGTTGGGACGTAATATTGCTGCTGCGACCACGGTTGCGAAACTTCAAAAGGGGGATCACCACCATGGTGCCCATCATCATCGGCCCACCGAATTTTATCCAGATCGTAAAGAGACAGCGGGTTATTACAAGCCTTACCGCTGGGGAATGACCATTGATTTGGATCGCTGTAATGGCTGTTCCGCATGTGTTGTTGCTTGCTATGCAGAAAACAATTTACCAGTTGTCGGAAAAGAAAGAACCGCATTAGGACGCGAAATGTCTTGGATTCGGATGGAACGCTATATCGAAGGCTTTGGAGATGATTTCGAGGTACGTTTCGTTCCAATGACGTGTCAGCATTGTAGTAATGCGGGTTGTGAGACCGTTTGTCCGGTTTATGCGACTTATCACAACCCTGAAGGTCTCAATGTGCAGGCATACAATCGTTGCGTGGGAACTCGTTACTGTTCCAACAACTGCTCGTATAAAGTACGTCGGTTCAATTGGTTCAATTATGAATTTCCCAAGCCCTTGGATCAACAGCTCAATAGCACCATTACCACACGAAGTGTTGGGGTGATGGAGAAATGTACGTTTTGTGTCCATCGAATTAAGGATGCTCAATATGCGGCGAAACAGTTGGGGCGTGACCTCAAAGATGGAGAAGTTTTAACAGCTTGCCAACAAACCTGTCCGACGAAGGCGATTACTTTTGGCAACCTGATGGATTCCAATAGTGTGGTCTCCAAGTTGGCAATGCACGGAAAAGACGAAATGAAGAAAAGAGATCGTCAGTACGAAATTTTGCCAGAATTGAATTTCCAACCAGCCATCACTTACTTGAAAAAAGTAAACGTGAAAGCAGAGGAATCTCATCATAGTGATGACAAAGCTCACGGTTAATCTTTTAGATAATGTACAGGAGGACAACTTATGAGTGCGGCTCATCTCACCTATGCAAAAATCAATGATGACATGCTCGAAATGTTGGAGCGTCCGCACCCTTCTTATTTCCTTTTACTGCTTGGATTTCTAACGGCTCTGTGTTTGGGGGTTATTAGTCTAGCAATTCAGATCGATGTGGGCATTGGCTATAGTGGTATTAGCCACCCAATCAGTTGGGGTGTATATATTACGAATTTCGTCTTCTGGATTGGTATTGGGCATGCGGGGACCTTGATTTCTGCGGTGTTCTATTTGACTCGTGCTCCTTGGCGAACCGCTATCTACCGGGGCGCAGAAGCCATGACAGTATTTGCCGTAATGACAGCAGGGTTATTTCCTATTCTTCATACCGGGCGGCCTTGGTTAGCTTACTGGTTGATACCGTATCCCAATCAAAGAATGTTATGGGTGAACTTCAAATCTCCTTTAGCTTGGGACGTTTTTGCGGTTTCGACATACATGACGGTTTCGATTTTGTTCTTTTTACTAGGGTTAATTCCCGATATGGCAATTCTTAGGGATGAAGCCACTCGTCGAGGACAGAAATTGAAAGCCATGTTGTATGCACCATTTGCTTTGGCGTGGCGAGGCACCAACCATCAATGGATTCATTATATGCGAGGATATTTGATCTTCGCTGCGATTGCGACCCCATTAGTGTTCTCAGTACACTCTATTGTATCTTGGGACTTTGCAATGTCTTCGGTGCCTGGATGGCATACAACCATCTTCGCTCCCTATTTTGTTGCAGGAGCTATTTTCTCGGGTCTCGCAATGGTCATGACAGTATTGATTCCCGTCCGAGTGGTATTTGGTTTGGAAGACTACATCACGGACCATGTGGTGCAGAGCGTTTGTCGAGTCATTTTATTCACGTCCGTCATCGTCGGCTATTCGTATGCCTCGGAATTTTTTATCGCTTACTACAGTGGCAGTCCTTACGAACGCGCTATCTTTTACTTCCGGCCTTTTGGAGTGATGGATGGGTGGACCCTATTAGGAGATCAAAGCATTGGGTTTCCGCAGGTCGCTTTTTACTTAATGGTGTTCTGTAATGTGATTTCTCCGATACCACTGTGGCGTTGGAAGATTAGAAACAATTTGGTCGCGGTTTGGATTATTTGCGGTTTGATTAATGTAGGGATGTGGTTTGAACGTTTCAATATTGTTGGAAGTTCTTTGCAGCGAGAATATTTGCCTTCTTCATGGGGAAGCTATTGGCCAACAGTGGTTGAATTTGGGCTGACGGTTGGCAGTTTCGGCTTCTTCTTCACTTTATTTACTCTGTTTGTTAAGGCTTTGCCCCCTATGGCAATTATGGAATTAAAAGAAGCAGCACATCCACCGATGAAAAAGGAGATGCATGAGTAGATTTTCCGGAGTTTGGGCTACATTTGAAAATCTTGATGAGACCTGTCATGCGGTCGAAGAAATACGGGAGAAAGGAAATACTCCAACAGTTCTGTCGCCGTGCCCACGGCATGAGATTGACCATGCGTTAGGTGAACCTCAAAGTCGTCTTCCGTTTATCTCTATGGTTTTCGGAGCATTGGGATGTTTAACGGGGTATAGCTTTACTGCATGGACCGCTTCTGATTGGGTATTGCCCGTGAGTGGCAAACCTGTAGTAGCCATTCCGCCCTTTACGATTATTGGATTTGAACTAACTATCCTGTTTACAGCATTATCTACTCTGGCCGGAATGGTTGTTTTAGGACTCATTGATACAATGCGGTTTCCCATTCCTAAAGCTGCGAAAAAATACAACCGATTTCAAAGAGATCGCTTTGGCGTGGTAGTGCGCTGTGATCCTTCTCAGGCAAAGACTTTTGAAGCAGTACTCAAGAAACATGGGGCAGAGGAGGTACACATTGAAACGAGCTAATTGCATAAAGGTTCTTATAATATTCTGCTTTTGTTTAGGGCTTGCTGGCAACGGATGGGCAGACCCACCTAATAATCCTTATAGCGATACCCGAACCGATGGCTATAACTTTAAGGACGATGCACGCCCCTGGTTTGACGGAAAGGATTATCCTTTTTACTCCGATATGTACGATGGCAAGAGTATCAAGCCGCAAGAGGAAGGCACCTACCAAAGTTTCCCTCAAGGGTCGATTCCAGTAAGATTCAATTTATTGAAACCAGGACCGAATAAAATTGAATCCATTTTTGAGGAATTCATTCCTTTACTAGATCGCGAAATAAGACCTCAAAACCCGATAGAGGCATCAAAAGATTCTATTGATCGAGGAAGAGTGCTTTACAATACATATTGCGCTACCTGTCACGGACAAGATGGTCTTGCTAAGACTGTGGTCGCTGAGAAAGGCAAACAATATTTGTTTGGTATTCCTGCAATCAACCTTCTGATTCAAGTACTTCCTGAGCCGCATTTATATAACAAGATTCGTTACGGCAGTGCATACAATATAGATAGTGTTCATCGACCTGTTCCAGGAAGTATGCCTGCTTATGGCATGCAAACCTCGATTCAAGATCGTTGGGACATGGTGAATTACATGAAAAGCTCACAGTTTGGTAAGGAGGCAAACTAAATGAAGGAATTGTTGGATAAATCAGGATTCGACCTTCCGGGTGGTTTGAAAGCAGTTTTTGGAGTTTGCATCGCCTTAGGAATCCTGATGTTTATTTATGGTATCGTAGCAGGTGATGAAGAGAGTGTTACACGAACTTGGCAGACGTTATTGATCAACGTAATGTTTTGGGGAGGTTTGGCCCAAGCAGGAGTGATTTGGGCTGTGATTTGGCAAATTACTGATGCTAAATGGGGAAGACCTTTCAAGCGAATCGCTGAGGCGTTTGGTGCTTTTCTACCGATCTCCTTTCTTATGTTCATCCTTGTCTTCTTTGGCGGGCATATCCTGTATGAATGGACACATAGTCCCTTTCTACACCATGGTGTAGCGGTCAAAGAAGACTGGCTGAATTTTCATTTTTTTGTATCACGAAATATTTTTTGGCTACTGTTGCTCTATGGCATTTCATATTTCTTTGTGATCACTTCCCTGAAACCTGATTTAGGGTTGGCCCGTCAGTTATCCGATGGCTGGGGAGGAAAATTCGCAGATGCTTTGCTCAAAGGCTACGGCAAGCATGAAGATGAAGTGGTGCGACTTGAACTACTTTCAAGACGATTGGCTCCTGCATTGGCGATAGTATATGGAATCGGTGGATCTTTCATCGTTTGGGACTTTATCATGACTCTTGATCAGGAATGGTTTAGTACTTTGTTCGGAATCTTTGTACTGATCGGCAATATGCAAGCTGCATTAGGAATCATGCTTGCAGCAGCTGTCACCGTCCGCCAGAAGTTGAACTTGGAAGAATACATCACAATCAATCGTCTGCACGATTTAGCTAAATTGATGTTCGCTTTTTCATTGCTGTGGACGTACATGGGGTTTTCACAGTATTTGGTAATTTGGTACGCCAACCTACCCGAAGAAACCCCTTTTGTGATTATTCGTTCACTAAGCCAACCGTGGCAAACATTATTTCTCGTCGTTCTAGCCTGGTTATTTGTATCAGTGTTTCTGCTGCTCTTATCCAAAACAGCGTGTCGGCAGCCCTGGTTTACAAGAATTATGGGGATATATGTAGCTGTTGGACAATGGTTAGCCATGTATCTTTTGATTGCACCTTCATTACAGCATCATGATCATTACCATTTCTATATCTTCCATGAGATCTTGATCACGCTTGCCTTCTTGAGCGCTTTCTTTTTATGTTTTCTTACCTTTTTGGGTAAGGTTCCTATCCTGCCTATCTCTGACAAACATCTCTGCAAAACTTGGCACGGCCATTAAAAATGGTTTCGTGATTTTTTGAGAAATTAGGCCATTGACAGGCCTAATTTCTTTCAGTATTAATTAGTACCAATTCAGTCCTATTTCGGATTGATCTAAAAGATGGCATGTCAACATATACCTACTAAGCAAGGCATTAAAATACACATTGGTCTCTAGCAAAGCACACCAATAGACGAGGAGTCCCTCATAACTAGAGAGTTGACATTTATCTGATTTCAAGACCATACACTGATTGTTGTGGCTTTGGCAAAGTTGCACCTGTATTTTGTCGAAGGGTATATACCTTATCAATCAACCCCACTAGGAGAAGTTCTATGCGTTTAATGACTGGCTTCCACACTCTGTTGAACATGGTTGACCGTGTTGCTCCTTTTACTACTGCTCAGGCTCACTGCGATGTGCCTTGCGGCATCTACGATCCATCTCGTGCACAAATTGCGGCTTTGACAGTGATTCGCATGGTCGATTTGATGGAAAAATTAGAAAGTGAAACTTCTGAAAAAGGGCTGGCTTATCAAAACACGTTGGCCCGTCAGATCTCAGAAAAAGAAGATCATGCTAAAATTTGTAAAGACGAAGTGGTGATTATTTGGGGCGACTACTTCAAACAGCCACAGATTGAAGCGCATCCTGGAGTACACGCTCTGGTTCATGAAATTTTAATGTTGGGATCTAAGGTAAAACAGACAGTGAATCGCGACACTGCTGTTCAACTATTGGACAAAGTGAATGAGTTTGCAGATATCTTCTGGCAAACTAAAGGCGTGAAAACCAAACGTGTCGTAAGTCATTATGCTCCCAATATGGAAGTTGTGACCCCTGACCTCTAAAATTATATGCTCCAGGTCATCAAAATCCAGGGCCGGAGCATGCTTCCCGACTATCGACCTGGTGATTTCGTATTTATTGGAAAGCTAGGCCGGTTCTTTCCTCTCCGTGTGGGGGATGATGTAGTCTTCCATCATTCCCAATACGGTATCCTCATCAAACGCCTTCTCGAAATTCGTGGCCAGCACATCCGATGCACTGGACTATCTTCTGAAACGGTTAGTTCGGTACAAATAGGTTGGATTCCTATTACTGATGTTATCGGAAGAGTAGTTTGGAATATATCTCGATCTTGAATGCTTTTTATCCCCTTGAGAAAGGTTGTTCTGACAACTTATTTTTCACGTTAATTTCGCTGTAAAATCGGAGTGTAAACGAAGTCAGCATTGTATCAGAAATGGGATCAACAGTTTGATTTTGATCATCTAAAAATGTCTAGACGAAACAAATAGAAAGAGGTAACCTGCCGATAATTTCTAGTGCTGAGAGGGTGAAACTTCTCTAAAGCACAAACAATTCAGAAGGTTATATCTACACTAAGAGCTTGTTGAACACATCAAAAAGAAGAGTTCCAATGAATTTGTTAATTGCTGACGATAACCTAGAAATTTTAAAACAGCTGAGAGAGTTTTTTGAAGGGCTTAATCATACTGTTGTGGAAGCTCATGATGGAGATGAAGCATTGGAGATTCTGAAGCAGCAAGTGATTGATGGAGTATTCAGCGCGTTAACAATGCCTAAAGTGGGTGGTATTGAATTGCTGAAAGAACTTAAATCAATGAACTCAACGATTCCATTTGTGCTCATCTCACGTCATGGCGATGCTGACAATATTCTTACCTCACTGAATTTAGGAGCCTGTGATTTTTTAACCAAACCTTTAACCATTCCTGACCTTCATCGAAGCCTCAATAAGGTTATTAGTTTGCGTGAGGATTCTCAATTTAGCATCTATTGTTTGGAACGTTCTGTACTGGAATCACGAGCCTTAGAAATCGGAAATGATTTCGAATATATCAACCGCATCGTTGCATTCATGACGCGAAATTTACCCTCTTATGGGATCTTAGATGAAGAAGATCGTTTCACAATGAATATTATCTTGGGAGAGGCTTTAGAAAACGCGATTTTTCACGGCAATCTACAAATTTCTTCTGATCTAAAAAAGGAACGATTTGAGTTATTCCGAGAAGAAGGAGAAAAGAGAAGAGATATTGAACCTTATAAGGATCGGCGGGTTTATATCTCGTATGAAATTAGCAGAAATTCTGTAAAATATATGTTTCGAGACGAAGGGAAAGGATTTGATCATTCTAAAATTCCAGACCCTAAAGATCCTGAAAACTTATTCAAGGTAAGTGGCCGAGGTATCTTATTAATTATGAACTTTATGGATGAAGTCTTCTGGAATGATCGTGGCAATGAGATCACAATGGTGCGGTACCGAAAACGCAAACAATAGCAATTTTACCCGCTGTCGTTTTCGAGCGAGTCAATTCTTTCAAGGGTATTTAGTATTCCTGCTATTGCTAGCGGGTTGTACTGGAACTGAAGAAACCCGAGTCCCCGCGAGAGAACTTTACTACAAAGCAACTGTAGCGTTAGAAGATGAGCTATTTAACGAAGCGACAGAAAGGCTGACACAAATCATTGGGCAAAGCCCAGGCACTCGATTGGCAACCGTAGCTTACCTCAAATTAGGGGACTTGTACTTTCAGCAAAACAAGTGGGAAGAAGCGGAAACCAACTATCGTTTGTTTTTGGCTTTGAACCCAAACAGTCACCTCACTCCTTATGTTTTGAACCGTCTCATTGCTCTGAACTACAAAAGAAATGTAACCGGGTTGTTGTTCACGAGCCGAGATTTTGATCGTGATATGGAGCCTAATCGCAAAATCATCCAAGAATATCAACGGTTTTTCTTTTTATATCCGAACAATGCTTACTTGACGGATGTTAAAGAGTTCTTGATAAAAGCCCGTTCGGATCTAGCCGAATATGAGTTCTTGGTTGCTAATTTTTATTTTGAGCAACAGGCATTCAATTCAGCAATTTTGCGTTATCTGCATTTGCTGAAGCACTATCCCGAATATCCCAAAACCCAAGAGGTTGGTATTAAACTCATTGAAGCGTATGAGGCCAATCGGCAACCTCATTTAGCCGCAGAAATGCGCAAAGCACTGGAAGTGAGATTTAATCAGAAAAACCTCAATTGAAGAGGTTGGCATGAATCCAAAAATAGCCCTGTTAGTCTCCCTATTATTCATTCTGAATGGCTGCTCTGTCCTAGATCGTTTCCAGAATAAAGTCGATCAAAAGTATGAGAAGAGCGCCGCCAAACCTACCCCGCCTGCTGCAAAGCCTGCCCCAGCGGTCCAAAAGGTCACGCCTCAATATGTCTCACTAGAAGAATACGAACAGCTCAAGCAAGCCTATCAAGCTCAACAGAATCAAATTCAGAAGTTGCGTGAAGAACAAATTAAGGATCGAGCAACTATCAGTCAATTGGAGCGTAAGCTGATTACCAATTTTGAACTGCTTGAGCAGTCTGTCGCAGATTCTTTGAAGGGATCCGAACAGAAACTGGGCCAAGTTTCGTCGCAGCTGAAAACCTTGAAAGCGCAAACCGCCCGACAAGCGAAATCGACAACTGCCTCTCAAGCGGTTTCAACGGACAAGTCTCCAGCCACTGCTTCGCGTGTGCCTAAAAAGAAAGCCATCAATGGTGTTGCCCCGGCAGAACCCACAGGAAACAAGCCTTTGATTGAAACCCTTTCTCTATTCTCTAAAACGTCTCCCCAAGCTCCTACAAAATCGACTCCACCTTCTGTAGAAAAGGCTCCACAGTCCCCCAAAAGAACGCCGGTAGCTCCTCCTAAACCGATTCCAATTCCAGCAAATATGGTGGATGAAACCAAACCCACATCTCAGAAACAATCCGTTGTCTCAGAGACACAACCAATGGCCGCGGCTGCAGCACCCTCAGACGAACCGTATAAAGACCCTGATTTGAATGAACCATCGGATCCCTATATTTTGGAATCGCATCCACCTGTAAAAAAGTTGTATGATCAGGGAATGAAAGCCATGATCAATCGGGAGCACAAAAATGCCATTCAAACCTTCGCAGACATGCTCAAACAGTATCCGAATGACGAATATAGCGATAACGCTCTTTTTTGGATGGGGCATTTAAATTTTTCATTAAACCGCCTTGATCAAGCAGAAGACAATTTCCGTCAAGTGTTGCGTCAATATGAGCATCGCCCCACTTCTCAGGGATATAAAACGCCTGATGCGATTTATATGTTGGGGAAAATTTTCGAATCACGCAAAGAGGCGGAGAAGGCCGAGTATTATTATCAAGCAGTGATCCAGCGTTTTCCAGGTTCCACTGCTGCGAATAACGCACAAGACGATTTGAAAGTACTGAATCGACTATGAGCAAACCTCAAAAAAACTCCCGCTATCAAGTCGCCGCTCTGACTCAAAACGACTTAGCAGTTCCGTGGTTTTGTAAGGCACCCAGAGAGTATAAACCGAAGCTCGCCTTGCTCCAAAAAGGAATGGGGGCTCAATACGCTTTGTTTTCCAATTGGGTCGCCAAGATATTGACAAACGTGGATGAGGATAGACAAATCCAGCGAATTATGCCTAAAAATGAGCGCGTTATGGCCTACTACATTCGCATCAAGATTGCTGAAAAGATCAGCAACTATGTATTGATTTTAGGAGCAGATGTCAGCACCAAGCATAAAAGCATGGCATATGGAGTTGGAAAAGATGCTTACGATTATCAAAATTGTTATTATATCATTGGGTCACAGGAATTCTTGAACGAAGAAAAATTTGGAAAACCTTTGGGAGAGCGGCAAGTTCGTGAACGATTCTTTCACGAATATGGACCCAATCGCACCGAAACGAATGAACTGGTACTACGGCTTATGAAAATCGTGATGGCGAAAGAAGGCATTCATTACGATGAACCCAAGCAGTGAAAGGACATTGTGGCAAATAAAGACATTAGTATCTTGGTTGTGGATGATATTGAAAATATGCGCAAATTGATCGCAAGTATGCTGTTCAAACTCAAATTTACCAAAATCATGATGGCAGAAAATGGCCGAGATGCTTGGAATAAAATGCAAAACAACGAATTCGATTTGGTGATTGCGGATTGGAATATGCCCAGCATGAGTGGGTTGGATCTCTTGAAAGCCATTCGAAGCGATCCCAAACATGCAACTTTGCCAGTCTTGATGGTCACCGCTGAAGCCGTAAAAGAAAACATCGTTGCTGCAGCTAAACATAAGGTGAACGGATATATCGTAAAGCCATTCAGCCCTGCGACACTCGAAGCCAAAATCAATGACATCTTGGCAAAAATTGGCAAATGATCATGTGGTTTATCAAACCCGAACGAAATTCTCGCCTACGACTTGATCTTCCCTCCCAAAAAGATCGGCTGATCTGCAAAATATGCAAAACGTGGATCAGCGAGTTTAGCTACCTCTGCGTCATCGATTCAGATTCGCCTTACCACACCTTTGAAAATTTAAATGGACATCGATTTGATATCATGACCTTGTCTTTGTGCAAATCGGTCATTGATGTCTCCCCCCCATCTTTTGAGCATACCTGGTTCTCAGGATATGCTTGGGTGATTCTATGCTGTGAAAAATGCCATGAACACCTTGGCTGGCGTTTTGAAAGCTCCGAGAAAAAACCTCCGAAATTTTTCGGCTTGATTCAAGAAAAGCTCGAAGTTTCCTCCTGAACAAATCCGTATTTCTCATTTCTGTTCTGTATCGCGGGGGGCGTCATCAAAAATTTTGTTCAGCGTCTTGGGATCAAAATACTCCGCCATCGAGTCGGAGATGTACTCCCGGAATCCGTGCATGCGTATTTTCTCTTCAAAGCGCTCAATTTCATCTGGCGGAATCAAAAAGTGTGATAAAACATGCTTCTGAATTCGGAGAGCGGCCTCAAACTCGACAGGAACGACCTCGGCAGCACCTAATTTATTCAAATGCTCCACTTCCAAGACAAAACGGGTTCTCGCGATAATCCACGCTTTGGGATTGAGCTTGGAAACGATGGGAACGATCTGCCGTGTTGCTGAAAGATCCGAAATGGCAATGACAACAACAAGCGCATCTTGAACGTGGACGTGCTTGAGTAGAGTTTCCTGTGTCGCGTCTCCATAGAGAATGGGTTCTCCTTTTTTGCGTTCTTCTCGAACGGTTTCTGCATTGAGTTCTAGAATCACGTAAGGAATATCAGCCTTTTTAGCCGTTCTCACCAGCAGCTTGCCATTCATGCCCAAGCCAATAATCACCAGATGACGTTTGAGCGCCTTTTCATCCAACTCGGGAGCAGTGGCCAAATGGCTCGCCACACCGGATTTCATTTTTTGGGGAAGCGGCCATTCTATAATTCGATCTGCTAGGCGAGGGCCAATGAATACCAGGAAGGGCGTCATGATCATGCTGAGTATCGTGACCGACAAAAAGTATTGATAGGCCGTCGGACTCAATAGACCATTGTCCACTCCAATCTTGGAGAGGAGAAAGGAAAACTCTCCAATTTGACTCAATGCTAATCCCACAATGATCGCCGTGCGTAGTTGCACTTGCAAAATGGCACTCACTAGAAAGAGCACAATCGTTTTGAAAAGAAACACTCCTAAAGTGATTAACACAACTGGGAATAGGTTCTGGACCAGAAAACTAGGATCTAACAAACTTCCCACGGATACAAAAAAGAAGCTCAGAAACACGCTGCGAAAGGGAAACACACTCCCTAAAGCACGAAGGCTGTATTCCGACTCTGAAATGACCAACCCGGCTAAAAACGCTCCCAACCCTAAAGACAGACCAGCCTGAGAAGATCCCCACGCGATGAGTAGGCAAATGGCAACAATGCTTAACAGAAACAAATCCTGCGTTTTGGTGTTTGCAATATGGTACATCAAATGTGGCACCACATATTTGGTACACACAATCATCAACCCAATGATCACGATGGTTTTTAACAGCAAAATCAGGAGTGAAGCCGTAATATCGGTATCGGTTCCTTTCAAAAGAGGGGTGACCAACATCATGACCACCACAATGATGTCTTGAAAAATCAGAATCGAAAGGACGATTTTTCCATGAGGGGTATGAATCGTATCATTGGCCTGAAAGAGTCCCAGGACAATTGCAGTGCTACTCAGAGACACCAAAAAGCCGAAAAAAAGCGCCTCTCCAAATTCAAATCCAGTCTGCTGGGCCACAAAAAAAATCCCTAGAATCGTTAGAGAAACTTGCAGAGAGCCACCCAGTAACACCGCTTTCTTGCTTCGGATCAACTCCTTGATGGAAAGTTCAAGACCAATCATGAACATGAGCAACACCACGCCAATCTCAGCCAACGCTTCCACCTGTTCGTGGGATTGGATCAGATGCAGCCCATTGGGGCCAATAAACGCTCCTGTCGCAATAAACCCAATAATCGAAGGAAGTCGAATTTTGTCGCACACAAATAAGACGACCATTGAGATGCCAAAAATGATGGCAATATCTTGTAAAATGGGAAGTTCCATTGTTGTTCTCCTGCACGTTGAAGCCCCACCTCTCGTTGAAGGCGTTGCTCTCTCGAATTACGTCTCTACAGCCGCTGACGTGCTCTCCCAAATCACGTCTCTATGTCGCTAGAGTCTGAGACCAGAATAAGTTCATGATCAGAATATCCCCTTCAGAATATCCATTCCTTAGTTTAGCTAGCATAGTCAATAGATCGTATAGAATCTTTTGAATCTCCAATCAGAAAACTGCGGTATGCAATACAGGCTGACAAGGTGGATTTGTATAGGCGTTGATTCCTCCTGCTGGCATACGTAATATGAAATTTCTGGCACCTAAACCAAACTTTTTCGAAGATGGACATTTTCGAAAACGGACATTCCATAGCACGCGGCAAGCTTCTATTGTTACTAATAACTTTGATTCATACCCCACACGACAAAGAAAACTGAACCCTCACTCCTGTAGAGACCTATGCCCAATCGTTATCAAAACATTTACCCTGAAGATCCCTTGCAAAATAGTATCAATCTCAACCGTCCTTCGGCGGCTGATTTGTTGACTTTAGAATACTTTGAAGCCGAACCTGGTGAGATGCCTTATGAAGTTTTTGAACAACATCATATCTTGATTAACTTGCGTGAAGAACCGCATCGAGTGGAAAATTGGAGGGATGGAGAACATCGAGATTTCACTTATTTAAAAAATGAAATCATCGTGACTCCTGCCGGTGTGAAGTCAGGGTGGAAGTGGCATGCCAAATCCAAGGTGATCGTCATCACATTGGAACCAGACAAATTGGAAAAGTTTGCCCAAAGCGAGCTAGGCATTCTATTGACAGACACCCAACTGAAAAATATTCCCCAATTCATTGACGAAGATATCACGCAAGCCGGCGTGATGCTATTTGAGGCATTGAGCAGTCAGCTTGGATCTGCTGTCATGTTCGAAAGTTTTGCCCGAATCTTTCTCACCAAACTCATCCAAAAATACGGATTGGAACGCGACGAAGACATTGCCCTTAGCAAAAGTTTCACATCCCAACACTACAAACGGGTGATGGGTTACATTGCAGGGAACTATGGAGACGAGATCAACCTAGAAGACATGGCCCGACAGGCGGGACTCAGTACCTCGCACTTTGCTCGCCTCTTCAAAGAAGCAATTGGCAAAAGTCCTCATCAATTCGTCATGAGCTATCGCATCGAACAAGCCAAGAGACAACTCAGTGATGACAGCATATCTATGATCGATATTGCTCTTTCTTGTGGTTTTTCGGATCAGGCTCACTTCTCTCGTGTCTTCAAACAACTGGAAGGAAAAACACCAAAACAATTTCGTGCCCAGCAATCATAAGTGCCCGCTCTCTTTTGTTCTTAACCTTGCTGAAGGACGTAGGCGAAGGTACATTAAAACCGTGTGAACGTTAGCCCCACCTTCCAATTCGCAAAACCTATTGACACAAGCAAATCATGATCAAAATTGCAGTCGGCCACAGTGAAGATGTGGATTCTCAAGATGCGATTACCGAAATCATCCACCAATGTCAGAAAGAGCTAGGGGATCTTTCGCCCAAAGGAGCCATTCTGTTTGCCGCGATTGAACACGACCATCCGGTCCTGCTGAAAACCGTGAAACAGGCATGGCCTGATGTGGATTTGATCGGATGTTCGACAGATGGCGAGGCCTCGTCTCATATCGGTTTTACCGAAGACTCGGTTATGCTCATTGTGTTTGCAGGTGATTTGGAAGTCCAAGTTGGAATAGGGCGCGACATTCAAAACCAACCTCGCGAAGCAGCCCAAGTCGCTATGAAAGAGGCATGGGGTAAAATGAAAACGACTCCACAATTGGGGATGATTTTCCCGGATGGACTGACCTTTTTCAGTGATGAGTTGATCCAAGGGCTTCAAGCGGGAATGCCCACAATCATTCCGATTTATGGAGGGGGAGCAGGAGAACAGTATCGCTGGACCACCACCTATCAATTTTATCAAGAAGAAATCTTGACCGATGGCATTCCCGTTTTATTGCTTGGTGGGAATCTCTTGTTTTCGCATGGGGTTTCCAGTGGATGGAAGGCTGTCAGCCCGTATGGCATTGTGACCAAAGCAGAAGGCAATGATGTGCATGAAATCGATCACCAACCGGCCTTATCATTTTACCGTCGGTTTTTTGGTCGTTTTGCGTTTCCAACCCGTGAGTACCCCTTCGCGGTGCTTGAACCTGGCAGTAAGAAATATGCCATCAAAGCCGCGTTGAACTCCGATGAAGCGACCGGCATGATTTCATTCAGTGGAATCATTCCAGAGGGCCGTCAGGTTCGGTTGTGTGAGGCCACTCGCAATGAAATCATTGAAGGTTCACAAGATTCCATTGAACAGGCGCTTGAACATTTTCCTAACGGCCAGCCCGACTTTGTCTTTTTATTTTCCTGTGCGGCACGTCGCGGTATTTTAGGCACGCGAACCAAAGAAGAACTGGAGTTGGTGCAATCTCTCACCGAAACCCACGTCTCGGCTGCGGGGTTCTATGCTTATGGTGAATTTTGCCCACTCACCGAAGATCAGGTTTCCCAATTTCACAATGGAACCTTTGTGACCTTGTGTTTAGGCTCTTCATCCGAATAAAATCCGAATGACATCTCAACCCCCATCACTTCTTCGCCCTGAGAGGGACCTTGAACGTAGATCAATCGTTGGAAGAGTTAAAAGAGCAAGTCAGACAACAATCCAAGAGGATTCGAACCTTAGAACGGAAACTCCGACGTTCTGAGATCAACCGAGCCTGGTTGGAAGATTCAAAAGATAAAAATCAGTCTTTGTTGCGTAATATCAATCTGGAAATTGAGCAGGCGTATCAGACTATCGCGCAAAAGAACCAAGAGTTGGAATGGTTGAACACGCAATTGTCCCAGGAAAAAGCCACGTCCGAACGCCTCTTGTTGAATATCTTGCCGAAAGATGTTGCTGAAGAACTCAAGCAACAAGGGAAGGTCGCTCCAGTCTATTTCGATGCCGTCACTGTATTATTTACGGATTTCCAAGGATTCACCCGAGTGGCAAGCCAAATTGCTCCCCAAACCTTGGTGGATAAATTGGATGAATGCTTCACGGCCTTCGATCAGATCATTGCCAAACATCGGCTCGAAAAACTGAAAACGATTGGAGACGCCTATATGTGCGCTGGAGGCATTCCAATGTCCAATGCAACCAACCCTATCGATGCGGTGAACGCTGCTTTAGAAATTCAAACGTTCATGAATCAGCATCAAGCCATGCAGCTTCAGCAGCAACAGCCCGTATGGAATATTCGGATTGGGATCCATACCGGCCCGGTCGTGGCAGGCGTGGTCGGTAAAAATAAATTTGCTTATGACATCTGGGGGGATACGGTCAACATTGCCTCGCGGATGGAATCTTCGAGTGAAGCCGGAAAGGTCAATATTTCCGGGGCTACCTATGCATTAGTGAACGGTGAGTTCGCTTGTCAATATCGAGGAAAAATCCCTATTAAAAATCGAGGAGAAATCGATATGTATTTTGTGGATGGAGCATCATATTGACTCGGCAAACCCTCACTTTTCAAGCGCCGATATTCACCATTCCGGGATCTGCCGGACATGGTTTTAGGGCATTTTGTGTTTCCATAGATGTAAAATTAAGGAGTAGAGATACTTTTTCAAGAAGGTTAGATTTTTTCGTCTTTCCCTGTCACATTATTTTCTTCGTTTTGTAATAAACTCCAGGGTACTTCGTCTTGATCCGTGCAGACATATTGCCTCTTTGTGGGGATTGAAAGATGAGGTTTTTGACACGTAATCTGTGTCAAAAAATGTGCCCCACTCAGAGGGATAACCAAGGAATTGTACAGAAGCATATGAAAAATGATTTCTTGTAACCTACTGATTTCAGTAAAGAGTAGAAAAAAGGAAACGGAGATGGATGGGGCACTGGTGGCCCCCCCGGTCTTCAAAACCGTGCGAGACGGTCTAACACATCGTCTGGTGGGTTCGATTCCCACACATCTCCGCCATTGATTTTATTGAGCGGCTTCCACCAGTTCGTCAAAGGCTTCTTTGATGTAGATTCCCAAGTGATCCACATCAGAAACATTGTCCCGGCATGCCATCAAACCAAACTGGAGACGGTCTTCATAGCTCAAGACGGTCATGTTCAAAGCCTGGCCATCGAACAGAAAGGAAACAGGATACATCCCTTCCAATTTGGCACCATTGAGATACATGGAATGTCGCGGGCCTGGGACATTGGAAATCAACACGTTGAAGGGAGGCGGCAAATGCCGGTTCACGTTCAACGCCATCGTGAGGATACTTGGGCCGTGGAAAATGAAGTTGTAATAGGTGGCCGTTCGATTGGAGATCTCTTTCAATAAGGCCTTATTAGCTGCTGTGGAAGCTTGGATCGTTTTCAAGCGCTCGATTGGATCTTCCAATTCAGTCGCTAACTGACACACCATATTTGTCAGCAAATTCCCCCCGGATTTTTCAGAAGGCAAAGCCACGGGCAGTAGTGCCGTCAGCGATTCCTCTGGCAATTCGCCGTACTCATCCAAATAACGTCGCAACGCTCCCGCGCAAATCGCCAAGACGACATCATTCACGGTGGCATCCATCGTTTTTCCAAATTTTTTCACCTCACTTAAGTTCAAATCTTGAATTGCCAAACGCCGTTGTCCGGTGATGCGTCCATTCAATGAGGTTTCCGGGGAGGTGTAAGGCAGAGGCACGAGATTTTCTTTTTCCAATACATGTTGGCCAATTTGGGTGAACAGTTGAGCCATTTCGGGAATTGTCTGAGCTTGCTTGGTGAGCATTTTGACCAAGGGAGGCATATTGCTGCTAGGAGATCGAGACTCCGATTGCGTGGGTTTGGTTTTCTTTTTCTTTTTCCACAGAGGCCAGATGGTGTGGTCTTCAAGATCATCCGAAAGATTCGCTTGCAACAATTGCATGCCTCGCAACCCATCCATGCAAGCATGATGGATTTTCAGATAGATCGCGAAACGATTGCCTTCCAAACCCTCAATGAGGTGAAACTCCCAAAGCGGACGAGAACGATCAAGCAATGTGCTATGCAAGCGAGACACAAGCGTCAACAGTTGATCCATAGTTCCCGGTTGGGGTAGTGCAGAGTGACGTAGGTGATAGCTGAGATCAAAATAGCGATCTTCGATCCAACGAGCAGGCAGGATTTTCGAAACCGAAGGGGCCAATCGGTAATGGAAGGGAGCCGCATAGTTATGCACATCCCGATAGGCGGCGAGCAAATCTTCGAAATAGTTTCCTGGGTAGTTTTCGGGCAATTGGAAAACCATCAATCCCCCGACATTCATAGGAACTTCGCGACGTTCCAATTGCAAAAACAAATTATCCAAAATGCTGAGTGTTTTCATTTTGACCTCTGGAGTGAGAGCGCAGTGCTTGAGCCAGTTGCATGACTGATTGGATGACGTTCACCCAAGCACTATCACGACTCTTCTCCAGGTTCCACCCAGTAGCGTTGATTGAGTTGCTGCACCTGCATCGGTCCGCCAAAAAGTTGACTCATATTTTCGGAAGTGATCAGGGTTTCCACTGGGCCGATTTGCAACGTGGCATCGGCAATCAGGCCGATTTGATGGAGGTAGGGAAGGATGTCATTGATCAGGTGAGAGACCAGAATCAAGGTCAAATGGTCTCGCTGGCAAATGGTTTGGATCAATTTCAGAATGGCGTTTTGTGAGATGATGTCCAACCCATTCGTCGGTTCGTCCAGGACGAGGATCTGAGGATTGCCCATCAAAGCACGCGCAATGAGCACTCGCTGTTTTTGTCCCCCCGAAAGTTCGCGAAACGCCGCGTGAGCAGAGTGTTGCAATCCGACACTTTCCAAAGCCTCCATGGCCTTCTGCTTGTCAGTTCGGCGAGGTCGTCGAAGAAGACCGATTTCTGCATAACTGCCCATCAGCACAATGTCATGTACCGAGAGCGGAAAGAGCATATTGATGGTTTCTCGTTGGGGCACATAGCCAAACCGCAATGAGGAATCATATTCTACAGTACCGGCCAACGGACGTGTGATTCCCAATAGTACTTTCAGCAGCGTTGTTTTCCCGGATCCATTAGGCCCGACGATTCCCAGCGAATCGCCTTGCTGAATTGTAAAATCGAGGTGGGAAAGCAAGGGCGTGTTGGCATATCCCAAGCTGACTTGATTGAAACGGATCATGAAATCTCCCTATTGAAACGAATGCCTTTTTGTATAATGGGAGTAATCTGGAAACTCAACCACTGATGGTGTCAAACACTTCTTGGACTTTGATCATGATTTCGGAACGGTGCATGCTGTGGAGCACATAATCGAAAATGGTTTTGTGTTCGAACACCGCGCGTTGGAATACACGGAGTTTGGAATCTTGGCGCAGGCTGGCAATGAGCAATAGCCATTTCAAGCGGGTTTCATCGGTTTCTTGAGATAACCAACTCCAGGCAGTTTCAGAAAGGATGGGGCCGCGGTCCGTGAGCGCATGGACCAAGGCGTTCCACAATTGTGCGGAGGAAAACCAAATGGAAAGTTCGTTTTCCCATTGGTTCCATAGTTTTTTAAGGGAATAGGCAAAGGCCTGGAGAATCTCGCCTTGGGATGGGGTCAACGATTCTGCTGCGTCGCAAAATAATAGAGAACGAGGGTGTTGATCGGGCTGCAAACCTTCCACATGTTGACTCAAATCTTTCAGAGGATCGGTTGCCGCTTGGAGCATCTGGCGTAAAGATTGCGTTTTTTGGAGATAACGAGTTTGAATGGCGGCTTCGTGTTCTGGAAAAGCGGAGCGGAGTTGGTTGAGCACCTGAGACGCTTCCCGATAGATTCGGTTGGTTCGGCCTCCGGCATCAATCGTATCGAGCAGAAAGGTACCGAATTGTCGTTCCACACTGTCTAAAGCACCTTCAGGTTTGCGAAAGATATCAAAGCACGCCCGCTCTTTTGGAGGCACCGACAACCAGGTAGCAGCCAGTACCCCAGCAAAGGTCACCGGATTGAATTGAGGGCCTCGTGGATCATGAACCATGAGTTCGCACAGAGAAGGGATGTCTCCCATCGTGTTAATCCAACCAATACAGAGTTTCTGGATGCCTAAGCAATTGACTGAGGCATAAGCCGCACACTGATTCAAGAACCATTCATGAAACACCGATTTTCCTGCCATACGACAAAACACAGTATATTTCATTTCCGGTTCTCCCAAGTACAATGTGTCAAAGTGTTCTAAAGCTTGGGTTTTGGGGTAGTGTTCCAAAAGGGCTTCCAACAGAGGGGCTGCCTGCAATCGAATCGGTGGGTCAATGCGATGTCCCAGGGTGTTTGCAATATAGTCTTGTGCCCATTTGGCTTGGTGAGCGTCGATGTCGCCCCCTACCATAGCCAAACCTGGAAATCGATATTCGATCCACATCCCCACGGCCAGCAACACCCGATGGTAAGGCCGCCCTTGGGTTTTATTACCCCATTTATTCCATACGGCATTGGATGCTCCGGATGCGGATCGGATCCATTCCACAAGGATCGACTTTGCCGTAACGCAAGCGGAGGAGAGATCCTCTTTGACGAAAGGAGAATCTCGTTTGAGTTGGCGATACAAACAAAATGTTTCTCCGGTTTCCCAACTGCCTCGGTCTCCTACGACTTCCCAATGATGCTCCGCAGGGTGGTCCATCTGATGTTCCAAGTTTTCACTATAGTAAATGCGGCGGGCACCTTGCAGATGATCCCGATGCAATCCGATCAGCGGATCAGGATATCCATGCAAGAGCTTGAGAGTTTCTGCATATACCAACGTCCACGCTTTGGGATCGATTTGATCCGGCATCACATCCAAATTGAGATAAACTCCCATACGTCTCCTTCTAGAGTTTGAAGCGGTTTTTATGAAGATGGACCATGATCACGTATCCACATCTCTAATAATAGCGATTCAATCTCTAATTTCAATAAATTTTATCTATTTTTAAGTATTATTTCAGATATTTTAGTTTAAAAGATCAGTGTAAATAATAGATAAGAATAGAAAAATCTATAAATAACATTTAATTTGTTTTAAAAGAGATAAAAAATATTGAAAAAGAGATAAATTACCTTGTGCTTATAGATAGAGAGTCATGTAATGGCTAGCTATGGTGAGATGAAGTTATGGTATGTTTTTTCTGAAGATTTATTTAGAAAGAAGGCTTAGAATATAAGCTTGTTCGTTATTTTAAACCCTCACTTCCCGCCTGACGTTATATAACCTTCCTGAAATGCTATGATGAAACTCAATAACCACCCCATTTTTCCTTACATTCAACTGATCCGATTGCCCAACACGTTCACAGCGATTTCGAATATTGGAGCAGCTCACTTTATTGCCACGCTAGGAGCGGTCCAATGGGGAGCACTGCTTTTGTTATGCTTGGCAAGTATGTGTTTTTACAGCGCTGGAATGGTCCTCAACGATTGCTTCGATTATGAGGAAGATGCGAAAGACCGCCCGTCCCGTCCCTTACCTGCGGGGAAAGTGCCGGTCAAGGCAGCGTGGGCCTTAGGAATCGCTTTGTTGATTGTGGGTTTGGCGTTCACCGCATTGGTAGGGTTGCGTTCGTTTGGCATCGCAGTGTGCTTGAGCTTGTTGATTGTCGGCTACGATTCGCTTTTCAAAGAAGGCTATAGGGGAGCAACGATGATGGGGCTTTGTCGTTATTTCAACTGGTTGTTGGGCCTATCGGTCATGCCGTTCACGGGGGGGAATCTTGCAATTGCACTGATCATTTTATTGTATGTGTTTGCCTTGACGACCTTGAGTAAAGAAGAAACCAACCCCACTCGTCGTGCTCCGTTTTGGGTGTGCACGATCTGTTTAGCTGGGGTAGGGCTTTTAGCATTGGGTTTGTATTGGGGGGAGGTGTTGCCCAATGCTTGGGGCTTGGGGCTGGTGGCGGTCGGAGCCTTGATCTTAGGAAAACGATTATGGGACACGTACCAAGATTTCTCTGCACCTCAGATTCAAAAAACCATCATCACTTTGGTGTTGGGCATCATTCCATTGGATGCCGCGATTGTCTTTTTACATGGACACTTCGTGGCTGCAATATGCATTCTCGCTTTGTTGATACCGAGCCGATGGCTGGCTAAATCGATATCAGTGACTTAAACAATTGATAAGGAGCACTTATGACCCCCACCCATTCCGCTTTGTGGCAGATTCTCACTGAATACACCTCTGAAACTGGATTGATATGGTTGCAAGACGCGGTGAATCGTTTGCAAGCCAGCGATGATCCGGAAAATGACTTGGGCTTCCTTTCAGGGATGGCTCGTCGCAAAGTCGGCAGTGCCTCCTCCTCATGGAACACTCTCACGATTCAGTATGAAACAGAGGAATTTTCTCTCGCCCATTGGGATCTGCCTGAAGTGGCGCGGGTATTTTTGTTGGGTACCGCATTGGCACGAGTCAGTGACCGGGTCACCTTTCTACAGACCGCTTATCGCATGGGGGATGAGTTGGAGCGAGTCGCTTTCATGAAGGGGTTGTTGCTGTTAGACCCCCAAGGTCAGTGTCTTGAATTGGCCATTGAGAATGGCCGAACCAATAGCATTCCGTTGTTTTCTGCGTTGGCTTTGTACAATCCATATCCCGCTCAATTTTATACGGAGGCGCAGTTCAATCAATTGATCTTGAAAGCCTTGTTTCTGGATATCAGTATTGAAACGACACTTGGCTTGGAAACACGAGCCAATCCAGAACTTTCTCGGATGTGTCTGGATTTCATTCATGAACGTCAAGCCGCGAAACGGAATCTGCCGCTTTCGATTTGGCTCGCATTGCTCCCCCATGCCCACGACGAAGGTCAGGATTTGCTCCGATTGCATCTGGCGGATCCTCATCCTGGACATCGTTACTATGCATCGTTGGCAGTGCAACGCAGTGGGACCCAGGAAACTTATCAAGAGATTCTTCAGTGCCGATGGAAACAAGAAACGGATCCGAAAATTCGAGAGGTATTGGAACGATTGTTATTGCCAAGTGACCGACTTCAATAAAGGCTCTCATTCATCACATTCATTCATCACATCTATTCATCACATCCATTCATTACACCAATTACTATCACAGAGGTTGTATGCAGTATTTTGACCCCCATATTCATATGCTTTCTCGCACCACCGATGACTACGAAAACATGGCGGCGGCTGGGATTGTTGGTGTTGTAGAACCCGCATTTTGGCAAGGGCAACCCCGTACCAATGTAGGAACTTTTATTGACTATTTTGATTCCCTATTGGGATGGGAACCGTTCCGAGCGAGCCAGTTTGGAATTTTGCATTATTGCACGATGGGTTTGAATCCTAAGGAAGCCAATCAAACGGAACTGGGAGACGAAGTACTGAAAATCTTGCCGCGCTATTGTGCCAAAGACAATGTGGTCGCCATTGGAGAAGTGGGGTTTGATGACATCACTGCTGCCGAAGAAAACTTCATTTTGCGACAGATGGATCTTGCGAAAGATTTGGAATTGCCGGTCCTGATTCACACGCCCCATAGAGACAAACTGAATGGCACCCGCCGGACTTTAGAACTGGTGAAAGATTGCGGCATCAATGAGGGAATGGTGTTGGTGGATCACTTGAACGAACAAACGCTTCCTTTGGTGTTAGAAACAGGGTGCTGGAGAGGCCATTCGATTTATCCTAACACCAAGATGTCTGAAGACCGTATGGTGACCTTACTCCAGCAATATGGCTTGGAAAAAATGGTTGTGAATAGTGCTGCGGATTGGGGCAAGAGTGACCCCTTGAAAGTTCCTAAAACCGGGGCGGCTATGAAAGCGGCGGGGTTTGCAGAGGAAGCCATTGAGAAAGTGTTGTTTTACAATCCCATCGAGTTTTATGCTCAAAGCGGTCGGATTTCTGTAGAAGCGGTGGCTCGTCCTAAAATTGACCAAACGCAGTTGTTTGAAGACAATTCTGCCTTACGGGGGCAAACTCCTATTGTGGAGGCCGGATGACTCAGTGGGCTGCCTCGGAACTCACCTATTGTAGCAACGTGCATCCGGGAGAAACTCCTGAAGCGATTGAAGCGAACATCGCTCGCTTCTTGGGGCCAGTGCGGGAGCAACGTCAGTTAGCAAGCATGACGTCTGGTTTGTGGATCAGCCAAGAAGCTGCCGACTGTTATGTGCATCAACCAGAAAGCTTAGGCCGATTCCAGCAAGCCTTAGCAGACCATCAGATTCAACTGATGACCCTCAACGGCTTTCCTTATGGAGGTTTCCATCAGCCTGTAGTGAAAGCCGGTGTGTATTCTCCCAATTGGGCGGATCCTGCCCGTCTGAAGTACACCCAACACTTGGCTCAAATTTTAGCTGCATGTTTACCAGAATCTTCTTTGAGCACATCCTCATCCGAACCATCCTCCTCAGTTTCTTCTGTATTGCCAGCTTCTTTATTAGAAGGAACCATTTCGACGTTGCCTCTCGGTTATCGCGAAGATTGGAATGACGAATTGCATGACATCGCGCTCACCCACCTCTGCCAGGTGGCTGTCTTTCTCCAGCGTTTATATGAAGACACCGGTAAGTCAATCCGGGTGTGCTTGGAAATGGAGCCAGATTGTGTTTTAGAACACTCGCCTCAGATCATCCGCTTATTTCAGGAAGACCTGCCCCAAAAAGCCCAGAAAATGGAGCCGGTTTCTGCCACAGCATTGCAAAGACATTTAGGGATTTGTTTTGATGTGTGTCATCAGGCAGTGGTGTGGGAATCGATTCCTCAAGTGCTGAAAGAGTTGATAGAGGCCGAAGTGCCTATTGGGAAGATGCAACTGTCGAGCGCATTGGCTGTTCCAGAACCTGCACTTGCAGAAACGAAAACGTGGTTGGCACAGTATGCGGAACCTAAATATTTTCATCAGCTCCGAACTCATGATGAAGAAGGCAATTTGGTGGGGCGAGTGGACCTAGCTCAGGCTTTGAAGGATCCTCGTTTTCCTACATCCCAGCCGTGGCGTATTCATTTTCATGTCCCGATTCAGGCAGAGCAACTGAACTCCCCTATGATCCGGACAACGCAGACGGCTTTGGTGGAAACCTTGACATTCCTTCAACAAAACCCATCGTTGCATCCACATCTGGAAGTCGAGACCTATACATGGCAGGTACTGCCTCCTGACTTATGCCCACAAACCGATGCCGAATTGATTCAAGGCCTTGTCGGCGAGCTGAAATGGCTGGAACAACAAATGATCGACTTGGCGTTATTGAAATGAATAATTTCAATCCTCATCATTCGTTTTAACCTCATCGTTCAGTTTAACCTCATCATTCATTTTAACCTGGTCATTCGATTTCTTTATGAACCATCTCGTAGTGATCAATATTGTTGGACTCACCCCAGATTTATTAGGGCCTCACACCCCCCATTTGAACCGTCTGATAGAAGACGGATTCATGTGTCCTTTGAATGGTGTGTTTCCCGCCGTGACGTGTACTGCGCAAGCGTCCATGCTCACAGGCACCATGCCTACTGAACATGGGATTGTAGGCAATGGCTGGTATTTCCGTGATTTGGCTGAGGTGGGGTTCTGGAAGCAATCGAATCACTTGGTTCAGGGAGAAAAGGTATGGGATGCCTTGTATCCGCAGTATCCAGATTTTATCTGTTCCAAGCTGTTTTGGTGGTACAACATGTATGCGAATGTGAATTATTCGGTTACGCCGCGTCCGATGTATCCTGCCGATGGGCGGAAAGTGTTGGACATCTATTCGCATCCTTCGGATTTACAAGCGACGTTGAAACAAAAGTTGGGAGAGTTCCCCTTCTTCAATTTTTGGGGGCCGATGTCGGGGTTGGCTTCGTCTCAATGGATTGCGCAATGTGCCATGGAAGAATTCAAGATGCACCGTCCGAATCTACAACTCGTGTACTTGCCTCACCTCGATTACAATCTGCAACGGCTGGGACCCAACGCTCCTCAAATTCAACAGGATGTAACAGCCATCGACCGAGTGGCAGGAGAGTTGATCGAGTTTGCTCGTGCTGAAGGCGCGGCAGTGATGGTCGTGTCAGAATATGGCATTATGCCGGTGGATCAACCAGTACTCATCAATCGGGTGTTGCGCGAACACGGTTACATCGAAGTGCGGGAAACGTTAGGATGGGAATTGCTGGACTGTGGGGCGTCGCGCGCGTTTGCTGTGGCCGATCATCAATGCGCTCATGTGTATGTACGCGATCCCAAAGATCAGGCTGCGGTGAAGCAACTGCTGGAAAAAACCGACGGAATTGATCGCGTCTTAGACGACGCCGGAAAACAAGAGTGGGGGTTGAATCATGACCGCGCAGGAGACCTTGTGGCTGTCAGTACACCCAATGCGTGGTTTGTGTATTACTATTGGCTGGATGAGACGAAAGCCCCCGATTTTGCAACCACCGTTGATATCCATCGCAAGCCCGGATACGATCCAGTGGAACTGTTTATGGATCCGGATCATCCCGCTCTCAAACTCAAAGTGATAGGGCGTTTGATCCAAAAGAAGCTCGGCTTCCGTATGTTGATGGATGTGATCCCTCTCAAACCCGAATTGGTGAAGGGCAGTCATGGACGGCATGCGATGACCCCGGAAACGGGACCCTTATTCATCTGTAGTGACCGGAGCTTACAAGCCGATCACTACGAAATGACGGATATCAAAGCATGTGTGTTACGATATTTTCAGCAGTAGTTTTATAAACTGCTCGGTTCGTCGGATTTCGAGGTGGGGTCTTCTCCAGGGGGGCACCCATTCTCAATCCATTTCTTTAAGATATAAGTTTCATCAAACGAAAGCTCACGGGTCACCGGCATGTAAGCGGGATGATAAAACGGCAAGGTGATCCGAGCATGGACATACTGACTACCCTGTTTCACTTTGTTGTAGACCGATAAATCCAACTTCCCTGCCATCACCGCATACAGGTAGTAATACTTGTATAAGATCGATCCTGCGGAGTTCCACCAAGTGGGATTGAGCGGTAAATCCTGATACTCAAACAGTTTCACCGTCAAACAAGCGGGTGCTTGTTGGTTGGCATTATTGAAGACCGACCAAGGTCCTCCCAAGAAGTAAACCTCTCCTCCAATACTTTGCCGTAGTGTCGGCAGCTGTTGCAACGCCAACGGTTGTGCTTTCAAGTCCAGTGTTCCCACTCCATTGGTTAATGATACTGTTCCCAATTTATAAGGGGACTTGTTATCCGAAGAACCCTCTGGAATCTGAAGCGCATCCGCAGGATAGTTGGCATTAGCCGGAGAAGACGCTATGGGGGGAAGCAAGGAAATGGCAATCGGCTCCTCCCACCAAGGACTGCCGTCTTTGGGAGCATCGCTGGTGGTGATCGGTTGGCCAAACCGGAAGCCATAAAGGGCGAGTTTGACTTGGGTGGGGCCTAAGTCGACTTCCGGTTGATCTGGATCATTGAGTGGAGCAGGTTGTGGTGGTTTGATTTCGAGCGGTTCGTCTTTGGGGACGGATTCAACAGAAGGAGGATTGGGCGAATTCATATAAGTGGAAGCCTGATCGGTGGTAATGAAAACCCCATCATCGGGTTCGATCAATCCGATGTGATAAATCGTCTGCTTAGCATCGGTGGCATAGCGCAGATCGAAGTGGTTTGGGTTTTTGTGTTTGTCCTGACTCATGATGATGGCCAATGGGGTCTCTTGTAGTTCTTGGTATTGATCAGAAGTGAGTTTCACCCGAAAGATCCCTGCGGTTTGGTTCAGATTGAGGGCCTTCTTGTCTTTGGGGTTGGGTTTATAAGGCACTGGGATACAAAGCTTCCCGATTGCTTTGGGGTTCTCCTTGGAACCTTTATCGGGCTGAGGTGGGATGGTGGCAAGGTACATGTCTCCCACATCTGCGGTATCAACATTGGCAGGGTTGTTCGTCGGCGAATATTCCAAAAGTGAGTTCCCCAAGTCGAGGCTCAGCCAATGGTCTCCGTTGGCTTCGAAGACCGTCGCAGGGGCATTCCACAGATAGCTGTTGGGAGTGAAGAAGGGTTGGTATTTGCCATGGGTTGCCAATTGATGGAGTTTTCCGACGGAAGGCAAGGGGCGATCGATGAAGGGGGTGAGCATTCGGCCATTGGGCACCTGATACTTGGGTTCGTTGCTCGAATAGGGACCCAAGGCCATGGTCATTTTTCCGTTCTGAAAATTAGGCGAGGCATGACTGCCTTGGAACGCGTATGTATTCAAGTTGATAGAAAGCCCATCCTTGGCTTGGGCTTGGAGTTTTCCCAAAATCGGATAATCGGACAAATCGTCGTTCCATTGCAGGGTGGGGTTTTCTTGTCCTAGCGTGGTGCCATTGACAAAGGTCTGCAACTGCTGATCCGCAGGCGCGATGGATTGGAAGACACCACCTGCCGCCGTATCATATTTCAGGCTTTCGTTGCGACCAAACCACAACCGTTTCAAGGCACCGCGTTGATCGAAATAAAAGGTAAGCAGTGCTGCTGAATTTTCTTCGTTGGGTCTCAATTGTAAATACATGCCGAAGAGCTTGGTACGAGTTTGTTCATCAGTATCCAAATCGACCAGTTTGGAGGGACTTCCCAAGATGGAAGCCGTATTCTCTAAAATTAAATTGAACATCGGATCGTCAGGATGCGATTCACGGGTGATCACGGTTCCATCTTCCATCACATAGCTCTCTACCGTTGCCGAAGGAATGGACCAAACTCCAGCCCCATAAGGATTCCACGACAACTGAACCTGGTCTGTCGGCCCCACACCGCCTTTGGCAGCTGAGGCTTCCTCTCCATAATTGTTGGGGTAGTTATTGATCGTGGAAGGATCAGCAGTGAACATTCCAGAAAAATTGATGCAAGGGAAACTTAAGTAACTCATATCATCTCCTCAAGTGAATAGTTTTTGATATCGTTTGTTATTGAAATAATTAACGATTGAATGCAAGAAAGATTCAGCGTATCCGTAGGTAAATTGATAATAGGGCATCGAAAGCTTGCTTTCGATGCCGATAGCAGATTAGCCCAAGCTAAAGCTTTTTCGCAGCCACTCAATGGCTTGAGACACATCCGATTCGTCCATCTCGTGGACTTCAATCGCGGTGCCAATTGCCTTTAAGAGTATCACGGTCAAGGTTCCACCCATGTGTTCACGAAATTCTTGCAATCCTCCCAGGACAGCGGGTTGGTGATGGGAATCGAGTTGTTCCAAGGCATCGTGCCATAGGTGAAATCCCAAGGCTTGCAGCAGGCGGCAGACTCGATCTTCATTGCCAGGAGGCAGGAGGCCTCGTTGCACTGCATAACGGGTGTCCAAGGCAATGCCAATGGCCACGGCTTCCCCATGATTCAAGGCATGTTGCGAGAGTTTCTCAAGCTTATGGGCCGACCAATGCCCATAGTCCAAAGGACGTGCCGAACCGCGTTCAAATGGATCTCCGCCCTTCACGATTTGATCCATGTGTAATTCAGCAGAGCGCCGGACTGCATGTTCCAAGCTGGGTAGATCCCCTTCTGACAAGCGAGCTGCATGTTCTTCGAGCCAACAGAAAAACGAGGCATCACGCAACAACGCCACTTTCACCGCCTCGGACAATCCTGCCCGGCGGTCACGTGGGGATTGCATCAGCAGAAAACCCGAATCGACAATCACTCCATGCGGTGGGGCAAATGTTCCTAAAAGATTTTTCACTCCAAATGCGTTGACCCCATTTTTCACACCCACCCCGCCATCGCCTTGGGACAACGTGGTGGTGGGAATACGAATATGTCGAACACCCCGGTGTGTGGTGGCTGCGACATACCCAATGAGATCCAAGATCGCACCCCCTCCAATCGCAAGGACATAAGCATGACGGTCCATCTTGCCTCGTACCAATTCTTGCTGAAGTTGGGTGACCAAGCCTAAATCGTTTTTTGCATCTTCTCCTCCGGTGACGATGATGGGATCCATCACTAAGGTAAACGCGTTTGAGTGTGCTTCAGCATACACCTTGATCCGGTTGATCAGTTCGGGTTTGGCGTCTCGTACCCCACTATCGAGAAAGATCATTACTCGTGGAGGTGGCGGGTGAGATTGGTCATGGAATCGTTCTGGAGTCGAGGAATCTACCCCTCGCAAACGAGATTCCTCGTCGGAAAGCGATGAAGGAAACGCTTGCAGGGCTTCCAACAAAGCTAAGTTGTCTAAGGAAAAAACATTCTGTGTGAAGATGACCGGATATTCGTAAGAAACGGTAAATCGTTGTAAATGTGTGGATGTTCTTTGCATAAACCCCATGTGTTGCAGATGACTGGAGACGGAAAAAATACATTACAATCTTTCGTTTCCAGTGAGAATGTACCAGTCAATTGCAGATGCCAAGATGGGAGGAATTGATAAAATCGGCAGTGGGAACTGATGTTCGAGTCGACGATCTATCGAATCCCCACCACGCGAAATAGATGTAAATAGAACACAGACAAAAGCACTATAAGGCAATCGATTGGAAATGGGTATTACAGCGGATTACACGGGATTACAGCTGCGTTCAGGAAGGGCCGTAGGATTACACAACTTTGATGCAGCCACTAATCCATCTGGATTGAAAATTAGAGGGGGGTGGGCCGTAAGTATTGTTTGAGGATAGGAAGCAGTTGGTTCATTTTGACCGGTTTGGTGAGATACGCGGAAAAACCAGCGTCACGAGCCTGTTGGAGCTGTTGGATATGGGCATCGGCAGAGAGGGCTACAATCGGGACCCTACTTTCATCTAGCGCAGACCGGATGTGCTGGGTAGCCTCCAAGCCATCCATCTTAGGCATGTGGATATCCATTAGCACCAGATCGGGATGGAGAGACAATGCTTTTTCCACTCCGATTTCTCCGTTGAGGGCTAGATGGACTTTGAGGTCTAAACTGCGGAACAAAGCTTCAATCATTTTCTGATTGATGAGGTTGTCTTCCACAATCAAGATCACGTTATCCGAAGCAAATGTGAAAGATTCTGATTCGGGCGAGGCGGAGACGGTAAGTGGTATGCCCTCGATTAGTGGTAAGGTAACTTGAAAAGTCGAACCCACACCCAAGTGGGTTTCCACATGAATGGAACCTTTTAACAAAGCCACGAGTTGTTGGGTAATGGCTAAGCCCAATCCAGTGCCTTCATAGCTCCGGGTGCTGGTGTTGTCGACTTGTTCGAAGGCATCAAAAATCGTATGCAAGCGTTCTGGAGGAATGCCAATCCCTTCATCCCACACTTCCAGTAGCCATTGGGCAGGTTGGGAGTTGGGCAAATGTTTGGCTCGCAATTCCACACGTCGCCCGGCCGGGGTGAATTTGAGCGCATTGCCGACCAGGTTCATCGCAATTTGATTCAGTTTGGTGCGGTCGGTGCGGATACAAGAAGGCAATTGAGAATCCACCATGAACGTGAAATGCACTTTCTGATGTTGAGCCGCGCCTTGATTGATTTGAAAGATGCTCTCGGTCCATGCGTTCAATAGGATGTCTTCTTCCACAATTTCCATTTTGCCGGACTCGATTTTGGAGAAATCTAAAATATCAGAGATGAGTGCCGACAAGTGCTGTCCCCCTTGATAGATGTCTTCCAAATATTCGGTAAATTTCTGAGGAAGTGATAAGGCCTTGGATTGGGTTTGTAAGATTTGGCTGAAGCCGACAATTGCATTGAGAGGGGTGCGGATTTCATGACTCATATTGGCCAAAAATCGGGTTTTGGTTTGATTGGCTTCCTCTGCCGTTTCCTTGGCCACGGTTAAGGCACGTTGGGATTGTTCTAGGGATTGCACCATATGCTGGAAGTCTTGGGATAGCCCTCCGATTTCATCCTGATTGTGAAGAGGCAACTGCACCGAAAAATTGCCGGATCGGATTTGTTGGGTCGCCCGGCTCAGTTGTTCCAATGGCTGAGTCACGTTGAGTCGGAGCACCCAAAAGAGCAGCCCGACCAAGGCCATCATGGTGAGCATCAAGATCCCCCCAGTCAGCCAAATCAATTCTTGTCCCAGTGCATAAATATCTTGAACCGGAAGACCGGCAACCAACCACAGATTGGGCAACAAGGGGCGACTCTCCCAATACCAAGTGTTTTGTTCGTATAATTGTTGCCAAACCTTGGATTGTCCGGCTTTGTCAAATATCTGAGCCAATACATCCTGCTCTAAGAGCTTTCCACGTTCTGAAGCCGTCGGATGATACAGCACTCTGCCTTGGGCATTGACAACAAAAAACAAGCCCTGTTGTCCCAACTGGTTATCATCAATCTGCTGTTGAATAAAATCGGGGAGGATGGTGAGTACCAAATAGCCGCGCAAGCGAGGACGGATGGTACCCGATTCAAAAGCAATATCGGAAAGGATCAATCGTTTTCCCACTGCGATGGCATGTTCGGCATTGTCTGGGTTGAAATAGATCTGGGCATGCCGGTCCGATTCTGACTCGCTCAAGGTCTGGAAAAATAGGGATTGGGCTTCCTCTTCTGTGGTGTTGGCCAAACTGGGAATGGCAAACCGCGCGTCTTCATAGCCATCAAACAAAATCACACGCATTTCATAGTATTCAGGAAAAGTTTGATGGTAAGACGCGAATAGGTCCAACAGGGGGATTTGATACAGCCCATAGCGCACTTCTTCATCCGGCTCTAAGAGGTATTGTTTCAGAACAGTGGTATTGCTCATCAATTCGACATTGGAGTGGGCAGTCCGAACGTGGGAGTCAATGTGGGCCTGCATTTGATCCAACTGGTTCGCCATTTGGCGCAATAGCAACTTTTCGGAACTATTATTGATCATGACAAATGCAGTGATTCCCAATCCCAGTATCGCGAGTACTAAGATGGGAACGAGCAACATGAGAAGGCGACTTTGTAGTTTCAAATTTCTCCTATGGCTTGAGCTTAGAAAAAATCGCATTCCATTTTCGAGCAGTTCGAGGGGCTAACTTTTCAACCAGATGAGAATTGCTCAAGATCGTTTCAGAGGGATAAATGATCGGGTCGTTGAGATGGTCAGGGGGCAGAAAGTCTTTAGCGGTACGATTTCCTGTAGCAAAATAGTACGTCTGGGCATTTTTAGCCGCATTTTGGGGTTCGTTGATGAAGTTGAGAAACTGGAGTGCCAATGCTTGATTCGTCGATTGTTTCATGACCAGCCAGTAATCAATCCACAGATGGGTGCCTTCAGTAGGAGCAACATAGGTAATCTCCGGTTGATGCTCCTGCAATCCCAAGGCATCTCCATTGTAAACCATTGCCATCCAGATATCCCCTTTCACGATCATCGAGTCAGCATCAGCCCCGATGTAGGAATAATCTTTGACATAGGGTTTTTGTTCCAATAGCAGCTGTTCTACTTCTGCCAAGGCCGACGCATCGCCATAGTGTTCCACCGAATAGCCCAATGCTTTGAATGCCATAGACATCGTATCGAGGGCATCTTTGATCATATACACCTTGCCCTTCCAGGCTTCTTGGGGTTGGAACAGATCTTTCCATGTAGTGATGGGAGTGGTGATCAGATCTTTACGATAGGCAATTCCCAAGGTTCCCCAAAAATAAGGGATGGCGTATTCTTTGAGTTCTGGGCGCATATTCACAATCTCTGGATCCAGATGCTGATAATTGGGAAACGGTGCCTTATTCAACCGGTGCACCCAACCATTCTTGATTAATTTCGAAATATTGGCCCCCGATACTAAGACGAGGTCGAAGCCAGCTCCTTGGGATTCCACCAAGATTTTGTCACGGTCTTCTTCGGTGTCAAAATAAACGAACTTGATCGTTGCTTCGTGCTGTTTTTCAAAGGCTTGGATCAATTCAGGGTCCAAGTAGTCGGACCAATTCAGAATGACGAGAGAAGGTAATTTCTCGGCTGCGTTGCTCCAGGTCGGCAAGCCACTCACCAGGATGAGACTGAGAATCGCTCCCAATAACCTTACTTTTTGTATTAGTATGCAATGTATAAAGCTCAGAGACATGAGGTTCCTTTCGAACAGGGTTTTGACGGAGGTCTGGCACAGTAGGTAGATCTCAACCCTAAGAATTTGTGCCGTTTTTTACAAGATTTCTCCCCAGGGCTTTGGCACAATCGTCTTGGTTTTAAATTTTTCAACATCCTATAGATAGGAGGCAATGATGCGTTATCAAAAATTAGGAAACAGCGGACTCTTGGTTTCGGAATTGGGCTTGGGGACCATGCTTTTTGGCGACTCGTCCAGCCGGGGCACTTCCAAAGAGGACGCCATTCGAATGCTGGATATGTATCTGGATCATGGGGGCAATCATGTGGACACGGCCAATGTGTATGGCGATTCAGAGTTGATCCTTGGTGAGGCCCTTCGCGAGAAACAACGAGATCGAATTGTATTGGCCTCCAAAGTGCGATTCCCTCCAGGAGGCAATACGGATCCGAACGGGCGAGGATTGTCTCGAAAGCATATTCTCGATGCGGTGGAAAATAGTCTGAAGCTTCTGCAAACCGATTATCTGGATCTGTATTATTTCCATATGTGGGATCCGCTCACTCCAATCGCTGAATCGATTCGTGCGATGGAAGATCTGATTCGGGACGGAAAGGTAAGATATTGGGGCGTCTCGAATTTCAAAGCATGGCACATCATGAAGGCAGCGGGTGTGGCTGATCAATTGGGAGCAAATCGCTGCATTGCTGCCCAATATCAGTACAGCTTGATCAAACGCGATATTGAATACGAATATGCTGACCTGTGTCTACAGGAAGGGCTGGGGCTGGTTCCGTGGGGAGCTTTAGGTCAAGGTTTTCTAACCGGCAAATATAAACCAGAAGAAGCCCCCACCGAAGGTCGAATTGGAGGAGCGGATGACAGTTGGGAAGAAACCTGGGCGCGTCGCAATACGGCTCGCAATTGGGAAACCTTGCGGGTGGTGTTTGAAGTCGCTGAAGCGCATGAAGTGCCTCCGTCTCAGGTGGCATTGGCGTGGTTGTGTCATCAGCCGTGGGTGGGGAGTGCCTTGATCGGAGCACGTACCCTGAAACAATTTGAAGACAACCTCCAAGCCAAAGATGTGGTGCTCACTTCTGAGGAAGTCCAACGGCTGACCGATGCCAGCACATTACCAGAAATGTATCCCTACCGAATGATGCAAGAGTACTCCAACCGCGAGGAGCAACGACGTTGAGTTCACACGGAAACCCGTTTCGGAGGTTTTCGCTTGCGAACTCGACCTTCCGCTTTAATCATCTGTCGGGCTTTTTCTCGGAGCTGGTCGCGTAAAGTCAGGTGTTCGAGAATGTCGTCTGCGGTGGTAGGGCCTTCTTCGCCTAAAGGGCCGTGGAAAAAATGGCCACCCGTCAGTTGTTCAATGTTGGTGAACGCTTCGGTGTTGGCTCCCGTGGAACGTTGGAGGTTTTGCTGGAGCCGGTGACGGTAATGATTGAGCACCAATTTCCGCTGTTCTTCCAATAAGCTTTGAAACGAGGTTTCCGGATACCAAAAGCGCCATTTTTTTGCACGGTCGAGGGCCTCTTGTTCAACCAACTCTCGCAGTGTTTTCACCTTCCATTTCCCTTCCACTTCCACCTCCACACACACTTCACGGGCGCAACAGATCGAATGCACTTCGATTCGGCGTTGTTGGCAAAAACGGGCGGCTTGATAATAATTGGGTGGGCAGTTGTGATCGCCATCAGAGAACAGCAAGATTTCAGCAGGCTGCATCCGTCCCCAAGCTCCGAGCGCTTTGCGGGTTTGGTCAATCAAGGAAACGGCAGAAAGCAAACCAGCGCCTAAGGAAGTACTGCCAAACATATCCACTGTATGACGTGCTCGATGGAACCACTTTCGACTGCTGATCAAGAGGTCGAGAAACTCATCGCGTGATTGTCCAAAGATGTGAGAAATCACTCCCACCGTAGAAAACGAGATCTGTGCCAGCGCAACATTTTCGGGCAGACGCCCCGCTAATTCTTCTTGAAGATCCACGGCATATTCGAACCGAGACGGTTCGACATCATGGGCCAGCATTGATCCCGATACATCAAAGACAAATACGGTCAGCTTGGTATCAGGGGTGATGTGGGCGACTTGTGCGACGCTGTCGAGAGAGGCACGTGTGATGAAGTGCTTGAGGTATTGTTCTTGTCCGTAGATTTGATCTTTGCCAGTGGGCCATGAAATGAATTCCACCCCAGACGATTCATCGAACAGTTTGTCCAAATCTTTGTCACCTGTTTGCGGAGTCTTATTTTGGTCCGATTGCTTTGCCTGCTCTACAAGATCGATTTGATCACGCTGCTCCGCCACCAGATAATCCAGCAAACACCGATAGTATTGATACGCCAAGAAGCAAGGAAAACTATAGATCTCGATGAGTCGGTTGAAACGCTGTTGCTCTCGGATGATCATGGGAATCGTGGCAGCTTCCAAAGATTGAGTATGCCCCAGGTATTCTTGAATCAGCTCTCCAAAGTACCTGAGGTCGTGGTCGAGTTCGGGTTTCAGCCAAGCGACTTCCTCCTTGGGAAAGGCCCGCATTTGAATCGATCCGTCTTCTAACGATTCAAACAATAATTGTTGTTCTTCCGTGGTGAAGCCTCGCAATATTCCCTCACCGAACACTTCCACTTGAATGGCTTGAGAAGCACTCGTGAAGCGGTCGAACCAGTTTTCAATCAGTTCTTCCCGATTCGAATTGGGAAGCAACGACAAGTTTTCTGGAAGCAAGCAAAACATCTGACGCAACACAAATTCTTCCAAACGATCTTGGCTTTCCAAATGAAAGATCTGCTCAAACAGATGCAGATTTAAGGTCTCTGACAAATCCAAAATGAAATATGGTTTGCCCTCTACGGTGTTGCTTTCCAAGATATCGCTGAGAATAAAGATCAAGCGCTGCACTGCGGTCAGGGACATCCGGTGCAAGGCCGATTCTGGTTTTTGTAAAGCTTTGTCGACGCGCAGCAATAGATGTTCCAACATCAGATGATAGTGACGTGTCGCCTTTTCCGGCAAGGGGCTGGGGTGGTCCTGAGGGAGTGGGGGCTGAGAGGCTAGTTCAGAAGGGTTAAATTCGTCGTCAGATGTGGTCATGATGGTTGTAGGATGCGTTGTGAAGGCGGGTATGTTCATCCAAAAACGCATCTACTGTATCGGCCTCAGATGAGGCCGTCAACTCACCAAAGGGCCGTCCACTCACCGAGAGGCCGTGAGTGGAAGATTTGCCGTCCCTAAAGGAAAAAGCTGCTGAACAGCTTGCACGACCGCTTCGGAATCGATCACTCGATTGTGTCCCAAGCCTTGCGTGGGGTAAAACTGGATATGGGGGTGGGCTTTGACAAAGGCAGCATTGTCGTCAAATGGAGCAAATCGATCACTCGTATCGTGCACAATAGCCAATGGACCTGCATACGATGCCAGATGGCGACCTGGGTTGAGGTCGGGCAAATGGACTTCATATTCCTGTGCGATGTCCTGGAGGAGATTGTCAAACAGGCGCATATTGTAACCCGACTTCCATAAGAGCGAACGAAATTGATCAAAAAAATGAATGACCGGAGCAATCATCACGATTGGATGATTGTTGAGCAGGTGTTGAGGCATATTGGCAGCAGCCACACCGCCCATTGAATGGGTGATCAAACCGATCAAACCAAATCGCTTTTGTATTTGGGGAATGACATCTTCCAATGCGTGAATGAAACTCGGCAAATGGGTCGAATCTCCGTCGCTGGCTCCGTGGGCAGGTTGATCAAAGGCGATGGCTTGGTAACCTTGTTTTGCCAGTATTTGCATCAACCCAAAGAACTGACGTGAAGAACCCGACCAGCCATGAGCTAAGAGCAAGGTCGGTCCGTATCCCAAGCGATAACACTGCATTTGACCTTCCCGGGTTTCGAGATCAAAGGTCTTCATGCCAGGGATTTGTTCCGGATGGGTGGGAAGACGGACCGGTGTGGTCAACAGCTTGCGCGTGGTTTGGCTGGCTTTGCGAGGCAACAACCATCCGTATACCGAAGTGGCAGCGAGGGTAGACAACCGGAGGATCTGTTGACGAAAGTTCCAACGATTGGATGAATTGGAAAAATAGATCTGATTGCTCATAATGTCTCCTTTAAAACGAACGATCGTGCTTTAAAAAGTTAAAATTTTTTAGAGTTTGCTACCGGACTTCATATTGCTCCAGTAGGTCGGTAAAGGCTTGCCAGAAGTACAATCGGCTGTTCGATTCACCGCCGAGCCAATGATACATATGACTTCCCAGGTAAAACGAATACGTCTTGAATGCGAGTTGTTCATGATTGGCACTGGGCTTCAATTCTCCTCGTTCAATTGCTTTTTCAAACTGATGAGCGAGATAACTGACCCAACGGTTCTGTTGTCCACGGAGAAAATCTTGGATCTTGCCCGGTTGATCATCAAATTCTGCGATTGCGCCGACAAAGATACAACTGCCATCGAAGGCTTGTTGGTCCCATTTGAGCCAATTGCGGGCCAATTGCCGAATTTTGGCGAGGGGGGATTCAATGGATCTGGTGGGAATCACCACCATTTCCTGAAATCGCTCCGTGGTCCGCTCCAGAATCGCGAGTTGTAGGTTTTCTTTGGATTTGAAGTGAGCAAAAAGGCCACTCTTTGACATGCCTGTTTGGGTCGCGAGCGTGCCAATCGTCAAGCTATTCAATCCTCCGGTAGAAGCTAGATTGAGAGCATGGTCTAATATCACTTGCCGGGTCAAATCACCTTTGTTCATAAATCATCTCCGCATTGGCTTTTATTTACTTAATAGAACGATCGTACTTTTTTGGCAAGAAAAACTTCATTGATATCCTATCAAATATCCATTGGCGTCCAGCCAATCCTTATAAACTGAGGCATGGACAAGCGGGTGCCAATTCGGTATTCACAACGAAGGGTACCGGGTTTGATAGAATAATCATGATTCTCCAGTGAAGCAGTGTATGAGTACGTATTTGTTTCCTCGACAAATCAAAAAGGATGAGATTCAAGAATTTCCGCTTCTGAAATTTGAGGGAACGATTCATGTGATTTCCACACCGGAAGATCTAGAACCAGCAGTGATGCGCCTCCGCAAAGAACCGCTTCTGGGGTTTGATACGGAGACCCGTCCTGTTTTTCGAAAAGGGCATTTCTATCCAGTGGCATTGCTTCAACTGTCCACTGCCTCCGAAGCCTATCTCTTTCGCCTCAATCATCTCAAGCTCCCAACGCCTCTCGTGCATTTACTAGAAGACCAAAACTTGTTGAAGCTTGGCGTGGGACTGCGTGATGATATCAAAGCTCTCCAACATTTAGCCCCCTTTCAGCCGGGTGGGTTTGTGGATTTAGGGTTGGTGGCCAAACAACTGGATATCAAAAATCTTGGGTTGCGCAGCTTAACCGCGATTTTCTTAAAACACCGCATCTCCAAAAGTGCTCAAGTTTCTAACTGGGAAAATCCTGAATTGACCTCCGCTCAAATCACCTATGCGGCGACCGATGCCTGGATTGGTCGTGAAATTTATGTGCATATGCTGGATCACAACCTCATTCCTGAAAAAATCCCACCCATTTATGAGCCAGATACGAGTGGGAACGGCTCATAACTTGAGAGATGTCTTATTTTTGAATCGGCAACTGGGCCTTCTGGGGCTGCATGCCTAGAGCGTTGTTTTGTGCTAGCCTTTGGGTTCAAAGATTAACATTGCGAAGTGATGAATGTTTAAGCTAAATAGGAAGGTCAACAAGCGGAAAATGAATATTTTTTTGAAGTCCAACCTTATGTTTTTATTAAGGTTTTCCAAAGGAGAAAAACGGTGGATGTCATATTGTGTGGCTGTGGGGATGTGGGGCGTTATGTATTGAGCAACTTGATTGAACTCAATGCACAAATTCTCGTGATTGAATCCGATCCAGTGACAGCGGAAGATATTCGGGATAGCTTCGATGTATTGGTGATCAACGATTCGGCTTTATCGGTAACCACCTTTGAGTTGGCAGCCACCATTGCGACGGATTTATTCATTGCAGTCATGGGCAACGATGCCGAAAATATTGTGGCGAGTATGCTTGCCAAGGAGCATGGCATTAAAAAATCCATCGCACGAGTGGGGTCGAACACGTTTTTCAAAACCACCGATGGCACACATGATGACTTTCTGGGGATTGATCTGGTGCTTTCGCCAGAAAGCTTGACCGCCCAAGAGATCAATCGTCTGGTGCGTAGTTACGGCGCACTTTCCGTGGATCAATTTGCTGGGGGAAAGATCGAAGCAACGCGCATCAAGCTCCACGAGACTTCGGATTGGATTGGCTATTCGGTGCAAGACATCAAGCTGCCAAAGGACATGATGATTGCAGCGGTGATCGAAAATGGCATCTTACAGGCTGCCCGGGGTGGAACCATGATTCGTCCCAATAGCGAGGTTTTGCTGATTGGGCTTTCTGAAATCGTCAACAAAGCTGCGATGGAACAAGGTCATTTGCTTCGGGAAACTCGTGAAAAGGTGTTTTTTGGAGGATTGACACAAAGCAGCCGGATGGCCTTATCCTTATTAAAAGATGTGCATCACAAAGTGCATATCATCGAACAATCGCGTTCTGTATGCGAGCAATTGGCGGAGCAGTTCGAAAAGGTGACGGTGATTCACGGCGATAGCACCAACTATCGCAAACTCCAGGAAGAAGATATCGATCTATGCCGTACCTTTCTTTCAGGAAGCCGAGACGATTCTTTGAATCTCACCGTTTCGCTGATTGCTAAGCAGATGGGCATTGAACATGTCATCGCCTTGGTACATGACGTGAATCGAGTGCCCTTATTCGAGCGTCTGGATATTCCTAGAGTGGTGTGCCCCAATTTGCTGACCGGAGAAGAGATTGTGCGTTTCGTCCAAGGGGAGCAATATAAAGCAATGAGTGTGATCGAAAATGGAGCGGCTGAAATCTTTGAGGTCATGCTTCGGGAGGAGGCCCCCATCACACAAGCTCCTCTGAAAGACATCATCATGCCGGTGGGATCACTAATTGGCGGGGTGAAACGAGACGACATGGTATTCATGCCCCACGGAGAGGATCAACTCAGGAAAGGGGATCATATCGTGGTCATGGTTACACCAAGAGCCAAAAAAGGGGTGCAGCGGTTGCTCGGCTTATAAATGAATTCGCTAACTTGGAAGGAGGCACTATGTCGCTGAGTGGCGCGAATATTGTGGAAAGTGTGTACAATGACCGAGCGTTGTTGTTGGAAAATGACGGCAACCTCAAGCCAGTGTATGAAGAGCATTTGGAGCTTTCTGGTTTTGAAGTGCACTGTGCCGGAAATTTAGCGCAAGCCCGCAATGTGTTGGAATATCTCCCGGTGAATCTCATCGTTTGTAATGAGTTTTTGGCAGGAGGCAACACCCTTGAGTTTCTCGCATCTCTTCGAAACGAGGGCATACAAAGTTCGATTGTGGTGATGACCGAAGATGAAGACCGAGTCTGGGAGCACATTCCTGAACAGGAAACCGCATTGCAAACCTTTCCCATTCCTCAGGATTTGCAGCAATTTTTAAAATCGGACATCAATCAATTTGTGTCTTTGGTCACAATGGTGCTGGATACAATGAGGTGTGTGTTGCTGGTCACCGATTGTCATGCCGAAGCCATTGAAGTGGAAAATGTGTTGATTACGAACAACTACCGTGTGTGCAGCGTTCGAGATGGACAATATGCGTTGAAAGCGATCCAGTCTGCGGCTCCTACACATCATCCGGTGGATGTATTGGTATTTGATATTCTCAATCGCTATTATCCAGGATTCATGTTTTTAGCTGATTTGCTCAAATGCTCGATCAATTTGCCTTCGGTCGTAATCACCGACACGAGTACCAGCGTAGAAAAAATTAAATCCAAAACCGGTTTTGAGGTCTCCGACATTCTTCCTAAGAACAACCTTTCCTCCGATTTGATCCCTCTCATTGAACAATTGATCTTGAACAACTGATCTGAAAGCGGAGGCGTCATGGCCAGCAGTCTTGCCGAATTGTCCCAAAATGAGGAACCAGCCGACGACACGCTTTCTACCGATCAAGCTGACTTATTGGCCGAACTTCTCGGTGATACCGCGCCGGTAGCCACCCCGGAACAAGATGCTTTGCTTTCCGATATCTTGGGGGAAGTTCCCAAGATGCCCGCATCCAAAGACACCCAAACCATCAACACAGTGCTCAACACCATCAATTTTGAGTTGGTGGTGCCGAATTGGAACATGGGGAAGCTGTCACGTTCCTTTTTTGCTGCCTTCAAGTTGCTCGAAGAAACCTGCGAAAAAGCCGATCAATGGGTGGATCAAACGCAAAATATGTTGGAACGCTTGGTTTTGGATCTTCCCGACAAGTGGCCGGAACGCGACAGCACGCATGTGACCAGCCGGCTCTTGGGAAGGTTTTTTGCCATCTCGCAGCAATATCCGGTGTCGCAGTATCTTGAAAACTTTTCCTCACTTCCCAACCTACCAGAGACGTTCCCTCCTACAGTAGATGTCAGAATTCCCGAAGAAATTCTGGAAGATAAAGCCGATGAAAGCTGGTGGTATCGCACTTGGCAACAGGGGCAGCGGTCACAGCGTAAAATCAAAGAACTCTATTCTGCTGAAGGTCACCCTACGGCTCGCGTTCGGCTGCGAGGGATTGGGGTGTATTGGCTCAAATATCAGCATTACTTGCAGCGACGAGGCACGCTCCGTGACGCAGGCGACTTTTATTTTGTGTTTCTCAAAGCCATTCAACGCCTATTCAATTTACCGAAAGGGGCTGACATTACCGGATTGCGTGAAGAAATGTTCCGGGATGTGCAACAATTGGCTGACAATTTGCGATCCACCCACCGCAGTCATTTGATGTACATTTACAATGGAATCGAGCGGGAACTGTGGAACGCCTTCTACCCGTGGAACAACCTAAAGCACTCGGGGCGCTCGGTACAACGCCGCATCCGTAAGTTGGAAGAGGAACACCAAGTCCATTTATCCAAGTATTCAGAAGCGCTGGAATATGTATTGGAAGATTTTCACATCCGCTTGCAGTTTTTTCAGATTCAACGAGAAGCCCACCACATTATGGAGGGGGAACTCAAATTCATTCAACGACAATACGAACGGTTTAAAAAACAACTGGAACAATCGATGGGAGATATCCGTTCGGTGACTCCAGAGCATGTTCAGGATTGGTTGGATCTGAACAAATATATGTTTGCCTTCCGCATGGAAAAAGCGGAATCGACTTTCTACGAAACCACAAGCAGCCTGAAAAATATCTGTAAGCAAATTAATAACAATCAGCGTACCAACAACCTGATTCGGATTTTTCTAGATAAATATGAACGTGTGGCACAATCGCTTCCAGAGTATGCCAACATCATTCACTTGGAGAAATTGTGGTCGTGGACTCACAAAAAAATTGAGATCGATGAATCGGTTCCCCTCCGGTTTTCAGTGGAGCAGTTTTTCCATACTCGCTTGGAAGAACCCATGGCTGGCATTCATCAGCGCTGGCTGCGCAACCTACACAAATGGGCGGGGGAAATTGATCAACAGGAGCAGTTTTTCCGTTTCAGTTTTTATTCACTGCGTCAAGAATGGAGTGATCCATTGACCGGATGGCAAAATGCCGACCGAGTCACCCTTCATAAAGCTTTGGAAGATAGCTCCACCCCCACTATCTTGCAGCTCCAAAACATCCTTCAGGAGCTAGAACATGAGTTTCAACGCTTTCATCGGCAAACACATAAGCTGGTGACCGCAACCATTGATGATCTGGAACAAGTGATTTTTGATCCTGGGGTGCGGCAACGCTTGCTACGTTTGGCATCAGAAAGTTCTGGTATTGTAGGAGCTATTCTAGGGTTTTTTCTCGATGTGGGGCATGCGAACGTGATCAGCCGTTTGCCACTGGTCCAACAAGCGGTGGCAGGAATCGAACGGGTTCAACAACGTTGGCTAAAAATCAAGGCTTCATTTCAGGCCAAACCGCCTCCTATCGAAAACCCCTTACCAACGTATTACACCCGTGTGTTTGTGGTGGAGCCGCTGGAAATCTCCACCCTATTTGTGGGACGAGAGTCGGAACTCCAACAGTTACGGGATATTTGCCACAATAAGTCTCAGAAAGAACGGGCCGTGATTGCGGTGATTGGACTCCCTGGATCAGGAAAGCGAAGCTTGATCGATTACTTCATTCGCAATGACATCAATAAAGCCAAAGTCAAAATTCACTTGAGTTTGGTCAATGAGCAAATTGTGGCCATTATCAACAATAAGTCCTTTTCGCTCGATAAAATGATTCGCAAAGTACAACTGGATCGGTTTGATGTAGTGGTGTTGGAAGGCCTCGAATCGTGTTTCATTGAAACGGCAGGAGGTGCTCAGTTGTTGCAGGAATTCTTCGAGTGGTTACAAAAAGCCCCTCATGAGATTCTGTGGATCGTCTCGATCAACGAACTGGCATGGCGTACAATTGAATTGTTGGATGAAGCAGGAGGAACCTTCACTCACTTCATGCATCTCCACCCAGTCGATCCAGAGACCATCAAAGAGATGTTGTACCGACGGCATCAAGTGGTAGGGTTGTCTTTGAAGTTCAAACTGCCAAATCATCGTTTCTACCGATGGTTGTACAAGCTCCGCCCCAAGGAATGTGATCGTTTGTTGGAATGGCAATTTTTTTCAGAATTGGAACGGCGTAGCCAAGGCAACCCGGCAATTGCCATGAAACTGTGGACGAGTCAATGTAAGCTTCTCGATGACAATACCGTGTTGGTCAATCCTGTGTTTGAAAACGTTCCACTGCCTCACTTGGAAGAGGAGGAATTGCTGATCCTCCGTATCATTCTATCCCAAGGCAATGTGGGACCCCATCACTTGCAAACCGCAGTCGTGTCTTCCAAATATTTGAGGGTTTGTTTGGACAACTTAAAAGGGTGTAATTTAGTCTCCATCCGCAAACAGGAAGCGGGCACGACATTCACGATCAACCCCGAAGCCTATTTGTTGGCATACCAACTTCTTCAGGAGGCCATGTTGTTACCATGAGTGATCTCCCCAGTCCTGCCTTCCAGATTTCCGATTTCCTCGAATTCAACCTCTCCAATTGGGTATCGACCTCATTTTGGCAAAGTGGCTTGCGGATCGTCCTGCTGTTTTTGGGGCTGTTCCTATTCCTCAAACTCCTGCGGTTTCTCCATCAGAAGCTTTTGTTTTTGCCACTATACCGCCGTTGGTATGCCCGATACGAAGGTTGGATTGAGTTTGGAGTGATTTTGATCATCTCCTTGTTTGTCATTTCCGAAGCCTGGAATTTGCACTGGGGGTTGGTACTGATTTTAGGCGGGGTGACGGTCTTGAGCCTGGGCATGGCATTTCAAGATATTCTGATCAATGTGCTGGCTTATCCGGTGGTCCGCAGAGCGATTTCGCTCAGTGAAGGCGATGACATTGAAATTCTCGGACTTTCTGGAAAACTCGCAAAAAAAAGTTTCACCCACATCCAACTCACAGGAATTTATGGGGAACAGATCACGATTCCCAATCGAAAAATTCTCACCGATGTGCTGTTACGGAGCGAACGGAAAAAATCGATCTACCACTTTGACCTCGAATTCCCGGTGCCTTCCATCTACCAAGATTCCTTAGGACTGCTGCTGGATTTTCTCCATGAAACGGTTCTGCTATCAGCATACCGCTCACTTGAACGGGCTCCTGAAGTTGGTGTGGAACTCAAAAACGGAGACATTTGGTTGAAATGTGTCTGCTACACCAACCGAAAAAACTACATCTCGGCTTATCGCACCTTCCTGCTTACGGAGTTGGCAGAAAAAACCAACCTGCTCCAGCCAGAAGAGGAACTCGATCTCAGCAAACCGCTGTTCAAAAAACCGTTTACCCTGGAACCCGAGTGGAAAACCCGAACCAAATGGACGGACCATTTTCAGCAACCGATGCATTCGTTGCCTCAAGAAGCCATGTCCACTACCGATATGTCGACTACCACCCCATTGGAGACTCATACAGCAGACCTCGAAAAGATGAATCTAGAAGAACTGTATGAAGTGGCCTCCTCCAACGATACAGGACTGGTCAATGCGGCAATCCAAGAAATCGAAAAGCGTCGTCGCCGAATGGTTCCCGATACTGCTGCACCCGTGGAGCCTGCTACGTTAGCACTAGAAGAAATGACTGGTTCTGTCGAAGTACCGCCCTCCTCAGGGACCGCTTCTACGAGGGAAGCATCTCCAGCAGAGGTATCGAGTAATACTTCTGGTATGTCGACCTCAGCACCTTCGGCAGGCAGTTCTGTCGCAAGTGATTCTAAGGAGCGGAGTGCATCTTCTGAATCTGCCGACACGGCACAAAGTGCTGTGGAACCCAAAAAAGAATACACGCCTGATGAGATCGTGCAGTTGAACGATATGGATTTGCTTTATGAGTTTGCCATGTCCACCAATCCTGACCATGCAAATGCCGCTATGCAAGCCATTGAGCGGATGCAACGGGAAATGGTCATGCCCAGCACAGACTCCTCTTCTTCAGAATCATCCTCTGAAGCAACATCTTCTGAGCAGCCCCTTCTTGAGGATACTCCTTCTGGGGAACCTACTCCGGAGGAACCGGTAGCTTCCTCACTTGAAGCGCAAGAATCTATTTCTGGGGATCTTACTCCGAAGGAACCGGTAGCTTCCTCACTTGAAGCGCAAGAATCTCCGTCCAAAATAGAAGCGGTGGATCAGAAACCAATAGAGCCTTCACCAGAACCATCGACGAAACGTCCATTGGATTCATATAGCTTAGAGGAAATCGAACAACTGAATGACATGGATCTGTTGTATGAGTTCGCAATGTCTCTCAATGCAGAGCAAGCAGAAGCTGCGATGCGGGCTATCCAGCGGATGCAACTCAATATGGTTGTTGCCCCAGAAGCTACAGAATCCACCGATCCCCCAGAGGCACCGGCAGAACCAGAAACCTCAGAAGCTCCAGCAGAACCAGAAACCTCGTTAGAACCTCCAGCGGAACCTGAACCTCTTTCAGAAGAGCCTGAAGTTGCGATTTCCCCACAAGCTTCAGAAATGGCAAAAGAACCTGAAGTCATGGGTGTTCTAGAGGAACCCGAATTAGGGAAGGAACCGGAATCCATCGAATCGATAGAAACAGTGGAGGAACTAGAAACAGCGGAGGAACTAGACGCAATAGAAGAACTAGAAACAGCGGAGGAACTAGCAGGAATACAATCTACAGTTGAACCTGAAATGGATGATCAAAAAGAAGTGCCGGAAGCAATATCTTCACGATCTTTGGATTCCTACAGTTTAGAAGAAATTGAACAATTAAATGACATGGATTTGCTTTACGAGTTTACCCTGTGTTTAGACGCTGAAAAAGCTCATGCTGCGATGCGAGCAATCCAAAGAATGCAAGAAAAAATGGAACAGGAAACTGTTTTATCATCTGTTAACCAAGTCGTAGAAGCACGTGACGACGAAGTGGCTCAAGAACAGGCAACTTTCGAATCGACTACCCAAGAAACTGTTGAGTCTTCTAAGAATGAAGTCGCCGACGAATCACCAAAACAGAAACCTTCCGATTCCCCTCAAAAGGTCTTTGTTGAAAACGAAGTCATTATAATTCAAGAGGCACAAACGCTACAAGAAACACCGAGCTTGTCATTGGAGAGACACACAGCTCTCGTACAGGAGTTGCATCAAGCCCTGCAAGCGGTGCGTGAGACCCCCGGGTTGCCTCAAGAGGATTCTCCAGCAGTCGAACGCCTGATGCAGGTGATCGAAGAAACATCAGTGCAATTGACTCCAGATACTCCGGAACTGCAAGAAGCTATGCATTTTTTGTTTAATACGATCTACCATTCTGACCCTGAGCATAAATCAGAAGGGTGAAAACAAACTTTTTATTCAAGTGACTAGCCTAAAAAAAGAGGCGAAGCCACCGCAAGATCGTGTGAAACGCCTTTTGTTACCTGGCAAGCCAGGTGGGGAAACGTGTAGAGGTTTAAGGCTTCCTTCTGAGAAGGCATGCGCACCACCTCTAGGGACAAACCCCGATGTGTGGATTAAGGTAGCAAAAGTTTTCAGCACGAGTCCCACAGTGAACTTCGCCGCTTAGTTCGCTATTGTCTTTACGACAATTCTACCATGTTCTTTTTTTTGATCAAACTGTTAGGTTCCCGCAGGTCCCAAAACTTGATCCAATTTGTGGCACATCGACTCTAAGCTATGTTTCGCTTCTTCTGAAACATAGTTCCGATCTCTCCGAATCTTGAGCAATTCGTCTGCCAGGTTCAAAGCAACTAAAACGGTCAGACTCGCAAGGCTATAGGTTTCCAATTGCTTCGACATTTCTAGAACCTTCTGGTTGAGGAATTTTTCGACCTCTCGTATCTGTTCCTCAGGATAACTACTAGCCACAGCAAACTGCTGCCCGTTCACAGTGATTTGGTATTTTTTTGGAGTCGATTGCGAGGTTTCTGTCATCACGTCAATAAAAATTTCTAACCCAAATTCATTATGATATACTGCACAACGATTCGTCCAAAAAATCACTAAGTTGGTCGTTGGATTCTGTTACTGTGCAGCGTTCAAGCCGGTAAAAATGCTAACAGTTTTTAAAACGGAAAGCAACGTTCTTTTAACATACGAAAGTACCGTATTTTGTACGTCTGCACCGAATTGCAATCCGAATATTTAACGTTGAAACCAAGGAACATTTATGTCTGAAATCAGAAGACCTCCATTGGAGCAAGAAACCAAACAACAATTTGCAGGAATCATGGTCTTGGATCGGATGATTGGCTCTCAAGACCGTATCCATGCTTCACTCATGGAAAGAGACGATAAGTTGTTAGATGATAGTCTCAATATCCTTCAAGATAAGGGGCTAGTTGAAATTGACAATGAAAATTTTTATATCCCCACCGAGCGTGGCCAGAAACTCTACCAAACGGTTCTTGGACAGCAGATGTCCTATACGACGCATTTTGATATTTATTCACATGTGGACCTTGGTGAGGGAGTATTCGCCAATAAATTACAACATTTTTTAGATGATCCTCGTTGGGAAGATCTTCGTGTTGCCGTATCAGAATACAAAAAAGTGGATCCCTACCGGATGGTTTTCTTGGCGATGATGAGCGCAGGAGCCTTCTATGAAAACCCAGACTGGAAGTTTGATCTTTCGATGGGAACCCTCTTTGATGAAATGGAAGAAATTGTCCAATCTCAAATTCTTATTGACGAACTCGCTTACGAAGATGAAGAAGGTGTTATTTCTGGTGGTGATGTAATTGTAGATATTATTGAACAAGGTGCTTTGCTCAATAAAGAACGCTATGAAGCTCAAGCCCAACAAGAAACGGAAGCCCGTGCGATGCAACGTTATCGCGATGACGATGATGATGAGGTCGTCGTGGTTCATCATGGACATCCGGGCGGGTATTATGACCCGATGGCGACGGTAGGAGCCTATGCAGCCAGTGTCGTCTTTGTGGAAACCATGTGGCATTATCCATATTGGTAGGCTGTGATCTTGTTTCAGCTTATTGCAGGTCTACCCCTCGAACTTGTAGTTCTTGATCGGTCTCTACCAAAAAAGCACGACGAATGGTGTTGTTGAGACGGAGGTAGTATTGCCCGGTGGGCAGAAGCAGAGTTTTGGCCTTATCGAAATCGGAAAGGTAGCTGTGCCACGGTTCAGCACCACGACGGAGCTGGAAGGGTACTTGAGTTGGATCGCCCCACAATTGGGTGTGGGCGAAATCCAACATCACCTTACCGGTTGCCAAAGGGGGGGTCTGGATTTCGGGAACTAATGGGATTCGGTTCTTCGGATGGGGATCCTTGCGCTTGAGAGCATCTTGGATTTGGGTGAAAAGACGATTGGTGAATTCTGCTTCGTCCAAGCCTTGGAAATCGCGAAAATCAATAAAATATGGCGTTGCTATAACTTTGCGAATAAACTCTTGAGGAAGGTCTATCCACCGCAGATTGTCTGGCATGGCAAAATCTTGATCACTATCGCAACCACTCAACAGGATCGAAACTTCATGCCCTTGGCGAATATCGGATTGATCGAAGACTTCGTCAACCCAATAACGGAACTGTTGCTGTAGATCGAGAGCATTGCTGTAATCGTAAAGTTGTTCTTGGAAATCTGCCCATTGCCCAATCTTAGTAGCTAAGAAAATCAGATTGAAATCTTGACGCACAATCGCCAGCTTCAGCAGAGCATCGTACATGGTTTGGTCTTGTGGAGAGAGCTGGAGTCCATCAAAGGTCAAGCGTTGTAGATCCTCTGCTTGTTGACAAAAACGCTTCCGTTTCATCAGCTCATTCATCTCATTTTGAATGGCTTCTCGGCGCTTTTCCGTATCATCGACCTGGACCACGGCATAAATTTGTTCTTCTGGTTCGGGATCGAAGACTTCTTCCAGGTCAGACTCATCGACAACAAAAGCGGGTGGAAGGTCTTCTTCCGGCTCATCAGGGACGGCGGGGGGTGAAGTTCCCCATAAGGTATTTCCACTGACACCGTTCCCAGCAGCAGAGGTTTGTCGGCCTCCTGAAGAGCTTTGGCTTTGACGTTGACGTCGTTTCAACTCAATCGCATGGAGAGGAAAGTTCAATAGCACCAGTTCGGGTTTTAGGGTTCCGGCGGCAATGAGCTTTCCATCGGGGCGGATGCCTGAGGTACTGATAGGGGCGCTTTCTCCACTGAGAACACGGAGTTGGAGACCTTGATCGACATCCCACAAACGGATTGTTTTATCACGGGACGTGGAGACCAAGGTGCGACCATTGTCAGCAAAAAAGACTCCGTTGACAATGAAGCTATGTCCGGTCAATAGACGGCGGAGGCGGCCTTCACCACTACTGGGGGAGTCCCAAACGCGCAACGTGGTATCGGAGGAGGCAGAAGCTAAACGAGAACTATCGGGGCTGAAGTCTAAGGATTGGATGGTTTGCCGATGTCCAGACAGGGTATACAACTGGCGGCCATCTGGATAGCTCCACATGCGGATGCTTTTGTCGGCACTGCCCGTGGCAAATCGCTGACCATCGGGGGAAAAACGGACGGTTGTCACCTGGTCGTCATGGGCAGGTTTGGCTAGGATAACACGCGATTGGTCTAAATCCCACAAGACCCACTGGCGGTCGGCTCCTCCTGAAACCAAGACGGGTTCGGAAGGATGGTAATCCAGCGTATTCACTTTGCCACGATGACGTTGTAAGGAAAGGGTGGGTTGACCCGTTTGCGTATCCCATACCATGACTTTGCCATCGGCTCCAGCAGTGGCAAAGGAACGGCTATCAGGGCTGACGCGCAATTCCTGGATGCGGTGATTGCCTGCGTCATAGGTTTTGGCGAGGTTTTGTCGTTCGATATTCCAAACACGGATGGTTTTGTCCATCGACGCGGAGAGGATGTAGCGTCCGTTTTTAGTAAAATCGAGTGAGGTGATAGCCCGGTCGTGCCCCTCTAGAGCCGCAACAAAGGCGGACTCGCCAAGTTCCCAAGTCTGAGCAGCCCCTTTGTGCATGGCAGCAATGATATGTTTGCCACTCCCATCGAAATGGACGTGCTCGACAGGACCGGAGACTGATTTCAATTGATCAATCAACTTGCCATCTTTTAGATCCCACAGCCTTATCGAACCATCCACGCTGCCAGAAAGCAGCACAGCACCGTTTTGGTGAAAGCTGATATCATTGACTTTGTTCTCGTGTCCCGTGAGGGTTTGTTCAGCGAGTTTTTGTTGCCAATTCCAGATTTTGATGGTTTTGTCTCTGGAAGCAGAACCCAGGAGGATGCCATTGGGGTGAAACCGGACGGTATTGACTTCTCCAGCGTGCTCGCGAAGTTCGATGAGCAACTTACCGGTTTCAGTATTCCATAAGCGGACTTTGCTGTCGCTGCCTCCACTGGCGAGGATCCGGCTATTGGGATGAATTGCCACTCCCAACACAGGACCTTGATGGGCCTTTTGGATGGTGCTGGATAAGACCAGCTTTTCAAGATCCCACACGAGGATGGCACCGTCATCGCTGCCAGAGATCAACAGGCGGCCATCTGCATTAATGGCCAAGGCATTCACGCTGCCGATGTGTCCCCGCAGTACCCCCTTCTTTTGGCCTCGATTGACATCCCATAAATGAATGGTATGATCTTTTCCGCCCGTTAAAATCACTGGATCACGTGGATGCGAAAGCAGGGAAATGGCACGGTGTTCACCTGTGGAAAAGGCTTTCGCAGGGCGTCCGGTTTGGGCATTCCAGACTTCCAACTTGTGAGTTCCCGACAAGGTAATTATGAAGCGGTTGTCTGGGCTAAATACCGCATCAAACACATCTTTGCGCCCCAACTTGAAAATGTGCTGGATGATATACTCATCGGCGCCCCACACCACTGACATCCCGAACAAGCTATAAACCAGGAGCCACCATCCGAAACACCGCAGCCATTGGACTCTCATAGCGTTCAATCCCTTTGAATCCGAGTTAGTTGGAATCGAAGCTCTTCAATTCCTTGCTTCTCGCTTTATTCATAAACCCTTACACCATCAATCGACCATGTCAACGGAAGATCAAAACCGCTCTCAAGACCCCGAAGAGAATCCCAGTGACCCGGCAATGCCACTGCATGCACACCTCACCGAACTCCGAAAACGAATCCTCATTTCCCTCGCTTTCATCTTTGTCGGTTTTGTGACTGCGACTTCCATCGAATTGGAATTCAATCAACCGATCTTGTCCATTTTTCGCAAGCCACTGGATCTCCGAAACATTCCGTTGGTGTTCGATGAACTGACCGAACCGTTTTTCACATACTTAAGAATTGGTCTGTACACCAGTTTGTTTCTGACTTTTCCCATTACGCTAAGCCAGATTTGGGCCTTTGTGCGACCTGCACTCTACGATAATGAAAAAAAATTGTTTTGGCCGTTTTTGTTCATCTCGTATCCGTTGTTCTGTGGGGGTGGTCTGTTTGGGTACTTCGTGGTGCTGCCTTTTGGTTACGATTTTTTCCTGGGTTTTCAAAATGCCGTGACAGAGCCTAGTTTACGAATGGGGGCTTATCTTTCCTTAACGGTTCATATTTTGTTTGCCTTTGGCCTTGTCTTTGAACTTCCGATCATCTCTTTGATCCTCACTCGTTTGGGGATTATCGATGCGCAATGGCTACGCACCAACCGAAAATATGCCCTCATTGTGGCATTTGTGTTGGCGGCCGTACTCACCCCACCCGATGTGTTCACTCAAGTCCTCATGGCAGGCCCCCTGATCGTTCTTTACGAAATCAGTGTGGTGGTGGCCATGATTACCCAGCCTCGTGAGAAGAAGAAGAAAAAGAAATCCAAATCCGAAGCCAAAGCCGCAAGCTAGCCATAGGTCAGCACTCTGTGTAGAAGTCAGCACTTGTTCTGGAAGTCAGCACTCATGATAAAAGTCAGTATCCGATTGGAGAAGGAAGCGACGCGATGATGAAATTAGAGGTAGGTTATTTAGAGACTGTACCAGACGGTGTGAATGTGGCGTGGGGAGCTGTGGTGCGCTATGTCCATGATTTCAAATTTGAGAACCCGTTTGAGGGAGAACAGGATTACGTGAGTTCTTCCGATTCGCTATTAAAAGGGTTACTCGATTGGCTCAATACGGTGGGTTTTTCCAAATTAAAACGGGTCTTGGAAGTGGATGATATTCGCCCTCATCATCATCAAGAAGTCACCGTGGAAAGCAAACGGTATGTGTTGAAAGGCAATCCCAAAGCGTCGGGAGAGGTGATCTATTTGACCGCGTGGAAGAAGCCCCAGTAGTTTCTCCATACTTTCTCCACATTTGTTTGATAAAATATCGCCTTCAGACTGTGATGCTTTGTTAGGCGTTTCTTTTCTTCCCATCAACATGTAGGAGTTCGGATGAAATGTTTCAGTTGGCTTATCTTGTCCAGTCTGCTGTTTACCGGTTGTTTCCCCTTAGAAAAACCAACTCCTGTCACGCCCCCACTCAGTGCTCCTGATCGTTGGCACACATCCCATTCTGCGAATCCGGTAGAGCCACAACTTTGGCTCGATCTTTTTGAAGATGAAACGTTGGAGTTGCTCGTCCAAGAATCCCTCACATCAAGCTATGATATTGGTGCAGCAGCGGCGCGAGTCCTGTCAGCTCATGCACGTTTACGAGCCATTGGTGTCCAAACGGACCCCGACTACACCATTTCGGGTGGGCCTTCAGCCAACCATCGTTACACCCCTCTGACCGATCAACTCTCGGACTATGACACAACCTACTCGGCGACGTTCCAAGTATCTTGGGAAGCAGATCTGTGGGATCAGATTGGTCATCAAGAACGGGCAGCCCGTCTGGGTTTTCAAGCTCAAGAGTGGGACTTCCAAGCGCTTCAATTTTCTTTAGCAGCGAATGTTGCCAAGACTTGGTTCAATGCCAAAGAAACACAGTTACAGTTTCAATTGGTTCAGCAACGATTGAGCAATTTGAAAGAGAACCTATCGATTGTGGAAGAAGGCTTCCGAAACAACCTCAATAGTGCTTTGGATGTGCATTTGGCTCGGTCGAATGTTGCTAGTGAAGAAAGTCGATTGGCCCAACTTCAGGTGGACCGTGAGCGGACGGTCCGGGCTTTGGAATTTTTAATCGGTGTTTATCCCGACGGTACCTTGCCCGTATCAGGAGAATTGCCCGAACTTCAACAGGATGTGCCTGTAGGGTTGCCTTCCGATTTACTAAAACGGCGGGCTGACGTACGAGCCGCTGAATTACGATTGAAAGCCACCAACGAAGAAATGGCGGAGGCGTATTTAGCTCAGTTCCCCAGTTTCCGCCTCACCGGGTCGGTGGGGCTGAGCAGTGAAAATTCCAACACATTGGTGGACATCCAATCCGTGATTTGGTCCTTAGCAGCCAATGTGTCGCAACCCTTATGGAATGGAGACGATTTACAGGCCAACTTGGATCAGCGTCAAGCCGAAGCCAATGTGGCAGCAGCTGATTACGGAACCGTGGTGCTCACGGCATTTCAAGAAGTCGAAACCGCTTTAGCTTCCGAGCCTTTGTTGAAACGACAAGCGGAAGCCCTTGCTGTATCTGCTGAAGAGTCTAGAGCCGGGGAAGAACTCGCCTTAGAACAGTATCGTTCGGGGCTGGTCAACTTCGTGACAGTGCTAGAAGCTCAACGTCGTGCTTTTGATGCCCAACGCAGTTTGATCCAAGTGCAGAATGCTCGTATCCAAAACCGAATCAATCTCTACCTAGCCTTAGGTGGCGATTTCACAACCGAGGAGTGATATGAAAATTTTTCGATTTCTCATCCGATTGTTACTGCCTTTAGTCGTTTTGGGCGGTGCCGCTTGGGGAGCTTTCACGATCCTGAGCAACAAGCCGGAAGCCCGTCGGTCCCGACCGCCGAAGGCTCAAATTTCGGTAGAAGCCACTCGGCTCAAGCCACAGACGTATTCCATCACCATCCGGTCCTATGGAGTGGTCCAACCCCGCACCGAAAGCACGCTAATCCCACAAGTTTCGGGCAAGATCATCAAAGTCGCTTCGAATTTTCGTGAAGGGGGTTTTTTTGAAGAAGGTCAACTGCTCGTGACCATTGATCCACGGGACTACGAAGCAGAAGTGAAAATTGCAGAAGCCAATTTGGTCCAGGCTCGTCTCGCTTTAGAAGAAGAAAGAGCCAAAGCTGCCCAAGCCCTACGAGATTGGAAACGTTTGAGACAAAGTGGTCGGCCGAGTGATTTGGTTCTGCGTAAACCTCAAATGAATGCTGCCCAAGCGTCCATTCAAGCGGCAGCCACCCGATTGGAGCAAGTCAAAGTGAACCTGGAGCGGACTCGAATTCGTGCTCCCTATGCTGGACGTATCTTGAGCAAAGAGGTGGATGTTGGACAATTCGTTCCCACGGGAACGCAATTGGCCAAAGTTTATGCGGTGGACTACGCCGAAATCCGGCTTCCGTTAAATAGCCAACAATTGGAATTGGTCGACATTCCCGAACCCTATCGGGGGGATTCCCGAACCGAGGAAGGCCCTCCTGTGATGATCAAATACCGTTCAGCCGAGCAAACCTATCGTTGGGAAGCACGCATTGTGAGAACCGATGGTGCGTTTGATGTCAACAGCCGTCAACTTTTTGTGGTGGCACAAGTGGATAATCCGTATGGCCGCAGACCCGAAGGCAATCCTCCCCTCAAGATTGGTCAATTTGTAGAAGCCGAAATTGCGGGATCACGCCTGGATGAGGTGATCGTGATTCCCCGATCTGCCCTATATCAGGGAGATGAAGTCGTGTTGATTGAAGATGGCAAGATCCGTCGAAAAGCCGTGACGATTATCTGGAGTAATTCCGAAGATGTGGTGATTCGAGAAGGAGTGCAAGCAGGAGATATTTTAGCGCTAACACCTGTAGGATCGCTGATCAGTGGCACTCAAGTCAATGCGATTGTGGATGGAGAAGCCGTTTCGCAAAAAGATGGGGGATCCGAAGGGGCGGGCAAAAACAAACATTCTGATAAAAATAAAGGAGAACCCAATAACCAAGGTTAAGGAGGTCCCATGCATGGACTAATCAGTTGGTTTACTAAAAATAGCGTTGCCGCCAATTTGTTGATGGTGATTATTTTGGCAGGAGGGGTCTATTCACTTTTTGACCGTATTCCGCTGGAAGTGTTTCCGACAATCGAATTTGAACGGGTGAATATCAATACGGCGTTCCCTGGTGCGACCCCAGCGGAAGTAGAGGAAGGCGTGACTATTCGTATCGAGGAAGCAATTCAGGATTTGGAAGGGATCAAAGAAATCACATCCCGATCAGTGGAAGGGAGTTCTCGCGTGACGGTCGAAGTGGATAACCACGACCCACGGGAACTGATGGAAGACATCAAATCCCGTGTGGAAGGCTTGAACAACCTACCCGACGAGGCCGAAAAATCGATTTTCACGGTTCCAGAACGTCGACGGGAGGTCATCAGTGTAGCGATTTCCGGCAATATCAGTGAACGTGAGCTGCGCCAATTGGGAGAACAGGTACGGGATGACTTAGCGGCTTTGCCTGGAATCACACAATTGGAGATGGAAGGGGCACGCCCTTATGAATTGGCCATTGAAGTATCTGAAATCACACTCCGCGAGTATGGGCTGACTTTTTCTGAAGTGGCCACGGCGATTCGTCGGGGGTCTTTGGATCTTTCAGCAGGCAGCATCAAAACCCAAGGTGGGGAGGTGCTCATCCGCACGAAAGGACAAGCCTACCAAAAGGCGGAATTCGAAAATATTGTCATTTCCACTCGCCCAGACGGCACTCGATTGCTTTTGAAAGATATAGCCAGCATCAATGATGGATTTGAGGAAACACCCATCTTGACCAAATTCAATGGGGAACCCGCAGTGATGATCGAAATCTATCGAGTGGGGCAACAGAGTGCGATTGATGTGTCTGACACCGTGAAGGCCTATATTGAAGAATTCCGCACCCAATTACCCGAAGGCGTTTCAGTCACGGTTTGGCGAGATCGTGCCAAAATCGTGAAAGCACGACTCAACACCCTGCTGACCAGCGCATGGCAAGGAGGTTTATTGGTGATTACCTTGTTGACCCTGTTTTTGCGTCCCGCGGTGGCGTTTTGGGTCTGTGTTGGGATTCCGATCAGCTTCATGGGAAGTATGTTGCTGATGCCCTATTTGGATGTCACTTTAAATATCGTGAGTTTGTTTGCTTATATTTTAGTCCTCGGCATTGTCGTGGATGATGCCATTGTCACCGGAGAAAACGTATATTCCCATCAGAAACGAGGCCTGGACTCTTTAAAAGCAGCGATTCAAGGGACTCAAGAGGTGGCCATCCCAGTGACCTTTGGCATCTTGACCACGGTTGCTGCTTTTGTGCCCTTGATGATGATGGAAGGTCGACGCGGTGCCATCTTTGGTCAGATTCCTCTGATTGTGATCCCCGTGCTCCTATTTTCGCTGGTAGAATCCAAGCTGATCCTCCCCGCTCACCTTTCTCATCTCAAGTCTCGTGAAGAACAAAAAGGCCTCTTCCGTTGGGTGGGTAAAATTCAACATTTCATTGCCGATGGTTTTGAAAAACTGATCCTCATCGCATACCGACCGAGCTTAACGATTGCTTGTCGGGAGCGGTACATCACCCTATCGTTGTTTGTCGCTGGTGCGGTTTTAATTGGAGCGATGGTGGCAGGGGGATGGATGCGCTTTACGTTTTTTCCACGCATCCAAAGTGAAATTGCCCGTTCATATTTGGAAATGCCTTCCGGCACGCCCTTTGAGGTGACTGCGAAACATATTGATCAGATGGTGACCGCCGCCAAGCAATTGCAAGCGAAATATGTCGATCCGGAAACAGGTAAAAGTGTGGTGTTGAACATATTGTCGTCGGTGGGGTCGGCAGGAGGTTCAGGAGGCGGCCAAGCTCACTTAGGACGAGTTTGGTTTGAGATTGAAGCTCCGGAAAATCGAACCGTCGATATCACCTCCCGCCAATTGGTGAATGAATGGCGACGACAGATTGGTCCCATTCCCGGAGCTGAAAGTGTGAACTTTCGAGCAGAAATTGGACGCAGCAGCGATCCGATTGACATTCAGCTTTCTGGAAACAATTTTGAAGACTTGCAAGCGGTTGCCGACCAAATCAAGCAACGTTTGAATGACTATCCTGATGTGTTTGACATCACCGACAGCCTTGCCGATGGAAAAGAAGAGTTGCAGTTGTCGATCAAGCCGGAAGCCGAAGTCCTGGGTGTGAGTTTATCCGACTTGGGACAACAAGTGCGTCAAGGCTTTTTTGGTTTTGAAGTGCAACGAATCCAGAGAGGCCGTGACGATGTGGGGGTGGTGGTTCGTTATCCCACTTCAGAGCGTCAATCGTTGGATAATCTTTATAATATGATGATTCGTACTCCCAACGGCACAATGGTACCGTTTGCCGAAGTGGCAGAAATTCGTTCAGGGCGGAGTCCTTCAGCGATTTACCGAATTGACCGACGACGTACTCTGAATGTGACAGCAGACATCAACAAAGCCACAGGCGATTTGCAGACCATTAAACGAGATTTGGAAGAATTCGTTCCCTCAGTCCTTGCCCTGTATCCAGGAGTGAAATTTTCCTTGGAAGGGGAGTCGCGAGAACAACGGGAATCGTTCGGAAGTTTGTTTTGGGGACTCGGATTTGTGTTGTTTGTGATCTACGGTTTACTGGCCATTCCATTCCGGTCTTATCTCCAACCCCTGATTGTGATGACGGCCATTCCGTTTGGATTTGTAGGTGCCATTCTTGGGCATATGATGATGGGCATGAATCTAACAATCATGAGCGTGATGGGGATGTTGGCTTTGATGGGGGTGGTCGTGAACGATAGCTTAGTGCTGGTCGATTACATCAATCGCCGTCGTCGTGAGGGAATGTCGGTAGCGGATGCGGTACAGACGGCTGGGGTTGCTCGTTTTCGTCCTGTGATCCTGACTTCTTTGACCACATTTGCAGGCTTGATGCCTTTGATTTTTGAGAAAAGCACTCAAGCTCAATTCCTGATCCCGATGGCGGTTTCTTTAGGGTTTGGCGTGCTGTTTGCGACCTTAGCAACCTTGGTCATCGTCCCAATCAACTATTTGATTCTAGAGGACATTGCCGGATTGTACCGGAGTCCGAAACCGAAGGCTCCAGTGGCCAAGCCGTCGGAAACTTTGGTGCCTTCCGAAGGGTAATCGAATGAATCCAAAAGCGCGTGCTCCCCAGTCAACGCCAATCTGCTGGGGAGGTGCGGTTTAACGTGACAAACGCGCTTTCAGTTCCTGAAGCAAAGTTTGTAATTCTTCCAAGGGTTTGCCTCGCAACAATTCTGTTGAGGCAATGGGGTCATTCAACATCTCTTGTAAAGCTTGGATTTTCCCAAACAAGATGCCTTCTTCTCTTCCTTCTTCTTTCCCTTTTTTAATTCCTTCCTCAATACCTCGTTCGTAACCGATTTCTTCAATATTTCCCATTAACAGCATTTCTGGACCTCCTTCCAATTGGTTCATTTCTGCGTAAAATTCATGACGAATCGTTTGATCATTAATATACATGATAATGTCGAGAAACTGAAAAAGTTGCACCATCTGCCTTTTTGAATAGTGGCGTCCATACAAGAGCCGGGCAAGCTGCAGTTTGAAAAATTTTTTTTGATCGTCTGCTTTTTTAGCTTTCATTGCATACTGAGCAGCCAAAACGGCTAAAGCAAAGGGATTGTCGCACTGTAAAAGACTGTCTTCAGAGTGATCAATGATTTTGTAGAACTCAAAAGAAAACTGGATGTTTGTGCCAAAAAATTCATATCGATACTCATTCGGGTGGTAACCGAGATGGGGGTCAGCAAACACTACAAAACTGACGATGTTTTGTTTGTAGTGATCCAAGCCCCGGTAGACATTTTGAAACATGCGTTTCGCAAAATCCTCTTTGTAAAGTTTATGGCTTTGAATTTCGATATGGATGAGCACCCATTGTGCCACCCCATTTTTAAGAAAGACTTTGATAAGTAGATCCGCGTTTCGACCTCCTTTTTTGGCATGGGGGAATAGGTTCGACAGTTCTTTATCTAAGAAGTGAAAGCCTCTTTCAAAATCTACATGTTGAGTCAACTGGGGTAGAAAAAATCGGCAAAAATCTGGAAACAAGGCTTTGATGATTCCTTTCCAAGCCTCATCTTGGTTTTGGGCAGGGTTTCGTCTTCTTTTCATATCCATTGGCTCCTGCAATTTAGGGAAAACAAAGGCGGACTATTCGCATTTTGAAACAATCCGAATAGGGGAGCACATTTTGAAAAGAATTTGCAGAGGGAATTGGTTCACAAACTTTTAATTTGAGTGAGATTGCGGATTATGTACAGATAACGGAGAGATTTGTTTCGACGCAATAATCGCGATTTTAGATCCTGGATTATAATTTGTAGTTCTTTCAAGGACTTACTTTCTAAATATTTTAGCGATGAGACTGGTTCGTTCAAAACCTCTTGTTTGATCTTTTAACCTTTATAGTGCTTTAGGATCGATACTCTTCAAACAGTTGCATCACTTCTTGGACATCGTCTCGGGTGACGGAAGGTTGCATCAGGTGGACGTACACTTCGATTTGTTGTTGGGTGGCATCGACTTCAAAGGTTTGAGGTTGGAAGGTGGTGAGGGCCTTTTTAAACTGGTGGGCACACTGGGAGAACTCGTCATTCAAAAGATAGGCTTCCGCAATGGTGGAACTGATCCACCAATTTTTATTGGCATCGCGTTTCCATACACGTCGGATGTAATCGGCGAGGCGCCGACCAGTTCCGCGCATGTCGCCGCCGAGCATCACTCCCAAGTAGGCCGCATTGATGGCAGGGTAATAAGCATCTGCGGAATAAATCTCTCGCCGGAAAGCTTCAAGGTATAGCTTGAATGAACGATCCAACAACGCCCGTTCGGGTTGGGAGCGTAATTGGTTCTGATCGTCATAGAGTGCACGACGTTTGTATTGGGCAGCGAGCATGCTTAGGGTCTCGCTGTCTTGAGCACCTCCCTTCCATAGGGAGTACATGATTTCTGCGGCTTGCTGGTAATCTCCTTTCCGTGTCAGGGCATTGGCTTTAGTCTTTTGCAAATCCAGTTGGTTGCGATAAGGGAACACCAGCATGTTATCCACGGGCATGCTGTAGGTCTCTAGATGACCAGCGATCTCAATAGCTTGGGAATACAGCCCTTTGCTTTTGCAAACCTGTGCTACTTGCGCGAAAAACTCCGTATCGGCTTTTTGAGGTTCAATGGCGAGCGAGGAAAGTTCCACTGCCAATTCTTGTGGTGACAGCGATTTATAGTGCCGGATCTGCGTTTTTTGTACCTCAGTAATGGAAATTACATCGGGCAAGGCTGAGGTGAGATCTTGAGTGATCAGTCGATCGATCACATTGGATTCTTCGACATCTCGGCGCAGCAAATAAATATCATGCTTGCCAAATTTCTTGGCTAGTGGAATTTCACCCAACCGATCAAACTCCACATTGTTAGGCTTCCGGGAGTGAGGATCGTTATTAAAGGCCTCCACAAATTCTTGAGTGACAAAAATATCGTTAGGGCGAGTCACGGGTTCGATACGAGCAGCAGTATTGATATTGATTCCTAATACGTCCGCTTTGTCACGAAGGGGATCGTGATAACTATACAGCTCTCCAAAATGACAACCGATTCGAACCGACAACTGAGGCAGCCCCAAAACTTGAAAGTCCTGATTCCGAAAATAATCACGATACTTCAAAATTGCATCGACGACGGACGGGGATTGAAACACCACAAACAATGCATCGCCCCACGTATCCAAAACATGGAGATCTGATTTCACCTTGTTAAAAATTTCAGCAGTATCTTTCCATACGGTTTTTAAAAAGAGGCCCAACTGGTCTTCAGCGAGTTTGCTGTAATTTTTAATGTCTGTGAACATGATATAGGCTCTGATGCGGTCCATCTGGTCTCCTCTGCTCTACATTTCCTTTCTAAGAAGGCATTCATATCATTTCGGCTCATCCTTCTTTGTCAACTTTGTCAAGAAACGCATTTGTATCGTATAGAGTTGAATACAAATCGTTAGAAATCGTTATATATAAATTCGTTTTTGAATTCAAACTATGGATTGATGATGAGGTCTTCCACATTTTTGATACAAGCGGGTTGCGTCTGTCCAGTAGATATGGACAATAATAGGAGAAATGGATGCTCCCGAAGCAGTGTCTTCAATTTCCATCTGCCATCAAGGAAAAGATATTATGAAAGCGAAAAACATTCTTATTGTGGATGACATTCCCAAGAACATCCAATTGATCGCGAGTTTTTTATCGCCCCATCGGTATCAGTTGGCGTTTGCGCAGAATGGAATGACCGCATTGCAATTGGTAAAAAAACGGAAGTTCGACCTCATTTTGTTGGATGTCATGATGCCAGAAATGGACGGTTTTGAAGTGTGTCGGCAGTTGAAAGCCACTGAGGAGACGAAGACGATTCCCGTAATTTTTTTGTCAGGGCAGGCTGAAACGGAAAGCATTGTAAAAGGCTTGGAGGTGGGGGCAGTCGATTATGTCACCAAACCGGTCAAGAAAGAGGAATTGTTAGCAAGAGTGCGTACGCATCTAGAACTCAAGGCTTCTCGGGAACAGCTTCAGAAGTTGTATGCTGAAATCGATGGAGAGTTGAAGATGGCGGCTGGAATTCAGCAAACCATCATGCGGGAAAGCTGCGATGTGCCATTTCTCAAATATGCCTTGACCAAACAGCCCTACGGTCAAGTGTGTGGGGATATGGTTGATTTTTGGACGGATGGACAACACGACTTCCAATTCTTTATCGGCGATGCGACCGGGCATGGTATTCCTGCTGCGTTAATCACCATGATGATCCCATTTATTTTAGATGCTCGTGACAAACATCAGGACATCACAGACGTGATTGCTCATATAAATGATTCGTTGGCCAACCGACACACAGAAGCTTTCATCACGGGAATTTACCTCAGGTTGACTTCTGACGGTTGGCTCTCATTGTGCAATGCAGGGCATCCGGCAGCAGTACTGTGTACTGAGACTGAGGTGTACACCTTCCCTTCGCAAGGGCCGCCTATGGGCATGTTTTCTTCCGATATGATTCCCCCCTATTCTTCAACTATGCATTACTTGCAACCAGGAGATCGTTTGCTCCTATTTTCGGACGGCATTTATGAATGGCAGAATAGCGACTCAACCCATTTTGGAATGGAACGAGTCCATGCCGTGTGGTCTCGTCTGGCTCAAAATCGAGATTGGGAGTTGAATCAAATCAATCACGCATTAATGAAAGAGGTCGAAACTTTTGCAGAGGGCAATCCATGCCCTGATGACATTACCTTAGTAGCATTTGAATATGTCGATCAGTCTCAAGGCCTGTAAGGTCCTATCATCCTCTCCGTTCAATCCCTTAAAAATAAGCTATTATGAAAGTTGCCCCATTCCCTGCCAATGAAGAACAACGTCTCGAAGCACTGTATCAGTACGAAATTTTAGATACAGAACCAGAAGCCATTTATGACGACCTCGCCCAATTGGCCTCTTACATCTGTGGTACTCCCATTGCGCTGATTAGCCTCGTGGATCATGACCGTCAGTGGTTCAAGGCCAAAGTGGGGTTAGAAGCTATCGAAACCCCACGAGATTTGGCCTTCTGCGCCCATGCGATTCATGACACTCAGGTTTTTGAAATCAATGATGCTTTGGAAGATGAACGTTTTCGGGACAATCCCTTGGTTCAGGAAGATCCAAAAATTCGTTTTTATGCAGGGGTGCCATTAGTGACTCCGGATGGGCTGGGACTGGGAACGATTTGTGCAATTGATCGTCATCCCAAACGATTGGCCCAAGAGCAGGTGCATGCCTTAGAAATTCTGTCACATCAAGTCATGACACAATTGGAATTGAGGAAGCAATTTCACATCACCCAAGCAGCCTTGAGTGCACAGCGGGCAGCAGAAGTGACCTTAAAAAAACACATTCAAACGCTAGAACGCCTGCATGCCATCACTTCTCAACGCGAGAGTACGTTTGAAGACAAAATCCATAAAGTTTTGAATCTAGGAGCTGAAGTATTTGGGCTTCCGCTGGGCATCGTGAGCAATATTCAAAATGATATTTATCGGATCGAATTCATTGTAGGGCCTGAAGGCAAACCCCCGCCTGGGATGACTTTTGATCTAGGAGAGACGTATTGTGTGCACACCTTAGCTGCGGATAGTCCTCTTGGTTTTCATTGTGTCCGTAACAGTGAAATCAAAACGCATCCTTGTTACATCAAATTCCAATTGGAAGCTTATATTGGTGCTCCCATTTGGGTGGATGGTTTGCGTTACGGAACGTTGAATTTTTCCAGTCCTCATCCCAAAGCGTCCCCCTTCAATCAAGAAGCGCTTTCCTTGGTCCAGTTGTTTGCCCAATGGGTGGGAAATGAATTGAGTCGCAAAGCAACCAATAAAAATTTGATGTACCAAAAGACACTCTTTGAATCACTATTTCGCGACTCACCGGATGCCATGGTATTGGCCGACCCCAGCCGCCAAATCATGATGATCAATCCTGCATTCACAAGTGTCCTGGGTTATGAGTTGGAAGAAATCAAAGGACAGCAGACGGAAGTCATCTATGAAAGCCATGAGGAATTTCTGAGGCAGGGAAAACTCCGGTTTAACCTGAATGCCCACGAAAAAGCGAAGCCTTACGAGATCAATTATAAGCGTAAAAGTGGAGCAATTTTTCCTGCAGAAACGGTGGGCAATGTGGTTCGTGATGACGATGGAGAGGTCTTGGGTTTTTTTGGCCACATCCGCGATATTACGGATCGTAAACAAGCCGAGCGAGCGCTACTTAAAAATGAAGAGCTGCTTCGGACAACCGGCGCCATTGCCAATGTGGGCGGGTGGGAATTGGACTTGGAGTCCAACCGATTGACTTGGACGGATGAGGTCCGAAAGATCCACGAAGTGTCTCCGGATTACGAGCCGATATTGGGAGAAGCGATCAATTTTTACCACCCTGAGGACATTCCCAAAATCACGGAAGCGGTCACCCAGGCAATCGAAACGGGGACACGTTACGATTTGGAATTGCGCATCATTACTGCGAAAGGCAATGAGCGCCAAGTGCGTGCCTTTGGAGAAGCCAAGCAGAAACAAGGAAAAACGCATCTGCTGCGGGGAGCGTTCCAAGATATCACCGAGTACAAGAAAGTTTTGAAAGAACGAGAACTGTTTTTTGAAGTTTCGCTCGATCTGATTTGTGTGGCGACTACCGATGGTTATTTCAAGCAGCTCAGCCCGGCATGGAGTCAAACTTTGGGATGGTCCGAATCCGAATTGATGGCGAAACCTTATATTGAATTTGTCCATCCCAATGATGTCGGACCCACTTTAGGGGCAGCCCAGCAGCTTGCAAACGGAAATAATGTCATGAGCTTTGACAATCGGTATCGGTGCCAAAATGGTTCGTACCGGTGGCTTTCGTGGAAAGGGTATGTGGATGTAGACCAGGCTTTGGTGTATGCCGTCGCCCGTGACATCACAGAAAGAAAACAGATGGAGCAAGATCTACAAAATGCTAAAGAAGCGGCCGAATCAGCAAGCCGAGCCAAAAGCGAATTTCTGGCCAACATGAGCCACGAAATCCGCACTCCGATGAATTCGGTTATTGGGTTCAGCGAACTGCTGTCAGCATTGTCAGTCGATCCGAAGCAAAAGAGTTATGTGGATTCTATCAAAAATGCGGGAAGGAATTTATTGCGTTTGATCAATGACATTTTGGATCTTTCTAAGATTGAAGCAGGGAAACTCGAAATCGAATATGAGATCGTGCCATTGCGCACATTGTTTGAAGAAATTCGACAGATTTTTGATGTCAAAATTCAAGAAAAAGGACTGGAATTCATTCTAGCCATCGACAAATCGGTACCGCCTTTTCTGATGTTGGATGAAGTTCGCATGCGTCAAATCTTGGTCAACCTGGTGGGCAATGCGGTGAAGTTCACGAACCAGGGGTCGATCCAATTGTCAGCACAGGTGAACCTGCGTTCAGAAGCCTCGAATCATATCGAGCTGTTGATTGCTGTTGAAGATACCGGCATCGGTATTCCATTTGATCAACAGAGGTTGATCTTTGAAAAGTTTCGGCAGCGTGAGGGACAAAGCACACGGAAGTACGGAGGGACGGGCTTGGGCTTGGCCTTAACCAAGCGTCTTGTAGAAATGTTGAATGGACGCATTGAAGTGCGGAGTGTAATGGAATACGGAAGTGTGTTTTCTATCACCTTACATGAGGTAGAGATTGCCGATGTCTCCGCACCTCAAAATTCAGGTATTCCGGATTTCGATTGGACTCGAGTGCGTTTCAACGATCAGACCATTTTGGTTGTGGATGACATTGAGTACAACCGCACGATTCTCACTGAATCTTTGTCTGGTCTAGGGCTCGAAGTGATTGAAGCCAAAAATGGGCACGAAGCTGTCATTTTTACAGAAAGTTATCTCCCCGATCTCATTATCATGGACATTCGCATGCCCGTATTGGATGGCTTTGAAGCCACTGAACAAATTAAAGCCAACCCAGAGCTAAGCGCCATTCCCATCGTTGCCCTGACTGCCTCTGTCAGTCAATCAGAACGCAAGCGAATGGAAAGCCCTGAATTTGCCAGCTACTTGGCCAAACCCGTGGATATGGATCAATTGATCCAAACGATGTCCCAGTTTTTAACGTTTCAGCAACACAATCCTGCCCAAGTCTCTACTACCCCAGCCAGCGAAGAAGAGGAGGCATCCGTTTCTGTGTCTCCAGAAGTGATAACGCAATTGGAGACGTCTTATTTTGGGGAGTGGGAATCCTTGAAAAATGGCGGAATGTTTGACGAAATCGCCAGCTTTGGAGCGCGTTTGAAACACATGGGAATGGATTTTCAGATTCCAGCTCTGGTTCAGTATGGTGTGAATCTCTGCGAACAAATGGAGGCGTTTGAAATCGACAAAGTCAATCAATCCTTGACTCACTTCCCCGCGTTGATCGAAAAATTGAAAAAAAATAGGTTGTGAGTCATTCGGAGAACACCGATTTGTCATTTCATGGGAGTGTTGTATTTGATTTCATCAAGTGCGTTTTGTACTTTGTAGATGAGATCCATGTCATCTTCTTCGCTATCACCGAGGAGGGTGGTGTTGTCTTCGCTCACTTTCATGAGTTGAAACATCACCGTCGGTGGAACACGGAGGGGACCGCGTAAGTTGAAGAGGAATAGTGAGGCGTTGCTGTATTCTCGGAGCAACACTTTAGAAAAATCATCAAGGGTCTCGGATTTGGTGACGTGTTTTTTGCCTTTGCCATAAGCTTCCAAGCAAGAGTGCAGAGTCCGTTTCACGATGGGTAAGCACTCCTTTTCTCCAGATTTCTGCAGCACCATTGCCAATCGAGTCGATTGCATTTGCATTCTGCCCTGGATGATGTAGCCAAACAGGTTTTCAGAATCGTCCTTCACGAGTTGCTGCATCTGATCCACAGCCCAGCTATATAAAATCGGAAAGAACTTCACCGCTTCCATCAAACCTTCCATTTTCGTCAAGACATGTTGACGGGTATCGACCGGAGTTTTGGCATCTCCCATCGCTTTGCGTTTGGCTTTGGCTCTCGATTCAGAATGGTAAAGGTCGGAAATGTAAAACGGTGCGACGTCAAATTGTTGGGCTTCTTTCCGTTTGGAAAATTCCAACAATCGTTTCAAGACTTTGGCATTGACTTCCAGATGCCGCATGTATTCTTCGTTGCGGGCGCGTTCTTCGTCATCCGATTGTTGGATTTGTTTTTCGACAGCGGACTTTTTGCGTTCCAAGGCGCGGCGCAGCTTTTCCAAGTACACTTGATAGGTGGAGACAAATGTGTTCCACACTTGTGTGGAACAGAATCCCAAAGTAAACGGCACCAAGGCATGAAACAGGTTGTCTCGATACACTTCGATATTGAAGTTGACATCTGCCCGATTGATGCTTTGCACCAGACTCAAGCGGGGACTGATCAAACCCGGGTTGGTACGCAAGGTCTTCACATGCTCTTCACTTGTCTTGGTTTTGATGTGACGTTGTAATTCGCGACCATCCAACCGAGGGTTCCCTGTCGAAGTTTTGATAATCGAGCGAAAGATCTTGTTGGTTCCAGATGCATTCACCCATTCCATCAATTCATTGCGACGGCGGCGGATTTCAGAAGACCAAATATTTTGTTTTTTAAAGACCCCAGGTAAGCATTGGATATCGATAACGTGGATTGTCCCTTGCACCACATCCAAGCGTACGCTTTTGTTGGCACCTGCTGATTTTTGTTTGAGTTGGCTTTGAAGTTCGGGTTTTTCCATGCGGGTTTCTCATCCAGTTCTCATCGAGATTGAATAGGCCTATTGGCAATCTACGCAAAGATTATACCTAAAACTCCATTGAATAGACACAAACGACTTTATCCCATGTATTTTCTTAGGATCGCCCTGTGAGTTCCCAATGCTATTCTGTATGTTGCAAACGCTCTTTCACTTTGCGAACGGCATACCCCAACACGGGAATGTGCTCATAAATGAACTGCCCCATATCGAAGTAATCCCGATGATAGATCACACGGTCTTCCTTAGGATGAAAGGTGATGACTGAGTTGCCGTCTAATTTCACTTCATCGCCACCGTTCAGCCCGTCAGCCTGAAGAATCATAGTCCACATCACCACATGGGTATGATCTTGAATCACTTCGTTACTAAAATCGAATTTGATCGATGTCACATTAGTATACATGTTCTGGTAATACGCTTTCAACCCTGGCAATCCCTGGATCGAGCCGAGTGGATCTTCAAACACGATATCAGGATGATAGAATGTATCCAAAAGGTGCATGGTGTTGGCATTCACTTCATTAAAGATGCTATAAATTTTTTGTGAACGTGTGGCTGCTTGTCCTTCTAATGGTAGGATCATGAGGGGTAGGCTCATGATGAATAGCAGAACGATCCAGTACTTCATAAGATTCCTTTCGCATCAGTTTGAGTGACTTAACGGTCAGACAATGGTGTGAAGTATAGCATAGAAAGTGGAGCAACATGGCAGAATCCACCTCACCTCCCTCCCATTCGCAAGAAGCAGCTCAACATTGGCAAACCGCAGTCCAAAACATGGCCAAAAAACTTTACAATCGGGCCATGTTGGATTTGAGCGAAGCCATCAAGTTAGATCGGTCCTATTTGGAGGAAGCGCATAAACAATTTCATCGCTACTTGGACACCTCCCAATGGGAGAAGACAGTGGCGATGGGTTTAGGCATTCTGCGTTCTGAACCCAAGAACTACCAACTCATGAATCAGGTTGGGAATGCCTATCGTCATGTGAAGCAAGCTCCTAAGGCGGTGCGGATGTACCAAGAAGCCCTCAAACTCCGGCCAGATTATCAGCATGCCCGCTACAATTTGGCGGGATGCCAATTCAATGTCATGACGTTTGATGAAGCGCTGGTGAAGCAAACCCGTCGGGTCGAACGTTTCCATGTGTACCGCCGTATGGGGTACCAACGTCATTATAAAGACGACATTCCCACCATAAAAAATCAAGAGCTCCCGCGACAGTTCGTCTTACAACAACATCTAGAGCAACAAGCGGAGGTGGAAGAAACTGATGCTGAAGGGGCTGAAATTTGGATCCCCCGATTTGAAAAACAAGCCCAAACCCATCCTGATTCCTGGGAAGTTCAATTCGATTTAGGCGTGCTGTATGACGTGGCACGATTTGGAGAATTGGCGATTCAAGCTTATGAGAAGGCGGCTCAGTTGAGTCCACAAAATACCATCATTGAAACCAACCTGGGTATTGCGTATGCGGTGTATGGAGAAGATCTGGAAAAAGCCAAAGAGATGTTTCAGGGCATTGTGAAACGCGAACGGGCACACCGCATTACGGTGTTGAATTTGGCCATTCTGTATCGGCATTTAAAGAAACCGTTCAGCATGCTCAAATATTTTACCTATCTGGGTGAACTACTGGCAAAGTCTCATGGTTTATTTAATATCCAGGATATGATTGTGGCAGCGGATCAATATTTTGAGGAGCGCCTCTATACAAAAGCTGCGGATCTGTATCAGGCATTGTTAGCTGAAGAAGACAACCCCGATTGGTTGTATCGTATTGGAGTGATTCACCAGAAACAACGCGAAGTCAAAATCGCGATTGATTACTGGCACCGCGCCTTGTCATTCGATGCCGCTCATGAAGACTCCCATACCGCACTTCAAGCTTATGTTGACGGTTTGGAAGCAGAAGCCCAAGAGCTGATGGATGACAATTTTTTAGCCGATGCGGTTTCCATTCTCGAACAAGCGGTTGCGGTTTACCCTTTAGTCGGTACCTGCGAAATGCTCGCTGATATCTACGATGAAATGGGAGAACAGGAATTAGCAGACCAGTTTGCAGCGAAAGCAGTGTCCCTAGCGGAAGAAAAACGCAGTTGATTCTTTGTTCTCGAATATTGTAAAAACAGAGAGCGACTGGGTTGGTAGTTTGTTTAATTGATGTTGTGCTTTCCTTGGTGTTGTGGCTATATGCTAGCACTTTTTGCAGGGCTTTCATCACCCAGATCATGGTTCTTTTGTGCGAACAATTATTAAAATTTATCGATCTTCCAATAACCGGAAACGTGAGGAAATCTTGGGGACTATAGCAGATCGAATGGAAGTTCGGCATGAGTATCACCATCGCTTATCGATCACCTACCATCATCAATTGTCGATGGAGATGAACCGTCACTTTGGGCGAGGTGAGGTCCTCGATTGGTCAACTCACGGATTGCATATCGTGAGTAGTGTTCCTCTTGAAAATGGTCGTTCGTATCAAGTTCGTTTTCATGTGGAAAAAAATCATGGGCTGTCGTGGCAGAAAGAATTTCTGACCCGCGAAGGTGAAGTCCGATGGATTGAAAAACAAACCGACGGATGGCATATTGGCATTCGTTTGGATGACGCAGTTGAAAAACTTGATGAATACATCACGGAAGAAGATTCCTGCTACATTTTTGTCATGCCTGGTATAATACCTCAGGTGCATGCCCCTTGATCCCACCCCCATTTCTACGATCCTTGTGACAAGCTTCGGTTGCAAACATCCTCAATGAAGATAGCAATTACAGATTCCGGTTTAGGCGGTTTATCCGTCTGTGCATTATTGGCCAACCATTTAACACGTGCCAGTTACTTTGGTGATCTCACGATCAAGTATGTCAATGCGGTGCCCACAGAAGATCTGGGATACAACCAGATGAAAACTCGTGACCAAAAAGTTCGTGTGTTTAATGATGCCCTAAAGGGGATTCACCATTGGTATCAACCCGATCAAATTTTTGTGGCCTGCAATTCTCTGTCGGTGTTGATGCACGACACGCCTTTTATCCAAAACCAAGAGCTACCCGTTGCCGGTATTGTCGATGTGGGAGTTTCTCTCATTCGCGAGCACCTAGAACCTCATCCCAATGCGGGAGTCATCCTGTTAGCGACGGACACAACCATCGAAGAGCAAACGTATTCGAAACGCCTGATGGCAGCGGGGATCGATGACAATCGCATCATTTCCCAACCCTGCACTGGGCTGGCGACCATGATTTCTAATGATCCAAATGGCAACGAGGTGTATCAAACCATCAAGCATTTTGTTGCTATGGCGTTGCTTCAACGCTCGGAGGCTTTTGATCCGCTGTATGCGTTTTTGGGTTGCACTCACTATGGATACCGTAAGGCGCTTTTCGAACAAGCTTTTGAGGAGTTGGGGTTGGAGTCGGTCATCGTGCTCAACCCCAACGAACATGCCTATCCTTTGTTGATTCCTCCAGATCTCACGCCTTTAGAATTGTACGAATCAGACGAACCGCCTCCCCCGCTCCATTTATCTATCGAATTTGTATCCCGTTATCCCCTCCCTGAAAGTGAAATCGAAACCCTCTCCCGGTTTCTGACGTATTCACCAGAAACCGTGGATGCGCTTCAAAACCCCACAGTTAAACCAGATTTGTTTTAATTCATGTAAGGTGATTCGCACGCTAAGCAAACTTTGGGGCTTCTACAGCAGCATGGATGACATACTGGATGGCTTTCCAGATATCCAATTTCCACTCGGGATCATCGGGATAAAACGCGCGGGTCATGGCTTGTTGGATTTGTGGTGCAAAGTCAGAATGGCGGTTCCCATAAATATGCCACGAAGCTTCTACTCGAAGCGTGTTCAGGAGTTCAGGAATGGAAACGGTGCCACATTCGATGCAGACGGGAGTGACAACTTTGTTGGAAAGGTGATGTGTGAGGGCTGAATTGGTATCGCCAGGAGTGACATAAGCCCCTGAGCTTTGAGGAAGGGAAATATCCAAACCGTCACGAGCCGGGTCGAAAATGATTTGGCAACGCTCAATTTGTTCTTGAATGGGATCATAGAATAGTTGGGCCATGCCGTACTCGCCAAAGCCAGAATGAAGATCGATAAAAACCACCTCTTCCACACTAGGAGGGAGCGTGCTGGCAATTGACAATAAGGTTTGATTCGACCAGGTAGGTCGATTCCCTCCGTAAAACAACCCTTGAGGAAAGTGATACTGTCCCCCAGCGAGGGCTTGAGTGAGTTGGCTTTCTCCGTGTTCTTTAGCAAAGGCGAGAAGGTACTGATCGGTTTGATCCTTTTGAGGGCCTTCCCAATGCGAAGGAACGGCATAAGGAGCGAGTTGTTCATATCCGTGATTTTCGGGATAGATGCCTGCTTGATGGTTGATGAAATTGCGATTGAGATCCACATTGTCCTCTGTCACACGACGGGACCATGAAAAACCGTGTGGATTGATGGCATGGATAAACAATATGCCCAACCCTGTAGGAAGCGGTTGCTTTCCCAATTCTTGGAGCCATGTGACTTGGCAACCAGACCCGAAATAGCCTTCAACCCCATGTGTGCCACTACAAACAATCACACATTTTTGAGGGGTTTCGGGACCGAGATAACAGGTATCGGTGGTAAGGGGTTCCCCGTCTTTTCCACGGGCTGGATTGCGATAAGACGTGATTTCACACCCCAACTTTTGTGCAGCCTGCTCAAAGTGATTCCGAGCTTGTGCATAGCTCTTGGCAAAGTAGGAAACAAAATGATCCGATCCCATCATGCAACCTCCTGAGTGAAATTATTTCTGCGACCAGTGTGAGTAGGGGTTTTTGACGAGGCTGGCATTGAGATAACGGGAATCTTCGGAAACTTCTTGACCGACCCACTCAGGCAATTCTACCCGTTGGTCTTCTGATTCCAACTCGACTTCCGCCACCACCAAGCCTTGATTTTCACCGGAAAACTCATCCACTTCCCAGATGTGCCCTTTACATTCGACGCAGTAGCGAGTTTTTTCGATCAAGGGTTTTTCACACAATTGATTGAGCATTTCATGGGCTTCTTGGACAGGAATCGGATATTCATATTCCAGCCGAGTGATTCCAGAAAGTTTTCCTTTGACGGTTAAGTAACCTTGGTCTCCTACGACACGCACACGTACGGTATGGGTGGAAGTGATTGCCAGATAACCTTGTCGATACGCTCGGCCCGTGCCAAGCTGCCGCCAAGCGTCACTGGTGACTAAAAATTTACGTTCGATTTCTTTGGGCAAAACGGCTCCTCATCATTGAAAGACAGAATGGATTAACCATCAGCCATTTTGGGAAAATGGCTGTGGGCCACTCGATGGCATCATAAAAAATAAGCATAGGTGCTTCGTACCCGAAAGGTCAATTTTGAACTTTGTCTGAGAAGTCAAAATCTATTGAGTACATTGCGACCTTCAATACCTATTTGTGTTTTCTCAGTTCCGGATTAGGTTTCTTCAGTTCCGGATTGTGTTTTGCATCATTGAGGTAGTGGGAAAGAGGGGTTTCCCAAGTTTTTTCGTAACGGAGTATGATCATGATGAACATCCAAAAAAATTGGAAATGGACTTCCATTGGCTGGGGATTTTTGCTGCTCGGATGGTTGTGTCTGGGATTCCCTTGGGAAGTGCAGGCCCAAGAAGAGGAATTTGCGGATCAGGTGGACCAAGAGATTGGCGATGAGGCTGCTGCCGGAGCAGGAGTGGCTGCTGGAGAACCTTTCATCCGTTTAGGGGTATTTGAATTTTCAGCGATGCGATTCAATGATCCACATCCGTTTGAAGCGATGACCGGCAACGACGCCTTTCAAAATCCATTTGCTCCTCCTCAAATGTCTTTCGATTATGCCTATCGGCCCGATGGCATGGAAGACACGGGGGTGTTGCAACCGATTCTCCGAGCGCTTCCCCCCTTTTCATTCGAATACGTGTGGCCTGGCTTGGCTTTTGGATTTGACGTCGCGCTGCTGTATTACCACACCACCTCGGCTCACCTGGATCGAATTGTGGCCTTCCAGCATACAGGTCCTAAATCCTCCTATCCCATTCTCAAGATGAAGGTGCATTATGATTTTATTGGTCCCACCTTTCATTTTTTGAGTGCCTCTGATGAAGGGCTTGATATCTATGTGGGATTTGGGGTGGCGTCGATTGATGGAGCCTATGAAGGAGGCTTTCGGGGAAGTGCTGAAAATGATTTTGTCCGAACGACCAAAACGAAAAATTTTGATGCCATTGTGAGTTTCCGACGTGTCGGATTGGACATCAATGGCGAAACGTTTGGCTTTCGGTTTGCGTTGAATTTAATCAGCAATACTCCAGTGATCACCGATAACTTTTTTGTGGGGCAAGCTCAGACCCCCGATGCTTCGAACGACGTGAGCTTTCAAGGAACCCTCATTATCGCTGCCCTGACGTGGCGTTTGTGACCCCCCTTTTCATCCCTTCCCATCTATAGTAGGTTGATTTTTTTGGCTAGGATGGCCTCAATTTTCAATTTCCTTCCCTGGTAAGCCCCTTCTATGGAACTCAATGCCTTTGTTCATCAATATTGTCTGTATTACAAAGAAAGTCACCTCGTTGCTGGATGGATTTCTGGCATTCAAAAAGAAAAATTATCGATTGCACCGCTACAAGGCAGAGATGTGCTCATGAAGCACAACCGGCTTGCGTTAATTTGGTCAGGGGCCTCTTTAGTTTCCGACAAACCACAAGCCCATCAAACGCTTCGTCTACAATTGGAGCAGGCCAAAGCAATGGCTAAGACTCAGGATTTGGAGACCATCTATGAATTGATGGAGCCTGGATGCACCTACACCATAGACGATATGGCCGCCGACTTTTTGGATGAACCGTCAGACCCGCTTCAACGAGTCGCGCTGTTCCTGGCCTTAGAGGAGGAACGTCGGCTTTTCAAACGCAAGAATGACAATTACATTCCTCGAACCGCCATCGAACTGGAACAGTTTGATCAACAACTGCAACGGATTCGTGCCCAGCAGCAATGGCAGGCGAATGTGAAACAATGGTTGCTCGATATTGAAGAAAGCCGCTGGACCGCAGAAACAGAACTCAGTCAGGAGCAACAGGAATGGGTGAAGCAACTCCAATCTGTGTTGGTCTATGGAAAAAATTCAGGCTATTGGAAGACTTTGGCTCCGGTTCTCAATTTAGGAAGCATTCTGGAAAATGAAGATGAAGACCGTAAATTGCGGGCGTTTTTACAGAAGATTGGGCAATCGATTTCGTGGTGCCGCTTGGTGTTGTTGCGTGCTTCCGTGCGTTATGAATGGCCTACAGAAGTGCTCGAAGTTGCCGAACGCCTAGCCCAGCAGGATTTACCTCAACCGGAACGCAAAGACTGGACTTCCATTGCGACCTACACCGTCGATGCGGCGAAAACCCAAGATTACGATGATGCGCTGTCTGTGTTGGAATGGACGGCCCAAGGGGTTCAAGTGGTGGTGCATATCGCAGATCTTTCAGACGCGATTGCATCCGAATCGGTCCTCTTTCAAGAAGCGGAAAAGCGCCTTTCCTCGGTGTATACGTTGAAACATATTTTTCCCATGTTTCCTTCGGTACTTTCCAATGGTAGGTTTTCTTTGAAAGCAGGGGAGGTACGCCCCACGGTAGGGTTTCAATTTCATTTGTTTCGAAACGGCAATGCGGTCTTCCAAGGATTTGAACAAGGGTTGATTCAGGTCGAAGCCAACTTGAGTTATGAAGCCGTGGATCAAGCGATTGAAGCCAATGAGGGATTTTGGAAGATTCTATCGGAATGTTGCGAGGCCTTACGACAAAAACGAAAGGAAAAAGGAGCACTCAGTTTTTCGCGCAAAGAAGTGGAAGTGGATATCAGCAATCCTGAACAAATTCGAATAGTTCCCCTCAATCGCAATACGCCAGCTAACGGTTTGGTGGAAGAGCTGGCCATTTTGGTCAACCAAGCGGTCGGGCGTTTCTTCCAAGAACATGAGTGCCCGGGAGTTTATCGCACACAAGCACCGTACGAAATTGTGGAAGAAGTGCCGACGGGGCAGCCTGTCACACCAGAACATGTCAATATGGAGCCGGTCCGGTTATCGACAATTCCAGACCTTCACTCAGGGCTAGGGTGTGATTATTATATGCAAGCAACCTCTCCCATTCGGCGCTTTGTCGATTTAGTGAGTCAACAGCAGTTGGTTCACTACCAACTCACGAAAACGTTCCGATTCGATGAGCAACAAATGATGGGATGGGCGGAACAAATCGATAGCGCGCAAAAGTTGTATAACCGCGCTGAACGGGATGTGACGAATCACTGGAAAGCAAAATACTTGGCCCAGCATACTGGGGAGGTCTTTCCCGTCACCGTTCGCCGTCATCTGCACAATGGCCGTATTGAGGTGATTCAAGAAGACATTCAATACATCTTTTCGGTCTCAGGCTTGGAAACGCATGAAATTGGAACGATCCTCCAACTAAGGATCGAATCGGTAGATATGGAACGACACTTGGTGTTGACGTCTCTCGTGACGTCGTAACTCTGGCCCCTCATTTCCAGAAGGAAGCGCGATGAAAAAATATTCGATTCCCCGACTTGTCAAAACCAAAGGAAAACGAAAACTGGTGTGCCTTACGGCCTATGATGTTTTTTCAGCAACCATGATCCAAGAATCTTCGGTGGACATGATTTTAGTGGGAGACACCTTAGGACACGTGATCCAAGGGCGCCAAAGCACCCTACCGGTGACTCTAGAACACATCATCTACCATGCCGACATTGTCGTTCGAAACGCTCCTGATCGTTTGGTGATTGCGGATATGCCCTTTGGAAGTTTTGGGGTGAGCACCGAAGAAACAGTACGCCACTGTGTGCATGTGATGAAAGAATCTGGTGCCGGTGCCGTGAAGATGGAAGGGACGGATGCCAGCATTCTGGAATCCATTGCGCAGTTGAATCGCATCGGGGTGCCGGTGATGGGGCACCTGGGATTTCGTCCGCAATCGGTCAACGTGTATGGTTATAAAATCGATGGCAAAACCGACGATGATGCCAACCGACTGATCGAAGAAGCGCAGGCCTTGGCCGAAGCTGGAGTGTTCGCGATGGTGTTGGAATGTGTGATTGAAGAGGTGGCTCAAAAGATCACCGAATCGGTGCCGGTGCTCACGATTGGAATCGGGTCAGGGCGTTACACTGATGGACAAGTCTTAGTGTTTCACGACATCCTGGGTATGACGCAAGGCCGCTTGCCTTCGTTTGTGCGTCAATATGCCAATCTGTCAGAAGTTGCCCAGCAAGCGATTGAAAATTGGGCCGAGGATGTTCGCAACAGTCAGTACCCCTCTGACCAAGAAATCTATCAGGTGAAGTGAGCCAAAGAAGTGAGCAAAAGACTTGTCATGCTCTTGGCAATCTTATAAATTCCTCGTTTTTCTTTTTTGCCTACTACTACCCAAGCCACGGCAGCACCCGTAGCTCAGCTGGATAGAGCATCGGACTTCTAATCCGCAGGTCGAAGGTTCGAATCCTTCCGGGTGCGCCACTTATCCCACGCGGCTTCGCGGGGATTTCGTGAACCTAGTTTGACGACTTTGTTTCCGAACACACGCCTTCTGCACTGACTTGAGCTTGGTGCTTCGAATACCGTTGTTCAAAATCCTTTGCAATCTCCTCAACTGTGATCGCTTTGAATCGTTTCATGAGCAGGGTTTCGGCCTCTCCGAGTGTTTTTTCCATGCGTGCGTCTACGGCCTGTTCAACGAGGCAGTCCGGGTGATCTGCGTACGGACCCATGCTAAAAAGTGGCGGCTTTCCAATGGCCTGAAAAACGTCTAGCAATGTGATCGAGTCCAGGCCACACGTCAGCTCCCAACCGCCGCCATGCCCCTTCTCAGACGTGACAAAGCCTTTGTCCCTCAGCCCGGCCATCATACGGCGCACCACAACGGGATTGGTGCTAAGCATTTTCGAAATCTCTTTAGAAGTCACGCGTTTCAAATGCCGATCCATGTGGATCAGCACATGAAGCATACGGGACATTCGGTTATCACGGGGCATTACTTACATCCTGTGCCATTTGGGTCAACGGAAGAACGTGACGGAAGAACGTGTTTGAAAATTACTGCTTTTAAACATGCACCATGTTTATAGCATTCATTCTCATGTAACAATAAAAGTTTTTTGAGTTGACTGCCGTATCACTTAATGTACTTTATTAAGTTGCTTGAAATAACCTAATAAGATTCGAAATCATCATAAACCGAGACAGTTTTACCGGGTAGGTTGTTGCACTCTAGCCCATCCAGGTAAGGCAGCACATTTTGCTGATCGTTGTTGACGGTCAGCAGCAAACCTCGGTGACGGGCATCTTTGCCACAGGAGATGTCGTGATCCCGATGCAAATGCAACCTTGGTCGTCACCTTGAGTGCCATGGTCGCAAGTAATACTCACCACTAGCGCATAGTTTGCGTCGGCCTTCTAACACAACCATAAACACGGAAATATCCAACATGCAGAAAACAGAAACGGAAATACCCAACATGCAGAAAACAGAAATACCCAACATGCAGAAAACAGAAATACCCAACATGCAGAAAACAGAAGCGGAACAAATCTGGGAAGATATCTATCGTAGCGCCTCGCCCGAGACGAATGGCAGACCGGGTGTTGCGCTTCAGAAATTCACCGAGGGACTGACACCTGGCAGCGCGTTAGAATTGGGATGCGCAAAAGGGGACGATGCGGTCTGGTTGGCGATTCAGGGTTGGACTGTGTTAGCGGTGGATATCTCATCGATTGCGCTCGAATATGCTGCTGCCAATGCAAGCCGGAACGGGGTAGGAAATCTAATCAGATTTGAACGGCACGACCTCGCTCGCTCGTTCCCGAGTGGCACTTTTGATCTGGTTACCGTGAGTTTTCTGCATTCTCCCATAGACTGGCCACGTGCAAAAGTTCTGAGCCGTGCGGCGGAAGCAGTCTCACGCGGCGGACATTTATTGATTGTCGAGCATGCTTCTCGTGCGCCTTGGTCCTGGGCTGCACCCAACACGCAATACCCAACCGCCGATGAAACGCTCGCGTCGCTGTCCTTACGTGGTAATGATTGGTCCTACCTTCACGTTGCCGCCATTGAACGACGCGCGACAGGTCCAGACGGGCAGACGGCAATGGTCCGCGACAACGTCATCTTCCTCAGACGAATTTGATCATTGGATAGATGAAAATCTTTGGAGTGAGAACGTTCTAGATTTTGAGGGACACTTGAAAATTGGAAATGAATCGAAGGTGATTCCCGACAATCCGATAACTGATCACTCGTTTGCCATACTCATCTTCATAAGACATGTGAAGGTATTCACGAAACTCTTCTTTCCCTGGGCTACCTATTCCAGGATTGGCGAGAATATCTTTAATGACCTCGACACATTTATCTTTTTGTGAAGGACGAAGCTTTTGGCATTGTTGTTTGAAAAGATGAGTTCGTTCAGGTTTCATAACGATTCAGGGTCAAATGCTTCGACTTGTCCTAGTTCATCTTCTGTTACCCCTCGCAGAAATTCAGCTAAATTGCGGTAGTTCCACTCTGGGTACATTTCAGCCAGTCTTCCAATTTTTCCCCAGTGCTCCACTTGTTGGTTTGCAGACCTTGTATTTCGGGGAGCTACGGCCTTGGCATGGTTAAAAAACTCATCACTCACTCTCACGGATACAGTCATTCTGGCTCCTATTGATTAAATTAAATGAATTGCATGCAATGTGCCTCAATGTAAACACGATCCTTTCTATTGTCAATGCAGCGGGATACTCAAAATCGGGGACCTCTAATCTGCAGGTGGAAGGTTCAAATCCTTCCGGGGATGCCATTGCACTTCCCGCATGGCTTTGAGTTCCCATCCACAAAAGATCAAGATCACCCCGGTGAATTGCAAGGTTTCCCAATGCTTCAAGTGAGGATCTTGGAGGTAAGTTATCAACTGATTCTCGGCTTTCGTCATCAGTTTTTCAGCCTTGGCATCGTCCCATTGCTTGCGTTTGAGGTATTTCAATTCAATCAAAAAACCATGCCGAATGTCGGGATATTTGGCCACGAATGGTTCTAGAAACAGATCCACATAACCTTTGTGGAATTCGTATTCACTTCGGCAAAAAAACACATCGCTGAGGTTCAGATACGCTAGCAAAAACCCTTGGATCACTTTCGTCAAACTCCGAGGTGAGGCTCAGGTTGTCTCCAATGTTGAATCCGCTGGTCACATCGTCCAAGGTCATGGGAGAAACGCCCGTCAGGAACAACCGGGAAATACCCGCTCCATAGTCACTGGTCCCCCCCTTTAAGATCGCAAAAAAGTGACGAAAGAACCCGTCTCCATGTGTCAAAGCATGGTACGCTTGCTGCCCCGAATCGACCAAAAGACTATTAGCAAAGTTGTCGTATTCGTCGATCAAGACGTAAAGCTTGATATCGGTTCCGGCAGCGTATTCAAACAGCCGATTCAATTGAGAATGGATCGAGGGAGTTGCCCGGATGCTCTCTGCTACCGCAGGCGAAAAGTCATCGACATACCGCTGCAAAAAAAGTTGCAAACGCAGTTGGGTGTATTCTTCAAAACGAGATTCGACCAAGTGCAGCGTTGTGGCGGCGGCCCAAATCTTCATTTCGGCGTTCTCCCTACTTTATCAATATCAAGCGGGATTTTCCATTTTGCTCCTCAGTGCTCCGCAGAGCAACCGTTGATCGTCCAATATTGAATCGCTGCATCAAAATCCTGCAAAAACGGTTCTACATTTGGATAACTTTTGACGAGCTTTGCTTCGTAGTGTTTCAAAGCATCGTTCACTCGACTGCTTTCAGCAGGATCGAGGGAAAGGCAAAAACTCTGATGGAGGGCTTGTTGAGATAAATCGGGTTGGTTGTTTAAGAAGTGTAGCAAGGCCAAGAAACGGTGGGCCAAACTGCGTTTCATGTCCTGAGTGCTCAAACGGATTGTGCCTTGGGTGGTGACAACAAGATAAGCAGCCTGATTCTTAGGAAGACGCGACACCTTTTCATCCGACATCAACTTGAGGAATTGTTTCACGAGGACTTGGGATCGCTCAACATTTTCTTTGTCGAGGAGCACCACTTGAGCTTCTTCAAGCCAAGGGAGCGCGTAGTCACCATCCAAAAGTCGTGTTTTTCCATAAGCCTGCGTTGCCTGTGCATACTGTTCGTTTTGATAATACGCATATGCCAAATTATTCCAATATCGAGCCTCAAACGGGGCTTGCTCTGTGGCCTGTTCTAGTAAGGAGATGGCTTCGGGATAATCCGGTTTTCGGATCTTCAAGGTGGCGAGTCCATAGAGGGCTTCACTGACTTCAGGGTGTCGCGACACGACTTGTCGGAACATCGTTTCGGCAACTTGTGATTGCCCCAAATTATAGTTCCATAACGCACGAGCCACCAATCCGTGTGGGTCGTCAGGATGGTGCTTGAGCAAGAGTTCGATCCGTTGTCGGATCACGGAAAGATCGGCTTGTTTGGCTTGGGAAGGCTGCAACAGCTTGGCTTTAAAGAGTCCGAACTGAGCGTGCGCATTGTACTTATTCAAGGTCAACGATTCTTGAAAGGCTTGGGCTGCGTCTTCATATTTGCCAAGATTCAAAAAGCGATTGCCCAGCTCATTGAATTGATCGGAAAGCTGACTTTCCATTTCAAATTGCCGTTGCTTTCGATCCAACTCTTGATCCGCCACAGCGAGCTGTTTGAAGTAGTATAGCGGTGAAGCTCCATACCCCCAATAGCTGATAAACAAAACACCGAGAACTGCCAAAAACGCAAAGGTCGTGAGGAGATGATTGAGTTTTTCAATCCATGCTAAGAAACGATTCATCGGAACTATGGCGAGTAGATGATTGAAGTTTGATGGTTGGAGCGTGATGATTGGGAGTGGATCAACGGGTGGTAATTTTAGTGATCGGAAACGAATGACCTCGCACATCACGCATGGGAAAGGTTTCAAAACCAAAGGCTTGGTGGCTGATCATCGGGACCATGTCCTCCAAATAGTTGGCCAGTTCGCTCACTGAAACCTCGCCATGTCCGGGAGAACCAGGAGCACTGGTATCGGCCTTCCCTTTGAGACCTTCCAGCAAAACCCAAGTGAACAAACTGTGACCTTTATAGCCTTCCAAGGCATAATCCTGATCGCTTGACGCATACAGGACCGCCGATCCGGTTTTATTCATCAAACGGGCAATCGCCGTTTTTTCTGCCATCGGATTTTTCAACCGAAACGCCACCTCCGGGCCGAAGCTCCCCGCATGACAACTATCCAGAATGATCAAATTCTTCTGAGCAGCCACGTTCTCTTGTAGAAATTCATTGATTCGATTTTCGGAAAGGCTATCCGTCTTCAACGCCTCATTGTTTCGATAAATAAATTCCCGCGGGAGGAAATGATATTCGCCGCCCAAAGCCATAGCGTGTCCAGACAGATAGAGAATAAAAATATCGTGCGGTTGGATTTTGGGACGAAGCTTCTCGAAAGTGGCTTTGATATTTTTCACCGTGGCTTGCCGGTTGATCAACGTTTCGACGTGAACCGCTTTGAACAGAGGATGCTTGTGGGTTTCCAGAACCTTTTTCAACTCACGAACGTCGTCATCGGGATATTCGAGATCCAGATCGCGGTCGCGATACTCTGCCACGCCTACTGCGATGGCATAGAGTGTGGGCAGTTTATCAGGTAGCTCCACATGGATGGTCATCTCGGCAGATTCGGAGACCACACTATTCTTTTTGTTATAAACTTTACCCGATAACACATTTTTCCCTGGCGTTAAGTCTCCTTTGATATCGGCAGAACTGTAGCTCGTAAAACGATTCAAATCCTCAGCTTTGGTGGACAACTTTGGCAACAATTTGCCATTCACTCGCACTTCGATCCGACCAATACCTCCGCCCTGATCGGTGATTTTTAAGGGAAGCTCAAACCGTGTGGTCTCATACGTGAGATTTTTCGATTTCACATCCCATTCCACTTTCGGCGGCAGACCTTGGGCCAATACCTGCCGCACATCGCCGATTTTCTTCAGTTCACGTGCAATCAAGGCTTCGTCACCTTGAATTCGTGCTTGCAGCAAATCAGGACGATGAAATGGTTCATAAAGTTGCCCCACCTTTACAAACGAAGGCGCTTGCGTGTCTCCGTTATTCAACTGATAGCCAATCAGCGATTTGGCTTCCTCCGAAGCCGCATAAAAACCTTCGGGCATCCACGCGACCCAACGCTGATCCGTCATCACAAACAGGGCGAGTTGCTCGTCCCCGGTTTTTAGGTCATACCAACGCAGCGTCCCGTCCCCAAAACCCGCCACCACAAATCGTCCATCGCGGCTGATATTGAGGGTCCAGACGGCTGATGGCCCAGGCTTCATCCACCGTAGTTTGCCATCACGGTCGTAATGCCGGAGGTGCCATTCGGAACCGAGCACAAAAGATTGCTCATCCGGGGCAATGGCCAGACTACGCGACCTTTCATACGGTTTGAGTGAAAGAGGAGTCCCGTTGAGTTGAGGATTGAGTTGGTCGATCCAGTTTTCCACGTGAATCGAATTACTTTCCGTAATGGCAGGGAAGAGCGAGGACTTATTTTGTGGGGATAGGGTCAACTCGAAACTTCGCAACGAGAACTGGACCTCATTTTTACCCCATAATTCTAAACCGAAATGAACGATATCGGCGTTTTCCGAAAGCCGAATCGAGTTGTGCAAACGCTGCCCTCGGAAATCTGTGAACTGGGGACGAAGGCTCCAATCGGGATTACCCATACTGTCCAACTTCGCGAGGACAGGGTCGAAACTCCCTACCAGCAAACCCCCGTTTTTCAGAGGTTTCAAATCCATAATGGTATTTTGACTGGCAACCCATTCAGCAAAAGCACCTCTTCCTTTTTGGCTCCAGCGGAATATGGGATTGTCGCCATTTTTATCGTATCTTCCCCCCGCATAAAGGGTGTGACCATTGTTTGACCACGCCACGCTTCCGAGATTTCCATTGTTTGCCAAAGTCGTATCGGCAGAAAAAAGCAGCTTGAGGGTATCAGCATCATAAACATCGACTGAGGTTTCACCATCATACCCCACCGCAATGTGAGACCCCTCAGGAGAAAACACTGCTGCAAATGGCTGTTTGTTGGTTGAAACGGATCGGATCAACTCAAAATTGGAATCGTAAAGTCGCAATTTGCCATCATCGGAAGTGGTGATCAGACGGTTCTGCGGATCAAAATCAGCCCAATTTGAACGATCAGCATAATCTCGGTCGGCTCGAATAAACTCGTAATCCGAGGTTCGATAGATGCGGATACCGTTGGCACCGCCCAACGATGCGGCCAAATATTTGCCGTCTGGTGAATAAGTTAGATTCAGGGCGGCGTTCTCCAATCCAGTAATGCGATGGCTGATTTGGGCCGATTGCCGATCAAATAAGTAGATCACTTGTGACTTTCCATTTTGCTGGGTGAACCCACCCACTGCGATTGTGTTCCCATCCGGTGAAATGGCAACGGCGTAGGCTTTACCGACATCCCCTTCGGTGGCAGGGAGGTAGAAGGTCCTTAATAAATTCCCGGTGTGGAGGTCCCAAATCCGAACGGATTTGTCGTCACTCGCTGAAACCACAAAACGTTCTTGAGCATCCACATCGATTCGCCGAATTACTGCGGTGTGAAATCCGGTTTCTATGCGTAAAATGGGGGTAGAGGGAAAATCGGAGTTCTCGGTTGAGGCAGATTGGGCGTGGCTGGTGAGAACCCAACTGAATGTCCACATGGTTAAGGCGATAACAAGGAAAAGTGATTTCTGGAACGGGTTGGGTCGTTTCATGGGAGCCTCTATGTGGGGTTCTCGGTGAGATCAACATTTCTACATAAGATTAGAATATTCGGCCTCACGGTGTCAATTGATCCTGGAGCATCTCCTTTCGTTGATGTTATAAACATCTAAAATTGAATCGTTATCAAATCATAAAAAGTGGAGATCACATCGATAGCTGGCCAATCACCTCAACATATACGCGAATCCGAAATTCGTCCTCAACGTCGGCATGCATCTCCCCACAAAACGCATCCACTCGTTGTTGAGGAAACAGAGGAGCATACACGACCAGCATCACTTCATCCAATCCGAGCTGATGGGCATAACGGGCGGCTTGTTGCTGAGAGGCCTTTAATTTTGAGACATTGCTAAAGCTCTTGACCTCAATGATGGCTTGGGTCTGTTGGGTACTGATCGATAGGTCCACCTGTCCGTTACCCGTGGGAAATTCAGGCGACACCGTTGCAAATCCATTCAAGGCATTGGTGAGCCAAGCGTATAAATGGAAATGCCCCACCGCTTCGGTGACGTTGAGATTGGTACGCTGGGGTTGCTGCTTCCAAGGATCTTGCCCAGCCTCATTCAACCGCTGAAGGTAGCGACGGTAAGCTTGCAAAATGGCAGGTAGGTCAATGCGATCTGGATTGATCCAATCGGCGGGAAGGTCGGTCAAATCCAGCGGTGCCGTTTGTCCCTGACCTAAAAGGCCGCTACGTCTTAAATCGCGGTGCAGGGCGTCAAACAAGCATTTTTGGACAAACGGGGAAGCAAATCGACAGATATTGATGCGTTCGCCTTTGGCATCGGCTTTCTGTTGAAAACCAAGAACGCCGTGCATGTACAAATAATTGTGATGTGGATCATGGAAGGCAAAAGGGATTTCTTCGTTGGAAAACAGGGCCAGCAGAAACTCATGATATTCGGGGAGGCTGGCCTTGGAAATCATGTAGGTCAAGGTGTTGTTGGGTAAAGCCGTGGTGGCTTGCCGGTAGACATGTCGCCATGATTTGAGGCCGATGGGTTGGGAAGGGTTGTCGTTATAAGTGTCCGTGAGCAATTCACCTAACCAGCCCACTAAGCCAGGTTGCCCATTGGTGGCTTCAAAGGTTTTTTGAACGACATCGGCCGCCACAACCTGTTCCCTTTCTTCCTGATATTGTTGGAATAGCTCCTGAACTTCTTCCAACGTAAAATTGGGAATGTGAAACGAACGTTGCACATTAAACGGTGATTCCGTGTGGCTCTCCAATCCTACGACAGCCCGGACACCGATCAGCGCCAAGCCATGCAGATAGTGGGGAGTCCGATTCAGAAATAGTTTTCTGAATTGACCGGCAAGTTGAGTCAGCAGTCGTGCATCAAAGCAATCGACCTCATCAATGAGCAGTAGTAGGGGGCGATCCAGCACACCGCTGGTTTTAGAAAATAAATTGCGAAAATCCTCCCAGGTGTGAATGGGGACTTGGTCGGGAAAGGCTTCCTTGAGTTCGCCATTCAAAGCTCGTGGGACACCATCCGGTTCCGACTGGGATTCGGGGGGGAAAACCATATCCCGCAGTCCTTCCAAGGAAAGCATCCGAACCTCAAAACGCTCTCCATACCTTTGTGCTACGGCTTCTTTCATTTGCAGCATAAGCCAGGTTTTTCCAGACTGTCGGGGTGCCCAGATCGTGAAGTAATGCCCTCCTTTTTCGAGATCGCCGACCAAATAGTCACAACATCGATTCACCAATTGGGCACGATCTACGGTGAAATGACGCTGCGGATCCGTCGGCCCGTAGGAATGGAAATGTCGCATCGTTAAACCTCCTTATAATGATTCCTCACCAGCCACTGGTTTACCAACCACCTGTCCTCAGGCCATAGTTTCCAGGATCAATTCTCCTCAAAAAACCGATCAATCGACTTTAACCGCGTCGCCTTCCCAATTTGATGTGCCGTACACAAGTCTTGAGCTTCCTTAGTAAATCCCCCCAACGACAAGACAGCTCCGACAACTTTGTGTTTCGGATGGTCTGCTTGCATCCATTTCAATTTTTCTAAAAAATCCATCACGACCGTGTTCCCGGTAGCCGTCTCTTGTTTTTTGACTTCCACACAGAGCAAGCGTTGATCGTCCGATTCGGCCCATACATCGATTTCAAATCGTTTGCCATCGGCTCGTTTTTGGAGATGACGACTGTTCACGGAAATGAGGTTCCATTGGGGATTGTCTTCTGGCAGGCCTTCAAAAAAATCGGCAAGACGGACTCGTTTTCGAGTCCGCAATTCTGAAGCCAACAAGTCTTCCGCAATCTTGCCTGCCATTTGGTTGAGCTTGCCTTGCAGTCGTTTCTTCTGGCCTTGCAATTCCTGAATCTGGCGTTGGAAATCCTCGGTTAAGGGCGGGGCAAATTCTTTGACTTCTTCTTCAAAACTTTCTCGCAATACCAAGTATAGCGTTCCATCTTGTAACCCTTGAAAACGAATATCAGACGGTCCCTCCGCAATCAGATCCGAATGAACCAGGTGCCACAACTTTCTCAGCAACTCTTTGAGATCGATATCCAATTTCAATGCTTTCGCGATCTCCTTATGAGTCCAGTCCTGATGCGCATTTTTGGTCAAAAACAACAGGATCTTTCGGGCATGGGTGTCGTTGATACGGTCTAGAGCATTGTCGATGTACTCCGCCCATGTCCGAGAAAACCCTACCTTTCGATTGGACAGTTCATAAGTGACGGTTTCATGGACTCGTTCCAGTTCCGTGAAGTCTCGTTGAGGATAGTGACTTTGGATGACACAGGAAATGAAGAACGGATCGTTCTGACAGAGGGCGTTGATGGCCTCCGCACAAGAGGGAGTGATAGGCACACCATAATAATCGGCATAGCGATAAACGGCTTCCAAACCGTCGTCGGGTTCCAGGTACGGAGAAATTTCGTAGAATCGTAAACGTCCGGCTTCGAGATATTGGCTCACGACTCTCGAAAGCCAACCCACATACGATCCGGTCACAAACATCGGAGCGTATTTGGATTCGGAATGTTCGTGATAACTGCCGGGTAAGGAATCTTGCTTTACCTTAAAGTCGGCATCGGCATAAACGAATTCGGCCATGTTCTGGAATTCGTCGATCAATACCACCCAGCGCCGCTCCAGAATGGAAGCAAAACCATGAGGGGCTTCCATCGCAGTAGTCCACATTTGATGATGACGCCCAGTTTCTCGACAGTTCAGAATGGCCTTTGCAACACGAGCTAACAGAGGAAGGTTTGCTTTCACTCCGTATTCTTGAATCTCTGGTAAAGTCAACGGTACCCTAACCAAATGAGGGGTCCGCTCTAAGAACGAAATGTACTGAGAAGCAAAACGGCAAAAGTAGTCTTCAGCTAAATCGGGGAGCCAAATCTTGTCGGCTTTGACCTCATAGAAAAACGGGATGATCTCACCATTCGCATCCCACAATTGATTGAAGACTCGTTGAATGATGGCTGTCTTCCCACTCTTTTTACGGGCCAACATTGCCATCGACCGGGCAGCCAACCGAGGCACCAAACTCAACCAATGATTGATGTAGGCGAATTCTTTTTGACGTCCCACCAACAAGCGGGGATCACCAATTCGCTCTGGTAGAGGATATTGCATGGGAACCTCTTGGAAATAGGACAGCGTTCGCCCAATCTAGTAAAGATGGAAGATTTCACACCGAGCAGAGTAGCGGTTCAAAACTTTTCATCAAGCCAACTTTCATCTCCCCAAAATTCACCCTAGCCGTTACCAACCACCTGCTCGCAAGCGGTCAATTCCCATCCATGAAACACGAGCAGCAAACCGATGTATTGCGGTCCTTCTTTGGGTTTGAATCGATCTTGTTGCAGATAACGTTGTACCTGCTCTCGGCCTTCTTCTAGTGACTCTTGCAGCAGACGTTCATTCAACGATTCTCCCCGTTTGAGATATTTCAACTCCAGGATGACGCCATATTTCAAATCGGGAAACCGGTAGGTGTCGGGGATTAAAAAGATATCCACATATCCTTTGGCGCGTTCCCATTCGCTGCGGCATTCGTAGATGGTCGTGAGATTGAAATAGGTCAGGAGGAATCCTTGCACCATTTTTTCACCCTGAAGGTAATCTCGGATACTGGTTTGTTCTTTTAGAGCGTTTGCTAAAAAAGTAAACAGTGGCTCCCAGTTGCCATTGAGGCCGATGTCATAAATCAGATCGGTAAATTGATTGATATTCACTCGGAAGATGTCGGCTTCTTGGTAGATCGCTCGCAGATAGCCATACATCAGATCGGCCACCGTCCGGTTGGGGATCTTGAGAACAGCTTTCTCCATTTGAGGTTTATCCATTGTCAACAAACCAAAATAATAGAGTAAGGAGATGAAGTTTTCACGATCCGTGATGCGCTTGATCGGAAAGCTGGAGACCAAATTACTGACAATGGTGCCATTGTTCATGATCTCTTGTAGCACATCAAAATTGCCATTGAGCTTCCGGTTCACCCACATCAAATGTCGTAACTTGCTGTAATCGATACGGATGTTGTTATCGATCAATTCGCGCGGACCTCTTTTATTGGGAACCGAATCACGTAAGTAATACAACACCATGTCCGTGTTATAGAGGTCGGTCGTGATCCCCTCTGCGAATCGATAACCATTGTACCATTCCTTCATCAGATTTATCGTGTCCTCAATGTCGTGATCGAAAACACCAAGCTTCTGATACTCCGCTAGAATTTGTCGTACTTCTGCTTCGGTGAATCCCAGGAGTTCGTTGAATTCCGACATCCTGCTGATGTTGGTACCAACATTGAAGCCGCTGGTGACATCGTCCATTGTGACGGGGGACACTCCGGTGATGAACAAGCGTTTCAGTCCTCCTTCACCCGAACTGGCCCCACCTTTGAGCATGGCAAAGAAGTTCCGATAGAAGCCTTCTCCGTGAGTGAATTCGTGATAAGCTGCTTCCCCTCTTTGAGCCAAAATGGTGTTGGCAAAGTTATCGTACTCGTCGATCAGCACGTACAATGGAATACCTTGCCGTTTGGCATAGAAAAACAACTCGTCCAGCTTTTCCGTGGCTTTGGGGGAAGACAATATTTCTTGGATGACTGATTCAGGAAAGAGGTCAGGATGGGACATGCAAGCATATTTGATCACTCGACCAACATATCGTTCAAAAACTTCTTCCAATGTTTCCAGCGCATCATCGACTCGAGAAAAATCAAAATGTAAGGTGACATAATGGTGCTGTGTACCAGTGGGGTTTTTGGCAATATCGAGATCTCCAAACAAGAGATCGAATCGTTTGGCGCGGGAGCGGTCGTAATACTCATACAGGGTGCTCATCCAGCAGGATTTCCCGAAACGTCGAGGACGTATGAGGAAGACAAACGCGTATTGTTCCAGAGTTGGGATGAACCGGGTTTTATCCACGTAAAGCTGCTGTTCCTTCCGAATGTCGAAGAAGTTGGCAACACCATAAGGGATACGACGATAGGATACAGACATAGGAACTCCTGTAGTGGGTCAGTCAAGCACTGGATGCGTTGTGCCATTCCATCTTAGCAAATCCAGTCTGGATCGGTGCATGGAATTTATCCCATATGATTTTATTTTGGGCAGATCCGAACTCGAATTTAACCGTTATCTATAGCAGTCAGGGCCGCAAGAGAAGGTTTATCCGCCAATACCCAGTCATGTGCTGTAAGCGCCGTCCCACAGTTTTTCAATGAATGCTTGCCATGACAGAATTTCGATATCGTCTACAATCCGACGAGAGGATTCCAAAGAAACCAGAACGTAGTGCTCGATTAGGTTTTCTTCTTTCAGCAAGCGCAGGTTTTTCAGATCTCGATTGGCAACCACTGGTTTCGCTTTGACCTCAACCGCAATACGATTGTTGATAATAAAGTCCACTTCGATCCCCGATTTAGATCGCCAATAGTGTAAATCGCGTATCCCATTGTATTCACAATACGATTTGATCTCGTGATAAATATACGTTTCGAAGGCTTCGCCATATTCTGGCGCACCGGGGGAAAGATGCCTCCGGCCATTCAATGCATTGACGACCCCGCCATCGAAAAAATAGAACTTGGCCGTCGACACGGATTTTCGCTTTTGAGAATGCCTCCAAGCGGGAAGGTCTTCGCCGACCAACGTGTCTCTTAAGATTTGGAAATAGTCTCGAACGGTGCTTCGGGGAATTTCTGCGTCGCTGGCAATGTTTTCGTAATTGATCATTTTTCCATGACACCATCCAGCCACCCGAAGAAATCGGCTGAAGGCCGGCACATTGCGAACCAAAGCTTCAGCAACAATTTCTTCCGTGAGATACGTTCCCACATAGCTGGACAAATCTTCTTCGGGTTCGTCTGAAAAATAAATGGAGGGGACTAAGCCGACCGTCAAGGCTCGCTGTAGATCAAATTCTTCTCGAAGTTCTCGATAAATAAACGGATGCAACCGCCGTGTCCGTGCCCGACCTCCGAGTAGGTTGACTCCACTGGACTTGAGTTTCCGGGCACTCGATCCGGTCAATAGAAATCGAATGCCACGTGTCTCGATCAGTAGGTGGACTTCGTCCAGTAAAATCGGAAGCTTTTGGATTTCATCAATCACCACAATTTGCTCCGGCTCGGTCAGTTCTTCACGCAACCGCGAAGGCTGTGTACTCAGCCGAAGGAACAAATCCGTATCAAGCAAATCGTAGTACCGGTGGTATCTCAACTGATGTCGAATCAAAAACGACTTTCCGATTTGCCGGGGGCCAAACAAAAAACAAGATCGCTTCTGTAAAATTGTATCTAAGTTGAGTTCCCGTCTAATTTCCATTTCGTGCCTATTTTTCATTTCAAATGTTATCGCTGCATTTGCCTGCCATTCTCTGTTTTCAGAGAAATTTGGTAATGGTACCGCCGATTATCATGATATACGACCGTTAATTCAATGATTATCATGATATACGACCGTTAATTCAATGATTATCATAACACACGACAGTGAATTCGTGATAAGCTGCTTCACCTCTTTGAGCCAAAATGGTGTTGGCAAAGTTATCGTACTCGTCGATCAGCACGTACAATGGAATACCCTGCCGTTTGGCATAGAAAAACAACTCGTCCAGCTTTTCTGTGGCTTTGGAGGAAGACAATATTTCTGGGATGACTGATTCAGGAAAGAGATCAGGATGGGACATGCAAGCATAAAAACGAACAACTGATGCCGCATCCAGGATAGTTTACGAGGTGATATGAAAAAATCATTTAACACGACAGGCCCGTGCCATCCTGAAAAACATTACATGCTTCCGGCGCTCGAACGTTGTGAGGGCGTGATCGATTTGATTGAAGACGAGCAATATTTTGTGATCTATGCGGCCCGTCAATCTGGAAAAACGACCCTATTGTTGGAGTTGGAAAAAGAGATCAACGCCAAAGGCCATTATTACGCATTATATTGCTCGCTGGAAAATGTGCAGGGAATTCAAGAAGAGGAAAGAGGGATTCCTGAAATAGTCGGGTCTTTGGAACACAGTATTAAATTTGATCCGAACTTGGGAAAAGTCTCGTTCCCCAGACCCGATCACCATACCACCAACTCGACGCTACTGACGGAGTACTTAAATCATCTGTGTATGAATTTGGATAAGCCATTCGTGCTTCTATTCGATGAGGTAGACTGCCTTTCCGGTCCGGTGGTGATCTCGTTTCTTCGTCAATTGCGCAAAGGGTACATTCTTCGGAACAAGGTACCTTTTGTTCATTCGCTCGCTTTAGTAGGAATGAGAAATATTCGAGACTATCGTGGAGAAACTCGGAAAAGCTCGGAAACCTTGGGAAGTTCCAGTCCCTTTAATATCGTAAAAGAGGCTCGTCAAATTAAGCATTTTTCCGAAGACGAAATTGCCTCTTTGTATCGACAGCACACTCAAATGACCGAACAAATTTTCCCTCCAGAAGTGATTCAAGAAGTTTTTGAAAAAACGCAGGGACAGCCTTGGCTCGTCAATGCCATTGCTTACGAAATCGTGGCCAAGCTTCTAAAATCAGACAATTCCGCTTCTATCCAAGCAGAGCATGTGGAAAGGGCCATCCAACAGATTGTTTTGAGAAGAGATACTCATATCGATAGTCTGTTGGAACGATTGAAGGAAGCAAGAGTCCAAAAAATTATCGAACCCCTGATCTTAGGAACTGCGATAGGTTTTGAAGATATGGATGACGATTTTAAATATGTCCTGGACTTAGGGTTGATCCGAAAAAAGAAAGAAAAACTGGAACCGGCCAATCCCATTTACGGTGAAGTGATGCTTCGCGTTTTGTCGTATCAAGCCAAAATGAAAATGGGGAGCCAAGAATATCCCCCCGACTATCCGACTTACTTAAAAGCAAATCGTTTGGATATGAAAAAAATCTTAACGGATTTCCAAAATTTTTGGAGAGAACATAGTGAGATCTGGACGGACATGTTCCAGTACAAAGAAGCCGCGCCTCATCTCATTTTGAACGCATTTTTAAGTAAGGTGGTGAATTCCGGCGGTGTGTTAAACCGAGAAATGGCAACGGGAAATTTACGTTTAGATCTCCACATCGCGTTTCAAGACGAACGATATCCCATCGAATTGAAAATCCGCTATGGAAACAAAACTTATGAAGACGGCCAACACCAACTTTCCAAATACATGGACCGCTTGGGATGTCGAGAAGGATGGCTGATTGTTTTTGATCGACGTCCAACCCTCTCATGGAAAGATAAAATTTTCTGGAAGACCGATGACTACGAAGGAAAGACGATTCATACTTTGGGATGCTAAATCTACCGTTGACTCTGGGCGCACTCGCCTAACATTTTCTGTTTTCAGGGAAATTTAACGACATGACCATTTCTGCCCCCGCCCCGCTTTCGTTGGGTATTTCTGATTTCCAGGTCTTGCGAGAAGACGGATTTTATTATGTGGATAAATCGGCATTCATCGCGGAGTTTTGGAACAATCCTTATCAAACGGTGCTGATCCCCCGTCCCCGCCGTTTTGGCAAGACACTGAATCTGTCTTTGGTCCGATATTTCTTTGAAAGTCACGAAACGAGCCGGGCGCATCTGTTTGAGGGACTCGCCATTCAACAAAATGAACAACTGATGCGGCATCAAGGTCAGTATCCTGTGGTGTATCTGACCTTCAAGGACGTTCGAGGGGACACGTGGCAGGAATGTTATCGCAAAATCGTGGGATTGCTTGCGAAATTGTACAAACACTTTGCCCCGGTTCTGCGGACTCATCTCGATGATCTCGATGGCCTTCAATTCGACCGGATTTTAAATAAAAATCCATATTCCGAAGAACTTTCAGCAGCCTTGGAATTCTTGATCGAACGGATTCACACCGTTCTTGGCAAGTCCCCAGTGGTCTTGGTCGACGAGTACGATGCCCCCATCCATTCGGGTTATGCTGCAGGGTTTTACGAAGATGCTGTTTCGTTGATGAGAGACTTATTGGGAGGGGCCTTCAAAGACAATAGCCACCTTAAAAAAGGTCTCATCACCGGAATTCTGCGGATTTCTAAAGAGTCGATTTTTTCGGGATTGAATAATGTAGGGGTTTACACCCTGCTTGATGATGCATTTACCAATGGATTCGGCTTCACTGAAAGCGAAGTAGAACGACTGTTTTCTGATTTTCAGGTGACCGATCCTGAGACCGCCAAGGCATGGTATAACGGTTACCAGAGCGGCAACACACTCATTTACAATCCGTGGTCGCTGTTGAGTTTCTTGGCCAACCAGCAGCAATTGCGTCCTTACTGGATCAATTCCAGTTCCAATGATTTGGCGCGTGATTTGATCCTCCACGATTCCGGCAAACTGCATGGGGATCTCGAAACACTGCTATCGGGGGGGACCATTATCACAGCCTTAGAAGTCAATCTGGCGCTTCGAGATATCCAGCAGCGTCCTGCTGCCGTTTGGGGGCTTTTGATGTTTAGTGGCTATTTGAAGCTTGTGAGTCGAGTTCCGCAAGGAAGACGTGTCAAGTACGAACTGCAAATCCCCAATCGAGAAGTCATGGAATTTTATCACGACCATGTGAGCCTCTGGTTGGAACGACAATTCTCGGAAGGAAAGCTCGAAGGGTTGCTGCACTGCTTAGCCAGTGGGGACCTTGCGACATTTGGGGAGCGTCTACAAAATATCGTGCAAACGTCTTTGAGCTATTTCGACACCGGCGGCGACAATCCTGAACGGGTCTATCACGCCTTTGTGCTGGGATTGCTGATTCATTGGGATTCTCGATATCACATCCGGTCCAATCGAGAATCGGGATTGGGACGCTATGATGTCATGCTCCTACCCAAAGATACGCAAGACTTGGGATTTGTTTTTGAATTCAAAAGGAAGACTGCCGAGCGAAGCTCTCCCCAAACCGATCTTGCCGCCGCCCTGAATCAAATTCAGGAACGAGCTTATGCCACGGAACTCCGCGACCTTGGGGTGAAACGTAGTCTAGGCATCGGGGTTGTGGTGGAAGGTAAGCAAGTTTGGGTGGACTCCATTGAGCTATAAGAGCAGTTTGCCCCCCCGTGTTTGAAGAGGTTTGCTGGTCGCCGCCTCCTCAAAAAACCGATCAATCGACTTCAACCGTGTCGCCGTTCCAATCTGATGCTCAGTACACAACGTCTGGGCTTCCTCAGTAAACCCACCCAAGGACAAAAACGCTCCGACGACCGCGTGATCGGGGTGATCTTCTTGTATCCATTTCAACTTTTCCATGAAATCGGTCACGATGGTTTTCCCGATGGCGGACCCAGTCTTTTTGACTTCCACGCACAACAACTGGTGATCGTCCGATTCGGCCCACACATCGATCTCGAATCGTTTGCCATCTTTGCGTTTTTGGAGCTGGCGACTCTTGACCGAGACGACATTCCACACGGTCTCATCGTCGGGTCCACCTTCAAAGAAATCGGACAGTCGGATACGCTTTTGGGTCCGTAATTCTGAGGCCAATAGATCCTCGGCAATCTTGCCAGACATTTGGTTGAGTTTGCCTTGGAGGCGTTTCTTCTGGCCTTGGAGTTCTGCAATTTGGCGTTGGAAATCCTCCTTCAGCGGGGGGGCAAATTCCTTCACTTCTTCTTCAAAAGTTTCGCGCAAGACCAAATAAAGCGTACCATCTTGTAAACCTTGGAAGCGTATATCCGAGGGGCCTTCTTTGATGAGGTCGGAATGGACTAGATGCCACAGCTTTCTCAGCAATGCTTTGAGGTCGATATCCAACTTCAATTCCTGAGCCATTTCTTTGTGGGTCCAATCCTTGTGAGCGTTTTTGGTCAGGAACAACAGAACTTTGCGAGCATGCGTGTCGTTGATTTGGTCCAAAGCCGTTTCGATGTATTCAGCCCAGGTTCGAGAAAACCCCACTTGTCGATTGGTCAGTTCAAACGACACCGTTTCATGAACGCGTTCGAGCTGGGTGAAGTCACGTTTCGGATACTGGCTCTGAATGACACACGAAATGAAAAACGGGTCGTTCTGACATAAGGTGTTCACTGCCTCGGCACATTCCGGGCGGATCGGCACCCGATAGTAATCGGCATAACGGTAAACGGCTTCCAAACCATCGTCGTGTTCCAAGTAAGGGGATATTTCGTAGAATCGCAATCGTCCGGCTTCGAGATATTGACTCACCACTCTTGAAAGCCAACCGACATAGGACCCCGTGACAAACATAGGGGCGCATTTGGATTCAGACAGGGAGTGATAACTGCCCGGTAAAGAATCTTGTTTCACCCGGAGGTCCACATCGGCATAAACATATTCTGCCAAGTTTTGAAACTCATCATCATCCGTCCCCGACGATTTGGGAAATCCTCCTTAATCGCCCTACTGACGGCCTATTATGATCGAGGTCATGCCGACCGGTTCGACCTCTTTTTTGGTGGAACCGACATCGGCCAAAATCCAACATCGGAACACAATCAGTATTGTGTGCTCACCTTCAATTTCTCTCGGATTGATGCGCATTTGGATCGCCTGGAAGCCACCTTTTCCGAGCAACTTCACAATCAACTGAAGGAATTCCTTTCGCGGTATCCTCAAGAATTTCCTCCTGAAGTGGCAACGCATATTTGGGAGGCTTCCAATGCGGTCTCACAAGTGGATCGGCTCTTTTCCGAAGCCAAACAACGGAACGTCAAAATCTATGTTTTGGTGGATGAATACGATAATTTTGCCAATACCCTGCTGGCCCAATTAGGCACCCATGCTTATACAGAACTGACGCATGGTGACGGATTCTTGCCGAACAGGTCGAAGCCAAAACCAGTGTCCGCGACTATCTGGGCGGGGAAAAGATGATCCAAGGTTTTTTGTTGGCCTATCTGGATATTACCGACCTCTACCTGTGCCGAACCGAACGCGAATTTCAACACGGCTTTGCGGATTTTATCTTAGAACCCTTCCTTTCCAAATATCCTGACCTGCCTTACGGTTATGTGATTGAATTAAAATATCTAGGTCGCCAAAAGTGGAGCGATGCCAAAGCCACCGCCTTGATCGCGGAAGGGCAGGATCAATTGAAACAATATTTGCAGGATGAACGGCTCCAATCGTTAGCTTCCGTTTCCTATAAAGGACTCCTGCTACTGTTTTCAGGCTGGGAATTGAAAGCGATGCGCGAGGTGGGCTGATGGCAGTCCCCTGTCTGGAGTTCATTCAAAGGAAGAACCCTCCTCAAAAAACCGATCAATCGACTTCAACCGTGTCGCCGTTCCGATCTGATGCTCAGTACACAACGTCTGAGCTTCCTCAGTAAACCCCCCCAAGGACAAAAACGCTCCGACGACCGTGTGATCGGGGTGGTCTTCTTGTATCCATTTCAACTTTTCCATGAAGTTCGTCACCACCGTCTTCCCGATGGCGGCCTCAGTCTTTTTGACTTCCACACACAACAACTGGTGATCATCGGATTTGGCCCATACATCGATTTCGAATCGTTTGCCATCCTTGCGTTTTTGGAGATGGCGGCTGTTTACTGAAATGAGATTCCATCGGGTATCGTCTTGTGGAACCCCGTCAAAAAAGTCGGATAAATGGATTCGTTTTTGGGTCCGTAATTCGGAGGCCAATAGATCCTCCGCAATCTTGCCCGAGATTTGGTTGAGCTTGCCCTGCAACTGAGCATTTCGACGTTTCACGTCTTCCAATTGACGACGGAAGTCGGCTTGTTGATCGATCTGAAATTCCGCCACCTCTTGTTTGAAACGATGGGTCAACACGAGGAACAAGGTTCCATCATTCAATCCTTTGAATTCGATGTCAGACACGCCCTGTGTGATCAGGTCCGATAGAGCCAGATGATTGAGCTTGCGCAGGAGATCTTTGGGGTCAAGATCGAGTTGGAGTGTTTCTTTGATTTCTAGGTGGGTCCAGAATTGATTGGCATTCTGGCTCAAAAACAAGAGGATCTTTCGGGCATGGGTGTCGTTGATTCGGTCCAGCGCACCGTCAATATACTCAGCCCAGGTTCGAGAAAACCCTACCTTCCGATTGGTCAGCTCAAACGTGACGGTTTCGCGGACTCGTTCCAGCTTGGTGAAGTTACGATTGGGGTAGTGGCTTTGAATCACACAGGAAATGAAAAACGGGTCACTTTGACACAATGTGTTGATCGCTTCCGCGCAGTTGGGATGGATGGGGACTCGATAATAATCGGCATAGCGATAAACGGCTTCCAACCCGTCGTCGTGTTCGAGGTAGGGGGAAATTTCATAGAACCGCAAACGACCCGCTTCGAGGTATTGGCTCACCACTCTCGAAAGCCAACCGACATAGGACCCGGTGACAAACATTGGAGCGTATTTGGATTCCGAGTGTTCATGATAGCTGCCGGGCAAGGAGTCGTGTTTCACTCGGAAGTCCGCATCGGCATAAACGTGCTCTGCCAAGTTTTGGAATTCATCGATGAGCACCACCCAACGACGATCTAGGACGTAAGCATAATTGTGAGGAGCCTCCATTGCAATGGTCCACATTTGATGATGCTGTCCTCGCTCACGACAGGCCAACATGTCTTTCGCATTGGTAGCCAACACAGGAAGATCATTTTTAACACCGTATGCACAGATTGCCTCTAGGCTCCAAGTTGCTTGCACCAACTTGGGATCCCTCTCCAAGAACGAAATGTATTGCGATGCAAATCGACGAAAGTAATCATCGGCTAGGTCGGGTAGCCAAACGTTGCTGGCTTTGACTTCATAGAAAAACGGGATGATGTCGCCATTCGCGTTCCACAATTGATTGAACATCCGTTGGATGATGGCCGTTTTCCCACTTTTTTTGCGTGCCAACATCGCTATCGACCGCGAGGCCAATCGTGGGATCAAACTCAACCAATTGTTGATATAGGCAAATTCTTGCTGACGCCCGACCAATAGGCGGGGATCACCAATTCGTTCCGGTAAGGGATATTGCATGGGAACCTCATGAAGAAAGGCTAATAATCCGTAATTGTCTCATCTTCTTCATTCTAAAACATATCCACCCCACTATTCAAAATTTCTATCTGAAAGAATAACCATCCACACACACATGCCAACGGAGGATTGCATTGTGAGGGATGCGTCAACCCGCTCGTCAACCCGCTCCTCAATTCGTATCGACAAATTGATAGAGCCAAAGTACTACTAAGAAACGTGAGGTTCGTAATGGGATCAGAGGTTAAGCTATGGGCGAAATTTCAGAGTATCGATATGACATTTTTATCAGCTATACCCACAAGGATGACCATCATGTTGCCGCAGAAACACAAGGACGCGTTTCACGCTTCGTCGAAGAATTGATCAGTCAACTGAAGTATCGGCGAGGTTTTGATCATCTTGCGGTCTGGCAGGATCAACGCAGCATGGACGGGGGGATCATACTAGATGATACCATTAGAAAAGCCATCGATTCCTCATTTCTGTTTTTTGCCTTCAACTCCCCAAATTACCCACGTTCTGACTATTGCCAGCAGGAATTGAAATGGTTTCATGACTTCAACCAACAACCGCATCGTTCATTGCAGTTTGGCAACCACTCACGAATCTTCAATCTATTGCTCAGAAACGTACCACGGGAGCAACAACTACCTGCTTTTCACAATACGGTGGGTTTCAAACTCAATGATGCCAAAACCGATGAAGAGCTAGGGGATTTCACCACTCCCCATCAGCAGCCTTTGTACACTTCTCAGATTCGTAAAATCGTCGATACCGTTGAGGACATTTTTCTTGATCCCGCAGTGCGCCAAGATTCAATCGCAGATCAAACCGACGAAGCCAAACCGCCTCACATTGCTCCTAAGCCGCCATTGCTCAAAACAAATGTAGCTCAGGCTTATGAGGAGCAGCCTTATGAGGGTCAGACTGATGAGGATCAGACTGATGAGGGTCAATCGAGCGCGGCTCAATCAAATGCGGCTCCTGTGCTTTCTACAGTTTCTTATTGGGTGGATACGCATCAAAAGGATCAGTATCAGGCATTTCAACTCAAAAAGTTGTTGGATCGTAGAGGAATCCCAGTCGAGATCAATAAAGAATCGCGTGACCCCATTCAGAGCGAACGCTTGTTCGAACGCATGGCAGGGAAGATAAAAAACCTGATTGTGGTGTTTGATCAGGTAGAAACCGCGTGGCTCCAACGCCGTATTGAAAAGGCGGTGAAAATTGTGGTGGAGCATTGGAAAGACGACACACCCCTCGAACTCCAAACCATTTGGATCGTCCGGTTCCCTGGAGCCAAGGAAGCCCATCGGCTGCCGACCTTGTCACCGGTTTTGAACATCCGACAGATTGACAATACCTACACCCACGATATCGACCCCAAGGCAATTGACGATTTATTCATCCAATCCCCGCTGCTTCAATCTGACCTCCCCCCTAAAAATCCGTATGTTGGTTTGCGTCCTTTTCAAAGTGAAGACAGTCTTTTTTATTTTGGTCGTAAGGAGCAGGTTCGTGAATTGTTGGATCGGCTTCACAAGACTCGATTTCTAGCATTGGTGGGGAGTTCGGGGGCGGGGAAATCTTCTCTGGTTCGAGCAGGTTTGATTCCCAATCTGGAAGCAGGGTTTTTAGTGCAAGATCGCGACAAGTGGAAAGTGGCGACGATGAAACCAGGGAACGCTCCCTTGCATCATTTAGCCCTGTCGATTTGCACGACGTTTGATTTGAAAGAACCCTCGGCAGAAGCATTCACCGAGGTAATTCATCAAAACGGGGGTCGTGTCATTGTTAACACTCTCTCACCAGTTTTTGAGGAGTCCCAAACCAATCTGTTATTGTTGGTCGACCAGTTTGAGGAGGTGTTTCGCTATAGCCAAGAAGCCACCCATGACAATGCCAAAAAGTTCGTCGACACGCTTTTAGATTTGGTGAACCAGAATGACGCTCCTGTGTTTGTCTGCCTGACGATGCGTTCGGACTTTTTGGGAGATTGCGATCAATTTCCAGGTTTGCCCGAAGCCATGAATCGCAGCCAGTATTTGATCCCTCGATTGAATAGTGAGCAGCGTCGAGAAGCAATTTCGGGTCCTCTCCGTTTGGTCAATACACATATTACACCCCGATTGCTCAATCGGTTGTTGGAGGACAGCAGCGAAAATCGAGACGATCTGCCGTTACTGCAACACGTACTCATGCGGACGTGGGAAAGGTGCTTGAGTCACAATCGAGTGACGCTGGATATTCCCGACTACGAAGAAGTCTTCACTCTAAAGCAGGCTTTGGACAAACATGCCGACGAGGCCTTAGCCGAATTAGATAAGGAAGCGCAAGGCGACACCAAACGACTGTTCCAAGCAATCACAGAAACCGATGTCGAAAACCGACAAATCCGTCGTCCCCGAGTGCTTCAGGACATCTCCGAGATCACTGGAATTTCCACCGAAAAACTATGGGGTGTTATTACGCGATTTCGTGATCAAGGAAGGGACTTTTTAGTGGTTTCTTCTGAAGATCAGAATGCAAATCCCTTGGTTGATATTGCGCACGAAAGCTTGATTCGACAGTGGGAAACCTTGGGAAATTGGGTGCAAGAGGAGGCCGAGGCCGCTCGAACGTACCGGCGGTTAGCAGAAGCGGCAGAACTGCACCAACAAGGCAATGCCGCTTTATATCGCGATACCGATTTGAAGTTGGCTCAAGAATGGAAAAACGGTGAATTGGGTAAACTCGCTTGGGCGATTCAATACCATCTTGGGTACGATACTGCCTTGGATTTTCTAAACAAAAGCCAAGAGGCCGAAGACACCGAACGCCAAGAAAAACAAAGGCAACAGCAGGAGCGAGAGGAAATGCTTCTCGAACAGGCGCGTGCCAGCCAAGAACGCGAGGAATTGCTAGAAGAGAAAGCGCGTGCCAGTCAAGAACGCGAACGACTGGCTCAAGAAAAACAAAAGGCGAGCGATGACCTCGCCTTGCAACAAAAGAAAGCACTGCGGAATTTTCGAATTTTTACCATTGTTCTAACAGGGTTTTTAGTGATGGCTTTTCTTGCTGTAGGAGTTGCCTATCAGAAAAGTGAAGAGGTGAAAGAGCAGACGTTAGAAACCAACTACAACCTGGCCAAAGTCTATGAAGCAAAAGCTTTAGATGCTCGTCGTCGCTATTCCACCTCTGCCGATATTAATGATCTGAAACACGGTTTGCTATTTACCGCCGCCGCCTTAACTCAACAGATTCCAGCTCATTGGAGAGTCCTCCAAAAATCTTCAATTCAACCTTTATTCGAGGGGGCATGGTTTAAAAAGCTGTCTCTAGAACAATGGATGCCACGACATCAGAATTCACATCAACGAGCCGTCTTTGCCGTGGCTTTTAGTCCTGATGGTCAGTGGCTCGCTTCTGCTTCTGGAGATAAAACGATTCAGGTTTGGAATGCAACAACGGGTGAATTCAAATTTTCCTTAGTTGGGCATACAGCAGCCGTTAATGGCGTGGCTTTCAGTCCCGACGGTGGGATGCTGGCCTCGGGCTCCGAAGACCAGACGGTTCGTTTGTGGAATGTATCGACGGGCGAAAGTGTGGGCGTGCTGGCAGGCCATGAGTCTAGTGTCTTGAGTGTGGCTTTCAGTCCCGACGGTGGTACGCTGGCCTCGGGCTCCTCGGACCAGACGGTTCGTTTGTGGAATGTATCGACGGGCGAAAGTGTGGGCGTGCTGGCAGGCCATGAGTCTTTTGTCTGGAGTGTGGCTTTCAGTCCCGACGGTGGTACGCTGGCCTCGGGCTCCGATGACCAGACGGTTCGTTTGTGGAATGTATCGACGGGCGCAAGCGTGGGCGTGCTGGCAGGCCATGAGGATTGGGTCAGGAGTGTGGCTTTCAGTCCCGACGGTGGTACGCTGGCCTCGGGCTCCGATGACCAGACGGTTCGTTTGTGGGATCTCGATCCCTTCTTCCTCTTCCTCGA
>JANQJU010000076.1 GCA_028281495.1 SAR324 cluster bacterium
TGACTTCACTACTGGCCCAAGAATCCTCTTTTGACTCGGAAATCTATCAACTGAAAGAGCGGGTGCTTGAAATTCCCAAGGACCTTCCAGAGGAAACGCTTCCCATAGTGGATGTTTCGCTGGAGGATTTGCATCGACCCGAAAACCGAAAGGCATTTCGCAAGTCCATCAACCGTCTGTTTGGGAAAAAACGAGGATTCGTAACAATTGTTTTTCAAGAAGATTTCATGTCGAAAAATACTAAACCGTATTCCAACCGTTTCTCAAATGCAGACGAAGTTTGGTTGTCTCGACTCAACTTTCATCATCCCAAATCACTATCGATAGTCCATCAAAACTATGGAATGAACAACCAAGTGTATCTTTCAGATCTTCAGCAACAACAGATATATCGTTTTGTGCGGGAATCTCTCCACACCGCCGAGTCCCAAGCACGCGTTGGTCCTGCGGAAGCAAGGAAAAGTTACGTGATTGTTTGCTACCTTCAGTATTATCCTAAACAAAACGGATTAACCCTTCTGAGTTTGCAGGTAGCTTATGTAAATATAGGCCCAGATCTAGGGTTTACAACCTATGGTGAATTAATGTTTCAAATCATGGATGACAAACTTTCAATTTACGAGAGACCGTAATGAGAAAAATTTATTTACTACTCATTATCTATCTATTGGGAGGAATGTTTTTCAGAGTGTTCGCTTCTATATGTGATAATCCCACGCGAGAACAACAGCATATTTTAAGGTTGTTAGCAGAGCAGGCATACGAAGTGTACACACCGGAGAATTGCGAAAATATTTTTGTACAACTAGAACAATATGAAGAGTTGGACTTATCCCAACATAGAATTAGAGATATAATTTTTTTAGAAAAGATGCCCCATTTGACTTTTTTAAACCTTAATTATAATCAGATCCAAGATATTACTCCCTTAAAAAAGTTAAAAAAACTAAAATCTTTAAGCATCTCTTATAACTTAATTTCAGATATTAGTGCATTAGAAGGGTTAAATCAGTTAAAAGAATTAGCCATTGTAGAAAACCCTGTCTTAAATATCAGTTCACTTAAAAAATTAAATGATTTAGAAAGGCTTGTACTAGGAGGTTTGAAAAATTTAGATATTAGTCCATTAGAAAATTTGTACTCTTTAGAAGATTTATCGATATGGGAATCTGATATAGTAAATATCACAGCTATTGGAAAAATTAAATCACTTAAAGAATTGCATTTACCTCAAAACTCAATCGAAGACATTTCACCACTAAAACATTTAAAACATTTAAAACACTTGAATTTATATGATAATCAAATCAGTAATGTCTATTCTCTTAGAAGTTTAAAAAAATTAGAGCTATTGAACTTAGCTAACAATGAATTACAAGATATCACTCCTCTTGAAGGATTGATATCACTTAAGAAGTTAGAGTTAGGTAATAACAAAATTCAAGATATCTCTCCATTAAAAAAATTACATTTTCTCGAGAAACTAAATCTTTATATTAACAAAATATCCAATTTGGATTCTATAAATAAAAATCTAAAACACCTCAATTTAGATAACAACTCTATTACCAATATAGAACCAATAATTTATCTAGTTAAATTAAGATATCTAAGTTTAAATTCAAACAAAATAGAGAATATTGATCCACTTAAAAAGTTAAAATTGTTAAGTCAATTGGCGCTAGAAAATAATCAAATCGAAGATATATCATCTTTAGAAAGTTTGGTTTTACTGGAATCAATTCATTTGGATTATAACAACGTAAAAGATGTCAGTATACTGTCAAAACTTAAAAAATTAGTAGATGTTTCTCTGGGAAATAATAATGTTTCCGATATTTCACCGCTTCTGGAGTTAACAGAGTTAAAGTATTTAAATTTGAAAGCAAACCCTATTAAAAACAAAGAATTCCTAAAAAGTAGAGAAATTAAATTTCTAAACCTGTAAATTCAGCATTGCGTTTAGCTGTTAAGGTATTGAATTCAAAATTATGAGGTACTATGTCAAGCCCTACAAAAGTTCTAGAAGACTTTATTACTAACGGAACTAATTTTATTTATAAGGTTTCTCCAACTGGAATACTTAGTATTTCAAATATACTGTCAAAAAACAAAATCCCTCCAAGTACAGCCAATAAACTAAACGCTTTGGTTACACAATCACAAACCGATACAAATACTCTTGTCCAAGTATTAAATCAATTACCTCCCCAAACTCAAAAATCCATTCAAGATGAACTGGATCAGCATGTCACGGGCGGAACTCTATTTGTGCAGAGTCAGGGGAAAAGTTACGCAATCGATCCTGATTTTGGAAATGCAGGTGTGATTCATGATGATCAGACTGGATTGGATGCAGTGGCCTTTGTCTATACAGATCCCGCCACTGGAGAAAAAGTGCGTACTGTTGTGATTCGTGGGGCAAATGGAGATTCGGGAGATGTCGCTCTTCCGAATCAAGTGGAAAATCATGGCCAATATGGGGCTTTAAAACCTATCTTGGATGCATATCTTAATAAAAACGCTCACCAAACCGATAAATTTAATATTATGGGGGTTAGTTTAGGTGGTGCCCTCAGTATCAAATACACGAAAGATCTTGATGCTTCCATCGTAGCAAAAACCAATATAACTGCATTCAACCCTGACAAAATGAGATCAAGCTACGACGATATAGTCAATCGCCCCGATGGCTTGATGCCTAACATGGAAACCCATATCACGGTTGGAGACCACATCGCCCTTTGGCAAGATGGCAGAATTCCTGGAGTGGTGGTATTGCACGATTATCAAGGAGCGATTGCTCCTAATTATTCTCAAGCACAGAAAGATGATATTGCGACAAATACTTTTTTGGAAACTCCTGCAGATTATACACCTGAGATGGGAGAAGCCTATGCAGCTCACACTACTTATCCAAACGATCTAGTCAATCAACAAGGCTATAAGGCGACAGTGCTCTTTTATGGTTGGGAATCTCCCAGTAAATACTGGGACATGAAGAACAACGGATGGGACACCAGAACCGTGTTCAACCAAGTAAAAACTGAAAACATCAACAAACAACCGATTGTTGGGGACTACAATACTTACGTGACCTACGGAAAAGATGTCGCAATCAAAGAGGGCTTGGGGTTGCCTGTTGGTACCCCCCTCCCCAATAGTAGACCACCGGGTGGAGGCGATTGGCTGAGTGAAGCATTTCAGGAAGGATTCAGGGGGGCCAATATCGACACTACAAAACTGAGCATGGAAGAGGTTCAAGGTCTCAAGGATTACTTCGAAGACTCACGGAATCATTTGATGAGTTCCTTCGAAATTGCTCGTGATTTGCGTGATCAATTAGGGCTTCCTCTGGATGGCATTGATGCTAGCCTCACTCCGAGTAATTTCGATCCCGATGCACCTACATCAATTGTGATTCTGAACGATGATGGCTCCACAACAACGATCAGTGCAGACGGCCAAACGACATTGGAAACAGATATTTTTGGTAATACAGAAGGCGTACAAGCCGTTACCGGAAATACCATCACAAAAGATAGTTCGGGAGTAACTACCATTACCCGACCGGATGGAACTATTATCACACACGATCCGTTTGATAATTCACTTACTGTTAGTAAGGATGGGGTTCAAACGACTTATTATTATGATGACAAAGGAAATGTCATCGATACGGAGTACCATGTGGATGTGGGGTCATTGGAAGAAGATGATACCTCTGCAGGCGTTAATATAAATTCCCTTAATGAAGAAGACACATTAAATATTTTGGCCAATGGACAAAATGGAGCGAATCTCGCTGAAAATGCTCAAGGCAACACATTGGCCCCAGGGAACACTTTTGTACCTCCTAGTATTTCCCTTGACGGTCTGAAAACTCCTGCTGAGATCCCCCCTGGGGGCGAGCTGACCGAAGGAGAAGGGTTCAGTTTGATGTGGGCCTTGGAGGAGTTGGGGGGCCAATTACAAGAAGTGGGAGCGAATTTGTTGGGGGCCTTGATTGAAGCGGGTCATTTTTTTAATCCCTTCGCGGAAGAGGAAGACGGTAGCACCTCCTTCTTCGACGATCCTTTTCAAAGTGATGATGCCAAAGCGGTGCTGTTTTTACATGGCATGCAGTCGGTGTTGGAAAAGGTGCCTCGAAACCGCTTGCCCTTGGCCTTACAGGAACTCATCGCCGATGCCGAAGCCATCGTCACCAAAGCCATGGAGGACGCCGGACTTGCCCCCATCGTTGCCAAGGAACCAGGGCTGAATGATTGGGGATTCTATAAATTTGATGAAGCCGTGGATGCCATCATTCAAGACATGGTCAATGCTCCGGAGAATATATCCAAAGGGTTCACGACGATATGGAATAGCATTGAGGACAATTTCTTCAGTGAGGATTCTGGCCCTATTGAGACCACCGTTTTTGACGAGTCAACCGGTTCAGATTCGGAAAGTGGCACGGGTGGGTTTGAGATCGATTGGAATCAAGTCGACAATATGACTCAAGAAGAGCAAGATTCGCATTTGAACGCACCTCCACCCCCCGATGATGAAGAAGATATTGATGGATCGGATCCCTTTGCTCGCATCCATGCCAATCCCTTGTGGCAAAACATTCAATCCCCGAGGCCTCAGGTTGAAACGAGGCCTCATCTTCCTTCGCCTTTGAGTCCTTGGCCTTCCAGTTCACTTGAGAATTCCTTGGTGCAAACCTACCAAACTCCGCATGTGTACTCCCAACGCTGGAGTTTTTGGAATAAAATGTCACGAGCGGTCTCGTCGGAAGAGCTTCAATCCATGATGATGAAACTCGACCCCAATTATTCCCTCTCGGTATTGGAACGAGAAAGCCGCAATGCCCCGGAAACTCAAGAAGCGATATCGATTCTGAAAGCCAATGATCGGCTGTCCCAAAACCTTCCCCAAACGGTTCGGGCGAGGAGATATAAAGCCGGAATCGTGTTTTCTCCCGATATGTTTGCTCAAAAATTGGATACCGAGCAGCTGCAATCCCTGTTGGAGGATGCCCAAAAGCGACTCAATGGGGTGCTGTATCAGCAACTATTGACGCGGTTGTGGAATGATCCAGCCGTCTCCCAGGAAGGGCCTGAGGGGACGCTGCTCCAAGAAAGCCAAACCTGGGTAGAATCGGTGATGGCTTTGGCTCCCAATCAAAAGTTCAACACAGGAGCGAGCTTTGCAGCGACCGAAACCGAGACCATTGAATTGGTGAAGCAGGAGCTAGAATTCCGGGTTGATTCGTTCCAGGCAGAGCCGTCCGAATTTTATACCCACTATGGCTCGCAGAATCTCAGCCGTACGTCGCTACGTCATTCGCGTTCCTCGCTTTCGCATTTTGTGGAAACTGCGGAAGCGCGTGAGGCCGAGTCGGCTCCTGATTCCAGTGTGATGATGGAATCCAGAGCCGGTTCCCAACGGATATTTGTTCCTCCGAAATGGAAAGATTCGGCGAAAGAATGGATTGTGTTGCAGGAATCTCTCCGCGTGATTGACCGTTATGGTTTGTCACTGCGTGGTTCGACCTCGACGATACCGCAATCGCTTGCTCCTTTAGTGTCAACCAGTCGTCAGCTTTTGGTGGATGCTGTGATTGCCAAAGCCAATGGGGAATCGGTCTTGAATGCGGCTAAACAAACGATCAATGACAAGTGGGACAACAACTGGTTCAATCTGCTCAATGATATGCTGGCGAGGGAAGCCAACGAAGCCCTGCAATCCTCGACCCACACCACCCGCAATGCCAATGGAGACCTGATCGAGGAGGCCGAAACCACTCAAGAACTCTTGGAAGACCAAGGTCCTTCCATCCTCTATGGCAGCAAAAACGACACCCTCACCGGTGGAGCCGGTCAGGATATCTTTGTGGTCCATCGTGGGTTGGGCCAACTCCACATCCAAAGCCAAGGCGACTCCATCCATC
>JANQJU010000084.1 GCA_028281495.1 SAR324 cluster bacterium
AGGACAAATGCCCCAACCAATATCAAAACTATACACAAGGCTCGGATTTTCATTTCACTCCTAATGGGAAAGGGGGTTTGGATTGTGAGAGAAGGATTCTCGAAGACCTTCGGATAAAGCAGCGAGTGACACACTGCTTACCAATATAAATCATAATATTCAATAAATTATTTCCTTTATTGGCTAAAATACTCAGCCCATTCAAGAGACCCCAAAATTGATCATAATCATCTAATAAATCAATAATTTAAAGAAAAGTTAGTATATAAATATTTTCGTATCTGGGGTTGACGACGCAAAAAATAACCAAAAATTACAAAAAATAGAGAAATTCAATGAATCAAAATAGGAAGGTAGAAAATTTAATTTTTCCACATAGAATCTTCTCTACTTTGCAGTGATTAAGTAATGTATTCTGCGGATTGAAGCTTGCTTTAATCGTGTTTCGCGGAGCGACTAGGAGGGGAGTTAACGGTGATTCAAGAATTGGATTGTTTGAATTTTTCAGCACTTTCCCAAGCGAGCGTGATACAGGGGAATAAGAGTTTTTTTGGTTATTCATTTGACTTGATTCCAAGCAGTTTATTAACGATTCGTTATATTGGAGGGATTATGAAAAAAACCGTTCGCGTCAAGACGTTTGTGCCTGCCCCACAAGCGTTTGTCTTTGAGGTCTTCACCAACCACGAAACTTACAAAGAACTTCCCGGAGTATTGCGAAGCACGTTGTTAACGGAAGGAGAAGAATATGCCTCCAATGGTTTGGGTGCCATTCGAGAAATACGAACCATTTCATTCACACTAAAGGAGAAAGTTGTCGCGGTGGAGCGTCCCATTTATTGGGACTACTTGTTTCTCGAATGGCCGTTGCCCGTTCCTCATGCCGGAGGCCGTATGCAATTTGAAGAAGTGGATGGAGGAACCATAGTACACTGGGAAACCTCATACAGCACCCAGGTTGCCTGGCCATTAAAAGCCAGTTTTCCAGCGATTTCAGTGATGAACACAATGATTATTAAATCCCTATCCGTCATGCTGAAATCAGTAGCCGTCAACAAAAATGTATGACAACAGAAATGTATGACAACCAACCCGTATGACAACAGACCCGCTTTTCTACACTATTTTTCGAGGTGTTTATGACCAATTCGTTGCCACTACTGAAACTCACCAACCACTACCAAAATTACGATTGGGGAACGCGAGATGCCATTCCTCGGCTTCTCAACCTGCCCATTCCTGAAGGCGGTGTTCCTCTTGCCGAACTATGGGTCGGGGCGCACCCCAAGCTGCCTTCCCACGTGAGCAACCTCGATACGTCTCCGGCGCTAGACCAACTGATCGCTGAAAACCAAACGGCCATTCTGGGAAAAAATGCGAGTACGCTGAAGGGACTCCCTTATTTATTCAAGGTGCTTTCCGCAGCACGAGCTTTGTCGATTCAGGTTCACCCCAGCAAAGCACAAGCCGTTGAAGGTTTTGCTCGTGAAAATCAACTAGGCATCGACCGCAATGCAGGCCATCGGAACTACAAAGACGATAACCATAAGCCCGAATTGATGTTTGCACTCACCGATTTTGATGCGATGGCAGGGTTTCGTGATCCCAGCGACATGTCGAACACCCTGGAAAAATTACAACTGGACGCTTTCCAGCCTTGGATTGAGAAACTCAGGAACGATCCAATCAATGGAAATCCAATCAATGGAAATCCAATCAATGGAGATCCAGTCAATCGGGATCCAATCAATGGGGTTTCAGCCATCTATCAATGGTTGCTGTATTTGGAAGGAGAGGAGTTGAAGGACATCGTTCACCAAGTTTTGGAAGCTTGCCAAAAGTTGGAGGGCAGTCCTTACAACAAAGTGGGATTGCTCCACGATCTTTATGGTGTCGATTGTGGGGTTCTGTTTCCGCTCATCCTCAACCAGTTCACCCTAAAACCCGGTGAGGCAATTTTTTTAGGAGCCGGCATTCCACACGCTTATATGGGGGGCACCGGACTCGAAGTCATGGCCAACTCGGATAACGTGCTGCGTGGTGGTCTGACTTCCAAACATATGGACCGAGAGGAGTTGATCAAGATCACCAATTTCGACCAAACGGGTTCTCAGGTTCAAACCGGGAAAACCACAAACGGGGTCACGAAATTTGACATCCCTTGTCCCGATTTTCAGATGGAATTGATCGACTTCTCGGTTGCTCAAGAGGTTTTCGGCGGGATTTCGCAATCTGCCGAACTGATTTTCACCCTGGAAGGTAAGGTGCAATGCCAAGGCGAGTCTTTTGTTCCTGGGGATGCGTTTCTCATCCCGGCCTGCTGCGGGGAAGTCTCGATTACGGGGGGTGGACGATGTGCCCGAGTATTCACGCAGATTGAGGCGGACTAATAAAGAAATGCATTTTAATTGCTATTTTCCAATTGCATGACTCGTTCGCGGAGTGCTTCATTGACTTTCTGATAGGCGGGTTCCACCCAACTGGCATCCCAAAACAAAAGCCCAATGCCACGATCTTCCTCATGCTGGATCACCCGAGTTCCCCCCTCCACAGGTTCCAAGGTATAGGTATGATCGAAGGTTAAAACCCCGGGGATGCCCCCATATTGATTCAACAATTTCGGTTTTTCGATCTTTCTCACGGTGGATTCCATCATTGTGATATTTCCCTTGCCATCCTTCACTTGATTCTGAAGCGTTGCCCCTTCGCGAAACTCTCCATTCACCTGAATAAACACCGGATTCCATTCGCTATAGGAAGCGGCATCGGTCAGAACAGACCACACCTTTTCCGGTTCTGCTGGGATGGTAATTTCAGTGTGCATGGTTTCACAACCCATGCAAATAGGAATCAGGCCAAATACCAACCATTTGGGATTAAGGATCTTCATTGTCATCACCTCGTCATTAAAGTTTTATAATCAGGTCCCGCTCCAGGAGCTATCACTGATCCTGGCATCGGATTCCCTTGTTTCTTTCTATTCTACAAATTCTGGACCAAAATTAATTAGTTGAAATTATTAAATATTTTTTTACCATTTGAAAAAATAAGTCATATATTGTGACTGTCAACGTGATATACTACGTCCGACGCAATATATTGTGTCGACAAGGAGGATTATGACAGTCAACAAAAATGAATTTTTCAGAGAAATTACGTTACGCATTTGCAGCAGTTTGGACATTGACCAAGCTCTCTCCCAAGTCTTTTCGTATATCAATCGGTACCTTCCCGCCGACATGATTGGTTTGGGATACTCAGATTTAAATGCTTCACGAATCAATGTTGTGGCAAAAGTCGCTCGGGAAGGATTCCGTTATCCCTGGAAGGATGGGGTCTCAGAGATTGTGCTTTCTCAACAAGGGATCGAATTGGTTCAGGCAAGAGCCATTGACAACGCCCCAGCCACGATCATTAACCGTCCAGATGGTCAGCCTCAGGCGATGCTTGACCTTTTTCCAGGGTTTGAGTCCTGTTCTACCCTGTTCCTACGGCTCAATATCCGGGGTGAAGAATTCGGTGCTCTCATGGTTTCTGCCGAGGGGTTGGACCGTTATTCTCCCAAAGATGCTGCTTTGATAGAATCCGTTCGTGAACCATTTTCCATTGCGATGGTCAATGCTCGTCGTTATGGCGAACTCGCTCAAATGAGGGACCGCTTGGCCGAGGACAATGATGCCCTTTTCACTGACATCAAGCGCTCAGTAGGATTGGACGTGATTGGTGCCGATTTTGGACTACGCGACATTATGGAACAAGTCCGTCAAATCGCTCAGTCAAACAGCCCCACCTTGATTCTGGGAGAGACCGGGACCGGCAAAGAGGTCATTGCGAATGCCATCCATATGGCGTCTCGTCGGCGGAATGGTCCTTTGATCTCCATGCAATGCGGTGCCATCCCTGAAACTTTGTTAGACAGCGAATTGTTTGGCCACGAAAAGGGAGCGTTTACAGGAGCTTTGGGAAGCAAACGCGGTCGTTTTGAACGAGCCCAGGGTGGCACTTTGTTTCTTGATGAGATTGGTGAGTTGAGCTTGGAGGCCCAGGTTCGTCTGTTACGAGTCCTTCAAGAACGTCGTTTCGAGCGGGTGGGTGGTACGAAAGCTATCGAAATCGATGTGCGTGTCATTGCCGCGACTCATCGTGATTTAGAAACCATGGTCAGAGAAGGAAAGTTTCGAGAAGACCTCTGGTATCGCCTCAACGTGTTACCCATCCGCATTCCCCCACTTCGATTACGGCGCGATGACATCCCCTCGCTGATTCAGTATTTCATTCAACGCAAAGCTCAGGAGATGAACCTGACACACATTCCTTGGGTGAGTAGTCATGACCTGGAGCGTTTGAAGGCCTATCGTTGGCCGGGCAATGTTCGCGAAGTCCAAAATATTGTGGAACGCGCATTGATTTTATCACAGGGCGACCGCCTGCGATTTCCTGATTTGGGTTTGTCTTCGGCTCCTATTGCTTCCCAAGCATCCAATTCAACTTCAGATACTTGGCTCACTCTGGATGAAGCCATGGCAAGTCATATTCGCAGGGTTTTAGAGCACGTCGATTGGCAAGTGGCAGGAAAGGGTGGTGCGGCAGAAATCCTAAACATGAATCCAAGCACACTACGTTTTCGTATGAAGAAGTTGGGGATTGCCAGAAAATGACTTTGAACTTGCAAGAGGCCTTGAATTGCCCAGCTAGATTTCCCTCATCAATACGGAAGGACCTGCTGTTCTAGCTCAACCAGATCCAGACGTTCCGCCAAGACGGGATGGCTTTGTCCCAGTTGGTACAAGTCGTAGAGGCTTTGATGCAAGCGTTGTTTGACGGCGTAGAATTCCCCCTCTACACCTGGTGAAAGCTTCAAGGATGGGGCACGGAGCAACTCATCCAAAAAGGTGATGAGTCGGGTCGTGTAGATGACATAAAAGCTGTAATTGTAAGATGCCACGAAAGGAGAATCTTCCGTCACTCGATTGAGGGCATGCGGAAGCTTGCGAATCGTTTCCGTATATTCGAGCACCAAGCGATCCAAGGTGGCTAAGGCTTCATAACGATGCAGCCCCACGCTCAATGCGCTCAAGGTCTCAAAAATGGCATAGATCAAAGCCGCTTCGCGGGCAGGAGAGTGGAGTGTAAATTTGCTCTCATACATATGAACCCCCACCGGATTCTGCTGTCCCTCTTGAAATTGAAATTCATCATGAAAACTACGCACGCTTCGAATCAGGAGCGTGTGCAGCTCAATCGCATCTTCCAACTCCAAGAAATACTTGCGGTTCTCCTCATTTTCCAAATCCATTGCTAAGCTTTCCACAGGAGCCGGTTCTTCCAGGGTGTCTAAAACTTCAGAATACTGCCCTGAACGATAGCGATCCCATTGTTCATTTTCCGCAACCCACGTCCGATAGAGATTTTGAATTGCAATGCTTTCTTGACGCAGATCCTCAGGAAGGGGAATCGCACCCACAAGGGATTCTTGAGATTTTGTAGAAGCAAGCGCTTCGGTGAGAGGCGGACGCGCCTCCACAGCAGGATGGGGCACATGCGGATCGGACGATACCGGTTCGGGAAAGAGGGGTTTCCACTCCAAGTGTCTTCTCGTTTCGGATAACTCCGGCAACAAAGCTTGCACATGCAGCAGGATCAATGCGGACGTAAAATCCCGATAGAGCTTGGCATTCAGAGGGTAGCGGTCATCATTCCGAGTCAATGTCGAAGTCGGTGAACTCTTTGGAGCTGCCAAGAACGGCGTCTTTGGAACTTCAGTCAGGAGAGGAGGGGTTTCCGGTGGGAGAACCAACAAGGTCGCAGGAGAAACAACGGGAACAAAAATTTGTTCCTCCATTTCATTAATCTGATGCGACAATGTCGTAGGTTTGATGTGTTGATAGATCCAATTGCCACCGATCCACCCTCCCCCAAGCACACCAACGAATAATATCCACAACCCCATTTTTTTGTACATAAGCCCCCCTTAGTTACAATGTACTTAAAATTGTAACACTAGAGCCTCCTGCTTTCTAGGACTTATTTCGACATTTCAAAACGCGAAACCCAAAGAAACATTTGCAAACAACCCAAAGTCATGAGCTTTGTGTTCCTCTTCTTCACCGTTGGCGTTAAGGAACGTTTGTTTGTCATCCGTCAGCGTAGAAGCGACATTGGGCCAATAGCGCAATGAAGGTTCCAGCAAAAAACCAGAGTCTCCCAAGCGCACCCGATAATAAACGGCAGGTCCCACCGACCATGTCAGATATTCAAACTGATCGTCATCAGGAGGATACACACGATATGCATGCTCCTTGAAATCGATGCGTACATCCAACTCCTCACCGATCAAATACCCAATGCCAAACCCCGTGGTGTAGGTCGTGAGGATTTCCAATTCTTGATCTCGTTCTTCTTCGGTTAACGATGCCTCCACTCGGTCCAGTTGCAACAGCCAGCCATGGGAATAATCCAGTACAATGCCGCTGTCTGTGATGTAAGTCACCGCCACATTGTATCCGTTGAAAAACAAAAATTGGCCTAACCCCGCCAACACCACCACCTCCTTACTCTGGGCAGAAGACGGCCCCACTGTGAAAACTCCAACACCCATCAGAATCCAAGCCAACAATTTTAATCCACCGTTTCGTAATGTGGTCATCTGCATTCCCTTCCTGAAGAAAGATCCTATGGTTCACCAAGGAACCTGTTTGTTTTCGATTGAGAAATAATAATATTCCTAGGAATGTTTATCAAGAAGAATATTCCTAGGAATGTTTATCTTCAACACAAAAGAATTTTGCTTGTGGTTCGTTGGCTGCCCACTACAATTGTCTCCTCTGGGTCGCTAGCTTCGGCAACCGTAACTTTCACCTTTTTTGACTTAGGAGGTTCTATGTCAGATCGATTTGAATTGCCAAAAGCTGATGAGATTAATGAGGAAAATGTCTTGGAATCTCTCCAAAAAGTGCTCGGCTATATTAAAAATGAACGGCTCAACGTGTTGCAGCGCACACGCAAACTCCATGGCCTCAATCCGGAACAATATGAACAATTGGAGGCCATGATCCATGCTTTGCCAGAGCCTGACGCTGTGAATAAAGAAAACTTGGTTGAGGTGGTGCAGCAAACCGTTGCCTATCAAAATCAAGAAGGGATTTTTATCGAGCAAATCACCTCCAAAGACGCTTAAATCAACCTCACGTTCCTTCACATGATAGCTCACCTTCTGGTGTCCAAGTATCATGTCTAGCGAGTCCTCATGTTTTCTTGATTTCATGAGGGTAAATCGCTAGTATGAGCTGTTCTTAACTTTCAAACATTCCCTAACGTTTTTCAGAGTAGGTAAAACGTTTTACTATTTTTCCATTCTTCATTGTTTGAAGGAGGATTTTATGAGGCAACAAATAAGACTGACCGTGAATGGAATCGTACATGAAAGCGAGGTCGAACCCCGACAATTGCTCACGCAATACCTGAGGGAGGATTTGGGGTTAACCGGAACCCATGTGGGGTGTGACACCAGCAGTTGCGGTTCATGCACCGTGGTTCTGAATGGAAAGGCGATCAAAGGATGCACCTTGTTGGCGGTGCAAGCAGATGGAGGCGAAGTCCTGACCGTGGAAGGTTTGTCCAAAAACGGAAAACTGCATCCAATCCAGGCTGGATTCAAAGAAAAACACGGATTGCAATGTGGATTTTGCACTCCGGGAATGATCATGTCGACATGGCAACTTTTGCAACACAATAAAGCCCCTTCAGAGGCAGAAATCCGACATGCTTTGGAAGGCAACTTCTGTCGATGCACGGGTTACGACAATATTGTGAAATCTGTTCAACACGCAGCAACTCAGATGGAGGAGGCAAAATGGGAGACTTGATCGGAAAATCCATCAAACGAGTGGAAGACAAAAAATTCATCACAGGCCGAGGCACATACACCGATGACATCCAATTGCCAGGTATGGCATATGCCTCGATCATCAGAAGCCCACATGCTCATGCAAATATCCAAGGGATCGATTTTAGCGAGGCCCAATCCATGCCCGGATTCATTGGAGCCTTTGTGGGAAAAGACCTTGCCGATCAGGGTATTGCTGGCGTGCCTTGTGGGTGGCAAGTGAACTTCAAAAACGGCGATCAGATGAAAGAACCCCCCCACCCGATTCTCGCCGTCGATAAGGTCCGCTACGTGGGTGATGCCGTTGCCGTCGTGATTGCGGAAACGGCAGCCCAAGCCCAAGATGCGGCTTTATCAGTCGAAGTGGAGTATGAAGAACTCGATGCGGTGGTTTTAGGCAGCGATGCCTTGAAACCAGAAGCGGCTCAACTGTTTGAAGGCGTCCCCAATAACACCATTTTTGATTGGGAGTTAGGCGACGCAGAGAAAACCGACCATGCCCTCAAAACTGCAGCCCACGTCACCACGCTCCATTTACGCAATCAACGGTTGATCCCTAATGCCATTGAACCTCGTTGTGCTATTGGTGACTTCAATGAGGCGGAGGATCAATACACGTTGTATACGTCGAGTCAAAACCCTCATCTCATCCGACTCTTGATGTGTGCCTTTGTGTTGGGCTTGCCTGAACACAAAGTGCGGGTGGTTTCTAAAGATGTGGGGGGCGGCTTCGGTAGCAAGATTTTTCACTATGTTGAAGAAGCGCTAGTCACCTGGTGTGCCAAACAGTTGGGGCGTCCGATTAAATGGACTGCTGAGCGGTCTGAGAGCTTTATGACCGACGCCCACGGCCGAGATCACGAGACGGTGGCGGAAATGGGATTTGATGCGGCACACAACATTGTTGGAATGCGCGTGAAAACCATTGCGAATTTAGGCGCTTATCTTTCTACTTTTGCTCCTGCCGTCCCCACTTATCTCTACGGAACCCTCCTTCAAGGATTGTATACCACCCCTGCCATTCATATAGACGTGACTGCGGTGGCTACCAATACCGTGCCGGTGGATGCTTATCGTGGGGCGGGGCGTCCTGAGGCCACTTATCTCATTGAACGCCTGATGGATACAGCAGCGGCTGAACTGAACGTCGACCCAGCGAACTTGCGGTTGAAAAACTTCATTCCGCCGTTCGACGGTGTGAATCAAGCAGGCTACCAAACCGAAGTGGCCTTGCAATACGACAGCGGTGATTACGAAACGGTCCTGAAAAAGGTCTTAGAGCTCAGTGATTACGCCAATTTGCGCAACGAACAAGCCACGGCGCGCAAACAGGGCCGTTGCGTAGGAATCGGTTTTTCGACGTATATCGAAGCATGTGGCATCGCCCCTTCCGCAGTAGTTGGAGCCTTAGGAGCGCGTGCCGGTCTTTACGAAAGTGCTGCGGTTCGTGTGCAACCGACGGGGAAAGTCAACGTGTTTGTGGGAAGCCATTCCCACGGTCAAGGACACGACACGACCTTCGCTCAAGTGGTTGCCGATCAATTGGGGATTGCCTTGGATGACGTAGAAATCGTTCATGGGGATACCGACAAAGTGCCGTTTGGCATGGGAACCTACGGTTCACGGAGTTTGGCCGTTGGCGGTTCCGCTATCATGAAAGGTATTGAAAAGATCAAAGAGAAAGGGACCAAAATTGCGGCCCATTTGCTGGAAGCTTCGGAGGACGATCTGGAATTTGCGGAAGGCAAGTGGACTGTGAAAGGCACGGATCGATCGGTCGGCTTTGGCGACGTGGCATTGACCGCGTATGTTCCCCACAACTACCCTGAGAACTTGGAACCGGGTTTGGATTTTACCAGTTTTTATGATCCTGCCAATTTCACGTTCCCGTTTGGGGCTTATATCGCTGTGGTCGAAGTCGACAAAGAAACGGGCAAAGTGGAACTACAAAAGTTCTTTGGCTGCGATGATGTTGGCAACGTCATCAATCCCATGATTGTCGAAGGTCAGATTCATGGGGGATTGGCTCAAGGAATCGGACAAGCTCTATTCGAAGGGGCGATCTATGACGAGAGCGGCCAACTGCTCAATGGATCGTATCTCGACTATGCCCTGCCCCGTGCCGACGATCTGCCTAGTTTTCAACTGACCCGAAACGTCACCCCATGCCCTCACAATCCTTTAGGTGCCAAAGGAGCGGGAGAAGCAGGGACGATTGGTTCCACACCGGCAGTGGTCAACGCGGTGTTGGATGCCTTGCGTCCTTTAGGGATTAAAAATTTGAATATGCCGTTGACCTCACAAAAAGTATGGCGTGCGATTCAGGAATGTTCTGACTAATAGAGGAGGGAACCATGATACCGAGTCCGTTTGAATATCAAAAAGCCACGTCTGTCGAGGATGCGTTGTCGTTGATCACCGACGGTGACGAAGAAGTCAAACTACTGGCGGGAGGACACAGTTTGTTACCCGTCATGAAGTTGCGTTTGTCAACACCCACCCGTCTGATCGATATTGGGCAATTGCGAGAACTGAATTATATCGAAGAAGATGGCAACTTCATTTCCATTGGGTCCATGACCACCCATCATCAATTGGAAGCTTCGGCGGTGCTGAAGGAAAAAGCTCCCGCACTGGCTCAAGCTGCTAGCCAAATTGGAGACATGCAGGTCCGCAATGCGGGAACTGTAGGGGGAAGTCTCGCCCATGCCGACCCGGCTGCGGACTATCCAGGAGTAGCCCTTGCTTTGGATGCCGAGTTTGTCATTCGCAGCGCCCAAAACAAGCGAACTCTCAAAGCGGCCGAGTTTTTTGTTGATCTCTATACCACCGCTTTGGAGCCCAATGAACTACTGGTTGGAGTCCGAGTTCCTGTGAGCCGGATGAACCAAAACTCGTGTTATCTGAAATTCCCGCAACCGGCGTCTCGATTTCCCATTGTGGGTTGTGCAGCAGCATTAGAAAAAGAAGCCGATGTGTGCAAAGCCATTCGGGTCGCTTTTTCCGGAGTGGGCAATGTTCCCTTCCGTGACAATGCCGTGGAACAAGCTTTGGCTGGAAAAACTATCGATCACCAGTCCATTGCCGACGCCGCCGCTCATGCCACTGAAGGGGTGGAGGTGCTGGATGATCTCCATGCAGGTCAAGACTATCGGCGTCATTTGAGCAAAGTCTTTGCAAAACGAGCTTTGGCCCGATTGGGGTGATGGTGATCTGACGGAGATACAAAACAGATTAACTATTTAGAGGAAGACATCCATCAAAATGCAACATGGTCAGGAATCGAACTGAGCATCAATCGCTTGGTTCGATTCCACTTTTCCAGATCAACGTATTTCAATCCTCTCATTCGCGTATCCTGTGCTTAGCTCCAACCGGTGCGCCGAATCCCACCCGATTGTCATCTATTAAAAATGAGTTCCAAACTGAAGGAGGCTTATGGAAGTTGAACAAACCAAAATTTTTGAAGTGGAGGCCAATAGGTCAATCGTTTGGGAACTGATTAGCGACCCGTGGAAGGTAGGCAACTGCTTGCCCGGTGCCCAAGTGACTGAGGAAGTTGCCCCTCAGAAATACAAAGGGAAAATCAAAGTCAAGATTGGGCCAGTCACTACCAATTTTACCGGCGTGGCAGAATTCACTAAACAAGATGCAACCACCCATGAATTGAGCTTGGTCGGCCAGGGAAAAGACTCCCAAGGCAAAGGCCAGGCTTCGATGCAAATGGATATTCATTTAACAGCCCCCACGCCGCAACAAACACGAGTTGAATGTGCTGTCCAACTCAGTATTTCCGGACGAATTGCTCAATACGGCTCGCGGATGATCAATGCGGTCAGCGACAAAATGTTCGATCAGTTCAAAAAGAATTTTGTTGCCCTGATTCAAGCCCATGCTCCAACTTCCCCCGCACCCGACCCCGCAGAAATTCCAGCCTCCGAAAGCTCCGAAAATGAACCCGTCCCTCCTTCTCCGGCCCCGTCTACTAAACCCCAATCCTCCAAACTTGAGGCCACCCAAACTGGAACCACCCCAACGGATTCCGATGAAACCCAATCCCCCAAACTTGAGGCCACCCAAACTGAGGCCCCCCCAAAGGAGGCCAATGAAACCCAATCCCCCAAACTTGAGGCTACCCCAACCGAGGCCAAACCCATCCAAACCAGCAACACCAATCCATCGTCTTCCAGCACAGGGACACGGACCCCGCCGCCTCCATTAGCTTCCGACGACGCGCTGGATGCGGGGGCGTTGGTGCTCTTGATTATAAAGGAATCCATGATTTATGGTTCGATTGGGTTTGTAAAATTCTTGATCCGACAATTGAATCGCCTGTTGGTATTTTTGGAAAGCAAAGTGGAGAAGGACTCATGAATTTTGAAGAAACGGAACAAATCAAACGCCTCATGGCCACCCAAGGCTACATTGCCGATGCCTCAATCACGATGGCAATTCATTTAGCAGAATCTCTCCAAAAACCATTGTTGGTGGAAGGTCCGGCAGGCGTTGGCAAAACAGAGATCGCCAAAGTCATGGCCAAATCGCTACAAACCGATTTGATCCGGCTGCAATGTTATGAAGGCTTGGATGTCCATACCGCTGTTTATGAATGGAACTACCAACGGCAATTGCTCCAAATCAAATTGGAAGAAGGTGGCTCGAAAACGTTAAAAGAAAAAGAGCAGTCCATCTTCAGCGAAACCTTCTTGCTGAAACGCCCTCTCTTGCAGGCGATCACGCACGAAAAACCCGTTGTCTTGCTAATCGATGAACTCGACCGTGCTGATGAAGAATTCGAAAGTTTTTTGCTGGAAGTGTTGTCAGATTGGCAAATCTCAATTCCTGAAATCGGAACCATTCGTGCCCAACACATTCCCTATGTGATCATCACCGGAAACCGGACACGCGAACTGTCCGATGCCATCCGTCGCCGTTGTTTTTATTTATGGATCGACTACCCGAACTACGAAAAAGAACTCCATATTCTCCGTTCCAAAGTGGAAGGCATTGACACACTTTTAGCCGAACAAATCAGCCGCTTCATGGAAAAGCTACGCCACGCCAAATTGCAGAAAACCCCGGGCGTTGCCGAATCGTTGGATTGGGCTAAGGCTTTGGCCGTGTTGCACCAAGATCATCTCGATGCCGAAGTCGTGCAAGCCACCTTAGGCATTATTTTGAAAGACCGTTCTGACATCCAAAACATTTCTCAAACCCTTCAGGAATTTTTAGAAAGCGTGGGGGTTCATCAAAAGCCTTTACCCCCAGGTTTCGTACCAGAAACGCCAAATTGATCCTGGTTGTTCTATAAATGTCTCCGAGTTTCCTCTCACCACCTCTTCATTTTGTAGTTCTTTATGGAATCCTACTCTATCGAGTCCGATAAAGCCTTCTATGGCGATTTGAGTGCGAACTTGGTGGGCTTTTGCCGATTGCTCCGCCGGCATGGCGTGGCAATCGGAATTCAAGAGCAAGCCGATGCCCTCCGGGCCTTGGGAACCATTCCTCTCGAACAACCGGAAAGCTTCTATTGGGCCTTGAAGATCACCTTGGCCAAAACTCCCCAAGAGCAGGAGATTTTCCATCATTACTTTTCCGACTTTTGGTCGGTCTGGCACGAATCCGCCCTCCACCGAAAACAGGAAGACCTCCATCCCCATTCAAAAAAACGCAAACCGACGCACCCCAAACCCAAACCTTCCAACTTCATCACGATTCGAGATTGGTTGAATAAAAAAGATCCTTACGAAGAGGAAAAAGAGGCAGCCGGGTACAGTCCAATGGAATCTTTCAGCCAAAAAGATTTTTCAGAATTTGATGGGGATGAATTGAAAGCCATACAACAGTGGATTCAGCAAATCAGCCGGATCTTGGCCAATCGGATGAGCCGGCGTTATAAAATTGCGGCGAAAGGTCGGTTGGATTTGCGGAGCTGCATTCGAAAAAATTTGCGCAATGGCGATGAAATCCTTGAATTGGTGCAAAAACAAAAACGTCTAAAAAAATTAAAATTGGTCCTGCTGTGTGATGTCAGCCAATCGATGGAACTCTACAGTCGATTTGTGATTCAATTTTTATATGCCTTCCAAACCGTTTTTCGAAAAATCGACATTTTTGTATTCAGCACCATTTTACATCCTATTTCACCTTTGTTGCGTTTTGATAACTTAGATGAAGTGCTCGATGAACTTTCTGAAAATTTGGAAGGTTGGGGAGGTGGCACACGCATCGGTCAATGCTTCCATCAGTATTTATCCGCATATGCGGACACCACCTTAACGCCTAATACTTTGGTCTTCATCATGAGCGATGGTTGGGACACTGGTGATCTCACGATGCTGCAACACGCCATGGAACAACTGAAAACCCAATCCAAATACATCATTTGGTTGAACCCTTTGAAAGGCTACGCCGACTATCAACCCTCCTGCCAAGGGATGCAAATCGCCTTGCCCTATATCGACTATTTTGGAGCAGCCCACAATCTGCAAAGCCTCCAAGAACTGGCTACACAGCTTTCAAAATGGCGGACGGGTGGGTTTTAGGCGAAGCTTACTGGGGCTATGCCTTCTCGTGCAGGAGACGTTCTAATGTTTCTGCCAGCGTGTTGAGTTCGCGCTCTTGCGAAGTCTGGAAATCGATCTCCATCTCGAATGTTGATGGGGTAGATCAAACCCTTGGGAGAGGATGAAGTCCGGTAGCCTAGTTGTTGTTCTCGATATTGCATCGCAGCACATTCATAGCGGCACCACAACGATTTAAAATATCGTGGCGACCATAAAGCCACCATGCACTTGGACTTTGCCAAAGCGGATTGCAATCTTTCAGGCCAAGAATCACCGGGAACCACATTGCGTGTATCAACAAAAACACGGGGAGTGTACCCCAGATCCAACTCCAAAAAGTCGGAAAAGATGGGTAAAAAGTGATCATGGATCCAATCTTCCACAAGCTTCACTCTCGTATAACTCAAAAAAATCTCGTAATCGTACATGCTGATTTTTTAGTTTTTTGATGTTTCGCCACAACGTGAGTCCCGTATGAGCCTTTCGTTATTCCACCCACTGAATATCGGCATCGATTTTGACGCGAATACCGTCTTTCACACTTTCATGGGCAGGACATCCGGCAGGATGGACTTTGAGAACCCGCAGAACGGTTTCTTCTTTATCTTTGGGCAGGGGCGCGTGATAGGTCACACGAATTTCAGAAATTTTGATGGTGTGCTCGGTTTTTTCAATATCTCCTTCAACGGTTGATGTCAGCTCACCCGGAGCGACGTCTATGCCACGTGCTTTCAAAGCACCGGCAAAGGTACCGGTCAGTCAGCCCGCAACGCCGCTGATGATATAATCGAGGGTGGAGGGATATTCGACTTCAGGAGTGATGCCATAAAACGAAGCAATTTTGGTATGCACTCCAAAATAAACCGGGTCCGTGAAATGTTCGATATAGGCTTTCCGGACAGGGCCTCCTTCCTTGATGATTTTCACTTTACTAGTATGGATGACTTCTCCCATAAAAACTCCTTTGTTAATAGGGTTTGCCTTCACAAAGAGACAGGTTGACCGCATTTGCGGTCAAAAAACCATTAAGCCAATCCAGCCCCCTTGAGTCAGGTTGAAGAGAATACAGATCAGGTCACATCGCCATTGCATCGCAATCGCTTCAAAATTCGTAACACCTTGTCTGTTACGATTCAAGTGATGGCAGTCACTTCCATTTTTTAATTACCATCGAATTAAGGGTGCATCAAAAAGCGTTTTTAAGAGGACCTTATAAGCGCTTCAAATGTTGAGAGATTTTACAGGAAAGGGGAAAAATGGAATGGGGTCGGTTGTCGCGGAGTAGAACTCCCATGCCTTTGCACTCCAACAGAGCAAAAGCACAGGAGTTTTATTCATCCATGAAAAACGACCACCCCGCTATTGAGGTTATCGGGTTGCGTGAAGAAATTTTTAATCGACTCAGCCTCCTCCTCAGTGAAAAACAAACGATTCAGCTTACGCTGACGCAGATGTTTTTCGTCGGCGGCCAAGCCAACTACAACACGCTTCGCGCCTCCTTGCACGCGATAGTTGAGATCAACATACCCTACCAATCGTGGATCAATTGCCTGACCATTCACAATCAATTGCTTCATAAATCCTCCCTGAATAAAGTTGAACCCAATTAGTTGGGGGTAAGCAACTCGGACCGTAACAAGTCGATTCTTAAATTTCAACCGTATTGTGATTTTTTTTTTTTAGCTTTCAGGAAAGAATAATCCCTAACTTAAAATTCTTACGCTTCTGCCTGAACATCTGTTTTGGAAACCTCTGAATTTTTACCGTTTTTCTCTATTTTTTCCTCAGAAGCGCTTTGAATCTGTTTCAAACGTAATAAGAACTTGTTGAGTTTGAGGCGTTCGATATCACGCAAATGCACAAATTGCAGATGCAGATTTTTCACTCCTCGGGATTCGCCTATTGTTAAAATCCGGGCCTGCAATTCATCTCGAATATTCACTCCCGGTACTGCGACGAGAACGACTCCCTTTTCTCCAAACTCTTCCAAAGCTTCATCGGTTTGAAAATTCAATCCTCCCAAACTGACATCCGTGATAGCCCCATGCAACATGGGCAATGGAACCTCTTCTCGAAGTTGCTGCAATTCCTTGGTAGACAATCCGATCTGGTGATCCGATAGAAGGAACAAAGAGGTCTGCAATTGCACCGAAAATCGTTCTGACTCCCGCTCAACGATTTGCCGAATTTCGTTGGTATGGCCGAGCACCAAATGGTTCTGACCTCTCGTGATTTGTTTCACAATGGGCAACCGGAATGCGTAGATGCCATCGGCTCGTCGAATTTTGCAAGAAAGGTAGGAAAACCGGCTTAAATTCACCGGTTCGCCTTTGCTGGTAGGGGGTTTGATGTAGAGGTGTTTTTCGGTGATCATGATGATGGGAGAAATGAATAAAATTTCTTTATGTCCTACTTGAAGAGAGCATTCCAACTTCGCATGTTGAAATAGCATCTGTGTGCAGATAAACGGCACTTTTGTATTGTTGTAATGAAATTCCAACTTATGACGAAGGTCATAAATGCGGGAAAGCAAGCGCTCACTTTCCTGTGCTTTCTTCAGCAACTCTACCTTGGCTTCAAATCGAATGGGAGATTCGATCAAGGTATAAATTTTTGCAAAATCAGCAGACCCTGCCAATTGTTCCAGAAGGTGCAATTCTTGAGAAGTGAGCTTTAAGTTGGAAATGATGGTTTCTAAAGTGAACTGTTCTTTTTCTTTGTAGTCTTCGCGCAGGTGAATTGTTTCCCGTTCCTTTTCTCGTTTTAAATACTTGCGAACCCAAAAAAAGGCCACCGCAAACAAGGAAAATAGAATGGAATAATAAAGGAGCTGTAGCTCAATAGGGGCTTGTTGAAAGTAGTCGAATTTCAGGACTTTTAAGATGTACCTTGCCCCACCTTCTGATTCCACAAGCCTATCCTTTCTAAGAGTTTCACTTTTTGTTTTGCCGTTGATCCGACTGATTGGGACCAAATTCTGTCAACCGTTCGCATTCTTTGCCTGAACAGCTTTTATGCCCCCGGTGGTAAGTTCGTCGACGAGTTTCATTTGGGCCAAAGCGTTCCAACCGTTCGCATTCTTGCTCAAAACAAAGCACTCGAAATTTTTCTTCTTCTTTCGGAGGGATCAAAGGGGTGGGACCGTATTCTTCCAAGAACTCGCAACCATTGGGCTGGCAGCGCTGCCACAGAATGTATTTATCGGAGGGATGATGCCCAGACCGCCCAGCCTTCCAAGGATTGGAGTGAGATCGTGGGGTGCTGCAACCCATCACAAAGACCAGCAAGCCGCACCATCCTATTTTCAACCAAACCGATTGTTTTCTCCAATCCATTTGTTTTCTCCAATCCATAGGCATTCAATCGTTTTTATTGGAGTGGTGTCATTGAGGGAGCGACATTGAGGAAGCGACATTGAGGGAGCGTCATTGGTAATGCGGTCGACTCTTCTGAGCCATTTTCCACAAATCTTCCAGTATCCTGTCGGTTTCCAGCTGCTGACGTGCCCATCGCATCATGTGGTTTGCAAAATTAGGGTCAAATCCCAATTTCATCGCTGCATATTTGAGAAAGTCGGCTTCAGAATTCGAAAGTTTGGTGTCGGAAACTGCCAGTCGGGTCAGGTGTTTCAAAATGTTGAATGCGGTTTCTCGTTCCATTTTTATCACCTTTAGGACCGGTTTTTCGCGATTGCGGACTTGTTGCACCAGTGCGTTGATTTGGTCGGTGTTGTCCAAAAAACCAATCGCTTGCTTGAGAAATTTCATTTCTGCTCCATCCACATGGCCATCGGCACAAATCATTCCA
>JANQJU010000096.1 GCA_028281495.1 SAR324 cluster bacterium
CAGGATTGGATGACACTTCATAGAAACTCCGGATCAAAGAATTTTTGATACCCTTACAAGTACAATCTAAGATTTTCAGCGTAACGCTCTAACGGAAGCTTGGCAACGAGTTTTCGAAGAATTAACTCGTATTTTCGATGGAATCCCCTTGGCTCTGGATGTGGAGTTTCTCCAACCCACGATGGACTACAAAGATATCCTGACCGGCTCCACCCGTTAACGTATCATTTTTGTTACCATAGAGGATGAAAGGACCTTGGTCTTCTAGGATTTCTTGGGTGGTTTCGGCCTCCTCGATCAGGTCTCCACTAGCATTGCGGGTGGTGTGGGTGGCGGATTGTAAGGCTTCATTCACCTCGGTAAATTGCATTTGATCCAGCAGAGTTTGCCAATTGTTATCCCATTTTCCGTTAACCACTTGTTTGGCCGCTATGAGCACCGATTCGCCCTTGGAACGTGCGATTAAGGCATCGACTAAGATCTGGCGACTCGTTTCCACCAACGTTGCCAAGGATTGGGGAATCGCCGAGGTCGAGTCACGGAGTGTGACTCCATAGCGTTTAATCAGCTTTAACGATTTGTTAAGCACCGCCCATTCTTTTTCGCTACCTTGCCAATTGGGGGGAAGGATCGAGGGTGGGGATTCTGAGGAAGGAGCTTCCTCTGTAACATTGGAAGCAAGCCCCTGTTCGCTTTGTCGAGCCTGGGCTTTCTCAGCCATTGCCAGCATTTCGCGAGAATTGAAATCTCTGGGGTTGGGGCGAACAAATAACATTTGATCCCGTGCCCCAAACCCATTTGGGGTGGGACGCTGAAATGGGACCGTATGTTGAGGAAAGGTGGGAATAAATACTGCCGCTTCCAGGCTTTCTACTACCTCATCCAGCAGCTCCGATTCGGTCTGAGAGAAACTGGCTCCAGTGTTGAATTTTTGGTCAGGAGCCAATTGCGTCACATAATCGGTCCAAGCCAAGCTTTCTTCTAACAACTTCCCCACTGGTCCGACCGGTTGAATCCCCGGATCATTCCACAGCCGAATCAATAACTGACGATAAACCGTGCTATTGAGCCGTTTACTCCCATCATCGAGAATGGACTGAATTTGCTCCTCACTGAGGCGTTGAGCCAACACCCGTTGCGTCCTGGAATTTGAATAAGCTGTGTGTTTAGAAGACTTGAGAACCGAGATGGCTTCTTGGGTCATGGGATCATTACGACGCTCCATTTCCAAGACATACAGCGGATAATTCGGATCCAGCTTCATCATCAAGGAGGAGAACTCCTCCTCAGGGGTGTTTCGCTCCATCTCTTTCCAGAATCGCCAGCGATATTGGAAGGTGTTGGGGGTTTGGTAGGTTTTGGTGAGCGAGCGTTCTAACGAACTTTGCGGCCACGGACTCAAGGGGGGTGGAAGGTTCGGCAAGGTCTCCACTTGGGGAGTAGGCGCTTGGATGTTTTGCCACAAGGGATTGATTTGAATGCGGGAGCGAGGGTCGGTGTTCCAGTCGAACGTCCGGTTATTGGTGTCTCTACCGCCACTTCCACTGCTATCACTGTTGCTACTATCACCTCCCCCGGTGTCGCTGTCATCATCCGACCCCGCATCCCAACTGGGACTGGTGACGCTGTCAAACGATTGGGTGATATTTTGGTTTAAATATTGATTGGCATCGCCTCCTTGTTCTTGAGAATTATTGCCCCCGCTGCCGCCCGTACCTGAACCATTACCCTCACCATTCGTACCAGAAGCATTGGAATCCTCACTCGCCTCGTTGTCCTCTCCCAAGAAGTAGTTATACAGGGAATTCAGGTTCTCCTTTAAGCTATCCCACGTCTCTCGGAGATCATTCATTGTATTTTCAGGGGCGTTCTCCACATCCCGGACAAAAGCATCAACCAAATCTTCGAAACTGGGACCGGAATCGGCGTCCGAAGCTTCCTCTTCGGGAATGGCAAGAATGTGAGTCATCCCTTTCTCGATATTTTGTTTATTGCTCTCCTCGCGGTGCTGTGCGGTGCCGAGGGTTGGGAGGAAATCGAAGATTTTGGTGGTTCCAACAAAGAGTGGTTGCAGTCTTTTTTGAGATTACCCAAGGGCATCCCCACCTCCGATACGTTTCGTCGGATATTTAGCAATTGAAAATCAGCTCCACTGGGTGCTCGACATCGCTTTCCATGAAGAGGATTGCCGGATACGAAAAGGAAACGTTCCTCAAAATTTGGCGATCGTTCGCCACATTGCATTCAATCTGCTCAAGAAAGAATCCTCCTTCAAACGAGGAATGAAAGCCAAACGAAAAAAAGCAGCTTGGGATCGCGAATATTTAGTAAAAATTTTAGTAGCTTAGCCATATGCGGTCACCCTGTACCTTGAACAAGTTCAAGAAAAATTTAGTAAGTAAACATCTAGTTCATTTTCTTCTCAACTGGGAACGCTTCGGAAAATCGGTGCTAGGTTAAGAGGGACGAGGCTTTAAAGGGATTTGGAAAAATTTAGTTACAACAACTACATAGTATCGAAAATGTCCCCAAGTTGTCAGATGTTTGAGCCAGGAGACATATCTCCAGGGGCTTCAGTCGTTTGAGCTAGGTAGTCTCGAATCAGGTTTGTTTTTTCAGGAAGCCCGGCAAAGTGTAATATGAAATCGCCTTCTCGATACGTGTCGTTGATCAACATCGAGTTGAACAGACGTTGAGGCGTCCGTTTGATCTCCCGATAAGACTTGAGACTGAGTAAATGGGTGAAGGCTTTTTGCTCCCACCATTCGTGATAAATGAACTGCTCTTGGGCATAAACGTTCCTGAGAAACTCCCGACAGAACGGCGTATTTTTCACAAACATCACCCCCGTGTTGACATACTGCTGAGGACCATAATCTTCTTCCGCAATCACAAGGTCCTGCGGATATTGGGAAATGAGGCTCTCCAACGGGATGCCAGGACGCATGATGAGCAGATCCGCATCCATCCACACCACGTAATCAAAATTGGCCAATCGCTGTTGAATGAATGGAATCTTAGACCATGCCGGAGGCCGACTCGCATCAAATCCGCTACGGATGCATTCAAAATCGTAGTGGTGCATTTGACAGTAGGTTTGTTTGTTACGATCCGTTAAGACGCCGTAGTCGGCTAAATCGGACGTGTAAGCGGTCAGCACCAGAATCCTCAGTGGACCATCTCCCCTTTTCTGATGAGTGACCGGTTCCGGTTTGTCGATGTGTTCGGGGATTGTGACCGGTTCCGGTTTGTCGACGGGTTTGGGGATTGTGACCGGTTCCGGTTTGTCGACGGGTTTGAGGATTTTCGAGTTTTCCACGGTTTCCACGGGAAGCCCCCGCCGCCGATGGGTGGTGTTGATCAACCATTGCCAAGTGGCTGCTGATTGAACAGACCCGAAACGAGTTTCCAGGCGTCTCGACGTGAGGCGGTATACATACGATTGATGGTTCAGTCGTTCAATCGAAGCGATCTCTTCGATTTTGGCAAAAAGATCGCTTTCGCCTCCGGCCCCGGTTGTATCTTGGAAACAGTCCCAACCCGCAGTTTGTTTATAAGCCTCTCGGTTGATGAGATAGCCGGGAGTATGGTTATACAAACTGTACATGTTCCCACTTTCTAGGTCTTGATCGAGGGTTCCAGTTTCTCGGTCTTGATGAAGGATTTCGATTTCTCGGTCTTGATGAAGGATTTCGATTTTTCGGTCTTGGTGGGGAATTCCAGTTTCTTGGTCTTGATGGAGGGTTCCGGTTTTCAGGTTTTGATGGACAACACGTTCTGCAAAAGGAACGGGATCGTGCATTTGAACACAACGGCCTTGTTCGTCGATGAATCGGCGTTGGGATCGAAGAATCCCCCAATTTGTTCGAAAGCGTGCTGCTTCTCGAAACCACTTCACCGCGTTTTCCTCCAACCGATCAAATTCTTCTAAAGGCAGAATCCCTTCCCCCTGAGAGTGTTTGGTCAACCCGCGTCGTGCTGATGTGAACGAGCGTTTGTTTTGAAAGTAGACTTGGATCTGCGGATGATTCAACCCGTCCAATTTTTCGAGAATGTTCCGAGAAAGTGCCGTTCCGCCATTCCACACCAGAAGCAGTTCCCACTGAGGATCCGTTTGAAACAGAACCGATTCCACACAGGGAATGAGCCAGTCTCCTTGAGTCACGACCACTTCGATAGAAATCCGCATGGCATCGCTATTAAAATCCGCATGGCGTCGCTATTGAAATCAGGATATCGCTATTGAAATCCGCAGCGTATTGCTTAGGTTGAGTGCTGTCCTTTTTTGAGGGGACCCGCTTCCAACAGGTTTTTACCGATGAGTTCCAAGCCTTGTTCAAGTTCCGAAGGCCGAATGGTCAACGGGGGAGAAAGCCGAAGATGCGTTCGCGTGTGTGAGGCAATCACCCCATCTCGGAGCAGATTTTTGTACACCGGTCCCATTAAATCCAACGACGGATCCTCCCATCGTGATGCAAAAGAACCCTCCCATCGTGATGCGAAAGAATCATTCCATCGTGATACGAAAGAATCATCCCATCGTAGGGAGAGCAAGGCGCCCACCCCATCAGGAATCAAACCTCGGTTTTTCCATTGGGGTTGAGAAAAAAAATCGAAAAAGTGGCGCTCGATGGCCTGCACCTGCGCTTCCATCGGATGCCGCTTCATAAACCGCAACACGCTCAAAGCGGTTGCACAAGCCAAGCTATTTCCGGCAAACGTGCTTCCGGGAGCCGTGTCTTTCATAGCATGGGCGAGCTTTGGCTTGGTCAAAATGCCCGATACGGGAAAACCGTTCCCGACCCCTTTCCCAAAACACACGATATCGGGAATCACGCCCACATCCACCGAATAGAGCCAGCCCTGGCATCGGTGAAAGCCTGTGAGGATTTCATCGGCAATCATCACAATGCCATGACGATCACAAAAGGCACGGAGTCTCTTCAACAGATCCGTTGGCATTCGGTAAGGACCGGAATAGCCTACCACCGGTTCGTAGATAAGACCGGCCACTTCCGCACTGGCATAGGCCTCCAACGCAGATTCCCATTGATCGGGACCCGCTTGGAGGTCAAAATCCAAGATGTCACGATAGCCGGAATCTGCCGGACCATAGCTTGGCGGAAACGAGGACATGAGATGCATCGTTCCATGCGTCTTGCCATGAAAGTGGCTCCGGATGGCAAGAAATCGGTTTCGTTGCGTGAATGCGCGGGCCAGTCGTAGACCTTGTTCCACAGCTTCTGCACCCGTGCTCGACAAACTCGTCAACTGCAAATGAGGAGCGAATAACGCATCCATTTCGGCAATCAGTTCCAATTGCACTTCGGTCGGAAAAAACGAGGAAATCCATAGAGTGTCAATTTGCGACTTCAGGGCTTGGTTGATCTCTGGTTGTGCATGCCCACAACTGACCGTTCCCATTGCTGCAAAGAAATCCAAGTAGGGTTTTCCAGAACGATCCCAAATCTGGGAACCCTGTGCCTGGCTCAACACCAAGGGGTACTCGTAGAAATGCGAGGGGCGGAAATAACTCACATCATTTCGTGTGGGAGCATTCATGGTCCCTCCAACCGAGGCAGAATGGGTTCGATTTGGAACAGTTGACTCCAATGGGAGCCTTTGGATTGAAATCGGGCTTCTACTTGGGAAAACAAGGCCGGAGTGGAATGAAACAACACTTCTGTCGGTTTGCGATAAGGATGGTCGCCTTCAATCCGTTGAGATCCCACAATATCTTCAAAATACCGGCACGAGGCACGGTTGTCGGGATGGACACTGGAAAAAATCGACTGCACGTGAAGAAAGGAAAACGCAATTTTGAATAGAAACAAGGCCATCTTCAACGCGATCCCGCTTTTCCAGTACTGCGGGTTGCCAACCACCACCCCCGATTCGGCACAATGGGCCTCCCAATCGAGTTGACTCAATTGACAATACCCCACCGGAACGGGTGAGGTTTCTCGTTTCAACACAAGGTAGTAGATGTCGGTGGAGTTCTGTTGCATGGCTTGAAACCACGCCTTTTGTTGCTGCATGTCTGTCGGGGGATCGGCGTAGAGGTATCGGCTGATTTCGGGGTGTGTCCTCCAGGAAAACAACAATTCGAGGTCAGATTCGCTCACCGGGAGAAACTTCAATAACCGGGATTCAAACCCCAACTGAAATGGATTGACCCCCATTTCCACACCTCGCCATTGCAACGGCATCTGCCATTCGTTTCGAGACGCTGCATTCCACATGGGCATCAATAGAATAAGGCTTTTAAAAATCGGTGAATCCCATCCAGAATGACATCGATAAAGTGAACCGGTCGTTCGTAGGCGATCACCTCATAGGGGCTTGCAGGACGCTTTTTCACGGTTTCCAGAACAGCGGCTGGGGTGAGGAGCGCCTCGCATTCCGTTTGAAAGGAGCGTTGCTTCTCTTGCACCCGTTGGACTTCTGTCTTGGAAAGCAGTTCTTCCAAATGGCTGGAGAAGGTTTTGATATCAAAGATATCCACCAATTGAACATACCCTTCCAAATGATAGCGCCGCTCAATGAACTGAAAAAAATCGACCAGCGTTCCAGGGATGCCATCTTCCACATTGTCCTGGATGAACTTGACCCGCCGGGGAGAGGCAGACTTTGACCGTGCCTGAGCCGCTGCTAGTTTTTCATACAGGAGTTCGTCAAACGGGTCATAGCCGGTCTGGATATCGAGGAGGCTTTTTGTATTGGAAGCCCGGAAACATTTCCGCTGTTGCCATGTGAGTTGCTGCAAAATCTGCTGAAGGATTCGATTCTCGTTTTGCAGGGATTTATCCAGGAATGTTAAATCGCTGTTCAGCAGTTTTTGGTTGGTGAGATAATTCATGAATTCGATGCGAACGGCACTATGATCGGGATTGTGCGTTTTCTGCATCAGCCCTGCCAAGTGCTCCAGCGGAGACGGTCCGCAGTCCTTTGTATTTTGGAGACACAGCCGCACGAACTCGTCTTTGAGTTGGTTCAACAACGGCTCGATCATTTCGACCTGGGGCCGGTCCAGTTGTAGCTCCTTTTTAAACGTTTCCCATCCATTCACTTCATTTCGTGGGTCTCGCCCCACTGGGTGTGCAATGGGTTGAGCCGCTGCCGTCGGATTGCACAGCAGCCCTGCCGGAATCCCCGAACATGCCGCGTAAAACAACCCGGCAGACATCCCATAATCGGTCAACACCAAATTCATTGATCGGAGGATTTTCAAATAGTCAGCAAACGGCTGTTCTCCAATTTGATGCACATTGGGCAATGAGTCCAACGCCTTGATTTTATTTGGACCGATCACCACAAATTGGAATGGCAAATCCGAACACGACTCAAACAAATGCGCCAAATGGGCATAGTAATTACTGAATACTTTGAGTCTGAGATCACGGGTTGCTTGCGAAATAGGAAACAGAATATGGGGAAGACTGGGATCGAGTCCCAAGCTTTCCAAAGTTTTGGATTTTTGGGTTTTGTTCAATTTGTTGAATCGGCTGGGGATGTTGTAATGGAGCACATCCGAAGCCGTGGAGTGGTTGGGGCTATCTCTGAGTTTGATGACGGTTTGAGGCGGAGGATGATGTTCATATCCTTCAAACGGATCAAACGACAATATCGGAATGTTCAGGCTGAGCACCTCTTGGATAAAACGTCCTGGTTTGGCTCCGGTTTGCCCCTGGATTTTCCAACACGAACCGGTTGCAAAAGTCAGAACATCAGCCTCAAAATCCTTAGCCCCTTGCAAGATGGTTTCTTTGACATCGGTTTGAGGTGCATAAAAAAAACGCTTTTTGTTTTTGGGAACATAAGGATCTAAGCTGCGATCCATGACAAATGCAAACTGGTATTCCTGTTGACCGAGTTCTTTTGTCCATTCCAAACAGAATGCCAAGTCTCCCATGTTTTCGTTGGTTGTCACCACAAAGAGTACGTTTTTCATTGGGAACTCACCGTTGGTTGGAGGTTGATAAAAAGGGGGATGATTTCCGATAGGTCAGTGTCCAAAATCGTTCCGCATCGGTCACGGCTTCGGGAGAATCCCGATAGTTTTGGCACAACCGAGCATTGCGGGCTGCAATACTCCGCAAAACCTCAGCAGGCCAAGGCTTGGATCGAGAACGGAACATTTCAAACAACCTCTGTTTTTGCGTTTTCACCAAGGACGTATTTTCAAACCACGGAAGCAGTTTGATATCTCCTGACATGAACCGTGACAAAAAGGAGTCGACATTCAGATACGAGGCGCATTCAATAAAGTTCTCATACAAATGAAACGTGGTCCGGGGAAAATAGTCGTCTCGAAAAAACTCCACAATGGCATCCGTCACGAGATGTCGATCCACTTGCTGCCCGATGCCCGCAGGCGCATACACCACCTCCGGTTCAAGCCGATGGATTTGGTCATACAGCGCCACCTTCACCGCATTCTGAAGATTCGATTCCTGCACGGCTGGATTGGAGGACGACTGCCGTTTGCTGAAATCAGGAAAATCCAGAAATTGACTCTGCACCTCCAGCCGTTGCGAAAACAACAACGCCTCATCGCGCCGGACCGCATTCAATTCGTAGTCATCGTAAAACCGGTCATGCGATTCGTAGGCTTGGTTAGAAAACACCGCAACGTGATGAAATTCGACGGTTGTTTTGCGATGAAGAATGGTTCCTCCCAATGACAATACCAGGTCCGAAGGAAACGAAGTGATCACCAACACCCGTGGTTTTTTGCTTGCTAGGTCCTCGGCGGGACGCGATGCGTGCATAGATTACGTATCAATATGGGTGCTCGTATCTCCATGAGGCGGCACGTGTTTATCCACATGGGGTGGAATGTGATAAGGCCCCGCAGGCGTATCGATGAAAGGCCCTGCCGGAGTGTCGAGATGTCCGACACTCAGATCCACATGCGGGTTGGAAAAGACTTGCTTGAGCGCATTTCCAATCTGGGATGGGCCGAAACCCAAATCGTGCATCAAAGCAGCCGCTTGATCGGCAGTGGCTCCCGCTCCTTCCAACGCACCCGCCACGCCATCGGCTCCATAACCCAAGATGTGTTTAACCTGATTCCCAATTTCTCGGTCGGCAAGATGGAACACATTTTTCAATACTCTCCCCACGTCTTTGGCTCCGTGCTCCAGACCACCGATCGCTTTATTTTTCAACCAATGGAGCCATTTTTCTGGATTTTTTAAGTAAGCTTCAATGGCGTCTTTCACCTTGTCAAATACCAAATCGGCAAGATTGGAAATACCTTGTTCAGCCACATTCAAGGCAATCCGAGGAACGGAAAATTGAACCGATTCGAAATTAAATTGTCCCTTTACCCCCGCTTGCGCATGGGTTCCATTCAAAGACAGATCCAAGGTTCCACTGACCGTGGTATCCAAATGGAGCGTTCCCAATTCTCCCAGGCTGACGTGCTTATCGAACCCGACCGAAATTTGTCCACTCCCGCTCATTTTGTCAAACGCGCTGATGGTGCCGTCCACGGTAAAAGACACCAATTCACTGAGACGTTGCGTGATGTGAAACGTCACATTGTGGGCATTGATGTAGATGTATACATCCAACACGTCCACGCTAAGGATTCGTGACTCCCCACTCAACAGAAAATGCGGGGGTCGCAATTTGGGATTCGACTCCTCCGGCTGGTCATAGGTCGACAACGAAAGTGTCGGCCCCCCTTGGCCGTGTGCTCCCGTGACGGAGAAAAAGTTACTGCTCAACAAAGTGATCGGGTCGATCTGCACATCAATGGCAATCCCTTTGTTGAGGGCGATGTTCACTTTGATTCTGGCGTGCAAAATCAAGAATTCGATTTTGGCTTCCACATGAAAGCCTTGCGGGAAATGGAGCGTTCCAATGGATGTCTTTTGGGGGGCCACATAAATCTGTGCTTCCAAATCCACCGCAATGTGATCCCCTTCCGTTTGGAGGGTATAGTGCTGCATCGTGCTCAGGTCGGTAAGATGCCATACCGAACCTTCCGTATTCGCCACCAGCAACAGCTGGTCGCTCGTACTGGGAATGTGCACCGAGCCATGCTGCTGAAACGCCGTGGAAATTGCTGCCAGATTCCGCTGGTCGAGATCGGTTGCCACACTGGACGGCATGGTGAAAGCACTCAACCCACGAATTCCGATTTGTGACAACACAGAGTCCAATTCGGAGGGAACGTTGTTTTGCCCGGCCAACGTTTCCACGATTGTGCCTAAAGTCAGATTGCTGATGGCCCCAGCAAACATCGAATCAGCCGGATTGATGGAATCAAAAAAGATCGCCACCGAGCTGTCGAAATCCTCAATATCAATCGTGGCAGCAATGCCAAAACTGGGAATCCCCTCAAAATCGATCCCAATCACTACTGCCAAATTGCTCAGTTGGACCGGATCGAAATGTATCGTCCCTTCCATCGTCCCCGAGATGAGGATGCCATTGGGAACCACCAAAGCCGTCACATTAAATTCCATCGGCTGTCCTTGGACTTGGGTGTGCAGGTCTGCCGACAAAAAGGCACCGATTTCTTCTCCTCGAAGCAAAACACCCAATTCCCCCTGAATGTGCGTGTCACTGAACGGCTCCGCCGTGAATGACACAAACAACTTACTGTTCACCGAAGGATTGGGCAGGCTGATAGAGAGTGTGATGCCTACTGACCCATCGGCACGCACTCCAAGGTAGTGGGCCAGTGTCTGCAAACCCTGGCTCTTGGCTTCTTTCAGTCTTGCATACACGTTGAGGCCTCGTACCAACCCATCGGCTTGGGAAGGCAGGGTGAGGTTTCCAGTTCCCAACGAGGGCGCATCAAACTGTGCGGTGTCTGGAAAATGGAAATCCGTCACCTCGATGGACGACACCACCAACAACAGATCGTCCAGTCCCACGAACTCCGTGAATCGGGCCAGGATTCCCAGTCCGGGCAAATGCCCCATCGCTTCAAACGAAAGTTCCATTCCAAAGGCAAATCCCCAATTGCTTTGTTTTTGGACGCTGAACATCAGCAAACCAAAATCCGTCACCTGAGTTCCCGCACGGAAGGTCAAGGAGCCGGCACTTTCTTCAATCAGCACAAAGCTGTTCTTGAGCGTGAAATCAAATCCAGAGGGCAACTCCAAACCAATGTTGCTCAACAAATGGATGAGTTGGGAAAGCTTCACCTCCGGTATCTCAGTACGGATCACAAAACTTCCCGGCAGATTGTAGGTGATGGACATTTGCAGCGCATCCGACAACAGGAGCGTTCCCGAAAATGAGCCTTGTGCGGACCCTCCTTGGGTTTTGTTGACATCCAGGTGGACCGACACGATGCTCAAGGGCACCGGTCCCAACTCCAGGGTCCACGGAGTATCTTCTGCCATTCCGGCGTCAATATAGTAGCTTTCCCCCGGAGTCACTCCCAACACCATCTCATCGATCGTGAGGTCCGGAGGCGCGGGCAATTCGGGTAAATAGGAGTGAAAAAGGTGATTCAACGGAATCGTATCGCTTTCCTGCAATTCCGCACGAATCAGAAATCCCGGCAGCAACACCGACGCTGCGAAGTTGCCCCCCGCAAACTTTAGATTTCCGGCAACCATCGCATCCACATGGCGGTCTGCACTGGAAAGGGGGTTGGCCACAATAAATTGCGTGTTGAGGTCAGACAAAACGGCGATTCCATCCAAAGCGGTCCAATGCGCACCCGGAAACCCGACCGTCACCGTGATGATGTCCACTGCTGTTGGAACGAGTGAACCCGATGCCGTGATGCCTACTTGTTCCAAGCTCAGATGACTCAGTTGATCGAGTTGGGTTTGGATGGCCTGCGGCAGACTTTCCAAGAGGCTGGCCCCATGCGAAAGGTCGGAAAGCTGTGCCAAGTGTTGAATACTCACTCCTTCGAAGTCTCCCACAAACGTCACCACGGTCAGATCAGGAGAAATCGCTGCGGTGACGTTTAAGGTGATGCCTGCACTCGGAACGGACAGCGTGCCTGTCATGGCCATGAGGGTTTCGTAAGAGGGATTTTTAGCAGCCCACACTTTGGTTAACGGCGTGTAAATCCGATACTTCAATTGATTGATGGTGAGACCACCGACCTGGAATTCCACATCGAGTGACGCTTGCAAATCGATGCCAGGCGGATTGTTGGTTTCCCAAGGATACTTCCCTTCCGGTACGGGTGGAATCGACACGTTGTCTTCAGGTGGTCGGATCGTGCCAGATAGGGTGACCGTATTGGTGTCCCCCAGGAGCGTGTCGAATAATCCAAGCAATCCTTTGGGTTTCAGGTTACCTACGAAATGCAAGCCCACAGTGAGTGGAACCGGGCTGATGGGGTCGTTTCCTGTGAACGTGCTGAGGAGGAATGTCGCCCTGGTGAGCGATAAAGAATCCAGAAACGCACTGGATCCCAAAAGCGGTGCTCCCACCGAATTATAAAACGGCGGAAGCTCTGAGAAACTGTGACTGAATTTCCAAGGGGGGTCGCCCGCCGTTTCACCAATCAAGGTGAAACGGAGGATCACATACGCATGCCCCTGGGAGTCCATCGCAAACTTGGCAAGCACCGCAACGGTGGTCATTCCTAAAAACGCAGCGGTTCCGGTGACCTGAATTTCATTCGTGGTGACCTGTTTTTGGGCATCATGAACCAGCAGCGGCTGATCGTGGTTATAGGTTTTGAGGACGTGAGCCAACTCATTGGTCGAAAAGAGGGAGCCTTCTAAAGTAAACGTCCCCGCATCAATTTGAATTTTGTTGTTGAGTTCATCAAAAGTCATAGGCGTTCTCCATTGACCGCAACCGTCTTAGTTTTGAAAAACAGGTGACGTCTCTACAACACAATCACCACGTGGCATAAATCGCATGATGATCGGACAAATTTCGTGCAACACGCAATCGTTGCACAGTGATCTGAGATGCAAAATTGCTCAGTACGTAGTCGTATTCATGTTTCCCTTTGGTCATGAGGCCACTCTTTGCGATGTAATCGGATATTTCGAACGGACGACCCTTCGTGTTCCTGAGAACCCCTGGAACAACATTGAAATCCCCGATCAAAAACCATGGCGTGTTTCCATACTTTTCATGAAGATGACTGGCCACATACCACATCGCTCGCTTTCCCATTTTGGCGGGGGCATGAATGACGTAAATGTGGGCGCCGCCTGCTTGCCCCATATAACCGAGGGCACGTTGCGCCAAATTTTTAAACTCGTCTCCGCCCTTGAAGTGCATCGCTTTATACCCGTCGGTCACTTCCGGCATTCTGAGTCTCAACCGCTTAAACTTCCTATTCTTGTCGAGGCAGCCGTAACACAACTGATTGTTAGTTCCGGCTTTATACGTGAGATTTTGTGCTCTAATCGGATCTTTGGCTGAGACGTTTAGCTCGCAGAACAACCAATAATCCACATCCTTAATCCGTCGGTATAGGTTTTCGATAGCTGGTCCGCGGGTTGGATCCGACGATTCGCCTAAACGCCTTAGGTTCCAAAAAAAAATCCTCATACATTCACCTCCTAGTTCGTTGTTTTGCCTGGGATCCACAAGGTCGATTCACACGGATACATGGCCCCATTGGTGTTTCACCTTGGTATACATCGTAGGATAACTGCATTTAAAAAAAGGGGTATGGACCTCCGCAATTCCATGAAGTGCGGAGAATTGTAAGGACGAGGTCAAAAGCGTTTCTAACCATATTTTTTCGACTTCGAACCCAGACTGGATCAACGCTTCGATTCGAAGTTCTGCATACGGTTTTCGAGCTTCGGATTCGATGGTCAACCCCCGGGGAAACAAAGACGCTCCTAACGGCGAGAATGCCTCGTTGAAATACCAATGTTCTGGCTCAGTAAGCACCGACTCCGTAGCGGTCGAGCTGGGTTCTGTACTGTTCAGTAAAAAGTGAATTGCATGGGACGATGCGTTACGAATCGCTCCTGCCAACGCAGCATGCGTTTCGCTATCCGCAATCACTCCCAAATGATGTTTCGGAGCGGCGGTTTGGATCCACGGGGAGAGGTTTGGATATTCTTGTAGGTAGAGATCTTGCTCGGCACAACGCTGGTACAACTCAAAATAATCATGGGCATGCACCCAGGTGAATACCGCAGAACTCCAAATTCCGACTAAAGCCATGCTACTCAAGGTGAGCGCCCGTCGAATCGACTGCAATCGAGGCTCCCATGTGGATTGCATCGCTCGATCCACAAAACTCATTCGACATACTTGTGGCAACCCTACGTTCTTATACAAGGCTGGGTCGGGCAAAGTGGGTTGATCCTCCTGCGTGAGCCAGGCGAGTAGGCGATGGATGGATTCGGTGCGTTGCTGCTTCCAGGCTTGCACCATCTGTTGTTCTATCAACGGACGTAGTGGGAGCTGGGTGAGTGGTGTCTGACCCTCTTTCACGAGTTGTTGTTCCAACTCTTCAAACAACTGTTTCCACACCCCACAGTATTCGGTGCGATTGCGCCAATCTCCATCAATGGCCGTGCCCGGGCATTGTCCTTTGCACATCAGGAAGAACCGGCAGCCTTGACACCCACCGTGCTCCTGAGGCGTGTGGTAGAGCATCAGATATCGTTCATATCCATTGTCTTCCGCCTTGAGGTAATCGATGCCTTGTTTGTTGGTCCGACCACAATTGGAAGACTGCCCGTTGCCTTCGATGCCATACACCGCAGCGGTATTGTAAGGATCACAGGCATTCCACACGCATGAAGACTGCTCATCACGTCCCATCAACAAACGTTTCATTTCACTGAACACATCAAATCGAAGTTGGGTCAACTGAGTTTCCAACTGTGCAAAGTTGAGCAAGACTGTGACATTTTCTTGCTGGCTCAAGGCGTACTGACGACGAATCGACTCGTTTTCCACTTCCAACAAGTGCAGTCTGGCCGCCCGAATTCCTAATTTATCCAACGATTGAAACCAGGCGTTCATGCATGGCAATTGCTCAGAAACCGCATTCAATCGATGCAACGTGACAATCAACCCTGGGGGACGTCCCCGTTGACACAATTGCTGAATCACGTGCTCCACGGCTTGGGTGCTGTTTCGAGTTTGGGTTCGATTCCGGTGCCAGCGCAAATCATTCAATTCTCCAGGCCCATCCAGCGAAATCCCCACCTCCACATTGTACTGATCAAACAGATCCAAATGGGCGGATGTGATCAACACCCCATTGGTTTGGATCGAACTGCCTCCATATTTTTGATAGCCCCATTGGAGCAAGTCCACTAAGTCTTCATGTGGCATCAATAAAGGTTCTCCACCAAACAACGTAAAATCGCGTCCAGAGGCTTGGATGGCCTGTTTGATTTTTTCGAGATCATAAGAGGGTCGAGTCGTTTTTTGGTCCCGCATCGGGTTTTGATAGCAGTAACGGCACTGTAAATTACAGGAAACTCCAAATGGCTTGATCTCAACTCCCATTGCCTCTCCATGTTTTTCAACGCAAAAAATATCCGTTGAAAGCATTCTCAATCGCCCCGTTTCTCCTCAAAGCATTTCAAATCGAATTCAGGAGTAACCGGAAAGCCCTTCGCCGATAGAAATTTCTAATCCTATCGCTGGAGAAAAATGACTCCTCCTTCAGCACATACTGAAAGTTGAGTTGGATGTTAAGCCTTTTCATAGCAGCGTTTGAAATTTTGAACTCCAGAAAAAAATTACTTTTGAAAGCAGTGGGTTATTTTTATCTCCAAGAGGAAGAGGGTTGACCTGACTACAGCTTCATACTTTAGGGTAGTGCTTTCCCGGATTCACTCCGCTTCTGATTCCCTACAATGGAGCTGATTATGTCACTATCAGATCAACAATTTTTACAACAGTTTGAACAACAAATCCTACCCGCCAGCGAGTTCAACCATCGGGGGCATCTCCGCCTTGCCTGGTTGTATCTCAATCAATATCCCCTCGCGGAGGCCATTGATAAAACCGCACAAGGTATCAAAGCGTATGCAGAGAGCTTGGAAGCCTATGATAAATTTCATCACACGATGACAGAAGCGATTCTAACCATCATGCATCGTCGCTTACAACAGAGGCAATTTGTCTCTTTGGAAGAATTTCTCGGAGGCAACCCGGATTTAGTGGAAAATGTCATTTCGGTGGTCCATCGCTATTATAGTCAAGAACGGCTCGCTTCCCCTGTTGCCAAGTGCCGTTTTGTGGAACCCGATCTGCAACCACTTTAACCTCTACGCGAGATGATCATGTCATACACCATTGGGCATTTAGCCAAGGCTTTTGGCCTCTCCCGAAGCACATTGCTCTATTACGATAAAATCGGTCTGTTGAAACCCACCACACGCAGTGATGCGAATTACCGTTGCTATGGAGAAGCGGCGTATCAACGGCTTGAAAAAATCATGACCTATCGGAAAACGGGGCTATCGTTGGAGGAAATTCAGAAGCTTTTGGAAGGGGAGCATCACCAAGAAAGAAGCGACCTCTTAACCGCTCAACTGGCTCGGATTAATGAAGAGATTCATCTTCTCCGCAGACAACAACAAATCATTCTGGAGATGCTCGGGCATGACACCATTCAACACCCCACACGCTCCATGACGAAGCAACAATGGGTCGAGTTGTTGCGTTCCATCGGGCTGTCCGAAGCCGAAATGATTCAGTGGCATCGTGAATTCGAACTGCGCATGCCCGATGCTCACCAAGATTTTTTAGAATCGCTCCACATCCCTGAGGAGGAAATTCAACGGATTCGGAAACTATGAACAACGATGGTAGGCGTATGAACAACAATGGTAGGCGTATGAACAACAATGGTAACCGACGGTGCGTTTGTCAGAAACTTCTATGATTGAGGAAGGCTAAGCCCGGTCAAGAAAGTTCTCCAAAACAAAGATTTTGCGTAGCGGTGTATTCCTCTGAAAAAAAGAGCAATACGCGCTTCAGAATCGACTCAAAGTATGGGGGGATAACCAACAAAAAAAGGGAGATGTATGCTAATCCAAAATGGGGAAGGTATGGACGATCCACCTGTATAGACGCATTGTTTTTCTAAATTAGGACAATCATTTACTATTTTTTAATTTTGCGAAAAAAATCAACTTAGTTTTTACTGTAATTTAGATTTAGATAGAATCTTTTTTATCCAATTAACCACATGAAATTATTGTTGTTTATGCGTGAAATATTTTGGATTAACAAACATATCATTGATCTGATTTTTGGGTGAAGGCTTTAATAAATCTTTTCCTAAATAGAGGTTTTATGAAAAAACTAATCGTTGCTGCATTCTGTTTGTTCCTTTCCATGCCTGCTATCGCAGGAGGTTGGACCAATTGGTTTACAATTGACACACTGGGGTATGATTTAGCTCTGACTGACGGAAGTCATGCTTTTTTCTACATCATTCCCGATGGAACCATTGAAAATCCCGATTTGTGTTCTTCAACTACCAAATATGTTGGGGGAGCGAATAACGGCGCCAGTGCTTCCGTCGGAAATACAGGAAACAACCGAGAAATTTCCAAATTGCCGACCTTGGCTTACACAGCAGGCTGGCAAATTCGCTTGCACCTCGGAGGCTGCTCTTTCAACCTACCTTATGCCAATGCAGTAGAGATCAAAAAGCCTTAACCCAGAAAGGAATTATCGCTGTGCGGAGAGTACAAAACTAAAATGTCGTTTGTCCTCTCTGCTGGTTTCCTGCCTCGCTCACACCGGCCCTCACTCAAGCCTCACCAAGACTGGTTGAGTTCATTTATACCCCCCTTATTACGTAAACATTGAAACGTCAGAGTATCGTGAGGTATATTGAGACATCAACCCCGTTTTGAGAGGCTCTTCCGAACCCAAACAGGGCAAAATATCTGCGAATAACTATCCAATAATCCAACCCCGCATTCACACTTGATGATGACCACCCACTACGACGCTTTCCTCAACTACGCCCATGAAGATCAGGCCTGGGCTACGGAACTCGCCACCCGGTTACGGTCTGCCGGAGCCAAAATCTGGTTCGATGTGTGGGAAGTGAAACCAGGGGATCATATAAGCCAACGCATCAACGAGGGGATCAAGCATTCCCGCAAAATGATTTCTTTATGGAGCACCGCCTACTTTCAAGAGAACAAAACCTGGACCTTAGCCGAAAGCCTCGCCACCCAAGCTCCCGACCTTTTGGCGGCGGAACGCCCAGTGATTCCCTTGCTGCTGGAAGATTGTGACATTGAACCGCTCTTCCGGAATTTAGTGTTCATCGATTTCCGTCTCGAAGAAGATTTTGAACTGCATTTCCGCCAATTGCTCGAAGCCCTCGATTTGACCCAAACAAAATTCATCGAGGAGGCTTATGCAGACGAAGATGTCTATGCAGACGAGAAAGTCCATGTAGACGAGAAAGCCTATGCAGACAAGAAAGCCTATGCAGACAAGAAAGCCTATGCAGACAAGAAAGCCTATGCAGACAGAAAAGCCTATGGGAAGAAAGGTAGCCTTGATAAGCGTGTCGACGCGGAGGCAGAACAGCGCGATTTGTTGTTCAAACGAGACTTTTCAGCCAAAGGCCTCACGCGGCAGCAGAAGGGACGATCCTTTGAAAAGGAAGTGGCTGAACTCTATCGGTTGATGGGATGTCAGGTGCAGCAAAATTTGCAGATGGCCGGTTGTCAAATCGACTTATTGATTGAACAGACGGAGGGCATCTTCCCAATACAAGCAGTGGTGGAATGCAAAAACAAAACAGTGGATGCAAATGACCGCAACCAGATCTTGGCCCAAAAACAGGCGCTCCAACCCCAGCATCCCTCGTTGCAATTCATTGCCGTGGCTTCCCAAGGGTTTACTGCCGATGCACGCACAGCGCTGCAAAGTGCTCAAGTGTTGTGTTTGACCTATGCCGAATTGCTCCAAAAACTGGTTCCCCTCCGTCAATACGTACAGACCTTGCTCCAGGAAATCGAAAATTGGCTTCGGGATCAATGGCAAGGGCAGGATCGTTTCATTCGTCCTCGCATCGTTACGGACATCACTGATGAAGCACATCGAGCCATCGCCTATCTCGCGGATTGGATGGGAACGCCACAAGCCAACTTTTTGGCCATTCTGGGTGATTTGGGAACCGGCAAAAGCACGCTCTGCCGCTTCATGGCCTATCAGTGGGGACAGAACTACTTAGCCGATCCCTTACGGCACCCCGCTCCGGTGTTGGTGCCTCTGGGAGAAGTGCGCAAAGAGGTGTCTTTGGAGGGAATCTTGATTCAACACTTTGCCCGGCGCGGTTTGTCACAGATCCAGGTTTCTCGTTTCGAGCGCTTGCTGCACCAAGGGAAGATCTTACTGCTGTTTGATGGCTTCGACGAAATGGCCGACAAAGTCCAATGGGACACCACGCAAAGCAATTTCCGAGAACTGCAACGAGCCGCTCGATATCAAGCCAAGGTGCTGATGACCTGCCGCACCCACTATTTTAAAGACCGAGTGGAACAAGTCCGCGTGATTCGCAATGACCTCAAACTCTCTCAAACCGAAACGTCGCTGTATCGCACCTTGCGTCAAAACTCGGAAAACCGAGTGGTTTATTTACAAGAATTCAATGACGAACAAATCCGCCAATATTTGCAAAAATGCCGTCCTCGCTCCCACCAAGCCGATTGGCAGCGGATTCAACAGATTTACAACCTTCCCGACTTGGCCCACCGTCCGTTGTTGTTGGAAATGATCGTGAGTTCCTTGGATCAAATCGGCCAGGATCAAAAAATCAATGCGGCTACCCTGTACACGGTATACACCAACACTTGGGTTCACCGAGAACTGGATGAAAAACGTCGATTTTTGCTAGACCACACGATCCGCCTGAGCTTGATGCAGGAATTGGCCTGGCAACTGTGGAATGGCCAACAAGACCGTCTCCACTATCGCGAGCTGCTTCCATTTGTCACCCAATTGGTCCAAGGCCAAGTGATGGACTTTCGAGCCGATGACATGGACTTGGTGGTGGCCGAACTCTGCACCGCCAGCTTTCTCAAGCGAAATGAAGATGGCGAATTCTCGTTTATGCACCGCTCCTTCATGGAGTTTTTTCTGGCCCAAAAAATCTTAAATACTCTGAACACATCTCAGGAAGAAATTTCAGGCACAAACGCCGTGATCCTGAAGACCCGGCTCTTGGATCCCAAAATTGTGTACTTTCTGGCATGGCTCGATGACTCACACTCCCTCCGTGCTCCTTTGCAAGCCTTGCTCACCCAGGCCTATCAACCTCAGATCTCAGAGAATGCCTTACAGATTTTATACTGGATGGGACGCATCCAATGCGGAATGGAATCCACCCTTGCCGATGCTCTTCTGTTGACAGACGTCCTGCGTTCTTGGATTCCGGCAAAGGCTCAATTGGTGGGCGCCACATTCACCGACATGGTGCTCGAAGCGATTCCCTTGAAAGAAGCCAATTTCCAAGCAGCCCAACTCACCCAGGTCAATTTCAATCGAGCCAAGGTGGAACACAGCGATTTCCAGTCCTGCCAGTTCTCACAGGTGCAAGCCGACCTATCTTCATGGCAACACTGCCAATTCCAACAATCCCATTGGGAAGGGAGTAGTTTTTCAGATGCCCAGATCACTCACTGCGATTTTACATCGGCTCATCAGGCCACTCGGAGTTTGCAAAGGGCGCAAGTGCAACACTCGACAGGCTGGGAATCCATCCAGCCCCGCACGTATTATCCCATGATTCAGCGAGGGCATGCGTCAGGAGTCAACTGTGTGGCCTATTCGCCCGATGGCAAATGGTTGGCCAGTGGGGATGACGACGGATTGATTTTTCTGTGGCAGGCTCAGGAAAAGAAACTAGTCCAAATTTTGAGCGGACATCAATCTGGGGTCTGGAGCGTGAGCTTTGCACCCGACGGAAACACACTCGCCAGTGCCAGTGACGACAACACCGTCAGACTCTGGAACCTCAAAAACGGAGCCGAAATCCAAACCCTCCAAGGACATCAATCTGGGGT
>JANQJU010000004.1 GCA_028281495.1 SAR324 cluster bacterium
AGAGAGTTGTCAGAATTAGGAGAAATTTGATCCACACCCATTGATTCGCTATCGCCATAAAACACCTCCAAAAAGCCCCTTGCAATTGAAATCTAAGGTCACTAGCGTAACGCTCTAACGTCAGCTTAACAATGAATTTTTGGAAAAGTAGCAAGCTTATGAAATAGCTTTTAATAATCTTGTTACTTTGTTGTTTTTATTATCTTTTTAACCAAGAATTACATTCTCGTTGAGCCCGCATTGATGCCGCTATCTCCGATTACTAGCCTCTACTAAAACTCTTACAAAAAGGAAGAAGACAATACCGTTAAAAACTCAATGGGAAGAGAAAACATAGCTAACTCCTGAATGAATGATAGTGTGGGAACTTCATTCTATATCAAGAGTTGGAGTGAATCTCTTCCCTTTCCATCTCAGTTAATTCAAAATTTCCAAAGCCCAGAATATCATTTGGAATTAAATTTTCCAATATGTCCATAGCCTCAGTAAGATCTTCGATTCATTGTTTTTCTCCAAAATTATGTCGATCTTTTTCAAGAGAGTCATAATAAAATTTCAATTCTTATGCAGAGTTTTATGTGGCAATAGTTTTAGCATTTCTAGATCGTCCTTATCTGTTGCTATTTTCCATATTGTCTTACCTTTTCCATCTTTTACTCTTGGGTTTGCTCCATGATTTAAAAGTTTTTTAACAATCTCAATATATCCACGATCCACTGCGATAACCAACGGAGTTTGACCTTTTTTATTCCTAATATTTGGATTAGCATTATTTTCCAGTAAGATATCTATCGATTTTGTACGTTTATTTTTAACTGCATGAATAAGAGCTGTATTTTTTTTAATATCTTGTACGTCCAAGTCTACGTTTTTTCGTATTAGTAGCTCTATAAACATAGAGTGCCCAAAACGGGCTGCCTCCATCAAAATAGTTTTCCCAGATTGATTTCTATAATGAACATCTGCTCCATGTTCGATTAAATATCCTGCAATATTCACTCTTCCACCTCCTGCAGCTGCCATTAGTGGCGTTGATGAACCCAAGCCCTTACCAGAGTCTACTTTTGCACCTTTTTTGACAAGATGTTCTATTATATTCAAATTTCCATTCCTTACAGCCCACCATAAGGGTGAGTTGCCAAATCTATCTTCTACATTGACGATAAACTCATTTTTAAGTAAAAAATCAATCATTTCTAAATCGCCATCTTTAGCCCCCATAATTAATAAGTGCTTATGCCTACTTTTTTCTTTATATATGTTTTGTTTTACCAATACTTTTGCAATGCCATATCGACTTCCACGTAGTGCCAAACGTATAGCGCTATAATGTTCACCTAAATTATCAAAATTGTAACCGCTCTCAAAGAATAGATTAACAATTTCTATTTTTCCTGAATAAATAGCTGACCTAATAGGATGAATACCATAGTAGTTTTTTTTGTTAGGATTTCCTCCTTTTTCTATTAAAAGCCGAACAGTATCTTTATGACTATTTCTAACTGCTTTTTCAATCGCCTTATCAATACAATCTGTTGTGTCAATACTTTCTTCATTTGACAGCAATTTACGAATAATTCTATTTTGGCCATTTTCTGCTGCTGCAAACAGTATTTCTTCTTTTTTAAGAGGGTTCGGCCCACTGAAGCAATAAATTAGTTCGTCGGTATTTCTTGAAGGAGTACCTACGGTGTTTTTCTCCTTTATTGCTGCTATTTGTTTATCAGATGGTTTATCATAATCTGATCTCGAAAGATTAGGTTCGCATCCAATCATTGCGGGTAAGATAAGAAAAAATAATATCTGTTTTTTAATCCATAGAGAATTCCAATAAGGATGCCTGTATTGCAATCTTCTCCCAAATCTTTTCTCTATTGTCTCATGAAAGTTCACAGGTTTTTTTCCAGTATATCCTACAGCGAGTAGGAACTTTCCCAATAAAATAAGTATTTGAAGCATACTACTCCTGCAAAATGACAAACTACGAATAAAAATATAGATGAATCGATTACGAGAAACATCCATCGAGGAATCCTTACCCTGCTAAAAAATTAAAACTAAGAGGATTTGAGGGGTGAATGTTTTCCATCCCTCACAAATAGAACTCTAGGCATCTAGCGTAACGCTCTAACGTAAGGTTGACAACGAATTTTTGAAGTATCTCGTGGCGTTTGAAAAATCTTTTACAAACCTTGTTACTTTGTGGTTTTTAAAAGGTTTTTAAACAAACGAGTGCATTCTTGGGGGAGAGGAGGGGACCTCCGGTTCGTGCGCCTCGGTCGTTGAGGAGCGTGATCACCAAGTTGCCGCCTTGTTGTTCCTGAGAAATTTGGTTGGCAGTCAGATCCTCTCCAAAAGCAATTTGGTCGAGAGGATGGACGGAATCGCCTTGGCTCTGGATGTGGAGTTGGTCCAACCCACGATGGTCGCCATTCAGATGTTGGCCAATGTCAAACAAGCACCATTTGTTCCGCCAAAAACTTATGCCGCCGATTGGGATATGAATGAAGGGATGATCCTGTATTCTGAAAAAGCATTGGATGCTCCCCCCACCCCTTCGATTAATCAGGGGGAGGGGACCGTTATCGCGGGATCTCTTGAATGAAAGCCTGCCTAAATAATAATTGAGTTTAAGGCTTTTTAATTTCTATGGCTTTGATATTCGGTAGGTTCAAATCACAGGTGCTGAGATAAACTCTAATTTGCCAGCCTGCTGTGTAAGCTAAGGTCGGCAATTTTGAGACTTCTCTACGGTTGGCTGCTTGTGCAACATTAAACGTGTGATGCGTAAGCCCCGCAACATACTTAGATGGAGTGCTACACGAATCTGGGTTTTCTACTGTTCCCACAGGGATGATATAGAAAAACGAATAATCCACATCAGTAAGATAATTATCGTATCCCAGCGTATCAATCGTGAACCAATTGGTCCACCCCGCAGCCATCGCCGGAATAGATAAAAATAAACAGAAGACAGCAATAACTAGCTTTTTCATAGGAACCTCTTTTTGATGAGAGTTTTTATTTAAGGCTTCCCTGAAAAGACTGGATTAACCGTATGTATGCTAATCCTTGATAATTTACTTATAAAGTATAATAATTTCAGTTATTTAAGTCGATAAAAACCCCAACTAAACTTCGATTTTGGAAAAATCTATCATCATATTTTTACCCCGATAAAAGAAAATATATAAGGATTGGCCTAATTTAGAGAAGCTTTCCGTCTTACTAAACGGTTCTTCCATAGCTTCCCTAACAAGGATTAGCATACATCCCTCCTAATCTTCTCAAATTTTGTCTATAAATATAATCTGTACAAACGTTAGAAAAATTACCTACCTTTCTGCTATAACCGACTATGACTGGAATTCCTGAAGGATTTGGCTCTTAAATTTTTGTGAGCGTTCGAAGGTGTAGTTCAAACCCTACTATTCACTTCACCGGTTCACTGTTCCGCCCTTCGATGAACTGGGGCAAGCCATCGGACAAAACCGTCCAGTTCGATTTGGAACCTACAAAAATATGAGCGTCGGGTTGGATATCGATATCGGTGTCCAGAGTCCCCAAAGCCAGTTCTATGGTGGAATCCGGATTTTTCGGGGAGAAAAAGGTCATGCTGGAACCACAAGTTTTGCAAAATTGCCGGATCGTTCCGTTGTGAGCAGTGAAGCTTTGGAGCAATTCTTGACCACGTGTCCAACGCAAATCAGCCTGATGGACTTCTCCAAAAGTCGAGAAGGCCGCCCCATGAAATTTTCGACACATGGAGCAGTGACAGTGAGCCATTTTGGGACTGATGGCTTGGACTTCATAAGCAATGGCTCCGCATAAACATTGGCCTGTGTAGGGTTGAGTCATTTGTTTTCTCTGCCTTTCCTATAAAAGGTTTCTTACGGTTGCATCTGATGCGTGCAACATGAATAAAATCTTGCCGTCTTGGCATTTGCTCCTCTCTAGTATCGCTAAAGACACAAGACTCAAGCGGCAACGTTCCCCAGGAAGATAATCAATTATTCACATCAGGTTTGAATGAATGATTGCCAAAAAAGGAAAACCCTCTTGTGAACTCATTTCAACTGATATAACTCCATAGAAGCGTTTTGTTGAATCCATCCTTTTTGCCTGTTTTCATCAATACAAATAATCGTGCGCATCAACTCCAAGCTTCGTCTGAAAATTTTCGCGGGTTCATGGCTCATCATGCTCATTGCAACTTCATTGAACCTCGGACTCAGCCTGTTTTCTTATGAAAGAGAGCATCTAAATCGATTACGAGTGAGCGAAAACGTACCCGCCACCCAATCTCATGAACCCACACTCATCCAGCAAAGTCAGGAGCATCGGGGACGACATGGAATGGCGGCCACAATCACCCTGATCACCGGTGTGATGCTATTGACGTCGGCTTTGGTCCGTTTCCTGTTTCAACAAGGTGGAGCAGGATTTACCAAAAAGCGGTTGGGCCTCATTCTGCTTTCGGGAATCATTGGGGTGCAGGTTCTGTTCACCTTGAGCAACGTTTATTATTATCATAGCTTAGGAATCGAATGGGAACCTTTGTTGCTTACGGCAACTCCCTCGACTGTTATCTCGGTTTTAGTTTCGATGGAATTGATGTTTATCTTGTTCCTCGTCATTAGCAAACACTATGACCTCCACCCTGAACCGGAAAAAAACGTAGAACCCGCGCCACGAGATTTCACCGCGTCCCCACACGAATTGATTCGTCCCAATGCCTTCCTTCTCATGTTTGTCGCCTATTTGACCCAATCCTTTTTGCCGCTTTACGCTGAAGAATTATACACGCCGTTTTGGGGAGTGGCCAAGGATGTGGCGATTGGAATCCCCATGACTGCAAAGATGCTAATGACCGTCCTGATTCTGTTTCCCGGAGGTGTCTGGATGGAAAAAAGAGGCTGGCACGAACCGTTTCTGGTTGGAATTGTGATTTTAGCAATGGCTTCTTTTCTTTCCGGCATTGCCACCAGTACGCTTCAACTGGTGTTTTATCGGGGCATGATGGGGGCGGGTTACGGCTTGAGCTGGATGGCTTGTTTGGGATTCGTGGTGTTGAATACGAATTATAAAACCAAGGGAAAGGGATTTGCGAATGTCGTAGCCGGTATTTTTTCGGGGATTATTTGCGGTGCTGCCACAGGAGCTGTTTTAGGCGAAGTGCTCGGGTATTCCATCATTTATCATATCGTTATGATCGGCCTTGTTTTGCCAGTGTTCTATTTCCTATTTTTCATGAGGAGTTATTCCAAGAAACCCGATCCGCCTGCTGTGGAAAAAAGTTCCGTCACCACCAAGCAATCTGCCTCCTCTTCCAGCCCACTCTCGTGGCAACAACTCCTGAGGTGCTTCTTGAACCGAAATATTTTTGCAGTGTTCTTGATGAACCTCGTACCCACACAAATTTGTGTGATTGGCCTCCTGTATTTTGTCACTCCCATCTACCTCCAAAGCATTGAAGTGCCACACAGTCAGGTCGGCATCATTTTCATCATTTACGGATTGTGCATGATCTATGTGGCTCCCTTTTTTAACCGCTTCATGGATCAAAACCCTGACAAGAAGATCTACATTTCCATCGGCGGCTTGATCGGAAGCCTGGGGATCACCAGCCTGTTTTTATCTCAGAATTTGTTGGGAGTGATGCTGATGGTGCTCCTTCTGGGAATTTCTACTAGCCTGACTTCTTCCCCAACTGCCGTATTCATATTAAACCTCAAAGCCACCTATGTGGTGGGAATGGGAAAAATGATGGCCATACAACGCATTGCTGACAAGGTGGGGGCTGCCTTGGGGCCTTTGATCTTAGGGATGCTGATTGCGACGTTAGGAATCAATCAGGCCATTTTTGCGATTGGGATTTTTTATTTTGTGATGACCCTCGGCTTTATTGTTTTTGCTGAATCGCAGAAACCCATCCCGCTTCCTGGAATGGAGCATGAGCATTGGAGCTGGAAACACTTAGTTACGTTTCTAAGAAACATAGGCAACAAATGGTACTTGGACGAATTGCCTCCTGAAAAACAATACGGGTATGCCATGGCCGCCTCCTTAGCCCTGACCTCGGCCGCGGACGGTGCGTTGACAGATCGCGAGATTCTTGTCGCAGAAGAAAAGCTATGTGAAATGAAAGACATTCAAGACTATATGAGCATTGAAGAAGCGCATCAGGCCTTCGAGTTGTACGCTAACGAGCTGGTCAATGCTTTACATGATAAAGCCCATAGTTTTGAACAAACGGTGGAATTATTATTGCGGCAAGTTCCGCATTTAGACCGTGAAGACTGGAAACACAATATCGTAGAATCCGTCCAACATGTGGCAGAAGCCGGGCATCACTATGAAGAACCCGAAAAACAGATGATTCAGCGAATCCGGCAAAGCCTCTGGAAAGAAGAAATCGATTACATCCACACCGTGGTCGCTGCCTTGGTATTGATCTCCGTCACTGACGGCGTGATTCAAGAGAGCGAAATCCAAGCGGCCGAAGAGCATCTAAAAGAAATTCCTGAAATTCAGGAATACCTGTCATTTGAAGAAACCCATCAAATTTTTAGTGATTACGTGAATCAATTGAAGTCCTACATGAACAACGAAGATTCCAGTTTTGAGTTAGGCCGAGGAATCTTGTTTCATCAAATCAAAGCGATTCCAGAGGAGGTTCGCCGGGAACGATTGATCGAAATTGTTCGAAAGGTTGCCTCAGCAGATGGCGGGCTTCTCCCAGAAGAGGAACAAGTCCTTGAAAAAATTCGAGGACTTTTATCCCAGCCCCCTCCCGAAGAAGGCCAAATCACCCCTACCGATTGGAAAACACTTTTTTCCAATTTGAAGTACCTGCTCAAACAGCTACTTCCCACACACCTCTCTCCAGAAAAACAATATGGCAATGCGATTGTAGCCGTATTGGCCATCATCGCTTGCTCGGATCGGAAATTGACAAAAAGTGAAATTCGATTGGCATATCGATATATCGATTCCACCTACGAAATTAAGCACTTTTTATCGGTCAATGAAGCTCGGCAGACGTTCCATTTGTATGTTGAGCAACTGTTAGAAAAATCGTCCCAAAACGAAGTCTTTACTCAACCTATCGACTTCGTTCTACGGAAAATTCCCAACATTAAAAAAGAGGAATGGAGGAATCATTTAATGAAGGTTGCCATGGACATGGCAGCAGCAGACGGCATTTTAGAAGAAGGCATGCCGTTGATTGAAAAAATCGGGAACACCCTTTGGCACTCAGAAGAACAGAAGTTTGGACTCATCTTTAATGCTTGAGAAACGCTTCGTCTCTCGTCCTAGCCCTTCGTATTTATCCCGACATATTAGACTTTAAACCCATGAATTGATCATTATTTTTAGTGAAATCATGCATCTAGAATTTACTCAACAGTAGGTAATTGAAAAATGAACGACCCTAAAAAACTGACTATTGGATTTATTTGTGGTGGGCAAGAAATCGAACACGAGGTGGATTTGTTGTATGCCCGCGATATTCAAGCCAAACTCAACAGAGACAAGTATGACGTCATTCTTCTTGGGATTGACCGCAACGGCAATTGGCGTTTCAGCCGAGACCCTGACCTGATTATCAATCCAGCTTCTCTGGAGACGGTAAAACTCAACTTAGACAAACCCATCGTCATGCCAATTCCAGGTGGCGGCCTCCTCGATCTGGAAAGCGGAAAAATGGTTGAAAAGATCGATCTGTTTTTCCCCATTACCGACGATCCCATTCAAGGCCATCTACAGGCATTAAATGTTCCGTACATCGGATCCGATGCCTATGGGACCATGATCGGCAAGCACAAAGACGCGACAAAACGTTTATTGAGTGCGAGCGGTATTCCAGTCGCTCCTCACATCCTGGTGGAAACCCCTAGACAAATCCGTTTTGAAGACGTTATGGATCAGTTTGGAATGCCCGTTTTTGTGAAAGCATGCCATCTGGGTTCATCGTTTGGGGTGTATAAGGTGCAAACCCAAGACGAATTTTATCGAGCCTTAGACGCTGCCTTTCAGTATGATTGGAAAGTTCTCATTGAAAAAGCCATTGAAGGACGTGAATTGGAGTGCAGTGTTCTAGGTGGCAATCCGGTGCAAGTGGCTTCCGCTATTGGTGAACTGGTGGAACTGGAAAATTTTTTTACGACCGAAGCCAAATATGGTTCCGCCAAGGAGAAACAGCATCAGATTCACACGGATTTGGAACCCCAGCTTGCCAAACGGCTTTATGAAACCTCGAAACGCACGTTCACGCTATTGGAATGCGAAGGGTTTGCAAGAATCGATTTCTTTTTACAGTCGGATGGCACTTTGCTCGTCAATGAAATCAACACCTCTCCTGGCATCGCCGAAGACCTGCTGTTTGCGAAGCTGTGGTCCGCTTCTTCTTTGGCTTATGAAGACCTGTTAGACCGCATCATACAACTGGCTTTGGAGCGACACCAACGCGACACCAGGCGCAGCAAAAGAGGGTTGACAGCACTCAACCTGATTCCGAGGGCCGCATGTCACAGTGCCCCCGGTGTCTTTCAATCGGGTTAAGAATGTTTTAAACGAAAGGCACCACTCATTTCTCCTGGGTTGAGGACACGATCAAGAAACATTTGGAGCCAATCTATGAACACCTTACTCCTGTATCCCAAAATGCCGCCCTCCATCTGGTCATTCGAACCCCTTCTGAAATTGATCGGACGGGAAGCCATGATGCCGCCACTGGGCCTCATCACCGTGGCGGCCCTATTGCCTCAAGAATGGAACTTTCGTTTAGTCGATTGCAATGTCCGCCCTCTGGACCCACAGGACTGGGAGTGGGCGGACTTGGTGCTGCTCTCTGCGATGCTCGCCCAAAAACACCATATGCTGGAGCTGATCCGGGAAGGCAAACGGAAAGACAAGACGGTGGTGGTGGGAGGCCCTTATCCCACAGCAGTTCCCCATGAAGTCAAGGAAGCCGGAGCGGATTTTTTGGTTTTGGACGAAGGTGAAATCACCGTACCGTTGTTTTTGGAGGCCTTGGAAAAAGGAGAGCGTTCCGGCACATTTCGAGCCAACGGGGAAAAAGCCGACATGAGTCTCAGCCCTATCCCCCGTTACGACCTTCTCGACTTCAATTGTTATGGAGAGATGCCGCTGCAAATCAGCCGAGGGTGTCCGTTTCTTTGTGAGTTCTGCGACATTATTATCATGTTTGGACGGAAACCTCGGGTGAAGTCTCCGGATCAAGTCCTCAAGGAACTACAAATAATCCACGATTTGGGGTGGCAACGTAGCGTGTTTTTTGTGGATGACAACTTCATTGGAAACAAGCGGAAAGCCAAAGTGCTTCTGAAAGCTGTCACCGAGTGGCAGCACCAGCATCAATTCCCGGTCACTTTCAACACAGAAGCCTCAGTCAACTTAGCCGATGACTCTGAATTACTAGAACAGATGGTCAGTGCGAATTTCCGGGTCGTGTTCATTGGCATTGAAACCCCTGATGTCGAAAGCCTCAAACTTACCAAAAAACATCAAAACGCTCGCAAACCCTTAGTGGATCAAATCGAAACGATCACCCAGGCAGGACTTCGGATACTGGGTGGATTTATTATCGGTTTTGATGGGGAGCAACCGGGGGCAGACCAGCGTATCTTCGATTTTGCTCAAGAAACAGGAATCCCGGTGGTGGTGGTGAGCATGCTACAGGCCTTACCTAACACGCATCTCACGGATCGACTCGAAACAGAAGGACGGCTTTTAGACAATATCGAGCATGCAGCCATGCTGCAATCAAACCTCGTCAACTTCATTCCCACTCGCCCTTTGCAACAAATTGCTCAAGAACAGGTAAATTGTAATTGGGAACTGTACAAACCAGAAAATTTTTTCGAACGCAGTTACAAAAACTGTCTCTCTCTCGGAGATACGGGACGACGCAAACGCCGTAGGCAAGCCCAGCTTCGAGATATCAAAGAACTCACAGCACTTTTCAAAATCCTCTGGAGAAATGGATTCCAACGCCCTTCCCGTGATTCATTCTGGAGATTTCTATTAAAAATTCTGAAGAACAAGCCCACGATTCTCCGAAGATTTCTGGTGAATTGCGCGCAATACGAGCACTTCTATGTTTATCGCGAGTATGTTCGCAAGGAAGTCAATGCTCAATTGGCAAAACTCAGCGAGCACGAACTCAGTCACCATGTCGAACTAAAAAAGTGAAGGGGGATCATGAGATCATTTTGCATACTATGGATAACTATCGTCTGCTTTATTGGAACCACAAAACCGGTTGGAGCCGGACCATTTACCGATGCGTTGGCGCATTGTTTTGTCCAATCCGTGTCCCCCGATGAGCGGAATGCCTTAGTGCAATGGATGTTTGTTGCGTCCGCCCTCCACCCTGCCGTTCAGGACATGGTTTCCCTCTCAGAAGATCAAATCCAAGCAACAAATCAAAAAACAGCCGAATTATTCATGGGCCTCTTGACCGGACCCTGTTTGGAAGAAACCCACAATGCGTTGAACAACGAGGGCACCGTGGCCATCACCGGGAGTTTCACCACTTTGGGATACCTGGCGGCTCGCGAACTTTATGCCAACCCCCAAGTGGTGGTTTCGTTATCGAATTTGGCTCAATATATCGATTTCGAAAAATTAGAAGCTTCCGCCACGGCTGAGTAAAAAAAGCCTTTTGTTTAGTTGATCATCGCAGCGGCGTCATGGAACTGGACCGACACGGTTTTGGAGATTCCCGGTTCTTCCATCGTGACCCCATAGAGCAAGTCACCGATTTCCATCGATTTTTTGTTATGGGTGATCATGATGAACTGAGAGTTTTCGGTCATTTTCCGGATCATGCCAGTAAAGCGTCCGACGTTGGCTTCATCAAGGGGGGCATCGACTTCGTCGAGCAAACAGAAAGGACTGGGTTTGAGGAGAAAGATCGCAAAAATTAGGGAAATCGCAGTCAATGCTTTTTCCCCGCCAGAAAGCAGGTTGAGATTTTGAAGCTTTTTGCCGGGCGGTGAGGCAATGATATCCACTCCTGCTTCGAGCACATCATCGGCATCCGTGAGGACCATTTTGGCTTCGCCACCGCCAAACAGTTCTGTGAACATTTCTTTGAAGTTTTTGTTGACCAATTCAAAGGTTTCCTGAAACCGACGGCGGGATTCAATATTAATCTCACGAATCGTTTTGCGCAGATCATCGATGGCTTGTTGTAAGTCTGCCGATTGTTGTTGCAGAAAATCCATCCGTTCCTTCAGCGCCGCGTATTCATCCGGTGCCCCTAAGTTCACATTCGACATAGCATTCATTTGGACACGCAAGTTTTTCAGTCGACCGGACAGAGAGGAGAGGTTCAGGTTTTCCAAATCCAAATCGTGTAGAAATTCTTGGGGTGATTTTCCATAGGCGTTGACCAGTTGTTGTTCCATCTGCTCACGTTGCAGGCGCTGTTCGGTTGCTTGCAAACTCTCTTCGTGGATTTTCATGAGCAGCTCATCCAACTCTTTATTCATTTCCTGCAATTGGGAACTGGAGTTGGAACGCAGTTGGGTCATCTCCGTATAAATCGAGCTTTGCTCGGCCAACGTTTGTTGCATTTCCTCACGTCCTGTCACCAATGCTTCGGATTGCGTTTCTAGATTTGCAATTGCTTGCTGAGTGCGTTGAATCTTTTGCTCGGAATCATTTTGTGCACTTTCCAACATCGTCAGCCGCTTACGGCCTTCTGTCGATTCCTGACGGAGGCGTTCTAAAGTTTCCTGCTTGTTCTTGAGTTGCTCCGTGACTTCGGTCAAGGCCACCCGGGTGGCTAACAATTCGGAAGACACTTCTTCAACCAGTCGACGCTGCACCTGAATCGACTCTTGGTGATGAGCCATTTTGCCTTCTAAATCCATCCGTTCTTCTTCCAATTCCACATGCTTTTCTTCCATCTCATGAAGCTTCAAACGGGCTTTCTGAATTTCCGACTGAAGTTGTTGGATGTCTTCGTTCAATTGCTTCACCAATTGCGCTGCCCGACGCTGTTCCAATTCATCGTGTTCCAGTTCCTTATGAAACCGCGACAGTTCCAATTCGTAAGTGTGTTGGGTGGCTTTGGCATGTTCGGTTTGTTCGAGCAGCTCTTGGCGACGTTGTTTTTGCCCAGTCAGTTGAGCTTGTAGGTCTTCCACATCGCTTTGCAAGATAACGGCTTTTTGGAGAAGCTCTTCGATCTGAGCTTTCCGTTGAAGGAACCCAAAGGAGGTTTCGCGGGTTTTTCCAATCTTAGTGACACCATAGCGTGTGTGATAACTGCCCTGCGGAGAGATCCATTCCAGATTGAGAAAGGATTCTTCTCCTGCGGGGAGCAATTCCCAGGTGGCTTCGGACTCCACAATATAAATCTGGCTAAAAAAACCATACTCCAGGTCTGCTATTGGTTCGGCAAATTGCACATACTCTCCCAAGGGTTTGCCATGGGTTGGAGGCATCGTCTGGGGAAAACGACCTTGGGTATCTAGAGAAAGAAATCCCAAGCGTCCAACCTCATACTGCTGGCAAAAACCTTCGATTTCCGTCAAATGATCTGCTGTTTCAACCACGATCAGCTCTAAGTAATCGGCCAAGGCAGGAGACACTTTGGGCATGGCTTCGGGTGCAATGCTCAAGAACTCTGCTAAAACCCCTAAGATTCCCAAACGCTGTTTTTCTTCCGGTGCGTCTTTAAGGAGTTGTAAAAACGATTTCACCCCCTCATCAAAATCTTCGTACTGGCCTTGAATGGTTTCTAAAGATTCGATGTGCGAGCGTGTGGTGCTGAGCGCATATTGGGTTTCTTGCAAAGCCGTTTCAGTGACAGCGTATTCTTGTTCGGCGGCCGTGGATTGAGTTTGTAATTCTTGCAGCGTTTGTTGCAATTGCGTTTGTTTCGCTTGGTAGCTTTCCACTTGGGATTGGGTTTGGCGTGTCTTGGTTTCTGCTTGGCGCAGATGTTCCAGATTCAGGCGGGCTTGTTCTTTGAAACGCTCTTCTCGCTCTTCCAGATTGTCGAGCCGTTCTTCTAAGAAGTTTTTCTGGTTGGTGTAATTGGTCAGTTGCGTGTGGATTTGCAACAGGCGTTTTTGGAAATCTTGCACTTCTTCATTGAGAGAATGAAGGATGTCTTCTTCTTCCTGCCGAGCGGTTTCAATGTTTTCGACTTTCGAAATCAGGTTGCCGTGATGCAATTCCAAGTCCCCCATTTCTTGCTGCACCGAAGCCAATTGTTCATGCTGCACCCCCATGCGTCCACGGAGTTCAGAGATTTCTTGGGTGTGTTGAGTGATCCATTCTTCATGGTTGCGGAGGTTCTGACGTTCTAGATTTTTTTGGTTTTCTGCTTCCTGAAGGTCACGCTCTTTTTGGAATAAGGCTTCGCGCAATGCCTCCAATTGTTTGCTTTGCTGAGCTAATTTGAGAGACGACTGCTCCAGTTGAGTTTCTTGAGATCCCCGTTGATCGAGCAAGGCGGCTTGACGTTGCTTATGTGCGGTGACTTTGGCTTCTGCCAATTGTTCCTTTTTACGAGCATTGTGCCAACGAAGAGTGGAAAGCTGTTGATCAATGCGTTCGCTCTCATCGCGCATTTGCAGGTAGTGAGTCGCCTGCTCCACTTGCCCTCGCAAGGTTTCCTCTTGGCGGATCAGTTCTTGGAGGATGTCATCCACACGCAGCAGATTTTGTTGGGTGCTATCGAGCCGTTTCTCCGCCGTCTGACGTTTGGTTTTGAATTTGACAATGCCGGCGGCCTCTTCGATCAGGAAGCGACGGTCGGCAGGACGTCCACTGACGATTTCCCCCACTTTGCCTTGTTCGATGATCGCATAGGAACGGGTCCCCACCCCAGTATCCATGAACAATTCCCGGACATCCATCAAACGCACGGGGTTTTTATTGATCAGGTAAACACTTTCTCCAGAACGATACAGCCGTCGGCCAATCGAAATTTCGGAAAATTCTTGGTACTTGGGCAGGGTGTTGCCTTCGAAATTGTTGAACGTGAGCGTGACTTCCGCCATGCCCACAGGCTTTTGGTATTCACTTCCCGCAAAGATCACATCCCCCATTTCTCCACCGCGTAGGTGCTTTGCACTTTGCTCGCCCAGTACCCATCGGATCGCATCCACCACATTGCTTTTGCCACAGCCATTGGGGCCCACAATGACCGTGATTCCACTTTGCTGGAACTGCACTTCCACCGGATGGCAAAATGACTTGAACCCTGAAATATGAAGCTTCTTGATACGCATACTTTTGCTTACACTGAGAGGTACTTGGGGAAATTTGGAGTCGTGGGTTGGTGATCGTTGGCGTGAGCTCGCTGAAACAGGAAGTAGTTGATCCGCTCTTTATCAGGATAAACGGGTTGAAGCTTATCGACTCGTTGAACTGTGTGAATGCATTGAACTTTGAGGAACTTGGTTTTGCCACAGTTTCGAACGAAAAGAAAAGTTCTGTGTATCCTACAGCTTGCCATGTTTTCCACCACTGGCTGCAAAATTAAGTCGAGAGTGCTGGATTGCCCACAATTACAAAGTTCTAGATATTTATACGTATTCCATACAACTCCAGGCCACTATACATTGTTTGATCAACAACGACTTCCCCTTTCCTTCATTGTGAGGGTATAAGATAAATAACACGAGCGTTTACCCCATAAAACTTCCCAGGAGGCAGCGAATGCGCATTGGACTTTTCCTACCTTGTTATATTGACCAAATGTATCCCCAAGTCGGTTGGGCCACCGTGCAAGTGTTAGAACGTTTGGGAATGACCGTTGACTTTCCACAGGCTCAAACCTGTTGTGGGCAACCCTTGTTCAACAGTGGTGCCTTCCAAGACACACGACCGGTTGCTGAGCATTTTGTGAAGGTGTTTGGTGACTATGAAGCGGTGGTGAGTCCTTCGGGAAGTTGTATCTCCATGGTCCGAAACCACTACGGGCATGTGTTGAAAGAAAACCCGGCCTATTCCCATTTGAAAACCCGGTGTTTCGAACTATGTGAATTTTTGGTCGACACACTGAAAGTGGAACAACAAGAGGATGTCTTTTCCCACACCTTTTCACATTCCGTGGGGGTGTTGCAAAGTTGCCACGGGTTGCGCGAGCTAAAAACCGGGAAGCCCAGTGAATTGATGGTTCAACGAAAATCCAATCTGCATTTGCTGCTCTCAAAAATCTCAGGAGTGAAGGTGGTCACCCCCAAACGCCAAGATGAATGCTGTGGTTTCGGTGGAACCTTTTCGGTGCTGGAAGAAGCGGTGAGCTGTGCGATGGGCAATGACCGCATCCACGAATTTGAAGCGGCGGGAGCCGACGTCATCACTGGGGCCGACATGAGTTGTCTGATGCATCTACAGGGTTTGATCACCCGTCAACGTAACTCGCTTCGGGTCTTGCATATTGCCGAAGTGTTAGCAGGAGAAGTGTCATGAGTGCGTCTTTACCTCCGGCCCCCCACCCTGATGCGGCACGGGCCTTTTTGAAAAATCCTGGACGCGCCCGGTGGCACGACCAAGCCTTATGGGTTGTCCGTGAAAAACGAGACCGATCTGCTTTGCAAGTGGAAGAATGGGAAGCCTTGCGTGAGCATGCTTCCCAAATCAAAGCCCACACCTTGTCTCGTTTGCCCGACTACTTGGAGCAATTCGAGGCCAATGCCACAGCCAATGGCATTCAAGTCCATTGGGCCAAAGATGCGGCAGAACACAATCGGATCGTATTGGACATTGTGAAACAGCATCAAGCCACTCAAGTGGTGAAAAGCAAATCGATGCTGACGGAAGAATGTGGCCTCAATCCTTTTTTGGAGCAAAATGGCATTCAAGTGGTGGATACCGATTTGGGCGAACGCATCGTGCAGTTGGCTAAGGAACCCCCCAGCCATATCGTCTTGCCAGCCATCCACAAAAACCGCCGCGAGGTGGGAGAATTGTTTCATGAAAAATTAGGAACTCCGGCCGGAGAAACAGATCCTAATCGACTCACCGAAGCCGCACGCCATCACTTGCGAAACAAATTTTTAGGAGGCCAAGTGGGCATCACGGGGGTGAATTTCGCGGTCGCGGAATCAGGAGGATTTGTGATCTGTACCAATGAAGGCAATGCGGACTTGGGAGCGGCCTTGCCTTCAGTTCACATCGCGTCAATGGGCTTGGAAAAAGTCATCCCTCGTACTGAAGATCTTTCGGTTTTCTTGCGCTTGTTGGCACGTTCGGCAACCGGACAACCGATCACCACCTACAGTTCTCATTTTTGGGGGCCACAGCCCGGCGGAGCCATGCATGTGATTTTGGTGGATAACGGACGGACCCAACACTACGCCATGCCTGAATTCCGTCGGTCTCTATCGTGCATTCGCTGTGGGGCTTGTATGAACACCTGCCCGGTGTATCGTCGGAGCGGTGGATTCAGTTACCGCTATGTGGTGCCGGGACCGATTGGAATCGTATTGTCTCCCCACCGTTCGCAGGAAAAATACAAAAGCCATCCGTTTGCTTCGAGCTTATGTGGCTCCTGTTCTGCAGTGTGCCCCGTCAAAATCAATCTGCATGAACAAATGTTGCTATGGCGTGAAAAAATGCACGACGGCAAAGTAGTATCTCCTGCCAAACGCTGGGCGATGCAAGCGACAAGTTGGGTATTTCGCATCCCCTCCTTGTATGTCTGGTCGGGCAACCTCATGCGGTGGGGGATGCGCTTACTCCCTCCCAAAGTGATCCAAAAGATCAGCGGACCGTGGGGCAAACAACGTGATTTGCCTCCGATGCCCGCCCGCAGTTTTCGTCAACAATGGAGTGAAAAAGGTCGAACATGAGTAGCCGAACCCACATTTTAACCACATTGCGTCAAGAACAAGGAGCAGAGGTGCCACATCCAGGCTCCTTCCTCGCCGCACAAGCCTCAGAGGATGTCCTTGGCAAATTTCAAGAAATGTTGCGGGTGGTTTCAGGGCAATCACGATTGTGTCCAAACCGCGAAGCCGCCTGGAACAAGCTGCATGAGCTGAAAGTGTTTCAGGATGCAGGAATCTTGTTTTCCGCGGTGCCTTCTTTGGAGCTGCGTTGTCAGGCACATCAAACCTACTGGAGTCCTGCATCTGAAATAGCCGTTCATCGTTATGCCGAGGTGGATCTGTGCATCCTAGAAGGTCTCTGGGGTGTGGCAGAAAATGGAGCAATTTGGATCGACAATCGGCAACTGCCACAACAGGTCGTCGCGTTCTTAACGCAACATTTGGTCATCTTGATTTCTCGCGGCTCCTTGCTTCCACATATGCATCAAGCCTACTCGAAACTCGATTTTGGGAAATGGAACTATGGATGTTGGATTGCGGGGCCTTCCAAAACAGCCGATATTGAACAGGCTTTGGTGGTGGGAGCACATGGTGCCCGGTCTCTCAATGTATTGATTTATTAAACACCTCACATCAGATCCGACTGCGGAGCCAACCCTTTGTTCCGCGCTGCTGCAACACCCATATTACAATTCCAAATCGTCGGTTTCCGAGAAAGGAGAATCCAAATCGTCGGTTTCCGAGAAAGGAGAATCTAAATCGTCGGTTTCCGAGAAAGGAGAATCTAAATCGTCGGTTTCCGGGAAGGGGGAATCCAAGGGTTCGAAGGTATCGGAAAACGAGCTTTCCAAATCTTCGGTAAACGTGGCAATGCCCTTGTTTTCTGGAAGCGGAGCCCCTGGATGCAAGGGGCATGTGTGATACGGGAGGTTATGGGCGGGATAATGGTAATAGCTCACATCAGGACAAGAATAGGTGGCGAGTCCACCTGAAATATGGCAGGTCGGAAACGCGCGGTAAGTTGGGGTTGCAGGCCGGGGGCGGTCAGGAATCACAGTCAAAGCTTTTCGCATGAATTGAGACCACATTCGTGCGGGAGTGCGTCCCCCCGTTTCACCCCGCATGGAAGTATTGTCGTCATTGCCAAACCACAAGCCGGTGACCAATTCAGGAGAGTATCCAATGAACCAAGCATCTCGGGAATCGGTGGTGGTGCCGGTTTTGCCACCGATGTGGTGCTTATTACCACGCCAATTGGCAGCACGTCCGGTTCCCCGCAGCACCACGCCTCGGAGCAATTGATTCATTTGATGAACGGTCCATGCGTTCCAGATCGTTTTTTGTTTTTTGGGAGGCTGATAGCGGTAGAGTTCATTGCCTTCCCTATCTTCGATCTTTAAAATAAACACCGGGTTGGACCGCTTCCCTTCATTCATAAACGGCGAGTAGGCCGATACCAAATCAATCAGTTTCACTTCCGAACATCCCAACGCCAAGCACAAGCCGACATCCTCTCGCGGATACAACTTAAGCGCCTTGGTTTTCTTCAGTACTTTGGTAATTCCCACATCATAGAGCAATTGCACGGCAATCGTGTTCAAGGACTGTTCGAACGCTTTGTGGAAGGTCACATAGTCTTCAAAATACACTTCGCGACGAGCATTGGTTTGCTCCCGCTCGGCCCCATATAAACGATCAAAATTTCGGGGTTCGTAATAAGCAGAAAAGCCATCGGAGTCGATCCACTCAAAGCTCACCGGTTCATCCGTCATTCGATGATTGGGCGCATAGCCACTTTCCAATGCCGTGGCATAGACAAATGTTTTGTAAGCCGATCCCGGTTGACGTTTGGCTTGAGTCGCACGATTGAACTCCGACTCAGCAAAATTCCGCCCACCAACAAGCGCACGGATATAACCATTGTGCGGCTCCATGGATACCAAAGCCCCTTGTTCGAATGGAGGAGACTTTTGTTGGAAGGCTTGATCAACCACCGACTCCGCTAAGGTTTGGAGTTTCGGATCTAAGGTGGTGTAGATGCGATACCCGCCATTCGAAATGAATGGCAATTGATGCCGTTTTTTGAGCAAGCGTCGTACATGCTCCACAAAATAGGGAGCTTTGCTTACCAAACGTGATGGGAGACGCACTCGTAACGGTTCTTGTAAGGCTTGCTGATACTCTTCCTGATTGATCCACCGATAGCGATACAACTGAGCCAACACCAGCCGTTGACGGCGGGTCGCTTGGATCAACACAGATTTCGGAAAATGGGTGTGTTGCGAACGATCTAAATTGCGGGGCCAACGGAGGTAACCTTCCGGTTTTTTGATCAACCCGGCAATGAATGCTGCTTGAGCTAAGGTGAGCTTAGCCGACGGACGGTCAAAATAAGAAAACGCTGCTTGCTGCACCCCATAGTTGCCGTATCCCAAATAAATGGTGTTGAGGTAGTGTTCAAAAATCGTCCATTTATCAAACTTGAATTCGACGGCCAAGGCCATGAACATCTCTTTCACTTTGCGTTTCAGCGTCTTTCGCGGACTCAACAAATGCAGCTTGATCAACTGTTGTGTGATGGTGCTGCCTCCTTGCAGATAGGCTCCTCCTTTGAGGTTCACCCACAACGCTCCAAAGACCCGGAACAGATCCACTCCCCGATGTTGCAGAAACCGGGCATCTTCAATCGCTAAGATGCTCAGTTGCAAATAGCGTCCGGCCTGTTCACGTGGAATGATTTGTCGATCTTCCACACCGTCCACAATAGTATATGGCTGCCCGTGGCGGTCATAAATGAGGGTGTTTTCTTGGATTTGGGAAAGGGCTGTTTCAAACTCATCCACAATATAGGGATAGCTGAATACGATGATGAGCAAAAAAACGATTACAAAAAAGACAGGGATGGAAAGGAGGCAAACTAGCGATATCCAAAGCAGGCGTTTCATGCCAGAGGCGGGAGAAAGAGCATTTCATCTTCTAGGTTGAGCAGACCCCTCAAAGGCCTGCTCACGGTTCCAGATCGACAGGAGCCAATGGCATTAATCACGGCTCAAGCCCAAGAAACTCAAAAGGTATAAGAATAAGTTGAAGACATCCAAGAATAAGGCCGCTGTCGCGGAAATATAATCATCGGTGCTGTAGTTTCGGATAATATTGGAGGTGTCATACAGAATGAAACCACTGAACACCAACACACCCATTCCTGAAAACACGAAGTGCATCATGGGGCTTTGCAAGAAGAAATTCACCAATCCACCCACAATCAAAATGATGAGGCCTGCGAACAGGAAGGTTCCCATGAAACTGAAATCTTTCTTCGAAATCATCACATAGGCTGTCAGACTGATGAACGTTACCGCCGTTAAACCCAAAGCTTCCACGACGATCATGCCAGCACCTACCGCCACATAAGCCATGAGGGTCGGCCCAATCATGAGTCCGGCAATGGCCGTGAAAGTAAACAAGGCGATCATGTTCACACCCGGTTTCCGTTGTGCATACATGAGAAAGAAAAATGCACCGAGAAACAGCAAAAAGGGAACAAACCCTAAGCCTGCTATCACGGGAGCAAATGCCATTCCCACCACGGCACCTCCGGTGGCAACCACCAAAGTGGCAGCTAATAAGGTGTAGACCTTCCGAATGAATGCCAATCGTTCTTCGACCGTTGCACTGGCAGCAGTTTTTACATAAGCATATTGTGCTGCTTGTTCTTGTCCTAACATAAAGTATCTCCTTCCAATTAAGTGATCAATCAGGGGCCAAGGTGTTGAAACACCAAACAAAGTTGAGTGATCAAATATACCCATCTGGCCCACAAAAGACAAAACTATTCGGCACTGTCTTGCCGCTATCAAACTTTAAATTTTTGGAAACCTTTTGGCTCAAAATGTTCCAATCAATCCCAGCCCCACATCAAGCTCTATTCGGAAAACGTCTCCACTTGAAATGACTCAAATTCTGTAAACACCGACACATTTTCTGCGACGGGTCCGGCCTGGTCTTCATCTCCCGACACCCAATTGGTCAGAAAAAGCGTCATGGCTTCTGAAGGCACGTCGTCTTTGGAACCAAATACCGGAGTACCATCCACGGACCATTGGATCAAGCCTTCTTGCCACAACAGTTCATACGTATGGAACCCTTGGTTGACATTAAAATCGAGATTGAGTGAGGTGATCGTACTTTCGTCTCCCTTCCGAAAACTGATCCACACCACATCGATATCATTGCCTGGAAAGTGTAATCCAATTTCTTCGGTCGCATTCCTGAGAAAAATTGAAGTGAGGACTCCATCGGCTAAACTTGGCTGAAGATTTGCTGTGAACCGTCCATACTGGAACGTGGACACAGAGCGCAACTCCCCTCCGGTATAACTCAGCACATTGCTGGAATCCGAACAGTTCACGGATTGATTTTGTACACTCAATCGCAGCCGCTCTCCATTCAGTGTGACGTTGTTACGGGTCAAACAAGAATCGTTATCTGCCATGAAGTGCGTGGTCACTGTTTCGGTAATGGTGGTGCCGGAAGCGTCAGTCCCCGAATCTAACGACTGCTGAGTGGTAGACCATATCCCGGAGTCGATCCCCAAAAACGTATCATTGAAGACATCCTGACTGTTTTCCAATAACGGGTCCTCTTGGTCGTTCTGACAGCTTCCGATGAGGAATAAGCTCAAAATTCCCACCATGCTCAATATGCCGTATACTCGTGTCCGATTCCGCTGCCTTCGCTGACTCTGTGCTTGACTCATGACAATTTCTCCTGTGTCGCTGAATGCCTTAAAAAATGTCATTTCTTATGATTTGAAAATGCAAAAATCGTAACAAGTAGGGAGCCGGAGGCCTGAATGGTGCTTAAAAAATAGTTTCTCAGCCGATTCAGTGAGTGCACTGAGTGTGCGAGTGATCCATAATAGATTTCTGATCTCGGACAAACGATGAACAATACCAATACAAGGAGCGTTATGAAAGTCATTGAAAATATTGCGAGACGACATGAGGAATTGAAATCCTGGCGTCAGGATATCCACCGACACCCTGAGACGGCATATCAAGAAGTACGGACTTCGCAAATTGTGGCCGAAAAACTAGAAGCGTGGGGTTTGGAAGTGCATCGTGGTTTAGCTCAAACCGGTGTGGTGGGAGTCCTTAAAATCGGGGACTCTCCGAAAACCATTGGAGTCCGAGCCGATATGGATGCTCTAGATATCACTGAAAAAAACGATTTTGCATATAAATCCACCCATCCAGGAAAAATGCACGCCTGCGGTCATGATGGCCATACCACCATGCTCTTGGGAGCAGCTCAATATCTGGCAGAAACACAATCGTTCAATGGCACAGCGTATTTTATCTTTCAACCCGCAGAAGAAGGAGGGGCTGGTGCCAACAAGATGGTTCAAGAGGGGTTGTTTGAAAAATTCCCGATGGAAGCCGTATATGGAATGCACAATTGGCCGGGCATGCCCGTGGGGCAATTTGGCATGACGGTCGGCCCCATCACCGCAGCAAATGGGAAAATGGATATCACGGTCCGTGGTCAAGGCTGTCATGCTGCCATGCCTCAAATGGGCACGGATGCCATCGTGGCAGCGTCTCACATCGTGACGGCGATGCAAACCGTCGCCAGTCGTGTGGTCGACCCCGCCGAAGCGGTTGTGGTGAGTGTGACTCAAATCCACGGAGGAGAAACCTATAATGTGATTCCTGAAGAAGTCGTCCTTGGTGGAACGATACGGACCTTCTCATCGGAAGTTGAAACACAAACTGTCGAACGACTGAGCACCTTGGTTCCTAGCATTGCCCGTGCTCATGGAACGGAAGCCACATTCGAGTATGACAGTCGCTACCCCGCCACGATCAACACCCCAGCGGAAACGGAAATTGCTGCCCAAGTCGCTTCTTCTATCGTTGGAGCCGAAAACACAGACATCAACTTTCCTCCCAGTATGGGATCTGAGGATTTTGCATTTCTCCTCCAAAAAAAACCGGGCTGTTACATCTGTATTGGTAATGGACCGAGGGAAGGGGGTTGTATGCTGCATAACCCCCGCTACGATTTCAATGATGCCATTCTTCCTCTGGGAGCAACCTATTGGTCTCGCTTGGTCCAAATGGTGTTGAAATAAATAATGCTGAAATAGAGCTGTTTTTAGCTCACTCCGAGCGCTTGTTTGGCTCGTTCCAAATACTCTTCCCGATCTGCCAAGCCGTTGTAACCGCCATTGATGAGACGCGTGATTTGCTTCACATTGTCCTGATCTGCGTATTTATTGAGATCACGAGAATCCCAAAACCAACAGGCGGCATCCACGGCCACGGTGGGGTCGTTGGCCACGGGATTGGGGTCGGCGACTAAATCCATCCCCAGTCCCTCACCACATTTTTGATAGTTGTTGCGGCCCGTGAGTTGGATCAAACCGCGTCCACGATATTTCCAACCTTCTCCACTCGCCTCATCGCCATTCCCCATACGATTACCATACACCCGTGATGCGATTTTTTCGGGTTTTCTTGCATACTCATCAGCAAGCGCTTGGGTGGGGAAATATTTACCAAAAACGGCCATCAATGCCTTTGCACTGTAGTTGAGATTTTCTTGGTTGTAATGAAAGCTCCCACTTTCGTGTGCCAACTGGGCAATGAACTGTGCTTGGCGCATCGGTGTGTTGATCTCAAACTTGGGCATTTGGGTATTCAGCGGTTCTAGGTACTTTTCAATGTTGGCTGAACTCGCCTTCGGCATGATGAGCTGAAGTTTCTCTGCTGTCAGATTTCCTGAAGCGCTAGCATCAGATGTGCTGTCAGCGATTGGGGTTGGTGTGGGGCTTTCAGCCGCCACCGGGGATGGGCTTTCCGAAACGCCATCTGCGTTAGGAATCTTCAACACTTGCCCTACTGAAATCAAATTAGGATTGGTGATGTCGTTGGCCTGAGCAATCTCTGTATAACGCGCCGCATTGCCATAAACCTTGGCTGCGATTTTACCTAAAGTGTCACCTGGCTGTACTGTATAGTTTTCCATAGAAACTCCTTCGATTGAGAATGAATGATGTAGTGATATGTGGATTTAGCACTCTACGTGACCTTAATAACACACCTGCTAGCCGGAAAAATGAGACTCTCTCATATCATCCAACAACCATTGCATCACTTCCAGCAGTCCGTCTTGGTCATTGGTCGCGACCACTTGATCTGCACATTCCTTGAGCGCAGGAACCCCATTCCCCATCGCCACTCCCCAACCCGCCTGTTGAATCATCAAGCGATCATTGTCGCCATCGCCCACACACACCATCTCACGAACCGTTGCGCCCAAAGTTTCTATGACGGTTTGTAGCCCACTGGCTTTGGAAACATCAGGAGCCGTGATTTCCAAAAACCCAGGGTTGGACACTGAAAACATGAGTTCGGTTTGGAAACCGGAAAGCTTTTCTTGGATCGAGAGTGTGTCTTCTGAAGGGCACATCAATAAGACTTTATCCATGAGAGGCATCGCCGTGGCAGAGAAGGATAAGATACCATCCGGTTCCAAACCGATGATCGAAGCTTCTTCCTCCACACGAGGACTGTGTTGAGAAATAAACCATTGGAATTCACTATAATAATTCACCGTCACAGCCTGAGTCGTCCCTTCTCTGATAGAACTCTCCTTCAGATTCAGAACCTGCTGTATATGGTGCATGAGGGACACTAAGGTTTCACTTGGAATCGAGTTACGATGGATCAAATTGCTACCTTGGCCAATCACAGCTCCATTCGATGCCACATAGAACCCGGTCATCCCTAAGCTCTGGGCAATCTTTCTCACCGAAGCAGGAAGGCGGGCGCTGGCCAAAATAATGGGGAACGAACGTTCTTGTAACGCTCCAATGGCCTGCAACACTTCAGCGGAAACGGTATGATCGCTACGCAGCAAAGTGCCATCGATATCGGTGGCTAGTGCACAGAATTGAGAAGGGTGTGGGAGCATCATCACACTCCTTGAAAAGACTTGGAGGAACTTTTTTCATGCATGTGAGGCATGCGAGACAGACGATTGATCCCATTGATGAACGCAAGGGCGCTGGCGACCACAATATCAGTATCCGCTCCACGACCCGTGGTGGTGCGTCCATTGTGTTCAATCGTCACGCTGACTTGGCCTTGGGCATCCGTTCCCCCCGTGATGCTTTTCACGGAATAGGCTGTCAACTGGCAGTCGAAATGTGTCAGATCGCGAATCGTATTCAAGGCGGCATCCACCGGCCCGTCGCCAAAACCGGCTTCTTTCTTGATCTCCCCATCGATTTCCATAACCACGGTGGCGGTGGGAATCATATGTGTTCCTGAGCTGACCGTAATGCTTTTCAATACATAATGATCATTGCTCACACGCATTCCTTGGGAAACGAGAGCTTCGAGATCTTCATCAAACACCTCTTTTTTACGGTCTGCGAGTCGTTTGAAATCCACAAACACACGATTCAACTCTTCTTCCTCCAAATGAAAGCCCAAGGTTTCCAAGCGGTCCGACAGGGCATGCCGTCCCGAATGCTTCCCCAGCACCAAATTGTTGGTCTTGATGCCAACAGATTGGGGAGTCATGATTTCGTAAGTCAACGCATGTTTAAGCACTCCGTCTTGATGGATACCGGCTTCATGGGCAAAGGCATTGGCACCCACAATCGCTTTGTTCGCTTGCACTACAGAACCCGTGATCTTGGTCAGCAAGCGGCTGGCAGGAAAAAGCTGCTCAGAAGTCACATCACAATCGAGGTTGTAAAGCTGTTGGCGTGTGTTCAAAGCCATGACGATTTCTTCCATCGCTGCATTTCCGGCCCGTTCGCCAATTCCATTCACGGTACATTCGACTTGCCTGGCTCCAGCCCGAAGTGCCGCGAGTGAGTTGGAAACGGCCATTCCCAAATCATTATGACAATGCACTGAAAAGATGATCTCGTCGGCACGATACACTTCATTTTTGAGCCGGGTGATGAGTTGGTGCATTTCTTCAGGCATGGTATAGCCTACGGTATCGGGTACGTTGAGGATAGTCGCTCCTGCCCTGACAGCCGCTGAGAACAACTCCACCAAAAAAGCAGGGTCACTGCGAGTGGCATCTTCGGCACTGAATTCCACATTGTTCGTATATTGGCGGGCATGCTCAACCGCCTGGATGGCTTTTTTTAACACAGCGTCTGGCTCTAGGTTGAGCTTGTATTTCATATGCAACGGACTCGAAGCGATGAAGGTATGAATTCCCCAATTTTTAGCATCTCGCAACGCTTCAGCGGCCCGATCAATATCGTCTTTACGAGCACGAGCTAACGAAACAATCATAGGACCTTCCACTTCATGCCCGATCATCTGAACGCTTTCAAAATCCCCTTGGGACGAATTGGCAAATCCTGCTTCGATGGTATTGACACCCAGACGAGCTAATTGTTTAGCCATCATCAGTTTTTCGTCAATCGACATAGAACAGCCTGGGGATTGTTCCCCATCTCGCAACGTTGTATCGAAAATGCGTATTTTTTCCATAACCCACCTATTTTATTTATTTTTTATTAGCAACCAGTCACGGTTTAAAAAGAATCTTGTTGTGAAATACCGACTTCCCTGAACAGAGTAAAGGGAACTTGCTCCCCCTATCAACCGGATTCTTGGGCATGAAACTTGAAAATTTAATAAAGAAGGCACATCACAAGAATCCACCGAGCTCTCAAAGGCAGAGAAGTCTATACCATATTTGAGGAAGCTCCTTGAGTGATAACAGGGAAACTAAAAAACAAAATATGGCGAACAACATACCTTTAGATAAACGAACCATTTCTGCATTACTGATCACCATCGCATTGATTGCGGTTTTAGGAGGCATTGCTGGCTTGCTACTGGGCATCAATCTGGAGTTTAGCCAAGAACAAGAACAAACCTCCACAACTCCTCAGGAACCCTCGTTCCCAGAGGCTCCGCCCGATTTTGAAGAGGAGGAAGTCACCCCAGACCCTCCTCCAGAACCAGTCGCGGACGACATCGCTACTGTGGATAACGACTCCACAACATTGCCGACTCTTCTTACAACGACGGCCGCTCCATCCACGACACTGCCGCCACCGACTACAAGCACGACTAGCTCCACTGTACCACCGACTACAGTTCCTAAAAAAACTCAACCGGCAAAAACTCAACTGGCAAAAACTCCCGCTCCTCAAAAAAAACAGGAAACTTCTTCTACCAAGAAGCGATATCAACCGTTGCCTCCAACCTATCTGGCCGAAACTAAAGACACACCTTGGCTGGTCATCAATCCTATGAAAACTTCAGACTACGCGACTTCGTGGCGGCCCCTTATGATTCGGCAAAAAAATCGGCTTCATTACCTAACGATCCCCGAAGATGTACTTGCCAAACGCCCCTCCATGCAGTGGCAAATGGTCCAAGAGGGCAATAATCTCCAGGCTAAATTCAACAAAAGTTCTGGGAAGTATGCCTTACAAGTACTTTCTATCGAAAGTGATCGTATTTATCGGGCCATTGAAGCTGCTCGGTTGTTGATGAATGATGGATATTATACATACTTGATTCGCAGTGAAGACAAAATCAACGGGCACTACTGGTATCGCGTACGAGTTGGTTTTTTCACAACAACCAAGATCGCAAAAGACACGGGTCGAGAAATTTTTTACCGCTATCGAGATCTCCGCTTATTCCCCAAAAACTACTGGCCTGTTCTGCCAAATGAATCCGAACTTGGCCCGGTGCTCGATCTGAACATGCATCAACGTCAATGGGTCGTGGAATTGCCCCAGTACGACAGTGTGCAAAAAGCCACGGTGGACTTCGAAAAGGTCAATAGATTAGCCAACTTTGCCTACATTGCTCAGCAACAAGATTCTCCGACCAGCAAACCGCGCTATCGTATGCGGCTTGGATTTTTCGGAAGCCGTTCCGCTGCGAGACAAGTCTTGGAACAGTTACGTCTTATCAATCTGACCTTTGCACAATCCCAGCTCCTTCAACTGTAGATTCCTATGAAACCCATCAAACAACCCTTTGGCACTTGGTCTAGTAATTTCACGCCCAACCTCCTTTCCAGCACCATCGGTTTGGGAGAACCGTTATGGGACCCGCAAGGAGAACATCTCATCTGGGTGGAACAGCGCAACGGAGCCGGGCGTTTATTGGTTTCCGACCGATCTGGTGATTGCCCCAAAGAATTCACACTAGGCCAAAACGTGCGTGCCCATGTGGGATATGGGGGAGGCAATTTTTGTGTCAATAATGAATGTGTGGTGTTCGTGGGAAATAATGGCAACTTGTATCGCCAAACTCTCCACAGTGGAGATGCTGTGGCTCTGACTCCGGGTTTTGGCCAATGCGCATTTCCCCAGATCTCTCCCAATGGCCGATGGGTGGCTTATATTTACGAGCTGAATGGTGAAAACGGCATCGCGGTTGTTTCTATGGATGGCAAACGTTGGCCCCAAAAGTTGATCACAGGCGCCGATTTTTACATGGATCCTCGATGGTCTTCCGATGGTATGAGTTTAGCGTGGATTTGCTGGAATCATCCCAACATGCCTTGGGATGGCACACTCTTGCAAATAGCCTCTTTGGAAGATGCTGGAGCGCCTTATTGTCTTCAAGAAAACATCCGCACGCTGGCGGGTGGAGATTCAATATCAGTGATTCAACCCGAATTCTGCCCGACATCCAACAGCTTGAGTTATATCAGTGACGAAAACGGTTGGTATAATTTATATTTGTACGATCTGGACACCCATACCACAAAACACTTGAATCAAGATGCAGCAGAATACGGAGGACCAGCCTGGGTCTTGGGTATGCGTTGGTATGGCTGGATGCCCGATGGACAGTCCCTCGTTGCCATTCGCAGTGAACAAGGTTTTGCCTCATTGCAATCGATTGATCGTGAAACTGGACAGCAGCGCCCCTTGTCGGTTGAGGGCCTCGACTACACCCAATTGAACACAATCAGCATTTCATCCCAAGGTGAGCTAGCCGTGTTGGCATCCCGGCCAGACACCCCCACGCGTCTGATCACCGCCAAGCTCCAACAGCCGATTTCGTCAGTTCGTATTTTACAGCGGTCTAATATCGAACAACTCCCTACCAAAGAATATTCGCAACCCACTCCGATCCAGTGGAATAACGAACACGAACAAACCATCTATGGGCTTTTTTACCAACCCCAAAATCCCCGCTACCGTAGTGATGGTCTGCCCCCACTCATCATCCAAATACATGGAGGCCCCACCAGTCAAACCTTGCCTATCTGGAAGGCCGATGCTCAATATTTCACGTCACGAGGCTATGCCTATTTGGATTTGAATTATCGAGGGAGTAGCGGATACGGACGAACTTATCGCGATTTACTTAAAGGACAATGGGGAGTTTTTGATGTGGACGATGCCATTTCTGGCGCGCAGTATTTGGTGGAACAAAAGCAAGTGGATGGAAGGCGTTTGGTCATCAAAGGAGGGAGTTCTGGAGGCTACACGGTGCTCCAAGCAATGGTCAATCATCCTAAATTTTTCTGTGCAGGAATCTGCTCCTACGGAATTTGTGATCTATTCAATCTAGCCAAAGATACTCATAAATTCGAAGCTCACTACACCGATTCGTTAATCGGCCCTTTGCCTGCCGCACAATCCATCTATTTCGAACGCTCGCCAATTTTTTTCGCCGAACGCATCCAAAACCCGTTGATTCTGTTTCAAGGAGACGAGGATAAAATCGTTCCTCCAAATCAAGCGGAGGCCATCGTCAAGGCACTCAGTCAACACAAAGTTCCTCACGAGTACCACTTGTTCAAAGGCGAAGGACACGGATGGCGACGTTCCGAAACCATTGTGGCCTATTACCAAGCTATCAACAACTTTCTGGAACGTTACGTCGTATTTGGAAGAAATTGAACGCTGCGTTTTACGACCGTTTTGTGATCAAAATTGAACGCTGCGTTTTACGACCGTTTTGTGATCAAGGTTGCGAGCAACCCCATCAAATAGATTTGCAATCCTGCTAGAAATAGACTCACCGAAAAATTTCCTACATGGGAAACCACGATATAGTCTCGTAAACCTTTTACTAATCCAACCGTCATACAGAATGCCGCAATAGGCCCGAAGATACGCAAAGGGTTGAAGTAAAGTCCCAGGCGTCCTACGAGCTTGAAAAAGCGATAGGTATCGGCAATCGGGCGAATCGAAGACTTGCCTTGGCGTTTGTAATAATCGATGGGCACGTTTTCGATAATATACCCGTGGCCGATCGCTGACATGGTCAATGTGGAGGTCAATGAAAAACCATCTGGATACAATGACCAAAATTTCAAGGCCATCTCTCGTTTGAATAAACGCATGCCAGAATTGAGATCCACAATGGTTTCATTGGCAAGAAAGGAGGCGTAGCGATTCAAGACAAATTTGGGAAATTGTCGCATCCACGGAACGTCGCTCAACTTACGAGTGCCGACAACCATATCCGCGTGATTCGTTTTTTCAAGTAAGGTGGGGAAGTCATGATTGGGATAAGTCCCATCCGAGTCGGTAATTCCAATCCAAGCATGGGAAGTGTGTTGCATCCCGGTTTTGATGGCAGCGCCATAACCTTTATTGTGGTCGTGCTCCAACACCGTGACATGTTCTTCTTCATTCAAAGTTGAATAATCGTATTGTATGCCGGAGCCATCATTCACAATCAGGATATCGTAATTCCAATCTAAATTGGAAAACGCCTGCTGGATGGCCGATACGGTGTCTTGCACGACCGGGAGCGATTCTTTGTAAGTCGGGATGATGATTGCTACTGATCGGGAAGTCATCTCAGCCATAACACCTGCCTCTCGAAAGTTAACAATTCATGGGGAGTGGGATTTTTGGAAAACGAAACGATTATAAATAAAAAATTTCACAAGCAGCAAGATGGCTGTTGACGTACACAAGGCCGGAAGATAATGCCAACCCAAGCCTTGATGCAAAGCCTGCATCAACAATCCGTCAGCTGCTAAAAAGGAGAACGAGACACAGGAATACTTCGCCAACCGCCACCAAAATTGGTCATGAACCTGAAAAATGAAATAACGATTGACCACGAAATATAAAACAAAACTGATCGCCAACCCAACTCGATATGCCACAACAGGGTCCAGAATTGCCAGTTCCGTCATAGCGGCAGTGAACCCTGCACGAAAGGCCCACACCGCCCCCCCTCCGCTCAAGAAACGCAAAAATTTTTTAATAAAGGCTTCCCATTGAATCGACTGCCACTGCATCAATTGTCCTTATTGGAGTCGGCATTCAAGTTCGCCGTTAAATTCATCATGTCTTCCTTCAAAATAATTTGAGAGAGCTGCAAGGCTTGTCCTTCTGGAATAAACTGAATTGGCGGAAGCCGCATTTCCCACTGATGGATCTGCTCCTGCACTTGTTCCACATACACTTGCAACGTTTGGTCAAGCCACTCGGATAGCTCTGAGGTTTCGGATTCCACCTCCACTTCAAACTGAGAATCAGTCCCCCACGAAATCCAAACTTCCTTTCCTCTGTTGTGCAGTTGCGGATGCAATCGAAGCAAAAGTTTCACACCAATCGTGGCGACCTGGTTCTCTGATGTGGATTGAGGTTGAAATTCTAGAGGCACTCGCAATTGCATTTCTCCAGGGGCCACTTGTGTTCCAGGATGGATATCTAACACTGGCGCAGCAGGCATCCGTAGCAAAAATCCAGAAAGCGTAGCTTGCACTTGAGGCGATTCCATCACTTTTGCGAAAATTTGGGGCGCTAAGTGTTCTAAAGCGGCATTAGCGGAGACTTCATTGACTGAGATCGCAAACATTTCTTGCGCCAATTCGTCCGGTACAGGGGGGGAACCATTGAGTTGCAATAAAACTCCCCGGTTTCGAAACCGGATAGCTGCAAGTTCCACGGGAATGTTCAAATCTGATCCTAAGTTCAATCCGTCGATCTTTTTCCAAACCACCACCCGATCAATGGCTGTTTCTAAAATCGGCACCAAAATGGGTTGCAAAAAAGGCTGATTTTTCAGTTTGAGCCGCTTCACTCGGCCTTTTGAGAGCATAATGCGCTTTTTTTCTGGAAGATAGACGGTACCAAACGTCACCTCCATAAAACCCGATGTGTCGATCAACGTGTCTTCTTTGGCAGAGGACGTGAACTTTTTGTACCAAAAGTCAGTTTTGACTTGGGCTTGTCCGTTTTTCAAACGCAGGCGCACGTTTTCAAATCCAAACGATTGGTCCTTTTCTGTGGAGACATCTTGCCCGTGATAGGTTGAGGACAGATGCGCTTGTAAAAAGGCTTCTGACACCGAAATCGAAACACCGACGGGATCTTTCCAAGGTTCTTCCGCTAGGGCGTTTGAGAAAAAAAGAACAATTCCCGAAAGGCATAGGGCACAGCAAATTTTAGTCATTTTCGCTTTAAAAAAGATTGGCAGGCAACAGGCAAAGGAAGTGAGGCATCTTGTAAAAAAGCAAATACCAGATCTCTCAATGTGTGTGAGGTTTGTTGTTGCTTTTGAGAAGGATGCAGCAAAGCGTTTGCAGCTAAACCACCACCGCCATTCCAGTGATAATTGGTCATCCATACCGAATACTGCTGCAAAGGGTTGAGGTTTTGTGAGCTGCGATTGTTCCGCAATATCAATTTGGTATGTGAATCTTCAAAAGACACATGAAATCCACCGGGACTCAACAAGGAACTGTAATGGAAGCGAAGTCCCTGAGCTTGACGCCGGTAGGGCGTTAACAAGATTTCCATCTGGCGTCCATACAGAAGAGCCTGAATTAAAAAATTATCATACGGAAGCCAACGGAACAAATGAAGCCTTTTCACAAGCTGTGGCAGCGAGTTCTTAGAAATATAAGCCCATCGCCAGCGCCCTGGTAACAAGGAAAAAGAACTTGTTTCCGAAATCCTTTGTGCCACTCGATGAGAGACTTCTGCTCCACATTGATAAAAACCCTCCTGCGAAGGGTTTGCCACCAACCAAACAGAAGTCGGGGTTTCTAAATAATCATGCACTGGCCTGAGCAACGCATCCGCGCGTTCCTCCAACTTCTTGGATGGATTCGATCTTGCTTTGAGAAAATCATACTCCTGATGATGCAGCTTCCACCGTCCCTGGTGTTCTTTCAGAAATAACTTCACAACACTTACCCCCTCCCCCCAGCTTCCTGGACCCACCATAGGTGTTCGAAAGCGTGTCAATCGATTCGTTGCTGTCTTAGGATAAGCTCGATGCGCATGCCCTGATATAATTACATCAAAGCCTTCTACATGGTCTGCAATCACCCCTGCCGCATTGGGCAATGCCACCCCTTGACGCAACGCGATGGATTGATCGTAACGCAGATTGTGTCCGCTGTGGAATAAACCAATCAGTACATCTACCTGCTCTTGCTCTCTCAAAATAGGGACCCATTTCTGAGCAGCGATTGCCATATCTTGAAATGCCAACCCTTGAAGATGCTCTGCATTGATCCACATGGGAGTTCCTGGTGTGACCATCCCCAAGATTCCCACACGCACACCGTTTCGTTCTACCACCCGATACGGTGGGAGCGCCGGTGTGTCTTTCACAGTTCTCAGATTGCTAGCCAACCATGGAAATTGCGAAACCTCTAAGGCCGATTGCAACACTCGAGGCGGCGGTTCGAAATCATGATTCCCAATCGCAACGGCGTCATAACGCAAAGCGTTCATCAGAGTCACAATGGGTAAGGTCGTCTTTTCTTTATGTTCATAGCTATAGAAATAGGCACTTGCACTGCCTTGGAGTGTATCGCCTGCATCCAACAGCAACAGATGAGGATAGGTTTCCCTCAACTGCTCAATAAGCGGAGCGATGTGTAGAATTCCTTGGGCGGGGCGTTCTGGGAATACGTGTTTTGTCGAAACCCATCCATGAAGATCCGAAGTGGCCACAATGACCACCTTAGCCACCGCGTTCGGAGCCGCGGCAAGGAAGGGTTGGTGTTTGATGGAAAAAGGTGCCTGTTGGATGTGAGTAAGCCACGGAAGAGGCGGTTTCCCGAAACACACCGACACATACCCACATAATAAAACCGTCATTCCCAGCACGATTTTCCATCGATTCATACGCAACTCACCTTACAACTCATGAGAAAACACCGAGGAGTATACAAGAAGCTGACTGTGGGATACTACTAGGAAAGCGCCAAGGAACTCGCCGGGAAAACACAAGGGGACCTGATCAGAAAACACAGAGAAACTCACGGTATTGAGTATCAAATCGGTATATGTTATTGGTGCATTTGGTTACTACAATGCTTTGATTTTTCGAAAACTTACTTACCATAAGGTTGGCTATGATTTCTGAAGAAGTCTTTTATCTCTTCATATTTCCTTGGATGGCGGTGATTGCTTCAGTCCCCGGTGTGATGATCACATTTTTAATGGTGGGAATCGTCGGGCAATTGCTCAACTACCTCCCTTCTGAAAAAGACCAAACTAAAGAATAATCCGAATGCCCTCGCTTATCATTCGCTACTCGGAAATTGGACTCAAAGGAAAAAATCGCCAATTTTTCGAAGGACGGCTGGAACGGAATATTCGTAAGCATCTTGCGTTGTACGATTGTAAAATCCGCCCTCAGTTTCGTCAGATGGAAATTTCGGTGAATGGCCCCATTGAACCGGTGATCAAAATTTTGCAAAAAATTCCGGGGGTTGCCAATATCCATCCCACGACTTTCGCAGATTTGTCCCTTGACAGCATCAAACAAAAAAGCCGAGAGGCAGTCGCTCCCTTGCTGGAACATCAGCACTCGCCCAACTTCCCATTTCGGGTCCGTGCCCGTCGCAACAATCAACATTTCCCACTGACTTCCCCAGAAATCGAACGCGAAGTGGGAGCGGATTTACTGCAAGCTTTCCCTCACCTAAAAGTCAATTTGGATCACCCTTCACTCGAAGTTGGCATTGAAATTTGGGATCAACATGCTGTGATCTATCCTCAAAAAATAGCCGGACTTGCAGGGCTGCCAGTCAATCATCGAGAGCGTGTCATTTCCTTGATCAGTGGGGGTATCGATAGTCCTGTTGCCAGTTGGATGATTATGAAGCGTGGTTGCCAAGTCATTTACACCTACTTCCATAGCTTTCCTTTTGTAGGCGAACAAACCAAAGAAAAAGTGTTCGATTTAGTGAAGCTACTCAGCCAATACCAACCTACCACCCGGCTTTATGTCGTGCCTTTTGCAGAAATCCAAAAAGCAATCAAAGCCCACACTCCTGAACGCTATCGGACCTTGCTTTACCGACGCCAAATGAATCTGATTGCCAACCGCATTGCTCACCAAGAGAAAGCCTATGCCTTAGTCACGGGAGATTCCCTCTCTCAAGTGGCCAGCCAAACCCTACGTAACCTCGTGTGTACTACTGAAAACGCAGAACTCCCAATTCTACGCCCTCTGATCGGCATGGATAAAGATCAAATTATCAGCTTTTCTCGATCTATCGGCACCTTCCCAATTAGCATTCAAGATGCCCCTGACTGCTGCACTGTGTTCCAGCCGCGTCACCCGGCCACCAATGCCCACCCTCATGAACTCCATAAAGCCGAACATCATTTGGATCTCGACACCTTGATCCAAAATTCACTCGATGGTTGCGAAATCTACAACTATTCCTGCACTGAAAATCAGGCTATAGTTTGAACATGCTAGCCGACATTCACATTCATCACACCCTATGCTCTGCAACATGAACGAGGAATTTATGTCTTGGACTTCTCCACAAAGCGATGAGTCGCTCTCCCAAAAACCATCATTGGAAAGCTCATCTCCCCAACCCATCCCTCTGGACGATGTGTCTGCGCCGAAATCTCCATCGAACAAAACGCCTTCACAACCCTCTCCATTGGACGAAGGGTTGGCAAAGAAATACGATCAGTTACAAAACTACCTCCGTTCCTTGAAGAGTGTCATCGTGGCATTTTCTGGAGGAATCGATAGCTCATTAGTGGCTTACGTTGCTCACCAAGTCTTGGGAGAGCGGATGTTGGCCGTCACCTCTGCCTCCGAAAGCCTGAAACGGGACGACCTCCACCTCACCCAACATTTGGCCGAACAATGGAAGATGCCCTATCGTGTGATCCACACCCAAGAACTCAAAAACCCGAACTATTTGGCCAATCCTACCAACCGTTGCTACTACTGCAAAACTACTCTGTATCAGGACCTCGATACGGTCGCGAAGCAAGAGCATTACGCCCATGTAGTGAATGGTACTAACTTGGATGACTTCCAAGATCACCGTCCCGGACTGATTGCAGCCCAAGAACATTCCGTCCGTGCTCCATTAGCCGATTGTCAATTCCGTAAAACCGACATTCGCAAACTTTCCGATTACCTTGGCTTGGAAAACTCACAAAAACCCCAAGCAGCCTGTTTGTCGAGTCGAATTCCTTATGGAACCGCCGTCTCCCGTTCGACCCTCCAACAAATCGAGCGTGCCGAAACGATCCTCCTCCGACTCGGCTTCTCTCAGTGCCGTGTACGCCACCACGATACCGTCGCTCGTATTGAAATCCCTCCGGTGGAGTTCACTTTAGCCCTTGAAAAACACCATTTGATCGAAAAACGACTCAAAGCCTGTGGATATCTGTATGTGACTTTGGACTTGGGTGGGTTTCGATCAGGGTCGCTCAATCAAGCGTTGACTCGGTAGAACTACGCACTCTTTAATTAATGTTTCCCCCTACAACATATTGAAAAGACTTAGTATCATGCCGACACTTTAGTAAAAATATGGTGAAATAATCAACTCCATTATTTCTTCCGAATTTGAGATATGCTGTTCTTTAAAAAAGATAATCTCCGTTCTGGACCATATTCTGGAAACGACCCGATCTATGATTCTTTTCAGCAAGAGCCGTCGCGTCCCTGCACAGGAATAGCCCCCTCCCAAGCACTAACAGAGCCAAGGTTGATTTGTGCAGAGCTAGCGCTACGAAATCTTTAAGGTGTCACGAATTCGGTGATGGAGAGTCTGGGCTTTTTGGCTAAAAATCATGATTAAAGGGGTACCTACGAATACCAGAGATGCGAGCCATGGAGGGTCTTGTCGTTTGAAAGCATTGAAGGCAATGAGAAGCATGGAGATTCCAATCAAGACGAGCAACCAATACACGCTTAAACGGAATTCCCAATGCCGAGGCAGATCGGGATGTACAGCATGTTTTTGGTAGTAACGTCGTTGGTCAGGCACGCGCAGAACATGAAAATACGCCAAGTGGGACAAGATGGTGGTCATGGCTAGCGCTGCGATACTGTCGCTCAGCCAATGGGCATCGGCCATACTGCGTCCGATAATCATCATGAGGGAATAGGTGAAGGCAACCGCACCGCTGAGGAGTCCGATTCTGCGCCATCGGTCCCCTAGATAGGGATCATTGAGCAGCAAATATGGAATCGTCATGAAGATGGCAACCGCTGCTGTATGGCCACTGGGAAAGCTGCCGAAAAAGATGCCTTCTGCCACGAAATGGTGGCCAAACTCGAACCAATTGGAATAATCAAATCCGTCTTTCAACACAAGATGGGGCCGGGCGCGTCCAATGACCCATTTCAAGCAATGGATGAATCCCAATCCGGCCATCAGAGCCGTAAATACGATAAATCCAATCCATGGGCGAAGCCACTGCCATTTCCGCGAAGCGCCGTTGGCATAAAGTCGAAAATAACCAACGTACACAGCAATGATAAAAATAATTGCTGGATCGCTAGCTCCCGGGGCACTACCTTCAAACAGGGTACGTCGCATGAATTCGGCAAAAAACTTCCAGCGATTTTCTATCAAATACACGGTCCAGGCATAGTCAAACTGCACAATGGCCACCATGATGCTAACAGAGAGCAAAATGACCAACACGAGTCCATAAGGGGGAGGAGCTTTCGTTTCTCCAAGCGATTGTTTTTTCAGGAAGTCGAACAAGGTAAGGTTATGATTGAGATGTTTCGGAGGCAGAGCTTTCGATCTGAGGGACTTTATTCTGATAAATATTTCGTTGATAATTCCAATAAAAGCCAATGAACATGATTCCAAAGCACAAGATCACCAAAACCCAACGGAGGATCTCCAAAAATTGATCTTGTTTTTTTTTCATGCTCCTCTACGCTAAAAAAAGTTTTTTCGGAATTGAATCAATAATTTATCAAGAATTTCCGTTGCCTGACAACCCCAAAATTTCCGCCTTCAACTACCCTCAAATTCCACTACTCCACGACAATGATTTACGAAGTGTTTCACACACTGGAAGCGATGCGACAGCATCGTCAAGCGCTTTCGGGATCTGTGGCGCTTGTTCCCACTATGGGAGCCTTGCATGAGGGCCACCTGAGCTTGGTCAAGAAAGCCAAGTCGCTCGCCGATACGGTGATCTTATCGATCTTTGTGAACCCCTTACAATTCGGCCCACACGAAGATTTTCAGAAATACCCTCGCGACCTAGAAAGCGATTTACGAAAGGCCGCCGCCGTTGGAGTTGATTGTTTTTTTGCTCCCACCACAGAAACGATGTATCCTGAAAATTTTGGCTGCTATGTCAATCCAACATATCCCATGATCGAACGCTGGGAAGGCCAGCATCGCCCAGGACATTTCCAAGGGGTGGCTACAGTGGTACTCAAGCTGTTCAATGTAGTGCGACCAACCTATGCTATCTTCGGACTCAAGGACTATCAGCAGCTCTTGCTGATCAGAAAAATGACATCAGATTTGGATGTTCCAGTCAAGGTGGTTGCAGCTCCTATCGTTCGAGACTCCGATGGGTTGGCACTGAGTTCCAGAAATAGTTTTTTATCGTCCAAGGACCGTGCTCTGGCTTTAGGGCTGTATCGTAGTATTCAACAGGCCCAGCAGGCGATTTTGAAAGAAAACCAAACAGATTTGTCCTTATTAACAGAGCAATTACACAGTAGGATAGCAGGCGAACCGAATGTGAAAGTCGACTATGTGGCGTTTGTCGATCCCGATACCCTTGAACCGCAAGCTCAATTTAAAAACGAAACGCTCTTAATTCTAGCGGTTCATGTGGGGACAACCCGGTTGATCGATAATGCGCTCATTTCCCTCTAAACCTCCAATAACGTATTCTTTTCTCTTGATAACTTTTAACTACTAAAGGCGTTCATGCTGAAACTAGGTAAGCTATTTGACAAAAACGCAAAGAAGCTAAAGCGTTATGCCAAACTCGTCGAGCAAATCAATGCCCTCGGCCCGGATATGAAAAAACTCTCCGATGAAGATTTTCCAAAAAAGACGCAGGAATTTAAAGAGCGTCTGGAGAAAGGAGAAACCTTAGATGACCTGTTACCCGAAGCCTTTGCGATTGTTCGTGAAGCAGCAGATCGTGTGATTGGAGAACGACATTATGATGTCCAACTCATTGGGGGGATTGCTCTCCACAATGGCAATATTGCCGAAATGCAAACTGGGGAAGGAAAGACGCTTTCTTCCACATGCCCTTCTTATCTCAATGCCCTCACTAGCGATGGTGTCCATATTGTGACTCCCAACGACTACCTAGCCAAACGTGACAGTCAGTGGATGGGACAAATCTACAACTTTCTTGGGCTGACTATAGGACTGATTCAGCATGGTCATAATTCGGCAGAGCGTCAGGAAGCTTATGGTTGTGATATCACTTACGGAACCAACAACGAATTTGGCTTCGATTACCTACGAGACAATATGCAATTTGATCTCAAACATTATGTGCAACGAGATTTCAATTTTGCGGTTGTGGACGAGGTGGATAGCATCCTCATTGATGAATCGCGAACGCCTTTGATTATCAGCGGCCCCACGGATGACAACATCGAAAAATATTATGTAATCAACCAAGCGATCGTAGGCCTCCACCTTTCTCGTGAAATCCGCAAAGAAGAAGTTGCCAAGCTCCCCCCCGAAGAAAACCATGGAATCGACGAAGATTGGAACGAGCGAGAAGATCACGATGTTGTGCGAGAGGGTGATTATTCATTGGATGAACGAGGTCGAAACATTGCTCTTACTGAGCGAGGTTCACTCAAAGCTGAACAACGCCTCAAAAATATGCTCGCAGAAGGCACCAGTTTATTTGACTATGAAAACATTGAAGTGCTGCACCATGTGAATCAAGCCCTAAAAGCTCATTACATCTTCAAATTGGATGTGGATTATGTTGTCCATGAAGGCCAAGTGGTGATCGTAGATGAGTTTACCGGACGCCTGATGCCGGGACGGCGGTTCAGCGACGGCCTACACCAAGCTTTGGAAGCCAAAGAGGGGGTTCGCATCGAACGCGAAAACCAGACCCTCGCTTCTATCACTTTCCAAAATTACTTTCGTTTGTACAAAAAGCTTTCCGGAATGACTGGTACGGCAGAAACCGAACGGGAAGAATTTGAAAAAATTTATAATTTGGGAGTCGTGAGCATTCCCACCAACCGTCCAGTGGTGAGAAAGGACCAAGCCGATATCATCTACAAAACGGTGGATGCTAAATTTCAGGCCATTACCAATTTGGTGAAAGAGTTACACGAAAATAGACAACCTGTGTTGGTAGGAACGGTTTCCGTTGAAGTTTCCGAGACCATTAGCCGGATGTTCCATAAAGCCCAAATTCCTCATGAAGTCTTGAACGCAAAAAACCATGAACGCGAGGCAGAAATTGTATCTTTGGCCGGTACTGCCGGAGCAGTTACCATCGCCACTAACATGGCGGGTCGGGGAACTGACATCAAGCCGGATGAAGAAGCGTTGAAAGCAGGGGGACTGTTCGTTTTAGGTACCGAACGGCACGATAGCCGCCGTATCGATAACCAGTTGCGAGGCCGTTCCGGACGTCAAGGAGATGCGGGAGCCTCCCAGTTTTTTCTTTCCTTGGAAGACGATTTACTGCGGATCTTTGGCGGAGAGAAAATCTCCAAAATCATGGACCGATTGAATATTGAAGAAGACGAACCAATTGAACACGCCTTCATCACACGAGCCATCGAAAATGCTCAGAAAAAGGTAGAAGGCCACCACTTCAGTATCCGGAAGCATTTGCTGGAATACGATGATGTGATGAACCGTCAACGTACGGTTATTTATGAGCGCCGCCGATCGATTCTGAATGAAGCCACGCAAGACCTATTGCTCGACATGATGGAGGAAGTTTCAGAAAACTTAATGGATGAATACTGTGGCGACAAATACGTCGATCAATGGGATATTCAAGGATTCAACCATCACTACCTCAATATTTTCAACTCACTTCCCAATGAAAATTGGCAAGAAGAACCTTTATCTGCGGATCAATTTTTAGATATGTTTTTTGAACACACGCAGAAAGAGTACAAAGCTCGCTTGGAATACTTTAAGTCAGTCTTTGTACAAATTGAGGGGGAATATCGCGAAGAAGATTTCCAACGTATGGTCACAGATTTGGAAAAGCAGATTTTACTTAGTGTCAATGACAATTTGTGGAAAGATCACTTACTCTCGATGGACCATTTGCGGGAAGAGATCGGATTGGTTGGGTATGCTCAGAAAAAACCAATCGTTGAATATAAGAAGCGAGGCTTCGAATTGTTCTCGGATTTGATGCGACGCATCAGCCACGAAGTTGTGACTTTATTCTGTAAAACCCAGTTGGCAACTACGGCAGTCCAACAAAAGGAACAACCGCCGGAACAAGAAATGACGCTGTCTCATGGAGAGGTCGAACCTGAAGAACCTAAACAAAAAAAATCAAAGCCCAAGGGAATGCCTGCAAAAAAACAAGTCCAAGTAGGCCGAAACGACCCGTGTCCCTGTGGAAGTGGCAAAAAATATAAGAAGTGCCACGGCCGCACACAAAACACAGCAGTGGCTAGCTAAGCGAATCAGCTTTACTTCCCCCCAAACATGGAGGAGTCTTTCGGATTGCCTTACCGGAAGATTCCCATTGTTCCGGAGTCTTTGCCTGAATCGATAGGGCATGGACCGGTCCTGCCAATTCTTCCTGTAAGACTTGATTGACCATTTGATGCTGTTGAACTCGTGTTTTGCGCTCAAATTCCCCAGAAACTACAACCACTCTGAAGTGTGATTCTGACCCTGGGGCAACACTGTGTTTATAACTTTCATTCTGGATATCCAGATAAATTGGATTGAACGCTTCGCTCAATTTTCTGTGAATTCTTTCTTGCACTACCATAGTGATTTTTGTAATTGTACGAAGTTATTAAGAATAGTTTTCATGTTGTAACTCACTAAAATTTCATAAAATCTTGACGGATACAATCCAAATTCTCGTAAGGATATAATTAAGGAATCACAATGAATCGAAATATACTTTTTGTGGACGACGAGGAAAGCATCCGTGAAGCCTACAAAACCATTCTGGCCCCATCTCCCAGACGGTCTTCACGAAGATTGCGAGGCAAATCAAGCGAAAGCCCCCAATACAACTTATTTTTTGCAGAAAGTGGGGAGCGTGGAGTCGAAATTTATAGAGAACAATTGGAAAAAGGCGATCCCATTGCTGCCGGTTTCTTCGACATGATTATGCCTGGTGGCATCGATGGTGCGGAAACCATCCGGCAAATTCGTGCACTCGACCCTTCGATCATGTGTGTCATTGTAACAGCTTATGCGGATCGAGATCCCAAAGAAATTCGGGAGTTTTTCGATGATCAATCCATGTGGCTTTATCTGAACAAGCCATTTAACGATGGAGAAATCAAACAATTGGCAACCAACATGGTTGCTGGTTGGAATCTCAGAAAAGAAAACAAAGAATATCGGGAAAATTTAGAGGCTCTGGTCAAAAAGCGTACAGAACAATTGAACGAAGAACTGGAAAAAGTCGCGATTGTGCAGCGAAATTTGCTGCCTCAGCGTGTTCCAGGCAATTCCAGTCTAGACGTTGGACTGTACTATGAGACTTGTGTGGAATTAGGGGGGGGAGGCGACTACTACGACATCGTAGAGCTTTCCGATGACCGAGTGGGCATCGCCATTGCCGATGCCTCCGGTCATGGTCCGAGTGCAGCATGTATTATGGCCATCACCCGTGCCATGTTTCGCGATGTCGCGATGGAGGGTTTGTCTCCTGGCGAAGTGCTCACCATTGTTAATGAAAAGGTCGATGGAAACTACCCCCGTGGCAATTTTGTGACCATGTTTTACGCGATTATTGATCTTAAAACTGGCGAAGTGGCATCCGCTAACGCCGCCCATCCTTTCCCTGTTTATGGGCAACAAGGCAACTATAAATTGTTAGAAGGCAAAACAGGAATGATCTTAGGAATGTTTCCCGGAAAGTATCCAGAAACCCATGTACAATTAGAACCGGGAGATATGTTATTCATGTTTACCGATGGCATCGAAGAACATAAAAATGCCACACGCGAAGAATTTGGATATGAACGTATCATTCCAGTCTGCGAAGAACATGGTGACAAATCGCCTAATGAGTTCATTGAGGCTTTAGTGGAAGCAGCTGATGATTTTCGACCAGATTTGCCTCGTGAAGATGATTTTACATTCGCGATTGTGCGCTGGGATCCTAGAAACACGTAACCAATCGACCCCCTCACCGAATTATTTCCTCCACCCTCATGTATGGGGATATTGTGGCAGAAACGCTGACTCCTGCTGAGTTGAAAGCACGTCTTGAAGCATTAACGACTGAAAACGCACGTCTACAACAAATTCTTCAAAAAAAAGAAGAGGAAGACGCATCAAATGTGCGTCTAATTACTGCGGGCGAGTCTGCTGCCATGGTTGTGCATGAAGCGCTAAACCCTATCACTGCAATTATTTCCCGTTTACAACATGCTTTGGATGACGAAAGTGAGTTGCAGTTATTAAACATCATCTTAAATGAATGGGATCGTGATTTTCGCGAAGGTGGCGTGGAACTTTTGATGAAATCGCTTTCAGAACCTGCAGAAGATGGCACACTGATGTTGGAAGAGGACCTCCATAACCTCTGCAAAGGATTAGAAGATAATCAACGCAACCTGGAGTTTTTTCTTAAACAACTCAAGCGGGTGGTATTGATTCTGAACTCTTTGCGGGGATTGGCGCGTACTGAAAGCACCGTAGTTCCGTATAATATCAAAGATGCTATTGAGATGACTGCAGAATTGATGGAAGATTCTTTAAAAAAACGCAAAATTCAACTCATCCAAAACATTGATCATCGTTCTTGGGTGATGATTGACGAAAATGAATTTGTGCAAATCTTGCACAATCTGGCACGTAATGCCATGCAAGCACTTGTGAAAAATGGAACAATCACTATCAGTACAAAAGAACAAAACGGGCGGCTCGAAATTCGGATACAAGACACAGGCCCAGGAATACCTCCTGAAATTGTTGACAAAATCTTTATGAGCCGCTTCACCACCAAAAGTAAACAAGAAGGTACAGGCCTTGGTTTGAGTTTCAGTCAACGCATGATGCGGAAATACAATGGAGACTTAATTTTGGAGTCGCCTGGGGGAAATGGCAATGGTGCAGTGTTTTTGTGCTGGCTTCCAGTTGTTCCTAATCAAACGATATAGTTTCACCAACTCGTTTCTCTTTTACCCGCTTTTCTCCTGCCTATCCGAATTTTCTTTGATAAATTTCTACCGCTCTCATCTCCTTTCTGATCTCCTTGAAGAACTGGCAGCTCACCTTGTTATTGTAAAAGGCCCTCATTGCTTTGATATTTTTGGGTGAATAGCAAGCTGTCCTTATTGCCTTTGAAAGCTTCCACTGCATATTCGTTGAAACAAATTTTGGAATAGACTGTGTGCATCACGAGCATAAAATTTAAATTTCAGATCAAGTGATGCCAGTTCGATGACAATCCTTTCCAATTCATCCAACGTGAACAAGCGAGCCTGGGTTATCAATCGTTTTCCTAAATAAGGGTGTAGGCCTAGTTTGGATAAGATCGTTGCTTCATCCAATCGTTGCTGAAAAAAATACTGAAGCTTGAGAAGTTTTTGGAAATTTTGGGAAATCAACACAAACAGTTTAATGTGTTCAGAAGAAGATTCGAGCATGATTTGTTCTAAGGTTTCTAAGGCAGGAACTAATTTTTTTTGCGATAAGGATTGCGTAATTCGAAAAATGGAAAAATGCTTGTTTCCTTGCACATTTTCCAACAGATCTTCTTCACTGAGGCGGGTTTTCTGGCCTCGCAATAGGGACAGTTTTTCTAATTCTTGATCCAGTGTACTCAAATCATTTCCCACCAGCTCTACCAATAGCTGAGCCACTCCTTTAGAAAGCATCAAACTTTTCTGACGCCCCCGTTCTACCACCCATACCACGGGATTATCATCATCATAGGCAACAAATTTCTGATGGATTTTCCCCTGGCGCTTGATTGCTTTAAGGAGAGGGCTACTGATATCTTGCTCACGAGTCGCTGTTGCAGTCAGAATAAACCAACAATAGTCTGGTGGGTTCGAAATGTATTGAAGGATGGCTTCGTACAAACGGTTCCCAGAAGGAGATACATTACCACCAGATTCTTGCTTTTTCTTACCCTTGGGAGATTTGATTTTTTCTAGATGATGGAGATGAATCACCTTTCGATCCGATAGAAACGGAAGTGTGTCACAGCTCAGTCTGAAATGATCAATCTTGTCTTCAATTGTTTCCTCGGCACTTTCCTTCAACAGTTCTACAATGTCGAATCGTTGTAAGCTCATTTCTTCATCACGGCCATCCAAGATCTGTTGGGTTAACCGTTCTATGGTTTCGTCAATTCTAAGTTGCTGATTCCCATATAAAAGCTGGACGTGGGGTGGGGAGGCATTCATGACGCCACTGGGGTAGAGAAAGAATTGAAAAAATCTGTGATGTGGCGTCGCACTTCCTCGGCTGAGGATAATAAGAGCGATTGTTCTGCCAATGATTCTGCATCAGTTAATGTGATTTGAGAGAGCCGTTCTTTGACAACTGGAATGAGAGCCGGATTCATGCTCAAGTGGTACAATCCCAACCCAACAAGCAGGATACACCCATCTGGGTCTGAAGCCATTTCCCCACACAATTCAATCATTTTATTATACTTTTTGGCGACTTGGACCAACTTGGCAATCATCATCAATACAGCAGGATGAAGCGGATCATACAAATGCGCCACATGGGGGTTGTTTCGATCCACCGCCAAGATGTATTGCGTGAGATCGTTGCTTCCAATGGAAAAGAAATCCACCTCTTGTGCAAATTGCTCGCTGATGAGAAAGGCTGCGGGCACCTCAAACATCATACCTATCGATAGGCTGGGAGGAGTGTACCCCCGCTTTTGCAGATCTTCCCTGCATTCCTCATACAACTGACGCGCAAAGCGGATCTCGCTCAGCTGACTCACCATTGGAAAGAGAAGTCGCACTTCTGGATGATTTTGAGCTGCTATCAAAACAGCTTCAATTTGTCTTTTTAATGGAGTGGGATTTTCCATTTGATGGCGAATGGCTCGATTGCCAAGAAAAGGGTTCTCTTCTTTGGTGAACCCCATATATGGGGCGGATTTATCCGCTCCGATATCCAACGTTCGAAAAATGATAGGGCGATCCGTTCCAGCACTTGCCATAATTTTTGAATAAACTTCGACTTGTTCTTCAATGGAAGGATAGCGGTCTAAGGAAAGAAAATAGACCTCCGTGCGGTAAAGGCCGATACCCACCGCACCATAGTGGTTTAGCATTTGGGTATCACTGAGTAACCCAATGTTAGCTAGCATCGTGATTTCTGAGCCGTCTTTAGTTTGACAAGGCTTATCTCGGAATTCTTCCAGATGATTGAGATAGCGTTCACGTTCAATCAGTAAGCGTTGGAACTCCTCTAACACCTGTTCACTTGGGTTGATGACGGCGTAACCAACTTGCCCATCGATTGCAACAATATCTCCTTCCTTGATCTCTCCTAAAGCCTCTTCTGCGATATACAATGCCGGTATCAACCGAGACCTTGCCAAGATAGCGGCATGCGATAGTGCCCCTCCGGTTGAGGTAATAATTCCTTTAATTTTACTGGTGTCTAAATGAGCCACATCAGCAGGTAACAGTTCTTTTGTTACTAAAATTCCTTCCTTGTCAAAGGACGACAATTGTCCATAACCTAGATGATGCAATAATCGGTAACCGACATCTTTTAGATCATCTCCTCGTTCTCTCAAGTAAGGGTCTGCAATTTCAGCAAAGGCCTGCAAGTAATCTTGAATGGCCTGGTAAATTGACCAAGCTGCCGAAGCCCCTTCCTCAATATATTGATGAATTTTATCTTGGAAAGTGTGGTCCTCTAGAAACATCAAATGCGCATGAAAGATCGCCGCTTCGTCAGGACTCAAATGGTCGGAAATTTTATCAATCAACTCTAAAATATCTGTGATCGAATGATCCAGGGCCTCGCGAAACTGATCCCATTCGATTTCAGCACTATGGTTAGTTTTCCGTTCCGGTTCTTCGAGAGCATTCTTCTGCATAATCACTGCTTTTCCCAAAGCAACACCAGAAGCTACGGGGTTTCCCGTAATTCGCATCGAAGAGTGAAATGGATCTTGAATCGCAGGAGTGGTATCCAACTGCTTCATCAACAGCGCTCTTGAAATCAGGCCTGCAATTTGGGAAGCAATCGTCACTAGAATGTGCTCTTCCTCTTCCGTAAAGTTACGGCATTCGGCAGTATGCACTGCCAATACGCCAAAAGCTTTACGGTGTTCAATGAGCGGAACGCCTAAAAACGAGGAATAACTATCTTCATTGGTTTGTGGAAAATGTTTGAAGCGAGGATGGAGGCTCATTTCAGCAACCTGAACCGGCTCAGACAACTCTAACACCAAACCTACCAAACCTTCGGAAGGAGGCATCTGTATTTCACCGATTGTTTCCTGATTGAGCCCATAAGTGGCCTTGAGAACTAAGGCCTTATTCTTAGAATCGTAAACATAAATGGAACACGCGTCGACCCGCATGCGTTCCGCAATCATCTGAGCGACTTGCGTTAAGGTCGTATCAGGTTCATGTGCGGAGGTAATGATATGACTCAGATCTGCTAAAGTCTTGAGAGCAGAAAATTTCTGCATGGAGAGATTCTCATGTGACATCTCTCCTCCTTGCAGCATTAGATCGCGTTTTCGCCCATTTCACCGGTGCGGATACGAATGATTTTTTCCAAATTATGGACAAAAATTTTGCCATCTCCAATCTTTCCCGTTTGGGCTTTTTCCTGAATCGTATCGATCACAGCTTGGAATTTATCGTCACCAACGGCTACTTCTACCTTAATTTTCGGCAAAAAATCAATCTCGTACTCGGCGCCACGGTAAAGTTCGGTATGCCCTTTTTGACGGCCAAACCCTTTGACTTCAGACACGGTCAACCCTTTGACACCAATTGCTGCTAATCCTTCTTTGACCTCATCCAACTTGAATGGCTTGATGATGGCTTCGATCTTTTTCATAGACCCTCTCCTTAAAATAAATTCATGGTGGTGGTAAAAAGGCTCCCCAAAGCCATTTTGGGGTTTGCTGGTTTTCAACATCGGTTCTCGGAAATGAGCAATAAGCCCACACATCGAACTTGAAACTAGAAACCCTTCGGCAGCAAAGAGCATGCCAGGCACGATTTACTTGAATTTATAGGTAGAAATGTTGTTTTCCTTACCGGCTGCCTTGTGCAAAAATAGGCTATTTTCTCACATGTGCTTAAAAAATAATCCTCAAAAAGCATTCTGATTCTCCATGTTTCTGAAGAAATAGGATTCTTACGATTCATTGGATTTTTTGAATGCTTTGCATGCCATGCAGCCGTTAATCTATACAAAAACTTTTATAGTTTTAAAGCAATGTGAGCAAAAAACGATACTGATATTTAGCCTCCTTGATGGAGTGATTTGATTTTCTGTAAAGCATTGGTTGAAGAAAACCCTTCTACTAATTCAAAGCAATGGAAGGTGCCCCCATTTGATTCGACTAATTGTTTTTCTTGAGCAATACGGTCCGGTTCAAAGCTTCCGCCTTTCGCATGCTTCCAAGGTTTAATACGTTCCAGCAAATATAAGGGATTGTCTCCTGAAAAGGGAATCACGTAATCGACACAAGCTAGGGAGGCCAACGTGTACATCCGATCTAGAAGATTGAAAATAGGGCGCTCTTCTCCTTTTAACGTGCGAATGGAATGATCATCGTTCACCAAAACTAACAAAACATCGCCCAAAGTCCGAGCATGCCTCAAGTATTGGACATGACCAGGATGCAGGATGTCAAAACTGCCATTGGTGGTCACAATTCGGGCCTGACGTTCATTGAGGTGTTTAAGTAAAGTAGGCAACTCTTCTTCTGAGATTACATTAGAGATTTTTTTTCGAGATCGGTTTTCGGAAGAGACAGCCAACTTTGAAAAGCGAGGAAACGGTACCGGCAATTTTAATTTATACAAAATATGAAGCAGTGCCTGAGTGGTGATATCGATTTCATTGAGACCGCTAAGCGTCTGGGCTTCTGCATTTGTTGGAAACAAGCGTTGTACTTCATCAGCCTCATCACTGATTCCTTGACTGTTAAAAATAAGGTGAGGAACCTGTTCCAGTAAATCGGATATATCTGCTGATAGCGGAAATGCGATATCAACATATCGTGTTCCCAATAACATGGTCGCCCGTTCCTCCAATGAAAAGATGGGACGCCTTTTTGCATGGATAGAAGCAATCTGGTCATCGGTAACAAGAGCAATTGCCAGTTGGCCACAGGCGGATTTTGCCATTTGTAGAAACGGCACATGGTGCACATGAAACAAATCGAAGCAGCCCCAAGCAATTCCTACTCTAGAAGGCAGGCATTGTGTTAAATATCGGATTGCTTCAGATGTATGTTGAAAAAAAGAGGGATGTGACATTTAAAAAGTAACCTCCAAATTGTTGACGTCCACTGGTAGTATTTGCTCAGTAGTAATCAGTTTTAGGATGCTTGCTCGCCTGAACCGCTTACCCCAAATCGATCACAAACTTCTAGAATTGGATGTGATGTTTAAAACCCATGAGTTTTTTATTTCAGTAACGAAACCGCATTCGAGAATGAAATCTTTCCTGATATGCCTTTTGCTATTTAGCCTCAGTTTTTTGTTTCTTGCTCCATCGGCTTTTTCTAAAACGGATCAACTCTTTCCTCGTTCTCCAGCGATTGACGTACAAGTCTACTTTTGGAAGCAGGTGTTTTCCCAAGTTTCAGTGCGCGAGGGCGTGTTACATGACAAAGCGATGGTTCTCCCCATCTACGAAAAGGTTTCTTTGGCTGGACTCTCGAAACAAAAAGCCAAACAGAAAATAAAAGCTCGCAAACAGCATGTACGCCAACAATTGCTCCATTTAGCTGATGCTATCGCTACTAAACGTCCTTTGCAACGCGAACAGAAAAAACTGTTAGCTCTCTTCTACAAAGGCATCACCCCTCGTGAATTAAGGCGATCTGCAAATCGCATACGGATGCAACGTGGTCTTGTAGAAGAGTTTAAAAAAGGCTTGGCACGTTCTGGTGCTTATATGCCGCACATTCATCGGGTCTTGAAACGCTATCAATTGCCGTTGCAGTTGGCTTATTTGCCGCATGTGGAATCGTCTTTCAATTATGTGTCGCATTCGAAGTCGGGAGCAAAAGGGATCTGGCAATTCACAAAAGGAACTGGGCGAGATTATATGCGAGTGAATTCCTATGTGGATGAACGCATCGACCCATTCATTTCAACAGATGCAGCCGCACGTTTATTAAAGAGTAATTACAAAAAGTTGGGAACATGGCCTCTGGCATTGACTGCTTACAATCATGGCCCTTACGGTATGCAGAAGATCGTTAAAAAACTAGGAACCAAAGATTTAGGCTACATCATCCAACATTATGTGAGCAAACGATTCAATTTTGCGAGTAAGAATTTTTATGCAGAATTCCTTGCAGCGTGGGAGGTTGCTGAAAATTATCAACAATATTTTGGACCTATCCAGTTCCATCAGCCTTGGCAATTTCGAGAAATTCGCTTGGCTAAACCAGCACACATGCACACGATTGCTCGACGTCTGAACGTTACTCGTGATCAACTTTTGGCTTACAATCCGGCCTTACAACGTTCCGTGATTCAAGGGTGGCGTCCAATCCCTTCTTATTATCGAGTCAAAATCCCTCTCGATTCCCGTGTTGCACTGAAACACCCTTCTTCAAAGGCACCCTCAAAAACTTTTCAAACAAAAGCCCGTAACCAAATTAATTCTAAAACGACAAGGAGGTCTCAACAAACACCCCGATGGGTCACCGTGAAAAAAGGAGATTCCCTATCCGCCATAGCACAACGCTTTGGACTCAGCACTCAGCGCCTTGCAGGCATGAATAACTTAAGGATGCACCAAGTGTTGTACCCGGGAAAGGTACTGCGCCTTCCATCACTTCATCAGCAGGAATATGCCATTGTCAGAAAAGGAGAGAGTTTGACAGCAATTTCCAGACGTACTGGTGTTTCTGTGAGTCAATTGATTCGAAACAATGCGTTGACCAGTAGTACGATTCATCCTGGCCAACGTTTGAAACTGACGTCCGTACCTTCACAAACAAGCCGTGTGGTTGTTGTGAAGAAAGGTGACTCACTATCCGCCATCGCTCGACGCAACGGTATCCGATTGAATGAACTGATTGCAGCCAATGGTTTGTCTAAAGATTCAGTGATTTATCCAGGACAAAGGCTCTTGCTCAATCTGTAGCTCTGGCTTGTTTTCCATGCTAAGCTATGCTTTCAACCCCGATTTAAGGACTCTCCTATGCTTCATCGCCTTGCTATTCTTTTGCTCAGCCTTCCCTTGTTGGGGTGTGTTGCAACAGAGGGCCAACCCCCGATAGAATCTTACCCTGCCCAAACTGAAGAAGAACAAAGAATCCAAACAGCAATCCGTATTTACCCCACACATTGGCTGGGGTATCTCAAGCTCTACCATTACTATCGGCAGACCCACCAACCAGAAAAGGCCCTCCAAAGCTTGCTGCAAGCCCAACATTTGGCTCCTCATCACCCTGCTATCTGGAGAGAACTGGGAGAATTCTATCAAGCCCTTGGTGAAAATGAACGAGCCTACAATCATTACAATACAGCGATTCAGGAATACCCGAATGTTGCTGAACTATACCTGGATCGAGGACGTTTATTATGGAAATTAGGTAATGCTCAGCCAGCCCAACAGGACTTGCAGCATGCAGTTAAACTGAAGCCAGATCTCTTTGAGGCTCTTTATCTCTTAGGGGACATTCAAGATAACCAAGGGAAACGAGAAGCAGCACTTGCTTTATTTTTAGAAGCTGTGAAGCGCCAAGATAGCGCCGATGCCTGGCGACGTATTAGTGTGTTGTGGGAAAGTATGGGCGACCGCAATTCTGCGGTGAATGCCATGCGCCGAGCTGTGGAACTGGAGCCAGACCGCGAGTTTTACTTGCAACACTATGCCAATCTTCTGGAAAAGACATACAATTACGACGAGTTAGAAAAAGTATTAAAAACATTGATTCATCTCGCCCCAGATAGCCCATGGGCACATGCCCACTATGGAAACTTTTCATTGCACCGCCAAAATTACGAACTGGCGGAAAAACACTTCTTAGCATCTCTGCGACTTCGTGAGGACTACGCCTGGGCGTTGTTTCGCCTCGGCACGTTATATGCGAAACAAAAGAAATGGGATCAGGCCGTTCAAGCGTTTTCTCAAGGATTGCATAAAGAGCCTGATAACCTATGGGCACGAAAACAATTGGGGTACGTTTATGAGTTGCACGGCAATACTGAATTGGCCATTCAGCAGTATCAATGGGTCCTCGACCGAGGCCATAAAGATGTGGTCATCTCTTTACGACTCGCTCAATTGTACTGGACTGAATTGCAATTCGAGCAAGTCGAGGACACCTTACAAGAGGGATTGAAGCACTTCCCTAAGAATTCGGATCTCGCCTTAGAATTGGCTCGCTTTTATGAATCCCAACAAAAATATGATCTCGCTCGCCAAACCTATTTATTGGCTTTTGAACACAATCCAGAAAATAGCCAATTATTGGGACACTTGGGAGTGCTGGAACAACAACTCGGCAATACAGAGCAAAGCGAAGCTTATTTGAAACACGCGCTCCGTCTTTCTCCTCGCTTCAATTGGGCACGGATGCAACTCATTCGTCTACATCTCCAGGCACCTGAGAATTCTGTTGCAGAACAAGAATTGCTGCATTTCATCCGAGACAACCCGAAGTCCGATTGGGGGTTTGCTCAAATGGGATTGCTAAAGCTGCGCCAAAAGCAATATACCGAAGCCTTAGAATATATCGAACGAGGCATCAAACACCACCCTCACTCCTCATGGCTCCACGAGGTGCGCGGATTAGTTTATGAAAAGCAACAGCACTGGTCGCTTGCTTTAAAAGACCTACAAACCGCTCGGCAAACTCAAAAAGATGACACGTTTCTATTGGCTCATCTGGGATTCGTTTACAATCAAATGGAGCAACCCGAAAAATCCCACGAATATCTGCTCGAAGCCCTGCTCAAGGCCGATTTAGAGATGTGGGCTTGGTATCAATACCTCTTGCTACAACCCGCTCAACAAAAACGGGAATGGTTTGGCAGTCAGTTTGAACTGCTTCAAGACAGACTCTACCAGGTTATCTTGGACCATGAAAACGCTCTAAAAGCTTCATTGGAAATCCAACAATTAGACCTCGTCAATCGAAAAGCACTTGAAGGATTGGTCCTGTTGCAAAAAGGCCACAAAGAAGAAGCCTTAGAAACTGTGAAGGGATTCTCGCCACAAGAACTACCCTTGTGGTCAAAATTTCAGATGGGATACATTCACGAAGCGAATCAAAATTATGAGACTGCTGAAAAGTATTATCGAAGCATTCTGCAACAGCTCCCTAAACATCCTTGGACTCATGCTCGCTTAGGAATCGTATATGAACAGCAGCGACGTACTGAGGAAAGTATTCAACATTTGCAGGAATTTACAGGGCAGTTCCCTTCAGCCGTATGGGGACTATTTCGCTTGGGGATCAATCTGACTGTGGAACAACGATTCCACGAAGCAATGAATGCCTATGAAAAGATCTTAGAGTTGGTTCCTAAGCATGCAGCGAGTTTAAACAATCTCGCCTGGTTGTATCTCACAGACCTTACGGCAACATCCCGTAAAGTTGAAGAGGCCTTGAGTTATGCTCAGCAAGCGGCGGACTTGGAACCTTCCGAAGAACATCTCGATACCTTGGCAGAAGCATACTTCCAGTCGGGTCAAATCGACCTCGCAATTGATACGATTAAACAGGCAATTCGTAAAAGCAGCACACAATCCCCTAAGTATCATTATTTGATGAAGCAATATCAACGATTTCGGCGAGGAGACGTGACCTCATTGCCTGAAAACATTTCTTTACAATATTAACAACCACCCCCTTCACCCTAACTCTCATTTGAGACCCAATCCATGCTGCCCGGACGTGCCACCCAAGCGGCGACCCAACAGTTTCTTGAAAAACGTTTCGACCTCTGGAAATACCAATCATCTTGGAAACAACCTTTGGCTCCCTTAGAAGCGTGGAGTTCACGACTCGGCATTGAATTCGAGACCGCAGACATTCCACATATCCGTCCACATCTCGAGCAACTGCTGAAGATGGGTTGCAACCATTTTCAATGGAACCTACGAGACCCCGAAGAATTGGTACATGTGCCCGTGGAACCCCTCTGGGGGCTTTTCCAAGGTGCATCACCTCACCCCTTGACAAACCGTGAAGGAGTCATTCTCTCTTTACGCCTACCATCGGTTCCCTCGGATTCCCTAGACGATCTTTTATTTCAGACACGAAAACGAATGCAGATTGCTCATTGGGACCGACTCCTTCTTGCTTCAGATTCTACCGCAGTAGGCAAACTGGAACCGGTATTCGATTGGATTCAACAAAATTCCCAGCAGGCAACTCAAATTGGTTTACATTTTTCAGGAAGTACTCCAGATCAAACATTTTTTTCGGAATTACAAAGTAAGAACATTATAGATCACCTCCATGTTCCTTGTAATCTCGTGCAGTTTCGTGACTGGGTATCCCCCGCTTCTCCCCTGGAATTTTGGACCGCTTGGCCGGGTAGCATTTCCTGCTACTCCCCCTTTGCGATGCAAAGCACCTCGTATTCATCCAGCTTGATTGCAGACGACGTCAATTTCTCTCAGGATTATTCACAGATGGTTCAAACGACTTTAGCTTTGCTGAAGGCTTCTGAAACTCGTTTGAATGCGGATTTGCAGGAATGGAGACAGAGCTACCTGGAAGGATTTCCTTTAGAAGAGTTTAATTTTGTGGAGTACTTGGAAGAGGCTTGTGAGACCATTCGTCATGTCGACGATTGGGAATCGTATATGAGTGCTTTATGGTACCCACCTTTTCGTCAGCATATACAAAACTGGAGCCCCAAAATCCCTGCTGTTTTTCAAGAAGGATGGCGATGGCAGATAAAGAGTTTTATGGAGCACATTCATACCTTGCTAGGAGTGCAAGCCGAATCGCTTCGGCAACAACAGGCAGAACGACTTTCCCCATTCCGAGAGATCCTAGACACCAGCTTTCCTGAAACTCCGATGATACTCACCTTTGCAGCCAAAACATTGTTATTGTGGTCATCTGTCCCGTGGTCCGAAACGATCCTGTTCCCGTGGCATGCATTGGATAATGCTATTGAGTATTTAGGGTTGATGCGGCTTCAATTGCTGAAGCCCAATCAAATCAACGTTATCCTCCAGAAGCTTCTTGAGGCAGAACCTCCTTCATTATATTGAGTCATTGCCCTTGCTTCGAGCTATACACGTATTGGATCATAAGCCATCGTTCCAATCCATTTCGTGGTCTTCCCAAGCATGGTTTTCCCAATCATCGGGATGCACATAGTTTTCAGAAATCACCTTATCTTGAACTGAAATTCCCGACTCATGAACCGTACGGGGATTGCCTGATACCAGCGGATGCCACCACGCTAGGTCTTTGCCTTCAGCCAAACGACGATAGGCACAGCTTGAAGGAAGCCATTGATACTGCTCAACACTTTCCGGAGTCAATAGGACACAATCAGGAACTAAGCGTTTGCGGTTTGGATAGTTCAAACACCGACAGGTTCGAGTGTGGAGGAGGCGGCAGGAAACCCGTGTATACAAAACCTCATTGGTCTCATCATCTTGAAGTTTTTGTATGCAACACCGTCCGCATCCGTCACAAAGCGATTCCCATTCATTAGGGGTCATCTGGCTTAATGATTTTTCTTTCCAAAAAGGCTTCATAGTGTTTACTTTCCAGCGGTTTGGAATACGAGAGGAACTCCTCTTTCGCAAAACTTTATGCTAGGATACCTCCTCAATTAAAGCGGCCCGCAATTCTTACTCAATCAACTTCTGGAGGACATATGAGCGAAGCTCCCCCCACACTAGGCCATATTGTTGAGGCCTATATCGAATTGCAAAAACAAGAAAAGGATTTGGAAAAACAACTCAAGCGTAATCAAAATCAACAACAGGGACTCCTTAGCCAGATTGTCAATTCCGAACAGTTCCCTGGATTCCAAGAACGCAAAACTCGGTCGCTTGTCCTTTCTCAAGATAGTTCTCAATACCTCATTACCATTACAGAAAAATGGCTCGATGAATATACGGCGGATGTTGTGGATCTGAACGTGTGCCATAAACTCTCCCTCAACCAAGAATTGACACGCGAAGAACCCGAAGAAGACATTGGTGACCGACCGTTGACAGCAGCAGAGGTCAATTCGATTTTAGAAAACCTGACCGCTCCGAAGCAGGACACCTCAAAAGAATAACAAGCCAACGCAAATACAAAAGCAGATGAACAGCGTGTGTTTGGAGAAAAACCGTGGATTGAGCAATTGAGGTGATTCTTGAGTAAACAACAACTGATCAAATGGCTCAAATGGAGCCTCATTACATTGGGTACTGGCTTCGTATTATTCAACCTTATTGGTTTTTGGGGGTTGCCTGGTGCGATTCAGTATTTCGTCATCCCCCAGCTTTCTCAAACACTCAATCGCACTGTCACACTAGAAGAAATCGATTTCCATCCTTACCAACTGACCTTAAATCTCCAAAAATTCACGATTACCTCTCCCGATTCTCAAGAGACTTTTGTCTCCTTCCGCCAGTTTCAAGTCGACCTAGCATGGCGCTCTTTGAAGGAATGGGCCATCATCATTGAAAGCGTCACTCTGGATGATCCCTTTATCCATGTAGTCCATTTCGGAGACAATCATTTCAATTTTTCCGACCTGATGGCATCAACCGAGGATAACAAAAGCGAACCGGAAGACACAGCAACGGTTCCTTTGTTTGAACTCAATCAACTATCCATCCAACAAGGGAGCTTGCAGTTTGATGATCAATCGAGGCCTCAAACGCATCGGATTGAAAATTTGGAGTTCCGTCTTCCGTTTCTATCCAATCTTGAAGACCGTTTGACCATCAAAGCGTTACCCACCCTTTCAGCTACATTCAACCAAATGCCGTTTGACATCCGTGGAGCTTCCACACCGTTTGCTCCTTCTCAAGAAACACAAATGGCGATTTCCTTCCGTGGTCTCGATATCACCGAATACCTTCGCTATCTTCCCGAAGAATGGGTGCAAGTCCGTTCAGGATTGATTGGCTTAGATACGCAAATCTCTTATGTTTTGGATGAACAGGAGCAACCTCACTTGGATATTTCCAGCTCCTTGCAAGTAGATCGGCTTGAAGTTGCCGATGCTCAGGATCTCCGTTTTGGGAACTTTCCCACAATACGTTTAGCTACCTCAATCTCCCAACAAGGGAGTGAGCCATGGCATTTTCAGGTAGATCTGGAAATCGCCCAGATGGAACTAAAGGATCAATCCATTGGCATTTCCGCAAATCTCCCAACCTTTCGAGTTTCAACAGAGGCGTCTTATCAAACACCGCTTCAGGTGGAGGTGAACACCACACTGCAATCGAAAAAGATTTCAGTTTCTGACCAAATCCGAAATTTACAAATCAACCTTCCCCAGTTAGAGCTTTCAACTCAAGCCAGCTACCAAGATCCTGCTCAGACTTCTGTAAAAAGCACCCTTCAGCTTCGTGACCTAGAAATCATAGACAAGGGTCGATCTGTCCAAGGCCATATCCCAGAAATCCAGCTCAAAGCCACAGCCACTCAATCTAATAACACCTCTCTTGCGCTCGATGGAGAACTTCAACTCACACAGATTGCAGTCGGCTTGATAGAGCAATCCCCTTTTGCTCAAATTGCGAAAATTGGAATCCAGATGGCACCTTCATACATCCTGGAGTCTCAATTTCATATTGCTGAAATACAGCTTCAACAACCCGAATTAAAATTACACCGCACCAATGATGGGAGCCTGGATCTCGTGACGTTATTTACTATGGCTCCAGACACGAGCCTACCTCCACCTCCAGACCTCCCTCCCGTACCTTCCCCTTCCACTGAAGCATCCGACCTGTCTTTGCGGCTTGATCAATTTTCGATGGTAGATGGCACGGTTGAGTTTACAGATCACAGTGTCCCTCCAGATTTTGGAACCACTTTGAGTAATATCACACTCCATCTGAACAACTTCCACACCGACCCTTCACAACAAGCGGACTTTCAATTAGCAGTCAGTACCGAGATTCAGGAGGGTTTTCAAGTGAGCGGAATGCTGGGTCTGGATCCATTACACGTAACAGGGAAAGCGACACTTCAACAAATATCCTTGCCTAAATATGCGCCTTACTATCAGGACTTAATTCAGTTTAAGTTGGCCCAAGGTCAGCTAGATGTGGAAACTCAATACAACTTCGAAAATCAATCGCAATCTCCTCAAATTGCGATCACAGGATTGGCACTCCATGTTCACAAACTACAACTGCAAACCCCTGCCCAACAATCCTTTTTCGACCTTCCCGAATTTGCCATACAAGATGCGTCTTTCGATTGGCTCCAGCGCCAGATCGTGATCCCTTCTATCTATTCTCAACAAGGAGTTCTTCAAACACAACGGTTTCAGGATGGTTCCATCAATCTGGCAAAATTATTCACTCCCCGTACGGCACCTTCCAACAAAGAGCCTCTCGCCACAGAACCTTCCAACACCAAATCTCAAGCCTCACCTGCTAGGGCTTCCTCTGCTCATGACTCGACTTCTTCAGGTTCAGATGCACCTGTAATAGGCGATCTGGAATTGGGACATTCCACAAATGTGAGTGAACTGGCAACTAGATCTGAGCAAATGGATGATCATGTCCCAGAACCAGAATGGCAGGTACATGTAGGCCAAGTTCATTTAGAGAAGTATCAAATTCAGTTTGAAGATTTTGCAGCACTTTCGCCTTTCCAAACCACACTGGAAAACATGGAGCTAAGAATCTCCAATTTCCGATTGGCCCCGAATCACGAGACGTTACTTCAGCTTTCTACTCAAACGGAAAGTGACGAAATGCTTCGCTGGGAGGGACGTGCTCAATTAGATCCTTTGCGTGTGCATGGCACCGTAGGAGTCACGGCATTGCGTTTGGAAAAATATGCGCCCTATTATGCCGATCAATTGCTGTATGAACTGGAAGGACGACTACAACTGGAAGGAGCGTATGAATTGGATCTGCACCAAGATCCACTACAACTGCGTATTCCTTCTTTGGATGCCACATTACAACAAGTGCGCCTGGAAGATCCCCAAACTCAAGAAGATCCTATTCAAATCGACTCCTTGACGGTCCAAGGGGCATCGTTAGATTTATTAAAACAGAAGATTCATCTGCCGCAGATTAAGAGCAACAACGGACGCCTTTTATTGCGTCGCCAAAAGGATGGTCAGATCAATTTGCAAAGCATTGTGCCTACAAAAAATGAATCTTCCACCTCAAACGAAATGGCTTCCACCCCCGAACCAGCCACCGTTTCAAGCCAAGAGGCGTCTAATGAAAATGAAGAGGCTCCATCATGGCAGCTAGCATTAGACAACTTTGAACTGAACAATTATGAGGTTGTTTGGGAAGACCAAGTTCCTTCAGATCCATTTACTACTTCGATTCAAAAGATTCAGCTCCAGGTCTCTGATTTTCAGTACCCTCCTGATCACGCCACTCGTATACAATTCACAGCCGAAACAATAGACCAAGAACAGTTTGCGATCAGCAATCAACTGACCTTAGAACCATTGACAGCTCAAGGTACGCTCAATATCCAAGCCTTGGTTCTCGAAAAATATGCCCCCTACTATTCCGAGTTTTTGCAGTACAGCTTAGGCGGCCACTTGGAAATGCAAACCGAATATCGCTTCGCAAATATTGAAGAGTCTTGGGAGCTTCAATTGGTACACCTCAACACCGCGCTTCAAGATTTGCGTTTACGCGACCCCATTGCCCAAGAAGATGTGATCCACCTTCCTTATTTTGGGTTGGAAGAAGCACGATTGGATTTACAAAACAAAGAACTTATCATCCCACGTATTCAGACATCTCAAGGTTCGATCTTACTGCGGCGATTCCCAGACGGACGCTTCAATTTGCAAAATATTGCCAAAACCAATGAAACCACAGCCAACTCAACACAACCGACTTCGGCTCCCGCAGGAAATCTTTCAAATAACATTAGCTCTACTGAATCTTCTCAAGCCGAGGAACCGTGGAATATCACGTTAAGTGAACTTGATCTTGCGGAATATCAAATCCGTTTCGAAGACCAAAGCCTGACCACACCATTTGAGACCACACTGCAAAACATTCAGCTCGAGGTTTCGGATTTTCAAAATAAGGACAACCACTTAACACGAGCGAGCCTTTTCCTAGAAACAGAAAGTCAGGAGCGTTTTCAGTGGAATGGAACTCTCGGATTAACGCCACTTTCTTCCACTGGCGCTGTCCATCTAGAACAACTGGTTTTGGAAAAATATGCTCCTTATTACTCCAATGTTCTAGTTCCTGAGATGACGGGAACCCTTGAGGCACAAACTCATTACACTGTAGCGGTCAATTCGGATACTTCAGGTCCACAGCCCGAATCACCCAACGGACTCCAACTGAAAATTTTCCAACTCAGTACGACTCTGCATGATTTTCGCCTCACCGATACGGCCACAAAAGAGGCTCCTGTTCGCATTCCACTTTTAGCGATCACCGATGCTAATTTGGATTTGGGGCAAAATACGCTTTCGATTCCCCGATTCGCCACTCAAGAAGGCACCATTGTGGTACGCCGATTCAAAGATGGACAGTTCAACCTCCAAAAATTTATTAAAACAGCCCCCCCTAACCCTCCTGCTTCATCAAACACGGCTCATTCACAATCAAGTAAAACAGGTTCAGAGTTAAATACGGCAACCAGTTCGCAGATTGATCCTCCAACACAGGATGATTCTATCCAAAATGCAACGCCTTGGAAGATCCAGCTTGGTGAGACTCAAATCACGGATTATGCAATGTTGTTTGAAGATCGATCTGCTTCTCCTGTCACGACAGCCTTGGTAACTCAAATGTTTCTCGGTATGCACGACTTTTCCAATGCTCCTGGGCATCAGAGTCAAGCAGAGCTTTCTTTTAATTTGAACTCCTCTGGTGCTGTGGACATAGAGGGGAGTCTGGGTCTCGATCCACTATTTGCTAACCTAGACGTCGGACTACATCGTATCAATGTTGCTGCATTTCATCCCTATATCCCTAAAAATATTAAAATTTTAGTCACAAGGGGAGAACTTTCCGCAGAAGGGAATGTGCTGCTGCAAGCACCCAGTTCTAGTGCAGAACCGGAAGCAGCATCTGGGGGATTACAAGTCCATTATCGTGGCAATACGGCCCTTGCCAACTTAAACACATTGCATACGGACACAGGAGCGGAACTCTTCCGATGGGGAGATTTCCAACTGAACAATTTGGACTTCCAAAACGATCCATTGCAGCTTCATATTGGAGATGTGATGTTGAATGATTTTTATGTCCCTATCACTGTGGATTCCCAAGGAGTGGTGAATCTAACAGGGCTGGTCGAAGCTGAAAAAGAAGCCGAAACGTTGGTAGAAGCTGAGACAGCTGGACAACCCACGCTGGAAACCCAACAAACTGAGGATATTCCCCGAAAGAAAACCCAACAAACTGAGGATATTCCCCAAAAGGAAGCCTATAAAATAGAACAAGAGCCAGCTGCTTCGCCTTCATTTATGGAGGCGTTGAATATTGGCCAAATTCGTTTAGAGAAAGGCCACTTTCACCTTTTGGATCAGCAGGTAAGACCAGCGTTTTCTCTCAGCTTGACAGACTTTGGAGGAACAATCAGCCAGATCGCGCCCTCGGTTGCAGAACCCGCCCAGATTCAGTTGGGTGGGCGCTTGGATGATGATTCTAACTTGGAAGTCCAAGGGAACATTCAGCCGTTTCAAAACGCACTGTCACTGAATCTCAACATTCAATCTCAAGGCTTGGAAATGACACCATTGAGTCCCTATGTTGGTAAATATTTGGGATACTCGATTGCCAAAGGGAAGCTTTCTTTGGATCTAAAATATTTGGTGGACCAAAACAAATTGATTGCAAGCAATAAAGTCCAATTAGATCAATTCACCTTAGGCGAAACCGTCGAAAGTGAAGAAGCACTTCCATTACCCTTTGGGTTTTTAATTTCCTTGCTGACAGACCGAGATGGAAAAATTCATTTGGATGTTCCAATGGAAGGCAATTTGGAAGACCCCCAATTCAGTTTTGCTGAAACCGCATTACAGGCTATCGTTACCATTTTACAGAAGGTCGCCACCGCACCATTCGACTTATTGGGAGAACTTTTTGGAGAAGGGGAAAAGCTCGAATATCTGGATTTTCAGGCCGGTCAAGCTCAGATAACTGAAGAACATGCTTCTAAATTGCAAATATTGGCACAGGCACTAGAACAGCGCCCCAGCCTCAAATTAGACCTTGAAGGCTATATTGACTCCAAACTGGATCCTCCTGTATTGACCCGTCAAACCTTGGAGCAACAACTGCGCCTCGCCAAACTCAAAACCCGGCTAGCTAAAGGCCTCCCTGCAATTCCATTAGAAGAAATCTCTCTGGCCAGCAGTGAATATCGGTTGCACCTGAAAGAGCTTTATCAGGAACAGTTCCCACCCGTTGTGGCAACCACCAACACTCCAACAGCCCCCTCTCTCAAGGAACCTGAAGCTACAATAGCAGTATCTCCTCCAGCAGTTCCCCCTCCAACAACCCCCTCTCTCAAGGAACCTGAAGCTACAATAGCAGTATCTCCTCCAGCACCTCCAACTCCATCAGTGGAAGTCATGGAAAAAGAGCTACTTTCCACGATTGTGATCAAATCGGAAGAATTGCGAGAACTCGCGCGGCAACGGGCACTGGCCGTGAAAAACTATTTAGTGGAGCAGGGGATTTCAGCAGAGCGCTTGTTCCTGAAACAAACAGACCCACTCACTCCCCCTTCCGATACTGGAGCCAAACCCAGTCATGTTGCTTTAAGGTTGAATTGACCTTTGATCCATCAAAAGTTTTACACTGAGACAGGCTTGAAGGCAGAAACATGCCTTGCCAGGAATCAAGACACTTGTTCCAATTTTTCGAGTAGCTCGCGTTGATGGGACGTTAATTTGGTAGGAGTTTTGACCACAACACGGACGTGGAGATCACCCGTCGTGTGCTTTTGATCATTATGAATGCCTTTGTTCCGTAGTCTTAGAACTTGATGGCTTTGGGTGCCTGGCGGAACTCTCAAACGCACTGTTCCTTCGAGTGTTGGAACTTCCACTTCTGTTCCCAACGCAGCTTGAGTGAAGCTCACTGATACATCATGATGCAAATTGTCCCCATCACGAGTGAAATGGCGATGCGCTAATACATTGAGTGCAATATACAAATCTCCCGCCGGTCCCCCGTGTTTTCCAGGCTCTCCTTTATTGGACAATTTGATTCGGGAACCCGTATCCACTCCCGAAGGAATTTTGATCCGCAGTTTTTGCCCCCGGATGTACACCTCCTTGCTAGTTCCAAAGGCAGCTTCTTCAAATGAGATATCCATTCGTTGTTCGAGATCCGCACCACGGCTTTGGCGTTGATAATGATAGCTTTGGGAACGCCGAGAACTCCGTGAATTGCCACCACTAAACATGTCTTCAAAGATATCCCCTCCGAAGAGATTCCCAAAAATATCGGAAAAATTGTCAGCACCAAAGTCAAAACTTTGACTGTAGGTGCCCTCGTACAGCCCTTCTGCAGCATGACCAAATTGATCGTACTTTTTGCGTTTATCCGAATTGCTGAGGATCTCATAGGCCTCTGTCGCTTCTTTGAAGCGTTCTTCTGCCTGTTTGTTTCCTTGATTCCGATCCGGATGGTTTTTAAGAGCGATCTTACGATACGCCTTTTTGATTTCTTCTTGGGACGCTTTGCGAGAGACGCCTAAGATTTCATAATAGTCGCGCTTGGCCACCGTTTCTCCTATCTGTATGCAGTCTTGCCAATAAATTCGAATTAGTAACCAAGTACTTTATTGAGTGCGTCTTCTAAGTACTTGGCTGTTTTTGGAAATTTCTCTTTGTCAATTTGTAAAAGCCAACTTCGCAATGCGTTGATATCCCGCCTTTGCACGGCAAGATCTACTTGTCCACGTGTCAAGTATTGCGCAAAAGTATCTTGGTAATCCTCAATAAATTTAGACTTTCGTTCGTGTTGATCGTTGGCTTCAGGAGCCGCTTCTTTCGTCACTGAATCTGATTTGGGAATCGCGTCTTCCCCCCAAGCTATGGATGCGTGCACGCCTATCAAAGCCAATAAGAGGATTCCAATAAAATTTTTTTTAGTGCTCTTGATCTTCATCATGCTCTTTCTAAAAAATTAACAATATTAGTACATTACAAGACATTAAAAGGAGGTTATTAGTGCTTCGCACGCCTCAAGTAAATTCTATGGAGCGAGCGCTTCGACAACACGCTCCATATGAGCGGAACGGGATCCTTTCACCAAGACGATATCATCATGACGTTGAATCTTTTGGAATTCCGCTATCAATTCTTGCAGGTCTTCGGTATGCAAAACTGTTGGACTGTCTTGGGAACGGCTTTTCCACCCTTGCACATAAGCGTTTGCTAGATCCTCCCCTAAAGCAAAGAGATGCGCCACACCTTGTTGATGCATTTCGGCACCTAATTGTTGATGGAGTTGTAGGCTCTCCTCTCCCAACTCTGCCATGGGTCCGGCTACCACTAACAAACGACGCTTTGGATAAGCTTTTCTTAAACTCGCCAGAACGCTTTTAAAGGAGGTGGGATTGGCATTATAGGTATCGTTTACCAGAAGATATCCGTTCATCTCTCGAAACTGCATGCGGCCTTGGACTTCCACTGATAAAGTTTGTGTGGCTTTCCGGAGCAGTTCCATATCCACATTTTGTAAACGAAGCAAGGTGAGTGCACCAAGGAGGTTCTCTAAAAACAAAGGATTGCCAATGCGCGTTTCAAACGTAGCATCCATGAATCGAAATCGAGAGACTGCGGGAGAAAAATACAACAGCTCTGCCATATAATCAGCGCGTGCCACCTCCCAATGTGTGAAACCATAAGTGACCAATCGTATACCGTGCTGTGCCGCTGCTTGTTTTACAATTCTCAAATGCTTCAAACTGGAAGGCACTACGACAATCGAATCCGATTCCATTCCTTGAAATATTCCTGATTTTTCGTGGGCCACTCCCTCGGTGCTTTCTAAAAATTCCAGATGGCTCTCGCCGATATTGGTGATGATGCCACAATGCGGATGCACCACTTTCGCAAGCGTTTCAATCTCTCCAAAATGGTTGGTTCCCATTTCGATCACCCACCACTGTTCGTCCAATTTAGCATCTAGAATCGTTAAAGGAACTCCCACGAAATTGTTAAAATTGCCTGAAGTTGCATGGGTTCTATTGTCTAAAAACCGGCATAATCCAGCAGTGATTTCCTTGGTCGAGGTTTTTCCATTGCTGCCAGTGATGCCAATCACACGGGCACGGGGACTCAAACGATGACGATAGTCTCTGGCCAAATCTCGGAAGGCTCGATTGGGGTCCGCTACTAAAATGATAGGAGTGGTGGAAGTGAGTAGGCCGGGTTTGATTTTATGTCGACTCGCCACAATGCAACTGGCTCCCCGTTTGATCGCATCTTGAATATAGAGATGACCATCGGTGCGTTCTCCGGTGAGACAAATGAATAAATCTCCCCATTGTACTTTACGAGAATCAATCGCGAAATTTTGGAAACGAGTATCGGAAAAGATGTTTTGTGCGCTCCCTCCAAAAATTCGGCAGAGCTCTGTAACGGTGTAACTATAGTTCATGAGACTTCTAGAAATGATGCAAATCGGTCGAAAAAGATGCGAAGAATAATACTTTAGCAATAGAAAGAAATCAATGTTTCACGAAGGTATCGCGGGGAGGTAGAGATCAATGCAGGTGCCGCTTTCCGGCAAGTTGTGGAGAGCAATACCACCTTTGTGATTCGCAATCACGCCAAAGACAAAGGGCAACCCCATGCCAATGCCTTGTGACTTGGTAGTATAAAATGGATTTTGCAAAACATCGACTTTCATTCCAGGACCTTGGTCCTTGATGGTCACCCTCACATAGTCCCCAGGTTCTAAGGTGTCGGGCAGGAGGGTATTTGACTTCAATATGACGTTTTCTGTTTTTAGGGTAATTTTCCCGCCATTGTGCATGGCTTCTAAAGCGTTTTTAAACAATTCTTGGAAGATATGTTTGATTTGTTCTTGTTCTACATTGACCAACCATAGATTACGGGCATAATCGGTTTGAAAGGACAAATCATCGTGATGAAAAATAAAATCTGTAAGACACTCCTCAATCAGCTGATTGAGATCTGTTACTTGCGTTTGGTACTTTCCAGACTGAGCCAGCCCTAATAACTTTTTTCCTAGCACTCCCCCACGCTGCACCAGTTTTTGAATACTTTCCAACATGCCTCGATGTTCCAGCAGGAGGTCTGATTCCGTATCCAGCAGATAGGCGTAACCATGGATGCCCATTAAAAGATTGTTGAGTTGGTGAGCAATACCGCCAGCCAAAATACGTGTAGTTTCCAGCTCAAGCGAACGATTTTTCTTTTGCTCCTCTTGGTACTTATGGAGTGACAGTTCGATATTGGCATAGAGTACTTTTTCCTGAAATGGCTTGGTGACGTACCCACACGGCAATGTCTTCTTGGCTCTTTGCAACAGTTCGGAATTGGCATACGCTGTTAAATACAGGATTGGTAGATTATAAGAATTCCGAATACGATGCGCCGTTTCAATGCCGTCAATTTCGCCATTGAGCTTGATGTCCATTAACACCAAATCCGGCAAACTATGTTCTAAGCTTTGCAAAGCTTCTTCACCTGAACCCACAATTCCCGTAACAACGTACCCCAGCCGTTGAAGCTTCTCTTGAATGCCTAATGCAACAATGCTTTCGTCCTCAACTATCAATATATTTGCAGGTGCCATAAGTAATGTTTGACGAGACGGAGTGCTCAAGGGTTCTTACTCCCCCGTGCCATAAGAGTATTTGATAGGACAGAATACTCAAATATTCTGTCAGGAAAATAAGCTTTATATAAAAGTAATGATATAGGGAGATTTTAACATGGGAACAACAGAGATGTCGTGAATAACACGACGAACAGTTGCAACAGCAACATTGCTAGGCCACGATCCATGGACAACGGCACGAGGCATGAGAGTGGGATTGCCTCCTAATACTGACTTTTCAGAGGCATAGAAGAGTTGAAATCCTTGGACTACTCGGAAAATTTTGCTTTTTCTAGGCAGGCTTCTGTAACAGAGAGCAGGCCCTGAAGGAGCATCCAGCCCCTATGCGATATAGATAAGAGAAAGTCGCGAATGACACAACCACTTCAGTTATCAGAGCTGATGAACATGTCTCCCACATCCAAGGTCTGTGCGTTGGCGAGCAAGGCTTCCTGAAACAATCGTATGAAATCTTCTAGCTCGGCTTCTCCGGAAATCCAATTGACCCCATCTTCTAGGGTACTCAATCCATAAACTTGGGCAGAAAAAATCCAATTGGTGCGATGCCATAGTAGGGTAGACCGGTTTTGAAAGCGAAAAAACCAATGCCCTCCATCCCCTAAGCTATTTTGGATCGAATGTTCGAGGTTCAGATTAGTAAACGTTAAAATGTTTGTCCAAAACCGGAAGGCTTTTTCTGAGGAAGCAAACTGCATGATCTGAAACTCGATGGGATAGTGATTTTTTTCATAGGTCCACTTTTGAGCAAAACGGATCTGTTCTTTTTGAAACAGAAATTCCAAAAAGTTTGGAATTTTGAAGGTCTCCAAAGGAGTCCGATTTTGCTCCATTTGTTTCAATTGCAGCTCTTGAGCAACACGAAACAAGTGTTCCAGGTCATTGGGCACAATCCTGCGGAATGTTAAGTAGTTTTGGCTCGCGTGTAGGAACGGGGTGGGAGGACGGACCGATTGTTGATAACGGTGAACAGTACCTCGTAAATTCGCTCCAGGGTCGAGCCATAACTCTCCACCAATTTGGGTCACGTCACCAAAGATATCGGCATTGTCTTCGATGCGTACATTCCCACCCGAAAAAATAACACCACGATGCAATAAGCTATTTTTCCCAATCACCAAATCGCATTCTACGGCAAAAATTTGCCCAGTGACCTCGGCATGAATGGACAGCTTGGAATGATTGCATGTGATATCGTGGGCAACCACATTCTCTGGCAAAGTGTAAGGTGCTGAGATCTGCCAACTGCGCACACCGTCGGCCCAGGTTGGGATAGTCCCCACCATTGTGAACCCAATTACAAGGATCCACCGTAATTTTCGAATGTTCATGAGTTGCTTACCGTTCTGTCTTGCTCTTCAGTAAGGCTTCCGGGGTTGAGACTGCTGCCACCATCGAACGAAAAGGCTGTTCCACAGTAGGCAGTTCAGTTTGGGCATATTCTGCTGGCAATCGCATACCAATCGAGATGGAAGCGTAATTGCCTTCTAATTTATTTTTCACCGAAATGCCAAACTGCTGATTGTTCCAAATCACCTGTGTTTGCGCGAAAGATTGGCCAAAGGGTTGCCCTAACTGAATTTCTTGTATTTCATAACTCGACTTGCCGCTCAAGGCTGGAGTGGGGTTTTGCAGTATAGGCCAAATTCCTACAGAAATGACCACTAAAGCACATACAGCAGCTGCGATTATCAGCGATTTTCTAGAGAAAAAACGCCAACGATGCCAGCTCTCCACCTGAGGCTGAATGCGGTCCCATACATCGACATCAGGAGACGACGCTTGCTGGGGATCGAGCTGAATATAGAGTTCAAGAGATTTGTTAAGACGTGCAATTTCTTGCTGACACTCGGAACAGTGTTGCAAGTGCTGACGCCAGTCTGCGGTACGCAGAGTTTTTGGCGATTCGACAATCAACACTTGTAACGTAGAAGTCCGACTACAACAATGCTGCATGTTGCTCTCCTTGCTGAGCAGAAGGAGGCTCGAAGAAAGGAGCCAACAATTCTTTCAAATGAAGTCTCGCATAATGCAGGCGAGATTTCACGCTTCCAATGGGAATATCCAATATTTCGGCAATTTCTTGTACAGATAAATCTTCTTGATAATGCAAATGTAATACGACGCGATGATTCTCACTGAGCTGATTCATCGCCTTTTGGATGAGAGCCTTTTTCTGGGAATCCAGCACAAGGCGTTCGGGAGAGGCTTTGTCGTCAAACACGACAATAGTAAATTCGGAGGCATCTAGAGTGGGTCCATTTTCATCAAGCAATCGCCTCCAACGCTTGTTTTTCTTGAGATAGCGCATGGTTTCATGAACTGTTATTTTGTAAATCCAGGTCTTGAACGAAGCATCGCCTCGAAACTTGGCCAGTCCACGAAAGACCGACAAAAACACATCCTGGACCACATCAGCCACACCGCTGTCATTTTTCATAATCGAAAAACAGAGGCGTCCAACCGAAGTTTGGTATTTTTTCACCAAGACTTCAAAAGCCTTTTTATCACCTTTGAGGTGTGCGTTGATCAAGATTCTATCGTCCATAGTATACCAGTCAGGAATCGTCGTCTCTTGGGATCGAAACATGGGCCACCTCTTTTGCTAAAGGGAAAATCTTTCCTGGTTCTTAGAACTTCGCCTCAGACAATCTAGATCGGGCATTTGGGGTGAAGTTCAATCAAATCCAGGGGTTGTTATCAAAATTTAAGATTTTTCGGTGGTATTTGTTTCGCTCGTTTCTATTTGAATTGGAATTCATCCACCTACTTTCTCAAAGGAAAGCAAATGTTGATCCATTTATTCCATTAGTAACGCTTGAGAGAGTTGAAGGGTCTGCTGACGGACATCATAAGTAAGCTTTTCTCCAATAATTGTATCTTCTAAATAATGGATGTCAACTTTCACTGGAACTTCCAGAATTCCTTGGGTGTAACGATAAAACGCTTTTTCCGTGTAGGCCTGCATTTCAGTATTTCGTGTTACCACCACTTGCTCATTCAAGGTTACCACTTCTTCCTTCCAATCGATTTCTCCCTCCCGGGCGGTTACGACAATATCCACTTCTTGCGGTTTTTCCGAATCGGCATCGTGATATACTAAGATCCGAACATCCGTTAAGTTGACTTTCTCTGTGCCTGGTAACACAAACGCTTGCTTCCCCAGGACGGTCCAACGTTTATGGTCTAACCAAAAATCTTCAATCTCCACATTGTCGAGATGGAGGAGATATTCCGGTTGTTCCAGTGGAGCGAGGCTCACTTCTTCCGAAGAAAAAGTATAGAGCATGTACACAAGCGCCCCCCCTAACAAAGACAACAGGGCAATCTCTTTTTTAAATTCCCACAGAAGAGCACGAGTGGAAAGGTGGTCAGACATAGATCCTTAGGTTAAGAAGCAGGGAGCAATTCGTTCAATGGAATCGATTCTTCAACTAACATGATCGGAATATGGTCGCGGATGGGATACAAATATTGCTGATCCTCACGAACCACCCCTCCGTCAATTTTTTGGGTGATGGGTTGTTGATTGCGATTGCGTAACGTGCCGGATGTGATCCGGGTATTGATTTGTTCAATGAGGGAGTCTTCAGCCCACGTCAAAGGTGTCCGAGTTTCGGGACACACTAACATTTTTAAGAGTTCGTCATCCATTATGCCTCCTGTGTGGAGTCGGCCTCCACTTCAGTGTGTTTGATTTGTTCTTGATAGCGCTTTTCCCCAATGAGTGTAGGGTAGGTGGTGTCAATACATGCAGTACACAATTGTTCCTTCGAATGCCCAATGGCTTTGGACAAACGGTCAATGGTTAAAAACTTCAAACTATCCGCACCGATTGCTTCTGCCATTTCGGCTAAGGTTTCCTTGGAATGAGTGAGTGGTTGGCCTGGTTTCCAAAAGCGTGGAACAAACAGTTCCTTTACCGTAGGAATGTCAATGCCATAAAAACAGGGAGCAATGATGCTAGGGCAGGCGATCCTCACATGAATTTCCTTGGCTCGGCCCCGCTCTCGGATCAATTCGATAATGGTGGAAAGCGTGGTGGAACGTACCAACGAATCATCGACTAAAAAAATTCTTTTGTTTTCTAACAACTCCACCAACGGGGTGAATTTGCGGAGAATGACATCTTGGCGGCTCTGCCCTTCAATGAAGGTGCGTCCCACATAACGGTTACGCACCAACCCTTCAATCACAGGAATTCCCAATTTGAATCCAAATCCATCGCCTGCCACTTTAGCTGTTTCAGGAACCGGAACAACGCGCGCATCTGGCCCTCCGGGAATATCTTCCATTTCAGCCAGCAATCTCCCCATCAAGCGTCGAGCCTTAAACACCGAACGCCCATCCAAATTGGAAGCCAAATTAGCAAAATAGACCCATTCGAACTGGCAATGAGCCGTGCGCTTGACTTCGCTATAACGTTCAATGCGATAGCCATCGTGAGGTGTGGCCACCAACAGCGATCCGGGTTCAAGGTCTTGGTAATCCGTAATGCCCAAGCGGGCAAGAGCGACACTTTCGGAAGCAACAAACAACAAATTGTTTTTGATGCCGTAACATAGGGGCTTGATCCCTAACGGGTCGCGCATGGCAATCAGTTCACCACGTGCATTGAGAAATACAATATTGAATGCACCATCAAAACTTTTGGCCAAGGAGGCAAAAATTTCTTTGAAGGATCGCAACTCCCCACTGAGTTCTTTGTTGATATGGTGCATCATCACTTCGGTATCCGTATTATAGGAAATATGATATCCCCGCTCCACCAACGCAGCTTTCAACTCCTCAAAATTGGCCAGATTGCCGTTGAATCCAATAGAAAACCACTTCCATTTGCGTCCGTGAATCCGCTCAAAGGGCTGGGCAAAATTTCGGTCTTCGGCACCACTTGTGGCATAGCGCACATGGCCAATCGCAACTGTGCCTTCGTATTTCCGCACCAAGTTACGATGCTTTTGAGAACTGAATAAACGGAACACCCGGTCCACTGTCCCGACATCCTTATGAGTTTTCAGTAATAAATTGTGCTTAGGATCATAGCTGGTCATCCCAGCACTCAACTGTCCCCGATTCTGCAAATCGAGCAATAAACCTGGGATGTATTGACTCACATTGATGGGATCTGCCGAGGTATGGTCCAACTGATAAACGGCGGCAATACCACATTCTTCATGCATAGTTTCCGACATAAACGCCTTATTTCAAAATTAAGTTGGGGGGAGGATAGGACATGTTGAGGAGAAGCACCTTTTTCTCACTTGTAGCAGATCTATGGAATTTTTGCACGACCCCCCACCATGCCTGCATTTCACAAGAAACAACATCCCCCTTTGTTACACCTGAATTTCTAACATTTTTTTAATTCAAAAGTGCCAATCTCCAAGTTCCTCCACGCAATAGAACAACGATCCCAGAAAGAGCACTTAGAAATTATAAAGTATTGAGATCTCCTGGAGATCCCTCAGTTAAACCTTTTGACACCATTTAGGCATATGGGTATGAATGCATCCAACGGATCATTTCATACAGGCCTCTCTTACGAAGGAGTCCGCGATGCCTAAACAACGATTTAGTTTCAAAGTATTGACTGCATTTCAAAGTACCTCGTCTCGGTTGGAAATTCCTTTTCTTCCTGTCTTTTTCTTTCTTCTCGTTTTCACCTTTCTCATTTCGTGGGCACTTATGTTTCCTACCTGGGCTGCCCAGACAGTCCGGATTGGTATTTTATATCAAGGAACGTATGAAGCCGAAGCCGAATTGATCCCCGCGCTTCGTCAAGAACTGGAGGCTCTCAATCAAGGGCAGTACACCATTATTTATCCAGAAGAAGCGACTCTCAACGGAGAGTACGATCTGGGAACCATTCGCAGCCAAGCGCAGGAGCTGGTCACACAGCACAACCTGAATGCCATTTTGGCTTATGGCACGGAAGCGTCCAAGGTGTTTGCAGCCATGGACCCCTTGCCCGTTCCGGTGATCGGCTTGAGCTTGGATTTTCCTATTGGCTTGGGAATGTTGGATGGAAAAACACTCAAACCTGGCAATCCGAACTGGACGACTTCCTTTGACCCTTCTATTGGCAATTCAGTCATCCGGTTTGTGCCTCAAGTCTTGCCACTCACGCGACTCACCTATTTATGTGTCACCTTTTTGTGCGATAACAACAAACAGGATGCCAACAATTCGGATGCAGTCATCCTGCCGAATGCCCAAGACATTAAGGTGGTGCTCGAAACCTTTGGGCGCTTAGGTGGATTGCCCATTGAGGTCGTCAATATCTCTCCTCAAAATTATCCAGAGCAGATCGCGCAGTTGGATGCAGAAGTGGTGTTTATGCCGCGGCTTCATGAATTCACCCAAGCCCAAGCCCAAGACGTGTTCAAGCGGTTGGCCGATCGAAAAATTCCGAGCTTCACCCAAGAAGGCGAATATGGAGTACGGAATGGAGCCTTGGTTTCGATCAACGATCCTGATTTCCGAAACATCGCTCGCAATTATGCCCTCAAGTTGTTCGACATCTTGAACGGTATTCCTCCAGAAGAAATCTCGGTGCTCGATAGCTGGCAAATCGAAGTGATCTTCAATCAGGACACCGCACGTAAAATCAATTACGACATTCCCTTAGAGTTCGTTTATGAAGCCCGCATGATTGGAGCCGAAGCTCCCAAACGCCCCTTGTCGTTGCCGGAAGCATTTTATCTGGCTTTGAAAAACAACCATGCCATTCAGCTCAAAACGCACTCTAAAGAGCAAGCAGTGGCCCAAACTCGCTTGGTGGAGCGTGGGTATTATCCCCAGGTGACTTCCAAACTGAATCATGCTCGCACCGACAACACGCGTGCTGATCTCCAGCCCAGCCCTCGCAATCAAACCACGGTGGAGTTAGAATTCGGGCAATCGCTTTACAACCGAGAGTTGAACAAGTCTGTGGAATCGTCAGAACTGGGGGAGGACGTCGCTGAAAAAGACCTCGAACAGACTCGGCAGGATCTTATGCAGCAAGTGTCTCAGGTTTATCTGAATCACTTACTGGCCCAAGAAATTGTCGATATCCGTAGAACCGATCTGAAAACTTACCGCAAACTGCGAGATGTAGCCCAATTGCGCTACGATTTAGAAGAATCCTCCAAAAGCGATGTGTTGCGGGTAGAAATCCAATTAGAAAACGCCCGAGTGGAGATGGTCAATGCTACTGAGAGTCTGTTCCAAGCCCAAGTGGTGTTGAACAGTGCACTCGATCTTGCCGAAGAAACGGAACTGCACCTGGATCCTCGTGATTTCACTTCCGAGATTTTCGATGCAGAACAGTCCGTGTTTGGCAGGTACTTCCGCACATCGCGAGGCTTACAAATTGTACGCGACTTTGTGGCTACGAACGCTCTACAAGATTCTATAGAATTGCAAAAGCTGGATGCGAGTATTGCCCAAGTCCGTGCAGAACGGGAAAGGGTCCGCTCCAAATTCTGGCCTACAATTCGAGTCGGAGCCTCATGGTTCCAACAAATCCAAGATGAACACCGCGACTTCGAAACACAACAATTGCCACCCGACCTCGGTGGTGCCACCTTGATTGACGAAGAAAAAAACTATGAAGATAGCTTTCGCACCGGATGGAATGCCCAAATTTCACTCATCTACCCACTTTACAACGGGGGAAGTCGCTATAAAGAAATAGAGGTGATCGATACCCAATTGCTTCAGCTCATAACTCAGCGTGAACAATTGAAAGATCAATTGACCGAACAAGCTCGCTTAGCCCATTTCCAACTCTATTCCAGTCGCAACACGGCTATTGGAGCCTTGAAAAGCTTGGAACTCGCTACCGAAAGCTTACGATTAGGAGAAATCGCCTACTTGCAAGGAAGTCTCCCCATTATCGACTTGCTGGATATCCAATCCAATCGCATTCAAGCGGAGATTCAAGCAACCGTGGCGCGTTATCAATACTTCCAAGGGCTGGCCACCGTTTTCCGTGTGATGAATCGGATCCATCTTTTTCCTAAACGACTCGATGCTGCCGTGTTGATCGAATTTGAGACCGCCTTGGAATCTTATTTTGAAAACCAACTGCAACAACTTCAAAAATTGCAACAGTGATCAACGGAGGCTCTATGAAACCCTGGATTTCTCTTGTGATAATACTGCTCGTCACGTTCCTATCTCTGGCAGGATGCAAAGAAGACAAACCGGTGGAAACGCGTGAAGTGATTCGCCCTGTCAAGGTGAAGCGAGTGCAAACGGCAGTGGCCGCCGATCAAATGAAATCGTTCACCGGTACCGCCAAAGGGATCAAGGAGTCGATTTTGAGTTTCCGGGTCCCCGGTGTGTTGAAAACCTTGACCGCCAAAGTCGGAGACCAAGTAAAAAATGGCCAAGCCGTCGCGACCCTGGATGATCGTGATTTCAAACTCAACGTGCGCGATTTGGAGAACCGTTTACAAGGGGCAGAAGCCCAATTGGATCAGCTTCGCAAAGGAGCGCGTTCGGAAGATGTTCGTATTTTGGATAGCCGCATCAAAGGTGCCCAAGCAGCCGAACGTGCTGCTTCGGCGGACTATCGTCGCGTCCAACAGTTGTATGCCAAAGATGCCGCTCCCAAAAGCCGATTGGACCAAGCTCAAAACCAGTGGGAACAAGCTAGGGAAGCCGTTCGCGCAGCCCAAGAAGAAAAAGCCAAAGCCCTGGCTGGAGGACGTGAGGAAGAAATTCGAGCACAAACAGCCAACATCCGTTCGATTCGTTCCAATTTGAGCCAAGCTAAAGCCAATCTCACGGACACAACCTTAAAAATCCCATTTGATGGTATCATCTCAGCCAAGCAGATTTCAGACTTCGAACAAGTTGGAGCGGGACAGCCGATCTACACCTTAGTGGATATCACTCGTATTGAAATTCAAATCAGTATTCCCGAACAACTCATTTCACAAGTCACCAGTGGACAGTCTGTTGAAGTCCATTTGCCTAATTTTGCTGGACAATCGTTTGTAGGTACCACAACCAAACTGGGAGTGACCGCCGATAAAGCCACACTCACCTACCCCGTTTTTGTGGAGCTAGACAATCCGGAAAACCTCATTTTACCCGGAATGAGTGCTGAGGTTCAGTTGCAGTTGGAGCAACAAGGGAGTGGCTTCCCTTCAGTGCCCATCAATAGCGTTTTGGAAGACAAAGTGTCGAAACTCAAATATGTGTGGATTTTTGATGAAACGTCGAGTTCCGTCAGTCGACGTGACGTGACTTTAGGTCGCATTTTGAGCGATGACATTGAAGTGATTCAAGGCTTACAAAACGGAGACTTGGTGGTGATTGCAGGAGTGCATCGGGTCCAAGAAGGCCTGAAAGTGCGGGTGCCTAAAAACATTTAACCCCCTTCAAACGAGCCCTTCGAATTGCCCCTGAATACTATCTGAATAAATCTCAGCTATATTCTTAAACTTATTTTATTTGGAGAAGGAGGAATTATGCGGAAATTGTTGGCCTTTTTAGTGCTTGTCTTTGTAGGAGGGGCACATCCCGCATTTGCCGATCAATACGTGGTGGACGCATCCCATTCAGAAATTGCGTTTTCAATTCCCCACTTGATGGTTTTTAAAGTCCGGGGATCGTTTACTAAGTTTTCTGGAGTGTTGGAGTTCGATGAAGAAACCGAAATGATCCGCTCCGCCAAAGGTAAAGTCGCCGTGGCCTCGATTTTTACAAGGGAACGACGGCGTGACAAACATCTGCGCAGTCCCGACTTTTTTGACTCTCCCCGATTTCCAGAAATCACCTTCACGAGTACCGAAGTGAAAGGAAACAGCGAAGATATCGTCATGTATGGAAACTTAACCATCAAAGGTGTGACCAAACAAATTAAACTACGTGGACACTATTTGGGAACCAACAAAGGCCCTCAAGGCCTCAAACGCATCGGTTTTGAAGCGAGAGGCACCATCAATCGGAAAGATTTTGGGTTGCAATGGGACAAGGTACTAGAAGCCAACGGAGGCGTAGTAGTCGATGACTACCTACAAATCCTTCTGGATATACAAGCAGTGCGAGAGTAATTTTTAATGGAGGAGTTAATGTTTTTTCAAAGACAAATTCGGTTCGCTTTAGGAATCCTCTGTGCGTTGTTGCTCAGTGTTCCTATCCCCTTATGGGGAAGCGAGACGTTAGTCGCTCAACCTAGCTCATCATCCAATGCTACAGAGTCCATGAAAGCCGATATTCAATTGGGCCAAAGACTCTACAGAAAGCATTGTCTGATGTGTCATGGTAAATATGGTGAAGGTCAGTTCGGTCCGAACTTGGCCGACAATTATTGGATCTACGGGAATCGTACCGAAGATTTGGTTCGGGTGGTTACCGAAGGCATTCCTGAAAAAGGAATGGTGCGGTGGAAAGAAAAAATCAGCTCTGAAAGCATTTACAATGTGGTGGCATTCATTGAAACGTTCCAAGGGACGAATCCACCCAATCCCAAGGCTCCTCAAGGTCAAGAAGTCTTGGGACAACCAACCGCCTTGACCGTGGCCCTACTCGATACCCCTCCGGCGGAAAAGAAACCCATCGGGGCAATATCCCTCCCTTCTGGCTCGTCCGAACAAGCACCTGTGGATCTTCAGATGGGTAAAGTCGTGTACACCAAACACTGCCTGATGTGTCATGGCAAATATGGGGAAGGTCAATTTGGTCCCAACTTGACGGATAACTTCTGGATTCATGGCAACACGACCCAAGATTTGATTCGTGTCATTAGCGAAGGTGTCGCTGAAAAAGGGATGGTGAGTTGGAAGGCCAAGCTCAGTGCCCAAGACATTCAGAATGTCGTCAGCTTCATTGAATCTCTCCAAGGCACTAACCCCCCTCGTGCCAAAGCCCCGCAAGGCGAAGAATATTAAAATGCTGGCAGGTGCCCCCGCATCACCTGCCCTCTTCAGTTTTCGTGTTGCTTCCCTATTTCTGCAAAACCATTCATCACGTAGTTTTTTATGTCTGTGAACATTCGACAACTTGCTGAAATTTTAGGGATCTCTGTTTCTTCCGTCTCTAAAGCACTTTCCGGTTATCAAGACATCAGTCCTCAAACCCGACAGCGAGTTTTGGATGCAGCTAAGAAATATGGATATTCTCCCAACCGAGCCGCTCAACAGCTCAAGAGTGGACGGACCAAAACCATCGGCATCGTTTTGCCTCGATACTCGGAGGGTTTCAGTGAACCATTTTTTTGGGAAATGCTCGGGGGCATTGGTGAAGGGGCGATTTCGACAGGGTATGAACTCCTGGTCACTCTAACCACTCCGGATCATTCTGACCTCGAAACAACTCAAAAAATGGTAGAACGCCAGCAAGTCGATGGCCTGATTGTCACTCGGACCAAATGCCATGATGAACGCATCGATTATCTGTTAAAAAAAGGCATTCCATTTGTGGTGCATGGTCGAACCGAAGTGGATCATCCTCCCTATGCGTATCTCGATATTGATGGAGAACGAGCATTTCAAAATGCGTGTCGACATCTGGTTGCTTTAGGTCACCGACGCATTGCTCTGTTGATCATGCAACAAAATTTCATGTTCGCTTTCCACCGTCTGCAAGGATATCGCCGTGGTTTGGAAGAAGCGGGGCTGGCATTTGATCCTCAATGGGTGCTGGAAGGTGATATGAAAGAAGAACATGGATTTCAAGGAACTTTAGAACTCATGAAACGCTCCCCATCTCCCACTGCCATCTTATGCGGCAGCGACAGTATCGCCTTAGGATGCCTCCATGCCCTGCAACAACAGGGGCTTGTCGCCGGTAAGGACGTCTCCGTCATTGGCTATGACAACTTACCTGTCTCCTCTTATTGTGTTCCTCCCTTAACGACTATGGATCAATCCATTCATGAAGGTGGCAGACAATTGGTAGCCTTGCTCTTTGCAGTTATGAACGGCCAGCCCCCCACGGAATCTCAAATCCTTTGGAATGCCCCTCTCATTATCCGAGAATCGGATGGGCCTTGCCTCGAGGCTCTTACCTGAATTCATCGACTCGTTTAAGCTCCTCACAATGCTGACGTCGACCTTTTCTCCAAACCTGCCTTTTTAAATCACTTCAATCTTTCAAAAAATAGTTGACATTAATTATTTATCAATACTAAAACGTTTTAGTTGCAAAACTAAAACGTTTTCTTATTTTAGAAAATTTTCAATTTTTAATATCTACTTCAGGCAGCACAGCATTACAAAATTTGCTTACTTTTCCTAAATAGAGGCTCTTATTTCATCCGCTTTTTGCTCTTGCTTGCCTAATTTTGAGACTCCTCCACAGCTCTGCCTCTGTGTGTTCGGCTAACACATGGGGGCAGATGCCTGATTATATAGTCCCTTAGTGATCGCATTTCAAAATTGTTTATTCTCTAGAGTACAGATGAAAAACAATTTTTGGCAAAGGCTATCTAACGCAATCTATCATTAGTGTGATGGTGACATGAAAAATACAATAGTTCCTAAAATAACTCGTAAAGATTTTTTTAGAGTAGCAGGTAGGTTTGGTCTGACTTCAACATTGCTAGGCGTATCGAGTTTATTTCAATCTGGCGGGATTTTTTCCAAAGAAGCTTTAGCTTCTACAGCATCCGATATTCAAAAAAAGCGATACAAAAAAAAGGCAAAGTTTCATCTCAAATTTGGAGGAGCAGGTTTCAATGCGACTAATTTAAAAATTGAACGGCAAGGTGCACTATTTTTTGTATCTGATATTGAGGCGAGGACCGAAGGGGAGATCAGAGTTGAGTTTATCGGCTCCAATCAACTATGTACTCAACTGAATTGTGTCAAACTGTGTCGTGAAGGTCTGATTGATCTTTATGCTTCTTCCACCCAGAACGCTTCTCCCAACGCCATCTATTTTAATGTTTTAGATTTTGCTTATCTTTGGCCAGGAAGAGCCGCGCAATACTACTTCTTCTATCATCCCAAAAGTGAAATCCTGTTTCGTGAGCCCCTGCGAAAACATCATGGGTTGCAGTTTCTATGGACCCACTGCGAACTCCGGAACATCATGTTGGGATTGAAATACAAAAACCGCCCCAAAGTCATGACTGTGGAAGAATTGCAGGGCATGAAGCTGCGTGTGACTGGCACTCGATTGGGTCGGATCGCAATGAAACTTCTAGGAACCCATCCCATTCCTGTTGCTTGGGAAGAAACCAAGACTTTCCTGAAAGCAGGCATCATTGATGGTGGAGAAACGTGGTCTAGTGCTGTGGCTTATGCCCAATTGTCTCCAGCCATTGCCCAAGATGTCCGTTGTGGATTTTTTTCAGGCAACGAACACACTGCCATGAACCTCCAATCGTTTGAAAGACTAGGGCCTGCTTTACAAAACGCGATGATGGAATCCTCCTATCTCACTCAGGTTCATGTGCAAGCAGCCAACGAAGCTGCTTTACTCAGTACGGTTGGCATCACAGCCCCCCCATTGCCTGGTACGATCTATGATCGCTACAAAATCAGAAATTGCTATTGGAGTTCCAGCGAATTGGAAAAAGCGGAACGGATGAGTTCTCCCAAATACAACCCCCAACCGTGGGAACAATGGAGAGATCGATTGAACCAAATGGCAGGAGGTGCTGATATCTTCGAGGAGCTTTATGCCATTGCCCGAGAAATTCCGGTAGAGACGCAAGCAATTGATGTGGACCCGCACCGTTGGTGGAAAAGCTAAACTTCGCTCATCCTCATTCCTTTATAATTCCTTCATAGATGCACCACCGATTGAAAGGAGCTTTCACAATGAAGTCGTTCAACCTAACAATCCTATTACTGATATTTGTTTTAATGATATTTGTTTTTTCTTCAAAGGGCTTCTCTCAAGAACGTCTTGTAATTGGAGCCTACGAATTCCCACCTTATGCTTCTGAAGAGTTCAAAGACAATGGCTTTTTATGCAAACTGATTTCCGAAAGCTTTGCTATGGAAGGCATCCAAGTGGATTATAAGTTTCAGCCTGCCAAAAGAACGTTATCACGACTAGAACACGGAAAATTAGATGGAGTTATTGGAAATTATCAAGCATCGGAATTTGAAAACAAATTTTATACTTCAGACTCGTTAGTTATTGATACCATTTCATTTTTCTATTTAATCTCTTCTGAATTTGAGTGGAATACGTTCGATGATTTAAAAGAAATCACAGTGGGAGGCACTTTGGGTTATGATTATGGGCAACCGTTTTACCAAGCAGAAGCATCAAACGTGTTCCAAGTGGATCGCGCTCCAGGGAACCTCCAAAACTTTGGAAAGCTTCTGAAAATGCGTATTCACGCCTTCCCCATGAGTACCTTGCCTGGATACGTGCTTCTATATAAAAACTTCAAAGCAGAGGATATCAGCCGAATTACCAATCATTCCAAACCCGTTCATTCCACACACCTCTATCTTTTATTGTCCAAAACCAATAAAAAGAACCAAAGGCTGATAGAGATTTTCAATCGGTCCTTAAAACAACTCCGAGAGCAAGGGAAGTACGACCAATATTTTGATGAAACTCTGGAGTTTTTTAGAGAAACTTACGTCAATAAGTAAAACTCAATTTCTATGCAAAGCCTCTCTAAAACAAAAATTTCCCAAGCAGCTATCGAAAGTATTGTGAACCATCATTTTGGTCCACAATCGAAACTTCATACATTGGAGGAATTGAAGGATGGTTATTTCAACACAGCCTATCAGATGACACTCCAAGATGGCTCGGCCTATGTCATGAAAGTCGCTCCGCATGAGTCCGTGGCAGCGCTTCGGTATGAACGGGGACTCATGAAAACAGAGGCAGCCGTGATGCGGCTCGTGCAAGAACAAACCTCCGTTCCAATTCCTCGAATCGCTTACTATGACGATTCACATCAACTCATTGATCACGTGTTCCTGATCATGGAATATCTTCCTGGCATTCCCCTCAATAAACTACGTTCCCAGCTCTCTTCAGAAGTGCAAGAGCAAATCGAATATGACTTGGGAGCGCAAACACGTCAAATCCATGCGATCACAGGTGCCTACTTTGGATTTCCACATCAAGTACACCAATTTGCTTCTTGGAAGGACCGCTTCGCGGCCATGTTCCAGAATGTCCTACAAGATGGCAAAGACCGAGAGATCATTCTGCCGCTCCCTTATGAAGAATTCGAGCAATTGTTCACAAGGTTTGACTTTGCATTGGAGGAAATCACAACACCCCAACTCGTGCATTGGGACTTGTGGGACGGCAACATTTTTATCGATGAAACCACTCACCAAATTTGTGGGCTGATTGATTTTGAAAGAGCGCTGTGGGGAGATCCATTGATGGAATGCCATTTTGCCAACTTTGAAGAGGAGAATGCACACATGCGGGGCTATGGCCATCCACTTTTGAAAACCGAGTCCGCAAAGATTCGGCGCATGTTGTACAACCTCTATCTCTATCTCATCATGATCATCGAATGTTTCTATCGTGACTACGAAACCGACGATCAAAAAATATGGTCCACGGAGCAACTCATCAAAGAAATCGAACGAGCCAACGCCTATTGAATCGAAGTGAGTGGTATTTGGCTGCGAGGGGGTTGTTTCGGCAGGTATTTATTCAACACATTCAGCAATTGATCCACATCCAAGGGTTTGGTGAGGTAGTCGGAAAAGCCCGCCTGGAAGGCCTCCTTTTTTCGTTCTGCAAAAGCATCAGCAGATAATGCGATGATGGGAATATCGTGGAGTTGGTGATGCTGTCGGATTTGTGTTGTGGCTTCAAGCCCTCCCATCACAGGCATGTGCATATCCATGAGTACTAAATGGGGATGCGATTCAAGAATTTTAGCAACACCTTCTTGTCCATTCACCGCAATGTCTACAGAAAGTCCGAAGCCTTCCAGTAACGCCTGAGCCATCCGACGATTGATGAGATTGTCTTCCACCAATAAAATACGACTTTGAGGATCAAATTCTGTTCCATCCGAAGTCGACAGCTTTTCTTCTGTTGGTAGGGCTGCCTCGACAAGGGGGAGGGCCACCGTGATCGTGGTTCCCCCGCCAGGTGTGTCTTCCACTTGGATAGTCCCACTCAATAAGGCTAACAAGCGTTTCGTGATGGTCAGTCCCAGACCAGTCCCTCCGAACTCACGGGTGATACTGCCATCCACTTGTTCAAAGGGTTCGAAAATCTGCTGCTTTTTCGCGGCAGGTATGCCGACCCCCTGATCACACACAATGAAAACCAAACGGTCTTTTAATCTATTCACTTGTAAAATGACGGAACGGTATGCTGGTGTGAACTTGATGGCATTGCCTAATAGGTTGATCAGGATTTGATTCAACTTTGTTTGATCAGCCCGGATCCCTATTGGCAGAGCAGGATCAATGGTGAAGGTGTAGTCCAAGTGTTTCGGTTGGGCTTGCTGCTTGGTGATGTCATAAACCTGTTGCACCCAATCGGTCAGGGCAAAGTCTTCTTCTAGAACTTCCATATGGCCCGATTCGATTTTGGCTAAGTCCAAGATATTGTTCACCACTTCCTTTAGATGTAACCCACTCAGATGAATGTTGATCAAAGCTTCGGCCTTCTCCTGAGAAACCGACGGTTGCTCTTCCTGCTTCAATAGAATTTGTACATAACCAATGATGGCATTGAGCGGCGTCCGAATTTCATGACTCATATTGGCCAGGAATTGGGACTTCGCCAGATTGGCACTTTCCGCCGCTTCCTTAGCTTGCTTCAACAGTTGGGTTTCTTTTTCAAAAAACATCTGCGCCATGTTCATTTTTTGTAGATTCAATTCACTTTCCAATCGAGCGGTTTCGGCATCATCCCGCAAGCGTTCCGCTCGTTTAAGGGCTTCGATGGCGAGGTTGAAATCTTGAGAGAGCAAACCAATCTCATCTTTACTCTCCACATGAAGATCCACCTCCAGTTCGCCTTTTCGAATCGCATGGGTTGCCGAACTCAATTGGCCAATCGGACGCAGCAACACATAATGAACCGCTAAGAAAATCAACCCGATTGTGGCCATGATGGTGATTATCGTGATGACCGCCACGGTGGCAGCGATCCGTCGACTTGCTCCAAACAGTTCATCCATAGGCAAATAAGCGACCAGACACAGATCGGGCATGAGCTGACGTTGAAAAAAGTACCCGGAGCTACCAAAATAATTATACTCGATGGAATCTTCTGGAGATAAAGTTTGCAGTTGTTGGAAAAGAGGAGAGGGAAGAGACTTGCCTACTTGCTTGGCATCCGGATGCGCGATGATCTCGCCTACATGATTGATAAAAAAGAAAGCCCCCCGTTCTCCCCATCGATGGGTTTGTGCTTGTTGCTCCAAGATATCCAGAGAAACCGTGATGACAAAATAACCTTTAAACTCCACCGGGGAACCAGCTCCCTGAGCAATGTCCTGAAGCTCCATGCGTTTGGAGATCAAGACCGCAAATTCCTGATTGTCGGGATTCTTATATATGGCTGTGGCCACCGGATCCGATTGGCGGATCACATCACGGAAATAGGGCGTATCTCCTTCTTCTTCGGTGACGTTGCGAATCGTCCGGTTGACATGACGGGTGTCTTCGTAGCCATCGGGCAGTAAAACCCGAATCTCATAATATTGCGATTTGGAGCTTTGATAGCCTCCCAGGATTTCCAAGATTCGAGGATGATACAGTTGATAGCGCAATGCCTCATCTTCAATAAGCATGTACTTTTGTAGAAGCGGATTTTGACTGAACAGTTCCACATCCGCTTGAGCCGTTTGAATATACCATTGCACCAACCTTTCCATCTGTGTCATCAAGCCCAAGACTCGCTCTTGGATGTTTTCCTCTGCTTGATCCTGAGAAGTTTTGAAAGCAATTCCTCCCAAGAGCAACATCGGCAACACGATCAATGGAAAAATGATAACAAACAGCTTGATCGAAAGCTTCAAAGCAGTTCCTCCTCTGATTCCAACGCCAACACATTCAATGCAAATCCTTTGAATGTAAAACTCGCTCGACGAGCTGATTCCACTTCTTGAAAGTACGCGGTGGCAATTGAGGCAATACAATACATTTGGAGCGCACTTCCGGAGGCGGATAGATGGTGGTATCGCTTAAAAATTCAGGGTCTAGGTAGGTCGTGGCTCCCGCATTGGCCGTAGCATAATAAACGCCTTGTGCGTTTTCGGCTGCATTTTTGGGATCATTCAAAAAGTTGAGAAATTGATGTGCCCGCTGCTGCTGTTTCGACTTAGCAGAAACAATCGTATAATCTCGAAAAAAAATGCAGCCTTCTTCTGGAATGGCAAATCGAATCTCTGGATGGAATTCTTGAAGCACCAAACCGTCACCGTTATAAGCATAGGCTACGCTAATCTCCCCTTTGGCAAGGAGCGATTGTTCGGCTTCCAAGGAGATATAGCCATATTTGGCCACAAATGATTTCTGAGTTTTCAACAAGGTTTCGATTTGTTTCAAGGCGTCTGGTGTGTCTGAGTCTTCGATAGAAATTCCTAAAGTTTGGATAGCCGAAATCACCACATCAATGGTGTCATTCATCATCAACAATTTTCCTTTGACATCAGCTGGTGGCTGAAACAACTGTTTCCAGCTTGTGATCGGTTCTGAAACCAAATCCTGCCGGTAAGCTATCCCATTGGTTCCTTCAAAATACGGAACCACAGCCAATGTTTTCCATTCCGGTTGTTCGTTGAGAATTTGAGGGTCAATGTGTTCCAAATTGGGAAGCAATGAGGCATCCAATGGAGCAATCCATCCTGCCTTGATATAGTTGGGTATCAACGCACGACTCACCACAATGATATCGTACCCCTCCCCTTGCGTTTCCACCATCAGTTTATCTCGGTCTTCTTCGGACTCGTAAAACACCTGTTTGATCTTCGTCCCTGTTTCTTGTTCAAATCGGTCGGTCAATGTTTCCACCAAATAGGCTGGCCACGTGAGTATTACCAATTCGTTCGTTTGACTCCATCCAGAGTGAGGAAACCCTGCTATCAACCCGACAGCCATAACGCACAATAACCCCAAACTCTGTTGTATCTTTTTGAATCGTAAGCTCATACCTCCCCCCTTGTTGAAGATTCCTGATATTGAAGACTCCTCATGTTGGAGACCTGTGATAGTATCTCTGGAAGAGACTTTGGAATGCTCGTGACAAAGCCATCAAAAAGGCTCTAGCTTAGATATTACCTCTATTTAAGTGCTAGGCTTTTTTAAATAACAAGTTCGCGTGACTAGGAATGCATAGAAAGAGTGTATCGAAAAGCGAGGCGGTTTAAAATGTTTCTTTCCGTTGCCCCACGATACACTTTGTTACACCTTGTTACAGCCCAGAAACGATTTGCTGGTCGTTATCCGCTAGAGTGGCCATTCTGAATTTTCTCACTGTTTCTCTCTGATGATTCCACGAGGTCGATATGAAAGCATTGCAAATGATTGGTGTGAGCGTTCTTATGAGTTTGTTTTTGAGTGCTTGCCAAACCAAAACCCATGTGATTCCCGATATTGAAACCCAGCTGCCTCCAGCTGCCCCTGGTGACTACGTTGTACTGCTTCATGGTATGTGGCGTAGCGGCTATGCAATGGAGCCGATAGCCCAGTATTTGCAAGCGAAGGGATACCGCACGATCAATGTAAGCTACCCTTCGACCGAATTTCCAATTGAAACCTTAGTGGATGATTATTTGGCTCCGGCGGTGGAATCGATTCCTCTGAACCAAGGACAAAAGATTCATTTTGTATCGCATTCGATGGGTGGCATTTTGGTGCGTTATTACCTCAAGCACCACAATGTGCCAAATCCAGGAAGGGTTGTGATGTTGAGTCCGCCCAATCAAGGGACGGACTTGGTCGATTTGGTGAAAGATACCGGTTGGTATGAAGGCTCTATTGGCCCGGCAGGCATGCAGCTCAGCACCGGCTCCGAAAGCTGGATTCACCAATTGGGACCCGTTGATTTCGAGCTCGGTGTGATTGCGGGGAATTACAACCCCAATTGGCTCACGTCCTGGATCTTACCTGGAGATGATGATGGGGTCGTTCCTGTAGACAAAATGAAGGTCGATGGTATGTCCGACCTCTTGCTGGTTTCTGAACGGCATTATCAACTTCGACGCCACAAGCCGGTACTCCAACAAATCGTGTACTTTCTCGAAACTGGAGAATTCCTCCATGCGTCTTCGGTAATGGCGTCTCATCAAAGTGCTTCCTTGTAACCTTGAATGACTCCCTATGGTTTAGAGGATCACCCTGTTTAAAGGATCACCCTGTTTAAAGGATCACCCTGTTTAGAGGATCACCCTGTTTAGAGGATCACCTTGTTTAGGGTGTTATCTGGTATGAGGTTTGACGCCTTCAATATTAGCTGAGAACACTTGGCTGGCAGTATTGCCTTTGGATTCGATCTTTACCTCCACAAACCCTACTTGGGTTAATATGGATTCCAGCTTAGCAATCGAGGAAGCCCCTCCGACACACCCCGTGTACAAAACAGGATCTTCCTGCATTTCCTGAGGCAACTCCTCGGTGGCGACCATATCAGAAATGGCCAAACGTCCTCCGGGGCGGAGCACCCGAAATGCTTCCTGGAACACCCGTTCTTTTTCTGGCGAGAGATTAATCACGCAATTGGATATGATCACATCCACCGAATGATCGGCAACGGGCAGATGTTCGATTTCCCCCAACCGAAACTCCACCTGAGACAAACCTGTCTGTTTTGCATTTTTTCGTGCTTTGTTGATCATTTCTGGAGTCATGTCTATGCCGATCACCCGGCCGGTCGTCCCCACCGCCTTGGCAGCCAGAAAGCTATCGAATCCGCCGCCACTTCCCAAATCCAACACCGTCTCGCCTGCTTGCAATGAGGCGATTGCCTGTGGATTGCCACAGCCTAATCCCATATTGGCCCCTTCGGGAACTCCGGTTACTTCTTCTTCTGAATACCCTAAGGCCTTCGAAATGGATTCTACTGATGCCTGATTGCTCCCACTACAACAGCTTGAATCTGTCACGCTCCCTCCACATCCAGGAACGCTAGATTGGGCGACTTTTCCATAATTTTCTCGAACGATTTCACGAATTTCAGGATTGGTTAAGTTTTGCATACGAATCTCCTATGAATGAGGTACGAATCTCCTATGAATGAGGCACGAATCTCCTATGAATGAAGTCAGATGACAATATTTGACATCGTTGTATTGTGAACCATCGGTTACCAAAACCGCGAAAATTCACTTCACCTCAATAGACGAAGATCGAAAAAAAAGACGCAAACTTTCGTCATTCCATCCCCAATCACAAATCGAGGCTGCTTGAAAACAAGGCTAAGTCTCGGCTAATAGCCAGTCGACCACAGAAAGGATTTCCACATCAGGGGGGGCTTCAAACGGAAGGTAAGGATCGTGAACGAGCAATATCGGCTTGGCATCGGGTATTTTACGTTGCGCGTGTTGCAAACCTTTGAATTCACGCTTCCAATTGTCAGCATGGAGATGATCGGTTACTTGGATCAGTTGAGGAGGTTCGTTTCGGAAATAGGCTAAAAAATCACACTCCGATCCATTTTTGACAAAATACAGATCTTTGGTTCGACGGCGTAAATGCGAAAAAACCACATTTTCCAGGAGTTTCCCTCGATCTTCCGAAAACGCGTAATTTGCAACTGAAAGCAGACCATTGTCATATAAAAAGGCTTTCCGATTGCTCAATTCTCGCCGCACCGTAGAAGGGTCATATTTTTCCAAAGGAGCAATCATATAGATCGAAAACACATGATCCACCCACTGATAAATTCGATCTTTGCTGATGGAGACCCCTTTGGATTTCAATTCATTGTAAATCTTATGAATCGAAAACTCCTTGGTATACGATCTAACCAACCGCTTCACGAGATATTTGATTGCAGAAACATCTTTGACGCCATAGCGCTCGACTAGATCGCGTAATAACATCACGTTGAAATACTCTTGCAAAATGGGAACTTTGAAGGTGTCGTTCACGAAAACCAATTCGGGAAAACCACCCCACACCAAATACTCGTCGAATGCGTTATGGATTAAGGCGAGATTCTGGGAAGAATAGCGATCTTGGTGATTCACATCTCGGAAATTTAAAAATTCAGGAAACGATAACGGTAACATCTCAATCGACAGACTGTGCCCCCGCAAAGCAGTTGCAATCTCTGTAGAAAGCAAACGCGCATTGGACCCTGTTAAGAGAATATGACGCGTATGCGTGTCGTAAACTCTCCGAACAAACTTTTCCCACTGTGGCAATTCCTGAATTTCATCAAAGAAAATATACGACCGGGTGAGATCCAAATCGGGATACAATTCCAGCCAAGCATCAAAAATCCAATCGTAGTTGCCTGTCAAATCCAAGCGTTCATCTTCAAAGTTCAGATACAACATATTTCGTCGAGGTACCCCCTGTTGTTCCAACTGATCCATCACTTGGAATAGGTAAGTCGTCTTACCCGCACGACGAGGACCAACCACCGTCCAAATCTTCTCAATCTCTGGAGAAAAGATCGTCTGTCGAGGTCGATATTTGGGAAACGGGTGTTGGTGAAAATCGGCAATTATTCGTTTCAAGCTCGTTTTCATGAATAGTGCTCGTTTAGGGAGGAATCAGACTTTTATTAAACGTTGGGAAACCATCCTAATAATTAGGAATCCATAAAAGTACCCAACTGCAACTTTCAATAGGATCAGGTTGTTAAGTCACAGTATAATATGTAATTTATCCCATGATAAGGAAATTTTTAACTAAATCTTCCTTATTAGAAGGAAATTAGCACTTCTTAAAAATAAAGCTTCCACTCATTGCAAATTCCCAATGGATATAAAACAATTTCATTGTTGAAACACACCAGAGATTTGAATCTAGAACCATCTGTTTCACCAACCACTCCTATAAAACGGGGCTTCACGAATTTTTCTGAAAGGAACAAGCTGACGACAACAATTCATACGAATCCCCTCAAATTAAAACTAAGCTCATGGGAGAATCGATTCGAAAAGGTTTGATACAGAAGGCGGAGGTGGAAGATGCGAGAAGGTTGGATGCAAAAGTTTTGGCTACTATGCAGTGTATTCATATTGATAGGTGGGCATATCTTGGGTGCCCCTACTGAAAATTTGCAAATCATTCAACAACAGGCACAGCAAGGGGATCCTTATGCCCAAGCCACTTTGAGTGATTATTACCTTACAGGTTACCAAGTGGCGTTTGATGACAAACTGGCATTGACCTGGGCACAGCAATCTGCCGATCAAGGACACCCACTAGGGGTTTTTCATCTCGCCAATATTTATCGCTGGGGAATCGAAGTGAAACCCGATTCCCAGCAAGCAGAAGCTCTGTATGCACAAGCTCTGGAAGGTCTCCAGGAATTAGCACAACAAGGGGATGCTGCCGCCCAAAGTGCAATCGGATGGATGTATTTTCAAGGAGTCGGAGTTCCTGAAAATTTAGAAAAAGCGGCAGAATGGCTGCAATCGTCTGCCAACCAAGGGCACTATGCAGGCCAAACCGATCTGGGATTATATTTCTTGTTCATAGAAGACTACGAAAATGCTTTCTATTGGCTTCGTCAGGCTGCGGAACAGGGAGTTCCCATGGCCCAAGATCAGTTAGGGGTCTTGTATGAAGACGGATATGCCGTCGAGATGGACTGGGAAAAGGCCGTCATGTGGTACCGCCGGGCTGCGGAACAGGGGTTGACAAGAGCACAAGTTCATTTAGGGAGAATGTATGAGGATGGCTCGGGGGTCGAGGAAAATGGCAAAGAAGCCCTCCGCTTGTACCACCAAGCAGCAGATCGAGGTTCAGCTTTTGCCTTTTATACTTTAGGAGAAGCTTATGAATACGGATTCTTGGTTGAAAAAGATTTAGCTCAAGCCTTGAAATGGTATCACTCTGCCGCTGAAAAAGAATTTCCCGAAGCTTACAGTCAATTAGGAAATATCTATTTTTTGGGCAAAAGGACTCGTGCAAATTTTGAGGTGGCGATGGATTGGTATCATCGTGCTGCCCAACATGGATACTATGGTAGCGGTTACACCATTGGAAAGGTGTATGAAACCCTCAACGAAGCCTTGGGAGTCCAACTTTTTCAGTCCCCCTGGCAATTGCTCGGCATCATCGCAGTATTGAGTTTATTATCAGGAGTCTATTTCATTGCCAGCGATAGGAGACAAAAAACCCAAGCTAAAACCGACTCTACAATACTGTCTCACGTTGAGATGCCCCTAATGGAAGGCGGTCTTTCAACCACAGAACCCGAAATTTTTCGCAAACCCAACTCAATTGCTAAAATGCATTATTGGAGTTTGTGTGGTTTGACCTTCTTCAATCTATTGAGCTGGGGGGCTTTGATAGGAATGTGGATTGATGAAGAACTGAACACTTTGCAGGACGGCATCGTGTTTGTCATATCGGGAGGGCTATTTACCGGGTTGACGATTTTTCAATATTGGATCATGCGAGGACCACAATATACAATCCATGTCACTCCAACAGGAGTGTCCAAGGTGGTTTCCAATGGCACCCCAATCCACTTCTCTTGGCAAAAAATATCCGGTCTCGATGGAGGAATTTCCCATCTAGAGCGGGATCTTATTTTATGGAACCAACGGAAAAAACTTCGATTGAGTTCTAAGCTGGAAAACTTCGACACTCTGATCAAGCGTATTGATGCGTATACTCAACATCTATATACTCAACGGAAAGTACCCACTGTCTTTTTTCCCACCGAATTCTCCCAGTTCCTTCACTTATCAGTGTTAGCGGTATTTCTCTTGATGATGGTCCAGATGCTTTCTCAAGGAATGCTAGAAGCTTTCCTCACTTTTGCAGTGATAATGCTCGTGTACTCGCTCTTGTTTTTGGGATTTCCTCAAAAAGTCCAGATTCACCGAGACAAAGTAGTGATTTTCAAACCCTTTCGGAAGAAAACCATCGCCTTTCGAAACATTCAAGAAGTGGGTGATACTGAAGTGACCTTGAACAACGGAAAAACAGAAAGTTTTGTGTTTATAAAGTCGCCCTTGATGTTCAAGAATGTGCTGTATCGGCGGTGGAAAATTTTCCAGCAATGATCGAAGATCCTTCTTTCATTGCTGATTACAACTCATTGGTTGGTGAATGCCACCAATGCTTCCAGCTTTTGAGCTGCTTTTCCACTGTCCACAGCATCAGAGGCTTGAGCTAGCCCCGTTTTAAGATCATCTGCCTTTCCAGCAACGACCAAGGCTGCCGCAGCATTGAGCAGTGCAATGTCGCGAGCCGTTCCTTGCTCCTCTCCTGACAGGATCTTGCGAATGAGAGTGGCACTCACTTGCGGGGAATCGATGCGGATGTCATCTAAGTTGCCGCGTTTCAAACCGAGTTCTTCTGGAGTGATAGAGTATTGCCGGACATTGCCATCACGGAGTTCTGCAATATGAGTTTCCGCTGTCGTGGTGAGTTCGCACAAGCCGTCGGCTCCCGTCACCACCATCACACGCTCTCCTCCCAATCGTTGGAGCACTTGAACCAGCTTTTCTCGCCAGTCCACATTTGGCACGCCCATCACCTGGCTTTTAGCTTTCGCAGGATTGGTTAAAGGCCCAAGCATGTTGAAGATTGTGGGAATGCCCAGCTCTTTGCGGATGGGTCCAGCAAATCGCATTGCAGGATGGTGTTTGATCGCATAACAAAAGCACAATCCGACTTCGGCCAACGAGGCTTCTACTTCCGGAACATCAATCTCAATATTCACTCCCAAGGCTTGCAAGGCTTCAGCACTTCCGCTCTTGCGCGTGTTTGAACGATTCCCATGTTTGGCTACCACCGCTCCACCCGCTGCTGCAATGATGGCCGCACAGGTGGAAATGTTGAATGTGCTGATGCCATTCCCCCCCGTACTGCATGTATCAATGGCTTCACTCGGAGCTTGAATTTTGGTCGACTTATCGCGCATCGCTAAGGCGGCTCCAGCGATTTCTTCCACAGTCGCTCCTTTCGCCTGCAACAAGGCTAAACAAGCGCCGGCTTTGACCGGAGTGGCGTCCTCACTCATGATCCAATGGATCATTTGATTGGCTTCATCAAAGGTTAAATCTTTGCGGTTGAGTAACTTGCTGAGTATCGCTTCCATAATATCCTATACGTTAAAATTATGCAGTGGTTCGTATTGGTTGAAAAACATACCAAATTGGCAGGACCCCCAAGCCCCGCCACCCGTTCATTTCCATCGAGAGCTGTCCACGTTATATCGGTCGATGCCTTCTTGGATCATGTTTTTAGCAGAATCCGAGCCTTCAATACCACTCGTTCGGACCCATTTTTGCGGTTCCAGATCTTTATAGTGTTCAAAGAAATGGCGGATTTTTTGGATTTCAATGTCCTGAATATCCGTGACCTCTTGGATATGCGCCAAATGCGGTGCTATTTTTTCCATTGGAACAGAAATGATTTTTTCGTCCCCACCCGCTTCATCTTCCATCATGAGCACGCCCACCGGACGACACCGGATGATGGCTCCAGGAAAGATGGACAAATCGGAAATCACCAGCACATCGACCGGGTCTCCATCACGGCCTTTGGTGTTGGGGATGAACCCATAGTTACAAGGATAATGCATGGCTGCCGATAGCATCCGGTCCACAAAGATGAAGCCGGAATGTTTGTCAAATTCGTATTTAAGCGGATCACTCCGCATCGCAATTTCGATCAAAACGTTGATTTCGTCAGGAGGGTTTTCTCCTGGCGGGACTTTATTGATATCCATCGTTCTCCCTCTTGAGTGGGGTGAATGAAACACCCATTAGCGTCGTTGCCCACGCCTTTGGAAAAGCCGCACCAGCGGCACAATATACGATTGGTCCGTATGCACCCAAATGGTGTCGATACCACTGCGTTGAAATAACGTCCGGAGGCGATCTTCGTAGTCCTCTCGTTGCCGCCGAAAACGTTCTCTTACTTTACGATTGAAGGTATCGACCAATACGGTTTGCCCCGTTTCCGGATCTTGCAGTTCGATCAAACCGACCGGCGGCAATTCTCGTTCGCGGGGATCCACAATCGGCACGGCAATGAGATCATGCCGGCGGTTGCTCAATCGTAAAACTTTTTCATAATCCTGAGCTAGAAAATCCGAGATCAGGAATGTGATGGCTTTTCGTTTTATCACTTTGTTCAGATAATTCAAACCAGCGTTCAGGTCCGTTTTTCGGTGTTGAGGACGGAAGGTGAGAATGTCGCGAATCACTTGCCAGATGTGGTTGCGTCCCTTGCGCGGTGGGATGTAAAGCTCGACCTGATCGGAAAACATAATCAGTCCGATTTTATCTTTGTTGCGGATGGCAGAATAGGCAATCACAGCGGCAAATTCGGCAGCAATCTCTCGTTTCAATTTCTGCTGCGAACCAAACACACCACTGGCACTGATATCGACGACCAACATCACCGTCACTTCTCGTTCTTCCACAAACTGCTTCACAAACGGAGCATCCATCCGTGCGGTCACGTTCCAATCGATGCTGCGGATGTCATCCCCTGGCTCGTATTCCCGAACCTGATCGAACTCCATTCCTTGGCCTTTGAAGGCACTGTGATAGCTGCCTTGCAACAGTTCATTCACCATCCGTCCAGTTCGTAATTGGATGTATCGGATTTGTTTCATCACTTCAGGAGAAAGCATGGCACCCTCTTGATTTCATAAGATTGCAATCAGGATTTCCTGATCAGAACATTCATTAAGGAGTCGGTACTTTATCCAGGATCGTTTGGATCACAGTTTCTGGAGTCATGTCTTCGGCCTCCGCTTCGTAAGTCAGAATGATCCGATGTCGCAATACACTGAGGCTCACATCCTTGATATCTTGAGGCACCACATACCCTCGTTGACTGAGGAACGCCTTGGCTTTGGCACATTTGAGCAACGCAATGGAAGCACGCGGGGAAGCTCCATAGTGAATCATGGGTTTCAATTCAGCTAAGTCAAAATTATCAGGTTGGCGGGTCGCAAATACAATGTTCACAATATAGTTCATCAGCTTTTCATCAATATAGATATTCTCCGCCACCTTGCGGGATTCCATGATGTCTTCCGGAGCAACCATTGGATTGATCGTGGTGTCTCCCCCGACTCCGATTCCTACCCGCTTGATGATTTCTACCTCTTCCGCTGGGCTGGGATAATCGATTTTCACTTTCAACATGAAACGATCCACCTGGGCTTCCGGTAAGGGGTAGGTGCCTTCTTGTTCAATCGGATTTTGGGTCGCAAGCACTAAAAATGGGGCATCGAGCTGAAACGTTTCCCCGCCAATGGTGACTTGTTGTTCTTGCATCGTCTCTAGCAACGCCGATTGCACTTTGGCTGGAGCACGGTTGATCTCATCAGCCAAAATGAAGTTGCCAAAAATCGGTCCCTGTTTGATTCGGAATTGACCCGTTTGCGGTTCATAAATTTGGGTTCCAATGATATCTGCTGGAAGGAGATCGGGCGTGAATTGGATACGATTGAAACTCACCTTCGTGGCTTCTGCCAGAGCTTTGATGGCAGTTGTCTTGGCCAAACCCGGTAAGCCTTCCATCAGGATATGACCATTCGCGATCAGGGCGGTCATCAGACTTTCGATCATCGACTTCTGCCCTACAATCACTTTGCCCACTTCCTGATACAATAAATGCAAATACGCTCCCGTGTTTTTGACCTGCTCAGTAATCGCTTGGATATCGGTATGGCTCATATGCTTCTATTTAGTTCGAGGTTAATTAAAAGAATACAAATGGAGTTTCTGCCTCCTGAAATCAACCGAAGCACCACAATTATAGAAGGGTATACCCCATGTTACAGGTATATTCATGGTACACGGGAGGCTCTGGAGGCCAATTGAGGGGGAAATTATTGGGGATCTTCCAATAAAATTTCAAGATGAGACTGGATGGAATGAGCGAGGGCTTCGTAATCGTAGCCTCCTTCTAACACGCTGAGTATGCGGCCTCCTGCATGGCGATAGGCCAGTTGCTTGATGCCTTCTAACATGTGATTGAAACCTCGGACGGTCAGATTTTCCTGAGCGAGAGGATCATCACGGTGGGCATCAAACCCTGCGGACAGAATGATAAAATCGGGGCGGTACGCTTCAAAACGTGGAAGGAGAGTTGAAGAAAACGCCTGTAAGTATTCGTCATCTCCAGAGAAAGGCGGCATGGGACAATTCAGTGTCGTACCGATTCCATCCCCTCTTCCCTTCTCAGAGTGAAACCCTGTGCCCGGATAGCAGGTTCGCGGGTCTTGATGGATGCTACTGAAAAACACATCGGGGCGTTCTTCAAAAGTATGTTGGGTGCCGTTGCCGTGATGCACATCGAAATCAAAAATCAGAATCCGCTGATAACCATACTCACGCACCAAAAACTCAGCAGCAACGGCCACGTTGTTGAAATAACAAAACCCCATGGCTTCATCGATTTCCGCATGGTGCCCTGGAGGACGAACCGCACAAAAGGCGTTATCCAATTGTTGATCTGCGATTTTCATGGCAGCTTCTAGCACTGCTCCCGTGGCATGGAGCGCCACCTCATAGGTTTTTTCTGAGATTTGACAATCCATTGTTCCCAAGTAGGGCAGGCCTTGCTCACACGCCTGCTCGACTGACGCAATGTAGTCGGTATCGTGAATGCTGCTCACTTGGGCAAGTTCTGCTTTTCCTGCTTCCACACGGAGGAGATCGGCTAATGCTGGATTTTTTTCCATTGCCTCTACCAAAAACTGCAACCGCCCTGCATTTTCTGGATGATTTCCTGTGTTGTGCTGAAGATAAATCGGATTGAAGTAAAAACCAGTACGCAAGCTCATCAATTCACACGGCTAAACTGTAAAAAAACGGATTGAAACGAAACCACTTCACTCGTCTATTTTAAACGACCTAAGCTTTAAAAGACTTAAACTTTGAAAGACTTAAACTTTGAAAGACTTAAACTGTAAACGACTTAAACTTTAAACGGCTTAAATAAAAGACCTACGCCGGAACAGGTGTGTACTTGTTTTTGAGAACCACCTGCGATTGCTTCGCCTGGGAGTCAATCGCTTTAACCACCAACGAAATTTTATTGGCTTCATTGAGCGCATTCCAAAAAGTCTCGGCAATCGTAGCCGCATCCCCATGCAAAGCTAGCAGATAAGGTGTTCCCACAAACGAAGGGATGGGATTTCCATCACCCTGATAGGTGGTAATGCAATATCCAAAACCAGATGCCACCGTCGGGTACCGGAAGACATGATACTCTGACTGATTGGTATCAAACGGACTGCGTTTGATGATCGACAGCATGGCTTGGGGTCCAGCCTCACTCAAATCCAAACAACCCGAAATGCGAGGAGTGTAGTTCGGATCATCGGGTTCGTGGTATTGAGTCAATAAAGCCGACTCAAAAGGTTTTCCCGCCTCCAAATGATCACGGATCACATCGGTTTGACTCCCATTAGTCACCACAAAATGGTGCGAAGTTTCCAACATCGCATTGTAGATGATCAAACTCGGATCTTCCACTTTCGAAGGATCAGCAGCTTGCGTTTGGAGTTGGTTGTCTTGGTATACAAAAATACGATTGCGGCTGTTGGAGCTGCGCCCCATGATCCAATACACCTGAATCCATTGTTCCTGTTCATTGCGGCCTATCACAATGCCGCGCCCAGGATACGGATTGTTTTGCAACCGTTCTGTTAAATTCTGTTGGGTCACCGTTTCTAAATTCATCAGTATTTGCTCACTAAGTTGATTTTTTCCTGAAATTCTTCCTTTTTGTTATTGACGTGCTCTCGCAGGCTATCGCTGGTTTCCTTCAATAATTCCAACACGTTGCGGATGTCTGATTCCTTCAACTGCAACATGCCTTCTTCTAAAGGAATCGACTTTCCGTCTTCCAGGCTCATCTCCGCAGGCGAAACAAACAAGAAGTCCTTGCCGTTGAATAGCTTGATGCCATACCCATCATTGTCCGGGTTGAAAGTGACTTTGGTGGTTGTGCCCGGCACCGTATAGTCCACAATATCACCGCCATCTCCACGAATTTCCAATTCCACATTCAAGAAATGTTGAATCTCTTCGCTGTAATGTTGGAACTTTTCGCGGAGCAACGTCAGCATTTCGCTTTCCATCCGCTTCACTGTGGTTGTTGCATCATAGGTAGCCATGGCGTTTCCTCTGCTTGTGGGGATTCGAAGTCGGGTGTTGAGGTTCAGGGGGGAAGCTGCACGTCGTCAAAATATGTTGACTTCAGAAGCCTTGTCAATAGCAATTTCCCTTTAGAAATCTGCCTAATTATTAGGCGACATTTTTTATTTTTTTCAAAATCACTGCCTAAAAATAATGCAAATTTATGAATCCAAGTTTTTTAATTTAGCTAAAAATCTTCAGAAATCCCCCATTAAAATCAAATATATCAATCAGTTTCTTAAAAAGAAAACCACACCATTCACAATGGTCTACGTTTTGTAGGTAAGGAGGGTAACATGGCTTCAAAACCTCACTTAGCTGCCACTACATTTAAGTCTGTAGCCAATGTCGTTGCTGATGCGAGTCGAGCTAACCTCAATCATCGGGCAGATTGAGGTTAGACTCCATCAGCACCCCCCTTTCTTCATTCCTTCTTCGTGTCACTCCAACTCAATAACCTAAAGTCAGTGCTCCACTTCGCCGGGGGTCGGAAGCTCCGTAGAAGAAATCACCAATCCGCATGATACTTTGCGTGCTTCCCATTGCATTTTTCACTTCGACCTTGTGACCTTTGTTTCGGAGCAGCCGAATGGTATCTCCGTTAAGTCCTTTTTCCACACGGATTTCATCTGGAAACCATTGATGATGGATGCGTGTTGCATTGGAAGCTTCGGCGATGTTCATCTTGTGATCAATCACGTTCATGATGATCTGCAAGGTTGTTGTGATGATGCGGCTCCCTCCTGGGCTGCCAGTGGCTAATAAGGGCTTGCCGTCTTTCATCACGAGGGTGGGACTCATCGAACTCAGCATCCGTTTTTCGGGTTCCACGGCGTTGAACTCACCGCCAATCAAACCATACGCATTCGCCACACCGGGTTTAGCCGAAAAGTCGTCCATTTCGTTGTTGAGTAAGATTCCCGTCCCCGGCACGGTGATCTTGTTGCCATAGCTGAAATTCAAGGTGTAGGTGTTGGAGACCGCATTGCCAAAACGATCCATCACCGAATAATGGGTCGTTTCGTTGCTTTCATAGGGAAACGGTTTTCCGGGGGCCACATCCCGACTGGGAGTGGCTCGATGACGATCAATCTTTCCACGAAGATGATCGGCATAGGCTTTGGAAGTCAAACCTTGAATGGGGACTTTGACAAAATCCGAATCACCTAAATGTTTGGAACGGTCGGCATAAGCCAAACGCATCGCTTCTGCCATCAGATGGATCGTATCCGCCGTATTGTGTCCTAAATAGCCGATGGGGTACGGCTCCAATAGGTTAAGAATTTGTACCATATGGATGCCCCCCGAACTGGGAGGTGGCATCGAATAGATGTCGTGCCCTCGGTAGGTGCCATGCACAGGCTTACGGATAGCTGGTTCGTAAGCGACCAAATCTTCGTGTGTGATCAACCCACCCTTGGCTTTCATCAAAGCCACAATGGCATCCGCAACCGGGCCTTTATAAAAACCATCGCGTCCGTTCCGAGCGATCATTCGTAGGCTGGCGGCTAAATCTTTTTGAACCAAAACGTCACCGACGTCATACACTGAACCATCTTTCTTATAAAAAATCTTCATGCTGGCCGGAGAGGCTTGCATGCGCTTCTTAGCAGAGACCAAAGAACTGCGCAGATCGTGATCCACCATGATTCCCTGTTCCGCCAATTCAATGGCAGGGCGCAGAGCACGTTCTCGCGAAATGGTACCGTATTTTTCCAAGGCCATTAACATACCAGCTACGGTTCCTGGCACGCCAACCGCCAACAAGCTGTAGCGAGATTTTTCAGGATCCGCATTACCTTGCTCGTCCAAAAACATATCGCGAAATCCCGTTTTGGGAGCCTTTTCTCGATAATCAACGGCGAAGGTTTGATTCCCTTTCGCCAAGTGCACCATCATGAAGCCCCCGCCTCCGATGTTGCCTGCACGTGGTAAAGTCACTGCTAATACAAATCCAATCGTCACTGCCGCATCAATAGCATTTCCCCCTTCTTTCAACACTTCCAAACCGGCACGAGTCGCATAGTTTTGCTGTGTTGCCACCATTCCGTTTTGGGCAATCACGGGATGGAACACATCTTTACCACTGATAATTGCGGTCTCTTGACCCCATGCTTGGACGGCCGCCAGCCCAAGCATCACTACCAAACAAATACACTTCTGTATGGTCTTCATAATGCCTCCTCAATAACGAGTTAGTAAATTCACATGACACTCCCCTGCATCGCAATTTGATCGGGGAATGTCAATAGACGAAGTCCTTCTCGTTACCTCCCGTATTGTTCGGCATAGTACGCTTGATATTCTCCTGAGGTGACCAACCGTACCCACTCTTGATTGTCGAGATACCAATCCACGGTTTCGTGGAGGCCTTGTTCGAAGGTGTATTGGGGATTCCAGTTGAGGTCATTTTGGATCTTAGACGCATCGATGGCATAGCGTTGATCATGTCCAGGACGATCTTTCACAAAAGTGATGAGATTGAGGCAGGAATCGTCACCTGAACGTTGGAGAACGTCATCCAAATGACGGCAAATGGTGCGAACGATATCGATATTTTTCCATTCATTCAGCCCCCCGACATTGTAGGTCTCACCACTGACACCTTGGTGATAGATCACATCAATGGCAGAGCAGTGGTCTTTTACATACAGCCAATCGCGCACGTTGCTCCCATCGCCATAAACGGGGATTGGCTTTCGTTCGATTGCGTTTTTGATCACAAGGGGAATGAGCTTCTCAGGGAAATGCAGTGGTCCGTAGTTGTTGGAACAATTGCTGGTTGTCGTATTGAAACCATAGGTGTGATGATACGCTCGTACCAAATGATCACTCGATGCTTTTGATGCAGAATAAGGGGAATTCGGAGCATAAGGAGTTGTTTCCGAGAACATCCCTGTTTCGCCTAAAGAGCCATAGACTTCATCCGTGCTCACATGGTGAAAACGATGGGCCGCGAGATCTTCCTTCCAGAAATCACGGGCCACTTCCAGTAAGTTGAAAGTCCCCATGATATTGGTTTGAATGAACGCACTCGGCCCGGCAATGCTGCGGTCTACATGGGACTCCGCCGCAAGATGAACCACCCCCTCCACTTCATGTTTTTGGAAAGCCGATGCAATGTCTTGAGGATTGCGTAAGTCCCCTTTGACAAAATGATAATTGGGGGCATTTTCAATTTCCTTCAGGTTGATCAGATTGCCAGCATAGGTCAGGCAATCGAAGTTGATCACCGTATCTTCTGGATGCTGTTTCACCCAATGCAGCACCAAATTCGAGCCGATAAATCCAGCTCCCCCAGTAATTAAAATATTCATAGAAGGGTCTCCGTTACTTTGAAGGGTTTCCATTGGTCAATCAATTATTCAATTCCTTCCGTTTTGGCGAGCAGTTGATTGGCGAGTTGTAAGGAGGGAAAAGTTCCAGCATCGGTCCACCAACCTTGGAGGATATCGTAAGTGAGGTGGCCTTGGCTGATGTAGTAGTTATTGACATCTGTGATTTCTAATTCACCACGACCCGAAGGCTGAAGCTCGGGAATGATTCGAAAAACGGAGGAATCATACATATAGATTCCCGTGACGGCATAAGAAGATTTGGGTTTTTGAGGCTTTTCTTCAATGCTCCGAATATTATTGCCTTCGATTTCGGCTACACCGTAGCGTTGGGGATCGGGGACTTCTTTGATCAAGATCTTGGCTCCCTCAGTTTGGTTTTTGAAGTTGGCTACATACGGGGTAATGGCATCTTGAAAGATGTTGTCGCCCAAAATCACGCAGATTTTTTGGCCTTGGGCAAAGTCTTCGGCCAATCCTAAAGCTTGCGCGATTCCACCGGCTTCGTCTTGGACTTTGTAGGTGAATCGACAATCGAAATCCCGTCCGCTGCCAAGCAGGTTAACGACGTCTCCCATGTGGTCAATTCCGGTGACAATCAAGATGTCTCGGATATTGGCTTGGGTGAGTTGTTCAATCGGATGGAAGATCATTGGTTTTTTGCCCACGGGCAATAGGTGTTTGTTGGTCACTTTGGTAAGCGGAAACAATCGTGACCCCGTTCCGCCTGCTAATACAATGCCTCTCATGGCCTTAACTCCGTAGATGGTAATGGTGGTATACGGAAGAAACAATCCTCCGCATCCACGGCAAGATTTGGATTATAAAACGGATCGCGTTGCAAACGTCTTCCCCAACGTTGTTGCAAGGTGTCAATTTCCTGCCTCACCCGTTGTTGTTGTTCGAGAGATTCGTCTTTGCCGCGACTCAACGATTCGTAATGAATCAATTCCACAGTGGGTAGAAATAAATTGGTGAAACCCTGTTGCTGCAAACGAAGACAGAAATCTACGTCATTGAACGCAACTTTCAATGTTTCATCCAACCCGCCCACTTGCTCATACACGTGTTTCCGCACCATCAAACAGGCTGCGGTCACTGCACTGACTTCTCGGATGCAGGCTAGGCACAAACCATTCCCTGGATTGCGAGGGTCGGCAAAACGATGCACATGCCCCGCAACATCAAACAGCCCGGTGACAATGCCGCCATGCTGGATCAATCCATTGGGATAATACAGCTTCACCCCAACGGCTCCATGTTGCGGAAATTGGGCATAGGCCCACATCCACTCTAACCATTCCGGAGTCAGTACCTCCATGTCATTGTTCAACAGAACGAGAACTTCTCCCTCAGTGTGGTTCACTGCAAAGTTGTTGATTGCTGAATAATTGAACGGATGAGGGTAATGCAACAACCTCAAACGAGCATCTTTTTGTAACAACGCTTCCACCTGATGCCGAGTTTCCGATGTGCTTTGGTTGTCAATCAGCAGAATCTCAAAATTGCGATAGGTGCTCCTTTCTAAAATGGAAATTACGGCCCGTTCCAATACCGGAAAGAGATCTCGGAATGGAATCAGGATCGAAATGAGAGGCAGGGTTTTTAAGTTCGGACGGACGCGATGCACCGATTCAATCGCCGGCTGCTGTGGCAAAATCATGGGCTGAGAAAAGTGGAGAAACTGGGGAGGGCTTTGAAGGGTTGACAGCCTCGACACCATCACCGATGCCTCCAGTTGACGCCGCTGTAAGGCCGCCTTCACGCATTCCTGTTGGTTTCCCCGACCATAAAAAATTTTGGCCAATTCTCCCCCTTGTCCTACCCAACAATGATAAAGCACTTGAGGGATGTGAGCGATGCGTTCCGGGGCTACCCGTTCTCCCGCTCTCAACAACAAATCATAAAAAGCCCCAGAAAACTGCTGAGACAGTCCCCCCAATTCTTGAATCAAGTTTTTACGAAAAACACATAAATTCCCGATATAGTTATGACTCAGTAAATACCACGGCGACCAATCTGGTTTGAACTGGGGACTCTCCAATTGACCGGATTCTGCAAAGAAATCGTGATCTGTATACAGCCAATCCACGGTGTCCTCTTGGAGGGCCACCTTCACTTCATGCAAAGCTTGGGGGGCTAAACGATCTCCCGCCAACATGAAGAGGAGCCATTCTCCTTTCAAATCTGGCAACAGCGCATTGAATTGTGATATCAAAAAATTCTCATTATCTTGGACTCGACCTTGGCTATTCTCAGAAGGGAGCTCTCTTAGAGAATCTGCTTGACAAGCTAGGTGGTGCAACGTCCATCGTGAATCAGGTTGCTGCTCCAAAGAGGTTTGGGATTGATGAATGAGTGTGGGATGATTGCCCAAAAGGATCACATCCACGAGTGGAAGGGGCTTCCAGGGGCTCGTTTCCTGTGGCGTTTTGGAAAGGGCGGCCTGTTGCGACTGCCAATAGGTATAAACCCTGGGAAGGGCATGCGCACGAAGCCATCGGAAAAATGGATGGTACTGCCACTTCCCCACCCACTGAGGCAATACGCTTCGGGTATAAAGCTTACGGGAAACGGCAACGAGACCATTTTGTTTCCAATAGCTGAAAACTTTTGAAATTTTAGTGATCCATTTATTCATTAAATTAACATCCAGAAACCTACATTCTTTTTTACTCAGGGATCTCAAGGAAAGGGGAGAAAGGAGACGATCATGCCAGAAATTCCGCGCCCATCGATCATGTTCATTGGGGCCAATGCGGATTCCCAACTCAAGGCGGGGTTGCAATTGATGTTTACCAAACTCAATGCCAAAGCGATTTATGCCGACCCTTATCAAGCGATTGGACGCTTGATGCAGAAAAAATTGGCCGATCTCATCATCTGGCGTTGTACTGCTCGGACTCGTCAGAATCAAAAGATTCTTGTGCAGCTCAGTGAAATCAACAAGCATCACCATCCCAACATTTTGGTCTTATGCCCCGGTGACCTATTTGCCGAAATCTATGGATTCGGTTTGGAAAATATCCTCCCCATTCCTTTCAAAGGCATTGCGTTCTACCAAAAAGTTCAAGAGATGCTCAAAACCACAACCAAGTTCATTCCATCGGAATTTACGAACTTGTTGGCATCTCAACCCTTCTTCAGCAATCTTTCCAATGAAACGTTGGTGATGTTGCTCCATTATGGTTCGTTTGAAAAATACCCCTCCGTTTATATCATTTTGGAGGAAGGCGTCACCTACAACGAACTCTACGTACTGTTGGAGGGAGAAGCGGAGGTGATCGCTCCCAGTATCCCCAAAGTGGTGTACAAATTAAAACCCGGAGCTAGTTTCTCAGAAAGCAGCTTCTCTCGACCATCACGCGCCCGCAATACCCGCGTGGTAGCTACCCAAAATTGTACGGTTTTTCGCATCCCCCTCAGCGGACTCGACCAATTGGAAGACCACATGCAATTGGAAATCTACAAAGAACTCACAGTCAGTATGTCTAATAAGATTAGGCTATTTCTTGAAATGTAATTTTCTTGAAATGTAATTGGGCTAGTCGAGCTACTAAGCATACCTATGTTCCCAATGATGAAATTTTTCTAGATTCTTTACAAATATATTGTAATATTTATTATACTCAATTTCTAATAAAATATATTTTTAAAAAGTTTATAATCCATGAGCATGAAACTGAACCTTTTTCTACTTTGCCAAGAAAATACAAATTTTCTTGAAGGTCAGATCCAACATAAAAAGCAATCAATTTCATCCCAAGTGGATCTTCATAAACTGGAGAAGTTCGTCGAGCATATACGGCAGAGTGGGCGTATTACGATAAATATGCCTCAGTCCATTCTTTTAGACATCATTACTAATAAAAAGCATAAAAATATTTACGAATGGGCTGAATCTCAAGCAGAAATCTCTGCACATTCTTCAGAATACTTTTTAAAGAAAAGGCTAGGAGTTTATTATGAGAAACGTTTGAGTTTTGACTCACTTTTTTTAGAAAGCAAAAAATTCCGTTATGGAGCGTTGAATATTGAAGGGATGGGGTCTTCTGCTTATGGAAGTTTTTGTATTGTATTGAAGCCTTTCTCTCCTAAGCGGGCTAGTAAGAGTGCCTATTTGCAGTCAGATAGTTTAAACACCTATCTTCAATCGAACAATGACGTCGATATAGACCTTCTAAAACAGGAACTTGCGCCTCATACTCACCGACACATTCTGGCGGGAACGAAGCTTGCTGATCGCATTTTCACAGAATTGGAAACAAAATGGCCATTTTTACTTTGCTCAAAATCGGATTATATTGAAGTAATCTTTACAGGAAATGTTACTCCACGTAATTTAGAATCTGTGAGAATAGGACAGACAGAGTATGACCTCTTACTTGATTTTGCCATCAATGGATTCCAACAGAATATGAGTTTAGAAGAGCGTTATTTAGTGCAAGGGTTTTTGACAATATTACAATACCTAAAAGCACACAATATTCCATTGGAGATCGTTCAAGATGATTAAGTTAATCGCTGTATCTTACGAGGATGGATGGGGTTTCGTTGAAATCAATCAGATGTGCTACCTCGTCAAGCCACCCTATAAAAAATATAACAAGATAGTGGTTGAAAAACCGATGGTTGAAAAAGCCATTCTCAACTATGGCTTCGAAAGCGTAGACGAAGTACACAGAGGCTGGAATACCTTAATAAAATATTTAAAAAATAAGATGAATGAATATCATAAAGGCGACAATCTTCTTTCTCAAGAGGAGCTTGCACAAGGGCTGCTAGAATTAGCCCCAGCTCGTGCATTAGCAAGATATCTGGACCGTATTGAAAAAGAACTCATACCAAACCATCGTTGGGATGTATCACTCACAATTCTTACCAAGATAATGTGTTTAGAAATTCTCCAAGAAAATTCAAACAAAGGACTACTTCAAAAGACGATTGACTTGATCAAGTCATGCCACAAATCAAAAGAAGCAAGAGAAAGACGATTGGCAGAGTTACAAAATATCTCGTCTCCATCTTCCAATATTACTGAATTCTCCGGAGACAGCCAGCTTGCCCGCAATTACAGCCAGTTTGCCCGCAATTACAGCCAAAATGTAAGAGAGCGTAAGAGTACATTTTTCTTTTAGATAGGAGTGATTTTGCAAACCGTATCTTTTTACTCATACAAAGGAGGTGTAGGGAGAACCCTAGCCGTTGCGAATGTAGCCAAGTATTTGGCAATGCTTGGGCAAAATGTTTTTGTTATTGATTTTGATCTAGAAGCACCAGGGATGCACTATAAGCTTGGTTTAGGTTCACTATCTGATTCAGCCCCTGAGGTAAAAGGGGTTGTAGACTACATTCATTCTTTTGTATTTGATCAAGAAATTCCTGATACTTTCTGCGAATACACGCTGAGGGTAGATGTCGAAGATAGTGAAGGAACAATCACATTGATGCCTGCAGGAAATGCCCCCTCTTCTGACTATTGGCAAAAGCTTGGACAAATCGATTGGCATGATTTTTTCTATTCCGAAGACGCCAGAGGTATTCCTTTTTTTTTAGAGTTCAAAGAAAAAATTAGGCAAGAATTTGAACCTGATTTTATTTTGCTTGATTCTCGAACCGGCATTACCGAACTAGGTGGTATTGCGACATCCTTATTACCTGACCAAGTCGTATGCCTTTTATTAAACAATCAAGAGCATCTAGAAGGTTCTCGTGTGGTGATGAGGAGTATTCTCCGTTCTCCTCGGCTACCTGATCAGCAACCCATTCAAATTATCCCTATCTTAGCACGCATTCCTCATCTAAAAAGCTCTGAAGAAGAAGGGCTTACTCAGAAAGTACTTTCCTTTCTCAATGAGGAGTCCGAGGAACTAGATACCACTCTAGAACTATCGGAAATCTCCATTTTACATTCGGAACCTCAACTTCAAGTCTCTGAATTTTTATTAGTGGGCTCTCAAAAAATAGATGAGTCTTCCTTATTAAAAGATTACATCAAGCTCTCTACAAATTTTCTTTCAAAGGATACTGTAGCATCGCATGTAGGGCCTTTGATTGAAAGTTTACGTAACATGGCTTGGGAGGATTCAAAGAGAGCTAGAGAAGGTTTAGAAACGCTCGTTAAAGTCTACCCCAGTACACAGACATATAAGGCACTCATACAATTTTATTCCATTAGTAGAGAAAGTAGTAATCATATACTTCATACTGCAGAACAATTGTGGGGAATTTCTGGTACTTTAGAAGGAGATTTTTTGTGGAAAACTATCCAAGAAAACTTTACAAATCTTCCATATATTAGTGATGCGCCTTATTCACTAGAATTTATAGAATCGATATGGAGGTATAAGGGGAAAAAGCAATATCAAATTGGTGTAAAACTTGCTCGGACCCATAATACTAATGGTAGGCAAGAGAAAGCAGTTGATATTTATTTAGAGATACTGAATCAAAAACTATCTGAAGAAATCATTGTTGAAGTTGTCAAAATTTTAATGAAATTGAATAGAGATGAAGACGCATTTGATACCCTACTAAAATACGGAATTGGATTTCTAGAAAGCAACTCACAACTTCGAAGTGCGTATGATCAGCTTTCGAATACGCAAGGTCACTTTACCAAGTAAGAACCATTTGTTTTCTCCTCTCAACCTTAAGCACAAGGAGTGTTATGCAAAATTTGATGATGAAGACTCTATCTCGAGTTTTATTTTTAAGTTGGATTGGATTCAGTTTCATTTTCGGGATGGCGTATGCCGAACGAGATCGAGCCTTTACCGGATCCGATTTGTACGGACGCCATATCCGCGCCTTGTCGATGGGGAATGCGTTCACGGCAGTCGCCAAAACCGGAGAAACGGCGTTGTTTTACAATCCTGCAGGATTGGCCACCACATTTCCCAATGTGGATGAGTGGCAGGTGGCATTTGGAGTGAATGTCGATGCGGCCGTGGCCTTACCGACGCGGGATTTGATTGAAGATTTGGAAGACATCGAAGGCTCGTCCGATGCGGAAGAGATCAACAATTTCGTCGATCAGAATGACGATGACCTCCACTTCATTGGCGCTCAGGTGTCGGCGTATGGTTTTTATCAGCAACAAAAGCCGTTCGCGCTGTCTTGGTTGGATCGTATCGGGGTGGCGGGGCAAACCTACACCACGCTGCAAACCTTGTTGAGCTTTCCTAAAATCGGGAGCAGCAGCATCGATATTGAAGGCCAGGATGCGGACTCCATCACGGATCAAATCGACACCATCCTGCAAAACGATTTCAATGTAGAACTCAGCGACTCGGAAATACAGCAGTTGAATCAAGAAATTGCCAACTTGCTGGCCAACGAAGAGGATCTTTCGGATGAACAAGAAATCGTCAACAATGCCATCCAACGTGGCGTGGATGCCGAATTGCTCTTGCTCCAAATGAATTCTACGGGATTGGGGATTGCTACCTTGGAAGATCGGGTAAAAATCGGTCTCAATTTCAAGTCTTACTCTGCCACGATTCATCAGTTGGATAATTATCCGGTCGCTCAAGCCATTGCCGAAGATTTTGACATCGAAGATGCCGCTCCCGAAGAAAAAGCCGATGCTGTGGGTGTGGACATCGGAGGGTTGTTCACCTTTCAAGGCTTTCTTGCCGACTGGAATCCTCAAATCGGCTTGGTGTGGCAAGATATCGGCGGCGTGGATTTTGGAGACGATGTGAATGTGGAGATCGTGGAAACCGTGAACATCGGGGCCTCCGTCACCCGTGAGTTCGGTCCGGCGTTGTTACTCGTTGCTACGGACATCAAAGACATCACTGGCAACTACTTCCAAAAAGACGCGGCGGGCGACAAACACGGTCGTACCTTCACGCAGCGATTTCACTTAGGAGCCGAAGTGGGCTTATGGGAAGCCGCCGATCTGGAAAATCGTTATCTCTACATCCGAAGCGGGATCAACCAAGGTCAATTCACTTTTGGGGTCGAAGGCAGCACGCCGTGGAATATCCTCCGGGTGGGCTATGCTCGGTATGGGGTGGACCTGGGCAACGAAGATGAATCCGAAATCCAAACCCACGAAATGGTATACTTCTCGCTGGGTGCCGTGATTTGATTGGTGGATATTCATTCATCTATGAAACGATTACATTTTTCATTTTTTCCTTATGGCCTGTTATGCTCTCTATTATTGGATCATTACGAGAAGGATAGAGGGCTTCGGCCCCCATTGAAGAGATCGAAAAATGCAAAAGATAGAGTCCGTCCATCAAATAGAGTCCCGGTTCTCCGACCTCGTTGAACTCGATCTAGAAAATTGGCTATACAAACGCCATTCTCGAACTCGTGCAGAGCAGATTTATCATTCAATCAAAGATAGATGGTCTACCACGAATTGGCCCCAAGCCTTCCTCAACTATTTTGATGCAATCGAACGATCCTACAGTTCCTTCCAAATTCTGGGGATGGCGAATCCGACCGCTATTGAGGACATTTTCACGGATGTGGATGTCCTCAAACAACCCACTGCCCACCGTATTTTTCAGCGAGATCAGCTCCAATTTCTATCCAGAATGTATCTGGAACACCGTCACTTGGGAGAACAGAACGAAATCGAACGATACTCAGGATTAGAGTTAGTACAAAACCCAGATTTCAAGCACCTGTTCATTTTAGGAAAACCCGGTTCAGGCAAAACGACCTTCCTGAAATACATTGCACTCCAAGCACTCCACGGTCGCTTAGAAAAACTCCCTATTTTTATTCCGCTCAAAGCGTTTGCTGATTCGGGATTGGATCTGCCTAGCTATCTGGAAAAAAAGTTTGCCGTGTGCCGGTTTCCTGATGCCGGAGTTGTGATTGATTACTTACTGAGTAGTGGACAAGCGATTGTATTGTTGGACGGCTTGGACGAAGTCAACAAGGAAGAAGGGCATCGCGAACGCGTGCTCGACATGCTGAACGATTTGAGCACGCAATATCGAGCAAGCCAAATGCTCATCACTTGTCGGATTGCTGCCAATGAATACCAATTTGAAAATTTCAAATATGTGGAAATGGCCGATTTCAGTGATTGGCAAATCCAGCAGTTTGTCACCAAGTGGTTTACTGAGAAAGACGACTGCCAACCCTTTCTGGAGGAACTTCAAAACGATAAGCGACTCAAAGAGTTGGGGCAGAGTCCATTATTGCTCACGTTGTTGTGTTTGGTATTTGAAGCGAACCGTGAAATCCCGAAAGCACGATCCGATTTGTACTATGAGGCCATCGATGCATTGTTGCGAAAATGGGATGCCGGTCGAAAAATCAAAAGGGATGAAATCTACCGAGGGTTATCGATTGGCCGAAAGCGGAATCTCTTTGCACGCCTCGCTGCTGAAGCCTTCAATCAAGGCCAATTTCTCATACCTCAAGCCACGGTGGAAGCTCGAATCACCCAATTCCTGCAAGCCTTACCCCCACAGCACGAACCGGCAGATATTGATAGCGAACACGTTCTGAAAGCCATCGAAGCCCAACACGGCATTCTGGTCGAACGGGCGAATCGGATCTATTCATTTTCCCACTTGAGTTTCCAAGAATATTTCACGGCTCGGTATTTGGTCGAGGGGCAAGGTCGATTGGAAGGTTTGTTTGCTCACATCACCGACAAGAAATGGCATGAAGTTTTTTTGCTCACTGTTGAAATGACAGATGATGCAGACACCTTCTTGGGAAACTTTTTACACTCGATTCAACAATTCTTATCTGGCCAACCTCAAGTATTTCGCGTCTTTCAAGATAATGCTGCCCCCACTCCAACCCACCAATCCCCCCTTGAAAAAGTAATGGCCTATCAAAAGCTTATTCAGCACTCCAAGGACAGTGTGGTGAACCAACTCTATTATTTGATGGAATTGTTTTTCAATTGTCTAAGCCGTGCTTTTATCAGCCGCTCTCGCAAAAAGTATCTGGAGGACCTCGTGAGCCTGCTGGAGGATTCTCCTCTTCCCGAGACGGTAGAACTCCCAATGCCAGAGCTTTCTCCGCCGTCCCGCTTGTCCAAGTTAACGTTGATCAAGGGTGTGTCTCCCAACCTCAAACACGACCCTATGGCTAAAGCACTTCCTTTCACGATCAAACAATTTCAAATCGAGCATTTTCAATGCATCCAACACGCTGGAATCGTTGATGTTCCCGTGGACTCACCGTGGATTTTTTTGATTGGAGACAACGGCGATGGAAAAACGTCTGTGCTCCAATCTTTAGCCATTGGGTTGCATGGCGATTTGGATGCCGATCCCTTGTTCGATTCTAAAGACTGTCGGATTGCCTTGGAGCTACAAAAAAAAGAAGCCCCCCAATTAGTCGAATTTCATTGGGATGAAGATCATTGGGCACGGGAAGAACACGCACCGTCCAACCGCAGTCTCGATCCAGAATCATGGGTGGTGGGATATGGTCCTTCTCGGTTGGAAATTCAAGGAGAATTGAGCGCGGATCAGGAACGAGCGGAAACGAGCCCGGTGTATAGCCTGTTAAGGCAACGAGGCAATTTGCGGAATTTGGAGCATTGGATGAAAGACCAAACTTTGGAAGCGAACGAGGCCGCACCAATACGTGGACAAAAGATCCGAGAGCGGCTCCAAAATATCCAAAATGTGATGCAACGATTGATGCCCAATGTGGAAGGGATCAAACAGCAAGGTTCTCGATTTCTTTATCTAGAGAAAGGGCATTGGGTTCCGTCGCATCACTTATCTGCCGGACACAAAAGCTTGTTGGCGATGATTGGAGATTTGTGCATCCGCCTGTTTGAGCAGCAAACCGATGTGCTTGCGCCAACCGACTTGCAAGGAATCGTGCTGATTGATGAAATCGAAACCCACCTCCATCCTCGTTGGCAAAAAAATATGCCCCGGCTGCTTTCGGACGTGTTTCCAGGGCTCCAATTTATTGCAAGCACCCATAGCGCCTTGGTCTTCTTGGGAGCACCTTCGGGATCTGTGTTTTTGAAGGTCACACGGGATTTTCAACAAGGCACTCACATCGAGCCTATCGATATCGACGTTTCGCAGCTCCTGCCAAATGCGATTTTGACCTCGCCTTTGTTCGATTTAGAATCCCTCACCCATCCGGTTTTAGAAGACTTTTCTCAGTTGCAAACCGCAGATGACTATCGCGAAGCATTGCAGCGAATGAAATTGAAACATCAACTGGAAGCTCCCGAAGAGTCCCCTTAATCGAGTGAAGTAATATGTTGCCTGTTGAAAAACCTGCACACCCACCTCAAAAATTGACTTCTCCTGAAGTCCAGCACAAGTGTGACGAAGCACTAAAGGAAAAGAACAAGCACCACTTTTCCAATCATTACTATGCAGCTCCTGAAGTGACGACCCAACTCAAAGCGTTGTACCATTCTAAGTGCGCTTTTTGCGAAACCAATACGGCTGCGGGAGCTGCACTTCAGGTGGATCACTATCGCCCGAAAAAGCAACTCCAAGACGATCCCAACCATTTGGGATATTATTGGCTTGGGTACGAATGGACCAATTTGATCTTGGCTTGCCAAAAATGCAATCGTGCCAAATCCAATCATTTTCCAATTGCAGGAAAACGGGTGTGGGAACCTCAAGCCAATCCTAAAGAGTGGAAACTGCAATCCACGAGTTTTTTAGCCGAGCAACCTTTGCTGCTCAACCCAGAGTATGATGCCGTCGCAGACTACTTTGAATTCAACGCCAACGGAGAAATCCATCCTGTCCAACATGACTCTGGCAGTGCAACCAAGAGCGAGACCACGATTGCTCTCTGCAATTTAAATCGCGAAGACTTGGTCATCGCACGGAAAACATGCCTCGATAATTTGTTGTACCGTGGCATTTTACCAATTCTGAAACTCGTTCAAGATTATCAACAAAAATTTCCTGACAAATTCCAATCTGAGGAGGATAATTTTTGGCAGGAAGCCTGTCAGATCATTCAGGACCACCTATTCCAAAGCCAAACACCTGAAGCTCCTTATACCTTATTTATGCGTTACGCCGTTTCTCAACTCGAAGATTTCATTCCCATTGATCTCAGTCCAGACCGACGGCGCTTATTACAAGACCTGTTGGAAGCACGTGAACCAGATTCTTCTATAGAATGAATGTTTGAGGAATCTTGAATAACCCCTTAACTATTTGACACGAAGGCCCCCATGTTCGACCCATTTTCCTCATTGCCTACACTGGATCTAAAGGCATGGTTATTCCAACGTCATTCTCAAACGTTAGCTGAAAAAACTTACCAATCGCTCAAAGACAAATGGGCTAAGATCAATTGGCTTCAAGCTTCCCAAAATTATTGCGACAGTATTGAGCAAACCTACGGCTCCATCCAAATCTTAGGGATGCCTTCCCCGGTTCCCTTGGAAGGCATTTTCACTGATGTGATGGTGCTGGAAGCCTTCTCCGCCCGACGCATCTTTCAGCGAGACAAACTGGAAGCCCTCTCCGAAATGTACTTGGAGGACCTCCACTTTGGCGACCAACACCAAATCAAGCGGTGTGATGGCTTAGAATTGGTACAAAGCCAATCGTTCAAGCGTTTACTCATTTTAGGGAAACCGGGGGCGGGCAAAACCACCTTTCTGAAATATGTGGCCATTCAAGCGCTCCGAGGTCGTTTGGAGAAGCTGCCTATTTTTGTTCCGCTCAAAGCATTTGCTGATTCAGGAATGGATCTGCCCACCTACCTGGAAAAACGGTTTGCCGTGTGCCGATTTCCCGATGCCGGGGTCGTGATTGATTATTTGCTGAGTAATGGACACGCGATTGTATTGTTGGACGGCTTGGACGAAGTGAACAAGGAAGGGGGACATCGCGAACGCGTGCTCGACATGCTGAACGATTTGAGCACGCAATATCCAGCAAGCCAAATGCTCATCACTTGCCGGATTGCTGCCAATGAATACCAATTTGAAGGTTTCAAATATGTGGAAATGGCTGATTTCAGTGATTGGCAAATCCAGCAGTTTGTCACCAAGTGGTTTACTGAAGAAGACGACTGCCAACCCTTTCTGAAGGAACTTAAAAACGACAAACAACTCCAAGAATTGGGGCAGAGTCCATTATTGCTCACGTTGTTGTGTTTGGTGTTTGAAGCGAACCGCGAGATCCCGAAAGCGCGATCCGATCTGTATCACGAGTCCATCGATGCGCTGTTGCGAAAATGGGATGCCGGTCGAAAAATCAAACGGGATGAAATCTACCGAGGATTGTCAATTGGTCGAAAGCGGAATCTCTTTGCACGCCTCGCCGCCGAAGCCTTCAATCAAGGCCAATTCCTTATGCCCCAAGCCACGGTGGAAGCGCGGATCACCCAATTTCTGCAAGCCTTACCCCAAAAAGACGAACCGGCAGATATTGATAGCGAACACGTTCTGAAAGCCATCGAAGCCCAACACGGCATTCTGGTCGAACGGGCCAATCGAATCTATTCATTTTCCCACCTGAGTTTCCAAGAATATTTCACGGCTCGGTATTTGGTCGAAGGCGAAGGCCGATTGGCCGGTCTGTTTGATCACATCACCGACGACAAATGGCGAGAAGTCTTCCTGCTGACCGCACAGATGCTCGACGACGCTGATTCTTTTTTCCACCAATTTCTCAAAAGAACACATGCTTTGCTTCAACACGATCCAAAGCTTCTGAAGTTCTGTCACTGGGCCGACAGCAAAGCAAAATCCGTTTCCGCACCGTATCACCCAACTGCGGTAAGGAGTTTTTATTGGTATATTGAAATCTTTGCAACCCGTGCTTTTTACTTCAGTATTGCCCTTGACCTTGCCCTTGCCCTTGACCTTGCCCTTGCCCGTGCCCTTGACCTTGCCCTTGACCGTGACCGTGCCCTTGCCCTTGCCCTTGCCCTTGCCCTTGCCCTTGCCCTTGCCCGTGCCCGTGCCCGTGCCCGTGCCCTTGACCGTGACCGTGCCCTTGACCTTGACCGTGCCCTTGCCCGTGCCAAAAAATTGAAATTAGCGGACTTACAAAAGGCTTTGGATGCGTTGAAATTACCCCAAACAGAAAATAGGAAAGATCTTGAACGATATGGTCAAGAATTCCGACAAATTCTTGTCCAATATCGCAATATCGGCCACGACTGGCAGTTTTCTAAGAAGCAAACTGCGTGTTTGGAAAGCTATTTGAAGGCGTCTCAGCTTTTGGTGGATTGCTTGAAGCTGTCGATGGTCGCTGATCGAGAAAAGTTTTTGGCAGGGTTGTTGTTACCGCCCTCCGTGGAAGATGGGGCGGCCTGATCTAAATGAAGTGTAGCTGGCTTAAAAACGATAATCGTTTCGAGAGGCTAATATGGGGTTTTACCTGTCAATAGCGTTCTTTCTAGCGTTCTTTACTCATATCTTGCGGTATGTGTTAGCAGATCTGCTCTTTGAGCTGTTGGAGCGGAGAAAACCTGAGATCTATAAAGAACTCATCGACGCCTTCATTTATGGATTCAATTCACGGGTCGGCATCACCACCATCAATCGGTTTTTATTTCATCACAAATACCAAGACCTGGATGATTTTTGGGTCTCCTTTCTTCGCCAGGTCATGCGCCTCGTTGTGGTGATTCATTATCTTTCGTTCTTGGCTTTAGGAGGAGGGATGTTTTATGCAGTCGTGACATTTTAAGCCGTTTTTAGAGAGTGTGCGATTCCACGTAGCATGCCGTCAAACACAAAATAGTGAAAGGGCACAACACTGTACCAATACGCGATACCGGCCAGCCCATCGGGCAAAAACGAGGCGGTTTGTTCCAGTACCGTTCCTTTGCCATTGGGGGTGATCCGAAAATCCAACACCGCTTTTCCAGGAAGTTTCATTTCAGCGACGAGCATCAGCCGTTTTTCGGGTTCGGCCAGTCGGACCCGCCAGAAATCCACGGCATCCCCTTCCCGCAATTCTTCAGGATGTCGCCGTCCTCGACGTAGCCCCACGCCTCCGACCAATCGATCCAGCATCCCCCGCAATTGCCACATCCAATTCCCATAATACCATCCGGTTCGACCACCAATGCGCACCACACTTCCAGACTTCTTCCGGAGTGGCCTGGATTTCGAGGGAACGTTGATCCCGATACAGCGTTCCTCCTGCCCAAGTGGGGTCATTGGGTTCTGACCATGCCGCCACGGGGATGCGTCCGGAATCGGACCAATGGGTTTCCACACAGTGTTCGTTCAGGCGATCCGTTGCCCGTCGGATGGCTTGTTGGCAAGTCAATAGATCCTGGGGAATCAAATTTTGAATCCGGGTGTCATGACATACCACCGGATTGCGCAATCCTTCTGCTAAAGGACGCGCCAAACTTTTGGGGACGGGCGTCACATGATGGATCCACAGCGAACTCAACCGAGGGGTCAATAAGGGGATTGGGATGCAGATCCGTTTTAACAAACCGGCTTCTTGGGCATAGATCTGCATCAGCTCCGCATAGCTTCGGATATCGGGTCCGCCAATATCAAACGTCTGACCGATGGTCCTCGATTCCTTCAAACAGCCGATCAGATATTCCAGCACGTTGTCGATGGCAATGGGCTGACACGGTGTGGAAACCCATCGGGGGGTCAGCATCACGGGCAAACGGTCCACCAAATAACGCAGGATCTCGAAAGACGCACTGCCCGAACCAATGATCATGGCAGCCCGTAAGGTGGTGACGGGCACAGAACCCGTTCTTAAGATGACTTCCACTTCTCGTCGAGATTGCAGGTGAGGACTCAATTGATCATTGTCGAGTCCCAAGCCTCCCAAATAGATGATCCGTTTCAGATGGTGTTGTTCTGCCGCTTGCACCAAATGGGTGGCTGCCATGCGATCCGCTTTTTCAAAGTCGGCACTTCCGGGCAGCATGGAATGCACTAAATAGTAGATGGTTTCACAGCCTTGCACCGCGTTGACACAATCGGCAGGTTCCAAGAGATCGGCTTTGAACAACTCCACATTGGGGTGTGTTGCCCACGGTCGGGTTTTCAATTTGCCCATCGACCGACTGACGGCACGAACGCGATAACCCGCTTCCAACAGACGGGCAACCAAACGGCCACCGATATACCCGGTGGCACCCGTGACTAAAAGAGGAGAGTTCTTATGCATAATGTGGCTCCTGATTGAAGGTGATCGAAACGAATAACTCCTTGTCTCCTTCAGATTGTGTGCCACGAAAAAATCAACGATGTGTCACGGATTTCTGTGAGGAATCAAAAAAATTTAAGCCAACAGGACAAATTTATCATTTCGTCACGAAGCATCTCTTGGAAAAAACAGCGGACGACGCGGCATAAACTGGAAGTCGGTTTCCAGCTGAGTGGGAACGATCAATTGTATCTCTGTCGTATCCTCGGTGTGGCAAATGGCGATTTTTCGAGATGTGTCAAAAAACAGAGACGATTTGTAGGACACCGGAATGCCCGCCTCCACGACCTCAATATCTTCCGAACGAAAAGCCAACCAATAGTCTCCATCGGCTTGATCCACTTCCACACCATAAGGCTCGGTTTTTCCTTTTTTGATCGCGAGTGGAATGGTGTTGAGTCCTTGGCGAGACAGCAGAGCCATTGCCTCCAGACTGACCGGTTGATCATACACGTGCCACTTTTCTCCAAATTGAATCAGAGCGCCTTGGTGCATCACAGCGAGATAATCACTCATCACCAACGCTTCTTCAGGGTCATGAAAGGTGATCAAGGTGGTCTTTCCCAACTCCTTGATGAGATTCTGCAAAAAGGGTCGCATCTGCAAACGCTGGGCAGCATCTAAGTTGGCTAGCGGTTCATCCATCAACAACAAATCAAATTCTTTGTTTGTACTATGCGCCAAAGACACCAGTTGTTTGAACCCTTGGGAAAGTTGGCTGGGCATCTGATCCAAAATTTTCTCATCAATCCCCAAGTCATGAATATGCCGATCCGTTGTATGCTGGATCTGCCCTTTAGACATCTTGGTAAATTGTAAAGGAAACTCGATGTTTTTCTGCGTGTTCATATGAGGAAACAGCACTTGGTTTTCAAAAACAAACCCCACCTTGCGGTCGGCAACAGGTTGATTATGAATCGCCTGTTCATTCAGATAGATGGAACCTTGTGTTAACTCCTGTAACCCGGCAATAGCCCGTAAAATCAAGGTTTTCCCAGAACCCGATCCACCCAAGATGCCCACAACTTTCCCCGTCGGTACCTCAAAGTTGATATCTCGGATATGGAAATCACCGAGATCCAAACTCAATTGATGGACAGCCAAACGGGACGGAGTCCCATTTTTTCCATTCAGCGTCTTTGCAAATTCTTGCTTTTGTTCCTGAATGAACCGGAGCACATCGGAATACATAATCCGCATCGACCCTCCTACTTTGAAGGAGGGCAATCGTCCATTGTTCACCAATCCATACACAACTTGGGTCGAGATATTAAAAAACTCGGCCACTTCTTTGATGTTCATCACTCGTTCTTGTTCCATAGCCACCTCCTGCAACATTGATTGGGATCATTGTGTTGAGAAAAAATAATGACTTATATTAAAACATATAAAAATAATTAAATAAATTATAATTTATGATTAAATCATAAAATTTAATAAAATATAAAATGATATAATATCAAATCAATTTCCTTGTTCTGACACAGACGAGGTTATTGGGTTGGGACAGTGGTTGGGTAA
>JANQJU010000032.1 GCA_028281495.1 SAR324 cluster bacterium
CGAGAAGAAGGACGAGAAGAAGGACGAGAAGAAGGGCAAATCCAACTGATTTTAAAACAGTTACAGCTCAAATTTCGGACGGTGCCTCAAGCTTATCAAGTCCAGGTCCGGCAAGCGGGTGAAGCCGAGTTGAATCGTATCGCCGAACGGCTGTTGGAAGCCGATACCATTGAACAGGTGTTTGACGATAAATAAAATGAGGCGGGAACTCCTCTTGGCTTCACCCCAACCATTTCCCCTCTTATTGGAGAAAATAAAGCTTCCCGTTAGGCAACGAAAACAAGAAGCAAGGCCGCGTGAAGCCCCGTGGCCGGAGTTATGACCGGGGCCTTCATCCAAAACCCAAAGCAAAGTGGTTCATGACGAGAGAAGTGAAGAAGTTAAAGTCTGATTGACTAACACAATTCTTTCAGCCAATCAGGTAGTACCTCTAATAATTTGTGAGACTTTTTATGTTGACTGCATTAGCTTTGTTGTAATCGGTAATAATTCGATTCATGTTATCAATGATCTCAGGTCTAAGAAATATGTCATGCCCTCCCTCTATCAATTCAAGGGTGACTTTTAAGCCTTTTTTTGTAACCGCTTTATAATATTCTTCGCTAAAACTAGGTAAGGCAACTTCATCATCTTTTCCACCTACAATTGAAATAGTCGTTTTTTTACTCAGGCGGTCAACAAGATCGATAGGAGACAATGTGTTTATCTTTCCACTGAATGCGGGGCTGTTAGTCGAAGAAAACATACTCTTTCGCCAAGCATGGACATCGCAGGGGCAAGAAACGATCAAAGCATAATCAATCAATGAAGGGAATAAACTAATAATATTTGCAGCAATAGCGGCTCCCCCTGAGTGCCCTGCCAATATTACTTTCGATGGAGAATACATTTTTATGAGTTCTTCGATAGCTTGGGCCATTTGGTTTACCCGGTTTTCGTCGTAGTTGTCACCAATTGCCTGTCCTCTTACCCCATCTGAGGTTCTTCCTGAAGGGTCGGTATAACCGGGTCTTAGCATTCCCACAGAAATCACATTGGAGTTCTTAAGAGCTACGAGTTGTGCAAACAAATACTGATATGTTGGATTGTTAAACGGCGCATCACCATGCAATACAACGACCAATATGGGATTTTCTGTCACCTCATTGTATTTGTAAGTTTTGATTTTTGTACAGTGGTTGCCCGCAAATATTTCATTTAAATTATCTTCACATCCAGCATGCACAAGATTAGCGAAAAATAGCATCATACTTGCGGTTAATCCCACTAAAAACCTATTCATTTGTTACTCCTTTCCATTTGTGATTGTAACGTTAAATTGATCAACTTGTGATTGTAACGTTAAATTGAGTGGTCTGGGGTTTACCTCTAAATTTGAGGTGATGGAATTTGAAGAGAATAAATTCAATATGGGGAGGCTTTAGAGAAAACAAGGTGGGTGGGGTAACCTGGACATACTGGGGATTAGCAGGATTTTTTTGGTAAGAAACTGCTCAAAACTTTTGAGTTACACCAGAAGGATTTCTGTTAAAAAAGTGGATTGCAGATACAGGGAGATCAGTGTTGGCTTAAACATCAACGGGAGTGCTTGTGGCAGTGGTATCGCCGTAGAGTAATTGTTCGTTGAAAACCCGGAGATTCGCCTGACCGGAGTCCCATGTGATACAGAATATCAGGTCGAAGATCGTTCCGGGCCACTTGGAGAATGGAAACTCACACTTTGGAACTCCGAAGGCTTTGGTCAGTTTTAGGATGGTGCTGTGGTGCCAGCAGATTAGGACCACCTTTCCAGCCTTCTTCAGAACCTTATTCTTGAGCTCCTCGATGCCACTTGAGTGATTGTCGAATTTTTGATTGATGGGTAAATCCAACGCATGTGCCAAGGGGGTAATCGTTTCGAAAGGCCGATTGCTATGGTGAGAGCGCGCAGTAGCAAAAAGGAAATCGGGTTGTGGGAAACGTGATTGGCCGAGTGGAATATCGCTGAGTTTGTACTTGCCGGTGAATTTGCTCTCAGCGCCAGTGAGCTTGCACGTGAGTTGTTTATAGTCATGCCGAGGAGTCACCGTCGGGTCAGGGGTGAAAAGAGACGGCAAAGCTGTGGCGCGGGCCGAGCCTAAAATTGACAGGTTTGGCCCATCTTCTTTTTTGTCCGTGTTTGGATCGCCAGGTTTTTCGCCATGCCGGATGATCATCACAAAACGTGGGTATTGTGTGTAGTTCTTCATAATATTTGTCCTTTCCTAGTTACGTTGCAGTCTGTCAAATCTACGGAAGGCTCAAATAGCCTTCCGCTACGGAAGACCTATATAGTAGCTCCCAAACGTTCATACATCAACTAACTCCCGCAACGCATTCCCCAAACATTCCAAATCATTCTTTGAAGCCCGAGCAGAAATTGAGACCCGGACACAAGGTATTTCGGGTTCAACCAAACTGTAATCCAGATTGTGGAAAACGATTATTCCAAAACGCTTTCGTAATTGCGTTACCATCTCACGGGTTTGTTCCCGCGTTCCAACGTACAGAGTCAGGATATGCGGCACTTGGTTTTCAGCGGTGATCACCTCAATGCCAGAAATCGTTGAAAACTCCTGCTCCACCCATTGCTTCAAGGTCCGGATACGGCTCGGATAATCATCTTGAAATGCAGGGGTTTGCAGGCTTTGTAGGGCTGAAAACAGTTCTTTGGCATAGTGTGACGTTTCGATTTCAGGAGAGGCTTGATTAGCCATGTAACGATGCTGAAACTCGGAGGAAAAGCAGGCAATTCCCAAATGTGGTTCTCCCCCGATAAACTTCGAAGAGACCGCAATATAGGCCTCTACGTGCTGGTCGAAGGTCTCATATTGGGCACCAACGACTTGTGCCGCATCCACCACCAACACCGAATCGCAGGAATACTGTTGAAGAAATTCGTGGATTTTACCAATCGGGAACAGCTGCCCCGTGATCCGAGAAACGTGGCTCATCACTACAATTTGCGGGGATTGGGATAAGAATCGTTCAGGGGCTTTACAAAACTCCACTGGGTCAAAACGATGCACGCGGCTGGGCGGGAATGTCTTTTGATAGGGCGGGGCATAGTTGGGGTAGGTCATTTCATCCAAAGGCAGTTGCCCCGATGCGAGCATCGTTTCCACCCAGCGGATTTCGTGGCTATCGACCCATATATCGTGGCATTCAGGATGCACTTTTCGAAACCAAATGATCACCTGGGCCAGATGGCTCGAAAAATTTTGTTCGAAATACAGATCCGTGGGGTCTACATGAAAGTGTGGAGCCAAATGGGTTTTGAGGTGGAAGGCCAACTCGTTTCCAGACAAGGCGGGTTGCCGATCAATCAATGGCGATTTGCGGCCATCGGCATCGTTCAAATAAATTGTTTTCATCGGTCATACTTGAATTTGTAGTTCTCGAAAGACATCACGCAGCTCTTGAATCTCGTTCACTTCCGGTAGGGAAACATGGGGTAATCCATATAATACTGAGGCTTCTCCAAAAACCTCTTGAAAGAGCGGTAGGTAGGGGCTGTCCGCAGGTGTTCCCCAATCGATGTAGTCATACTCGCCTTGATTCAACAACGGATGCTGCGTGGCCCAGTTCATACTCACGACTCGGGGATTGCCGTAGTTTGTTTGCCACTGTTGAATTTTCTTCAAAAACTGCCATCGGTCCGTCGATGATTCCCCCAAGCCAAACAAAATGGAAACACCGTAGTCCAAACCTCGTGACGTCAGAAACTCGATAGCGTGATCATTGCGTTGGCTCCACAAGGTCTTCTTTTGAGTATTCTTGCTAAAACTTTGACTGATGCTCTCATTGTTGCTTTCGACACCTGTATAAATGTAACGCAACCCCCGTTCCTGCAATTGGGCAATCGCGTCTTGCAAAACGGGGTTGAGTAGATTGTCCACCGTCAATTGCCCTCCAAATACAATGGGCAGTTCCTGTTCATTCAGCAAATCATACAACCCTTGAAACGCTTGGGGTTGTCCCATCAACATCACGGAGTCTTCAATGAAGGCGCTGACGTTGGTAGTTTGGTTTTCGGTTTCGCAAGTGGTGAGAATAGTCTTCAGTTGGCGATATTGCCGTTGGGCAGCGGTTTCCTTGCGGCGTACTTTGCCATTCACTTGAGAGCGCTCACTACAAAAGAAACAGTTGTAAATACATCCGGGACCCATATCGCTGAACGCATGTCCGGTGAACTCCGTTTTAAAGATCGGAAAGTTGGCATGAACGCCAAACAACTGTGCAGGAATTGGTAAATGATCGTAATTCATTGGCAGGCGTGCATGGCAGCGATGGTGGATTTCTCCCTCAGCCAACCAACCCATCACCCACCGCCCTGCTGTTTTTCGAAAATGAGCGATGTGCGCATAAAACTCTGCAAGGGGATGTTGATGCAACACCAAATCACCAATAATTCGTCCGATGTCCCGGATCACCATTTCGCCTTCACCAGAAACCACCAAATCGAATACAGGAGGGAGGCGACCTGCTTGCATCAGACGCAACGGTGAAGCCCGATGATGCTTTATTCGCCCTTTCGCCTCAAACAAGGTCTCGTTGCAATGCTTCCCACCCAACACGATAAAAACTTGATCCCCCAACAAGTTTTTTGCGCTTTGAGCCAACCCCACTGCCCCCGGAAAAGACAGGGTCATGGCCCCAATGAGCAACAAATGAGGTCGTACTTTCAGCAGCATGTCTTGGAATTGTGGTAACTGATCTTCGTAGTGCGTTAACATGAAGACAGATTTCCGGAGTTCTGTCGACCGAGACCAGTTACTCACTCCCCAAACTCCGGGGAAATGTTGAGCTTCATGTGCGGCCACTCGCACTGCATTTTGGATGCTAAACGGGGTGCGGCTGTCGAGGGATTTTGTGGGATGGCTCACCCGATTCCGGGCCCAATTCGGGGCGGAAACAGCCATCACTCGAAAGGGAAAATTGTTGAGCAAAATCATAAAACGACCTTTGGGTGGGATATGAGTACATTAGCATCAGCATTTTGTTAACCTAGCTAATTTGCATATCCAGCACCAGCCGATTCTGGATACAAGATGCAGACTAGAGCATCTTGTGAATTTGATCTGAGCGAGGAGACGCTGGGTCGCTTTTTGCTCACAACCTCGTTTGTCAAAGTGCTCCCCATTTTCCAACCACACCGCTCATGCGGCTTGAAAAATACCTCTGGGGTCAGGCCCACCAAAACGGAAAAACCTTAGCTCACTGTCAACTGAGACCTGACCACTTCACCCCACTCTGAGGCCACTTTGTGAAGGTTTTACATTTTGATTAAGGTTTTTTGATTTCAATCGTATGAAAATGGGGTCGGGACCCAGGACCGGCACACGCGTCAATATAGACTCTTACTTGCCATCCAGCCGTATAAGCCAATGTTGCCATTTTAGAAAGTTCCTTATATAGGGTTTGGGTTGCATTTTGTGAGGCTGATAAATATGCATCTGTTCCAGTGCAACTCAACGGATTGTCCAAAGTGCCTATTGGAAAAACCAAGACCCCTCCCAACCCTGAAGTCGTTCCAGTATCTGCAATTGTAGACCATCGCAATTTATCGATACTGAACCAACCAGTCCATGTTCCAGCCATCGCCCCATTAGCAAAACCCATCAGTGCCAAAGACACCAAAATCACTTTCATCATTTTTTTCCAAGATTTGATTTTCATATTATCCTCTTTGTTCAGGTTGGGTCAGAATCACGAAACGAAAACAACCGCAGGCCCTTAAACGTTTCGTTTGTTCCGACACAGTTAATGTGCATTATCTGATATTATCATTTATGTAATCATTAATAATTTCAAATACTTAAACTTTTAATAAAGTTAGGAAAGTCCTTTCAAATAGGTATTTTTCTCATTCTGTTAAAAAAGGTTTCGAAGCGTTGTGGGAAAAATATGGAGTTGAAATGACGGGAGATAGAGGAGCTTTTTATAGAAGAAGAAGTGGTTGAAAATTTATTATGAAATGCTGGGAATGGAGGGAAAAGGAAAAATTAGCTCAATTGAGATGAACCTTTTCTGAAAGGAGTAAAATCTTATCGTCAATGATATTAGTAACTAAAACCCTTTTTTAGAAGAAAATGATTTTTTGTGTCCTGAAATTGGAAGACTTTACGTTTTTACTACCAAGAGCAAGATTTTGAAGGTTTGTTGGTATTTTGGAATAAGGATTTTTGCTGAGCTATCAATAAGAATTGTTAGAAACACTTGCTCACCAACACAGTTTTTTCAGAATTCCCTGGAGAGGCTGTATATCTGATAATATCAGATAAACTACATAAAAAATAAAAATAGCCTTTATTATTAATACTTTTGACGTTTATGCTGCGCGCGGCATGTGATGGATGCACCCAATATCGGTGGCACTCTTTTGGATTTCCTCAAAAGAAATCACCGTTTGGATTTAATACCTTTGACTCCTTTTAACGTTCAGTTATGATGAATGGAAGATTGTCTTTAAGCACCAACTGCATGATTTCTCCGAACACCCGCCCATTGTCGCTCCACGATATCCAGTGTTTCTCGTAGTGTGTTCACAAAATAAAATTCTCGAAGTGGATATTGCCGGTGCAAATCACGGTATCGTTGCATGGCATTTTGTCCATTCGAACAAGTTTCAACCACCGCAATTTGATCCAATTGACGATGACTGTCTGGAGTCGTCTGGGCTTCCAGGGCTTCAATAATTAACCACTGATCGGGATAGGCTTTTCGAATATCTGTCCAACGCATCGCAAATTTTCCTCTAAAAATTTTGGAAGAAACCATTCAATGAACCTCTTTATCGTATCAATTTTCCCTTATCTTTTCATGCAAATTTGAAATTTATAAACGGTTCTGAATAGAGAAAAGCTTTGCCTAGACCCTTCTGGAGTAACGAACCGGTCGAAAGTCCAGTAAAATTTTAGGAACGCTTTTGGCTAAATTTCAGAACTATCAGAACGATTTTCTCAGTGACAACCTTAATAGTTTTTTGTTCTTGATATTGAAACTACTGCTGAGGGCAATTGTTATTGCCTGAAGTCCATTTTCGATTATTACATTGACCTCTTGGGGAAGGTTTTTTGATCTCAATATTAGGTCGGTAAGTATTAACGTTGCTAAAATTAATATAATTTGACGAATTTAATTTAAAAAGCTGTATATCTGTAGGTACATTAATCATTGTGATAGGGCCAAGAAAATTAAATGTTTGATTTAAACACTGGTCGAACAAGAACCCTATTGCTATGTTCTCTATTCTTGCAGAGCTCGAAAATTTAATTTTTTGATTATAACATTCATCAAACAAGAACCCTACTCTATTTGATGGTCTCATTGATATAAATTTCATTTTAGAAGAATTAAACTGAACTCTGCTTCTATGACCGATAATTCTCACAATGGACTTATTACATTTCATATTTTTATTATTATTATAATCGTAAAATTTCATTGTAGAATCGTTAAAATGCAATTGAGAAAAATACAGTCGAGGGTTGCTATTAACTACATAATTATCTAATAGTTGGCCTTCGACACAATGATTTTTAGAAACGCCTTTAATATGCACGTTATCAAAGGTATAACGACCGGCACCTTTCAGAGAAATTCCTTTTATACCTCGACTCACGATTTGGCTATTTTCAAAAGTAACATCGTTGGAAACATAAGGGCCTCCTACATGGATTAATACTTTTTTCGAATCTTTACGAGGATCTTGTATCGTACCTTGAATCAAAGAATGATTGAAAGTAACAACTGAATTAGGAGACCTATGGTATATACTATTATTTGAATTCATTATTTCTACTGCTATGCCTGATGTTTCTTGTATAGACGTATGGGTGAATTTAAATCTTCCTGTCGACTTACCTGAAATTTTAACCCCGTGAGTCGTTCCCTTGAGCACAATAGGCCTAGCTGCAGTTCCAGAAAAAGTGTAATTGCCGTTGGCGTTGTTGAACACGAGTCCATTGCCTTGCGTTATATTAATACCAGTACCACTAAAATTAAGATTTGTTTTATCACCATCGCCAAGGCCAAATATCTCTCCATCAGTCGGGTTTATAGAGCCACCAGTAAAGATTACTTTAGCGATTGACGATCCGTTGTCTATACTTACGGGTACCTTTATCGTTCTACTTATATTGGCATTAGCAAACGTAAATGTACCGGTCGAACCATCTGAGATTTTAACCCCATGAGTCGTTTTCCTGAGCATAATCAGGTTAGCCTCTGTACCTAAAAAAGCATAACTACCGTTGGCTCCACTAAAAGCCATTCCTTCGCCTGCGGTTGCTGTGATATCGGTGCTGTTAAAGGCAAAGTTCCCATGGTCTGTTAACACACTGATGAGCTTCCCGGCACCGCTGTATGTGATCGAACCATTCTGAAAGCGGATGGGATTGTTGGCTGTGTTTGTATTCCCCGATAACTTCAGAAGGGCCGTGGTATTGGCGGTAGAATTTCCATTAATCTCGACTCCGCCGAAGTTCAACGATCCTTTAGCCACATTGCTAATAGCAATCGAACCGGTCGTCCCCAGATTGATTTTTGTTTTTATCTCACCATTTGCATTAAACGTATAACTCCCCTGCACCCCATCAAACACCAGTCCCTCACCTGCGGTTGCTGTGATATCGGTGCCACTAAAGGTAAGGTGGCTGCTATCTCCTTTACTGAGGCTCAATATTTTTCCATTCCCATTCTGAGTGATCGAGCCGTTCTTAAATTGCAGAGCAGCAGAACTATTGGTCATCGAGATGGGAGCAACACGATAGCGCCCCCTGATCGTTGTATTGTTGAATAGAAACGAGCCTTTCTTGGTATTGGAGATATGAATACCGCTGGCAACACCTTCCATGTTCATCGTGACGCCGGTAAATGTATAAACCGCTTGGGCGTCATTAAAGACCAATCCTTCTCCTGAAGTGGAAAAAATACGAGTGTTGTTGAACGTGAGATCACTTGTGACGGAGCCGCTGACAGTCAAAGTCGGAAAATCGTTTTTTTGCGTGATAGAACCTTTAGTAAAAGTCACAGGCAATGCACTGTTGTTAAACGCTATTAAAGCCGTTTGATTGGCTCCGGTGATGTCAACATTGTTAAAAGAGAGGGTTGCATCAGTGCCAACGTTCTCAATCTGAATAGCGCTGTCGGGTCCGTTCATGTGGATAGCTCCACCAGAAAATCGATATGTCCCCTTCACTCCATCCAAAACTAAGCCGTTTCCTGACCTGGCCGTCAAAGTGATGTCCGATAAAGTTAGATGACTTTTGTCATTCTTTGCGACGGAGAGGGGACCTAATTTGGAATGATCAGCATTGTTAATGATGCCACCGGAAATCGTCACGGTAGGGGTGCCATAGGGGTTATTCAGATATATTCCGGCTTCTTGGGTGTACTGAATGCGAACGTTTTTGAATTTTGCGGTGCCATTTGAGTTCCCTGTTATGGCAATCCCTTGCTTAGCACCGTTGATGTTGATGTTGGCCTTGGTAAAATCGTAAGTCCCGTTTGCGCTGTTTAACAAAATTCCGTGACCGGTTGTTGCGATAAGTCTTGATTGGAGAAAAGTAAGATAGCTTTCGTCATTGTCGCTTACATTGATCAAATTATTACCATCAATGGTGACGCCATTGAAGGTAATGCTAGCTTTATAATTCCCGGTTAAATTGACTCCAGTTGCTCCACTTGCCGCAAATATGGAAGAGGTCAAAAAACTGAATGTTCCCTTAGCACTATTAAATTGGAGAGCACTATGGCTATCTGCCTCGATCTCTAAGTTTTTAAATGTGCCGTTAAAATTGTGGCCTGTATGAAAAATAAAAGCACTTCCATTCTTAGTATATTTGATAGAGCCGCTATTAAAATGTATTTCGGCGTTGCTTTCACCAACACCCATTCCATATTTTGAGGCATCCCTAATATTGACATCGGTAAACATGTATCTGCCCTTGGAGCGATCAATACTAATACCCGGCGCCTTGCCTTCCATGTTCATAGTGGTTGTATTGAAGACGTGTTGACCAGACCCGCCAAGAGCCATCCCAACTTTAGAAGTCCCCGTGATATCCATATTAAAAAAAGAAAACGTGCCCGCAGAATCGTTTGAGATATTGACCCCGTTTATTGTCCCTTTCATGGACACCTTGCTGTTAAAGTAATAAGTACCGTTGGCACCGTTAAATACCAACCCTCCACCGGCGGTGGCACTAATTGCGGAATCTAAGAAGAGAACAAAACTTTTATCGTTCTTTGAAACGGACACGGTGTCAGCGTTTCCACTCTGAGTAATGGATCCACCTAAAAATATAACTGTGGCATTGCTACCAATAATAGAAACTGGAACCCCCGAGTTATTAGTTATCTTAACGTTATCAAATGAAAAAGAGCCTTTTACTCCTTGGAGAGTGATACTGCTCAGGTGAGTATGATTGAACGTAATATTCCTCAGTGTCGCGTGGGTTATGTTCCTTCCGACGATTCCCCTTGTCCCACCTTGAATCGTCACATCATGGATTACATTATTACTGCCAAGTTGTAGAACATCTTTGCCATTTTCCAACCCCTCAATAATGACAGGACCCGAATGAGTACGGTTTTTTAAGTCGAGAATCGCAGTTTCACCGAGCTTGAGTCGGTGACTATTCGAGCCGCTTGGAGCAACAAGCCTCATGTGATCTTTCAGAACAATCGTCTGTTTAGGTTGGATCGCTCCATTGTTGCCAAGAAGCACCAATATATCCCCTTGATCGGCTTTGTTTTGGGCCTCGTCAATTTGCATAGGGCTTGAGTGAGACCCGTCTCCGCCTCCGATTCCGTCCACAAAATATAGGTTCACTTCATTGCCATGAGGATCTTTGTAGGGGATTGGCTCACTGCCATCGAGATAACGAGTCATGACTTGGGTGCCTTCAAGAAAGACCTGCCTTTCATCTCCTGCACCAAAAATGTCAATAGGTGAGAAAACCAAGAGGCACAGTGCTTGTAGAAAAACTAAGGAAACAAAAGGCTTAGAAACAGAAGGCTTAGAAACAGAAGGCTTAGAAACAGAAGGCTTAGAAACAGAAGGTGCAGAATCTAAAACTGCATCAACAAACCGTTGAGTCGTATTTTTTTCTTTTATAATCACAGGAAACTCCTTCATCCATTAATCGAAAATAAAATGATCGAAGCTTCAACTTGCGATCATGGCAATATGTATTTGCTAGGAAGTTCAACCCGCTTCAGTCTTAAGATCGGATCACCTGTCGCTGACTTACTGGAGAAGAGTGAGATGTCAAAATTGAACCAGGAACCTAAAATATTTTGATTGCTGTTTAGTTTGTCTACCGTCCCATAATGGCTTTTGATCCAATGAGAAATGATCGCATTCAAACTACTCACATAGGTTGATTTGCTTATCGGTGAAGCCTGGGACCCATAAGAGACAGCTGTAGACAACCTGAAGGTGATGGGGATGCTAATGGGCTGTAAGCTGAAATTTTGACTCATTGTGGAGGGATAATTAAAAGTGACGACTGTCTGAAAATAACCGTCTTCTTCACCTTGTGGAGTGGTATAGCTTTTCAGCAACTCATCAAAGAAGTGAATTAAATGCTGATCAAGCGTCCTGTTTGTAGCAACCCCGTTGGCGACTCCCAAACCAGCCATATTGATAACTGTGTCAGAAACCAACAGGGGGGATAGAGGGGATTTATAAGTAACCTCTGGAGTCGTATACCAAAAATCCGTAGGCAGTTCTTTGTTGCGGATAATCTGCATCGTTAAGTTGCCTGTTTGAGACATGAGAATATTGAGAGGTGTCTTGGAAGGGATATCTGTTGCAACGGGCGCTGCGGCAACAATACGCTTAGATAAAAATTCGGCGTTATGGGCAAGGAGATAACCCTTACCTTCAGTTGTTGTAAAATGATAGGCAACTCCGTTGGTGGGTAGAGGTTTACTTGGGTCGATCACTGTTTCATATCCTGGGATTTGCAATTGTGGGAAAAAGCCAAGTTCATTGCTGGGACCGTCCATACTGACAATAGCTCTCCAAGGATCTTCTGGTTTCAGTGGAAATCCCTTGCTATCCACACCCTCCAAAATCTCAAATTTGGAAGTAGGTTTTGCCGGTTGAGGTGGCCCTCCTCCTGACGATCCGCCAGCATTTGAACCCAAAATATCCCACGAACAATCCGCCACATCACCGACCAATGTAGCAAAGGACTCTAAAGCATTGGACATGTTTGTTTGTTTGGGGCTTGGATCTTTTTCTGCGCGGATCTTGTCTAGCTCCGCTTTCAATTGGGGGTACAAAGTCTTAAACTGAACGAGGGTGTCCAGGAGGTCTTTGGTGTGCGACTTTCCGTGTGTGGAGGTACCCGAGTGATGTTCAGCTACTTTGCCTAAATCGACGGTCAAGCTAAGCGAATCTTGAGCTACAAAATGATGATGGTAACTCCCATTCAGACTCCATGACTTGGCAAGCTCCATCAATGTATTTTGATCAGCACTACTTTCGATATTTGCCAGATCCGTCGCATACTGTCTGTCTAGACGAGGTGTCGAAGGAAACGTTCTAAGGGGGATGGGGATATCTACGCTGCCTATTGGAATCGAACTGGGGTTCTTCACAAACTTGAGCCATGACCCTAGTTCATAAGTTGAACCGCCTAATTCGATAGGTTTCCGAAAGTTGTGTTCTAAAGCGGTGAGGTGAAAGTTCAGTTTGGCATGATAGAAGCTTTGTTCGCGGGCCTTCTTGGGAAAAATACCGATGGGCATGTAAGTGCTCTGACTGCTAGTTGCTATAGGCGCTTTTCCTGTCGTCATCGTCACTCCATGGTCATCAACCCCAGCAGCTTGGGGAGTACCTAGAAAATTCATTTTGAAGCTAGAAGCCAAGTTACTATTTGCATTGGTCTTAACAATGGCAACGGACGACATCTTGTAAAAATTGCTTAGCTCTATGAGACATTCCTGTCGGTACATCTCGGTCGCAGAACGAAGTGCCTCAGCACTGCCGATGCTGTTTGGATCAAGACCTTTAACGTAGTCTGTGAATTTTAGAGCCAGCTTCTGTTTAGCGGTGGAAAGCGCCGAAACAGCACTTGGGCTAATAATGGCCGCATTGACAAACATTTCTGGCGTGAACATCGTGTCAATTTCCTTCAGAAATGCGCGCATTTCAGCATCAAGATCGACATTATTTGCTGACACGGATGACGTTGTGCTTGAATCAATCGTAAAACTCGATGTCAGGGTATCGACTGCGATTTTATCCCTTGACTGCAACTTGTTGGACAGGGGCTTGGGGGCGTAGTAGTAATAAATTGATTGGTTAAAGGCGACCTCAATATTGCCAGTACCAAATCTCACCACCCATATTTGGTGGTCGTTAACTTGAGCACCGCTGTTGTCGATCACTCCAACCGCTAGCTTCATGCCACTAAAGATTGTTTCAAAATTTGTAGCAAAAGGCTTCAAATCATTTTGTTTGCTAGTACTGTTGTGAACGACCATTTGCGGCGGTAACTGAACAGTAGACGAGGTGACTGCGGGGTTGTCTCTAAAGGCCGTGTCTACGTAATTCGTGCGTTTAATGATCAACGACACGCTTAAAGGAAAAGTCACTTGCGCGTTGATATCGCCCTTTATTGGAACAGAAATGTTTTTCGTGATCGTGGAAGGTGGAGGAGCAGGCTTCGTGTCTAGAGTCGTGTAAATTTCATTGAGAATGGTCAGAATTTTTTTCTCCAAATCCGTGTCGTTCACCTGGCTGGTAAAAGTAGTGCTGATCGATGCTTTTGTATTATTAGACAGTTGCCATATCGCTTTGGCATAGACCTCACAATCCGTTACCCGGTGGCTGAGTGGAATATCGCCAGAACCGTTACCATAAGTTGGCATATCAAAATTAAAGTTTAAAAAGATGCAATGGATGGGGGGATTGCCATTGCTACCAGACAAAGAACCGAACGTGTAATCGATATGTAGGTAAGGGAGCTGCTTTAAACTGATGACTGGGTCTGTGTACGATATCGTGGACCCGGTTGGTAGGGAGAGATTCAGAGCGTCCCACTGGTTCCCAAAAAGGTCGGTTGGCAACGTGGTAAACTCAGGTGCCGTACCAACATACTGGTAGGGGTTCATAGGGCTTGGTGGCTTGCCGCTACCATCGTGAGCAAATGCAGGTATGCACTTAAAGACATGATCGTAATACCAGGTATTCAAATCTTGTTGAGACTTGTTTTTGGGGCTGATTGTAACTGGGGTATTGCGCTCGTAAGTGTCATGGATTTTAGTACTCGTCCCCATATTCGTGAGTGTGGCAGTGATTATGTTATACAGATGGTCCAATGTGTTGCCGTATTTCAGATTGCCTGAAATGGGGGGAGGTGGGGCTGTTCTGGTCAACCTCAGTCCCAACTTGCCTGGGGGAAGGGTTGCGTGAGTCACGCTTTTGCCGGATTCAGCAACATAGAGGTTATCGTACGAATTCACTGCATCTTCTAACATCACACCCGTCATATACTTCTTGCGCCCCGTTAGTGTGATTACCAGGCTCACCGCTGCGATACCGTTGCCATCAAATGATGTCTTGGGCAGCCCTTTGCAATAAAGAAAATAACCTCCCGAATTGGTAATACCTCCGGTCCAGATCTTGTAGATAAAACCCGACATATCAACGGACGAGGGACCGCCACGCGCTACTTCTAGAAACATACCGTTGGGCGGGTTGGTCTGTGTCGAGAAGTTGCTCTGCATCATAAAAACGTTGGTGTCGTCTACCGATAAAAGATTTGCTTCTCTAGTCGAATCTTTACCGTTAGTGTAGCTGATATCAAGGCTAGCGACAGAGGCGGTTGTTAAGGTCCCCTTTTTGTAAGCCTGTATGTCACCAATCAATTGCTCCAAACGAATCAAACCAAGCTGGTTTACCATGCCAAGCTGATAAGTATTGGACATATCCTCGGTCCCTTTACCCGGCGCCTGGGGAAGCGGTATCTTTTTTATTTTAAAATCAACGGTCATGACCCAGGAAGCATCGACGATTGGGGTGGGTTTACCGTTATGAATATGCCCATTTGTATCGGGTTTCACTTGCCAAAGCGTGCAGTCTGTCGGCGTGATCTTGCCGGACAGCAAGCCGTTGATCAGCGTCGACGGCAAGTGCCAAATGCTGCTGGATTTATCGGTGTTGATGCCAGACGTGATTGGGAAATGTTTGTCTACTGTTTTGTGGGCTGGCAAAATTTCTAGAGAGGTGAATTCGCTTGTATTGAGTGTGTGACCGGTAAATTGATTAGGCCGAAAAATGATCGGGGTTTTGTCAGTGGTAAGCAGATTTATGTCGCATGCAGCACCGTCCCACCATACGCCCGCAGGGCAGGAAACATGTATAAGCAAATTATCACTTATCGCTAGAGGGCTAAAGGGTTGCTGCTGACCCGTCGCACTATATAACGAGCTGGAATTGTATCTCGTTCCATGAAGCATAAACCGGGTTGTTTGGCCTGCAATAGAATCCAAGCCTTTGTCTAATGATTGAATTATTTTGCTGATTTCTACCAGGGTAGAATCGGTAGGCACCGCATCGCCGTCAAGTGCAGTTTTCAGAGCATTGGTCAGCGTGAGAACAATAAAATCAGACAGCACCATGCCTTGCACTTCACTGAAGGAGGTGTCCCCAAAGTGGTCTTTAACAAGAGCTGTCTCCAGCACACTGTTGGCCGTTATAGTGCCCGCAGTTACGTCGACCGTTGTACCGGGAAACGCGGGGAAAAAGGACGCCCTATATTGTTTAACACTCGTATCCGGCTTGGAAATGGTAGCTTGAAACAGGCCCGTAAAAAGTGCCTTCAGGTCACTCTCAGTCGGCGCGTTTTCGTTCGCATTGTTTGAATAAGCGCTGAGGTTTTTGGAAAGAGTTTCGATCTGGTTGCGAGTGACTTTATTTGCCAAAGCTGCGCTGTATGTCGTCTCAGGTGTTGTACTCGCTGAATTCAATGCCCAGGTCACGATACCGGTAATGAAGTTTTTGTAAGATGTGTTCTGTCCCGAAGATACCGTCTCATCCAGATTCATGGCGAACTGGGCGATATAATACCATTGGCCACTCCCGTCACGAGTCGCTTGGGGAAGAATATCGATCTGAAGTGGCATTTTGGAGGTTGTGGTAAGTGCCTGCCACCTTCCACTTGCCACGACTGGCGCTTCTGACATTCCAACCGCGACCTCGTCAAAAACAGAACCCGTTGACTTGGGCAAGGTCCACGGTTCTTCTGCCGTTCTGTCAGTACCAAAGCTAGCCTGCGTGTGGAAGGTCGTTGAAAAATGACAGTGAATATGTATGGAGAAAAGTCCAAGACTGATACTTACAGTGATGGAAACCGATACGGTGGCCGTCACCTTGGCTTGTGTCTTCTGGTAGGCGGTTAGCTTCAGACTGGCTTTGATATAAGCTGTTACATCAAGTGAGGCCTTCACGATGGCAAAATTGACCTCTCCCTTGATATGCCCGATTACCTCTAAAACAGCCTTTATCGAGTAATACTCTCCCTCGTGAGCTTGGTTATTGCTCACATACTTGGCAAAAACTCCCTGGAACAGTCCTTCGAGCATAACACTGGCAGAAGCGCTCAGCGGTCCGCTGTGCCAGAATATCTCTCTTCCCACACGGAAACCGATACCAATCTCAGTAACCGGGTTGAAAACCCCCCCTCCTTTTCCGGTGATCTTGGGTAATGATTTGGGGTCCAGGCCATTCAGTTTGGCATAATAGAAACCGCCCGCGCCAGCAAAGCTGTCAGCCGACACCGAGAAGGAATGAGAAAAATCGAGGTTATGTGGAAAGCCGATGTCAAAAGAGAAGTCTCCGTTGGTGTAGATAGAAACGGAAATCGAGGGCAAGTTGATATGGACAGTACCGTACTGGATCTTCCGTATTTTGGTCGGGAGCGTCAGAGAACCCGCATACTCACCCACGGTTTTGTTGACCTTACGGTAAAGTATTTCAGCCTGAAGCCCTGCCAGAAGGTCCAGTTTATTGTTTTTTTTATTACTTTTACTTGTTGTTACATCCACCTTCAGACCGTAGATGAGCGGGTCTAAAAAGATGAACTGCACGTCGGCCTGACCGAGAAACGTGGCATGGGCGCCCAGGAGCCATCCAGCTGATTTGGAGAACTCAAGACCCTCTGGGAACGTGCCGGGCGCACTGCTCAATTGTTTGAAGGATAATTCAATGTCCTTCACAGCATTCCCGACGGTATCCGGTTGCTTCCAGCCAGTGACCGCATGCCGTGGCTGGTTCATTATCTCAACGTGTTGGCCAGCGGCGATAAGGTCGATATCGATAATAGACGCCCCGCGGCCAGGGACATTTTGAGGCTGTTCCGTGGCTGGGTTCCAGGAGATGGGACTTGATGTCCACGGAAAAGTGCCGGTTAGTTTAATTTTAAGTCCGTCTTCCTTTGGGCCGGTTTTGGGCCGGGCATAGCGGATGGTAATGGAAGAAATCTTAATGCCGAAATGATCAATATCCGGATGAAGTGTACAACTGACCGCCTTGGTTTTGGTATCAATGGTAAGGGTCGTGCCGTCAGGGATCTTGAATTCCCCTAGTATCGTATCCCATGGATCCGGCAACTCGAAGTACTTGTTGCCTGTCAGCTCACCGACAAACCAGCTCATCAAAGTAGCAAGGCTTGGTGTGTGTTTAAAATTCAGCGTTAATTTGTGTTTTGATTCATTGTAAGAGCCACATATATCGATTTTTTTTCCGCCTATTGTGTCCGAGATAGAGGCTTGGATTTCCTGAGAAGTGCCGAACTGACAAGCCAGATTAAAGTGGAATCCGTCCATCACAAAGTCTGCGGAGACTTTACCAGACCACTTAGGGGATTGACTGGAGTCATATTGCAGATGAAGTTTAACATCGGCTTTAAGATCATTGCCGTCCAGGTTCCAATGGCCGTCCACTTCACCGGTTAGTTCAAAGGTACTGTTCCCTTTGGAATAACTGTAATCGATTATCAGCAAGGCGATACTGAGGCTGTGCAAGGCACTAGGAAGGTGTTGGCTCCAATCGCTGATAAAGATATCGGCAAGGTCGGTCACCGGCAGTGCATAACTGTAGTTTACGGGCTTAATGATACGATTGGTTTGATTACTCTTCTTATAATAAACATTCAGGTTTTTACAGGTTGCAGGAATGTTGATATTCCCGCTGAGCTGCCAGCTATTTTGACCAGTATTCAAGGTAAAGCCAATGTCCAAGGCTAGGTATTTTTCGATCAGCAAAGAGCACCTTACCGTGCCAATCGTCCTTCGCGGATAATGTGAAAAGATTAAATACAGCTTCTCAAGGGTCAAAACCCCATCAATCAAACTACCATTTTGAAGCGTCAAGGCTCCTTCCAGGTGCAGGCTTTTGGCTCCAGGATTGATGGAGCACTCAAAGTCGCTTAGTGATAAGCCGATATCAATGGGCAGGGATAGGCCCACATGTTTAAAGAATTTACTGATATTAAAACGACTGCCGCTGGGCTCCCGAATCGAGACAATTCCCCCCGGGAAGGTCACCGAGGCATCCAGCACGAGAGCATCCCCCGAATTGTCACCAATCGTTGCCGAACCGTTTAAGGTCGCCGTAAACACCATGATTGGGCTTCCCGGCGCGGCGCATTGAAAGTAAACGGAATCTAAGGTCACATTTACAGTAGCGTTTCCCACCTCAAGTGAGATGAGGTTGATGCCCTTAGTTGTTTTTGACTTATTCAAAAGGACTAACGCATTGACCTCAGATATCTTTTCAACCTGGGTGTTGAGGGTGAAGCCGACACTGGCGATGTCCAGGGCCACTCCATCGGTGGGGACGGTTACAGGGGGAATCAGCGACCCCAGGAAGTTTCCTCCCAAAAGGCCCGTCAAATTGCTTAAGCTCGGGTTCGGTGGCAGGGTCAAGTCGGTGGTGATCGTTATCAAAACCAGATCTAAGTCGGGGTTGTCTGCCTCCTTTAGGGCGAGTTGGTAGATGTCTTTTCCGAGGGAAAGTATGCTCCCTTTTTGAAGGGAAGTATTTATCATACCATGCAAGGTCTTATCAGCCACTATTCCTCCGCTTATTGCAGCTCTAATTTAATTCTCAAGGGCAGGTGGTCGCTAATGAGTGAAAAATATAAAAGCTGCATGATCTCTAAATCAGGTTGAACATTTCTATTTAAATAACTTATCAACTTCCTCGCATTTGGATTTGCCTGATTCTTAAAGTATTTCATTGCTAGATCTCTCAATTCCGTTTTTTCAAATAATGGTTTCATTAAAGAATCAATATTCGTATTCATTTGATGAGGTATGTTTATTAAAATGGTGCCTTTACCAATTGGAACACCAGAGGAACTGCTACAATTAGTAAACAATACATCAAGAGGAGCTCCATTTTTACATTCACCATTTTCTGGTTTGAATCTTGTCTCTTGATAGGCACTTTTTGCAGGACTCCATGTTAAATTCGAATAACCTTTTCCTGCTAGTAATGCATTGTATATCGACGTTATATCGTTTCCATTTATAATATTAAAGTCTCCAGCCAGAATAACATTATTTTCCTCAATTTCTTTGGCTAGGACAGCGAGGTTTGCGCCATATATAGCGGTGTGATTGTCAGTACCCACCGCACGATGTCCATGATACGTTAGTAAGCATATGCCTGCTCTACCAAAATTAATTCTTACCTTACAGGGCCTGCGGGCACCAAAATCAGTTACCTCTGCCGCGGTTTTCACAGCAATTTGGTTGGAGGATGGACTACTAATATTTAAAGAAGTACGTACAATCTTTTCGGCAGCTGCTACAGTACGACATGCCTGTTTCACAAAGTTTAGTTTAAGGCCAGGATTAGGAAAGTCTAATGTTGATGTAACAGTTGCGAATGGAACACTACTACTAGAATCCGCTTTAACTACACCACAGGACTGATAACAATGATCCATATAGCCTTCATACGATTGCGTCGCATAGTCAGGCTGTATACAAAAACGCTTTCTTATTATTAATCCGTACCCTTCTGTATATTCATCATTTAATATTGATGAAACTTTAGTAGCTCTTTTTTCTAAATCTTCCTCACCTCTTAATTTTAGATGATCATCAGTAGGTGAATATGCTGGTATGAAGTCAAATAAGTACGGATCGTTTGACGAAATTTTATTCAACGATGTAACGATATTATTTAACATTTGTAAACCGCCAAACTTCAGCTCTTGTATTACCATCACGTCAATTTGAAACTTGATTATCAGGAGTTTTATAAAAGTAGAAATACTATTGGCTAGTGAGGTTTCTATTCCTTTTAATTTGGCTTCGTCACCCTCTTTTGGAGCATGTCCATATTTTGCTTGAAAAATTGTCGTAGCCTTTTGTCGATAGAGGCCCATATTCTCTATGTTCCAAACGACAATGGTGCAAGTAGGATTGGCCATCTCAGTTTCCTCCTCCAGCAGTCTGTTTCACGTAACCGCCGAACCAACTTAAAGTGGGCTTTACGACCTCGCCTGCGGTTGCTGGCTTTCCCATGAGGACCACATTGGTGGTGCCTGCTGGAGGAAACGAGAGGTCCAGAACCGTCAGAGCGATGCTCTCAAAGATCAGGTAAAAGAGTTCCGGCATGTTGCTGGTTTTATTCAGGACAATGTCTTTTGCACCGAACTTTAACACCCCCTCCAGGTCAAAGTTTAGGCTCACTCCACCAGGGCCCGAGAGCTTGAACTGGGGCGAGGCTTTGACGTTGCCGGAGCCTCCCGGTTCCCAGACCAGCATCATCGTAGCCGAGATGACACCGCTGGAGGCCAACGATCCCTGTCCCCCCAGATCCACATCGAATTCAAGCGCATACCAGGGCTTTCCTTTGGCAGGATTGGTGAAAGAAATACCGCGAGGTGTGCTGGTTTCCAGCAAACGGTAGCCTTGGTCCGCAGGCGTTGCGTTGCCTGTTGCCTGAACAAAGCTTTTCAGTTTCATGGGAAACTGCGCCGCTAAAGAGCCAAGGCGGACAAAGTTGAGGCCAAAACCTGCCTGTTGGCCTGCCTTCACTGCTCTGGTTTCATTCAGTTCTAGCGTGAGGCTCGAAGTGTTGAGATCGTACTTATTTTTAATGCCCTTCTGTATGGTAACGATCATGGAAAGGCCGTGATAAAGCAGGCTCTCGTAGGAAAGCAGGTCAAAAGTTTTATCGTTTAAGAAGCGGAAGCTTCCTCGAAGTGCAAATATCGCCACATAGGGAGACGTTTGAGAGGCCTGCGTCACACTCATGGAGGCTGAGGTGATCTTGTTGCAATTGAAGGCATTGCTGGAGAGGTAAAAATTGCTAACCGTGCCTTGGGCCGTCGAAAACGTGTAGGAAGACACCTTGTCTATCAGGTGATAGCTGCCGATCAGTATGATGTTGTTGACGCCACTCTCCGAACCTCCGGGGTTGTATTGCTGAACCTTGTCTCCAAAAAACTCATCCAGTACCAACATGGATTTGTTGGCAAAATGAGTCATGGCTGCTTTCTGGAAAACAACCTCAAGGGTGAGCACTTTGAAGTCCGGACCGCTCACACCGGGAATATAGGTGGGCGGACGCTTCGCATAGGAACCGTATTTGGGATCGACGTAATGGACCAAACCAAAAAAAGGGCTGTTGAGGTTATAGGGACCTTGGGGAACCGGTTGGACGTGATTCACTTCGTTCCCCAGGTGATGGGCGTAAACGGTGCCGCTTATATCGGTCAGGAGTGCTCTGATATCCACGGGTAAGGTGTCCACCTGCATATCGATGGGCACCTTCAAAGCGAGAAAGCCGTTCCAGTTGCGATTGTCGATGATCTCGGTGCAAAATTCCTTAAGGCTTGTCACCCCAGCCCCCCCATCATAAAGCGTTTCTGCTTCTTCCAGATAATTCACGAGCCAGCCTGAAAGAAAATTGCCGGTGGGATCTGTAGTGGTGTCGTTAAATTCACCATACTGCGTCCAGAGTTCAGGTCTTTTTGCCATTTGTTTGATGGTGGTGTTGCCTGACTTGAAGATAAAGACGTTTGTGTACTCGCCAGGCGTCGTGTGGCGAGGCATCGAATCCAGAGTGAAGCTCCACTGATCCATTTCAACGGTAAACGTACAATTATCGAGGTTGCTATTTACGTTTGCTGTGATGACAAGGAACTGTTGATTCGTCAGAAAGGCTTGTTGCACGGGCGTGGGAATTTGCGGATCTGTAGCAAGACCAGCAGCACTACCAAATTCAACATTGATCTGGGTGATGACAACACTTTGCTGCTTGTGAGGGGGCACTTTGCTTTTGACCGTGGGCACTTTCGCAATGCTGATACCGGTCCACTTGTCTCCGACGAAAGTCGCCTGATAACCTTGGGGAGTGAGGGTGTACACTGGCCCCGTGTCACTTGGCAGCTGGTTGGAGGATCCCAAAGCCTCGATCTGTTTCTGACGCGTCGGGTTAAGGCACTGGAATTCAAAGGCGTTCACATATTTCGCAAATTGGCCAAACCCGCTTGAAGCCTGAACCACCGCTCCATAGGGCACCATGGGGAACAAGACGTTATTGCCACCTGAAAGGTTTTTAAGGCTCAATTCATGGTAGGACAATTCTTTATCATCCGCGCCCTGAACGCTTTTATACTTAAAAAAGGGAGACCTATCGCCTTCCGAATAGTAGGGGCTTTTCGCATTTGACCCACTCGGTACTATGGAAGCCCAAGCCGTGGTGTACTGAACCGGCTTTGTTGTCTGTAGTTTGAATGCCACGTTGGGATACTTCAAACCTTTAGAGCCTGCCTCTGGGCTTACAGACACATGTCCAGACTCACCCGGAGTAAATTTTATTTGATCTGCATTTTGGAACTCAACCACCTCGGTACCGGATAAACCGCAAAGCAACTTGCCTGACGTCGCAAGGCCATCAATAGTCATTGCATAAGAACCTGTGGGCGTTAGGTACCCCCAGCCATCAAGTGCACAATTGAAAGCAAAGTGGAAGGTACCACTTTCTGGTGGAAGTCCCTGTCCCCGTTTCAAAATTGGGGAAAGCTTCACGTAATCCCCATGGACCGTCCTGAAAGCGCTCTGAAGGGATGGCTGACTATTGACGGTTACTTCGAGATAGCCGTTTCCGGGAGCCAATGGATTGAAATAAAGTTTCCCTTCCTTTCCATTCAGCACGTTAGGGGCTTTGAACAAGGGATACTTCAGGACCGATGACTGAAGGTGACCCACATCACCAAGAACATCCTCTTGGTTCAACTGAAGGCTATAATTGAAACGAGGGGCTGCCTCCTGATCCGCTACGTCGAGTGTGGCATTGTTGAGCAAGCAAATCCGCCCTGGTGCATAATTTTTGCTGCTCTCAGCAGCCAAAGGAATCCCAAAAACCTGGAATGAACTCGAACTATTCGGGTTGTTCAGAGTGAGCAAACGGCTACCATTTTGACCAAGCGTAATGCTGACCGAATCGCTTTCGCTTGTGATTGCCAACGTGTATCCCAACGGACCCGAGCCGATTGTAAAATGTTTTTTTAAATTGCTTGGAGTCACATAGATGCCATGGTTAATGACAACACTTGGCAAAGAAGGAGAAATTGGCGTGGCATGCAAATCGGGAAGAGTGATACTTCCTTCACCAAACTGTCTAGTTTTGATGTTTAAGGGAAGTTGAACGGCATTCTTAATCTCGTCAGAGATTTTAGAAGGTTCATCAATCCAAGTGATGAAGCTGTTATTGTTATATGGGGGTTTTAGGTTAAGGTGCTGAATCTCATTCAGTATTTTACTGTAATCACTAAAGGTTGAACCGAAAAAATAGAATTGAACAGTCGTTATACTGCCGCTCGTACAATCGGTGATTAGATCGAATAACGTTGTCGGGGTGGTTTGTAATTCTTTGGGGATACAGTAAATAGCAGTCTGCGGATTTTTGCCAGTTAGAGTAGGATACAGTAGAAAGGCTCCTGCAACTCCACTAGGTTGATATGACGTTAACAATAGATTTTCCACAGTCATGTTACCATACTGGTGTCAGGTTTGGGTATGAAAGCATAAACTTGCCTTTTGTACACCAAATTAGAGAACTATGTCTATCTGTCCATATAATGGTAAATTTGATTCAAAATCCTCCCTGTTTATATATCAAGTCAAGCTAATAAATTTTTGTATTTACGTTTTTTGGGGATAAGTTCCTAGCGGATTATTTGTAGTGCTGTAAGCGCGCGTTGATCTGAATATTTAGCTCGGGTACCGAGTTTATTGGATAAGTGTGCTGATAAGAATTTTCTCTAAGGTTATCACAGTGAAGTAGTGAATGAGAAGTTTTGTTGTAACTATTCTCTTTTCAATCAAATCGCTAACAAAACGGTTGAACATCGCTAACAAAACGATTGATTAATGCCTTGTTGGAGAGTAGAGACAATTGAGTGAGTCGTGTGCGAGCTTCGAGAAGAAGCTTCAAAGTTATCTTGGTTTGTTAGAAGGAGCAGTCATGGCAAGGAAATATTGGAAAGTACAATTTCGTGTCGTTAATTTTATTCTCCCTCTTGCACTGCTGATGGCGTGTCGGACCGCGACCGATCCGGGGGACTTAAACGTGAAAAACAACCTCAATGTCGGAGGGGAAATTTTTGGAAAAGTCCATGTGATCAAGACGTACACGATTGGCTCGAGTTATGACGATAACAAAGACCCCGTGCGTCTGACCATGACGAAAGTCGCGGACAGTGTGTGTTTTTTGACTGGGGTGTGGGGAAATTTCAACAAAACAAGCCGGATCGTGAAAATCGAGCAGTCGGGCGAGAACTGGGTGTTTGTTCGTGAGGATACCGGTTCCGATAAAGTGCAAGGCACTGCCATGTGCATTGGAAAAGCCGAAGAAAAGTAGAGGTACCGATGACCAGTGTTCTTTTTTGGAATATCAACAATTTTTCAGAAGCGAAAATCGAGGATCCAAAAAATCCGTTTCATGCGCAACACCGCTGTAACCACATCGCGGAAGAAGTCTTTATCAGGAACACCCCGCATATCTTTGTGGTCGTGGAAGTCCATCAACGTCAAGTTCAGGGGGCAGAAGGAAGCTTGGTGGGCGGGCATGGAAAATCGGGAGTTTTGCGTCTGCTGGATGAGTTGAGAGACGTGACCGATAATAGGTATTGGTCGTTGGTCCCTCCGGTCAAGCTAGGAGGAGGGGATCTCGGAACCGGGGTTCGGGAGGCGGTCGCCGTCTTTTACGATGCCCAGTTTCTTAAATTCACGGGGCCATTTCTCTGGGCACAAACGCCGGAAGTGGGGTTTCCTTGCGGGATGCCAATCCAGGCCGCCTATGTCGGACACAACATCGCTTATAACCAATTTCGAGAGTACAACCACGATGGCAGCCAAGTTTTAAACACGAACAACATTGACTATCCGGTCAATACGATTGCCGCATTCAACAACAACATCCGTCAAGTCCGGCACACGGTCAATGGCAATCCGGTCGATATCCCAGAAAATCAACACGCCGGACAATGGTATTTTTTGGACGAAAATGATTTCTATCTCAATTTTCCCAATGAAGACAGCCGTAGCCCTTTTTTAACACGCTTCAAAGAAGTTGGAGGGCATGAACGAACGATCAATCTTTATTCCATCCATACCTCTCCCTCATCGGCAAAAAAGGCGGTTCGTAATCTTGCTCGAATCCCGGCGATTGCCAATCCCACACCGGCCGCAACCGTCGATGTGATTGTCGGGGATTTTAACGTGGACTCATTTAATCCTAGCAAAGGTTATAAAAGTTTCAGAACTTATTACGATACTTTGCTCAACGTCGCCAACCCATTCCGGATGGCGCTCAATCCCCTCTACAACAACGCAATTAATAATGATCGCCGTCCCTTCTGCATGACACACCTATTGGGGACAAACGAAGCACGGCCTTACAATGCAAATGGAGTCGCCGCCGATCCCCAGCACAACGTCTATCCTCGGTTTGGATATATGGGAAGTAAGGGTGGCGATAATTTTCAAGATGTCGTTCATACTGGCTCTATTGATAACGTTTTTTACCGCCATGGTGCCAATAGCTATCCTCCGGTTCCCAACAACATCAGTGTGGTCAACACGGTAGTGGGAAAGCCTTATAACCAGTCCATGCCTGGTGCCGCTGTTACTGTGGAGTTGCGCGGTGGTATGACTTACGAATCTTCCCTGATCAATGGGATCCCCATACCACAAGGGGTCAACCCTGAGCTTAATAATAACCGTCCGCGATTAAAAAAGTTTCGCAAATGGGACAACTACGACAGGATTTACAACACCAGCGATCACCTAGCCCTATACATTGAAATTTAGGAGCTTCCTATGGAAATGCAGAGGCTACAAGAAGAATTTCAAGAGCAGCAGGAAAACAACGGAAAGATTGTTGTTTCTGAAGAATCGATCCAAGCTGCTAAATTGAACCCTGTCGAGCCATTCGATGGGCTGTTGAAAGAAGCGTTGCGCTTGGATTCTCATTTGGAAGTCGAGACCGAATCCATTCCGGAGCCTGACGAAAATCGTCTGACCATTGAGGGCAAGACTTCCTTTTTGAATCTCGACTCGATCTCGATTCGCTTGGAATTTTCGTTCAATTCAAAAAACGAAGTCGAGCTACAGTTTGAAACGGATCTTGATGAGGATTGGCAGTTTGTCAAATCGTTCCCATCCTTGGATCATTACCCTTTTGATGCCCTTTCCTTAGACCAATCCGGTTTTGTTTTCTCCACTTCCGACCAACCCAGCTATTCTTGGAAGACCCATTCGATTGTCCTCCAACCCGGATTGAATTTTTCATCATTGTTGAAGGTGTTGGGGAAACTGGAGCAAATCCAGGCATTGTTGCCCCAAAGCTTGAAGGAAACCGCATTGGTTTTGAGCGGTCCGGTCGACCCCTCGGTTATCGAGGACGAGGAGGCCGATGGTCCCAATATGATGCTCTCTGCTCCCCTTGAGGCTCAAGTCCAGTTGCCCCCCTTTGCCGTGCATCATCCTCGTTTCGGTTTGGAACATCACACCAATGAAGAAGGCAAACAGACTTGTTGGCTCACCTTCACCGTCAGCTTGAAAATCGGACAATCGTTGGAATTGGATTTCAAAGCCGTGTTGTTTCACAATTCGCGCAATACCGTTTTTGCAATTTTACCCAGCCAAGGTACGAGAATCTCTGCGAAGGATGTGGTCGATTTGCTGGGGGGACAGCTCTTTGAAGAAGCCATCCCGGAGGTGCTGAAAGACGTCTTTAAGAAAATCACCTTAAACGGATTTGTAGCAGGACTCCGTCTGCCAGAAACATCCACGGATTTACGGTTTAAACATCTCAGTATTGACATAGGAGCTTTTGAAGGTTGGAGTCTGGGTGGTTTTACGCTCAACAATCTGGACATGATTTATTCGGTGAAACAACCGTTTGACGAGCAAGCTTTTTCCTTAGCCACATTCCAGGCCGAATTCGAGTTTTACCCACAGGTATTTCAGGGAGTATTTAAAGTAGAAATCTCGGCGGATGACGCGGGAGGATTGAGCATTGGTGCTGGATATCAAGGAGAAGTCACAATCAACGATGTAGTTGCTGCCATCTCGTCCAACCTCATCATCATTCCGGAAGATTTGGTCAAGATGCGCTTCTACGACTTCGCCATCTTGTTTGTGAAAAACGGCGAAGACTACGACTATAACTTCTTTGGCAACACCGATCTCAGTTTTGAGCTTCCCTTTGTAGGAGTCGAAGTCGAATCCGACTTCCATCTCGTCATCCAGTCCGTCCAACATGTCAAAACCTATGGTTTGAAAGGGGGAATTGCCATCGGGGATGTTTATTTTTCGGCCCAACTGGATCTGGGTGGAAAAAACGACGAGCAATTGCTGCGGGCTTCCTGGAAAGCAGCGGAAGGAGAAGAGGTTGGTATCAATGACTTGATCGATGCGCTCAGCCTCCCACTATTGCGCATTCCCGAAGAAATCGACCTCGCTTTGGTGGCCGCGTCGTTTGCGTATGACATGAAAAACGATGTGGTTGTATTTCAAGCCGAATCCAAACATTACGGCAAGGCCAACTTCGTGATTCGAAAGGATCCGAACAGCAACTATCAATATTTCTCGGGATTGGCCGTGGGGGAAATCGACCTCACTAACCTTCCGCTGGTCAATAAAATATTCGACGAGCAACACCGGCTGGCCATCGAGCACATTCAGATTGTTTTGGTCTCCGAGGCTATTGAAAAACAGGAAGTGGAATCGATCAATCGACTGATAGAAGACGGTTATCCCAAGGTGGGTGCTGAGGGCATGCCTTCGGGAGTACGCATTTCCTTGGATCTCAACTTAGGAGGGCTTGTTATTCCTCTCAGCTTGAGCACCTATTCGGAACCCCTGGTGAATGCAACACTCGAAAACGCAGCATTAGAAAACGCAGTAAGACCGGCAGTTCCAGTTGCCTCACAATCTGAAATCGATGGCATGCCTGTTCGGGTTGGCAAAAAAGGGGCTTCATCGGAGCATGAGGGAGAAGAGGCCTCTGATGGCACGATATGGTTTGACATCCAGCAAAAGTTCGGACCGGTACTCTTTCAAAAGATCGGAATCAAATACGATGCCGGGCGCATCTGGTTTGTGCTGAACACGTCGCTGTCGGCTTCGGGGTTGACCTTGGAATTGCTGGAGTTGTCGGTTGGTTCACCGTTAAAGCAATTTCATCCTAGTTTTGCCCTCGACGGCATCGGGATGGATTACCACAACAAAAGCTTTGCCATCGGGGGGACGTTGCTGGAAATTCCTCGGCCCGTGGGGTCGTGGGAATACGGAGGTGGCGCGGTGTTGAAAGCCAGTTCGTTTAGCTTACAAGGCATGGGGTCCTATGCAGAAAACAAGGATTTTGTGTCTCTTTTTGTGTTTGTCCAAATGAACTCTCCCTTTGGGGGACCTCCCTGCTTTTTTGTCAACGGCATCTTGGGAGGATTTGGGTTCAACAGTCAGTTGAGAATCCCCGATTTAGAAGAACTCGATAAACTCCCGCTGATCAGCGGCTTAAACGATCCAAGTAAGATTGGTGGCGAACAGGCTTCACCGATGCAAGCTTTGGAAAAACTGCTCGGCCAAGGGAAAGACCCGGCTTGGATCACGCCCGATGCGGGGAACGTTTGGATTGCGGCAGGTCTTCAGTTCAGCACCTACGAATTGATTCAAAGCACTGCCTTGATGGTCGGTCAGTTTGGGAACAAATTTTCATTGGCGGTTTTAGGGATCTCCAAAGCTCGATTTCCCAAGACCGGAAATACTGTCTACGCTTATATCGAAATGGATCTCCGGGCTTATTTTGCTCCGGAAGATGGCGAAATTTCCTTTGCTGCCGTGCTTTCTCCTTCCTCTTTTGTGCTCGATCCTGCCTGTCAGGTGACCGGGGGATTTGCCATGTTTTTTTGGTTTGGAGACAACGAGCATGCCGGTGATTTTGTGGTCACGGTCGGCGGTTATAGTCCGTTTTTCCGTGCTCCCCCTTGGTATCCCAAAATTCCCAGAATCGGCGTCAATTGGTCGGTCGATTCTTACATCGGTATCACCGGAAACAGTTACTTTGCGATGACCCCCTGTGCCGTGATGGCAGGTGGGTCTTTGGATATTCGGTTTGAAGCCGGGCCAGTCAGTGCGTGGATGACTGCCAATGCCGATATCGTGATCTGGTGGAATCCCTTTTATTTCATTCTAGATATTGGAGTGCGGGTCGGAGCGCGTTTACGATTTGGAAGCGATCATTCCAGCAAAGGCATCAAGGTGGAAGTGGGATGCAAGTTAGGCTTTTGGGGACCCCCGACCGGCGGTCATGTTAAAGTCAAACTGCTGTTCATCACGATTACCATCAGTTTTGGCACCAAGCGAATCCGAGGTGCTGATATCCTCACCTGGCCAGAATTTGTTGCCATCTTGCCCCAAAAACAAGATGCCGTGAAAATCGTTCCCGTAGACGGACTCACCCCAGAACCTGCTGCAAATGGCGATAGCGAACCGGCATCGGCCTTAGCTTCAGCCCGTTCTTCCGCTCCTGCCTCAGCTGCTGCGGTGTTGGGGGCCACCTCAACACATTCTGCCGACGAACCGGAATCAACCACCGAGAAAAAGCCGTGGTTGGTGCGCTCCGATAGCTTGGAGTTTGTCACCGAAGCCTGCTTTCCTTGCACCGAATTGTTTTTAGGTGAAGACGACGACGAGGCCTTTGAGCACAATTCGAAACGCTTGGATATCCGGCCGATGGGAAAAATCGGGCTGGATTCCCACCAGCGTCTCATCGTGCAACGGCTGAATTTGGATGGGGACTGGGAAACCGTTAAATTCGGTGAGGAAGGGAAAACCTGGACCATCGAGAAACGAACTCAAAATGTGGCCAACGCCCTATGGGGCATCGGAAGTGTGGAAGAATTGTCTCCTGGAGACGAGCAGATGATCGAAAACCAATTGACGGGATTTCGGGTCCTGGCTCCGGTTCCTGTATTGGGATTTGGACCGGGGGCGATCGATGTGAAGAAACATCTGAGTTATTTGCCGCTTCCTCCTGGAAAAAATCCACTTCTAGAAGGATTAGAGCCGAGTGGCCCCAAACCCGAGAAAAACCCGCAAGCCGTGTTGCAAATCACGGACGTGATGGGCGAAGTGGCTGAAACACGGAACCATCTGCATGGGGCATTGGAAGGCTTGTTGGCCAAGCCTATTCGCAACGACGACCTTTCAGAATTTGCCGAGGCGGCGAATACCCTTTTTATCAACGAACCACTGACCATTTGATATGATGACGGAACTCGAAATAGGGACTGAACTTTCCTTTTACGACAGCTACCTCCCCTCTTTGGATGCGGGTAAATATCAGATTACCGTGCGTTCGAACATTGAAGGAGGAAGCGGCACCAACAAGATCGATACTGGGGATTATTTTGAGTCCCCGATCTCTCAAGAATTCGAAGTACGTGCGCCACAATTTTCCCTGCAAAAAACCGAAGTCCATGCGATGTATCCCCCCACCGATAGCAGTGCCAAGTACGGATTGGTGCTGCCTCATGTGGTACTCGATAAACGCGGAGTTCCCTGGGAACGGCCTTTGAGCAACACGTATCCCGACCATCCGTGGATGGCCTTGTTGGTGCTGCGAGAAGGAGAAATCGAACTGGATGAAGACGGACAAGCCCAATTGATCCAGAGCAGTGTTGAAGATTTTTTAAAGCCAGTAGAAGGCATCGTGAAACCTGAGATCGATCCAGTGTCTGTTGCCTCTGACGTGCTGGATTCTCCTTGTCAAAGCATCCAGCTCGACTTGGATCTTTTTTTGCGTCTGGCTCCGAGCACTGAGGAATTGCCTTACTTGACACATGTCCGTCAGGTCAATCGGGACTACCAAGCCATTGCCAACTACAAAGATCATTCGTGGTTTAGCGTCATCGTGGGAAACCGATTTTTGGATGCAGGTGAGTCCGGTTGCAAGTACTTCCTCCACTTGGTTTCCTTGGAAGGATTTCACCACTACCTGGATGGAGGTGAAACACCTCAAGGAGACACCCTGCAATTGATTTCCCTGTGCAATTGGAGCTGCGTATCGGAGCCTGAAAAAGGAAAAAGCTTTGCGGAGTTGGTGTTGAATTTTGTGGACCAGGCCGAGGGGGATCCTCAAAATTTGATGTTACGCCGACAGGTGAATCCCCCGCAAAATCCCGATTCGACCACGCAACTGGCTTTGGAACGTTTGCAGCAAGGGTACGTGCCGGTAGACCACCAATTGCCGACCGGGGAATCCACCTTTGCTTGGTACCGGGGGCCGTTCACCCCGGTGGAGCCACAACCACTGCCGCGTGCCTCCGCAAGTGATCGATATCCTTCCTCGGATTCTGCCATGATCTACGACCCCAATTCCGGGGTGTTCGATCAGAGTTACGCAGCGGCTTGGACCCTGGGACGACTCTTGGCGCTCAATCATGGTCCGTTTTCTCAGGCCGTCTTTCGTCATCGGCAGCAGTCGTTTCAAACCTTGGGCTACATAATGAATCGGATGCGCGAAAATCCAAATCTGCTGGAAGGGGATCTGAAGCAAAATCTGGATCGGTTCCGTGCGGTTCAGGGATTTCGAGCCATGTTGAAAAATCAAGTGGATCAAAAGCTCATCCAAACGTTTACTGAATCTAAAAAAGCCAGTGTCCAGGTCGACCCTCAAACCGTTTCCGCATGCGTGCCTTTACCCAAATCCAACCCCGTCACACTACTCAGGCAACTGCTTCAAAACCCGAAGGTGATCACCTGGATGCGACAGGAAATCGGGTCCCATGATGAAGAAATCATCAGCGATTGGTTGTCCAAAAAACAGTTGCTCTACGATATTCCGTTTGTCCATTTGGTTGCGGATGAGCAATGCCTTCCCCCGGAATCGTTACGGTTTTTCTACATCGATCAAAACTGGATCGATGTATTGATTGACGGAGCCATGAGTGTCGGCATCCATAGTTCCAAGGACCAAGCTCTCAAATCGGCAGTCCGAAGTGCCATCAAGGAAAAACTACTCCAAAAAGCCAGTGTGGATCGCCAACAAATGTTAAAAGGCGCCCGCCGCCTCACGGGGACTGCCTCCAAACGAGCGGTCTGCGGTCTGTTGATCCGTTCGGCAGTGGTTTCTGGCTGGCCTGGCTTGGTGGTCAAAGGTTTGGTAGGCGAACAACCTGTGGAACTGATGCGGATGGACCGGCTTTCGGACAACGTATTGTTGTGCCTGTTTGAGACGATTCCGGAAACAGTCCAACTTTCCGAACCCAATCAAGGACTCCGGTTTGGAGTGAGCGATGCGTATTCGGTGGTGTTGAGAAATTTAGCAGACCCGGTAGGGAAACCCACCCATGAAGAGCCGCCCCAATACTTCCCCAAAACCGGGAGCTTTAAAGATTACTACCGAGAAGATCAAAGCTCCCCACCTCTCAACGTGCTGAATATCAAATCCATCGTAAAAGACATGGAAACCGCATTGCGGGAAGCAACGGGCGACCCCGATCTCGACCTGACACCGTCGGGTTTTGCCATTCAAATGGTCAAGGCCCCTGAGCGATTGAGCTTCAACCCGATAACGAATTCCCAGGACTAGGCTATGGCGAATCCCGAAACTTTATACATTCCGATGAACATCCAGGCATTGGCCGTCAATGACCACGTTCGAGATGGCCAAAGCTTCCTCCGGTGGGAAATGAATTTTCGCAGTTTAGAGGAATACGTTTCTCCGATTCCGGATGGCCCCACGTCTTCATGGCGAGGAAAAAAGGAAGCCATCGGGGTGTATCTGCACTGGACCCTACCCGATGCCTTGCGGCAGGGCCGCTTTTCTGCCCCCGATTCCGACAGCGAAGAGGAGGACATTCAATTTCCCTTGGTTCCCAACCGTTGGCTGGTATTACGATATTCGGGTTCGTTGGAAAAACGAACCGCGACGGCTTGGGTGGTGGAAAGTGACCATCTTGATGGCAATAACGGAACTTCGACCTACCTGGACCCTTTTTCGCCTGCTATTCCAAAACAAACCTTAATCGGCAGAAAATTTGATTTGAATGGCTGGAAAGAAAACCATGATCAGGAGTTATTCCTCACGGCCATCGGTCCGGGAGAACTGACGTTTTCGGCCTACCAGCCTTATGTGAACAATGTGTTTTCCATCCACGATCCCTTGGATGGGGTCAAAGACAAGGAAATCCTAAGTTACTTGGTGGTCGGGTGGTATTCCGACCCTTCTGCCGATATCCTCGCTTCCATCGAGGATAGCGAAAGTTTTGAGGAAATATTGGCTCACTTGGAATGGCGATTGGTCGATGTCGCTTCCGAAAAGACGGCGCAACGCATCTTCTGTCATGGCATGGTTCATGGGCTGCAATGGGATCTGGGGCGAAAAGCAACGGATGATATCCGTCCTGTGGGTTCAGATGTCACCTTGTCGTTGGGAGATACCGCCATCGATGCGCTTTCCGCTTTGATTGCTGAGCAATCGTCTGAAGACGATACCATCCAACCGCACCTGTTGGAGGCCTTTCAATACGATCTGTTGCCGATGCTGGACGAACCCGATGGGAGAGATTTGTTGTATCAGGCCATCTACAAAGCATGGTTTGGCGCGTCACAAGGGGGGCACCGGTTTGTGATCACCAAACAACCAACCGATTCGGAAACTGTGGACCCCGACGTCGAAAACGATATGGACGAACCGGGGTGGTTGATCCAGCTCAACCAAGATCAGGCAAAATATGATCACGCTGCACGAGTCTTGAACCAGCACCAATGGAACCTCTACCGCTTGTGGTGGACCTATGGACGTTTTGGCAAATTAAAAAAAGATTACCGAAAAGACTTGGAGCACTACGACAGCCGAATTTCCGATAAAAATTTTAAGCTCCAATTGGATAAAAACAAGGATGGCAGTTTTGCTTCCCAAGTTCAGGAAAAGTTAGCTGAGGTTAAATCTCTTCTGCAAGCAATCCCTCACGGAGCAAGCCAAGATGCCTTGCTCTCCAGCATTGCCGACTATGCGGCGAAACAGAAACTTCCCGATGAATTTGAATTGAAACGAGTCAATGCGGATCCGTTTTATCATCCAGCAGATCCGGTGGTTTTGATCGCCGGCGCCAAGGCCTCGGGGTTAGTCATCCGAACAGAACCGCTGGTTTGTCGGTTTGCCGAAGAACTGATTCATGGATGTTCCTTGGATGACCAAGACATCGACGTGAATGCCCTCAAAGGAATCATACCAACTCTAGACTTAAGCCAACTTCCTACCGGGATCGAACCCTTGGTTGCCGAGTTTTTTTTACTCGACCCCGACAATGCCCAACAAGTGGCCACCGGGGTTCTCGAAAAGGACGATGCCGAGACTTTGCAACAGGTGAGATCTGAGATGGAAAGCCGCACGGCGATGTGGGGAAACTCACCGGATCATTCTTTGGAACCCTGGCAACAGGCGTGGTCTCCGCTCTACTTGATGTGGGAAGTCAACTACTATCCGATTCCGTTTGTGGAGGAAGGAACAGAGAATTGGAAATTTGATGGCAGACGATACCAATGGTCCGGGGAAGGAGGTGCACAAGAACCCCTCAAAAAAACTTTTCGGGGAAGAACTTTTTTGACGCCTCAGTCCAATTTCAATTTTCACAGTCGTTTGACTGATTTCAGACGGCGGCATCCTCAATTACAGACAGAAGAATTGGAAGCGCTCGACCGCTTCATCGCCTCAACCCATCAATGGGATTTTCTCTCGCAATCGCTCGAAGGTCTCACGTCTCAACTGGCGTACCGGAATCCAGAAATGAACCGAACTCCCGGAACATCAGCTCCCGATCTTTCTCAATTGATTCAATTTCAGACGCAATCCACCCCAATCTTGGGAGAAACGCCCCATCCCAAAAACGGTTGGAAGGATTCGGAGTTTCAGGACTTCCGCTCCGGTCAATTCACCCTAGAGAGTCTGACCCTGGTGGATACATTTGGGCAATCCGTGGAGGTGGTTACTGAGCAAAGTCGGCTCCAAACCCAACCCTATCTCGCTCCTCATCTGAAACCTCAGCATTGGGTCAACACCATGGCGACGGACCGATTTGTTGAGTTTTCGCCTCGGTTGCTGCAACCGGCCCGTCTCAATTTCGACTACGTCTCCAGTCGGGATGATGATCGCGTGATCCACTTGAGTTCGGATGTGAATCCGATCTGTGCCTGGATTGTGCCCAATCATTTGGATCGGGCATTGGAATGTTTTGACCCGCATGGAAAGCATTTGGGAAAAGTCAAAGTGATCCAATTTCAGGGAGAACCCACCGTGTTTTGGGAAGCCGCTTCGGAAAACGAGTATCCAACGGTGGCGAGTCTTCAAGAAGACTTTCCCCACTTGGCAGAATTTTTGGAAGGCATTGTGGAAGAAGGCGCTAACGCTTACGATTTTCTACTCCAAGTGGTGGATTCGACCCTATGGACCATCGACCCGCTTGGTGACCGAAGTGATGCCAATGTATCAGTGTGGGTGGGGCGTCCTCTTGTTTTGGCGAGAGCGCAGTTGCGTTACGAATTGGAAGGAGAACCGATCTGGGATCCCTCGTGGCAATACACCTTCGAATCGGAGCCTCCCGGATTCCTCAATCACAATTTCCCGATCTGCTTAGGCCAAGTGGAGTTGAGCAATGACGGTCTGATCGGTTATTTCCTCAACCAAAATTACCGTCAATTTAATGCCGTTCAACTGCCCAGTCCCACCTCGTTTGCTTATTTCAAAACAATCGAACCGGGCAATTTTGTCGACCTCAAGTTCATGGATCCACAGCCACAATATGTCACCTTGTTGATCGACCCACGAGCCTCGGTGCATGCAACGACCGATATCTTGCCCACCGCGATTCTCAATCTGCCAACACGGTATATCGAGCCTGCCCTGGCGGCCATGGAGATTCATTTTCATGTCGGTCCTTTCCTTTCCAATTTAGAAGGGGTCGAAGCAGGAGTTGAGACAGGAATGGAAATAGGAGATGAAGCAGGGGACGAAGAAAAGCAATCCGACCGAATCTTTATTCCCATGCCGGCGGTCAATACAGGCCAGTGGAATTTTGTGGTCCAAGATGGAGACCAAAAACAGGCTTATGAACTGAAGTCAACGGATCAAAATGCGGATCTCACCACGGATGCCCCGGTTCTCCGATCCGGCTGGCTGCATTGGTCGAGACGCCAAAAAACTCCACCTAAGGATTAATTCAACCCAAGGATTGACCCATGTTTTGACGATGGAAAATTCCCATCAGGAAAGGAACCCATGCGCACCGAATATGAAGACGACGAAGATGAAACCTTATTGACTTATTCTGTCAACACGTTTCCCCGACCCATTCAGGTCAGCCCGCCTACTGCTAGCAACAACGGGAATGCTTCTGAGTCTGCGGAAGCCGACGATGCCGTTTCCAAAGCAGCCATCACAATCGTGGTTTCCAACAATGATCGCTATGATGACATCTGCTGCAAAAGCCTCCGGTTTGAATTTGAAACTGGCGAAGGAGCGACCGAATTGACGACGGACCCAGAGTCCATCACCCCCATTTCTTCTACGGGCAATTGGCAGATTAGCAACAACAAAGATGGTTCGTTTTCGGCCAATCCCAAGACAGATGCGGATCGATTGATTACCGAGGAAGGACTTGCTTTCGAACTCAAAAATATCAAGGTCAACCGATCTGTAGGCACGTTTACTCTAACGATCATTGAAGAATCCCAACCGCAAGAGGGGGAAGAACCCTGTGGTGACACCGGTTATGAAGAACGAGAAAAAGAAATCAACTTGGCGAAATTTCCGTTTGGCTTTTATGCGGGGAACTTCCGGCCAGAATATCCCATGGTGAAAAACAAGGAGCGTATCAATTTGCTCTGGGATGGCTCCGCATTGGCGGAATATTGGATTGCCTACGATGACCAAGATCCGATCGATATTTCCAACAAACGAAAATGGAAGTCTCGTCCTTTACACAACACCACCACTTTCATTCTGAAAGCCATCGCCAAGATCGACGAAGACTTGGAGATTGAAGATCCTCCAACCCTGTATTTTTCCACGACGGTGATCGTGGCCAATCCCGAGTTTTTAGCTACAAGTACGGCCATTTCAGACAACACGGATTTGGAAGCCTTAAAGGCCACGGCAAAATCCACTCTTTATGCGGAAAATAAAACGAAAGACTCCAGCGAATATGCGGCAGAGTTCATCAACGACTCTAAAAATGTGGGTGCAATGCACGTTAAAAACAAAGGCAATTTCCGGGCGGCATTGATTGAAAGCACCTCAGGCAATGCCAGTACTTTGCGTGCCGTCAATTCCAGTACGTCGGGTAGTGATGGCCGTGCGTCGTATCTGGAAAGTCGGTCCAAAGATGCCTCCACGCTCTGGGTGCAAAACAAATCGACTTCAGGAGGACACGGAGCTTGGATCAACAATGCTTCCAAAGCCTCAGCCTTGGTTGTGAAAAATGATAAAGGTGGCTACGCCTTGGATGTGAGAGGTGATGCCTTGATGAGCGGCGAAGTGTTTGTGGAAGGGACCTTTAGTGGTTTGAAAGAACAACAGCCGATTGATCCCACAACCTTAAAAACATATTACGCAACGACGGACGGATTTATTTGCATGTACCTCTCCCCGAATTACAGTCAAAGTTATCGTTCCGGTTGGATCGCTGTCATGCTCTATGACAAAAGCATAAATAGCTTCAATCCCTATGTGTCAGCAACGCTCGAAGGTGCTTCGGCAACAGCGGTCATCAAAAAAGGAGATCGAGTGTGGTTTAACACCAGCCTTTATAATGTTTACCATAAAGTTTACTTTCGCCCACTGGGTAAAGGGAAATTGGAAGAAGAAAAAAACCTATCCAAACAGCAAATTCAAGAGCTGGAAGCATCGGCTGGTGAACAAACTCAAGCTGTGCATGCGCAGTTTGACGAACGTCGCCATCAGTTCCTTGATGCGCTTGAGAAAGTCTTGGATCAACCCATTTCTGAAGAGAAACGAACCACTCTGAATGAGGCACTCAAAACACTGATTGGAGGTTGACTATGCCGTTTAAAGCCAATGATGATCAGTCCGATAGCTTACTTTCTTATGAAGTGACCACGCATCCCAACCCCCTGCAAGCCCGCCCGGAAGACGATTTAGAAGTCGAACGCAGCACCTTGACAATTGTGGTTTCCAATCCGTTGGAAACTCCGGTCTTGTGTAAAGAAATTCAAATAAAGATCCCTCATGGCACTCAGGCCGACCGATTGACAGACGATTTGTTTTCCCTCGATGTGCGTGTTTCCTCAAAGGCTTGGAAATTTAAGGACACCAAAGATGGACTCATTACCTTAAGCCCTAAATCGGGAGATCCTTTTCTATTTGATGACGATGGGGGGGTGATTGAGCTTTACCACATCCGCGTCAATGAACAGGTAGGAACCGTGTTGTTGACCATTCAAGAACAGACCAAGACGCAGGAGGACCAATCCAGTTCCGATTTCGAAACACGAACGGCGGTCTTACCCATCCCTAAATTTCCCTATGGATTCCAATTGCACAATTTTCGACCGTTGACACCGCTGGTCGCCAACGGCGAGTCCGTGACCTTAAAATGGGATGGGTATGGGCTGGCCCGCTATGAGATCGCTTATGGGAGTGACACGGTCACGGTGGTCGATGTGTCGGGAAAGCCCCAATGGAAATCTCCCCCCTTGAATCGAACCACCACCTTTATCTTGCGAGCCTTTGTCACCGACATCGGCGCTGCCACCGGCACCGTAGAATTCGATCTCACCACCACCGTGATGGTCGCCAACCCCGAATTTCTCGCCACCCAGATGGTGGTTGCAAATGGCTGATTTTTAATAATCAGGCTAGGTACCTCACAATTGATCTTCCTCTAAAGCTTTGTAGAGCGCCCTTTTGTTCTGATACGTTTTGGCGTTTTTCTTTCGGGTGAAGACTTTGCGTTTCGCCGGAGCCGTCTGTTCTAAAGGTCTCTTGTTACTTGTCATCTGTTTATCGGCATCATCTGCTAAAAAGTCTTTGAGAGGTCGCACTTTAAATACGTGGCTAGCTGCTGTCGTGTCTTTATTGGAATCGGCTATCTCTGAGACATGGTAAAATTCTGCTTCATCTTCGGATTCTTTATCACTCTCATCGACACCTTGATAAAAAGCATTGGTTGCTTTGCTGAACCCGCCAGCCTGGTTTTGTCCGGTCTGGTATGGGTTCTGAAAAACAAACGCTGCGGAGGGTGCCACTTTCAAGATTTCCGGCACCACTTCTGTTCCACACTGTTCAGCTCCCTTCCCTGAACAGGCTTCATTGGTTGAAGAAAGATAAACGAGATCTGCTGGATCTAAAGGGATCGTTTTTCCTGCACTGTCCACCACTTGTTTGTCTTGCAAAATTGCGGCAGCAACCCCTTCGGTATGCCCTCGCTGTCTTTGGTCATAAGGCTTTGCCATGGTCAATTTTTTATTTCCCATCCCTAAACTCAACATAGAAATATAGGTCGATTTTTTGCCTTTTTTGAATTTCATGGTCAATATATTACGGGTCGTGTTCGTTCTTCGTTGTATTCTACGAGCGACCCTAAATTTGCTGCTCTTAATCTTTTCCTGAGACATCGTGACTGTACTTTGGCTCCCCCCTGGTGCCGTGGTTTTGGTAGTTCCACCGAAATCGACCTGAGTGATGGGATTCCCTCCTACAAACCCATACAAATTCAACCCATCGATGGTTCCTGCGGGATCAGGACTCAACCAACGGGCCTGCCACGAACTGTAATAACGGGCCCCATAGTAATACAGCCCGGACCCTGCATCCTGCTCTTCTCCGGAGTACCGGTATCGTTTCAAATCCACAACGGCCTTATTCATTGCTGCAAGCAGGGAAGTGCCTCCATATGGGTAGTATTCCTGGTAGCTCAACAACTGCCCATGCGAGTCCACTTCAACCATGGCCGAACCAAGTCGATTTCCCAATTGGTAGCTGATTTCAGCCTCAGTCTCCGGAGCATGGCCCGTGAGCCAATAGCGCCATTCTGCATTACAATGGGTTTCTGCCATCAAACGAATCACATGCCATTCTTTAATGAGAGTTCCTGCTGAATCCCATTCGCGATGGACCTCAAAATCGCCTAGATAAATGGTTTCCTGAGTGCCTTTGAGTTTGCGGATGCGGTTTCTTCTTTGGTCATAAGTATAGGTTTCGACACGACCTTCCTCGAAGGACACCTTTTGAATCTGGTCTTGGTAATTCCAAACCAGATCTGGAGTCCTGCCCAAGGTGAGTTGGTTCCCATTGGGGTCATAGTCAATGGACTGTTGATCAACCCCTCCTGTTCCATGAAAAGAGATGGACTCCAAACGATTGGACTTCTCCTCAAAGGTCATTTGTTGAAAGAGGGAGGTTCCCAAATCGGTATGGGTGATTCGCTTCAGATTATTGCTCTCATCATAGTCAAATTGTTGGGTGTAGTTTTGTAAAGGATAAGAGCCTTGGAGAGGCAAGAGTTTATTGCCGACTTGATCTTGATTTTGTTGGGTTTGTTCCCACATCCCAGCGATTTCTCGACCACCGGCTTCGATCAGTTGATACAGGGGATTGTAAGTATAATCGACCTCCAAGGGGACAGCTGATTGAGACATTGCCACAGGAGCTTCATCGGACAAATGCACGACATTGTCTTCGGGGTCATACTGGTAAGTCAGAGCTTGTAGTTGGTTTCCCTTGGACGTTTGGGTGGTGATGTGAGTCATCTGGAAGGTGAGGGGATCGTAGTCATAAACGGTTTGCATCCCATTGCCATAGCGGATGGTTTTTCGTTGTCCTCTGGCGTTGTAAGTGAATGCTTGGATTTGGGGAGCGGTGTTGGTATCGCCATTATCGAGGGTGATCTTTTGGAGTTGACTGAGCGCATCATAGCGATAGGCCAATTGGTGGGCATCGGGTGTGTTGACTTCGGTGGGTCGGTCTAGGGCATCATAAGTGAAATCGGTGGTGAAGCAGGAATCATTGTCCAACAGATTGGCTAGCAGGGGCGGCAAAGGAGTTGGAGCATTCGTTTCTCCAGTCCCTTCAATTGGGTCGGATCTCAGAGTCTTTGACATGGCAAGCTCCTTAGGAATTGGGTGTAGAGGGAGTGAACTTTTTTTGAAGAGCCTTTAAAGCAGCAATCACTACGGAGGAATCATTGGTGTTAAAGATATTCCAGTTCAAAACCTCTAAGTCTCTTTTGCCACAAACTCGGCTCTCCCTTAACATCCTACCCGTAATGCTGTGACAAGCATTAAAGTTCAGACCCGCTTGGTCGAAAAGAGCCACTTGTTTGCCTCGATTATTCCAGGTTTCAGGGTTCTCAAAAATTAGGACTCCATTGAGTTTTGTATCTCCATAAAACAAATATTCCACCACCTCATTTAAAGGGGCACCATCCCCACCCGTTACTTTTTTTTGTATCAGCCGTTGGAGATCATCATAATGATATTGGATCACGAAATTACGAGAATCTCTGGTGTAGATCACTCTCTGCATGGTGCTGAACAATCGCCAATGGGTACCAGCGTCTACAGATATCGTCTTAATTGAATCCCCAGACAAAGTGTGCGTATATTCAAAGTTGTGATACCCACCATTAAGCAAACGCTCATCTGCACTCCATTGTTGGAACCCCATTAAATCTAGCATCACGTAATTGCTACTACCCACCATGCCGTAACGATAGGTTTGAATCACCCGTGCCAAATTGTCCAATAACTGGACTTGGGGCTGATTGGCAAAAGGTGCTGTCTTTTCCGCAGCAACCTTTTCCCAGTGAGCGAGCTGATCTCGGTTCTCATAATACTCTGTTTCGGTGAGGGTATTGTTTCTATCAAAAAAAAGGATTGTCCAGGGAGAGGGAGTAAAACGTTCTGTCAAGCCACCATAGAGTTGGTGGGCTAAGAATCCTTGTGAGTTTGTCACTGGAAGCGGAGGTTCTGGGGTGAGTTCCCCATAAAGGGTCTTACTGCGAAAACCTTTAGGGTATTCTGTTAGGACCAAACGCCCTAAAGGGTCGTAAAACAAAGTGGGAGAGACCCCTAGTTTTTGCAAAGCCTCTTGATCCGTATAAGTATATTTATCCGTAAAAAATGGTTCGTATTTTCTGACAACAAGATCCTTATTGTTATAGCGTACTGCCCCTGTGGTTAACCAGATATCTTGAGGGGATACTTTTTGATCGTGGCCATCACGACCCGTTTCCCAATAACCTTGAGCAGCGTCTTCTGCTTTGAGTTTGCTTTGCAGCTCTCGACCAAAACCATCACTATATTGAAGAATGGTTTGTATCGGACCACCCGGCATTCCGTCATGGGGATAGTCCTCAGCAACTAAATTGATACGAAAGGCCGGAGTAGAAGTGAGGTCGTAATAAAAATAATGGGCAGCTCCTTTTAAGTAGGTATTTGGGTGGTCTATCAGATCCTGCACGCTAGCAGGACGAGGCCATTCGCGGCCGGGGGCGAATAGAGAATCGAATCCACAGGTTTGCCCTCCTTCGGTACCATAATAGGAACTGACCGACACCATTCCTAACGGATCGAGCAAAACTTCAGATGTATTCCCGTTCATATCCTGAATCGCCTCTGGCGACACGTGCTGGTAGTTGATCCGCGTCATTTCTGTTGTATTTTCTGAAGAATCGATGACCTTTTTGACCAACAGGTGGTAATCGTCGTAGTGATAGTGCAACGGATTGCCAAAAGGATCCGTCACGGTTTTTACCAAATAAAATTGAGAAGCATCGTGGTAAGTATGGTAACTGCCTGGATTCCAAAAAAATTCAGAGGCATCACCTTGGGAAAAGGTGACATACCCCCCCCCATCGGAGTCGGTACCGGTCAGGCTTTGTTCGATTTGGGACGGCGTCAAAATACCTTGAAATGCTGCTATCGTGATCTGTTTATCCAATTCAGCCAGCCTCACACTATGGAGGAGGATCTGAGGTGTGACCGTTCCAAGTGGAAGAGGATTCGTCTGATTGGCTTCGCAATAATAATATCTCCCCCACTGGCGTAGTTGTGTGTCGAGACTGGAGAATTGATGGACGATCTTTTCGTACAATTCCTCGAAGGTGAAATACTGACCGTGAGCCGGGGTGAGTTTCCGAATTTCGTAATCCTTCCTTTCCACGGGCACCCCTAACAGATAACGAGTTTCTTCATCTTGGTTAATCCAAGCATTTTGTGTGGAAAGGATTCGAAGTTGAGTTTGTTGACTACGAGTGGAAGGGGCTAAACCCGCTCCATGATTGGAGCGCCTACCATAGGTCACTTCACAAGACTGGAGAACGTGGCCATAAGTGTCGGTTTCTAAAACCAAATGGTGAGAGGTCTGGGGATCGTTGGGGTTCCGTTCATACTCAGATTGGAGGGATTCCAAATCATGGACTAGACAAACACTGTACTTATGAGTCCCCTTCGCTTGGATCTGTTGGACTTTGTACCGATTTTCGGTGACCCGGTATGGCACAGACTCCCATTGGGATTTGTCTAGACCATAAATTTCAGTTCTTAGGATAGTCCCTTGGAGGCTTCGATGAGCCTCACGGAGAGCGTCTCCTTCCATGTCAGCAGGTTCGAAAAGTGTATTCGGCAGCGTTAGCGCTTGGGAATCTCCCTTAAAATATTCTTTTTTATATTCCTCCAAAAGATCGGTTTCTTTTAACCAAGCACCCACATGGTACCAGGTCTTATGTCGTACAGGGGGAACATAATAAGGGGATGGGGGGGCATCCTGTTCCAAAATCAAATCAATCAATTCTTCGGCATCCTGGCGTTCTACGTATCCAAACCCCCGAAATTCTCTTTCAGTCCCATCGTAATAGCCGTGGCGATAGCGATAAGTATGGGTGAGGCGGGTGTTTGAAATCAAATCACGCTGGATGACCTTTTCAATCACTTGGACGGGAAACGGCAAACGGGTCACCCAGAAGTTGCCTGCTTTTTTGTCTTCCAAATAAAATTTTGTAGAGCTGGCATACTGAATCTCGGTCTGCCCACCCATGTTATTGGAGAGGTGGGTCAATAGATAAGGTTTTTGGTTGCTACTGAAATCATAATACCAGTGTTGGGGGGTGGGATGAAGCTGCGTGAAGACCAGACAACTCGTGCCTCGACCAAAAAGATCGGTGAACTGAACTTGGTCCAACTGATCCCAAGGGGTTGGCAAAGAGATTTCTATAGGTGCTGCGAAACGGTTGCCACTCTGATTCCGGAAGAGTTTCACTTTATCAGGATAGAGATAGACCAAATCGGAGGTTCCCGACCCATCGGCGTCGACTAAAAAGAGTCGAGTTGTATCAAAATCATCGCCAAATGAAGGGGGATTTTCCATGGTTACTGGTGGAGCAAATTTTCCGTACCCAAGACTGGGCCAATACACGACACGATCTTTTTGGATTCGGACTAACTGAGGCGTACCGGCCCCCGCCATGTCGGCAAAACGCAAACTGAGTGTTGGTGCGTCTAGTTTGGAGAGAGGCAAGTCGGGTCTCCGCTCTGTGAGGAGCGCCTGGCCATATCCCTGAGTTCGTTGATTTGGATACACACGAACCCGCTCCTCTTCAATGATCAAGAGGTCTGTTAGACCCTCTCCTGTCACATCCACGGGTTTAAAGAGGGGATCATGAAAATCCGTGGGAAACCCAGGGAGCGTTTGGAAATCCTTCCAGCTTCCATCAGGTTTCTGGGCATAATACCCAGCTTGCATTGGGCTGCTCTCTAAAAGGTCGAGCTGCCCATTGCCAGTGACATCGATTAACGTGTGGGTCCTCCCTCCGGTTTCTCGTGAGATGGGAAAGTGCGGGATTACCTCAAAAGGCTCGAATTCTCCCTGCGTGGTACCTGCTTTCACCCCCAGAGGTTCTTGATACAGAACAGAGGTGCCGTCATTGTAGAGAATCCCAGGGATACCTTCGCTGTGAAGATCGACTAGCTGAAATGGGAAATGATCCACTCCGACCAACTCGTCTCCATCTTTCATTTGTAAATCGCCAAAAGCATGGATTCCCTTTGGAAAGGTGGAATATTCAAAGGTGAGTGCCGGCAAAGCTTGATGATGGTAATTCCCTTTTTGAAACGAGTAACCAACTTCCTGAACTTCTTGAAGTAAACTGACGATCCGAGCTTCTTCTATATCCTGATGATTATAAGTAAACTGCCAAGCCCGCACGAGCGCCGGTTGTTTGGTTCCATATTCTTTTTCAGGAAATCGGTGAAACAACAAAATATGATAACCGAGGCGTCGAGTGCGGATCTCGAAACCTGCATGGTAGACTGAAAAGGGATCTGGACGAAGTGTAGGCGTGGAGTCTAAGACCTTCTGATAGATATCTTCACCACTAAAAGCTACCTGTCCTGAGTAGTCAATGACGACCTCAAAGTGCCAAGTGGTCGGAATCGGCTGGGATTGCAAGGAAATGGCTTCTGAGATGGGATCTTGGTTGCCGTATTCGATCCGAGCGAGGTACTTGTTCGGGTTGGGTGCTCTATGTTGTTCATAGATGGGGGTGGGAAGCGCAGCGCTGTCTTCTCCTTCCCAATGGTATTGGATGTGATTTCCTTTGGCATCAAAGCTTTCTTCAAGGAGCCACTTGAAAATATGAGTGTTTTGTTCAGGGGCCGCAATGCGCGCTTGCTCACTTCTACCAAAAATCGAAGTGAGGTTCTGCCGAGTGACAACCTTCCAATAGGAATAGCCATCAGAGGAAACCCAATGCTCGATTCGGTCAAATTCGTCTTCCGTTCGCGAAAGGTAGCGAGTGACCTGATAATCCCCCACCACCTTTGACGGCGTGTTGTCATCAGGAACGAGGTAATCGCTTCCTGAAAAGAGGAAGGTATCGGTTCCCATATATTGGGGGATTCCCTTAGAAGTCTGACGTACGATGTTTGGGAGCGAAAGCTCAAATCCGAGACCAAAAATTCCACTGCCGTTGCCAGAAGTGTAGTCCACACTCAGCTGCGGAGTGAAATCGCGACTGGGGGTGAGTTCGATGGGGATCGATAAGGCCGCAGTCCCTGTGAACTCATTTTGAGAAAAAGTTTCGCCAAGCCCTTGAATCGCTCCACCGCCTTTGGGGAGAGTGGGCTGTATGGCAGTTATCTTTTGGGGAATATCCGCCCTTCTGTTCATACGTTAGCTCCTTGATAATATTCCGATACGTCCCCAACTCAATCCAAACCCCCCGTGGTTTCTACATAGCCTCCATTCATGGGCTTCATATATTTTGTGCTCAACGTTTCATGGCGGTATATCGTAATTTGATAATCACATCCGTCAAACTCTCAAGAAGCCCAGGGTTGGCCGTTTGAGGCATCTCCAACTTCCAATCCGATATCGCTCCTGTCCCTTCAAAAGGGAGGTAGCGTTCGTCATGGAAATTCAACTCAAAAAGTCCACTATCGTCGATTCCTTGGGAGAGTAAAATTTGTTGGTCCGCCCTCCCATCTGTTTTTAGCGTGCCATCTTTCAAGTCAATTTTATTGGATTCCTGAGTTAGGGTTGCGTGAATATCTTGATAAGGCCCTAGTACTGCTGGAATGGAAAGGGAGAGGGTCTTGATGCGACGAGAATATAAAGTTGAATAGTCCGCATCCAAGGCCTCTTTAGTGATTGAGAATTGGCATTCTTCCGTGGTTTTTAGTTTTTCAAAGGCACTTTGATTCAAGGATTTGAGGGAGATGGTCTTGACAATCTCCAAACGGCGTTTGTTTTGCTCAAGGTAGGTGCGGTCCATATTCATCAGATCCAATAGGAGGGCTTCTCCTGCCAAGAGGCCTTTGTGGAGATCGCTCCAATTTCCAGGGTTTACAAAGGTCTGAGCATTGGACAGTTCGAATTGCCAAGCCCGTTGAGCCGACATGGCCAAGTTGTAAGCAATTTGGTAAACCTGAAAATACAGTGCCGCGAGTTTTCCAATCATCCACTGGTAGAGTTCTTGATTTGTAAATTTAGTTCGTAAAAATGCCTCGATTTCTTGGACTTGGCTGATGTTGGTCTCTAACAATGTGATTTCCATTTGAGCGATCTGAAGTTGATATTGTGCCGCTTGGATCTGCTCTTGGATTTGTTTCATATCTTCTTGCGCAACGGCTTTTTGGAGTTCCCAATCTTCCGCCCTGCGTTGATATTGTGCCAGAGTGACCGTCATATTGGCTTCTTGGTTGAGTATTCCGGCAGTCCCTTCCAAGATCATAGCCCCTTGATTGATGGCATCCCCCGGTTTGAAATCCCCCGCAGCGAGGCCAAAGACGGTAGGGATGAGATGACTGACCGCAGCCACTCCCTTGATCACTTGCGCTGTTCCTTGAAGAGCAATGGCCGCTGTTTCTAGACTAAACTGTTTTTGTTCATTACTTGACAGGCCTTGACGAATCAATTGGTCATAATGGTCATACCGAACCTGGGCTCCAGCCAACCCGGCCTGAAGGGATTGAAGGGTGGATTGAGCGGCTTTGAATTGCTCGTCTTTAATGCCTTGGGTCATGGTCATCAAGGCCTCTTCATGAGTAGTGCGTAGGCTGGCGAGATATTCGGCGTCCTTTTTTTCCAAAGCATTGAGCAAGGCATTGCCAAACTGGACCACTACCGAAGTTGCGTTCCGAGCTTTCTCTACCAACACTCCATACCGATAATATGGCACGGGAGCCATGGCTTCTGCTAAGGCTTGACTCACGCCCAAGCCAGAGGCCACCGCCTTGATCAATTGATCGGGGGGTATCGGAGGTTGGAACAGGGGAAGGTGTTGTAGGTTGCCAGCGATGTCCAGATTGTGACGAATGTTGTACAGACGAGATTCCACCAAGTCCCAATATTGGATAAACTTGTCGTTTTCAGGAATACCAAAATAGATGTTAGGAATTGCGTTGTTAGGATTATCGCTCACTTCGGGAAGAAATTTCGTAGGAATTAGTTGTTCCAGATCGATCAAAAACTCTGGAATCTTGCCGTTGGCATAGTGGTCTTTGATATCACCAAGCGTGCGAGCTGCCGGAAGATCACAAGGACCGGAGTTGGCAGGCCTCTGGCCGAGCAGATCATAAGCCATCACATATAGCATGGTAGCTTCCACCAGAGATTCCCGAGTATTCAAACGGAAAAAATAATCCCCCCAATCGATCAGGTTGTCGATATAGTGCATCACAATGGTTTTTTGATAGGCAATGGGCCTGAGAGCAGCAATGGCTTGGGGATCAAAGGGGTCATTGTGGTAGATGGCTAACTGACTCTGACTAGTCAGATCTTGCTCCAATTCTTTACTAGGAGATTCGGTCAATTCTTTCCGCAATGTTGGATTGTGGCTGCTCCGAAGACCAACGAATTGCCAGAATTGGTCCTGCCAGATCGGGTCATCTTGATCCTCACCTTGAATTTCAGGGGTTTCTGAAGTCTCCAAATGAACCGTGGGGTTGTAAATATACTGATACCACGTTTTGACCATTTCGAACTGCTGGTGAGCATTGCAAATGTTGGCCACTAGGAAAGGGGTGTGGAAAAACAGTTCCCAATAATAAAGCCCGTTGGCTCCAGTAAAATCGAGAGTTTCTGAAGGCCAAGGCTTAACAATTATAGCTGGGTCCGGTTCTAACGCGCTAAAACTATCCTCAGGAGTTTCTTGGGCTTTGATGCTGAACAGCCCTTGCACACCATTGGCAAAAAGATAGTCGCTCAATGTATGAATGGTCAACGAATTGAGTCGAATATAGTGGTATTCGGAGGTGGTAACCGGGTATTGGGGGATGCTCAGATATTCGGATTTGCCTGTGTCTAAAATCGACCAACCGTGCCAATTGGAACGGTTGAAATTTGGAGAAATCAATTGTTCGTTAGATTGTTGATCGTATAAAGTCTGAACTTCAGAAAGCTGCAACACCCTATCGAAAATCATGATGTCCGAATAGTAGCCTACGAAATCGCTGAATCCAGGCCCCGCTCCAGCCTGTAGTTGAGTAAAACTGATATCATTGGAAGACAGGTTGTAACTGGACATGTATTCTCCATTGAAAAAAAAGTTCAAACTGTACTTATTTTGGTCAACTTTGCGTCCAGTTATTGCAAAATGGCACCATTGGTCATTCACTAAGTTGGATAATTTGGTGATGATATGAATTGGGCCTTCTGTTGGGTTCCATACCAAGGATTCTTTTTGATTCGATATGATCGCAAAAAGTGAGGGGTCACCAAAAATGAAGGTTCTAGATTCAAAATTGGTCCCGTACACCCAAAAAGAGAAACTAAAATCGTGGTCGATAGACAGATTGTTGATGGAGATCGGCCCTCCACCATCATTTGCCAAATAATAACTCTGACGCCCCTCAATTTCTGCAAAGGTCGGATTGTTAGCTTGTGCATTAGGATAGTCGTTATTCTCTGTAATATTTTTTAAATTTTTTGCCAGAGGGTAATAAGCGTCAGGAATGAGTAATAATGACCCCGTGATGGGGTAATTTGTCGAAACAGCTGGCAATGCATTGAAACCGTTTGGCTGGGGCAAGGTAGCTGTTAATTGCCAGTCATTGAGCTGATGCACCTGCCCACTGGTTAAGGAAAAGTCAAATACAAGGATCTCATCCATGCTGCCGTCATACTCATTAGCAATTTCTAACACTTCATCATTGATTGGACCCAATGCAGTCTTCGTAGAGCTACTTTGTGGTTGGCCATCTAAATAGACGGCCGTTTTGTCAAGAGAGACAGTGACGGCTATGTGGTGCCATTCATCCGATCTAATGTAGCTATTAAATTCTACACCATTGACATACAGCTGATGGTTATCCTTTATTTCAATCAGTGTTGTCTGACGGGTTTTGACCAGAGCACCATATTGCACATTGCTGATATTGACCCATAGGGCGATAGAGTAATCTTGACCAAGTACCAATTTATCACTGACCAAATAATTGGTTTTGTCGAATTTAAAAGCACTCTTGCGACCATATCGATCCTCCACATATTTGATTGTGCCTTCGGTTTGGATATTATTTGGAATGCTGCCGCTGATGTTTACCACCAAGGCATGAACTTGTTTGTTTAAATTGATATCAAGTACAGCATTCAATAGGGACGAATACTGAACAATAATCCGTTCTTCTCTCGTGATTGCTTCAATCCTTTGCCACTGAACCGCTTCCGCTTTTTTTCTAGTATTCACCTCTTTGGGCAGAAGAATAGGTTCTCCCAGTGTTTGAGGAGCGGTCCAATTTTTATTGAAGTTGTAAAAAGAGTACTGAATCGTTGCATTGAAACGGTCACTTTCGATTGAATTGTCAGCTTTCTCAGCAGGAGCGGGTTTGATGTCAACCCAAAATACAAAGAGTCGGTTAAACGCATAAACAGGTGAGGCAAATTTTGCAGTAATCGCTTGTTCGATTTTGAACCAAGGAGACCATTGAGTAGCGAGGTAAGTTTGTTGAGTCGAATCATAATCAAACCGAGCGGTACGATAATAATATTGATAGGGCTGGGTGTAAGTCCGATTGAGCAGGTAAAGATTCTGAGGGAGATAGTTCGTTTGTGTCGGATCCTCGATTTCCTCCAGGTAGGCTCCTGCAAATTTGAGATTGGCTACTGCTGCAAATCCATCGAGGTACGTGTTGACTCCAATGGTTACACTTTCCTGGTCAATGTGGGTCTGTTGCAAGGATTCGATCAATTGATTGAAGAGTTCGGTCCTTTGTTTACGCAATTCGGGTTGAATGTAATTTTCTGGATAAAGAAAGGTTTTTCGATTGGCCTCCCAAACGCGATAACTTCCCATCCATGACCAGTACTGATCGATTTGTTCTTGGGTGTCCTTAAACTCCAAGTCGGTTTCCAAATTCATGCGAGCCCGTTCGATATACAGCTGCAAACATCCAATGGCCTCTTTAATAACCGAAGTCTGGACCAAACCCGTAACTTCCACATCGATTAAAAAGTATTCATATAAATCCCGACGCGTTGCAATGCCTTCCAACCCTTCTTGTTGGAGTTGGAAAATGACATAATCTGCCAAAACATCTCTCTTGGCTTGATCCAAGCTAATTTGGATGGGCTTATACACCTCCTTCCATTCAGTATCGGCATACCGTCCTTTGATCGCCCCTAAAAGCGCGTCGGACGATGGCACAAAGGCCGAATAGTCGGTTTGATTCTTCAACGCATCGAGTTGTAAGAGTCCGGCAATATTCAAGCTCGTCTGCGCCCTCAAATCAAAGCTGTTTTTCATCCGAACGACTGCTTCTACCGTACCGTAAAGAGAGGGTTGTTGAGATGGCCAAAAATGATTGATCAGGATCAAAATCTGGTCCGGGTCCCACTGCGTCAGCTTCGAAAGCTGTTCCACGATATCATCCATATCTAGCTCATCTGCATACGCTGTCATTAAATAGTAAATCCGATCTTTTTGAGACTGGAACTGCTTCCCCAAGACAAAATTGGCGTCATCGGGACCGGTGAGCAGTTTGAACGCTTCTAGAATCAGACCTTGACCGTTGATGTAACCTCGGGTGACCAGATCGCTCCAAAGCAGCTTGCCTTGAATAGCATCGCCCAACAAATCGACTAGATCCATTTTAGTGAGCTTGCCACTGACGTGGGTAAAGTAGTGAATGAAGCCATTTTCATGATCTTGGTAAGTGTTGACCAACTTCTTGAAATCAGAAAGCCGTTGGATATCCACTAAAGTGAGGGCATGGATGTTGGAGATATTGTAAAATTCGGGATTCTCAAGGAGATTTCGAAGTTCGCTATAGGTCAATCGAAAAACTCTAGCTAAGCAAGAATATCGATTGATCAAATCGAGCTCATGGAGCACGGTTTGAGGCACGGTATCAGCCATTTCTAGGAGTCCCTGACGATTAAAAAGAAAAGCGAGTAGACTTTGAAGGAGGGAGGCCTCATTGAGCGTATTGGCGACCCATTCTACAATTGCAGATACCGCATTGGAGTCGATGCCAAATTGAATGGATAATGTATTGGCCAAGGTTTTATCTTGGAGTTGACGAGCTGCGATCAGCAGATTTTGAAGAACTTCTGCTAGAGCCTCGATGGTTTGAGCATCTTCAGTTGGGGCGAATTGTTCTAGCAATTCGATCAAGTGAGTCCGAGTCGGCACCTCAAGAACAAGCCCTTGGGAAGAAATCAAATTCCAGGTCACCAGTTGTTGGTAAAATGCATCAAGAGTCACCCCAGGGATACGAAGTGTTGGATTGGATTGGAGGGTGGATTGAGTGATCCGTACAGACTGAGTAGCGGTGTAAAGGGAGTTGAGGAGATTGACTACAATGTTATGGCCCAAATACAACCCTGAAGACAGAGGAACATTGCCAGTCAGGATGCACGACAGTTCTTCCAGTTGGATATCTTCCCCTTGGAACCACTGCTGAATCTCTACCAGCTGGTTGAAACTGGAGATATTCTCGGTGCTGGGAGGTCCGGCTAGTTTTCCAATTTTCGTGGAATCGCTCAGGTTCATCAATTGCAATGTCTCGGAAACCGTACTACTGAGAGCCTTTGGAATCCAACTCAATCGATAAAGCACGGAGAGTTGCTCTAGACCAAGTGGGAGTTTGCCATCTACGATCTTGTAGGCTTGTACGACTGCTAGCCCTATTGAAACCAACTCATTTTCATTGAGACCTAAAGCCCCAATCAATGTACTTTTTATGGTTTGGTTGAGATTGGTGTCTTCTTCCTCCGTCGGATTGACCGTCCACTTGATTTGATTGTCAGGTAAAACAAGACCATTGTCTAGAGACAATTGGTTAAAAATCGTATCAAAGAAACTCTCTCCTTCATCTTTGCCATAGTCTTTGAGCAGGCCAAAAATCGTGGAGAGTTGATTGATCGATAAAGAATAGGCTTGTTGCCAAATTTTCAGATTCGCGAGAACGGGGATGGCTTGAGCAATAATCTGGTTGGCATTGTTGTCGTAGTTGACGAGGGCATGCCTCAAGGCCCAATTCACGTCGGTAAACGAAAGCCCTATCTTACGAGAGAGGCGCACGAAACGATGAATACGGTCCAAACGGGGCAAATCCAGATTAGTCAAATGGTTCGAATCATGGGGGTCAAAAGTGATCGAAGGTAGACTGCCCCGGTTAATAAAAAACTGATGATTGAGTTCGCTGAGAATCTCGGATTCGCTCAGATCTTCAAAAAGCAACTCATTCAATTCTTGGTACGACATCCCTGTTTTACTTAAGAGGATCGTCACGTTGGCCAATCCATTGGTAGAGTCCAACGGATCAATCGTACTATCTAAACCATAGACTTCTCGAATCCGGCTCAACCCATCGTCCTCCTGGGTATAGAGGCCCAACTCTGCTGGGGAAAGTCCCAGCGTCTCTCGTTCTATCGAGGCTGGTAAGGGCTGATCTGGAGGGTTCAGAGTTCGCCATAGGTCCGGCAAACTGCTCTTCAATTGGGCAAGACTTGTGCGAATCCGTTCTAGAGGCAAATTGAATGGCGTCGCAAAAGGATAGACTTGATTTGATAAATAGGCATAAACCTGATCTTGAGGCGATTGTTGGGCCAACGTGGCAATCTTGCCGGGAGAGAGTGCCGTGGGATAGATTGAGAGTTGGTCCACGATCCCATCCAAATCTCGACCAATTCGCAAAGCGGCTTGGATTGAGAGATCTTGAATGCACCCCCCACCTACATCACGACCATCGAGATACAATCTGGTGGTACACCCAAATATAGTCACAGCCACATGGTGCCAGCGATTTGGGGTCAAACGCGATTGTTCGCTCCTTAGATAGGAGTCGATACCTTTTCGGAAGCTGAGAGTGAGTCCGGGTTGAAACCCGAAACAGATACTTTTTGAGGGTTCATCCAACAGACATCCCCCTTCACCTGACTCTAACCGGACCCAAGCAGTGAACGAATATTGGTCAAAATTGAGAAAATCCGTACTCAAGTAGAAACTGTTGTCAAATTTTAAAGCATTCCAACCCCCCAGGCGCCCTTCCACATAGTGGGGAGTCTCTCCGATTAGAGTGATTTGATGATTGTTCCCACTCTGATCTTCATAACGATTATTAAATGGTAAATAAATTGTAGGAGCATATAGGGTACTTGGAGACAGGTTTTGATAAATCTGCCCTTCGAGGAGTCGATTCACGATTGACAATTTGGGTAACAACGTGTCGGTATTTTCACAATCGAGAAGGATGGAGGCCAAATCGGGCCGACGATGATCCAGACGATTCTGAGAAGCCACCTTTTGATCATTCAAGTAGACTTCTTTAAAGCGAACTAGATCCACCAAGTAGGCTGCTGGAGAAAAGATAGAACGACACGATTCCACCGAACAAAAATCCAGACCGCCAAAAAGATCCCCGTAGCTGGGAAGGTGCTCGAAGCGAACATCCGTTGCTACACTTAAGTTGTTGGAATGCAATGCTTGGTAATGCGGTTCCTTGTGATTCACAATGTTCATGTAGTGTAGTGTCAGCTGGGATTTACGCGAGACAGCTTTTTGGTAGGTCGCTAACGCCAAATCTTGTTTGTCGTCAAAGGCCTCTCGGTATTGGTTGAGGAAGTTTTGCTTCGTTAGACTTGAGATCTGAAAACACGAATCCAACCCCATATTGTATAGTTGGATAGCATGTTCTTCATTGGGGGTGATGTGTTTTAGCCGTTGCAAACCTTTTAACTGAGGCAGCAACGTTGATTGATTTCCCCCCCATTTCAGACGATCGAGGGCCGATGGGTCAAAAAAATTAAAATCCTGTAAATCAAAACTAGGGTTATGTTCGGAAAATCGATTGAGTGCATTCCGATCAATGGGTACTCGTTCTGACATATTGCCTCCTTTTTTGTCGGCCTCGGTCGTCATTGAAGTTTCTGCTCTTCCAGTTTGGCAAAGGTTTCGTTGTTATTTGAGTCTAGTCGCAGCACTGAAGCCAGTACTATTTCTTTTCCATGTCAGTAGAAGCGGATCCCATCTGTAATGCCGTGATCGCTTTCTTCGCCAGTTCTGGATCAATTTCAAGACTCTCAAGCGGTACTGTTAAGGCCTCATCAAACTCTCCGAATAGAGGCAACCAATAATAAGTGAAGATAACCGAAAAATCGTTAGGCACCGTTTGACCATCAGGGGGCTGGACCTGACTGAGTACATAGCCTTGATAATTCGCAGATAAAGAAACACTTTCAAATAATTTGTCGTGACTCTTCGAAGTGCTCTTGGATTTTTTAGTGACTACCCCATCAGAAATCGGTGTGCCATTTGCTTGACAACTTTGGAACGAAATAATTGTTCCATTGGGAGCATTGTACGTATCCATCCGAATGACAAAAGACTCTTCAGAATCATCGCCGTTCTCAATCTCAAATACATCTTTGAGATGATTGTCAGGCAATTGATCCACAATTCTGACATTCCGCCAACCAATTTCGGAATGATTCCTGACCCACGAGCTAAAGTCCTGATTTTTCAATTTGCTAGGAATGCTCGATGTGTCCAAACCTGCGGTTGCAATCAAACAATGGTGTTTGTTTTTATCGGAGGTGGGCTTCCATTTAAATCCTGTGACTCCGATCGCTCCTGCTGCCAATGTGATTGAGGAACTTGCGCCTTTCACTAATTCGGTGATTTCATTGCTTTTCCAAGTATCGGGTTCCAATAAAAGTGAAGTCACATTGGAATAATAGAGCCGAACGGTGAAGGTTTGTGTTGTTTGTGAAATGTTTTTGACACGGACAAACACGTTGTTTGTGCTTCCAAACTCAACCGGTTTGTAGTCACTGGCTGTGTACGTCTCATAATTTCCCTTAAAATATTCCTCCCATTCTGCATTAAGAATTTCACCATTGGGAATAATGTCTGGCGATTGCCAAACATTTCCTTGGGAGGGCACGGTTCCTACGTCTTTCATAGTATCTCTAATCAATAATTTTTGATTGGCCATTTGCATACTCCTTGATTGAGGTGAAATCATAATTTTAGATTATCTCTTGCCAGGATAATCAGGGTTCTGAATGCACTATAATGTTATCTAACAACTCATCTCATGTTCGAACACAAAACGATGGGTTTTTTCTTGGGGCTTGATGACTTTAGTTAAGGGAAACAAAAGTGCCTCCTAGCAAAACCACATTAGCGGCTTTGTTAGAGGCTTCTTGAGGGAGAAAAGCTTCTTCTATAGGTATTGCCAAAGCTCCATTCATCTTGAAGCTAAGAGATGGCAGCCAATAGTATTTAATGATGGCCTTAAAATCTGGAGCAATGTTTGCTGGTTCGGGAAAGGTCATCTTTACTAAAACATACCCTTTGTAATTTGCCGACAATGTAGCTAGCGCAACCAACTTTCTAAATGGTGCCGTTTGGGTCGTTAAAGGGATTGCACCATCGGAAAGCGGAGTGCCGTTGATAGCGCAACTTTCAAATGAGGCTATTGTGCCATTGGGGGCATCCTGAAGCTCCGCTGTAAGGGCATAAAGTTCCTCAGTATCATTGCCGTTCATGATTTCAATGACATTCCCAATAACCTCTCCGCCAGTGACTGAGGCAGGTTCTAAGATCTGTACGTTCCTCCACCCGATTTCCGTGCTGTTCCTCGTCCACGAATCTAAATCGATATTGCATAATTTGTTCGGAAGGTCAGAACTTATAATATTCGCAGTTGCAATCAATCCGTGGTGTTGGTTCGGTTGGTTGGGAGGGAGCATTTTGAAACCACTGACCCCAATTTCTCCAGGATTCAACGTCAAAGTATTACTCTTCGGTGCCACCAACTTGGTGATCTCGTTCGATTTCCATGTATCTGGCATCATTAATAATGACATGAAACTGGAATAATAAAGCCTCACATGAAAAGTTTGAGTCACTGCCGAAATATTTTTCACTCGGACAAAGATATAATTGAAATGCCCTGGCTCCATCGGTTTATAATCTCCAGGGGTTTCCTGGTTATAGGTATTTTTAAAATATTGGCTCCAATCCGGATGGAGGCTGGTTCCGTTAGGAATGATATCAGGAGATTCCCATATATCGCCTTCTGCAGGTATCTGTCCCGTATCGCTCATCGTATCTCTGATTAATAAATTTTCGCTCACCATGTTGTACTCCTGCCTGTGATTAATCTTTTAAAACCGACGGCATGTCACACTCCATTATGTACGAAAATGCGAAATCATTTGGCTTCTTATTGCTTAGAATATCTATCGTTACACACTAAATTAGTGCCTTTTCTACAAACTATTAAATACATGTAAGATTGCCAATTGATCCCCCAAATTCCCAATTGCTTTGGTAAAAGGCTATGTCTGTTTAACTGTTTTATCGTCTCAAAGCATGCTTTAGCTTGTTAGAAAAACCATGAAAAATCGTTCCTTTTTGTAGAGTGCTATCGCAACCTTTGAGGTTTGATAATTTTCGATAATTTTAACTGCTCGATTTACTACACTATAAAAATATTTGATGTCAACTCCTGAATTTGGGTATTTTGTATTAACTGGATTGGTGAGGGAAGTGATTCATAAGCTAACGCTCAAGCTTTAAAATACTTTTTAAAATCTGAATTTATGATCGGTTCTATTATCAATCATTTCTATAAACTGAATCTTCGTTTTCCCCCATTATCAATGAATAAGAACGGTGCTAGCTTTCAATCCAGTACTGAACGAGTTTTCTAAACGATTGAAGGAGACACCAAAATGAAAGCAATAGGATATAAACAGGCAGGGCCAATCGACGCACCTGATGCGCTGATTGAATTTGAAGCAGAAACACCTGAATTGAACCCACGTGATCTATTGGTTGAGGTTCAAGGCATTTCGGTCAATCCGGTGGATGTGAAAGTGCGTGCTAATTTTGCACCGGAGCAGGGTACCAAAATCATTGGCTACGATGCGGCTGGCGTGGTTCGGCAAGTCGGTAGCGATGTCAGTAAATTTAAAGTGGGAGATGAAGTCTTTTACGCGGGAGACCTCACCCGGCCGGGCACCAACTCCGAACTCCATGCGGTGGATGAGCGGATTGTTGGGAAAAAGCCGAAATCCCTTGGCTTTGCTGAAGCCGCCGGTTTCCCGTTGACCTCGATTACCGCTTGGGAAATTTTGTTCGACTCCTTTGCACTCCAGGAGGGAGAAGGTAAAGGCGAGAGTTTGCTTATTATCGGGGGTGCCGGAGGCGTTGGGTCGATCCTCATCCAACTCGCCAAGCAACTCACGGGGCTGACCGTTGTGGCTACGGCGTCTCGCCCAGAAACCATAGAGTGGGTTCAAAAAATGGGAGCGGACCATGTGATCAATCATCGCGAATCACTAGTCGATCAAATGAAAGCTCTGAATCTTGAACCCCGTTACGTTGCCTCGCTCACCGGGTCAGGTGGTCACTTTCCTGCCATCGTCGAGCTGATCAAGCCCCGCGGACACATAACACTGATCGACGACCCACAATCGTTAGACATCAAATCCATTAAACTCAAGGCTCTGAACTTCAGTTGGGAGTTCATGTTTGCCCGATCCATGTTTCAAACGGACGACATTGAAAAACAGCATGAATTGCTGAATCGGGTGTCGGAGCTGATCGACGAGGGCGCACTGATTTCTACCGTGACCAATCATCTCGGGAAAATGAGTGCCGAGACGCTCATCGCTGCCCACAAGCAGCAAGAAAGTAGCCGAGCCATCGGGAAGAATGTGCTGGATGGCTTTTAGGGCGTGCCCCGTGCCTCGAAATCGTTCCTTATTTTTTTGAGTAAAGGAGACCAATCATGCAAAAAATCATTCTGGTTACCGGTTCAACCGACGGCATCGGGCTAGCAACGGCCAAGATGTTGGTTTCGCAGGGCCATCATGTCCTGCTACACGGACGCAATCCGGTAAAATTGGAAGAAACAGAAAGAATCCTGTCAGGATTGTCAGGAGGAGGGAGTTTTGAAAGTTATGTGGCGGATCTATCGGTTATGGACGATGTAACAGCACTGGCAAATGCTGTGGCCGACCGGAATCCTAAGCTTGATGTGCTGATCAACAACGCCGGAGTTTATCGTTCCAGCAATCAGATCACAAACGCAGGACTGGATGTGCGGTTCGCAGTCAATACGATTGCTCCCTATCTATTGACTCAAGGGTTGATGCCGCTGCTTGGAACTTCGGGGCGGGTCATCAATCTTTCTTCTGCTGCTCAGTCTTCTGTCGATCCAAAAGCGTTTGCTGGAAAGGTCGAGCTATCTGACTTTGAAGCTTATGCGCAAAGCAAATTGGCGCTCACCATGTGGTCCCGCAGTATGGCACTTTCGCTTCGGAATGACGGTCCGGCTATCATCGCGGTGAATCCAGGGTCAATGTTAGGCAGCAAGATGGTGAAAGATGCCTTTGGTGTAGCGGGTGGAGATATCCGTATTGGCGCAGATATTCTCTGCCGGGCAGCTCTGTCCGATGAATTCGCAGCCGCTTCCGGTCAATATTTTGACAACGATGCCGGTCGGTTTGCTTCGCCTCATTCGGATGCCCTGGATCCCCAGAAATCCGAAGAGGTGGTGCGTGTTATCGAGAGGGTTTTGGTGGAAATGATGCAATCGGATAACAACCCTGATTAGTTTCAAACTTGGAGTTCCTAAAGTCCGGGTTGGTGCGCTCCAAGTTACTGGTTGGTGAGTTCCAAGTTACTGGTTGGTGCGTCCCAAATTAAAGGCAATCTAGTTCCTGGTCCCAATAGGGCGTGCTGCCGTAGAGGTCGGCAAAATAGTCGATAAATGCTCTGACTTTAGGAGCTAGCAGTCGAGAGGTAGGATAAACCGACCAGATGGCACCGTTCCAAACCAGAGGATAATCTCGTAGGATGCGGACCAACTCTCCGCGTTGCAAATGTTGGTAAACACTCCAGGTTGAATTCATCCCGATCCCCAGTCCGTCGACACAGGCAATTCGTGACGCTTCTCCATTGTCGGTTCGAAATCGTCCTTGGGTTTTAATACTGAGATGGCCTTCTGGAGTGTCAAATACCCAGCTTTCCAATCCCATCAAATTGATACATTGATGGTGACGCAAATCGTTTGGCTCGCTGGGTTCACCAAACTTCGCTAGATAGTCCGGTGAGGCACAAACAATGCGTTGGTCGGGCGCTAGCTTTCGTGCCACCAAGGTTGAATCTTGGAGTTCTGCATTGCGAATGGCGATATCAAACCCACCCTCCACCAAATCCACGATTTTATCAGTAAACCAAAAATCTACAGACAGATCGGGGTAGTGTGATAAAAAGCCTTTTAATGCGGGCATCAGATGCATGCGACCGAAAGAAGCAGGAGCCGTGATCCGTAAGGTCCCACTTGGCGCCAATTTCCCTGCACCCACCGAGGCTCGTGCGGCTTCCACGCGAGAAAGCACTTCTTCGGCATGAGGCAAAAAGGCCTCTCCTTCTTCGGTCAGTGCCACTTTTCGAGTGGTGCGATGTACCAAGCGAACGCCCAAGGCATCTTCCAGTTTGCTGATATGCGAACTGGCGACGGCTGGCGACAAGCCCAATTCCTGTCCTGCCAAGCTGATGTTGTGGGTGCTGGCCAGTCTTACAAATAGTTTGAGGTGTTCGATATTCATCTAATTAAACTGTAAAAATTATAGTGTAAAAAAAGAAATTCGTGAGAAACATAATGGGTTCTGTCGACATTTCATCGTAGCTATAAAATGGTAGCAGTAAGCTGTAGAAATGACTGGGGCTAAAGGGAGTCTCCATTTTACTAAATTAGTAGCTTAACCCGAGACATCTTTGTGATGCTTTAATTTGTTGAACAACATCTAAATTTTGGTTTTCAAATGATTCCTTGGCATAGACTAATTGGTACAACTCTCAAGGAGACTTACGAGACTCTTGAACGTCAGTTTGAACTTGAAAAAGACCTGTCCCTTAAGAAGCAGCTTTTAGATATCTTGATCGTGTACAACAAAAACCCTGGGCCCGATGAAAGTTTACCGGATGGACTCGATCTACTCCATCAATATAACCTAATTACGTATAAATCGATGCAAGAATCCATGTCGAGGTGGGCTATCAACGAACTCATGGGGCATTATACAAATCTGCGTAAACAGATTGCTACTGACCCCAGTAAATTGCCTTTAGAAGAGGATTTTGCGTTTTATGCGGTGGCTACTCGATATCCTCAAAAGTTGCTGTCACAAGTAGAGCATGCAGAACGATCTCAAGGAGTATTTGATGTGGTTTGGGGGGCTTATGCAATTCGATTGATTGTGTTGAGCATAATTCCGCCTGAACCCCATAACGTTATCTGGAATCTTTTCAGCGGTGACCCAGACATGGTAGAATATGGATTAAAGAACTACTGGAAAGAGGGCGAACCTTTACCCCAAATCTTTGATGAATTGTTATCTCATTATCATTTAGAAGGATTGAAAATGCCTTACACAACTGAAGAATTTATCCGAGATGTCAATCGGCGCGTGATTTCAGAGGCAACTTTGCAAGATCGACTGGAGGGATTGCCAAAAGAAGAAGTGTTGAAAAACTTCTCGCTAGAAGATCGATTGGAAGGGTTATCGTTGAAAGAAATCGAGGCCTATTTGCAAAAATTGAAGTCCCAGAACTAGCTTCTGTTTTTTGGATCGCCTCAAAGCTTGCTGTGATTGGCCCCCTTTTTTTGGGAAGGTAGAATTTGCTCTTGAATCCAAAGCGAAGGCAGAAGGTTGTAATGGGGTTAATCGCAAGAAACGAAAACCAAATTCTCGAAAAAATACAAAACTTCTTGAGCAATCGCTCCAACGACTGGAAAATTGGAGACATCGAATTTGCAGGGAAAGGTGCGGATTTTTGTGTACTCAAGGCAACTTCAGAAAAATTTGGCAAGATTGCCATCCGAACCCCTTGGCAACGGTGGATGTCGGATGGAATTGACAAGGACGTGGATACTTTGGAATTGCTCAGGCAAGAACGGGAACTGGCTCAGCATTTTCAGAGCCACAATTTACCGATCCCAGACATCTACGATCTCCAATCCGAAGGCGATATAATTTTTTTGATATCCCGTTTTATAGAGAACGACGGTTCCCTACCCAATACGTTCCAATTAGGAAAAATCACTCGCTTGATCCATGATGCCCCCCTCAAAAGTTTCAAACCTGTCTTTCAGATGGAAGCTACTTTAGAACAATCGTTAGCAGGCCATATAATCACTCATGTTGCCACCATTTCAGAAATTACAAATGAAAAATTTTTCTTACCTAGCAAGGCTGAGCTGGTGGAGCGATTGCAGTGGGAGGAGGGAAGACAAAAAATCCTCCATATGGACATCAGACCGGAAAATTTTTTGTGCAACAATGGGAACATTGTTGGAATCGTGGATTGGTCCAATGCGTTGATTGGAGATCCCTGCCTCGAATTGGCAAGAATCGATGAGTCGGGTTATCTCGATGATTCGTTTCTAGAGGCATATGGAGAAAAAGACGTTTTTTGTCATTGCCCTGGAGATACAGAAACTCTCTATCGACTGTATACCGTCACGATCTTAGTGCTGGTTTTCTACTTGATTGCCCCCGATCCGAGCGAGGCAAGTCAAAAACTGGAAAGATTGAAAGCTTTACTTGCTAGATTGTAACTAGAAATTCCAGAGAGATCCTATCGGTTTGGATGGCCATTTTTTTCAGCTTAGAATCAGATTAAAGCAAATCGTATTCCATCCTGTCGATACCCCAAGCTCTCATAAAAATCATGAGCCTTTATTCTGGCATTACCAGTAGAAAGGGTCAGCTTCTGGCACCCAAGCACCTGAGCCTCTTGCGCTGCAAATTCCATGATCTGCCGACCAAAGCCATTGCCCTGAAGATCAGAACGTACCACAATATCTTCGATCACCCCTAAACTTGCACCGTTATGGGAAAGTTGTTGAATCACAATCAATGCAAATGTACCGACAATTTGGTTTTCCAGTTCGGCAACAAAAAGGCGATGAAATGGAGTACGTGTAATTTGTCGAAAAATATCTTTTGCTTGTCTTTCGGTTAGCTGGTTGTCTGGAGACATATCCGATTGCCCGATCAGATTCATTACTTGAGGCAAATCTTCGAGTGTGGCCTCTCTAATACTTAGAATGTCCATAAGAAACTATCTCTACAATGTTCTTCAAGGCTTGAAAAAATCAGTTTTTTGGCGTCGAATTGATCTTCTATTCAAAAGAAACAACCTCATCTGAGTTTAAACTCAAAATGCTTTAAGGCTAAGCTGCGAAGCTGTTTATTGCTAACGTTGAGCGTCACATAAGAATCATGAAAAAACACAATCGTAAAAGCTCCACAAAAACTCAAGAGTGGTTTTTCCACCGAGCATCAGAGCAAGATGTCGATGCGCTCTATGCGCTTCTATGTGTGCTCGAGGTGTATCGCTACCTAAGTGATGGGGTGCCCCCACCTCGCGAGGTGGCAGAGAAATGGGTAGAACTCAATCGTGCAGAAAACTTCGCAAGCGGACTGGGCTTGTGGTTGTTAGAAGATGGCGCGCAAGGATTAGCGGGGTGCGTGGGCCTGGATGCGGACAGCCGACCTCGAACCGCGGAACTCGTGTACGTATTGCATCCTGCGTATTGGGGCCAAGGACTGGCGACGCGAATGAGCTGGACCGCAGTGGAACACGTTTTTCGCGAAAGGTTGCTGGATCAAATTGTGGCAGGTGCTGACGCTCCGAACCAGGCTTCCATCGCAGTTATGCGTCGGCTGGGTATGAAGTATCTGCGCACAGTGCAGTACCCACTTGGCCCTGGAGTAGAATATGTTTTGCGGCATGACGATCCAAAGCCAACTCCATTGCCGGATCAATTTCCGCAGCAAGATTGAGGCACTGAGCTACCAAAAACTATGCTGAAGGTGACTCCCAACCTAATCACCTTGATCGAGGTAGAAAACCACCTTAGTGAATTACTCGGAGTGAAAGTGGATTTGGTGACATACAAGGGAATCAAACCGCAACTTAAAGAATTTATTCTGAGAGAGGTCGTGTACCTATGAACCAAAGAACAAATTCACATTTTCTTAAGGATATTTCTCCGTCGCCTAAGCCTATCCATCAAATTTTCAAGCTTTCCGAGGGGAAATGTGTCGATGTCGAGAGGGAGTGTTTCGAAATTGAGGGTGGGAGGCCCGCAGGATGGTTTCTTCTCGTTGAGATAACGCGGTACGGATCGTGCCGTGTGTGGTACTAGGAGCGAGATGGCTTTTGATCTTCCAGTTATGGAAGATGCGTTGCTCTGGCGTGAGGCGGTCGGGGTGCACCACGCCTAAGCGTTTTCTGGGGCCGGGAGGGTTCTCCATCCAGTCGATGAGGGAGTGATTGCGAGGACCTAAAGCACTCATAGTGGTTTTCAATGGAAAAAGATTGTTTCAAACCTCGATTCGATGCGATGAATGAGGGATCCTTTGGTGAGAGAAAAGCCGGGAATCAACACCGGCCATCTCTAATTATGGAGTCAGGTTTCCAAGAATGCAATAAAATTAGCAAATGGCTCGAATCTATCAAACACCGCGAGAGGGCGAAGCGAAATACAAAGTGTGGATCGCTCCATTGGCCGGTGAAGCAGATCTGTGGGTTTATGCCACGGAAAACCTATTTCTTGCATCGGGGGATGCCTATTGGTTCATTACCACGAATCGTGGGTTGGCGTCGTCCTTACTCTATTTTGGAGATCGAGGGATCGCCGATTTTTCTATTTTTTTTGTCCATGAGCGAAGCAGGGCAGGTTGGCAAAGACGCCTGCCCCACATTCAAGGGACATTGTGAGGGAGCTACCGTCGTTAGGAGGCCAGTAACAGCATAACAATTTAAGGGGGAAGCATGAAAAAGTTTCTTATTTTTTGGATGATCGTTTTCGCATCAACACTTCACGCCGCAGACATACCTGTAGAAATCCATGTGGATGCGAATTATAAGCCGTTCAGCTTTGATGACAACGGCGTTGCAAAAGGCATTTACATCGATGTCTTGAAAGCCGCGTTTGCCCAAATGGAAGGGTTTGATGTCACCCTAACGCCAGTACCTTGGCAACGTGGGAAAAAACTCATGGAAGCAGGACGAGGTTTTGGGTTGGCACCCGCCTTTTTTCACGGCCACGATTGGCCTTATCTTTATCCGTATTCGTTGCCATTTTATACGGAAACGATTCTTGCGGTCTGCAACAAAAAGGTACTTCCTGAATCTCGTCCCAATTGGCCACAAGACTATATTGATCTTAAAATCGGGAATGTTGCGGGGTTCGACGGTTGGGGAGGTGCCGAGTTCCGGGCTTTGGTTGAACAAAAAAAGGTGGCTTATGAAGAGGCCAAGGGATCGACCGAAAACATCCTAAAACTAGGTAAAAGTCGGATTGATTGCATCATGATGGAAGAAACGGTATTCGACTACGAGTTCCGCCAACTGAAGCAAATCGGTAAATATGACGAAGGCGGGAAACACGCGATTGTCGAAAAAGGAGCGATCATTGGCACCGATCCCGTCTATATCGGCTACTCGAAGCCCGCACGAGAAAGCGGAAAAAATACATTTCAGTTTGAATTCATGCAGGCATTTGATTCTGCCATTTATCAAATGGGCAAATCAGGAGAGATTCAAAAAATCATGGAGGCTTATGGCAATTAAGCAATCATGTTGTGTATGAAGTTTTTATAAGATTCCTCAGCCGAAGAAATCGTGCTGAGGATGCTTTGGTAGCTCACGCTTTCCCCCTGGAGTTTTTGGGCGATTGCGTGAATCTTTTGGGCAAGCTCATTGATGCTTTGGAGTTTGTCCACACTCCCATCCTTAATCGTATGGATCTGCGTGACGACCGATTCCAAATATTGAATCGATTGTGCCATCTCTTCAGTAAGCCGTTTGACCTCATTGGCAATCACTTGAAACCCCTTGCCCGCTTCCCCAGCCCGCACTGCCTCCACTCCCGCATTGATTGACAGCATCTGAATCGCTCGAATCGATGAAAACGAGTTTTGCTCCAACGTATGCACATTGCTGATGAGCTTTTGAATCTCTTCTTCCAATTGATCAATCCCTTGGGAAAAGCCATTGATCGAAGCGGATACTTCCTGGACCGTGTTCACTTGTCCTAGTAACGACGTTGCCGAATTTTGCAGACGTCCCAAGCCTTCCGATATTTTGTTCTGCTGCTCCAAATGCAAGGTGATATCGTGGGTAAAAGACACCATTCCGATGAGATTGTGAGTTTCATCAAAGAGGGGAAACACCTTCACAATCATATCGGCCCCGTATGTTTCTTTAGGGAGAAACGTACGGTACATTTGTTTCGTTTCCATCACTTGATTGAATACCGGACTTTTGGGGTCACTTTGCACACCGGTGAGAGTGGGGCGATCCGATTCCGCCAAGGGCACTCCATGTTCGTCTTTTTTCTTTTTATAGATATCCAGTAAATGCGAATCCAACGAGCAATAATAGCCGATAAAGCGAGCAAACCAATTATCCCCTGGTTTGAGAGACAAACGCTGTCGAGATGGTTGGGAAAGGTATTTGTTCTCAACATCCAAAGCGTAGTCAAATGGATTGAATGGCAAGTGTTCCAAGCAAGAGAACACGGCGATAGCCAGCTTCCCCGGATGCTCTGAAGCGATGAAGTGCAGATTTTTTGAATAGTGTTCAAGCCGGCCATAGGCACTGTTGCGCCATGCCAATTCGTATTGCAATCTTTCATTGTCTTGTTGCAATTGTTGAATTTGCTGTTGTGCATCAGATTCTTTTTTCTGCATATGAATCCGCATCCGTTGCAATTCAGCAGATAGATCTTCTTTAGAGCGCAAGGGTGAAAGAGTTGAGGTTCGGTCAAACCATTGAAACAAAGCAGAAAAATAGCGTCGCATAAGTCGGATGGATGGAAGAAGTAGGCTCAATTGTAAGTTGAAAAAGATAGTGTTAATACTGTCCTTAAGTGCTCCTGATCACCGCCATGCGCAAGATGTAAATCCAAAGAAAGGAAACACGATGCTAACTTTAACGATCAATCAAAAGAAGTACAACGTGGATGTGCCTCCAACCACCCCACTCCTTTGGGTCATACGGGACACCCTTGATCTTACAGGAACCAAGTTTGGCTGCGGAATTGCTCAATGCGGGGCTTGCACCGTCCATCTCGATGGGGTTGCCACAAGGACGTGCATTCTTCCGGTTTCAGTCGCCGTTGGAAAAGAGGTGACAACCATCGAAGGTCTTTCTGAAAATGGAGACCATCCGGTTCAAGAGGCTTGGAAAGAAATCGATGTTCCCCAATGTGGATACTGCCAGTCCGGTCAAGTGATGACAGCTGCCTCATTGCTCGCTCAGAATCCCAATCCCACGGACCAAGATATCGATCAAGCGATGACGAATATCTGCCGATGCGGCACCTATCCCCGGATTCGTCAAGGAATTCATAAAGCTTCAGAACTGATGGCTCAGAAAGGATAAGGCTCCATGAATAGCTTGACGCACCTGTTAACCTATTTAGAAGACCTCCGTGTCCAAAGTATGCCGTGCGTGCTTGCCACCATTTTGCATACCGAAGGCACGTCCTACCAAAAAGCCAGCGCACGCATGTTGCTCACGGCCGATGGTAACTTTAGCGGTTTACTCAGTGGGGGTTGCTTGGAAGGCGATTTGTTGGAACATGCAAAATTAGTTCTGCAAACTAAAACATCCCGGATTGTGGAATACGACATGCGCTCTGATGACGACCTGGTGTGGGGCTTGGGTTCTGGATGCAATGGAGCGATTACGATCTTGTTGCAACCGTTGTCGGAAGCGAACCAATATGCGCCCCTCGCTTCCATTACAACCCTTCGTCGTCAAAACAAACGACTCGTGTTAGCAACCGTTTTACCCCATGAAGAAACCAACACTGGGTCACAAAACAACGAACTCGAAAACTGCTATGGCCTCTATGTCCAAACCGAATGGACTGACGGGTCATTCTCCTCGGAATGGGAAGCGGAACTGAATGAAATTTGTCAGGACGTGATGGAAACTGGGAAAGCTCGTATCGCGACCATTTCGCTCGGCCACAAAACGCATCGCGTGTTTTTAGACCGCATCGATCCGGCTCCCAGTCTCCTCATCTTAGGTGGCGGGCCAGACGCCTTGCCGGTTGTTCAGTTTGCCAACGAATTGGGATGGTCGGTTTGTGTTGCGGATCATCGACCTGCTTATGCCAATCCGGAGCGTTTTCCTGTTGCCACAGATGTGGTGAATGCGCCGGCCCAACAACTCATTCAGCATGTGAGTTTGGACTCGTTTTCCGCAACAGTAGTGATGAGCCATCACTTTGACACCGATGGCTTGTACTTGAAGCATCTATTGCCAAGCAGCATTCCCTATGTCGGCTTGTTGGGACCCACGATTCGCCGAGACAAGTTATTCAAAACAATCGGTATGGACTCAGGCGCCTTTGGAAATCGTCTTTACAATCCGGTGGGGTTGGATATCGGAGGAAAGACTCCGGAAGCCATTGCCCTTTCCATACTTGCTGAAATCCAAGCTTTCTTTTCAGGAAAATCAATCGCAGTACGAACACAATAACGGAGTTGCCAATGGAATGGACTCACACGCTATTGTTTTACATCCCGGCCTGCCCCTTTACCACTTCGTTGGAAATGATCCAACATCGTTTGCGAGAAACAGGCATCTCTCAAGACCGACAGACCCTAGCAGCCGCTCTGGAGGAACTGGCCCATCAGTTTCCCATTCATCAAGATCCCCAAACCCAAGAATGGCAATGGCGTGGTGAAATGGACCTCCCAACAGCACTCATGTATCGGATGTGGGAAGCAGTCGTGCTCTCCCAACGCCACATGTTACCTCCATCACTGCGTTCCGGGTTACAGCCGTATTTTGAAAAGGCGGAAGCTACGCTTGCCGCATTTCCCGAATACCCTTGGAGCGCCTGGGCTGATAAAGTGCGCATGGTTAATGAATTTCCGTTTCAGCCACCGGACACCAGTCAAGTGATGGATCAAGTATTGGAGATGCTGCTCAACGACCAGCAGTTTTTTGTGACGTATTCTTCCCCGCACCGCGATAAGCCGAAACGATACAGCCTGCACCCCTTAGGCCTTGTGTATAAAGATGTGAAACCTTACTTGGTCAGCACTATCTACAAATTTGAATCGTTGACCACGCTGCCGATTTATCGCATGTCGGAAATCAGTCCCCTGAACAAAAAACGACAAATCCCTCCTGGCTACCAAGACATCGATACATTCATTCAAAAAGGTGGATTTCGCTGGGGAAGTCAGGAACCGATGTCGCTGAAATTGGAAGTGCGGCCTTATGTTGTTCAATATTTGAGAGAAATGCCTTTCAGTGAAGATCAAATCATCGAAGACAGTGGCAACGGTTGGTTCACACTCACCGCCACGGTCCCCGATACGTGGAATCTCACAACAGCGATCCTGGAAATCGGAGATTATGTGAAAGTGATCGAACCCAAGCAATTGCTGGATCGAGTGCGTCGCATCATCAGCAATAGTGCGAGGCAATACCAGCAAGACTTCTTGGCAGCCTTAGACGAAGCCGCCGACCTGTTTCGAGATATTGCAGAATTCGAAACCTTAACCGAAACCATTGCCAGTTTTTCCACACAAGTTTTTCCGATCACGTCTTGTGTCGTTTTGGACGAAAGCCGATGCGCTGTCAGCTCAATCCCAGATCCATGCAAAACGTGGATGAAATCGGTGGAATCCGAATTGGAATACCTGGAAATTCCGGAGGGAGAAATCCTTCATCATCAAGACTATGAGGTGGAATCAGGAAAAACAATCAGCGTCACATATTTAAGCCTAGAAAGCGGTAAGAACCACTCTGGTTACTTGTTGTTTTTCCATCAAGAAGGATTGAAGCTGTTGGCCGAGTATCAAGACCAATTGGAGTTTTATGCCAAGTTCATCGGAACGCATTTGGAAAATGCCATCATCAGCAATCAATTCCAAAAGTTCGTTCCTCCTAAACTAACGTGGTTGATCAAACGACAAGAGGGCAAGTTTCCCACCACCATTTTGTTTTCTGATGTGAGGAACTTCACTCAAATGTCGGAATCCATGACTCCTGACGAAGTGTATGAATTTGTGAATACATATTTGGGTTTGATGACTCAACCCATCGAAGCTCATGATGGCATTGTAGACAAATACATTGGTGATGCCATCATGGCCTTATTCGTCGACGAAAAACAGGATCCCATCGAAGCTGCCAATCACGCCTTTCAAGCAGCCTTGGGTATGCAAGAAGCACTGAATGACTACAACCGTCAGCGGAAGCAGGATGGCCGTGCTCCGGTCGGGATGGGGATTGGGATTCATAGTGGAGAGGCATTTTTAGGAACGGTCGGTTCCGCGGGTCGTATGAGTTCTACCGCACTGGGAGACGCTGTGAATTTTGCCTCTCGTTTGGAATCCATGACCAAATATTACCATTGCAACATGATCATCTCTTCGCAAACCTACCGCCTTTTGGAACAACCCAAGGTGCTCTGGCGTGAGTTGGATTTTGTTCGAGCAAAAGGCAAATCCAAGCCCGAAAGCATTTTAGAAATTTTTAATGGCGATGCCGAACCTCTACGAAGTCGAAAACAAGAGATTCTCAGTCCTTACCATCAGGGCCTCATGTACTATTTTGCTCAAGATTGGCCAGCCGCCCTCCAATTCTTTGATCAATGCCTGTCCTCATTTCCCGACGACACCGTATCTAAAATGTATATCAAACGGTGTCAGGACTATCTCCAATCTCCACCAGGAGAGGATTGGGATCGCACGTTTGGTCCAGTCACTTCGATATTTTCTTCTTAAAGAATATTTTTGCCAGTAACCCCCTGAAGGAGCACCTCATGGCAACCGCAGTTCTCAAACTTCATTGTGAAGACACGAAAGGCATCGTCTATCATGTGGCCAAATTCATCTTTGAACATGGTGGCAACATCTTAGAATCCCAGCAGCATCAGGAACCCTTAAACAATCGTTTTTTCATGCGGGTGCATTTCGACTTGGCGGATCTCAATTGCACCCGGCAGCAGTTGCGTAGCGATTGGGAACCTGTGTCCCAAAAATTCAATATGGAAACAGATCTCACTTTTTCAGACGACCGGAAACGGATTGCCATCATGGTATCCAAGTACGATCACTGTCTCTATGATCTGTTTTTACGTCACCAATATGGAGAACTGAACGCTGATATTGCCTTGGTGGTGAGCAATCATCCTGATTTGGAATCCGTGAGTTTCAATTTCAAAGTGCCCTATTTTTACATCCCGGTTACCAAAGCCAACAAGCAAGAGGCTGAGCAAAAAGCAGTGGAATTGTTCCGACAGCATCAGGTCGATCTCATCGCCTTGGCTCGCTACATGCAGATTCTCACGCCTACGCTTTTGGAGGCGTATCCCAATCGAATCATCAACGTGCATCATGGTTTTTTGCCGGCATTCGTTGGGGCCAAGCCGTACCATCAGGCCTATGAAAAAGGAGTGAAAATGATTGGAGCCACGAGTCACTACGCCACCGAGGAACTCGATATGGGGCCGATCATCGAACAAGAGACCATTCGCGTGACCCACGCCCACGATCCCAAAGACATGGTACGCCTCGGACGCGATATCGAGAAAAAGGTTTTCGCTCATGCGGTGAAACAACACTTAGAAGACCGCATTATCGTTTATAAAAATCGCACCATTATTTTTGACTGAATCCAATCTCAACCTAGATTTTTGATTAAACCCAATCCCAATCAATATTTTTGATTAAACCCAATCCCAACCAATAAAATGAAAGGAGGACCTATGACCACCGCTCTGAAATATACCATCCTACCAGGAGACACCCTTTCGGATCTTGCCAAACAACTGAACGAGTGTGCTGGAGTGACTTGGCAGGAGATTGCAGAGGCCAATCCCTCGGTCGACCCCCGAAATTTGCAAGTAGGACAGGTCATCAATATCCCTGCGAATCAGACCGACTCGGCATCCAATCCGGTTGTGACCAGTGGTGACGAAACAATCGCATATTACGCCTGGACGTGGTCGTCTGCGACGCCTCCAGTTGGAGCCAACATGGGCATTGCTTTCAGCGGATGGGTCGATCCCTGCCGAGCATTGGAAGATAGCAGCCGTGTGTATGATAGTTTGGTCGGCCAAAAAGTGGTGTCGTTGGGAGGCGGAAATGAATCAGGCAGTTGGAACAGCACCGCGATTCAAACGGTAATCCAATCGATCCAAAATGGAGATTTTTCTAAGTATCAGGGAATTTGCTATGACATCGAAGAGGGAGCTGCTGGCTTGGAGAACGACTTTAGCCAGCTTTTCCAAACTACGAAGGCTCACAACTTGATTGTGTTTGTCACGGTGAGTCATTCCGCTCCCTATGGGATCTCTGATGCCCCGGCCTTGATGGAAAGTTTTTTTGAAAATGAAGACATCGACTACCTTTCCCCGCAGTTATACACCACGGGAAAAGAAACCGAAAATGACTATGACATCAGCCAAGTCCCTTGGAAAAGTTATGCCTCAGCCAAAGCAGCGATTGTTCCCAGTATCGTCCAGGCCAGTTTTTATGAGAGTGCTCAGCAATACTTTGCTAATGTTGGAGTGGTTCTCAAAGGTTTTGTTCAATGGTCTCAAAGCTAAACTTCATCCACACAGAAAATTAGGATCGTCTCGCTATTTTAGAAAAAATGAATTTGAAATCCCTCGCATAGTCTAACAGGGGGTTGTGCCCAACCAATGAAGAGTCCTGGGACGTCAACCATCGATTGAGCAGCTTGCCTGCATAAAAGGCCCCAGCGAGATTGGCAAGAGCGAGACCGATCCAAACCCCTTCCAAACTGATCAAAGAACCAATAGCGGCAAGCGGAATCGTGAATCCCAATGACTTCAGAAGTGTCACTTTTAATGAATCTTTAGGCATGTAGACTCCATTGAAAAAGGACGTTGTAATCAATGCCAAACCAAAGGCAGGAAATGAAAGGCCCAGGATGTACAAATAGTTCGAGGCATGATGGATCACTTCCGGCACATCAGTAAAAATCGAAACGATCATTTCGCCAAACATCAACAGAATTGCAAAAAATAAAAGTCCCCAATAGACCGTCATCCTCCCGGAATAACTGACCACTTGATCCAGACGCGCTTGTTGGTTGGCACCAAAATTTTGGGCGACCAGTGGGGTCAAGATCACACTCAACGCTAAAATTCCGGTCATTCCCAGGGATTCAATCTTGGTCGCGATGCCATAGGCAGCCACAGCATCTTCTCCAGAGTGGGCAACGATTCGCGTGATGAAACCGATGGCAATGGGATTTAAAATCTGGGCAATCACCGCTGGCAATCCAATCGTAAAAATTTCCTGAACAGCTGCTATGGTTTGTTGAAACGATTCCAACGCTTTAAATGACAACAACTCTGCTTTAACGAGCAATCGAAGGATGGGCACCAGTACGAAAAACCAAGATATTACCGTGGCAAGAGCGGCTCCCTGCAATCCCATTGCGGGGATGGGACCCATTCCAAAAATCAAAATATAATCGAGAACCAGATTCACCAAACCGCTCAACCCTAGTATGGCATCGGGTTGGGTGGTGATTCCCTTGGCCCGTAAGGCGGCGCTTCCCACCAAAGCTCCCACCAAAGCAAATATTCCCAAGTACAAAGTCTGCATGTATTCAGCAATCAAAGGAAGGATCTCTTCATTCGCACCCAACAAAGAAAATACCGGCGAAATTGTGTAATAGCCCACCACGCCTAACATCAACGCCAAGACTGAAAACAACCCCACCGCGATTGTGGTGAGGCGTTTTGCTTTAGGAGTGTTGTTTTCTCCCAATGCCTTGCCGACCGCTGAACTCAAGCCAGATGCCATTCCCATGAACATGCTGACCAATAAAAAATAGACTGGAAACGCAAAACTGATCGCTGCCAATTCGCTCGTTCCTAGTTGTCCCACAAAATAGGTATCAACCAACTGGAACAAAAACGTGGTGAGCATTCCCAAAATCACAGGGGCTGTCATCAATACCAAGGCCTCCTTTACCGGACGCTCGAAAATATCTTTTTTCATACCGACACCCCTACTTGTTGAAGAATTTTTTTGCCCAGAGCTTGAATTTTTACTTTAGCCCGCTTCAAGCTTTCTGGGTTGGTGTGCATCTGACCATATTCATGAACAATGGGATACGGACTGGGCTGAGCAACTGCCAAAATGAACTTGGTATCGACATTGGCTTTAACGATGATTTCTCCTTCCGTTTCTTCAAGTGTTCCCATAGTCGCTTCCTCCACCTGGGTTTCTGCAACCCGAACACTACCTTCCCGCGGGAAAATGAATCCGCGTGTTTGACTTTTAGGAGGTGTATAAGCCCAACGTTCCCCCGCCTTCAACGAAACGTCCAAATAAGTCATATCAACCGGAACCAAGGCCGGCGAAGTGACCCCATTGTAGTTTCCAATGAAAACGCGAGTGTTGCCTGTTTTTGGCACCTGGGCAGGCTGTACGTTGAAGTATTTGACCGGGCCAGATTCCTCCTCCGGGGGAAGTTGGACCCATAGCTGTAAAATGCCAATTGTGTTGTGTTTAGGTTGATACTCTTCCTTGTGCCAGATCCCTCCACCGGAAGCCATCCACTGGAAGCCACCATCTTGGATCATCCCTCGATTTTCCGTGTCGGTGTGATGCAAGTTGCACTCATAAGGAAACGTGAGAGTAGCGACACCCGAATGAGGATGCCATGGGATTCGAAGCCAATTTTCACCCTTCTGTTTGCCCGCATCAAAAAGAACAAAAGGCGCAAGCGCTTTGCGGTTTTGGCTGGTGATGTACGAAGGTGGACCTCCGCCAGGAGCGGCTCGATATATTTGATTGATTGAACGAGGCATAGTGACTCCTTTCATTTGGATACTTTATGGAACTCGATGACATTTCGATCTTGATCACGAATGAATAGCGAGGTTCCTCCTGGAAAGTTCATAGGCCCTTCGGTGATTTCAATATCGTGTGATTTCAAAGTGGACACCACTGCATCCACATCACTGATTTCTAGGGCGACATGTGTGTATCCCGCATACTTTTCCGACACATCCATCAAAACGTTGTGGAGGGTCGGAGCACTGGCATTCAAAATGAGATTCAGATTGATTCCCGAAGGATGTTCCATGACTGCAATGGGTTCCGGACCGGCAGGGCCATAAAGAAATACAAAACCCAGTTTTTCATAAAAAGCTCTTGCTCTTGAAAGATTGGAAACTCGTAAACCGATATGATTGATTCTTGTGATCTCTTTCATGGGGACTCTCCACCTAAGTGGTTGGAATGAAACCGAACCGCGGATTGTGATAAATCGGCTGTCGGATTTGTGAATGACGGTAACTTGAGTTCTAATTTACATTGTCCTATATTTGATTGTAAATAAGCATATATAGGAATAACTATCCCAAAAATGGAATAATTCTATGGAAACAGATGACGCTTTGATTTTTACCAAAGTGGTGAGTTCCGGCAGTTTTTCTAAAGCCGCTGAACTGCTAAATATGCCCAAGTCGACATTAAGCCGTCGGATCTCAAACTTGGAAGAACGATTGGGGGTACGATTGCTAGAAAGGACGACCCGTCAACTCGCATTGACGGATATTGGAAGAGGGTATCACGGACATTGCGAGCGAATCGTAGAGGAAATTCAAGAAGCGGAAAGCTATATTGCTCAGTCCCAGTCCGAGCCTCAAGGAACGCTGAAAGTTTCGGTTGCGGTCGACATTGCGCTCATCCATATGCAAGAAATTTTTGCAGATTTTCTATTGGAGTATCCCAAAATATCTTTGGTCGTGGACCTGTCACAGCGCGTGGTGAATTTGATTGAGGAAGAAGTGGATGTGGCGATTCGAGTGAGAAATTTGGAGGATTCCAGTTTGATTGCCAAAAAGATTGGAGTGTCGACGATCAGCCTTTTTTCGCATGTCGACTATTTTGCCAACCGGGAGATTCCCACCCATCCGAGCCAATTGATTGAAACCGACTGTATTGGGCTGGATGCAGGTAATCCCGTTTGGGAATTTTGGGATGGTAGACAAGAAATCAAGGTCAAGCCACGTCATCGCTACAAGGTGAATAACTTGACCTTGATTAAAACGGCTGTGCTCAAAGGGCTGGGAATTGCGATACTTCCCCAAAAGTCATGCGAACCCCATTTGGGAAAAGAGCTGATGCCCTTGCTAGAGGATTACAGCGTTCGATTTGGGAATATCTATGCCGTTTATCCCAGTAAAAAATACATGTCTTCGAAACTGAGAGTGTTTCTAGACTACTTAGAAATACATTTTCAGCAAAACCCTTCGAAAGATCGTTAGTCACGAACACAAATATCGGATGAATTGACTTCCGTAAACGTCTCCGAAGTCTCTTCAATTATGAGCGAATCCCCAACAAAGCTAAGGGTTCCGGTGAGTTCAGTGTCGAGCGTGCAAACTCGGATTTGGTCACTATCGATAATCCCGACAGCATTCAAGATAATACATTCATCATTCTCATTGAAAGTACGGATGGTGACCTTATCGGTGGTGAAAATCCACCATTGATAAAAAAAATCATGCTCCCAAATCCCGGAAAAACGTGAGTCCAACGTGCCACTCCCATCACAGGGGAAAGTGACCGTGGTGTCATCTGAACCCGATGCAACATCATTCGCAGACGCACCTTCTCCTTCTTCTCCTCCTCCGCCTCCTCCGCCTCCGCCCCCACCCCCTCCGCAGGCACTCAGTATGAAAAAGACAGCGCTGACCAAACCAATCCACCAACTTCTTCGATTATGTGTTTTCATTGCTCGCTCCTCTCCTCTTATTTTTGTTATAACTGAAACATTCCAAACGCCTAAATCTCACGTTTGACAGTATGCCAATAAAATTTGGAATATTTGGAACCCATACCGGCAACAAAAATTTGGAAAAGAGCACCCAGCATGTCAAGTGAATTCGCTTTTTGTTTAACCTAAGTCAATAGCTCAAGATTGAGGATTTGATCGATGGCTTTCATTTGCTAACGGTTGAGGATTTGATCGATGGTTTTCATTTGTTCAGGAAGCAGCGGGCCGAATTCCATCGCGGCAGAATTCTGTTCGACTTGAGCCACGGTTCGGAAACCAGGAATTGGCAGGGTATTCGGACTTGTCGCCCAGATCCAAGCCAAGGCACCTTGGGCCAAGCTCCGTCCATTGCTGGTCAGAATCTCCCGGATGGATTCCAATTTTTTCAACCAAACAGGGTTGGGTTTACCGTCTTTAAAAAACTCCATCCACGAGGGGCTTTCGTTCCCTCGGACATCTTGGCTGCCCATACTTGAGTTTTCCGTGTATTTCCCACTGAGCAGTCCCATGGCCAGAGGGCCTTTGTTGATTCCGGCTAGATTGTGTTTCTCGGCCATTTTGACAGAGTCCATTGCCGCGTCCAGCACATTGAGTTGAAACTGAACTGAGGTGCAATGCGGACCTTGGGCAAAGAGCTCCGCTCGTTCAGGAAAGTCTGTACTCCAACCATAGAATCGTATCTTTCCTTGATCGACTAACGATTCCAAGGCATCACGAACCGTTTCGGCCTCTTTCATATCATGGTCATTGAGATGGAACTGATACAAATCAATCACATCGATACCCAAGCGACGTAAGGAAGACTCACAAGCTTGTTGAATGTAGTCTGTGGAAGCATTGGATCCTGTGATGGCTTTGGCGGTTTCATCAAAGGTCAATCCGAACTTCGTGGCAATCACAACTGAATTGCGACGCCCTTTCAGGGCTTCACCGACCACACGCTCGCTGTGACCTGCTCCATACACATCGGCGGTATCGATAAATGTGATACCGCGCTCCAGACCACAATGGATGGCTCGAATGGATTCCTGATCATCGACTTCGCCCCATCCTACAGGCTTGTCATCCATGGTGAATGGACCACCGATGGCCCAACAACCCAAACCCATTGCACTGACTTCTATTCCAGACCGTCCTAATACTCTTTTTGCTGACATATTGCTCCTATTCACTGAAAGTTTTGAGTTGGTTTGATTTCGTGATTAAAAACGATTTTAGTGTAGATCATTGCACCTGAAACGATAATATACGATCTGAACAATTCACTTTTGCTTAGGAGCAATAATCATGTTAACCGAGGAGTAGCAGTCTTGTTGACTGAGGAGTAGTAGTCATGTTGTGGGACGGAATTGAAGAATTTGTGGCGGTGGTCGAAGCGGGAACTTTCTCTCAGGGAGCACGAAATCTGGGGCTTTCCACGTCAATGGTCAGTCGCCAAATCGGGGCTTTAGAAGAGCGGCTCGGTGTGCAATTGCTAAAACGATCCACCCGTCAAATGAATTTGACTGAGGCGGGAGAGGTATACTACCGACGTTGTTCGGAGCTGGTGGGGGGGATGAAAGAAGCCAATGCAGGGCTAACGCAAGGTCAAAATGATCCGGGTGGTGTGATTCGAATTACCGGAGCGGGCAACTTTGTGAAACAGCAGATCGTGCCGTTGGTGGTGAAGTTCATGCAGCAGTATCCTCGGGTGAGCATCGAAATAGATTTCAGTCCGGGTAATGTGGATTTAATCCAAAGCAACTTCGATCTTGCGATTCGCTATGGAGGACTGAAAGACAGTTCCTTGATTGCCCGGAAACTCGTAAAACGGGTTTTACGGATCTGTGGGAGTCCGGACTATTTACGTCAACAGGGCATTCCTCAAACACCAGCAGATCTCAAAAATCACAACTGCCTGATAGGCAACACCCTCCATTGGCGGCTGCAATTTTCGGATGGCCCTCGTGATATTCCCGTCCAAGGAAACTGGAAGTGCAATAGTGGAACCGCTCTCATCGAAGCGGCGATCCAAGGTCTTGGATTGGTCTATTTGCCGGAGTACTACGTGAATCCAAAATTGGAGTCGGGCCAGCTTCAGTCGGTCCTAAACGACTATGCTGCGCAAGACCGAGGGACTTGGCTGGTGTATCCCAACCGTCAATTCCTCCCGACTCGCGTGGAACTCTTGATCACATTCTTGCTCGACCATTTTCGGGATCGCCCGCAACTTTAATTTTTTTTATGAGTCCTCCTGCTACCAACTCAACTCGCGGAAAACGCTTCGCTCTTCCTCTTTTCGTTGCCAATTTTTCGGATTCAAGGTGGCTCGAATTTTAGTTACCAACGTTTTGAACATTTCCTGCACAACGTGCGGGTGTTCCCCAAGAACACGAAATAAATCTTCCTGTCGAATTTGTAACAACAAGCTACTCGTTTTCGTGATTGCGGTTGTCTCATAAGGTTTGAACGCAAGGATCGAGTACCCGCCTAACAAGTCACCTCTAGAAAAATGCACATACGAGTTTTCTTGGTTCGAGGCTTGTACTGTTCCACTCAAAATAATGTAACAAGCATCACAATAAGCATTGGCTTCAAAGATGACTTCCTTGGGGGCATAGTCCACTTCTTCTGACGTAAGGACAATGTGAGCCAGTGCTTCATCATCAACCTCTTGGAAGAGTTCGATGTTCTTCAGGAGCAATACTTTTTCAAGGGTGTAGGTTCTGATCTTGCCCTCCAGAAGCGATTGGGCAAACCGTCGTACATGATAGTCGGGATCGTTCTCTGCGACGTGAAGTGCAATGGTTTGGAAGCGGTTTGGCAGCAAGTACCGCAGTCCCTCTAAAGCCATTTCTCTCACCAAATATTCTTCACTTTGTTTCATCACCGATTCAATCAGGTCAACCAACTGGTCAATTTTCACCCCTTCGCTTTCCAAAAATCGAATCCCGATTTGAGTGTCTTTGAGCGATATCACAAAGGTGATGATGGTATGAATCGCGACCACTTTTACCCAATGGCTCGATTGATTTTGTGGATGCAACAATTCTTCGAGATGCTGAGTAAAGGTCAATTCTGACCAAGTGTATTGGGAGGCCACTTGGGTGAGCTTTTCATCATCAGGGACGTTGTCTAATAGGGGAATCACTTTTCTTTTAAGTTTTTTGGGAAGCCAGTTGTCCAGCAACTCCAAACCTTCTGCCATTTCATTTGTCAAACGCTTCTCAAAAATTGGATATAGATTGAGAATGACTTCATTGGGTTTTTGCAAATACAGCAAATAAAACAGAAGCTGCAAACATTGCTGGGTGTCTTTATGCAAAGCATGTTTGAGACGCCCAATATAAAACGTTTTTTCCAACCGATTCGCCCGATAAATGGTTTCGTAGTAATACCGGCACACGATGCCTATCAATGTGTCCAATTGAGAAACCGAAAGTCGTTTTGTTCCTGGAGAATTGTTTTTAACAAGCTCTTGGCAAATACAATGCAATATTCCGATATTGTGTTCTTGTGACAATTGATCCATCAAAATAGATTGTGCGCGAACGGATCCAATGCCACCTAAAGTTTTGAAGATGCCTTTTTTCCATTTAACGTGATGGGTTGCTTGTTGACGGAGCGTTTCTTCTAAAGGAGGAATCACGTCTTCACCAATCGCAATTAGTGCTTCTATTGACCAAGGTTGAGTCTTTAAAGATTTGAGATGTGAAATGATCGGATCGATCAGTTTAGGATGCCTAATTTTGCCACCTGTCTTTAATGCAAGTCGCTTTACGGAAAGATGAGGATCATTCAGTAGATCAGAGATCGGTTGGTATAGATTAGGAATCGCTAGCTCGTATAGAATTTCAGCGGCAAAGATTCGGTCTGCTTCGGCTTCGCTGTCTAAAAATCGTTTCAATGCCGCAGGATAGTCAAAAATTCCCTGAATTCCTCCGTATCGGTAAATGCTCGTAATTGCCACGGCTCGAATGGCAGGTTGCGGATGGTCCAAATACGGGCGAATTTCAGGAAGAGCCTCTTCTTCTTTGATAGCACAATACGCTTCGATGGAGGCTCCACGTATTGGTAGGGACGGTTCCTGTTGAGCCACTTCCCACAGTCGGTCGGCCAATCTTGAGTTCCCGTGCTGAGACAACGCTTCCAAAACATGCAAGCACACTCTTTCTGATGAATTTTCCAAAAGAAAAATCAGTTTGTCTTGGAATTTCTTTTTAAATGAAGAGGCCAGCTTTTGATGGCTCAGCATCGAAATGGCGTAGATCACATGTTTCTCATCCGAGGAATCTAAAGCTTTAAAGATTGCTTTGAGGGCATGCGATTCATGAATGAATAATTCCTCAAAATCCGTCTTAATGAGGTTTTTTTGAAACAATAAGGCGAGTTGTCGTGGATAAAGTTTTACAATGACATAGTGGCTGAACACCCACAGGGCGAGGATGCCTATAAGCACATAGCTGACCACTGTAAATGACGTCATAACAAAGAGCAGCAGACTGACGCTAACCGTGACGCTCGATGCAATCACTCCATAGATATAAGCTTTGGCACCGGATCTTTTATCAGAAGGAATGGGCTGAAAGGTCGTCTGCATCGAATTGGTATAGTAACAAATGGTACCCACATTCGTTGCGTAGATTGCGATCAAGATCCAAACCATATTGTCGGCACTCAAGAAAGTGGTTCCTATCATCATAACTAAAATCAAAATCGGGCCAATGTATAGCCCGCCACCCACGCCAAACCATCTCATCATATATTTATTCAAGACCATATGCCCTGCGATATTCATGACGCTGACTAAAGTGAAAATCATACTCAATGTTTGAGCAATCGCTTCAGAACTAGACAGTTGCTCAACTGAACTCAAGTAAAGGAAATCGATCATGTAATAGGATGCAAAATGACAACAAACCGATAAGTTCAGAAATTGTATATATTTGTTGCTTAAAATGGTTTTGAGATTTACGGGTTGATCTGAGGTACTTTTCGATTTTTCAGCCTGTTTGGGAGAAGCTTTGGAAACAATACTGGTTGTGTTCAGCAGGCGGGAATATAGAAAAATTTGCGTGGCAAATAACAGGCCTGAAATCAAAAGAATGAGTTGGAAATTCAACACCCAAAGCATGACTGGCATGAGGATTCCCGCGATGATTCGTCCGACAAAATAGCCACTCGAAATGAAACCATACACACGTTTGGTCTGTCGAATATCAAAGATATCAGAAAGCAATGGCCATAAGATTGTATAGTGCACGGTGAGTTGGGTGATGGATGCCAACACCAACACGGCCAAATAAAAGCCTTCATGGATTTCGGTGGTGATCACGAATAAAATTCCACTTGCCGTCAAAAGGAAGGCCATCAGCGCAAGAATCGAAAAGATACTCAAACGTCGGCCTATTTTTTTTTCAGCAATGAGGTAATACTTGGATAGAAAGATGCTAAAAAAATTGGCTACTATGTAAATAATTGGAACGTTGGTTGCGTCGAACTTTTCTAAATAAAGCGTCGTTATTGAGATGTAGAATACAGTTGCAAAGAACTGTTGAGTTAATAAGATAAAATAACTCAGCCAAGTTTTTTGACTCTCGTTTTGTCGGATACTCAACAACGCATTGATTTTTTGAATCAAAATATTACCCGTTAGATCATGTTATAAATTAACACCCTTGTTGTGAAATTATAGGGCAATGCGAAGAATAACGTTTCAAAACCAATTCTCTCACAGGCAGGTTCATTCTGATCGTATAATCAACGCTCTTTGATGTCGAGGCGGTTTCCTTAAAATCGACGGATTGTTAAGAATCACTTTTCAGGTAGCGAGACAAGAGCGGAAGCAAATGTTTAAGGTCAAGCGGTTTGGTCAGATAGTGATTGAATCCTTGTTGAATGGCTTTTTCTTGTTGTTCAGTGAAGGCATCGGCCGACAAGGCGATGATGGGCAAATTGCGGTAAGCGGGATTTTGTCGAATGAGGGTGGTTGCGGCAATCCCGTCCATCACGGGCATGTGCAAATCCATCAATACCAAATTGGGACGGAGTGCCACAATCTTTTCCAGGCCTTCTTGGCCATTGTTGGCAATTTCCAGGGAAAGACCGATTTCTCGAAACGTTGCTTTCGCGACGGTTTGATTGATGAGATTGTCTTCTACCAACAAGATGACATTTTCAGAGGAAAAACGATAATTCGCTATTTCGTTCTGGTTAGCGGAAGGCATAGGGGAGCCTTCAATCAAAGGGAGCTTAACAAAAAAAGAAGTCCCCTTATCGACCTCGCTTTCCAGCCAAATTTCGCCTTTGAGCAAGCGAACCATTTCTTTCGTGATGGCAAGTCCGAGTCCAGTCCCTCCAAATTGGCGAGTGGCAGTTTTGTCGCCTTGTTCGAACGCTTCAAAAACAGCGGAGTGTCGGTCTTTTTCGATTCCAATACCTTCGTCGATCACTTGAAACAGAAGGTGATTGTCGGCTTTACCAATTTTCAGCTTCACACTGCCTTTAGCCGTGAATTTGATCGCGTTTGCTGTGAGGTTCATCAGTATTTGATTGATTTTGGTGTGATCGGAACGAATGATTTTTGGCAACGCAGGGTCGTATTCGTAACTAAATTGCAGCGCTTTCCTTTCCGCTTCGGTTTGGTGGATATGGTAGATGCCTTGGACCAATTGACCGAGATTCACGTCTTCTTCTGAGACGGACATCTTGCCTGCTTCGATCTTGGAGAGATCCAAAATATTGTTGATCAGTTCGGTAAGGTGTTCCCCACTGATTTTGATATGTTCTAAGTACTGAGACGAGGTTTCAGGGAATTGGTAGATTTCGGAGTGTTTCAACAAGATTTGACTGAAACCCAGAATGGCATTGAGGGGGGTACGGATTTCATGACTCATATTCGCGAGAAATGCGGACTTGGCTTCGTTGGCTGCTTCTGCGGAGGCCTTGGCTTCTTTCAATTGTTTTTCATACTCTTTGCGTTCTGAAATATCCTGAATATTGGCAACGCGAAATAGGATCTTTCCCATTTCGTCTTTAATAGCCGATACATCCACCAATACAGGAACCACCGATCCATCTTTACGAACTTGCTTGGATTCAAAAATCAAATGTCCTTTTTGATGGACTTGTTTCATGTGTTGCGTCAATTCCGCCCGAACTTCGGGTGCGTAAATTTCTGAAAGGTGTTTTCCCTGCAATTCCTCCATCGTATATCCCATCATTTTGGCATATGTGGGATTGCTCAAGCCCACATACGAAGTATCGCCTTGGCTGAGCAACACACCCCAGCCAGAGTACTGAAAAATACGCTCCCACTTTTTGATTTGCTCCTCGGAAACTTTTTGTTTGGTCAAATCTCGGCAAATTGCTGAAGTTCCGATGAGCCGCTCCTGCGCATCGCGGATCGGGGAGACCGACAATAGAATATCCACCAACGATCCGTCTTTTCGAAGACGTTTGGTTTCAAAAGCCTCGGTGGCTTCTCCTTGCAAAATGTGTTGGAATACCTTTTCCGATTCGCGTTTTCCACTAGGCGGCCAAAGGAGACTAATGTGTTTTCCAACAATTTCCTCTTGAGAATACTGAAACAGTTTTTCAGCGCTGGAGTTCCAGGAAGTGATCAAACCAGCCGGGCTCACTCCCATGATGGCTTCATCCGAAAATTCCACGATGGATGCCAAAAATGCCGACTTCTTTTCTGCTTTTTTTCGTTCCTCATCCACGGTCAACAACGAGAACACGAGTCCCACATGGAGTGAATAAATAGTGGCCAATGGCGAGATTTTGTTGCGGTCTTGTTGTGGAATATTTTTCGTGACAAAAAGCAAAACACCTAATTGACGATCTCGGTGTTTAAATGGGATGGAAAACAGCAACGGTGGGGAATCTTGGAAAAGCCATTTGCAAAAGGCATCAGCTTGGGGAGGGGCAACGGTCGTTGGAAACCATTGGGGAATCTTGGTGTAAAACATCGATGACAACAAATCGTCGGCTTGGGAAACCTCATCAAAATTGGATTCTTGGTATTCGCCTGCTTCGAGCTGCCCGACAACATGGATCTGTCTGTCTTCTCCATACAACACGACACACATCCTCTGTGCAGGAACCACCCATCTTGAATTCTTGCACACTTTCTTCCAGAAGGCGGAAAGGTCTTCTTGATCCGAAAAATCAAGAATAGCGTCATAAACCAAACCAAAACTTATGCCGTCCACTGCAATATCATTGCGGTTCGCTTGTGGAGTATTTGAAAAAACACTTGGCATGGCGTTCACCCTTTAATCGGTTTCGATACCGCTTGCGTCTGCCCAGGTGTTGATGAAGTTGGTGAAGGCAGCCATCATAATGACTTCCATGATTTCCTTCTGACTCATACCGTTATTTTTCAACTCTTGGTAGTCTTCCTTGTCGAGTCCATTGGGGTCCTTGGCGGCTTTTATTGCAAATTTGAGCACTTCTCGATGCTGCAATGGGAGTTGTCTTAAATCAGGATCCAGCACACAGCTCTCAATGATCTCTTTCGAGACGCCCAAGGCTTCCAAGGCCCCGGTATGCGTTTTGGTGCAATAGCGACAGTTATTGTTTTTAGAGATCGTCAAAGCGATCATCTGCTTTAATGTGGGGGGCAATTCCCCGCCGATTAAAATGCGTTTGGTCAGCAGCCAGGTGGATTCCAAAATATCAGGGCGAATGGCTTGAGAAGCAAACCAGTTGATTGGGCTATCCGCTCCAAACCCGTTTTGCAGAATGTCATTGTACAACTCAATGAGTTCTGAGCTATGAGAAGGGTCTTGAATCGATTCAAATTGAGCCATTTTTTCCTTTTCTTGAAATACCGAACTTCATGAGGTTGGATCCATCTTGCGAATCGGGGACTCTCTAGATTCTGATGATAGATGGCAGCGAGTTGCAACACGTAGAAACACGAGAAAATTTTCATAGCCATTAAAATAGATTTTCCTCAATCAGGTCTCAAACACCAGTTTTCTTACAAAATAAATTTGATGTTTTTTACAAAACCGCTAGGCCCTATCAAAAAGATGTTGTAGGAACTTAATGGTGAGTTTATGAATGCGTATCAGCCGAATCTTGATCGAAAAACTACACAGGAAGCAATCGCAATGGACACGAATTGGATATTGGATCGTTTTAAGGAATTGAAGGCCACCGAATGTGTTGTTTATAAAAACACACCGTATCGGTATTCGGATCTTCTTCAAAACATCTCCCGCTGGAAGAATGCCATAACACATCTTGGAATCCAAGAAGGCGAATGTATCGTGATACCTGGAGAGGTGACCCCTCAAAGTGTTGGTCTATTTTGGGCCTTGATTCTCAACCAAAATATTGTGGCCCCTTTATCGAAAGAATCGCATGATCAGAAGGAAAAATTTTTTTCGCTGGCGCAAGTCAACGGAAGTTTTGAATTCGGTGAAGCAGACCTTTGGAGCTATGATGTGTTTTCACCTCCGATGAAATCGCGCCACCCCTTATTGTGTTATCTACAAGTCAACCGAGAGGCTGGGATAATTATCCCCACTTCTAATGATTCAGGCCGCCAAAAGTTTGCTGTGCACCAAGCCTCGCTTCTATTTGAGCGTAATCGGATAGTCCAACCGAATGAGGCACGAAACTTGGTTTTTTCCAAGCTGGACCATATCGAGGGCCTCACCAGTTGTACTTCGATGATGTTGAGCGGCGGAACGATCATTCTGAGTGAGGAACATGCGGCTGAATCGGTTTGCCAAACGATCGAACAATACAAAGTCCAACACCTGCCCATAGACCTAAACCTTTTGAATGGGTTGGTGAATTCCAAAGCTTATGATGGCTACGATCTGTCCACTTTAGAAGTGATTACTCACACGGGAGCACCTTTGACGGAAAACAACTTAGAAGAAATTCATCGAATTTTTCCTGGGGTTGAGTTCCAACAGCTTTATGGTTCCGCAGAATTGGGTGGATTTTCGACTTTATCTGAAAGCGAACATACGTATCGATTCAAAGTCGGGACAAACCATTCTGTAATGAAAGTAGTCGATAACATCCTGTGGATGCGAACCCCGTCGTTGATGTTGGGGTATCTCAGCGCTCCGTCTCCTTTTGATTCAGAAGGGTGGTTCAACACAGGAGACTGGGTCGCGGTGGATGACGACACTGTCTGTATTCTAGGAGGAGAAAAGAACGGGCAATACCGCGCTAATCCAATGTAGGCCATTGAAAAGATACTTGGCCCAATTTGCCTTCCCGGAAATCCCTCAGCACGATATTGGAGGCACGTTGGAGGTCAAATTCTCCGCCACCTTTCAGACAACCTCGTTTTTTGGCGATGGCTTCCAAAGTTTGGATAGGGGGTGGAGAATCCGAATCATCGACCAAAGAACTCGAATCCAATCGATAAAAGTCGGTCAAAAGGGAGGAGTAGTGTTCTAGGAAATGATGGATGAGGTACAAGGCCAAGCGCTGTTCGCCAGCCACCTGATCTTTGATGGCTCCGGTGACGGCTAGCATGAATCCGATTTCCGGTCGGTCGAACTTCGGCCATAAGATCCCAGGGGTGTCCAGTAACTCTGCATCGTGCCCCAAGCGGACCCATTCCTGTTGCTTGGTCACACCGGGGTGAGGACCCGTTTTTGCTGCATGGCGTTTGACCAGTTTGTTGATCAAACTCGACTTGCCCACATTGGGAATGCCCACCACCATCAACCGCAATTCAGGATGACGAATCCCTTTTGCTTCGAAACGCTCCCATTTGGCCTTCATGAACAGACGTGCCAAAGGTAAGACCTCTTTCACTCCCTGGTTTTGTTTGATATCCATGAAATGACACGAAATGCCTTCGTTGTGGAAGTAAGTCTTCCATTGTTTGACAGCTTGGGGGTCTGCCAGTCCGCTTTTATTGAGTAATATCAGGCGATGTTTTTGGTTTAAGACGGTTTCAATGTCTTTGTTCACTGAAGCCAGAGGGATACGAGCATCTCGAAGTTCCAAAATCACATCCACTTGTTTCAAACGGCCTTGGAGTTCTTTCTTGGCCTTGAGCATGTGTCCTGGATACCAATTGATTGGATTGCCAGATTTCAAATATTCGGGAAGGGGGGTGTTCATAAAAGGCTCCTTATTGCAATCTCCAAATTACCATATCGTCGTTCGGTCCAACTCGAATACTTTTCCCAGCCACGACCAAACGGCCCGACGAATCAAGTGCCAGTCCCAAAGCTTGATCGTCCCCATTGCCTCCGGCAGCATTGGAGTGGACAAAAAAACCAATCCCCCCGGCAAACGAAGTGTCGAGGTCTCCATTTCGAGTGAACCGCCAAACCACCATATCGTCATTGGTTCCTTTGAAGCTGTAACCCGCCACCACAATATTTTGTAGTGCATCGAAGACGACGGCTTCTCCCACATCACGACCATTCCCACCAGCGGCCCCGTTGTGCGTTACAAAACCTTTGTCATTAAACGAGGTATCCAGCGTGCCGGTAGCATTGTATCGCCAGATCGCCAAGTCTTCATTCATTGAACCAAAACTTCGACCAACCACAACCAAGCGATCGTTACTGTCGAGCACAATGTCTCTCCCGTCATCGTCTCCGGAACCTCCGGCGGCCCCATTGTGCGTCACAAATCCGGTGCTATTGAAAGAAGTATCCAATGAGCCATCGGTATTGAATCGCCAGATTGCTAAGTCTTCTAGAGTCCCTGAACCGAAGCTGTTCCCCACCACGACGATACGATTGCTATTGTCGATGATCACGGCTTTGCCCTCATCATCTCCGGAACCTCCGGCCGCATTGTCATGAATCACAACTCCGTCACTGTCCCAGGTGGAATCGGCGGTGCCGTCTGGATTGAGACGCAGTACCAACAGATCAAAATTCCCCCCATTGTCAGCGGACCCTACTGCAATCACTCGGCCTTGATCATCTACCATCACATCATTGATAAATTCATTCGTACCACCATTCAATGCATTGCTTGTGAGGATTCCTGAGATGTTGAATGACGTATACAACGAGATATCTGAATTGTGGTACCAAAAGGCAACGTCGTCATTTGGACCCGTGTTTTCGCTCGACCCACCCGATATGGCACGACCGGAGCTGTCGATAAACACACTGTTCGACAAGTCATTTCCAGCCCCTGGAGCTGCACTGTGGTGAGTGAATGGAGTGACGGTATCCCCATCAGAACTTACTTTCCAAAGCGCATAATCATCGGTGGCGGTACCACCGGTACTTAAGCCCGATGCCCATATCGTCCCACTCGTGTCGATTTTCACATCGGCGGCGGCATCCCCTCCGTTGCCACCTGCGGTGTTGTGTTGAACCAGGAAACCATTGCTTGCAAATGATGTATCCAAAGCGCCTTCTGCCACAAACGGGGTGGGGGGAGGAGGGGGTAAAGTCGGAGCAGGTGGCGGTGGCGGAGCAACGGTGGAGGAAGACGCAGGATCAACGACCGTAAAATTAGCAGAATCGGAACGCTTGGTTTCTCTTTGTGTCCCCAAACTAGCGGAATTCACTTTGGCCCGTGCTGTGACCTTATAGGTTGCGGGCGTGAACATGGTGATGCCACAAGACGTGTCATTTTTGCAATCGCCCAAAGTAGTGCCCGGACTCACCGACCATCGGAGTGTGTCGTAAGTGGCATTCCTGGCCCGGCACACCACCATTTCCCCAGGGTCCACGGAAGTCGGGGAGCAAGAAAGCTCGACTCGTGCCACTTTGCGGCACAAGGGATTGCTTCCATCACACTCGGCATCACATCCCATCAGGATGCCAACGAGCAAGCCTCCCATTAAGCACAAACGAATACAGAAGTCGGTTGATCTCATTGCAAACCTCATTCAATTTTTCGGATTCGATGGTTGGTGTTGTCTCCAATAAACAAATGCGTTCCGTCGCTAACAATTCCCTCGGGATCGTTAAAACGGGCGGTTGTTCCATACTCGTCTGTAGTTCCCGCAATTCCATCTCCTGCTAATGTCGTGACTTCTCCGCTGGAGATGACCAATTGACGAACTCGATTGAATTCAACCACATATAGGTTGCTACCGTCGGTGGTCACTGCAATCGGTCCGTTGAACTGGGCCGAAGTCCCGGTGCCATCAAAGGTGCTGCCCGTGCCATTTCCGGCTAAAGTGGCCACCGCTCCTGTGCTGATCACGACTCGTCGAATCCGGTGGTTATTGAGATCCGCCACATACAAACTGGTGCCATCTGTTGTGATTCCATTGGGTGAATCGAACTGAGCCGAACTGCTGTTCCCATCATTGAATCCCGCGATGCCATCACCCGAGAGCGTCGTTACGGTTCCGCTGGAAATTTCGACTTTCCGGATTCGATGATTCAAGGTATCAGAAACATATAGATTCGTGCCATCCGTTGTAATTCCATGAGGTGTATTGAATTGGGCTGCCGAACCGACCCCGTCAATACAACTGCCATCATTGCCGTTACACCCACCGCCACCCAAAGCTCCTCCAGCCAAGGTGGTCACTTGTAAAGTACTAAGATCTATTTTTCGAATCCGATGGTTCGACGAGTCTACCACGTACAAGTGCGTGCCATCCGTTGTGACGTCACGCGGGCCATTGAACTGAGCGGCGCTGCCAACCCCATCGATGCAGGTAGCATCATTACCATTGCACCCACCACCACCCGAAGCGCCTCCGGCTACCGAACTGACAACATACGTTCCCAACACAACTTTCCGGATCAAATTGTTGGTCTCGTCTGCTACATAAAGGTTGCTGGCATCGGTAGTAAGGCCGCGCGGGTTATTGAACTGGGCCACTATCCCGGTAGCATTCAAGAAACCCCCCGCCCCACTTCCGGCTACCGTGGTGACCGCACCAGAAAGACTCAACGTACTGCCTTGTACGGTGCCCCCACTCACAGTTCCAGAGTTCAATGTTTGCGAGCTGGATGCTTCAAACAAGGCCTCAATTTGCTCTTGGGTTAACACGCTATCGTAAACCCGAAAATCGTCAATTTGCCCATCCCAAAAATTAGCGCCTGCTCCCGAACCCACGTTCAAGTTTGCGACGCCTGTGGTCAGAACTTCCGAATACGTTTGCTCCAGTTTTCCATTCACATACAACTTGACCTCACTCCCATCAGAAGTGGCAGCAAGATGGTGCCAATTGCCGTCATTGAGGGAGGTGGAGGTTTCCTCACCCGCCACGTTGTTAGCAGAGTTGTTATCAAAAACCCCCAGACCTTTCCCCACCGTAAAACGCGACATGAGGAGACGCAATCCAGTGGCGCCTGCTACAAATCGTTCTCCTGAAACACTGGATGTATTCACCCAAGCCGAGACGGTCAAATTGGTATAAGAGGAAGTATCGAAGGAATTGCGCAGGATCGTATCGTCGACCCCATCAAAAGTGGCTGCGCTGCGCGATTGCGAAAAACGATCAGATCCATAACGAACGCCACCCGTCGCCAAGCCGTGCAAACCGCTATCGCTGAAGTCTTTGGCATTGGAATCCAAAGGATAATGCAACACAAGATTGCTGCTAACATCGACCGTAGGAGGCGGGGGTGGGGACGGAGTGGTGGTGGCGGAAGGCGGAGGAGGGGGCGGGGTCGCCGCGGTGGCAGTCGCAATCGTAATAATGACAGAAGTGCTGTCTTCCGTTTTGGGCGGAGCTAACAACGATCCACCCGGCCCTGGGTTGACCTTCACTCGAATGCGATAGCGGTGCGTTCCTACAAATAAAAGGGACTGCTGGCATTTGGATTTCCCATTGCATTCCCCAATCGGTTGATTGTTCCAAAACCAACGTATGTCATCATAGGTGGATTTGGATGCGTTGAGCGTGAAAGCTTCTCCCGGTTCCAAATCCGTGCCGGGGGATACGCTCAATTCGGCATCGGCCCCGGAGTTGCAGCCAGTTAAGAAAATTCCGAGGACTGCTATCACCCAATACCATTTCCATAACCGTGTCGTGTGTCCTTGCATCTCCTTCCTCCAGGGTTTGGTTGCGATTTTTTTATTATCCATTCACCCGAATCGGAAGTCAATTGGACAAGAAGCAAGGAATTCAGTTGATGGGTGGAGTCAAAAAAGAACTACAAATCGAAAGTCATCCGATTGATTCCGTTGAATGCCGCAACTTGGTAAGCCTGATCCAGTGTCGGGTAATTGAACACCGAATTCATAAAATAATTGATCGTTCCTCCATAAAACAGAACCGACTGCCCCAAATGAATCATTTCCATTGCACGAGGGCCGATGATATGCACCCCCAACAGTTTCAAATCTTCAGGGGAGAACAACAATTTCATGATCCCACGGTCTTCTCCCATGATGCGTGCCCGAGCGATTTCTTTGAAATTAGCCACACCGATTTCATAAGGAATTTGTGCTTCGGTCAGTTCTTTTTCCGTTTTGCCAACCATTCCAATTGGGGGAATCGTCCAGATTCCAAATGCTAGGGCCGTGGGCATCTGTTCATTTTGCAACTGATCAAAGGCGTGCAGTACCGCGATTCGGGCTTGCAACATCGCGGTTGAGGCCAAGCCGGGGAAACCGACCACATCCCCTACCGCATAAATGTTGGGAACACTGGTTTGATAAGTTTCTCGATTGACTTCGATCAACCCCCGTTTTCCTAGCTTCACTCCAATCTCTTCCAGACCAAACCCTTGGCTATTGGAAATCCGTCCTGCGGCAATCATCACCGCATCGGAGCGCAATACTTTGCCGCTGACCAAGCGAGTTTCTACTTGTTTGGGACCAATCACTTTGACCTCGCTCACATCTTCCCCAAATCGCAGAGTGATTCGAGATTCTCGCATCCTTTCTTTCAGTTTGTCGGCAATTTCATGATCGAGCCATCCCAAGATACTGTAGTCTTTGGCTACCAAGTTCACCCGAATTCCCAATTTTGCAAAAATGCAGGCGTATTCGCAGCCAATCACCCCAGCGCCAATGATAGTCAGTTTCCGAGGCAACTTTTGAATATTTAGGATCGTATCGGAATCAAACACATTCTCGCAGTCGAACTCAGCCCAATCGGGACGGTTGGGACTCGAACCCGTCGCCACGATTATCTTCTTGGCCACGATGGAAATCGGTTTGTCAGATTCCGCATGAGTCACTTCCAACAAAGTAGGACTCCGAAACCGAGCGGTTCCTTGCATTGTATCAATTTTTGATGCTTTGCTTTTTTTTGATCGAGATTTGCGTTTGGATCGAATTGCCGTACCTTCAGTGTCCATGGGTTCCACGTTGGATGTCTCGGCTTGCGCAGTGGAGCCTTCGCCACTTTCCGAAACATATTGTTCTGAATCAGTTGCCGACGTTGCCTTAAATGTTGGCTCTCCATGAATCAAATCCACTCCGGTTTTACGAAGGTTTCGTCGATAAGAATTCTCGTGCTCTTCAATGACCCAATCTTTGTGATACATCAGCTCTTTCGCCGTGATGTTGTCTCTGAATTGAATCTTGATTCCATGAGTTCGTCGTCTCAGCAGTTCTAAATTCACCACTGTTTCGCGTAACGATTTGGAAGGAATGGTACCAGTGTGCAACGAACTGCCTCCGATGTGCACCGGATCTTTTTCAATCAGCACTACCTTTTTACGCAATTTGCTAGCCTGCATCGCCGCTTTCTCTCCTGCTGGACCAGATCCGATTATCACAATATCGTAATGATGAATTTTTTCTGTCATAGCCCTCTCCTTGTATGACGGATTGGGTGCGGCTTTCTTCAAATGCACCCCACCTTCAGTAGAAAAAAAGAAGTTATTACTCAAATATGTCAAAGCCTTTTGTACGGTATTCAGGGACATTCCCAAATAAGCAAATTGAAGGCCGTAGCGAACCTTGCCGCTACAGTTTTAGAAATTGAACATCGAAAAACTAACAAAAAAACAACAAAATAACAATTAAATAACAAAATTATTTCTGACACTCTCGTCTTCTGAGCTAGGTGCGGACCCTTTCTTCTGTCTTGGCTTTCCGACTTATTTATGCGCAGTGTACCCCTTCGCACAAAACCTATCTCTGCGAGAATCTTCCTTGCTCCAACGATTCCTCACCCTTCATCGTTGGGCATCAAACTTCTTTAACCCTTTATGGGAGATTTAACTCAATGGAAGCGATCCAACTCATTTATGCAGAAAACGTCATTTCACGAAAAAAAGGAATTCCTCAGCAAGAGCTGACTTTTTTCTTGGTCGTCCAAAATTTGTCTTACAATAAACAGGTCGAAATACGATGGGCGGGAGAAGATGGAATTTGGCAAACCCTCTCCGCTCAGTATCACAGTGGAACCACCGAAAACCGCGAATTTTGGCAAGCCCGCACAAAACTCCAACTGTCTTCTGGGAAATCTCTACCGGGAAACGTTCAATTTGCGCTTCACTACACCGTCAATGGACAAGAATTTTGGGACAGCAATGAGGGCAATAATTTCAATATCGAAGCCGATTCAGGAGTATGCCCTCGGAAAGACGCTCTCATCCAAAACGTAAAATTCCGCCATATCCTTCAGCAAGGTCAGCGATTCTGTTCGGTCTCAGCCGTGGTGCACCGATCTCTCAATCCTCAGCAAGTGTTTATTGAATGGAGCACCAATGGTTGGCAAACCACTCACAAAACTCCTTTGGTGTTCAGTCGAGAACATTGGGATAAAAATTTAAGCAGTAATGCGAGGAATCCCAACCAGTACGGATATTCAATTTGGTCGAACCGAATCAAAGTCGGAGACGAATTTCGTGTGGAATACGCTTTAGGGTGTGACACAGGTACAAAAACGGTTTGGAATAACAATTTTGGAAAAAATTTCACGGCCCGTCGAGACCGTCTGAAGGTCCTCGCATTGAATCTACACTGCTACCAGGAAGACAATCAGGATTACAAACTGAGTTTAATTGCACGAGTCATTCAAGAATTGGATATCGACGTCGTGTGCTTGCAAGAGGTTGCCGAAAATTGGAACAACGGACAGGGAGATTGGAATTCCAATGCCGCTAAAATAATCCGTGACCGATTGCCACGCCATTATCACGTACACACGGACTGGTCTCATTTGGGTTTTGATCGATATCGGGAGGGAGTTGCGATTCTAAGCAAATACGAATTGCACCAACAGGATGCTGGCTACGTTTCGGGTAGCAACGATGCCTACAGCATCCATTCTCGAAAGGTGGTGACGGCCAAAATCAATGTGCCTTACGTCGGTTGGATCAACGTGTTCTCCGCCCACCTGAGCTGGTGGGAGGATGGTTTCGCTGAACAGTTCACCAACCTGAAAGAGTGGGCGAATCAACGGCATGAGAGCAAAACAACCGCGACCTTACTTTGCGGTGACTTCAATATCAAAGCAGGTTCCGAAGGATATCGATTGGTCGTCGATTCCAAGGACTATGAAGATCAATACCTCAAAGCCACTTCACGAAACCAATTTGATCGCGTCTTCCGACACGATGCTTCCGATGTCTCTGTCGAACTGGCGGACGACCATCGCATCGACTACCTTTTTATGAAACGCGCTAGCCGATTGCAGGCCCTATCAGGAAGAGTGTTATTCACAGAAGAGGATTATGGTCGGGTCTCGGATCACTGTGGTTACTATGTCGAATTTGAGCCTGCCTGAGACTGTTTGCCTAATGAACCGATGAATGAGGACACCTTATCGTTGCTAGGTGATCACATGGAGGAGAAGGCATCCCAAGACCTCAAATTGCCCCACGGGCGAATCGGCGTGAGTTGCAGTAATGGCGTCATGCCGAAGATCTCACCTTTAGTGGGAGGATTGGAACCCCTAACAACGGTTCCACAAACGGATAAATGGCAAGCAAAGTCCTCAAAAACATGGCCATCGTTTCCCTGACCGCTAACTTGTTCCAAGGCCATTAGGCCTATCCTTCACGGGTTACTTTGCATTATTCAAGGCCTCAAGGTTTCAATTGTTTCTCAACCCGTGCAACCTTCTCTCGAACCGATTTGGAATACGGATGATCCTCTCCTAAGGCCTTCACAAAAACCGGTAAGGCTTTTTGGTAGCAATCTAGGGCTTTGTCCAAATTCCCTCTGGATTCGTAAGCCCCTCCTAAGTTGTTCCAAGCGATCGCCACATCAGGATGGTCTTTTCCTAACATTTTGAGGCCAATCTCCAATGCCTTTTCACGATATTCTATAGCTTTCTTTAGATCTCCTTTTGACTCCCAAGCTCCACCAATATTGTTGTTCAAAACCGCCACATTCGGATGATCCACCCCTAAAGCTGTTTCGAATACAGCCAAAGCCTTCTCATAATAGGAAATCGCCTTTTCATATTCACCCAACGACTTCCAGGCCGCTCCTATGTTGTTCCAAACTCTTGCGACTGATGGATGTTCCTCCCCAAAGTTGTTCAAATCACTGGCCAACACTTTCTCATAGTACTCAATCGCCTTGTCATACTCGCCCAACGAACCCCAAACCGCGCCTAAGTTGTTCCGGTAAATCGCTACTCGAGGATGCCCCTCCCCCAAATTCTTCAACCCACTGTCCAATGCCTTCTCATAATAGGAAATCGCCTTTTGATACTGACCCAATGAGCTCCAAGCTTCGCCTAAGTTGTTCCAACTATAAGCAATACTTGGGTGCCCCTTTCCATAGGTTTTCAAATTACTAGCCAACGCCTTCTCATAGTATTCAATGGCCTTGTCATACTCTCCCAACGAATCCCAAGCCGAACCTAAGTTGTTCCTATCTCTGGCTACCGATGGATGTTCCTCACCAAAGGTTTTCAAATCACTGGCTAACGCTTCCTCATAGTACTCAATCGCCTTTTCGTACTCACCCAACGAAACCCAAGCCGAACCTAAGTTATTATTCAATGTGGCCACATTGGGATGATCCGCCCCTAAAGCTTTTTCGGCTACCGCCAGCGCTTTTACATAATACTCAATTGCCTTGTTATTCTCACCCAACGAACTCCAAGACCTTCCTAAGTTGTTCCAAGCCCTCGCCACCGATGAATGTTCCTCTCCCATCCCCTCCAAATCAATCGCCAACGATTTCTCAAAAACCTCAATCGCTTCCCAGTATTGTCCCAAGGTGTTCAAATGAACCCCATAGTCATTCAAATACCTCGAATTCTCAGGTGCCAAGGTTGCTGCCTGTCGATACGATTCCAAAGCCACCTGGTACTTCAATTGCAATGCTTGCGCTTTGGCCAAGTTGAAATAGTCATCGGCTAATGTCTCCCTTTGCTTGGCGATGGATTGCTTGAGTAGTTCTTCCGCTTTCTCCAATTCCCCATTGCTCAACGCCTCTCTTGCCTTCTTGGACAACTCATCCGTTCTCTGAGCCAATCGCCCTTCCAGCTCTTTGTACTTGACCGTCAATTCTTGGAGTTGTGTCTTCCTGTTAGCAAGATCCTTATCCTTTCTATCAAGAAGCTCGGTCAATCGATCCACGACTGCTTGAGGCACGCCGTATTGCTCATTCGTCTTGTCAAATATCAATGGTTCCACAATTGGATAAACCGCAAGCAAGAGTCCTAAGAATGTGGCCATCGTTCCCCACACCGCTAGTTTATGCCAGAACGAAAGCATTAAAAACCGATGGTATAAACTCTTTTTTTTGAACCGGGTGTCCATGCCTCTCCTACCAACTGAGTTATTGATCAATCCCAATCTATTCCACTGCCTGTTCTCCGTCAAGCGTTCGAACTGTGAAGCCTCAAACCATCGCCTTCAACAACTCAATCAGCTTGGTAAACACACTTTCTCCTGCATTGGTCAACATATTGCCCCACACCCCGGAAACCCCACCTTTCAAAAACACATCATATACCAAGGTGTGTAGGATTCCGGGTTTCGCTTGTTCCATCTTTCCAAACTGCTCTTGAAATTCCACGGTGTCTTCTTCCGAAAGAACAAGCGTTTCGCTTTGGTCGAGTTCTTCCAGCTTGGCCAGTATTATAGTAAAAGCAGCATTCAGTTTGAGGTTGCTTGGATCAATCAAACTTTGAGTTTGAGATTGGAAGAACTGCACAAGGGTTTGAGTTTGGTGGGTGGTGTGACCAACAGCTTGAGCTACGGCTTCCGCAGCTTTGCTATTTTCTCTGGCAACGGTTTGAGCCGTTTGTAAGCCTTGGCCGACTAGGTCAATCAAGGTGTCCATGCGGAGTTTTGAATCTCGAATTTCGGTACTTTGAAGATTGATGATTTGTTGTTGGTTCTCAATTCGTGCCTTGGCAAGGTTGAGTTCATTTTGGAGTTGAACCGCTTGTATGGGATCACCTTCAAAAAACTCTTCCATTGATTTCTTGCCTGTGACCACCAACCCATACTCATCCAATGTCTTTTCAATCTCCTCCAAGTTGCCGTCCTCTGTTTCAACGATCATGGTGACTTTCAAATCCTCTTGCTCAATCCGAACTTTCACTTTTTGATCGGGATATTTCTGTTTCAAGACTTCACTGAAGTAATTGAGAATGGAGATACCCGCTTGTTTGTACTCCGGGGGGAATTCAATGGAGCGGGTGATTTTAGGAGTGTCACCGTTGATGGTATTGTCAATGATGAGGGTGTCTTTGTATTTTGTTTTCAAGTCGTCGGGGATGGTTTGGTACAGGTATCCGTCGACGATGGTTCCGTTGAGGATGGCGTCTTTCCAGATCGGTGGGCGTGCATGCTTCACTCCTTGGAGTCGTGCGCTGGTGAGATTGGCTTGGGTGAAGTTAGCTTCATCGATATCAGCTCCGGTGAAATCCGCTTCGAATAGATTCGCTTGTTGAAAGTTCGTCGACCTAAGTAGGGCTTCATTTAAGTCGGCGTGTTGCAAGTCGGCGTGTTGCAAGTCGGCGTGTTGCAAGTCGGCGTGTTGCAATTTAGCCTTCTCTCCTTTCTTCCCACCCGACTCCACCCACACCCGATGCTTCTCTAAGATTTCTTGCAATTTTCCTATAATAATATCTCTCATCCCAACCTCCTCAATTTAACATCACCCAACAACCGAGTCATACCTCAAGCGGTAAGGACAACTCAAGCGATAGGAGGGTTTCTCTAAAAACTCCCCCATGAATGCAACGCCCATCCAGTTCGAAAGGTTGACCCCGTTTACTGAATTCCATACAGTAGAGGAAACTCAATAACTTGACTGGTAGGAGACAGAACAATGGAGCTTGAAGTCATCATCGACACGATCAACAAATTAGCCACAGAGAATCCAGGAATGGTGGCGTTGCTGGGTACAGCCTTCTCCGGCTTTGCCTTTGTGCTGTGGCAACGGTTGATACGGAAGAAGGTCTTGCCGGAACCGGTCAAAGAAACCCCAGCCCCTCAAAAATCGATTTCCATTGGAAAGGTTACTGGGGGCCAAGTGGGGAATGAGATGTCGATTTCAGGGGACAACTTTGGAGAGGTGCAGACGGTTCATAAGGGGCAGGGGGATATCCATCTGACCACCATCAACAACATAGAAGGGTTGCCTCAAAAAGTGGTGGATGTCCTTCTTGAAACCTTGGAAGAAAAGAAAGTTCAGTTGGCTGGCAGAGACGCCAAGCTTGAAGAGATGGCCAAGCAGTACCAAGAGCTGGAATCCCGATTGGCGGATCGGAAAGATGCGATATCCGAGAAAGCAAGAGAAGCACTAAACAATGGGGATTTGGAAGAGGCGGAAGAACTTCTAAAAGAGTCGTTGGCGGAGAATTTACGGATAGCGAAGGAAAGAAACGAACAAGCGGCAGACGACGCTTATGAGTTGGCAAACCTAGCTGAATTGCAACTGAGGTATCAAGAGGCGTTGGATTATTACCAGCAAGCAGCAACGCTGGCACCAGGGAATTCGTTGTATTTGAATGAGATGGGGTGCATTTGAGAACCTTGGGACAATACCGGGAAGCGATAGTGGTTTATGAGAAAGCACTGGAAATTGATTTGGAGGAAAAGGGAGAGGAAAGTCCTCAAGTTGCGATTTACCGGAACAACTTAGGCTTGGCTTGGAAAAAATTGGGGGAGTATGAAAAGGCGATTGGGTATTATGAGAAAGCATTGGCCAGTGATTTGAAAACCTATGGAGAAGAGCATCCCGATGTGGCGAGAGTTTGGAACAACTTAGGTTTAGCCTGGAAGTCGTTGGGGGAGTCTCAAAAGGCCATTGAGTACTTTGAGAAAGCGTTGGCCGTATTTGAAGAAGCTTTAGGAGTGGATCATCCCAATGTGGCCACGTTGAATAACAACTTAGGTGGGGCTTGGGAGTCGTTGGGGGAGTACAGACAAGCGATTGAGTACTTTGAGAAAGCGTTGAAGGTCTTCCAAACGGTGTTGGGGGATAGTCATCCCATTACCAAGGTGGTTCGAGGGCATTTGGATCGTGCTCGGAAGCGGATCAAAAACTGAGAACAGGGATGGCCCTGAGTTGGCCGTGAAGCCGAAGTGGGCGAATTCATCCTCAACCGATTGGCTGTTCAAAGTGCTGGGTTGGATTATTTGAATCAACTCAACCAGGGTCGGGTGTTTGAGTCAGAGAGCAACGATTCTTTTGGAAATCGGAATGATGACGGATTCTCAGGTGGGGATAGTGGAAACATTTCCATCTCCCTCGATAATAATGCCGTGGTTGAGGAAATCCGAGAACTCAGACATACATTGGAACGCAAATTCGACGAACTCTCTATCAAAATAGAACGATTGGGTGAGGAGTTCGCATGATGTCCTTTTCCATTATGGTTTGAGTTAATTCGAATTAGAAAATAACCCTCCTCAATTCGAAAGAGAAGGACATGAGGGGGCGGAAAAGTTGATTCAGTTTATCGATCTCTCTCAGCCCCCGAAGTAACCTCTATATCCAACCGAACCACAATCAGGACAGGCGGTTTCGGCGCATCATCAAGGACAAACGACATTTTGTAGATCACTGGATCGTCGAACAGCCACCGGGGAAGGTTGGTCTCGTAATAAGCCCCGCCTTTACACAAAGACCAAGTCGTATTTCGGGGATAGTTGCGTAAGTGGGCAAGGTGGAAATAGATGATATTGCGGTGGAGTGCAGGGATTCCAGAAAGCTCGGCCCTGCAATTCGGGTCAAATTCAACTTTGTACATCAGTCATCCGTGAGATTTGATTAAGCTTTCCAAGGATACCCGATTTTTCAGGTTCCGCGCATACTGCGTTGCGGCGTTGTACCAAGCCTCGTCCCGGTCCTTTTCAGGCACGGCGAACAACGATTCTCTTGTTTTTTTCGACGTGTCTTTTGGGTTCGTGTGGTTCATTTGGCCTCCATTTTGAAGTGACAATTTTAATTGAAGGATACTATGTGAGGCGTTCGAAATCAAATAGAGTTGATTGAGATAGTCCAACCCAGCATTCTGGACCACTAACCAGTTTAAAACGAATTCGCCCACTTCGGCTTCACGGCCATCTCAGGGCCATCCCTGTTCTCAATTTTTGATCCGCTTCCGAGCACGATCCAAATTCTCTTGCACCACCTTGGTATTGGGATGACTATCCCCCAACACCGTTTGGAAGACCTTCAAGGCTTTCTCATACTCCCCCAACGACCTCCACGCCTCGCCTAAGTTGTTCCACCGAATTGCCACCCAAGGATGTTTCGTCCCTTTCTCCTCCAAATCAATTTCCAATGCTTTCTCAAAAACCGCTATCGCTTCCCGGTATTGTCCCAAGGTTCTCAAATGAACCCCATACTCATTCAAATACAACGAATTCTCTGGTGCCAGCGTTGCTGCTTGCTGGTACGATTCCAACGCATCCCGGTATTTCAATTGCAGTGCTTGTGCTTTCGCCAAGTTGAAATAGTCATCGGCTAAGGTGGCTTGCTGCTTGGCAATGGATTGTTTGAGGAGTACTTCGGCCTCTTCCAACTCCCCATTGCTCAAAGCTTCCCGTGCCTTCTTAGACAACTCATCTGTCCTGGTAGCCAATCGTCCTTCCAACTCTTTGTACTTGACCGTCAATTCTTGGAGTTGCCTTTCTCTGTCAGCCAACTGAACTTTCTTTTCTTCCAAGACTTCTTGCAGGGTATCGACGACCGACTGGGCACTCCATAAGTTTGATTGATCGTAACCCCACCTGTGTTGTCTCCAGTAACAACAATCACCTGACTTTGATCACCAGAAGAGGAGGCCTGGATGGATGGCGAAGAAGGAACCGTGGTGGAAGTCACGATCACGGTAGACGTGGAAACCGAATTGTTGGAATCGTCAGAATTGGAGAAAAACAGAAGGGTGATGATAAAGATGCCGAATCCACCGAATGCCGTTGTCATAAGAGCAACGATGAACGGATGGTCCTTCACAAACTGAATCGCTTTAGCTAGGAAGAATTGATTGTCGGAGGGTTTCGGAGTCATCGTTTTCCTACCAGTCAAGTTATAGATGTATCTCAATCTATGCCACTGCCTGATCTCCGTCAAGCATTCGAACTGTGGGGTTTCCTACAGGTCATTGAGCCTATCCTTCAGGGCCAACTCGAAAACATCCATGTTCTCAAGGTTTGATCTTTTGTCGAGCCTTACTCAAAAACTGTTTCAAGCTCCACACCACCAACTTCTTCATTAACGCTCACAACGCGGCCCTCTTGCACTTCCCTTTCTGAACCAACCGATGAAAGAGAGCCTTAGCCGCAGGATTCCATTGAATCGCCGACATCGCTGGCATATACAGCTTGGCTCGATACACCGAATGCCCTGCTTTGGTTAACTTCGAACGCTTCAAGATGCTACTGCCGGATTGATGGTCTTTGCGGACCAACCCCACATAAGCGGCGGTTTGAGAGTTTGTTCCTTGAGGGCATCGATGATTTGCCGAATACTCGCTTCGATTGCCGGATGCGACTCGTGGCTATAACCCAACGCATCCAGTCAAACCCTTCACTCTTCCTTTCTCTCTCCGTTCTGCCCTCCCAACCTCTTGAATTTGACTTAACCCAACAACCAAGTCATGCCTCAAACCTCAATAACAATTCAAGCGATAGGTATGTTCAAAGACCAAATGGCAGCTATAGACTTTTTTGTGCAGGAAACCGGGATGGAGCTGCGGTTTTTACCTGGAATGGGAGCTGGTATTTCCCGTTTTCTGCTGGTTGATGCGACATTTTTTGTAAGTGCCTGCACAAAACATGTACAGGCGTCCTCTTTACTCAAAAAGATAGATTCTTATAAAACTAAATAAATTCATGCAGTTATAATTAATGAAAGTTTGGCACAGTTTTTGACACAAGCGATTCCTGATTCATTTCTTCAATCACTTTTATTCATAGAAGAATGATTTTATTAGGGAGCCTTTATGAAATTTGCAGAAAAATATGCCTTCCCGGTAGACGGGAAAGTTGAAAAAAGTTTTGAAAGATTAAATGATTTTAAAGAAAAATTTCGCATCCGGTGGGGCCGGATTCGATTCCAAGTGAATTGGGGTCCGGAAGCCAATGTGAAAGTAATCATCAAAGTGTATCGAGAAGACGGGGTTCGAGAACTCTTTCTTGTCGATACCGATCCGTATGACGTGAAGTGGGATTCTCACCAGCGCGTCACTCGCGATTTTTACATCCATCCATTTCCAAATAAGCTCGGTGCGGTGAAATGCGTGAAGTTTTCTTACGTGGTTCATATGAATGAGCGATCCATTCCTTCCCAAAATGATTATATTCTGATGGATGGACCGGCCTTCCAAGAAGACCGTCCTTATTTCCAACAAATCAACGGGTTTGGAATCACGCCGAACCGATATGAAACTCATGAACTGGATTCAAACGTTTTGCAAACCGATGTGGATTGGTACAACCAAAACTTCGAGTCTTTGCGATTGACCCCCAAGTTCACAAAAGGGACACCGGATCATCCGTTTCACCCTAAGACGTTCATTCATGACCATATCGATAAGGTCATTCAACAAAAGCGAAACAACCCTTCAGGATTCTACACGATCAAAGTGTGTGTGGACTGCATCGACGATCCGCATTTCATCAATCATCTCATTCATGCCAGTCAACAAGGCGTGTGGGTGCAGTGTATTGTGGATTGGCGAAAAATGACGTTGACCAACAGCGATAACTATATCCGGTTGAAGCGGTCGGGTATCGAGTTGCTTGGAGTCTTTTGTACGCCAAAAGATCCAATGATCGAAGTCGATCCGGATATGCACACCAAATTCATCATTTTCGGAGAAGAAGACTGTTTGCTCGGCTCGTTCAACATTACGTTTGATCGGTGGTGGGCCAACTGGGAATCGGGCATGACGTTCCATTCCAAAGGCGTTTCTCGGTTGCTGGACAATATTTTTCAAAGTATCCGGGGTGGAGTGATCCAACGTTACGGCGTTGACCCTCAGAGCCACTTCAATTTACTTTATACCTTCGGACGCCACGCCATGCTGGAAGGAAAATATTACCGCCCTCATCAGGCGATTATTGCAGAAATCAACCGTGCCAAGCATTCGATCAAAATTTGCCTGTTCCTTATTGGAGAAATG
>JANQJU010000054.1 GCA_028281495.1 SAR324 cluster bacterium
TCATTCTTCATCCATCGATCTTTCATTCATCGATCTTTCATCCATCGATCCTTCATCCATCGATCTTCATCCATCGATTTATGAATTTCAGGAGGTACCCATGCACCGACTCATCACACTACTTGCATTTTTGATGATCACCCCTGTGCTGCATGCGCAGAGCAGTTCCACTTTTGAGCCAGAGGTTTTTCAACAGAAAACTGCGTTGGTGATCGGCAATGGCGATTATCTACGTGCCCCCTTACGCAATCCAACCAACGATGCGCGAGACATGGCGGCCGTCTTAGAAAAAAGGGGCTTTAATGTTTCCTTAGTCATGGATGCCTCGAAACGACAGATCATCCAAGCCATCGACCAATTTGGACGTCAACTGAAGAAAGGAGGGGTCGGTCTTTTCTACTATGCAGGACACGGTATGCAGGTCAACGGCAGGAACTACCTCATCCCGATTGGTGCCAATGTGTCTGAAGAAAGTGATATTGAATTTGAGTCGGTCGATGTGGGACGAGTTTTAGGACGTATGGAAACTGCGGAAAACCAACTGAATCTCGTGATCTTGGATGCTTGCCGCGATAACCCATTTGCCCGCAGTTTCCGGTCGTCTCAGCAAGGGTTGGCCCGGATGGATGCTCCAACCGGAACGCTCATTGCCTACGCCACATCTCCTGGCAGAACTGCCGCAGATGGTTCTGGTAACAATGGCCTCTATACGGAAAATCTTCTGAGATATATGGAACAGCCCGGTTTGACGGTTGAACGGATGTTCAAACATGTGCGTACCGATGTGGCGGAAGCGACCGATGGCAAACAAGTTCCTTGGGAATCCACCTCCTTAACCGGAGAAGACTTTTATTTCACTCCTCCGCAATCAACAGAGGGAAGCAGCCCGGCTGCGGCTGCCATTTCGGCTGCAGCTTTGCCCAAAGCCCCTTCTAAGAGCTCTGCTAAACGTGCCACTCCGGAGGACGATTTTGAGAAAGGCCAGCAATACTACTTGGGCCAGGGAATGCCCCAAGATTTTCAAAAAGCCAAACAGCATTTTCTCCAAGCTGCCAATGCAGGGCATGCTCGTGCTGCGGCCCTACTGGCGGACCTCTATTATCAAGGGTTGCTCGGCAAGACCTATCCCTCTCATGCCTTCAAACGTGCTCAAACCGCAGCGGATCAAAACGATCTCTTTGGTCAGTTTTTAGTAGCGAAATTCCATCGTACAGGCGTCGGTGTGCCGCAAAACCGAAAAGAAGCGGGTGCACATTTCCGTCATCTCACTTCCAAATTTTCTCGGTTGCCCCAAACTGAAGACCCCTTTCTCCAATACGGCTTGGGGTGGATGCTGTTTCATGGGGAAGGCTTCAAGAAAAAACGAGATTTGGCGAGTCAGCATTTCCGCAAAGCCTCCGACCTCGGTTATGCCCCAGCCTATCACTACATGGGCTGGATGCTTGAACGCGGTCAAGGCCTTCCCGAAAATAGAATTGAGGGCCAAAGATGGCATCGCAAAGCCTCTTCCATTGGATACTCTGTTGAACGCTTTCTAGACCTAGAACAACTGCGCAAAACCTCTTGGCTCGACTCCCTTTTCGCCCCTGTGTCCAGCTCCACTCGTGATGGTGGTGGTGCTGGTGGTGGCGCTGGCGGTGATGGCGGTTCCGGCGGCGGTGGCGGCGGTGGCGGAGGAGGTGGAGGAGGTGGAGGAGGTGGAGGCGGCGGAGGAGGTGGAGGTGGAGGCGGGGGCGGTGGGGGTGGCGGTGGCGGTGGCGGTGGCGGTTCCCGATAAGCCATAAACTTTGGTAATAGTCTATTTTTGATTTAATATACTTTGAGTTTATTTAGGGGTAAAAAAAAAGAAGGCATTTATAGACCAAATGCTTGAGAGTCACAGTGAAGAAACACAGCGAATAGAGATTGTAAACAGGCTGCCATCTCGGAGGTGATTTGGTAGCCTGCTTATTAATAAATCAATACAGCAGCAACTTGCTCTTCTTCAGCTTCTGGATCTTCAATAACCAATGTTTTTCTAAGAGGATGTTTCTTTTTAAATCTTCTTTCTTCTGATTTTATAGTCAAGAACTGCCTCAATGCCTCTGATGCTGCTTCGCGTTGTGTCTTCCCACTTGACTCGAGATAATGGCTAAGTTGTTCATACAACTCTGCATCGAGTTCAAGATTGATTCGTTTTTTCATATGACCTCTGTTTGAGGGTTTTGTTTAAAAATAACATAACATTTACACAAAAAACACACAATGCGGTTTTTTGTTTCCATTTTGCATGCCAAGTAAGCGCCCCTGACAACAACGACAGGTTTAACTCAAACTCGTTCTGAGCACAAGGATTAATAAGAAAAAAACGCTAAATTCTGTTGAATCATAACCTCAAAGTCAGCGAGTCAGCATCACTACACATTTAATCTTCTCCTCCAACCATGCGCCTATTTCCTGTGTTATATGCGGTAGTATTGTGGGTTTGATGTGCTTTAGACTATATGGTTTGAGAAGCACGGCGTTCGTTTTTCAAGTGCGTATATTATTAGACAACTCTTGAATTTATTGAGTTCAAATCTTTTAAAGGCAAATATAAAACCTGCTGCTTATTAATTAGGACAAATTCCTTTCGGTTTTCTGAGCAAATAAAGTGCTAAATTTACGAAATAAATAAAATATTACTACCAATTACATAAAAAAAATTTGCTAAAAACCAACTCTACATTTACACAAAAGTTATTTGAAAACTATGCATTTTTTCTGTGTTGATTTTAAATTTAAACGAACTTTTCTGTAAGGTCCTCTAAACAATTCTATCCATTGGAATGCATCGCTTTGAACAACTCGTTGCTTTCTTTTCCTAACCTCATTGGCTTTCCTAACAAGTTGCCTATCCATCAAATGCGCATCAAATACTCATTGACAACACTAAACTTATAAGATTATAGGTAAATCAAATTCTATATCGCACATAGCATTATTAAAATAATTGAATCATATACTTATTGAGCTTGAGGGGAAGCAATGGAAAGTAATGGGGCAATTGAAAAAACAATACGCATGCGCCACGCAGGAGGGTCGTTATTAATTGGGTTGGTCAATATGCCGCTGGGTGAGTTTGAACATTATCAATGTGAATTAGGAAGAGTACTTCAAGATTGGAATAGCAAATTCAAACGAGAGCGAGATGATACTGGCTACTACCGCTTTGATCCGGAACATTACTATAGAATGTGCGGATATGCAGGCATCGGACCTTGGAACCTCATTACACTCACCCTAGTTAGTGAACAAGGATTGGCTCGGCATCTAGCTTATGTAGGGAATGTTGAGGGGCAAAATTTCATTCATGCACATGATGCTGCCTTAATTCTTCCTGATATTTCCACCAACTCTAACAACCCGTCTAATGCCGAGAACTCATTCGATGATATCCGGAAAATGCTAGAAGATTTTAGGTTGGGGTATTTCCTTGAAGTCGACGATTTTAGCAGCCGGTTTCCACCGAGTTCGACTCCTAGAGTTCCAATTGAGTTGTTTCACGAAAAAACTACTAAAAATGAGGGTAGAGACCCTAAAACCTATGATGAAAATAAGCAAACAAAAGAACCCATATCTGAATCGGGCTTTCTTAAAAATGAAGATGAAAATTTGGGTCAAGGCAAAGAGAGGCCTTATCACAAATTCTTAAAGGGGTATGTTTGGGACGAAAAATATAAAAAATGCCTGTTCGCTTGGCTTTCTCATGTTCAATTGAAAGAGATTTTTAGCGGTCATTTTATCAATGATACTGGGGAAAAAAACCATGAGAAACTATATCAAGAAATACGAGAAGAATTAAATGGACCCACAGCAAAATCATATAAAGAGAGTGAACAAGAAGAGCATCTACTCGTCCTCCATCAAATAAAATTTAATTATATGCTGCATATCGAAGATCCACAAAATTTTGGAACTTGGGTGTATCTTACAATTCTCGATCATATCCATGAAGAATGGAAGACCCTCAATAAAGATCATCAGCAACCCTCGGTATTCTATCCTTTGTTTACGGACGGGTTCTACGATATTGTTTTATTGATTCGGTCTCCTTATTTACGCGTTATGGAGCGCTTAATGGCGACTATACGTTCTCTAAAAATGTGTGATCTCATGGATACACTTAACAAATACGGTTTAGCTGCTAAAAAAGGGTTAAAAAATAGTTCAGAATCTTTATTCCATTTAACTTATTCGTATGTAGGATTGCCATTAGGAAAAGTAGAAAAGACGAAAAAGATCTTTCAAGAATATGAAGAAAAACACTGTCACTATTATTGGGGAGATCATACAAAATATAAAATAGATGAAATTCTAAATATAGGAGCATCAAGAGTTAATACAAAAAAACTACAAGAGAAAACTCAATCTACCCTTTGGAATAAAAGTGATCTAAGTAAAGTTGTTGATGAAACTTTACAACAAAAGTCTAGCTTAAAGAATAATGAAAAAGAAGAGCTTATCAAAAAAATTCTAGCAGGTTATCAAAAAAACTATGAATTTTGTTATCAAAAATCAATAGAAGAAGAATTGTACGATCTTTTTAAGGTATACAATCATCCTGATAAACTTAAACCACATGAGAATCGTGAAATTTATCGTATAATTCCTTCGACTTTAATCTCTGTGAATGTTGGGAAAGTAGAAGATACAAAAAATGTACTCAATCAATGGACACGGATATTGAGCCATGCAATACCTTTGCGAGGAAAAAATGAAAATTTTGTTCCATTGCCTATTGTTTATGGCCGTTACGATTTCGAAATATATTATCCTAATGAAAAAAAGGAATACTATGTAGGGGATTTCTTATTGGCAAATGAACTGGCGAAACGCATGCTGCTTGGAAGTGAATCTTATGATCAATCCCAAGGTTCAAAGCCACCTTCACTGGAAATCCGACGTATCCGCACTCCTTTGTTAGAGATGATCACTCGTCTTATTTTTCCAGCAAGCTACTACAAGGAATATGTGCAGCATTCAAAGCACGATCGAATTCTGAAAGTCCTTAAACAAAATTTGAATGCCAATGAGTATAATCAAATAATTTCGGAGTTTGAAAAAGAATGGAGGCATGGGAAAGACTTCTTACAGTTTCTTCAAGAAAACGAAAATTTGTCCAGTATTCGATGGAAGTGTCTTAAGGTTTTAAATAAAAAACACATTCAACTTCATACCCCATCTTTAGAAGATCCACGTCATTTTGAATATCCTTCTAAGTTGCGCTTGCTCGACTTTGGTTTCCTTTATGGCTTATTTGAATCTGTAAAAAAGAGTTATGAAGATCGTAAAAAAAATGTCAATCACTCAGAATCCAAATCGTCAAAGGAATTGAGTGAGATAATATCTGAAAAAATTTCAGAAATTTTCAATGAAAATCAAAATTTTTTTTCAGATAGGAGAACAAGTTCTCAATATTCACACCATCATTTTTACTCTTATTTGATTATGAGGTTTGGAGATGAAGTTTCTCACGAAACCTTGGAAACTGTGTTTACTTCTTTGTGTGCTTACGATGCGCTATTAACTGATCCGTTTACTACGCATTTCTTTTTGGATATTTTTGAATCGGTAGAAGAGTTTTTGCGAAAGCTTTTTACAATCACAACCGTTCCTCCATCAAGCAAAGATAAAGACATCAAGTTAGTGTATTGGGATATTCATAGGAAGCAAAAAAAGGAGTTCATACCCATAAAATACAATCAGACGCTAATCGGCCTAGAAGCTTGGATGTTGAACTTCATTCATGTCTTACAAACTGCAATTGGACAAAGACAGACAGGCATCCATCCTCATCATGACAAATCGCAAAATCGACTTTCTGACCTCCGTATTCATCATCTAAAAAAAATCATTGGTGCCTCGTGGCTTCTTAAAGACTTATCAAAAGAGACAATTCACTTTCTTAGCAAACGCTTTAAAGATAAACCAGGATGGGAATCCCATGCTTACATATCTCCAATATTACCTTACTTTTCAAACAGTGCCGAAGTTTTATTCGATCAAATGTCAATTGCTGTGAATTCACGTTATCTCACAAGCATTGAAAGTATGATCATGATCATGCACGAGTTTGGGCATGCCGTAAGTGATATTTTTAAAGCTAATAATACTGTTGGGAATCAATCTGAATCTAATAAAAATACTACATCCAATGGTGTATTTGCTGAAAGTGAAAAGTATGAATTTATTAAAAAGCGAATTTTATTTGAAGATAATAGACTGCTTTTACGAAATAATGATTCAATCTTGGAGAGCAAAATTAATCGATATGAACCAGGTAATATTATCAGAAAAATGGGAGCTAATTTTTATAGCAAAATTAATAATGCTATTAACAATGCAGAAAGCCTTAGAGAGTTAGAAGAAAAAATCAATGAAATACCAATCGAAGAATTTATCATTGATGGTTTTATTAACAGTGCAGAGAGCTCTAGAGAAAAGTTAGAAGAAAAAATCAATAAAATGAAGGACAGTTCTCTTGAAAAAATTTCAGACGGGATAACAGAGTTTAATCCAAATATGGTAAGCTTTTTTTTGCCAAAGCCTAACATCTGGGATGAAATTGCTTCTGATCTATTCATGTTCAAAACGTGTTTTGCAAAAGTCATAAAAGATCTCAATGTTGATAACAAAGTATGCATTTATCTCAAAGATCTGGATGTGGCAGAAACTTATGTATTCTCGTGGCTGTTTCAAGTCATGCGATTGCCAAAAATTTTGAGATATGGATCAGCAAAACACTTGATGATTCGCTTGGTGCTTCAATTGGGAATCATAAAATACTTCTATCCTAATGTGAAAACGGACAAACCTCAGGAGCCTTCAGACATATGGCAACAAATCGATCAATGTTTAAAAGAAAAGTTGCTTCCTTTTTTAAAGAAGCTGGAAGGAAAGGACTGGGAAGGTAAAGAATCGGAACAAGAACGATTGATACGAAAAAATCTATTGTTCATCAAGATGATGAAACAACAAGAATTCAAAGAAACAGACGATGAAAAAGATCCTGAATTTGATCCAGACTTATTTGATTTCATGCATGAAGATTTACCGGATATTTTTGAAATTTACTTCAAACGTTATCAACGAGGCAGAGCAGAAGAAGATCCATTTTTTGATTATCTCGATTTTTTAGCGTCTCCCAATTCGGGTCCAATTGACTCTATTTTCTTTCAAGATGGTCGGTTGCAAGAGGGTACTCCATCAGAAAACCCTCAGGTTGAAGCAACGGAATTCGAGCAGTGTCGGTTAAGAATACCGCAAGACATTTTCTATTTGCGAGAAGGGATTCTCCCAGAAGAGTGGTATGGAAAGGATTCCAAGCAGTTGTTTTCTTATGCGTTGCAAGTGTTAGGATGGATCAATTTATTTTTTCTCGACAAAGTGTACCGTCGAAAAGACCCCGATTACGATCCACAAAACAAGTACTTCCTTTTTGGCATTGAAGGTTATATCGCCCACAATCATTTACGGGATCAGTTGAGCTTGTCACGGGCACGACGTGTTGTCACGACGCTCTTATGGGAAGGAGCGCTGAAAGCAATAGGAAAAGATCTCAAGGGAAAGGCGGCTAACGAGCAGCAGGCAGGAGCGCCGACGGCTTGATCCGAAACGACACAAACAACGACTGGTAGTTTATTGATGTATTGTTCAATCTTTCCCAGTATTCCCCTGTTTTATAACTACCCAGAAAGGAGAGATTCCGTTGATACCCCACACTGAATGCTTGCCCCCAAAGACGAAAGTTGGATAACACTTGTATTCCCCCCAAGATCATCGAAAAATCTCCAGAGGGCCATACCACCTCCTCGGCTGTAGGAGCCTCATTCACCGTTCCCGTCATCCAATGACTGTTCAAACTGGCGATGAGAGGAATGGGCAAACCTTGGATATAGTAGCCTAACCCCACTTCAGCTTTTATGATTCTTCCTTTGTCTGAATCTGAAAAATCATCGACACACTCTGGGTTCAGAATTTCATCGCAGATGCGGCCATGTTTGCGAATCTGATGCATCCCCACTCCGGCTTGCCACGACCATTGACGCAGTTGGTCACTCAAGTGTCGAATGTATTCCACTTGCAGTCCATAGGTGTCGAAAAAGACGTTGTTAAAATTTTGCTCAGAAGGGTTCTGCCATTTGATTTGGAAAAACATAACCTGTGGCGTGAGATACCACTGGGTCGTATGATCCAGCCAATCCGAGCCCGCAATAGGGGGAACGGGTTGGGTCAATAAAATGGGGATGCTAGGGTCTTCACTGCGGATCACCTCCAAAATGGATGCCATCGGGACGGCTTTGGCTTGATTGCCTAAATCTTGAGCAATCATCGCAAGCAAGAGCCATTCTTCATTGAGCAATCCACCTCCAGAATGGCCATCCTGAATGTCCACCGAATTCACCGTAATCTGGCTTGGGCCGCCTCTTTCGAAGGTCGCCTCTTCCTGGCGAAACTTGATCGTTTCGCCCCTACGGTTGCCCAGTACATTCAGTTTTGGAGAAAAGGGGCCTAAAGTTTGTCGATCTCCCAAGACATCCCATTGCATTGATTCTAAGGCTTCTTGCAACCGGGGGTGCTCGGTAAAGGGAACCTTCAATACTTGGAAGTCAAAATCATCCACAGTTTTATTGTGATTCAAAGGAAGAACTCGGGTTGCTGGTATGATGTCTCCCACTTGTTGGAAGCGTAACGATACCGAATCTTCTTCGTAGCAACCAATTTGAGGAGGAGCTTGGCTGATCACATGGGCTGACGTGATGACATATGCCATTTGGGGATCTTTCCCAATGAGAATGCCTGTGCCAAAAAAGCGTTCTTTACATAAGATTTCCACAAAGAGCCGATTCACTTTTAAGAAAGCAGAAGGCGGTGAAGTTTGAGCGGAAATTTCTAAGATACCGCCTAAACCCAAGAACATGCTTAAGCTCCAAAAAATCAATCGGTAGTATTGGAAGATGATGTTTCGGCAGAAGAGATGCAGCTCGTAGATGATTTGCATAATAGCTTTTTAAGTTGCGATAAGAAATTGGGGAAAAGTCCGAAAATGGCCGTAGCAAAAGACGAGAGGACCAACCAGAATAAATTCCAGTCAGTATTCGATAGCATCTGAAGCAATTGACTCGGAGTCACATCTCGATGCTTCTGATTGTGGGCAGCGGGAAAACCGAAATGAATCCGTTGGGCATGACCGTGGAATTCAAGATTCAGCAATTGGTTTTTGAACCGAAGACGACGCACCACTCCCTCTGAGCCGGGCAAAAACAAAAAATCTCCTGGATAGAGTTTGTATTCTTTGTCGTTCAACGATTCGAGAAAGAGGGTTCCTGTTTCAATTCCAGAAAGCACCTTTGCATACTCATTGGTACTGGTGTGGAACATCAGGTTTTGTGCAAAAAATTCGTTTGCTAAAAACGCAGTCTTGTCTGCTGGAGGAGTGTTGAAGATGAAGCTGAGTTGCAATCGAGCTTTCCCTGGAGTCAATTTTACGGAGGTGCTGACATCCGGTGCTCCTAAGTCCTGACGTTTTTCCCCAAACCCCGAAACCGTAATCTGACCATCCAAATGGACCCCCAGGCGAAGCGATTCTCCTTCTACGATCAAATGGTACAGATCTTTGGTGTTGCCCCTCTCAATCCAAATCTTACATTTGCCCAAATATTCTAAAAAGCTGAGATGGACGACACTGCTTTTCGAAGCACCATCGGGAGCGTAAAATGATCCGGTCAGCCATAATCCTTGGGGAGCTGTATACGTCTGCTCAGGCAGTTGCACTTCCTGCAAACCCTGAATATTGAGCCGAGACAGCTTCAAGTTATTGAGAATGGGTTGATACTGAAAATCAGGGGTGACGGTGGTCAAAGAAATATTGGAAGTTTCTAAACTCAAACGCAGTTGGTTACGAGACACTGGCCGCTGCGACAATCCGAAAATTATTATCGCCAGCAATACCAAAACTATCACAAGTGGCAGGGGCTTTGCCCATAGCTTTCCTTCGGTCTGCTCTTGCATAAGATTCCCTCAAGAATTGTGGTTAATAACCCTTGTTTTCAAAATAGAGTGGCACACTCACTCCAAACCCTCTTCGTGTTTGTGAGTTGATTTGGAGTTTGAATAAGTGAGGTGCAGTCGTCTCATTTTGGATGTCTCTTGGCAGTGTTATTGGGAGGTATATCGTTTTACCTTCGAAGATGTCCTCGTCTTCCAATGCCTGCCAGGTTTGAACTGTATTCACGGGAGCCAGTGTGGAGTCGACTTGGAATAAAGTGAGCAAGAGAGGACTTTGAACATGAACTTCGGCCAACAACGCTAACTCGAACGTGTTAGGAATGACTGATGCCGAGTCCTTTCCTATCCGAAGGGGAACATGCACTTCCTCTCCTGACTCCAAAAAATAACGCCCCCTCAGGGCTATATGAAAAGAATGAAGAGGCAACTGGCCATAACGAACTTGGGAAATAGGCCCTTCCAAACTCCACAAGAAATCCGACTGAGGAGGAATCATATGCTTGTCCATTCGGAAGAAAGTCTTGATCGGCAAGGACAGCGCAGTGATTCGAACGGACTGATTCAACTGTTGAGGGATCCCAATGTGAACGGACGAACCTTGTAGGTCGAACGTATTGGGAAGGTGAGTGAAAGCCACAATTTTGAATGCAGCGCTCACCTCTTTCACAATGAGTCCTTCACAACGTTGATCTCGCTGACGATATTGCAGCGATTTGTCGGCACGAGGGTCTGGCAGAATGGTTCGGATACAATCGTCGGCTGCTTGCAATGAGGGGCTATAGATTCCTAACATGAATAAGCAACTCAGAAGTCTCCACAAACTCTGCCAGGCCGGCTGTCTTTCAATACACCAAAACTGCCGCGATCTTGGGTTCTTCGTCTTCATAGTCTTCCTCCAAAAACAATGGTTTTTGAAAGGCGGCACGACGCATTGTTCGTTTCGCTTTCAACTTTTTCAACTGCTCATGTAGAGCTTCTTGAACCGCCTGCTTGGTAAGCGAGCGGTCCTCAACAAGAAGGGTGTACACTTGTTCTAATAAATCTGGATCCAACTGAAATAAATTGTCTCGTCTCATGGCCACCTCCTATTCGTTATCTACGTTAATGATGGCCTGGGACTCTAGCACAATATTTTGATAGTTAGGATCGTCCGAAGCGGTCGGCTCAAATTGAATCTGATAGAATTGATCTCCATCCTGTTCCTCATCTTCCTCGCCGATAATTTGGAAAAATTGAGGGATGTGCCAATTGGAAATGGTAAACGTGAGACTGGTTTCTTCTAAGTAACCTTCTGAAAGATCACTGCTATTTGCTAGAATTGTGACACTGTGGGTGGGTTGACTATTCAAAACGACGGAAATCTTAACCATTTGTCCAAATTCAGAAGTCTTGCTGCCACTGACATCATCAACGGCAATTCCTGCCTTCTCGTTGTCTATGTTGATGAGGGACACATCCGTTGGGTTGAAAGCGTAATAAGCAGAATCTTCGGAAACCACCGCGTGCAAGATGATTTGATACGGCTGATTGCCATCTGCAACAAAGTCATCTTTTCCATAAACCGTCACGGTTATTGGTTTATTCCAATTGCTGGGATCAAAGGTTAACCTCTCTAAGTCCGGAACTCCTTCAGAGGCGTCACTCGTGGTCAGTCGAATCGAAACGAGAGCTGTTGGTTCGCTTAGTAAGCGGACCGTGAATGTCGCCTCGTTGCCTCCTTCAGAAGAGTTTCGGCTGGGTGGGCTGACCAAAACGCCAGCCGTTTCATCATCTAAATTGAATAGGATGACGTCAGGTGGATTCAACTGGTCGTAATGACTGTCTTCCGAGGTCACAGAGCCTAAGATGACCGTATATTCTTGATTGCCATCTGCAACGAAGTCATCCAATCCTGTGACTGTTACGGTTTGAACGGAGGTCCAATTAGCCGAGCTGAATTTCAACTCTGATTTGTCCAGTTGGGCTTCCGTTGCTTTTGAAACACTCAAGGGGATAGTGACTTCCTTGGTCGGCTCAGAAAGCAATTTCACAGTAAAAGTCGCGAATCCCTGACTCTCAGTCGTGTGCCCACTGGCCAGACTGACAACAAATCCCGGTGTTTCGTCATCCAAATTGACTGCCGTCACATTTTTTGGATCCTTGCCGTGATAGTTCAGATCATCAGAGGTGGCAGGTGCCAAAATGATGGTGAATTCTTGGTTGCCATCCGCAACGAAATCATCCTTTCCGATCATATTCACAGGCTGTGGCGCATTCCAATCGGTTGGCGTGAACACCAGTGCCTCAGTAAAGACCTCCACTTCATTCATATGATTGCTGCTCACCGGAATGGTGACATTAGCTTGAGGCCGACTATTGAGTACTACAGTGAAGCTGGCAGGTGTGCCGCCTTCGCTGGTGTTGTTGCTGATCTGTGAAACCGTGAATCCTGCGGTTTCGTTGTCTATGTTCGTAATACTGACATCCCCAACTTCGATACCATTGTATGCGGGATCCTCGGATTCCACCTTGCTCAATACAATCGTGTAAGTCTGATTTCCATCTTGATAAGCATCATCCTGACCGGTGACATAAACAATTTTGGAGGACTGCCACTCATCGGGTTGGAAGACCAACTTTGAGGTATCTGCCAGACCTTCGGTGGGGGTGTCACTTTGGATATCGATTGTCACAGGAGCCGTCGGTCGACTGTTGAGTTGCACCGTGAAATGAGACGGAGCGGTGTCCTCTTCCGAGGTGTTCTGGTTAATTGGGCTCACTACAACGCCTGCGGTTTCATCATCAATATTGATGACGGTCACACTAGGTATGGTCAGAAACTGATAATTGGGATCTGCAGATGGCTGCAACGCAAGGTTCACTTGGTAAATCTGATTCCCGTCCGCAATCAGATCGTCTTGTCCATGGACTTGGATCAAGGCCGGAGAATTCCAAGTTGTGGGTGTGAATGTGACCTGAGGTGGATCCACGGTCCCTTCTCCGAAATTACTACTGGTCACGTCTATAACTACGTCGTCTGAAGGCTGGCTATTGAGTTTGACTGTAAAGCTCGCCGGAGGAGCATTTTCACTCTCACTCGTGTTGCCCGTGATCGTTCCCACGAGCACTCTAGGGTAATCATCATCAACATTCAGAAGGCCCACATTCTGGGATAAGTTGTTGTATTGAACATCCTCTGATGAGAATTCCAAACGAATGGTATACAGTTGATTCCCATCGGCTTCTTCGTCATGCACACCTTTCACCCAGATCGTTTGTGGCACAAACCAATTGCTTCCAGAAAATTGAATGGGCTGTGTGGTCACCACACCTTCGGATAGGTCGGCACTGATTGCTTTCACTGTGACTGGGGCTTCGGGTTGACTCTGTAGAGCGACTGTGAAGGAAGCTGAAAGCCCACCTTCTGTCGTATCACCACTGACCGGCCCCACCACAATGCCTCGATCTTCGTTATCGGCATTGATCAAGGTCACATCGGTGGGATCCAAATTTTGATATTCAGGATCTGACGAAAGGGCGGCCCCTAGCAATATACGAAACTGCTGGTGGCCATCATCCAAGTGGTCATCTTGCCCAACAACCTCCACCGTTTGAGGTTGGTCCCAATTTTCTGTGGTGAAAGTGAGATTGGGTTTTTCAATCGTCCCTTCGCTGTCCCTATCGGATTGCAAGGGAATTTGAACATCAGCACTGGGTTGGCTATTGAGCACCACAGTGAAGGTAAACGGGGTTCGATCTTCGGACGTGTTGCCAGTAGTGGGGTTCACGGTGACTCCAGCCGTTTCGTCGTCTATATTGAGCAAAGTAACCGAAGGAATAAAAATCTCATGATATTTGGAATCATCAGAAGATGATGTGATTTCGATTTGATACTCGGTATGCCCATCGGCTTTTGTATCGTTCACCCCTTGTACTGTGAATGATTGAGGCAAGGCCCAGTTGTCTGATGTGAAAATGAGTTCTGTTTTATCAAAAATCCTTCCTTCCGTGGGGGTACCGCTGACTGCTTTGATGATCACCTCGCGTGACGGCTGACTATTCAAATGCACCGTGAATGTCGCTTCCTGGCCTTTTTCAGAAGTATTTTGATCGACTGCATTGACGGTCACACCTGCGGTTTCATTGTCGATATTCACAATGGTGACCCGTGAAGGAACTTGACCCGAATAGTTGGCATCATTGGAAATCGCGGGTCCCAAGAGGATGGAATACAGCTTGTTCCCATCGGCTTCAAAATCTTCCACCCCTTGGATTTCCACCGGCTGCACGGAATCCCAATTTTGTGGTGTGAACACCAACTGTTTGGGTTTCACAACGATACCCTCTTTGGAGTTGCTGCTAATCACAGCCAAACTCACCTCGTCAGAAGGTTCACTGGTGAGCCGAACTGAAAATCGAGTTGTTGTACCACTTTCTGAGGTATTGCCTTCGGCTGGCCCCACAATCACACCGGCCGTTTCATCGTCAACATTGATGACCTTGATATCCGGTGGATTCAAATTATGGTAATTGGGGTCGTTGGAAGTCGCGGTTCCCAAAATGATATCATACGTTTGATTGCCATCCGCGATATTGTCATCGATCCCGGTAACATCAATGAACTGAGGAGTGGCCCAGTTATCTGGAGTGAATTCAATCCTGTCAGGGCTGACCACTCCTTCGAAGGGGTCATTGCTGGTCACAGTGAAGGTGACATTTGCAGAAGGGGGGCTATTGAGGACGACGGTGGCAGAAACAGGGTTCCCAACCAGTTCTGTCGTATTGCCGTCAATCGCACTGACGGTAAATCCTGCAGATTCGTCATCAATATTCAGCAAAGAGACATCCGGTACATCCAAGCCGTTATATTTTGCATCGCCAGAAACAGCCGCTCCCAGGAGAACTCGATACAATTGATCGCCATCGGTTTGATTGTCATCCACTCCTTTCACGTTGATAGGTTGTGGAGCATCCCAATTATCGACGGTAAACAATAATTCTGAGGGTGAGACGGTGGCCTCAGTGGGATCATCCACTTCCACCGAAATCGCTACAATGGAGGTGGGTTGGCTGTTCAGTTTCACGGTAAAAAATGCATTACCATCATTTTCCGAAGTGTTTCCGCTAATGGCTCCTAAAGTGAAGCCTGCTGTCTCATTGTCAATGTTGACAACTGTGACATCAGTTGGTTCCAAACCATTATAATTGGAATCATCAGAAATAATTTCTAACAATTCTACTTGAAACGTTTGGTTTCCATCGGATTGCAAGTCATCCACTCCAGTGACGATCACCTTTTGTTCACCTTCCCAATTCAGGGGCGTAAAGGTCAGTTCGGATTTCTCCAGTAGGCCTTCTGTTACATCGCTGACCTGCAAAGGAATCGTGACATTGGCTTCGGGTTGGCTGTTCAATTTCACAGTGAATTCAGCCGTGGTTTTATCTTCTGAGATGTTCCCGCTAATCAACCCGATATTCACTCCGGCAACCTCGTTATCCACATTCAGTAAATTCACATCTGGAGGATTTAGACCATTGTAAGAAAGGTCGGTTGATTCTGCCGCACCCGTGAGTACCTGATAGGCCTGATTTCCGTCTTGGAGTTGGTCGTCCATACCAATCACTGTGACCGTCTGCGGGGAGCGCCAGTTGCTCGGTGTGAATCTCAGGAAAACCGGCGAAACAGTACCTTCTTCTAAATCGCTGCTGCTCATCGGAATAATCACATCCGCACTCGGCGCACTGTTGAGTTGAATAGTGAACGTAGCCGCTTGACCATCTTCGGCGGTGTTGCCACTGACCGTCTGAAAAGTGAAACCGGCAACTTCGTCATCCGTGTTCACCACGGAGACATCCGTGGCCTTGAAACCATTGTACTGTGGATCATCCGATTGGAGGGCACCCAGCAAAACCGTGTAGTTTTGATTCCCATCCGCTTCGTCATCATTGACTCCTGTTACCGTAACGGGTTGAATCGATTTCCAGTTTTGTGGTGTGAACAAAAGCTCCAAAGGATTCACGGTGCCCTCCGTGGAATCGCTGCTCGTCAAAGTTAAACTCACATTGTTCGTCGGCTGACTGCCCAGCGACACATTGAAGGTTGCTTGACCGCCGGTTTCTGTGGTGTTGCCACTAATCACACTGACCACCACCCCCGCGGTTTCATCGTCAATGTTAAGCAACACCATGTCCGGAGGATCGATAGCCAGATAATTGGGATCTATCGCTTCAACCAAGATCAAAGCGATCTTGTACTCCATGTTTCCATCCGCAATATCATCGTCGATACCGGTCACTCGAATGGTTTGGAGAGAATTCCAGTTGTCGGGAGTGAACAGTAAATTGGAAGGTTGAGCGACGCCTTCAGCAGGATTCTGGCTCAATACCGACACGCGGATACTGCCTTGAGGTTGACTGGTCAACCGAACCGTGAAGGAAGCTTCTCCTCCGGCTTCGGTCGTGTTTGCACTGACGGCACTCACCGTATAACCGGCATTTTCGTTGTCGATATTCCTCATGGGTACGGTTTTCACGTCGGTACTATTGGCGTAGTTGGGATCGGCTGAGAGAAAGTTATCGAACACAATCTCATACCGCTGATTGCCATCTTGAATCGAATCGTCCACGCCGGTCACAGTTACGATCTGTTCTGAGCGCCAATTGGTAGGGGTGAAAATCAACTTATCCACATCTGTGGACGCTTCGCTGATGTTGGAGCTGCGAACCCGTACCTCAACATCAGACGAGGGCTGGCTCATCAGTCGGGCTGAAATGGTGTCTGTTCTGCCTTCTTCAGAGGTGTAGCCTAATGTTGGGGTGGCATCGACACTGGGTTTATCGTTATCTCGGTTCTTGAAAGGAATGGTAATTTTTTTCAGGCCATCCGGAGGATCCTCGCCTGCATTGTACTTGGGATCTGTTGAAGAGGGGGGGGTTAGTTCAATATCATAAGTGGTGGTTTCATTTGCCTCAGTTTGGTCATCATCCACTCCTTTAATCCGTACTTCTTGACCGCCGGACCAGTTATCAGGAGTGAATATTAAAGTATCACCCTCAATGACTTGGCCTTCCGAGGGGTCTGTGCTGCGTACGTTGATAAATACATTGGCTTCAGGTTGGCTGGTCAAACGCACTAAGAAACTTCCTTCACCACCATCTTCCGAGGTAGCACCCACCACATTGCTTATCATTACTCCCGCCGATTCATCGTCCATATTCAGCAGGGTTAAGCTTCGTTGTTGCAAGGCATCGGTCATGGGTTCCAAGCGGATATCGTAAAACACATGTCCATCTGCGGTTGGATCGTCAACTCCCTGAACTGCAACCGTTTGAGTTGCATTCCAAGTCTCCGGAGTGAAAATCAGTCGATCTGTCGAGACAGTACCTTCCTCGGGTTTACTGCTCGTGAGTCGCACTTCCACAGTCTCCCCAGGGTTGGTGTTTAAAGCCACATCAAATGTGACGACTCGTTCTGATTCGGTCGTTCGGTCTGTTTCGAATTCAGAGATCACCAAGCCCGGTTGTCCCGGATCTGGATTTTCAGGTTGAGTGATAATCGAGTTTGTGGCGGAGGCATTGACGTCCTGGCCTGTATTCGAATTGGGCTCCGAGTCAGAATTACTGCTTTCAGACACAGTGCCGCCATCGCAGGCCTGCAACAACAACATCACGCCAAATAAGACGGCCAATAGTAGTTTCTGTACTTCTCGCATGTGCCCTCCTTGCAAATGAGTGGGTTCGGTATGAGGAAGAGTCCATGCTAAATAGGTTAAACCTTAATTCATTAAATGCAAGTATATTGTGTTAAATTTGATATTTAAATACGTAAAAAATACGTATTAATTGTTTATATATTTATATTTTTATCTATTTTACAAAATAATACTTAATGATTAAAGTTATTTATTATTAATTAATAATTATTAATATAAAATGAATTTTTTGATTAAATCGGATTATTTAATTAGCAATTTTAGTAGAATTTTTGTGATAAATATACACTTTTATTAGGTTTATAAAGATTGTTATATGTGCAAAAAATGCTCAAAAGACAAAGAAAACCCTTGGTTCAATCCAGTTGGTGTAAGAACCAGATTGGGGTATACTTTTTTGTGGCACACTGTTCGCAGACCAATTAAAGTTTCCTTTGTTCTGAACTCTCTCTTTTTGCTAACTCACCTTGGGAAATCTGATCATGGATGATCTTCGCCCGTTACGTATTGTTTTCACCGGAGGGGGATCCGGTGGTCCCACCACGCCGTTGTTGGCAGTGTATTCCGAATTGCTCCAACGCCACGGCACTCAGAATTTACAAAGTGTGTTTTGGGGAACGGCCAAGGGACCTGAACGTGAGATGGTGCAGCGAGCGGGCATGCCGTTTGCTGCCTTGCCCTCGGGCAAGTTGCGACGCTATTGGAGTTGGCGGAATTTTATTGATCCGCTGTTTATCGCGGCAGGCTTTTTGGTGAGCTTGATCCAGCTATTGAAATTTCAACCGCATGTGGTGGTTTCTGCAGGAAGTTTTGTGAGTGTTCCGGTGGCGTACGCGGCGTGGTTGCTCCGCATTCCTCATATCATTTTGCAAATGGATGCCAAGCCGGGGTTGGCCAACCGATTGATGGCACCGGTGAGCAAGGTCATGGCGCATTTGTTTGTTCATTCGGCACAACAATTTCGATCCGTGACCGCTCAGCAAATAGGGCCGGTCGTGCGTCCAGATATCTGCAACGCGGATGCTCAAAAAGCCAATCTCCAATTCGAACTCAGCCCCAACAAACCTGTGCTGCTGGTGACAGGTGGAGGACAAGGAGCGGTGGGATTGAATCAGGCGGTTGAAACCGTTTTAGACTTTTGGTTGGAACGGTATCAGGTGGTTCATCTCACGGGAAAAACCAATGCCGGTGCACAAAACAAGCATCCGGATTATCATCCGATTCCCTTTGTGAGCGAAGGCATGGGGGACCTGTTAGCCCGTAGCGACTTGGTGATCACTCGTGCCGGCTTGGGGATTCTGGGAGAACTGGCCTATTTAGCAAAGGACACCGTGCTTGTGCCTTTGCCCAATAGTCATCAATTCCTCAATGCGAAATTGGTGGTCGATGCAAAAGGAGGGGTTTTATTGGAGCAAGAGCGCTTCCAACAACAAGGGCAGACGTGGTGGCAGAATTTTTTTGAAACATATGAACCCGGCCTTTATGGACAACATCTGCAACAATTGCTGCCCCAGGGAGGTACCGAAGCCTTTGCAGATTTGATTCAACAATATCGGCGGAAATAATCGCCTCTCAAAACGGATAGGAGTTTTATGAAATATCGTGTGCATGTGAAAGAAGTGTGGATTCAATCTTATACGGTCGAAGCCAACAGCAAAGCCCATGCGAAAAATTTGGTGGAGCAAGCCCGGCAACGTCCCATGCCTCAGGTACAGAAAGATGCACGACCAGTTCAACCATGGGGAGTTTTGGGATCCGAATCGTGGGATGTCGAGCCGTTCAATCGATGAAAACGACTTGGCACTGTGGGGAAATCCTTCTAAATCTGAGGGATGTGGATTCCCGTTAGATTTCTCTCCACCTTCCTAAAAAAAAGTCGCCATGCTCGACCAAAGTGAATTCATCAGTAGCCTCAAACAAGTGGAGTTATTCCTGCGTCCGACCCGGCATTCTCGACGTATTGGGATCCATGAACTCGCTCATCGCGGTCGTAGTTTAGAATTTGCTGGGTATCAAGAATATCGTCCAGGAGATGATCTCAAAGATCTCGACTGGAAATTATTTGCTCGCACTGATCGTTACTACGTTAAACAACGCGACACCCATACCCCTGCTTCCACTCTGATTTTACTCGACGATTCCCCCTCAATGGGATTCCGTTCCGATAAAGCCACAGCGTCTAAATTTCGAGGTGCCCTGTTGTTGGCTTTTGGTTTGGGGTATGTGTTGTACAAACAAGGCGATGCCTTCAGCTTCCAAACATTATTCACCCAAGCGGAGCCATTGAAGCCTCGATCCTCAAAGAAAGGGTTCCGTCATTTGGTTCAACAGCTTCAAGAGCTGGACAACCAAGGCCCCACCGGCAATCCCGAATTGATATTACAAAATCGACATCCCCAATCAGTGGACCACCTGTTCCTCATTTCCGATTTTTTGGTGCCAGAAACCCAATGGAACGTATGGATCAAGATGACCAAGATTTTAGGTCGAAAAACCACATTTTTTCGTGTGTTGGATCCTGAAGAAACCGCACCCGATCCGCACACCGAAGTTCTCAATATTGAACAAACCACGCAACACCGTTTCCTCACCCAAAAGGATTGGAATGCTTATCGCTCCAATTTCCAAGCTCATGAAGCCCATCTTCGTCAATCTTGCTTGGAACAAAACATTGCCTACCATCCCTTGATCACTAACCAACCGATGGAAACCTCCATTCGCAAACTCCTATATGCTCAAAAAGGCCGGGAGGTGTAATGCGTTTCGCATTGAACGCATCTTTCGTTTAAATTAAGGATTCCCCAAAATTTAGGAATATTTAAGCGCTCTAATTAAGGACCTAGCGATTGGGGTTTTATGATCCCGTTTTTTGAACGGATTCTTGAAAAGAGTTCACTATTTCCTAAACAGACATGGTTGGACTTTCGGAGAAAGGTAGGGAATCACTTGCTACTGAAGTGAGCCTCTATTAAATACTTAAATTGAGAGTTTACTTCAATTCCGCCTGTTCGAATGCGAATTTCTTTAAGATATATATTATTTTTTTTAAATTTTATGACAAAAAAGCGAATCGAATACGGTGATTTCCAAACACCGCTCCCATTGGCCCAAAAAGTCATTCGTTTGGTTAAAGAGGTATTCCCAACTCCATCTGTCGTTATCGAACCAACTTGTGGGCAGGGCAGTTTCCTCAAAGCCAGTCTCGAACAATTTGGTAAGGTCCCTCAATATTATGGATTTGAAATCAACCCGTTTCACATTACTGGAATTCTTCCCTGGTTTCAGAATTATGTGTCTTTGTTGATTGAAATTGAAGACTTCTTCGAGAAGGACTGGGAACTTTTTTTTCAACAGAAAGCCCATGAGCATATCTTGATCGTGGGTAATCCACCATGGGTTACGAATTCTGCTTTGAGTTCTTTAGACAGTGCCAATTTGCCTCGCAAATCCAACTTTCTGAATTTGTCTGGATTTGCTGCCAAAACCGGAAATGCCAATTTCGATATTGCCGAGTGGATGTTGATTGAATTGCTCACAAAGCTGTGTGGTCCCAAAGCATGTATAGCGATGCTGTGCAAAACAACTACAGCCCGAAAAGTGCTCAAATATTTATGGAAAGCACAACATCCTCTGTCCCATACTTCGCTTCATCATATTGACACTCTCCGGGAGTTTGGTGCCACGGTGGACGCTTGTTTGTTTATGACCCATGTCAATGGGGCCTCTGGAACTACCCAAGCGACCGTATACCACGATTTGAGCTTCAAACACCCTTTGTATGAATTTGGCCTCCTCGACAATGAGTTGATTGCCAACCTCCAGGACTACCAACAGTTGCGGAGCATTCAGCTCAGGAATGTTGCAGAAACCGAACATTATCGGTGGCGTTCAGGCATCAAGCACGACGCTTCCAAGGTGATGGAATTGACTTTCGATAAGGGCACGTACTGGAATGGCTTTGGGCAGGAGGTTGATATCGAAGAAGAGTATGTCTTTCCGTTGTTGAAATCTTCGGATCTAGGCAACCAACGGCTCATTCCTCGTAAATTTATCGTGGTTCCCCAACGTATTTTGGGGGCGGACACTTCATTGCTGCAACAAACAGCTCCCAAGCTCTGGTCCTATTTAACGACCCATGCCTCTATCTTAGACCGACGTAAAAGCCTCATTTATACCAATCGGCCTCGATTTTCGGTTTTTGGTTTAGGGGACTACAGTTTCAGTGAATGGAAAGTCGCTATTTCGGGAATGTACAAGAACCTTATTTTTTCAGCGATTGGACCTTATGTTGAAAAACCAGTGATGCTGGACGACACTTGCTATTTCATTTCATGTAAAACGGAGCCAGAAGCCCTCCTCATCTATGAATTGCTCAATTCCGATACGGGGCAACGATTTCTTCGGTCTCTCATTTTTTTTGATGCAAAGCGTCCTGTCAAAATCGACATCTTGAGACGCATCGACTTGTATCAACTTGCCCTTCATTGTGGCCGCGAAGAAGAAATGATGACTTATTTTCCGATGATGATGAACTGAGCCTCATACAGACCCATACCTGTTTCGCATCAATCCCCATCGGAATGTCGAAGTTTTTTACGACGTTTCTGTGCTTTTTCCGCATCGTCTCCTTGAGCAATGCGTTCGAGGTGAGATTGATCGGAGAGGCGTTTTTGAATGATCTCACAATACTCTTTTATAGATTCACTACCGAGCCATTGACGTCCAAAAGCTTCTGCTACCGCATAGGTCGTTCCGGCTCCTCCGAATGGGTCCACAACGAGTTCACCTGCATGGGATGAGGCCAACACACACCGTTTGATCAGCTCCACTGGCTTTTGAGCAGGATGCTTCTCACGTTCCCAAGAGCTATTGGAAAGCGTAGGAATTTCCAGTACATCCTTGGGCTTCGCACCTTTAGGGTGAGGCGACCAAACATATTTTTTCCCACCTCCCACCTGAGAAGTCTCAGCTTGAGGATGCTCTGGGTACTTCAAAGTGTGGGCATTGTAAGGCACTCGTACTTCATCTTGATTGAATGTGAACTTTTTGCTTTTACGAAGGTGTAACAGGCTTTCATGAGAACGCCCCCAATCGTTGCTCAAATTGGCTTTGTTTCGGTAGTACCATACCAACCATTTGCATCCTTTGAAGTAAGGACTCGCCGCCCATTTCAAGTCTGCCAGAATCTCGGAGAAGCCGCAGATGTAAAGGCTGCCTGCGGGATCTAGCACTCGATGCGCTTCTTGAATCCATTCCATGCTCCAATCCACATATTCTTTCTGAGACTGAAACGAATCCCATTCTGCTTTTTTGATGTTGTAAGGTGGGTCCGCAAAAATGAGGTGCACCGAACCGGTATCCAAGCTCCTCAAAAACCGGATGGCATCCATTTGATATAATTTGCCGTGCTCTGTTTCGAAAAAAGGCACTAACGACACGGCAAACAAATTCGTAGTTGGATAGGTATTTGTCATGCCATGGAGAAAGTGGTGCACTTGATCTGCTGAATAAATGCGATAATTGTTGATGGGATGGCGTTGTGATTTGAACCGTCCGGTTTTGTCCCAGCGTCTCAACGTTTCTTTACTCACTCCCAAGAGTTCTGCTGCTTGACTGATCGTGAAATATTCCATGAGTTCCTCCCCTGATTCTAAATTGAATAACCTTAGCTAACCTTAGTCACCCTGAGTAAGGTGTAACGCCAATCCGAAATAGATGTCAATTCATGTCTATCTTTCGATGAAGTTATAACTCAAAATCAAAGACGCTGAGTAGGCTCAGTCATCTTGCTACATGAAGCAAGGAACCAAAAAGCACGAAAGAAAAACAAAAATACAACAGACGGAAAGTTGAAACAGTCAACGCATGTGAATCTTTATACTCACAAAACAGAAACACAACATATAACCACGAAAGACAACCTGCTGGGACACACGCGCATGGAGGCATGCTTGAAAATGTTTAAAAATCATTGGCTGCCTGCAATAGATTCGCTTTTTCAGAATCGTTGATTCTTCTTGGGGGTGGTTGCTCTATGTGCGGTCGTGGTTCGGTTGAGGTTGGGGAAACTCCATTTGAGTTTCCACCATGGATCAAATTTTCTAACTTATGCACCACCTCTCGAATGTTTTGCGTAATCCCTCCAAGTTGTTCCACCGCGTTTGAATTATCAATCGACATGGAGGCGTTGCGTTGAGTCGCGTTATCCATAAGAGTGATGGCTTGGTTGATTTGTCCTAGTCCTTGAGATTGCTCCTGAGAAGCGTTCGAAATTTCTTCAATGCGTTGGTTGATATTTTCAAAAGCAACGCTTGTTTTTTTGGAGATTGCTACCCCCGCTTCTGCTTTGACAACATTGTCTTCGATACGTTCGGCAATATCTTGTGCGGCTTCTGCACTTTTCATCGCCAAGTTGCGCACTTCGCTAGCGACAACGGCAAACCCCATTCCTGCTTCACCCGCACGGGCAGCTTCTACCGCAGCATTTAAGGACAAAATATTGGTTTGGAAGGCAATACCATCAATCGTTTTCGTGATTCCCGATATACGATCACTCGATTCCCGGATCGCTCCCATCGAGTTCGATAATCGAACCATTTCGCCTGATGTGTTTTTCGCCAAATCATGGGAGCGTATGGCATTTTCTGCATTGTTTTTTGTCATGGAGGCGAATTCTTCGAGGGCGGCTGAAGTTTGCTCAATAGAAGACGCCTGACTCGATGAGCTTTCAGCAAGCACTTGACTAGCTTGCGATAGGCTACTGACGGATTGCGACGCCAGATCCGCTCCTTGGGTCAGGTTATCTGCAAACTTTTGAATAGGACGAACGATGGATCTGGCCACCATATATCCACTGAAAGCCGCGACTAAGATCGCTAGACCCGTAAGAAAAATTGTTGACCAAATTGCAGCTTGTTGGTCGGTGTCGGCTTCATTTCGTAAGCTTTCCATTCGGTCACGATGCTCTGCAATTTGCTGATGTAAAATCGAAACAGCATCATTGTATAAACCATTACCCTCTTGAATCAACATCTCCAACGCTTCCTCTTTTTGATAGGCGCTGCTGATTTCCAAAATCTCTTTGGCCTTTTGGCTAAACTTTTCCCAAACCCTTTTATACTCTTCGAGATGCACTCTATTGTGGTCTCCCGATCCTTCTCCTTCGTGGCTATCTCCACGCCCTTCGCTTTCCTGCCCCGTGGCTTGTCCCTCATGACTGATTGGGGACTCCTTCTGTAGGACGAGGTCTTCATATTTTTTCAGGTGTTGTCTAAGGAGATCTTGAAGTTCGAGAATTTCCGTGTCCAAGCTTTTCATCATTTCTTCATCAATCGCACTAATATGCGTAAACAAATTCAGCAGAATACTCTGAGATGTCTTTTCTACTTCCATAATTCTAAGGATCGGGCGGGCTTCTTTCTCGAACAAGGAGAGAGAAACAGTAGCGACAGAACTCGTAAAATAAAAGCCGGTCGCCCCCATAACCAATACACAAACAATCGCAACTATAGCGTTTATTATAAACTTTAAGCGTATACTCATGTTATTTTTCTCCTGTTCATCGTCTTCAGATCGTTTTTGAAGACTTTAAGTTGATGTAAAGGATATCTGCCACTTGATTAATGAAGCCTCACTACGGTAAAAAGTCATCATTTTATAAATTATAATATTTTTTTTTTACAAAGCTCACTAAAAAATTCGTGTAATTTCATACAGATTACAAAAAAAAATAAATTGTTTGCAATCGAGAGAATGTTTTTAGGATCGAGGTTCGTACCATAACAAACAAATGTTATTGAAGCACGATTCCTTTATTTTGACAACAAAAACACAACAAAAAGAACATCTTTTGTGTGCTGGGAAGTGATCAAAGGTGGAAAAGCGAGCGGTCCTGAAAAGGGGGGAGCTTAAGAATCAACGACAGTTTCCAGTAGAAAGGGATTGCAACCACAACGCACACAGGTCGAACTCACAGGCTCGTCGCCAATCAGCACAGGCTAATTCGGTGTTTCCCAAGGCATTGTAGGTGGAGCCTCGTTCACGGTAAACGAGCACGAGATTGGGATCGATGTTGAGGGCTTGATTGAAGTCGGCCAATGCTTGTTCATACATCATGGACTCAAGATAGGCCACGCCGCGGTTGTGATAGGCTTGTGCTCCCCGTGGGTCAATCGCAATCGCTCGACTCCAGTCAGTAATGGCATCTTGCAGTCGATTTTGCAGCAGATTGATGCTGCCCCGATTGAGATAGGCTTTCCAATATCGAGGGTTGATGAGTATCGCTTGATCCAGGTGCTCACGCGCTTCATCCCACAAAGCATTATCTAGGTACCATTTTCCCAAATTATTATGAGCTAGCCATGATTCAGGATTGTTTTTAAGGGTGTGTTCCCAAAACGTGACCTCATTCCAATAATGTTGCGTTTGCCACCAGGTCACGAGGGCAAAAATAAGAATCATCGCCCATCCAAATGGCGTAGAACGCAGCAATGGCGCTGTGATACGGATCTGGTAAAGTGCCTGATCTTGCCGACGTTTCTCGATCAACTTGATTCGGTAATATCGAAAAACACTGCCCACCCCAAGCATGATGAGGGGAATTGAGGGCAGGTAGATCCAATGGTCTGCAACATACGAAAATCGTGTGAACGCATTGTTAAAAAAGCCCATTACGGGAAACAAAGTGATCAGGTAAGCTCCCAGCCCGAAAGCCAAGGATCTGCCCCAAGTGGAATACTTCCAATAGCAGAGTCCGGCAATTACCAGTCCCAGGAAAAGCCCCCAATAGTTACTAAGCATAGTAGGATCCACGTCCCATTTGGGATAGTGGAACATCAAGGGATAAGGGAATATTAATTTGCCGATATAGAAAAACGGAATTTTACCCGCATTGATCAATCGTTCTAAAAATGAAAGTTCAAGTTCGGGTCGATTGGCTCCAAACGAATACAGCTCAAACCAAACCCTCACGTATGCGGTGGCTCCTGATAACGCAAAGAAGGGGAGCAAATGTCCAGACATCTTCCAAGACAGTTTTTGTTTGCGCCACAACATCAGCAAAACTAACAAGGCGGGAAGCATCACGGTGGAGGTTTTGCTCAATAAAGCCGCTAAGAAGCACACTAATGCAAGCAGATAGGCGTTGACCGTGGGTTGTCGTTGATAGCGAAGCCAAGCCCAGAAGGTGAGTAAATAAAACACGCCCGACAGCACATTTTTTCGCTCTGTCAGCCACGCCACCGATTGGACATGAATCGGATGGAGCAAAAAAAATGCAGCAATCCACCACGCCCCGGAGATACGAAGCTGATGCAGTATTCGCCACAACAGCAGGGCACTCAACACGTGCAATCCGATATTGACGATATGGGACGCCATCGGGTCCCATCCCCACAAACGGTATTCGAGCCAAAAAGAAGTGCGCGCAATCGGTAGGTAGGGCCACACGCCATTGTTATCTTGAGGCGCGAACCAAATTCTCCATAGACCGCCAGGTAGAGTCATCAAGCGGTCTTGCAGGATATAAACCGCATCGTCTACCACGTATCCTGCATTCATTGCCGGGAAGTAGGCGACAACGGTGAGCAAAAGGATGGAAATGGGAGCTAGCAACAGTTGTTGGAAGCGATGAAATTTCATGAACGTTACATACCGCCGACGGTCAGTTCAGAAATGAGGACGGTGGGGAGGCCTACGCCAACAGGAACACCCTGCCCATCTTTACTACAAGTCCAAATACCTTCGCTGAAAGCAAAATCGTTGCCCACTAGCGATACTTTCGACATCGCATCCGGACCGTTTCCAATCAGCGTGAAATTTTTGAGGGGGTGGGTTTTTTTCCCATTTTCCACCAAATAGGCAACGGTTGGAACGAACACAAAATCTCCGTTGGAAATATCCACCTGTCCTCCACTGAATGATTCACAATACACACCCCGGTCCACGGAACCAATAATTTCTTCTGGGTCGGACGCACCGTTTGCTAAATAGGTGGTCGTCATGCGGGGAAGTGGGTAATACGCATACGATTCACGGCGACCGTTTCCGGAAGCCTCGGTTTTATAGAATTCTGCGCTAATGCGATCTTGCATATAGCCTTTCAACATTCCGTTTTCAATCAAGATGCTTTCTTCCGGCAAATTCCCTTCGTCATCAAAATTGATAGCACCCCGATCATATTCAATCTGCCCCGAATCATAGATTGTGCAAAGCTCCGAGGCGACTTTCTCTCCCACTCGTCCACTATAAGCCGATGTTCCTTTGCGATTGAAGTCGGCTTCCAATGGATGTCCTACGGCTTCATGCAATAAAATCCCTGATTGGGCTGGCCCTAAAATAACGGGCATCGGGCCAGATGGAGCTTGTTGAGCACCCAGCAATAGAATCGCTTGAGACGCAGCTTGGGTGGCAATTTGGCGAGGATGGTCGCTTTGATCTAAGAAGTTGCGACCGACTCGACCACCCACTCCAGCAAAACCCGGTTGCACATTCTCTCCTTCTTGCGCAATGCATTGGGTACTCATCCGAAACATGGGACGAGTGTCTTGCAAAACCACGCCTTCCGAGGTCACCACTTGGATGAATTTGGTCGAATCGGCTAAGGTCACCGTGACTTTAATGATCCGTTCGTCATGAGCATAGGCGAACTGCTCTACCTCTTGCAGCAAAGCGATTTTTTGAGAAATTTCCAAATCGGAAACGGTGTTCAATATTGGATAATAATTTTTGGGAATATGATCATTGAAGCGTTCTCCCTCAAACACTTTCACCTGCCCCCCGGTGGCAATCGATGCCGCACTTTTAGCCGCATGCAACATCGGTTCTAGATGCAAATCTTCGCTATAGGCATATCCCGTTTGCTCACCTTTCACGACCCGGATGCCGACTCCCATGATCACGGCCTTGGAGGAACTCTTGATGATGCCTTCTTCTAAAATCACGGAATTGCGCAAGGTGTACTCAAAATAAAGGTCTGCAAAATCTCCCCCTTGGCTGAGAGCGGCGGCCATCACTTTTCGAATGATAGTCGCATCCACTCCCATTTGACGTTCAAACACGTCACGGGCAGCTTGTGCAGGATCGACTTGGGCAATCGCAATAGGATCGACCTCCTGTTGCGCGATTGCACTCAGGTTTTCATGTGTCATGTTAGTTCCTTCCATAAGTTATGTTGAGAAAATGTTAAGATGCGCCAAGATACCGGAACTCTACTTCGGGCACAAGTTTAGGGGCTGCGATGCCTTAAAAACTCTACCATGCTGGCTACCATCCGTTCATAGGCACCTGGTTCGCCAAGTTGTGTTTTGATTTCCTGTAGATTGCGGAGCATGGTGTTTCGGTAAGCGGTATCTTGAAGAAGCCGAACCGTTTCTTGGGCTACGTTTTGAGGTGTGAAATCGTATTGCATCAACTCTCGGACGATAAATCGTTGTGCCAAGATGTTGACCATTCCAAAATAGGGGATATGAGCCAGCCACTTCACCATCCAATAGCTCAATGGGGCGATTTGATAGATAATGACAAAAGGCGTTAAAGCGAGACCTGTTTGCAAGGTCGCCGTTCCTGAAGACACGATGGCGGCATCGGCTGCATGAATGCATTCCAAAAAGGCCTTCTGGATGGGCTGAACCGGGACAGAATTGGTTGCCAAACGTGCTTGAAATTCATCGAAATTGAGGCTGTCGGCAACCGGCATGATGTATTGAACCGATCCGACTTGTTGGTTAATCAATGGCAATGATTCGAGCATGGTGTCTAGATGTCGGGCGATTTCGCTGGGTCGGCTTCCCGGCAACAAAGCCACGATGGGATATTCATCCTTCAAATGATACGCCTGTTTGAAAGCTTGAACTGCTGTCTGATCCAATCCTTCTCCCACCAACGGGTGGCCCTCAAAACTCGCATTGACTCCTGCTTTTTCGTAGATCTGCTGTTCAAATGGAAATTGTACAATCAACTTGTCCACCACTTGAGCAATTTTATGAATTCTGCCACTGCGCCATGCCCACACTTGGGGGCTGTTAAAAAACAGAACCGGTATGCCCTGTGCTTTCACATAAGCAGCCAGCTTCAGGTTGAAACCGGGATAGTCTACCAGCAGAGCAGCATCTGGACGCTCTGATATCAAAGAGTCACGTAATGTCCACAAAATCTTGTACAAGCGTGGTAGGTGGCGAACTACTTCTACGAGTCCATTCACTTGCATGTCATCTAAGGTATACACAGGGCGCAAGCCCAATTCCAACATGCGAGGACCTCCGATGCCATAGACGACTAAGTCAGGGAAGGCTTTTTGCAAACCTTGAAGCAAGGCTGCACCGTGGACATCACCGGAGGATTCTCCGGCAACCATCAGGATTTTCATAGCGGTTTTTCGTGGTGCGTATGTTATAGTTGGAAGACTGCGAAACAGCAGATTTCGCAGCAAATTTCATTCGAAGGGAGTTATGGCCTCTGGTTTAGTCAAATTACGGCACCTTCAAAAAACGGTCGGCACGGCCAAAGCCCCACCTACGTCGGAGCCATCGTTCACCTCTCGTGTGAATCGTAAAGAGGTGCCGGTTCTAAAAATTCCTAAATTCTTTCAATGCGAAAAAGAATTGTTGCATCGTCCCCAAGTCCGCGATCTGCATGAAGCGGAAGCCCAACAGATGCAAAATGTGCTGATGAATCTGTTTTCGGGTAAATTGGAGGTGACACTCAAATACCTTCAAAAGCAACTCGAACAGGGAAAAATCAGTGAAGACGCGATTGACCAGCATCTTCGTTATTATTTACGCAAAGGGAATATTGCTACCTATCGAATGCATCTTCTGTTTCTGACTTACACTTGTTTGAAACAAGCTCGGTTGGAACGGACCAAAGAAAAACAGATTCCCCTCCTTTTTAAAGCCATTGATCTGTTGCGTATCTATATTCAATACACGGATGAGGCGTTGGATATGATGGCGTCGAGCATCATCGTCCATATTTTTTCGGTGTTTCCCCCCGCCTTTGACGAAAAATTAGAACTGGAGCGAGAGGTCTTTCAAAGTTATGCGGAGTTGTTCAAGACCAAACGAAAGACTGCTAAATATGGGTTTGGAGAAAAGGACAATGTTTCGGAACGTATCAAAATTGCACGATTGTATGCTCAGCAAAAAAATTATTACGATGCGTTTGTTCAATTTTCAAAAACGTTGGAAATCTTTCAATACCGTTCAGATGACGATCCCCAAGCCTTGCTGAATCGCGCTCGATCCCATGCTTGGATTGGAAGCATTTTTCAGGAAATGATCCACTATGCACAAGCGGGACAAGCAACCATTCTGAACACCTTCATCTACCGTTACAATCGCGATTATGCGACCCGAAAGAACCCTCATCCCATCACGGTTTTGCGTCGAAATGATGCGATTGCGATGCGGCAAACAAAGAAAGACATCATACGTTTAGCCAATGATCAGTACAAGGCGGTTGAAGAGATCGGCGATGGGGTGCACAGTGTGGGTTATCAAGTGACCGAAGCAGTGCTTGCCGGACTCAATGAGGCGAAACTGCGGCCGCATTTATTGAAAGCATTAAAAACTCTTAAGGAACAAATTTTTGGGTCTCGCGAAGAATTTTTCGAAAAGCTGGAGGAACTGGCCAAGCCGCCACCCAATGACGCACAAGCGGAAAAAATTTGGCAATTTGTGTCAAGTGACGCCAAAAATGTGAGCCAATATGGAAAGTTACAACTCCGTCGGAATAATAAATGGATCGAAGTGTATTCCGAATCCATGATCAAACTTGCCAAAAATTACGAATTCCTCCAAATGGGCGATGCCACATTGAAATATGCACAAAAAGCTTACTCGATTGTGCAGCCGTTCAGTGATCGTCGATATACTGCGCAGAAACGCAGTTTGCTGGGGTATGTCAAGGAAGTCAGTGAATCCTCTCGCCTGAGCTTTGCGCATACGTCAAAAAGTCAACGAAACAAAGCGGTCCAGGAAGTCCGTTCAGAGATGTCCAAAATGAATGAAGCTTCAGAAAAACAAAACCGACAACGCCATTTGGTCGCCAATAAAACCCTCGCCAGAGCCAGCGAAACCGTCCGCTGAAGTCAATTGCCTTTTTCCTCGAACACCAAACCTATCTGTTGGAATCCAGAGTTTCGAAACACCAGCATCAACTGAATCAAGAATTCATGGGGAATGCTGCGATCCATGAGCAGATGCACCGGACGCTGTCGTTGGTCTTCGGACAACTGGCTTAAATAATTGGACAACTGATCCATCCGCAGTGGCTGTTTCTCGACCGCGATGGTGCGTTGGGCATCGACCTCAACCAGCAGCGACTCTTGGGGACGGGCCTTTTCAGGTTCATTCAAATTGCCCTCAGGAAGCTCCAAGGAAAGGGAATGGGTGAGGAGGGGAGCAGTGATCATGAACACAACCAACAAAACGAGTAAAACATCGACGAAGGGTGTGACATTAATCTCGGCAAGGAGTTCATCTTGTTGACGGTTACTTCTTCTTCTCATTCAAAGCCATATATGCCAATTGGAACCGATTCATTACAATCAGAGAGACTTGTTCCATCGAGTCCACCAGTTCCCGGATGCGAGAACGAAAAATGTTGAATCCAATTGTTGCTGGGATTGCTGTGAATAACCCCCCTGCTGTGGCAACCAGGGCCTCCGCGATCCCAGGAGCGACCACAGAAAGGTCCACTGATTTCAAAATGGCAATCCGCTGAAACGCATCAATGATGCCGACTACAGTACCAAATAACCCCACAAAAGGAGCCACCACCGACACGGTTGCCAACACCACTTGACCCTGGTTGAGACGTTTTTCTTGATCCAGAATGCATGCCTCCATGGCTCGTTCCAACAGAGTCAAGAGTTCCCGTCGGGTTTGGGGATGAAGGGATTCGACTTTCAGATCGGAGTAGGTTTCGTTGAATTGATCAATTGTTTTTCGGGCCTGATCCAATACACTTTTTGATCCACTTGGCGGAAGATCGAGCGATTCCTTAACCAGTTTGTCCCAAACCAGATGTTTGTTCAAAAATTCCAGAAAGACCTTATGCTGTTTCCGCGTTTTTTCGATTTCTCGTTGCTTCACAAATAAGAGCGCCCAAACCAAGATGGAAAACAATAGCAGAATCAGGAAAACGGCTTGGGCGATTGGACCAGATTGTAGGATGGCTTCAAGTAAGGTGGGCTGCATGTGGGTTACTAATTCTCGTTCAGCATCAAGGTGAATTCAACACGTCGGTTCTGACTCCATGCTTCTTCGTTTTCTCCTAAAGCAGCCGGACGTTCTTCACCATAACTTACGATTTTGATCAAGTTGGGGGAATGGGTATAAATGCTCAACAATTGCTGCACCGAATTTGCGCGACGACGGCCCAAAGCCACATTGTATTCGCTGGAACCACGGTCATCTGCATGACCTTCAATTTGCAGGTGCATGGTGCCGCGTTGTGCCAACTCATCCAGCACTTTTTTGGCGGCATCGGTAACATCCAGCTCAAACTCTGATTTCACGGTACTTTTATCATAGTCGAAGAAGATACGAGGAATGAGTTCATCATTGCGCTCGTCACGAATCGGCGGGATGCCCATTGCCTGATACTCTTTCAACTGCTGATAAATTTGATCAATCAAGCTGACTACCGCATCTTCTTCCTCACGAACACCAAGATCCACGGGAGGGGGTTCTGAGGAAGTTCCTGAGTCTGCCACCGTTTGTGAAGCTTGCGACCCTCTTTTCTGGTTCAGGGGCTTGATTTCTTTTTTCTGTTGCTGTTGATCCCGTTTTGCCATGAGCTCCTTGATCAATTCTTCTTTCGCTTTAATGTCCGCAGCTAACTTGGCATCTTCTTGCTCGGGAGTTTCTGCAACCGCAGGATCAGGAGGAGGCGTGTCGGTCGTGGTTTCACAACCACTCACCACCAAAGAACCCAATATCGTACAAACGAATATCCATTTTTTATACTTCCACATACCATACCCTTCTCATATTGGTTAATTCAGGCATACATTTTAATAAAATATAAATCTTTTAAAAGTATCTGTGCCCTAAACTTATAATGGAAATGGTGAATTTTTCAAGAAAATTGGCAGAAATGACACGGTGAGTCTTGGTTTTGTGAGTCGATTTTTTTGATTCATGCAAAACAGTGGCCTTTTGAAACCATGCCAACTTTATCATGACAGCAGGCTGATTTCTTGGATTCACGACCCAAATGCGACCCAGCAGGGTCGCAACATGATGGCATTCTTGAATCGTTCTACACGATTTCATCAGAAAAACCAGGACCTTAAATAAAGGCGAGATTCTTTGGTGAGGATTGCAGGACACAACAATACGGTCATTTGACTGGAAGCAAGCTCAATTGATTTTCATCGTCATCCCGTTTTTTCGAGGAGAGCGGTTTGATCCGTTTCACGGCCTTCGTCGAGACGCGGTTGCCCCGCACCCCAATCCCTTTGACCGCCAAATCATCAAATAGAAATTCTTCTTTGCTATTTTTCATACGTGGTGTGGGGCTATATTGCACCTCCACTTTCATGCTATCGCCGGTACTCAAGTGCAAAATCTTAGCTCCCTTAGCAGGTGGAAAGAGATGATACTCCTTGTCTAAGATAAACCCTTTGACCACGAAGCGTTTGGCATAACAGACTTTGCTGGAATCAATGAAATAGATCAGATTGAACACGGTTTTGTTATCCACTTTAGCAATGTGTTCGATATCTTTGTCCACAAAGAGTTTCTCGGGCACCCGAATCACGCGATACAGACCACTGGTATAAAAAATGACCAACCGGTCATAGGGAGAGCACATCAATTGGACATCACTCTTCACCGCAGTCCCCAAATAACCTTCTTTGACTTGCCAACCCACTTTTTGTTTCAAGTGGCTGATTTCTTGCCGGTTGATTTCCTCAAAGGTGGTGATGGTGGTCCGCCGTGGATATTGAGTGCCATAGCGTTCCAATAATCCATTCAAGTAATCAATGGCGTAGCCCACAATATCTTTCAAGCACCGGCGAATGCGACGGATCTCTTTTTCCAAAGCTTTGAGTTCCTTCAAACTCTTGTTTTGGTCGAATTTGGAAATACGCTTGAGAGGGATCTCTAACAGTCGTTCGATATCTTCTTTGGTAATGGGAAGGTTGAGTTCTTCTTGAAACGCCATCAGGTCGGCCGAGACCGCTTCTAATATGGCTTCATAGGTTTCACAGTCTTCCAATTTCTGGTAGAGACGGTTCGTGATGAAGAGGATCTCCATCTTTTTGTTGTGCCACTTCTTTTCGGCCTTTTCTAAAGCCAATTCCAGTTCCAGCTCCAACAGCAGTTGTAAACGCTCGGTATTGTGTTCCAACACAGCACGAACGGGCATTTGTTTGGGGGTTCCCCCATCGATCACAAGCAAATTCACAGAAACGGAAATTTCACAATCGGTGAAGGCAAACAACGGCTTGATCAAACTGTCGGCTTTGATGCCTCGTACGGCTTTCAGCTCAATTTCTGCATGCTCGGTGGTGTAATCGTTGATGGAACTGATTTTCAGCTTCCCCTTGTTGGTCGCATCTTGAATGGAAGCAATCAAGGACTCTGTCGTCACGCCAAAAGGGACTTCTCGAATCACCAGTGATTTATCATCGACCACGTCCACTTTTGCACGAATTTTGACCTTGCCCATCCCACCTTGATAATTGCTGATATCGATCAATCCTCCTGTGGGAAAATCAGGATACAGTTCCACCGATTCGCCGCGTAGATAAGCGATTTGTGCTTTCAGGACCTCATTGAAATTGTGTGGCAAAATGCTGGTCGACATTCCCACTGCAATGCCATCAGATCCTAGCAACAGCGCCACAGGGATCTTACAAGGAAACACCAAGGGTTCCTTGTTCCGACCATCATAACTGTCTTCAAAATCAGTCAATTCAGGATTGAACAAAACCTCTTTGGCCAGGGGGGTGAGTCGTGCCTCGATATAGCGGGCTGCCGATGCTGGGTCTCCAGTGAGGATGTTGCCAAAGTTTCCTTGTTTATCGATAAAATAATCTTTGTTGGCCAACACCACCAAAGCCGCTCCAATAGAAGCGTCTCCGTGAGGGTGCAACTTCATGGTATCGCCAATGATATTGGCCACCTTGTGATATTTTCCATCGTCCATTTTGAACATGGTTTGCAAAATACGCCGCTGCACGGGTTTCACTCCATCTTCCACGTTTGGAATCGCTCGATCTTTGATCACATACGAAGCGTATTCCAAAAAATTTTTATCCATCAATGGCTTTAAGTATTCCATATCCCTTGAGTCCTAAATCAGATTGTTCATGATGTAGCGTTTTCGGTCTTCCGTATTTTTGCCCATATAGAAATTCAACAGCTCTTTCACGCCATGCAAGTGTTCCAATTCTACTTCGATCAAGCGCATGTTGGGACCGATGAATTGTCCGAATTCTTTAGGAGAGATTTCACCCAACCCTTTGAACCGGGTGATTTCCAAATGTTTGCCTTTTTTCAGTTTGGTGACGGCTCGGTCTTTTTCTTTTTCAGAGTAGCAATACTCGGTCGTTTTCTCATTGCGGACCCGAAACAGAGGCGTTTCCAAAATGAAGATGTGTCCGTTCAAAACCAATTCTTCAAAATAATGAAGGAAGAAGGTCAACAACAAATTTCGGATATGGAAGCCATCCACATCCGCATCGGTAGCAATGATGACCTTGTTGTAACGCAGTCCGTCGGAAGATTCTTCAATGCCTAAGGCCTTGGTGATGTTGTACAGTTCCTCATTTTTATAGATCGCGTCTCGTTTGAGATTCCAACAGTTCAGGGGTTTTCCTTTCAGGCAAAAAATGGCTTGGGTCATGACGTCTCGACAGCTCACCAAGCTTCCACCAGCAGACTGTCCCTCGGTCAGGAACACCATACTTTCTTCGCTGCGAACGTCTTTGTCGCCTAAGTGGAGTTTGCAATCTTTCAGTTTGGGCACCACCAGTGCCGTTTTTTTGGCACGTTCTCGTACGGCTTTTTTAACATTCATCAATTCTTTCCGAAGCCGTTCGTTTGACTGCACTTTCTTCTGGAGCTGTTCTGCAACTTTTTGATTTTTGTAAAGGAAATCGACCAGCGATTCTTTCACGGTGGATATGATCCAGCTTCGGATGTCTGTGTTGCCAAGCTTGTTTTTCGTTTGTGATTCAAACACAGGTTCTTTAATACGCACCGAAACGGCACCCACAATGCCATCTCGTACGTCCGGTCCTTGAAAGCTGGCTTTGAAAAATTCATTCACAGCTTTCAAAACCCCTTCTCGGAAGGCACTCAAGTGGGTTCCTCCGTCCCCGGTATAATGGCCATTCACATAGCTGAAATAGTTTTCACCGTAGTTGTCGGTGTGGGTCAGGGAGTATTCGAGGTGTTCGCTTTTGAAATGAACGATATCGTAAATCCCGTCATCTTGAACCTCTTTGTTCAGTAGGTCCCACAATCCCTTACGGGCACGGAATTTTTCCTTGTTGAGGTAGAGGGTGAGGTCGCTATTGAGGTAGGCGTAATTCCAAAGCAGTTTTTTGACGTAATCGAGTTGGTATTCATGATTCACGAAAATTTCAGGGTCGGCTTCAAACTCAGCCAGTGTTCCATTGGGTTCACTCGAAGCGCTTTTCCGTGCAGAGGATTGCAGAACCCCTTGTTGGAAGTAGGCCTCCATGCGTTGCCCCTCACGATAGGAGCACACACGGAATGACTTCGACAAAGCGTTCACGGCTTTGGTGCCCACACCGTTCAAACCAATGCTGAATTGGAACACCTCATCGTTGTATTTGGCCCCTGTATTGATAATGGAAACACAATCCACGACCTTGCCCAACGGGATACCTCTCCCGAAATCCCGGACGCTGACCTTATTGTTTTCGATAGTGACTTTGACTTGCTTGCCATGTCCCATGATGTGCTCATCAATGGCATTATCCACCAATTCTTTAACAAGCACGTAAATGCCATCATGGGGATGCGAACCGTTGCCCAAGCGTCCGATATACATCCCCGGACGCAAGCGTATGTGTTCAAGTGAAGAGAGGGTGGTGATTTTACTTTCATCATAAACGGCTGCTGGTTTAGCACTCATCCGTGATCTCCTTTCATGATGAGAATTACTTTTTTCTTGCATATTCTGTGAGTTTAACTTTAAACTAAAGGTATTCGTTAAAAATTAAGATTCAAGATAAAATTTTTGGCAATGAGGAAACATGGAAAACGAATTCCCTAAACGGTTTGAGTTTATCATTGAAAACACAGAAGGGAGCAAGACAAAATTCGCTCGTGGAACCGGCAAAACACCGGCTCAAATCACGGATATCTGTAAAGGACGAGGAAAACCCACATTCGACTATTTGTTAAGCCTGAACGTAAAATATGGAGTCAATGTCAATTGGCTGTTGAGTGGTGAAGGCACTCCCTTTTTAGACGGCTCGCAACAGGTGGTGATGTACCCGGGCAATACGGAAACAGACAAGGAAGTCAGTTGGCATAAAATCTCGTTGAATGACTTTATCTTGGTTCCCAAATACGACGTCCATGCCAGTGCGGGATATGGATCGGTGATTCAAAGTGAACAGGTGGTGGATTACTTGGCCTTCAAACGCGATTGGGTGAATCATGACCTGAGGACGGATCCTTCTGACTTGGCCTTGATCACCGTCGATGGCGACTCCATGGAACCCACGATTCGGCATGGGGATCTCATCCTGGTGGACCTGAGCCAAACCACTGTGAAAAAAGATTCTATCTATGTTTTGCGCTTGGAAGATGTGTTAGTTGCAAAACGCTTGCAACGGATTTATGACGGCTCGTTGGTGATTCGAAGCGACAATCCCGCGTACAAAGAACAAATTGTTCCCAAAGAGGATTTGGAATCGCTTCAGATTATTGGGCGGGTCATTTGGTTTGGTCGGCAGATGCTCTAAAGTCCCCTTTCCCAAGCAGTCACTCTGCGGAAGTTTCACAGGGTGACTGCATCGGGGCATGACGGAAAATTAAAAAATCATTCCTCGCAAAATTTTGGCAAATTCATAAAAAAATAGAGCCACTAACACAATGACCATGATCCCCCCAATAAACAAATGGCCTTCTCCATGAATGGGATCAAAATACATAGTCACATTTGAAAAATCTTCACTCGATCCCACCTGTTCCGCTCTACCGCCTTTCCGTCTATTCCAAAAAATCATCGCAGCTACAATACCCATTGCAGACAGTAGCCACAACGCCATTTCTAAGCCCATCGCAACTCCTATTCTAACTGATCAATCAAGCGTTTAAAATTATTTTCCAACTCATCGGTCTATACTGGGGAAAGCGGCTAGTGTTGTATTTCCAAGTGAAGTTGCGAGAGGGAGGCTCTTGAGAGGAAAACCATCTTGAGAACAGGGAAACTCCAGCATCTCGCAATACAGGAAATTCGCCTAACTTCATCCCTGAAGACAATTCCAGCTTAGCTGACCTCGAAAGGAAATGGCAAGAGTTTGAGGGGAAATAATGCGTTTTTTATTGAAGGCACAGCACTTGGTCAAGCAACGCGACGGGCCTCAACTTTACAGTGATTTTTGAAGGTTTGGGGATCGATCCCCAGGGCTTTGGAAGCACACGATGGGCAGATCCCGTGTGTTGTTTCAGTAGGAGCTAATTTTCCGCGAATCTGTAACACGCGAAGCGCTTTTTTTTGACTCATCCAACCTTTGGCCGTTTTTACGGAATGGCACCAAGCACAAATAGAAATTAGTTTTTTCATGGTCACCTCCTGCGAGCAGATTGTTGTGGGTTTTGTTTCATTATCGGCAGAACGTGAAAAAACTTGAATGCTCTTTTTATTTTAGACTCCCATTCGGTAAGGCAGGTTCCTCAACTTGTAAAGAAATTCATCTTGTTCCTACACCAAATCCTGTCAAATTAAACCGCTTCGATTTTTCAGCAGTGATGCCCAATTGCTTGGCAGTGATGTCCGATTGCATGGCAGTGATGCCCAGTTACCTCAAGTACTCACGTGTATACATCTCTCATGAACGAACCCCCCCCTGTTTATTTGGATTATAATGCCACTGCCGTTCCCATGCCCGGTTTATCGCAAGTGATGAATGAGGTAGCTGAGACGCAGTTTGGCAACCCATCGAGCTTGCATCACGCAGGACGAATGGCTCGCGATCTCTTGGAAAATGCTCGACGCCGACTTGCTGAACTGCTTGGTGTGGCTTATCAGGATCTCACCTTCACGAGTGGCGGCAGCGAAACCAATAATGCGGTGCTGCGTCAATTTTTAATGACTACGCAATCGTGTCATGTGATCACTTCTCAAATTGAGCATCCTTCCATTCTGGAAACCTGTCGGGTGCTAGAACAAATGCCCCATCTTTCGGTCACGTATCTCGACGTGAACCAGGATGGGATTGTAGAACCGGATGTACTGCATCAAGCTATCCGGGAAAACACCCAATTGATTTCCATCATGACGGCCAATAACGAGACCGGAGCCATTCAACCGATCCGGGAACTGGCTCAGGTCGCTCACGACAACAATATCCAGTTCCATACCGATAGCGTGCAAGCAGTCGGGAAAATCCCCGTCGATTGGGTCGGATGGGGAGTGACGTATGCCACGGCAACGGCTCATAAAATTGGAGGGCCACGCGGGATTGGCCTGTTGTATACCCGTCCCGAATTGAAATTCGAAGCCTTGGTCACGGGGGGGAAACAAGAACGAGTCCGACGGGCTGGAACTGAAAGTGTCATGCTCGCCCACGGTTATGCTGCGGCTTTAGCTTGGGCATTACACCAACAGGAAACAGTGAGTCAGCGCTTGGAAGGTTTCAAGCAACACATCCGTCGTACTCTGGAAACGGAGGAAGGCTTTTTTGTCAACAGCGCTTTGGTGCCATGTCTTCCCAATACCATCAACTTTGGGTTTGCCAATTTGAGTGCGGAAAGCATTCTGATTTCTTTAGATTTGGAAGGCATTGCTATCTCGACAGGCTCGGCGTGCTCGTCGGGAGCGATTGAGGCGAGCCATGTTTTGATGGCAATGGGACTGACTAAAAAACAAGCCAAGTCCTGCTTACGCATCAGCATGGGGTGGAACACCACTCAAACCGATGTTGATCGCCTGCTGGACCGCATTCGCTTTCACGTAAAACGCCTGTATGAGAAAAAGCGACATCATGTCGAATCTTAGAATCCTGGACCCCACAATATAGAGGTGAAACGCTATGGAGATCATTCAGTTTTCCAAACCGAGTGAATGGCAGCAGAGCTTCCGCTGTCACGATGTGAAATGTCTCATTGTATGCCGAGGACCGATTCGCAAAGAAGCTATGGAGGTCTTTGACGCTTTGGGGGCAAAGCCTTCTGGGATTTTGCTCTCGGACAAAGACAGTATTGCTTACCCGCAAACTGTGGCTCCGGAGATGCGTCTGATTCAAGACCGGCAAGCGCAGGTGCATCATGTGTCTGATTATACGGGAGCAAGTAAAGAGGAGCGATCTGAGCGCATTCAGCAGATCATTCAGATCTGTCATGACTTCCAATACACTCATGTGTTTGCTGGGTATGGCTTCATGGCTGAAGACGCTGAATTCATCGCCTCTATCGAACAAGCTGGGTTGCGGTTTGTAGGGCTCGATTCCCAGATCGTGCAACAAACTGGGGCTAAAGATGAAGCAAAGCTGTTGGCGCGTTCGTTGGGAATTTCTGTCACACCGGGGGTGGACAATATCACCGCACTCACCCTGCTTGCCAAAGCGGGAAAACACCCAGAAACATATCTTCGCAAACTGATTCGGGAACACGATCTGGGAAAAATTCCCAATTTCCAAGATGTGCCTTTAGACCAGCAAGCCGAGCAGGTTTTGCAAATGGCGTATCAGAAGCATTTGGATCTGTTCAGTTTGGAAGAACTCCAAGCCGAGACCGAACGTCAAGCCGCCTTACTTTGGGAAAAACACCCCGGCAAACGGATTCGTCTCAAGCACATTGGTGGTGGTGGCGGGAAAGGCCAACGGGTGATTCAGTCTCCAGAGCAAGTTCGAGATGCCGTGATGGAAGTGCTGTTGGAATCCAAGGCCACTGCTGTGGGGGACAACAAGAATTTTCTAATGGAATTGAATATCGAAAATACCCGCCACAACGAGATCCAACTGTTGGGCAATGGGGAATGGTGTTTGGCTTTGGGCGGGCGTGATTGTTCTTTGCAAATGCATGATCAGAAGCTTACGGAAATTTCTTTAACCCATGAGTTGCTCGAAGCATCGATTGCGGCTTACGATGCCCAAGACAAACCCCATCTAGCCCAAGTGATTGCTGAAGACCTCAAAGTGCTCGATGCCATGTGCTCAGAAGCAGAGCGTTTTGGTGAGGCGGTGGGCTTGGACTCCACGGCGACCTTCGAGTGTATTGTCGAAGACACGTCCCATTATTTCATGGAAGTGAACACGCGCATCCAAGTGGAGCACCGGGTTACGGAAATGGCTTATGCTTTAAAATTCACCCACCCCGAAGATCCTGAAGATTTTTTCATTCTTGATTCTTTGGTAGGAGCGATGCTGCTTGTGGCTTGTCACGGAAAACGCCTGCCTCGCCCGGAACGTCTGTCTCGGTATGGTTCGGGAACCGAAGTGCGGGTGAATGCTACCGATGCCGCGTTGAAACCTGCTCCTGGAGGCATTGTATTGTTCTGGTCGCCTCCCCTCAAGCATGAGATCCGAGATGATCAAGGCATTGGTATTCGGAATCCCGATACGGGTATTTTTATGCCGTATCGACTGTCGGATGCTTATGATTCCAATGTCGCCCTGATCGTCACACACGGCAGCAATCGCCAAACCAACTTGGAAGCCTTGGCCGAGATTTTACGACAAATGGAAGTTCGTGGAGACAACGTTCACCTCAACCTCGACTTCCATTACGGCTTGTTGCATTGGTTGCTCAGCAATGACGCGATGGTCAAACCCAACACTCGTTTTGTTCAGTCATACCTCGCTATGGTGGGGCACTTGGGAGAGCTGGCGGAGTCGGCCAATCCTGATATCGCCTGGGAATTGCTGGGGCAACGCGTGAAAAAAGCTCATGGGAAGGCCGCTAAAGCCATGTTGGATTGTAAACACACGCTGTTGCTGCGGCCTTTGAAAAAGCTACTCGGCAATCCGCACCTGCTCGCCGGTTGGCTGGCTTCGCGTTCCCCTCGTCGGGGTATGATGCATGAAGGCCAATTCCAGTGGCTCCAAAATCCCTTAGAGGTCCTGAATGATTTGTACCATTACCTCCGCCTGGAAGATCGACCGAATGCCGCTCCTGTAGAAAAAATATGGGAGGATGATCTCGACTTATTAACCACCGGACTCAATTTCTATCGTGACCTCCGGACCCGCTTAAAACAACCCGACCTCGCTTGGAATGACCTCGAAACCTTGATTGTTCAGTCTGAGCCGCCTCATGATGGGATCGAGGACGATTTATGGTCTGAAGTGCAAGCCACTCACCGCGGTTTTCAGTTGGGCATGGAATTGCTCACCTTGCCGGTGGCCATTGCGCGAGAAGCCCGGTATTACGAGTTTCGCTCCAATGACCAGTTGACGGTGGATATTCCAGAAACCTTCCAAGATCCAGAAAATATCCGTCGTTGGACGACGGCCCTAGCACCCCCTCCCAAGGCAAGTGGTAATCAAATTTTGAGTCCGACTGGCGGTACCTTCTTCTCTAAAGAGACACCCGAATCTGAACCTTACATCGCCGAAGGTCAGCATTTTGAGGAAGGGGATATCTTGGGCATTTTAGAAGTGATGAAAATGTTCAATCCCATCTATGCGGAATTTTCGGGAACGGTTAAAACAGTAGTGGTCGATGGAAGTCGGGGAATCGTGGTATCCCGCGGCCAACTTCTATTTGAGGTGATTCCAGATGTTCCGCCGGAACATGAAACCGAAGCAGACCGACATGCTCGGCACCAAGCACACACACGGCAGTTATTGCAATGGGAATCTTGATCCCCGCTTCAGGAGGCGGTATGAGGGCATTGGAGGAGGTTGACTTATTTTCAACCACAATCGAGATCATGTTATGAAAACTTTTTTGAAATACACCATTCAATCCGCAGGTGATTTGGCAATGGAATGGTTTCAACGTGAAGGGATTTTGTCGTCTCAGCAGAAAAGTTCTGTGAAAGATATCGTCACAGAAGCCGATGTTGCTGTGGAACAATTCATTCGAGACCAATTGCACCGAAATTTTCCAGATTTTGGGTTTTTGGGAGAGGAAAGCGGTATCCAGTCAGGGACCGATGGGCGCTGGATTGTCGATCCCATCGATGGCACCTTGTCCTTTGCCAGGGGCCATGACTATTGGAGTGTCAGCATCGCAGTGGAAATTGCGGGTCAGATACAAATGGGAGCCGTGTATGCTCCGGCACGTCGGGCTTTGTTTTTTGCAGAGAAAGGGCAGGGAGCGACTTGCAACGACAAGCCGATTCAGGTCACGTCAGTCGACGCCTTAAATCAATCCGTACTGGCGACCGGGTTTGCTTGTTTGCGGGCGAATTTGGAAGACAACAATCTACCACGCTTCAATCGGCTTGCTGCGGAAGTGTTGGGCTTGCGTATCCGAGGGTCAGCCGCTTTGGATCTCTGTTCGGTCGCGGAAGGACAATTGGATGGATTTTGGGAACAAACTCTCAACCTCTACGACGTGGCAGCGGGTGCCCTCATCGCCTCAGAAGCCGGAGCACAAATCACCGACTTTCAAGGCAAGCCTGAACTCAACCCCGATCAAGTTTTAGTCAGCAACGGATTTTTACATCCTGCTTTATTGGAGATGATGTGACCATGAACGGACAACAACTGAAAAAACAATCTGCAGATGTGTATGAAAACAATCGCTTGGCAGGTGTGCTCTCTCGGACAAAAGAGGGGTACATGTTCACCTATGAAGAGAACTATTTTCATGATTCTCAAGCTCCTGCGATCAGTTTGACTCTTCCCAAGACCAAACAGGTCTATCTTTCTGAATTCCTGTTCCCGTTTTTTTCTGGTTTGTTGGCGGAAGGTCCCCAGAAAACGGTACAATGTGAACTTCTCAATATTGACGATACCGACGATTTCACTCGGCTGATCCAAACAGCCCATGAAACGGTTGGAACGGTAACGATTCGCAAACACTCTTCATCAATGGAATGAGCCATGCCCTGTCAAGGTTGCTTAAGAGATAGTATTTCAGAATTTTGTGAAACCTGTGTACAAACGATCTTTTTTGGAGAACCGTTGATATTTCCCCTCCTCAGTTTTCGCCGCGAGGAGTGCGCAGGACTCATGCGAGAACAGGCAACCGAAGTTTCGATTGCAGGCATTCAAGATAAGCTAGGCTTGTATTTAGAGAACTGCAGCTTGATGCCTACGACCACCCAGATTCAATACATGCTAAAACCTCTGCCGACAGAATCCTTGGAGCAGTTTCCAGAAGATCTGCCTGCTAATGAACACGTCACCATGCAGATTGCTCGGCAAGCTTATTCTATTCCCACTGCGTTGAATGCTATTTTGTTTTTCGACAACGGAGAACCTGCCTACCTATGTCAGCGTTTTGATCGCAAGCGTGGCAAAAAGTTACGACAAGAAGACTTTTGCCAGCTTTCTCAGTGTTCAGAAGCAACAGAGGGGCCGCGTTACAAGTACAGTCGAAGCTATGAGGACTGCGGTCAATTGATCAAACGCTATTGCGAAACGCCTGCTGTGCAGTTGGATCGATTGTTCACGCTGATCGTGTTCCAGTATGTATTTTCCAATGGCGATGCCCATTTGAAAAATTTCTCTTTACAGGTCACCGATGATGGCACCTTCATGCTGGCTCCTGCATATGACTTGCGTTCCACCCACCTCCATTCTTCCAAAAAATTTATGATGGCTTTGGAACTATTCAACGATAGCTATGAAAGCCCCTTCTTCCAAAAACATGGCTTCTTCGGTCGTGAATGTTTCTTAGAGTTGGCCAAGCGTATGGATCTGAACTCCATTCGTGCCCAACTCATGCTGACGAAGTTTCATTCCAATCAAGACAAGGCTCTCCGCCTGATTGAGCGTTCCTTCCTCAGTGCTGGCGCCAAAAAACAGTATCTTGCGGACGTGAAAGAACGGCTGCAAGCGATTGCTCCATAATTGCGTGTCCTCTGATTGGTCTCCCATTACTTTTTCTCATTCGAATCCATTTTCCTGGAGGAGCCATAACGATGTCTGAATCTCAATCTACTAACAGCCTTGTCATTCGACACGCGACCGAAGCCGACGTGCCCTTGCTATTCCAAATGATAATGGAACTCGCCGAGTATGAAAAGTTAACGCATGAAGTGGTTGGAACGGAAGCCCTGCTGCATGATGCGATGTTTGGAGAGCGGAAAGTTGTGGAAGGTTTGTTGGTTTCCTGGAATGGCCAGCCTGCTGGTTATGCTATGTTCTTTCACAACTTTTCCACCTTCCTGTGCCGTCCTGGGCTTTATATTGAAGACATTTATGTTCGTGAATCCATGCGCGGTCATGGAATCGGGAAAAAGATCATGATCTATTTGGCACAAGTTGCTAAAGAACGCGGCTGTGGACGGATGGAATGGTCGGTCTTGGATTGGAATGAACCTTCTATTCAATTCTACAAAAAGATCGGTGCTGTCTTACTAGATGAGTGGACCACTTGCCGAGTCACGGGCATTGCTCTCGATCAACTAGCCAACTCCAACCTGTGAAGCTCGGGACATGCTTCCACAACATTCCTTTTAATGAGTGGTTGATTAAACAAAATTTGCAAATCTCAAAACTGTATTTCCACACCCTTATCTCAAAGAGGTCTTATGAAACCGCAAAAAGTGATGTTCACCGGAGCTGATGCTCAAAAGCTGGTTGGACGTTTGGCATTTCCAGCCAATGAAACCCCGATTGCGTATGCCTTGTTTGCGCATTGTTTCACCTGCACTAAGAACCTCAAAGCGATCAACCACCTAACCCGCGCTATGAATCAGGCCGGTGTGGCGGTGCTCAAGTTTGACTTCACTGGACTCGGTGAAAGTGAAGGGGATTTTGCCGATACTAACTTTTCTTCCAATGTGGCCGATTTAGTCGCAGCAGCCCAATTCTTAGAAGCCGAATATGAAGCCCCCAAGATCCTGATTGGCCATTCGCTGGGGGGCGCTGCCGTGCTGCAAGCCGCCGGAGAGATCCCTTCTTGTGTAGCGTTAGCGACCATTGGTGCTCCAGCGAATCCTGTGCATGTGACGCATTTGTTGGAAAGCCGCCGTGATCAAATCGAGCAACATGGCGAAGCCGAAGTGATACTGGCAGGGAGAAAATTTAAAATCAAAAAGCAGTTTTTGGATGACCTCGAAATGCAGAACATGGAAAGTCGCATTCAACATCTCAAACGGGCGTTGCTCGTTCTGCACTCTCCGATAGATGATACGGTCGGTATCGATAATGCGGGTACGATTTTTCAAGCAGCACGGCACCCCAAAAGTTTTGTTTCCCTGGATCAAGCGGATCATCTCCTTTCCAAGGAAAGCGATTCCATCTATGCCGGAGCTGTGATTGCAGCATGGGCTAGAAAATATATTGACGTTCCCGCTCCTCCACCACAAATTCCACAAGTGGACAATCGTGTCACCACTCGAACGGGTCCCAACGGGTTTTACACTGAGATCCAGGTTCGCCAACATTCATTGATTGGCGACGAACCCCTCTCAGTGGGTGGGACAGATCGTGGCCCCACACCCTACGATTACCTGCTCTCTGCTCTGGGCACCTGCACCAGCATGACCTTGCGAATGTATGCTGATCGGAAGCAGTGGCCCTTGGAATACGCCATCGTGCGACTCACTCATGATAAAGTGCATTCCACCGATTGCGAAGACTGTGAAGACAAACCTCGTAAAGTGGATGTCATTGAACGCGAATTGGAACTCGTGGGTCCTTTAGACGACACTCAAAAACAACGCTTGCTGGAAATTGCGGACAAATGTCCGGTTCATCGGACCCTCCATTCAGAAATCGTGGTGAAAACTCAATTGAAACAAAGCTAAGACGCATCGTAACTGCGTAAAGGAGTCTCATTTTGTTGGTTATTTGTCGGCTTCGGCTCGCAACCCATTGGCTCGTGCAGGTGTTGTTCTGGTTGGTCTTGTCTGCGTCTGTGCGGGCGGATCCGTTTCCTTCTCTGCAACTCCCGCATTATGAAGTCATTCAGGAAATGCGTGAAGCATTGTATCAATTGAAATTTGAAGAATCCCAAGAGCGGCTCCGCACTGCCATTGATCAAACCGACGGAGCGGTATGGGCCACCTATCAAGCGATTTTTCACTACGCAGAGTTGATCGTGGCCCGGAAAACTAATCCGGGGCCCAAAGCCGCCTCTTTTGAAGTGCAATCCGATGAGGCCATTCGGTTGTTGGAACGCCAAGTGGAACGTGAGCCGGATAATCCGGTATGGTCCCTTTATCTTGGAGCCATGTATGGTTTGAAGGCGGGAGTCGCGTTGGGTTATCAACAAGCCTATTGGTCGGCCTATCGTTACGGGATACGGGGGGTGGAAATCTTTGAGGAACTGCGTGAACGATATCCTGATTTTTATGATCCTCTGTTGAGTTCGGGGATTCTCAAGATCATGATTGCCCAATCCTCATGGTTTGTCCGCAATGTGGCCGCATTGGTACTCACTACCGGATCTCTGGAAGGCGGCATGGCCGATTTGGAACAAGTGATCCAACACGGCAAATGGATGCGGGAAGAGGCTCGTCTGGTTCATATCTTTTTGATGTGGGGAGATGTCCCACCGGAGCTGCGCCGTAGGGCCTTGGAACACCTGAAGGAATTCATCAAAACCTACCCAGGCAATGCTCAGGTGTATTTCTTCATCGCCCAGGGGTACTGGAAGCTCGGCGACTACAGTCTTGCCAACCGGTACGCGTTACAAGGAATTCATCAAATGCGCATCCGTTCCACACAGTTCACTCGCCAACATCAAGTGGCACTGCGGGCGATGTTGTCCCGCACGCATTATCGGTTTTTATCACGAACTCGGCAATTCCCCTTGTTGCTTGCCATCACCCGTCAAGTCCACGATCCTTCTGGTACGGCCGATGCGTACCAAGCGTTTGCCTTGAAAGCGACCAACCGTCGGGAACGGTCCGAACGCCTCGCCCGAACCACCCTCGCTCAACTTCAAGACGATCATCTGTCCTTGCCAATGTTCCTCTCCCCCTTTCTCATTACTCGGAAAGCCTCGCTTGAACACTATATCCGGAAACATGTCTTAGAAGAATCGCAACCCTAGCCAGATCACCGCACCGGACACTCAGCCCCTTCCGGGGTGTCTTACTATGGTGCCCGCTTCTATGATCCTAGCCTTGGGCGGTTCCTTGTGCCCGACACCGTGATTCCCGATCCGGCGAAGTTGGTGGCGTTCAATCGTTATGCTTATACTTACAACAACCCGATCATTTACACGGACCCGACGGGTCACAGTCCCCTTCCCTCTAGCGATACCTTTTCCGGCCAAAGTTTCTGGTCTTCGGTGGAATCGGCTTGGAACAGCGTGGTGAATTCTTTTGAGAGCCTGTTTGAGGACGATATTCCAGCAATGGCTTCAGGCAGCGCGCACTTAGCCAACATCGGTCTGACGTTGAGCGATCCAGCGGAGGTGAGCCGGATTGTCGCTCATGGTCTTGATCGGGCCGGTCATGCTCAATCCGCCGAAATCGCGAAAAACCTGGGCAACTTGATAGACGAACTGCCCTACCCCCAGAAGTTTGCGAAGAAAAAAGCGAAGAAAATGCTTCGGGAGTTCACCGAAAGTTGCTGTTGTTTTGTAGCAGGAACTTCAGTTTGGACGTCGGAAGGCCCGGTAGCCATCGAGACTTTATCGGTAGGGGATTCGGTCTATTCACGAGACCCTGCAACAGGAGCAACGGCCCTCAAAGCTGTGACTGAATTGTTTGTGACTCAGGGTAAACCGCTTTATGAGCTTGTGGTTGAGGCTATGGACGGGGACCGCGAGCGTATCGAGGTGACAGACAATCATCCATTTTGGGTTATAGGTTCCGGTTGGACGGCTTCAATTGATTTGAAACCGGGAATGGAGGTCGCGAGTTTAAGGGGTCCACCGCTTCACGTGTCGAGTTTGAGTTCCTTGAATCGAGTGGAGCTGACCTACAATCTCACGGTTGCTGATTTTCACACGTACTTTGTGGGCGAGCAGCAGGCGTTTGTACATAATGCTTGCGATTGTGGTGTAAAATTTAAGAGATGGAAACGTGGTGAGCCGATAGACAAACCCCTTGGCGATGGAAGTGCACCCTCCTGGAAAACCGTCCGTGAACGTTACTGGAAGAATCGAGCGATGAGTTCACCCGACGAGTTTTCTCGGGGTAATCTAAAAAGGCTACGACAGGGAAAACCACCGTTAGATTTTAACCCTCGTACCAAAAAGTTCGAAGCGAGAGAGTTGCATCATGTGACCCCTCAGCGAGCAAACGGTGCCAACAATCCCTTGAATTTGCGAGAATTAACACCGGATCAACATGGAGCCGTTGATCCCTATCGACATACGGTACCTACAACAAGAGGCATTCGATGAAAGAAGATCCATTCCACCAAATGATAGATGTGAAAATAATTTTTAAGAAGCCATTTCAGGCAGGCAAATTGAACCGATTGTTAAAAGGGCTAGGAGCGAAGTTACACTACGATGTATATAGTTTTGAACGATCCGATGAAATTCCTATTTGGCAATCGGAGAGTTTTGTATATGTGTCTTTATTTTATGAAGGGGCAGAGGTGGATGCTCAAGATACCTCAGATAGTATGGAACTAAGCTATCCTCTGGCAACCATCGGAACGGAATACATAGTCAAATTTGCAGAGGTGATGGAGCAGGTTTCAAAAGAATTGGAAGGTCAATCATTGTTGAATGGTGTTGCGATAAACAAAGAAGGTTTTATTGCCCATTGCGATGAGTTAGCAACGGAATTAATGCAAGAATGGGGCGAGGAACCGGGAAGCGAGACGTTGCGTATTCTGATCGAAAGCAATTATTGATCGACTCCCCTTCCGTGTTTTCTTGAGAAAAACATGCTTAGTGATTTGCTCTCCTGGAGGGTCGTTACTATCGCTAGGCATATCTATTCTATTTAGTTGTGTTGGGCATTAGTCATGCCGGTTTTGGCAATGTGAATTGGTTTGGTTAGATGAAGAAATTTATAGTTTGTGTGCCTTAAAGCCGCAATGAGGAGCGTTGCATCGCTGGTGGCAGCGTAGCTGCCACCAAGGAATCTTCATGCGTGGTGCGGTTGAGCAGGGAACCATTTGGCAAAGGCCGTGGCTACTTGAGTGAGCGGGCCAGAGGGACTAAGGCCGAATTGATGAACGAACCCTGGCAACGTGAAGGCTGAAAACCAGAGTGGGCCACGCGGGGTCGCGCGCCGTGGCCCGGCCCGCGAAGGGCGGGTAAGGCATGGATGCCTGAAAGTGCACTGGATTACGACCAAGGTGCAGCGGCTGCCTTTAGGTGGCTGCTGTGCCTTGTCAAGCGCCAGCTAGGAGAATAAACAGATCGGGAAGGCATTGGAAGCCTGACCCCCATTTGTGAGTGGGATACATCCACTCTGCAACACCTTACCGAAGCGGGATGAGCACTTGCGTGCAAGATGGTTGAGAGCATACGAGAATATACCCCGAAAACTTGAAGAATGAACAATCTGAAAGGCTACAAAAGTTTCCGATGGTTTAAGCGCCAGAAATATAGTGATATAGGCTTAAGCCCTTCTGTATTGTCAACCTTAGCATTTAATACAAAGCCTCGAATTCCATTATCTTTACTAAACTTTCAACTTGCGCCATCTATCGAAATTAGCAAATATTATCATAATAATCTTAAGATAGGATGAAAATTATTTTATTACTCCAGAATAAAATCAATTTTTTTATAATTTATCTCATTTCCGATTTCATGGTTCAGAAAAGAAAATAGAACTATATTTCATAATGAACAAAATTCTTTAACCAAAAAAAATCTACTTTTGGAGCACTTTGTCACTGAGTTTGAATTGTAATCAACCACCATAAAGTTATGAAATGAGAATTTAGTTCTCAAAAAAGGAAGCTATGTCCAGGCGAGCAGATATTAATAATGCAAAAATTAAAACCTATACCGGAGAAAAACTAGTTAATCTTGAATACCATGATCAAGGAGCGGATGGCGTAGTTTACAAAGGTTGCCTAGAAAAACACGAAAATGAAACTCTAGCAATAAAATTTTATATCCCTATAAAATCGGTTTCAATCTTTACTAGGCCTACAATCCTACCAAATTTTGTGGAAGACCTAGAAAAAAGATATAAAAATGAACTTGATAGATTGCGATATCTGTCTCATCCAAATTTACAAAGATACTATTCTTGCGGAACTTTCAGTTATAGTCGAGGGTATTTTGCAGATTTCAATGATAAAATTGAACAAAATTCAGAGATAGGTTTTATAGCAAGTAGGTATGTAACGGGTAAAAGATTAGATGAGATAATCAACTCAGAGAGGGAAGAGAGTAACCGGATAGTTTCATATTTAGCTGATATCGCTGATGCGATGTTATATCTTCATAAAAACCGGATGATGCATGGTGATATTCAACTTCCAAATATTATAATATCTAAAGAAAACGATTCACCAGTACTAATTGATTTTGGTTTATCAAAAGGCTTTACAAAAAATGATGATGAATTAACGCAACTATTTCTAAATTCCCAACCCATTCCTACAACCATACAGAGAGGACTAGAGGAAATTGAAAATCAGCACGGGAAAGAGGTTCCAAGAGCCAAAATAGAAAAATTACTCTTTCCTTATTTAGACTTATATCGCTTCGGTTCGTTAATAGATGAAATAATCAAGTCACCTTGTGCAAAAAAAATGAAAAATGTAGAAGTCGAATATCTTAGGTTGATTTCTGATGAGTTGAAAAAATGGAGGACAGACAAATTTAACAGTAGATCAACAGAGATGTACGGTAAGATTAAGACAACATTTGATTTAACAAACTTTTTGTCACGCCTTTTGAATGGAAGAGATTTTTATCTTAAAGAATTCAATAAAACTGAAAATACCAATCATAAAACTATTGTTAGAATGACAGGAAAGGTCTCAGTAAGAAATTCATTAGATAAAATCTTATCTCACCCGACAGTAGGCAGACTCCACAATCTACATCAGCTATCTTTACTATACTATATTTATCCGTCGGCAGGTCAGTCTAGATTAGACCATTCTCTAGCTGCACTGGGTAGAGCACAAGAACTTTGGGCCGCTCTATCTAACAACCCAACCTTTCTTTTTCATATGGATACAAATGCGATCAAAAGGTTAGAGCTTGCAGCTTTGCTTCACGATATAAATCATTTTCCCTTTTTGCACTACTTTCAAGAAGCAGGAGTTTCACAAGTAGTTAATGCAGAGATCCTAGATACGTTTTTGAACAAAAAGCATGACCAGAAAGGTAAAAAGGCACCAAAAGCTCTTTCTGAAGAAATTGAGAAACTAGGAATTAATACAAAATACTTGCGTGATATTATTATCAAGGAAACACCGATTGATCTAAATATACAGGATCAAATCATACATTCTATTATTAATAGCGGAATCGACATAGATAAATTGGCATATCTACCTGATGATTCAATATATACTGGTGTGCCTTATGGTCAAGCAGTTGATATTTTCGGTCTTTTTAATAATATCGAAATCGATAAAGTATCTACAAACATGGGGGAAATATGGCACTTAGTATTTTCATATGATGCCTTACCTGCGATTGAAAGTGTTTGCTTTTCAAGATATTGGAATTTTCAAAGGACTTATTGGCATAAAACTAACAGAGCTATAGGTGCTATGATAATTTGGACAATCAGAAAAATATACTCAAGAGAAGAGTATACAATTGAAGATTATTTAAATGATACAGTGAATCTCGGTGAATCAGGAGCACTAGATTATTTATCGGGTTGTTACAGCGAAACCTACAACAGTGATGCCCCAATTTATGGATTGGCTACCGACAGAGATCTGATCTACAAGACTATTTTCGAGATGTCATTTAAGGAAAAAAACGAACTACTTACTCGTTTTAAAAACGACAGTAATCAGAGGGATGAAGCACAAGAGCGTGTCAGGTTGTGTGTAGAAAACTTTCTAGAGTCAAATGATATAACGATTGCTATCTCGCAGAAGGAAGTTCTTTTAGATGTTCCACTCAGGGATATGGATCTAGGTGGAAAAATATTTGTCCGATCTTTAAATAAAACAATAGTGCCAGCAATCAACGAATCTCCAGTACTCAAAGCTTTAGAAGATAGTTTTGATCAAATGAGTAAAATTTTAAGGGTTTTTGTAAAGCCCGAAATACGTGATCACATAGAAAATCTTGATGATGAGACAAAACAAAAATTAAAACAACTAATATTTGTCGCAATTTGCTATGAAAGAAAACTGAGTGAGGCAAAATAATGGACAGCGAAAGAACTACTAGAGATATAATATTAAACAAGGAAAAGTTAGGTCAATTTTCTGAATACCTTGAAAGAAAATCGAATGGAATGGTAATTTCTTTTATTGATCTTTGTGGATCGACAGAACTAAAAAAATATCCTCAAAGAGAATGGCTACCTAAAATCTGTCAATTTTTAGCTATAGTTACCGATATAGTAGATGAACAAGGTGGAAAAGTGATAAAATATATTGGTGACGAAGTAGTGAGTGTTTTTGAAGACGGATCAGGAGGAAATAAGGCGAATCGGATGGAAAGCTTAGTAATTGAATGCAATACAAGGTTAAAAAATTTTGAAGAAAGCTTTTCTGCTAAATTTGCTTTCGATTACGGGGCAAATGCACAAATAGATTTGGGAAATTTTCCTATAGATTATTTGGGAACACCAATAGATAGGTGTGCGAGAATTGCTGGTATCGTACCAAAAAACGGTGCTTTAGCATCTGATAAGTTTTTGGAACAACTAATGAATCGGGATAGCTGGAGACCAGTCGGGGATTTTAGTTTTAAGGGAATTGACAGTCTAACTGGGGTATACCAACTAAAAAATTTTGGTGAACCGCTAATAATTGAAGATCCAGACTTTTATACAAAATCGAGAAATGAGTTATTAAGTGATTTCAAAAATTTAAAAAAAAGAATTGAATTCTTACAAGAAGAACTTAGCCTTCATAGAACAAAATCAACATCTTGATAGAATCAAAAATAATCAATACCCCTGAAATGAAACTTCGATAGCTTACAAGAAAAGACTAATCATGTTGTGCTTATCCTCTGTACACGACAGTTTCCTTTGATCTTTGTAAGGGAGTGGGGATTTTACCCTAAGTTCTTGATATGAATAGGGTTGCGAAACCTTAACATTCATTTCAGGAGAACCTCATGCGTAAAATCGACCCACTCATTGTTGAACTTAGCAAAGTCTTATAAATAGTACATATTTGGACATATAAAATTTCTTTATTCAAAAGGAACAATGAAGATTATTAGAAAAAGACAAGAGGAAGGAGGGCTACTACCATCTGTTGTAGTCCGTCTTTCAAAAAAAATTGAATCACCTTTATACTACTCCGATTATGGTTTACGTCATCCTTTAGGAATTTTTAATTCATCAGTAAATGAAGTTGTCACAGAAATCGAAAAATTATGTGATTTACTAGAAAAAATTGCAGTAACTTATCAAGGTGATTTAATTGAAGTGATTAAGAATCACGACGATATTTTAGGTTTACAGCGTAATCTACTTTATTCGATTGCTAATCATTTAGATAATTGTGAAAATATCATGAAATGCTTCTTCCAAGCTAAAAAGGCGTTTCGTAAAAACCGTGAAGTAAAAGAATACAAAAAAAACATACAAGACTATTCTTCGCATGTTGGATTACTTGTCAATAAAGTCAAACATGAAAATCAAATGATACGACCAATTTGGATGGCAAATAACACGCCATCGCAAGAAAAGTGGTTTTCTCCGGGATATTATTTGGAAACTGCTAAACCTGATGGAAGTTTAGGACCAAATCCTGATCTTCATAAAGCAGACGATACTGGTATTTCATTTTATAGAGATATTAGATTTCATTTTGCTCACATCTATATTGTTAGCAGTTACTTAGATGATTTTACACAAAAAATAGTAGGTACTATTGATGAAATAAACTATAGTTTAGGTAAAGATACTAGGCTCGGTAAGCTAGCTATGAGAATCACTAATTTGCCAAAGTATTACTTTCCAAATGAAAGAAGTAAGTCCTTTCCTGTAATTAAATTTTGTAAAGGAATTAAAGGAAATGATAAATTAATTGTAGAATATCCAAGCAAAAAAGAAAATCTTCCTAAGTTAAAACAATGCACCTTTTCTATTGGATCGATGGGGGATGGTGTAACAAAGCAGATCAAGTTTAAACTTCCAGGAATTGAATCTTTAAGAAAAGCCAAAAAAATTCAATAAAAATTTATTATTTTAAGCGAATGATCAACTGAAATTCAAAATTTCTATCGATTGGCTAACTTTTCTACTTGATGCTTTTTGATGCAAGCATCGAGTAACAGGATAATCGCTTGCTGATAGTTTTCAGGAAGTGTGTCAATTTCTTCA
>JANQJU010000097.1 GCA_028281495.1 SAR324 cluster bacterium
GTCTCACCCTGCCGCCCCGGTCGTGTTGTTTGAGGCCCAAGGATATAAGGATGAATTCATCTATTGGCGGGCCTTGTTGGAGTTGTGCATGCACTACGAGGGGAAACAAGAAACTCGCCCCTTCATCTTGTTGTTGTTTGTGGAGGAGAGCCACGATCCAAAAAATTTCGCGTTTGAGGTACGCAATCCAAACCAATTAGTTCGATTGACGTTAAACGAGGTGTTGGAGGCTAAACCCGAGGGTCCCCACCCATTGAGCGCGTTGAAGCCCTTGGCATGCCCAAACGAGGACCAACTGAGACAGGAGATCCGAACTTGGAAAAACGACCTTGATGGCTTGGAGGAAACTACTCAGCGTAAAAAAGCTTTGCTAGAATTGTTGACTGCTTGCATTTTGGCGAGATTCGGAACCTTAACCCTAGAGGAGGTCAATGCAATGTTAGAATTTCCTTTTTTAGTAGAAACCCAAGCCGGAAAAGACTTGATTCAGATTGGAGAAGAACGAGGTATTCAGATTGGAAAGAAACGCGGTAAATTGGCCGGGGATATCCGGTTAACCCAGCATATGTTGGGAGATCCCCTCACGCCAATGGATAAATTGTTTGAGCAAGATGTCGACACCTTAGAATCCCAACTCCAGGCTTTGCAAATGCGATTGAATGGAGGATCTCCGACGCAATAAATGGCTATACTTTTTGGACCGCGTGTTGAGCTCACCGATTGTTGTGTTGTTCGCTGGCTGTTGTGTTCAGCAGCTGTTGTGTTCAACAAATCTTGAATTGTGTTTACTGAATCTTGAATTGTGTTCACCGAATCTTGAATTGATTGATCTGCACCATCAACCGGTTGGACATCTTGCTGAGTTCGTGGGTGCTGGTGTTGATCTGGGTGGTGGCGTTGGACAGTTCAGCAACGATGGCGGCGGTGTTTTCACTCATATCGCGAATCCCATCCGCAGAGACGGAAATTTGGTGAATCGCTTGATCTTGCTGCACAATGCCTTGACTGATCGAGTTCACTTGTTGGGTGATTTCGCGCACTTGCCCAATGATTTCACTCAAGGAGTCTCCGGTCTCTTGGATGATCGTATTGCCTTCACTCACATTCGAAGAACTGCTCTCGATTAATTTTTGAATCTCCAACACCGCACGACTACTGCGTTCCGCAAGACTGCGGATTTCATCAGCTACCACTGCAAACCCTTTCCCATACTCACTCGCCTTGGCGGCTTCGATGGCCGCATTCAACGACAATAAATTGGTTTGGTTCGATATTTCCGTGATGACATGGATGATGCCTTCGATCTCTTGGCTACTTTGTTCGATTTTGGTCATCGATTGATTGGCATGCAGCACCGCTTGATTGCCAACTTCGGCATTTTGTTCGGCGAGGCTTGCATTGTGGGCGGTTTGTTGAACTTCTTGGGTGATCAGTTGAAGATCCGCTGCCATCGTGCCGATGGTGCTTGCGGTATCGGTGATGCGGGTGTCTTCTTCCTCCGTGATTTCAGCAAGATTGTCAGTCGTCTTTTGCATTTCCTCAGTGGTGTACGATAGCTCTTCGATCACAGTGGTCAGGACACTGGCTTCGTCTTCGATACTCCGGATGATCTGATGCACATTGTCGATGAACATATTAAACCAGGTTTCCAGTTCTCCCACTTCATCCATCGAACGGATTGTCAAACGACGAGTCAGGTCGCCGTTGCCTTCCACAATATTTTGGATGGCAAGACTCACATGCTTGATTCGAGCAATGAGGGTGAGAGCTAACAACCAGGCTCCCAGTCCACCAAACAGCATGAACACTCCCATGATCACACTGGAGGTGAGCAGAATATTTTCACTCTGTTCCTGCATTTGATCATCAGAATAATAGAAGATCAGCGCACCGCTATATTGATCCTGATAAAAAAATGGAACGATGATTTCGATTTGATGAGGCAATTCGGTGACGACAATTTGCTGAGTTTGGCTTTTCTGCAAGCTTTCGTGTCCAATAAGTTGTCCCACTTGTTCTTGTTGATTGTGGGCGAGGATTTTTCCCTCGTGATCCACAAATTGCAGAGCCAGGAGCTTGTTCTGGGCTTCGACCAAATTTCCAAATTCTATCCCCATCACGCCTACAAATATTTCAAGAATCCCTGGAGGAATTCCTGAATCAGACTGGCTTTGATTGGCAATCTTTTCTTGCAATTGAAGCATCAGGGGAAAGCTGACGGTTTCGGCTTCCAATTGTAGCGTTTCAAAAATGTTGGCTCTCAATTGTAGGTACGAAATGGCCGAGGCCGTGAACTGGATCACAAACACCAATACAATGATGCCGGCAATCATCTTCTTTTTCAGGTTGTTGATTATTCTCATAATAACCTCCTGATTGAATCGTATGTCATAGGATGAATGAAATTTAAGGAGTTCATGGACTGCATTGGATTCGTGGCATGCATTGGATTCATGGACTGCATTGGATTCGTGGCATGCATTGGATTCATGGACTGCATTTGAGAAGAGATCCCGACCCTCAGGTCCCAAGTCGGGATCCTATGTCCGTACGATGAAAAATCTGCAAACCCGTGTGATAGGGGTTAGTCACCAAATACCAACTGCGGTAGCCATGTGGTGGTTTCAGGCCAGAAGGCAATGAGGAAGAGTCCGAATAATTGGATCGCCACAAAGGGAATGATCCCCCGGTACAGGTGCATTGTTTTCACTTGGGGCGGGCACACGGCTTTGAGATAAAACAGCGAGAAACCGAAAGGCGGAGTCATGAATGAGGTTTGCAGATTCACGGCAAATAAGACTCCAAACCAAAGTGGATTGAAACCGAGATCCGCAATGATCGGCGCCAACACGGGAATGTGGATGAAGCAGATCTCAATGAAGTCCAGAAAAAATCCCAAAATGAAAATCAACAGCATCACAATCAGAATCACTTCCCACGGATTCATTTGAAGGCTTTCAATGAATTCTTGGATTAAAGCATCGCCATCCAGTCCACGAAAAACCAATCCAAAGGCATTGGCAGCCACCAGAATGATGAACACCATGCAAGTCAGTTTAGTGGTTCCTTGCATCGCATCTTGGATCATCTTGAGATTCAACCGTCTGTGAAAGGCGGTGAGGGCCAAGGCTCCCACGGCTCCCATGGCGGCAGATTCCGTGGGAGTGGCAATGCCCGCAAAGATGGATCCCAGTACAGACACCATCAGTAACAAAGGCGGCAACAAAGCTTTGGAAACTTGAATGACCAACTCGCGGCTGATGCCACTGTCTGAAGTTTGTATGGAAGGGGCGGATTGAGGTCGAATGAAGGCAATGAACCAAATATACAGAATATACAGCCCTACCAAGATCATTCCTGGAATGAGTGCCCCTAAAAATAGATCTCCTACGGGTACCTGCAAAATATCGCCTAACAAGACCAAGATAATACTGGGAGGAATGATCTGTCCTAAGGTGCCCGAAGCGGCAACCGTGCCTGTGGCTAAAGTGGTTTTGTAACCGTGTCGGAGCATGACCGGCACCGACAACAATCCCATCGTCACCACGGTCGCTCCCACCACGCCAGTGGAAGCTCCTAACAGTCCACCAACCACCACGACCGAGATGGCCAGTCCGCCATGCACTTTTTTGAAGACCAAGGCCATCGTTTCTAGCAGGTCTTCGGCAAGGCCTGATTTTTCCAGCATCAATCCCATGAACACAAACAGAGGGACGGCCATGAACGTGACGTTGCCCATCACACCCCAAATCCGAAGCGGTAGGAGATCGAAAAAGGTGAGGTCAAATCCAATGATACCAAACACGAGGGCCGTGCCCAGTAGGGTGAATGTGACGGGAAAGCCCATCATGAGCAACACGGTCAAGGTCAAAAACATCCAGCCTGCCAAATAGTCGGCAATCCAAAAAGGCAAAGAATCGATCAGCATGTCACACCTCCTTGATTCGGGGTTTCAATGATTCCGCTCCTGCGGTTTCAGGATCGGATTCGGGTCGATATAGAAACACCAAACTACGGCAAGCCAAGCTGACGCCTTGTAAGGTGAGAAATGAGAAACCAATCGGAAGGAAGGACTTCACAATGAAGCGCATCGGGATGCCCCCCGGATCGGGTGAGATTTCGCCAATCTGATATGCCGAGACGGCCCACGGGATGCTCGTTTTGAGAATGAGAAAACAACCCGGAAACAGAAACACACAGGTTCCAATCAGATTCACCCACGCTTGACTGCGAGGACGAAGCCGTTGGTAAAAAATGTCGACTCGCACGTGCTGATCATGCCGCAAGGTATAGCCAGCACCGATCAGAAAAATGAAGGCAAACAGGTGCCACTCCAATTCCTGTACAAAGACGAAGGTGGTGTTGAAAAAATAACGCATCACCACGTCGGTAAACACCACCCATACCAACAAAAATGCGGCCCAGGTGGCGAGCTTTCCAACGGCTTCATTGAGTGCGTCGATAGCATCGGCAATGGATTCTAAAAGATTCATGTCTCCCCCTTTTGGCGTATGAAATGACAAAGATAAAAGCGTCTCAGTCTAAGGCTCCACATGGAAGACAAACGGAGCTTGGCTCCTGCAAAGATGTTGGAAATGGCAGGGGTGGGGCAAGGTGGAACCGGCAACCGAGGTCCACCACAGCTACCATCCCCAACATCGGAGGAGAAGGACTGAGAACACAGATCACAGTGGCAAAAGGCAGGACGGTTATCCCAGTTGATATTTTTTAGCGATGGCGTCGAAATAAGAACGTTCGGAGATGGAACCCCAAAGCCCGACTCGGTCTTGAAACGTATTGAATGCTCGATGGACTTTGGTGGCTTGGGGATCTTTGGAAGCCTCTTCTTCACGGACTTCCAGAGCTTTTTGACGGAGGGAGCTTAAGGCCTCATCAGGAAAACGGCGGACTTTGACTTTCCGTTTGGTGATCAGGGTTTCCAGTGCGTCACCGTTTTGAGAATCGAAGCTGGCTAGCATCCAAGCATTGGATTCGGCGGCAGCAGCATCGAGGATATTTTGTAGGTCTTTGGGGAGTTTTTCGTAGGCTTTTTTGTTGAAGAACACTTCCAATACGGTTCCGGGTTCATGCCATCCAGGGGTGTAGTAGTATTTGGCAGCTTTGTATAATCCGAGCTTCAGGTCGTGAAGGGGACCGACAAATTCAGCAGCATCGATGACGCCGCGTTCCAGCGAGGTGAAAATCTCCCCTCCCGGAAGGAGCACGGGTGTGCCTCCCAGCTTGGAGATCACTTTGCCACCCAATCCCGGCATGCGCATTTTGAGCCCTTTGAAGTCTTCCACGCGATTGATTTCTTTGTTGAACCAACCTCCCATCTGCACGCCCGAGTTCCCATAAGGTCTAGGAATCAGATTGAAGGGAGCATACGTTTCTTCCCACAGTTGCAAGCCGCCGCCATCGTACATCCAGGCATTCATGCCTTGGGCATTCAAGCCAAAGGGCACGGCCGTAAACCATTGGGAAGCTGCACTTTTCCCCGCCCAGTAGTAGGACGCTCCTGCACCGGCTTCGACCGTCCCTTTAGAAGCGGCTTCGAAGGCTCCTAAGGCAGGGACGAGTTCACCTCCAGCAAATACTTGAATTTTCATTCGCCCTTCGCTCATTTCGCTCACACGCTTGGCAAATCGTTCCACCCCCGTTTGAAAGAGTGGAAATTTAGGGGGCCATGTGCTCACGATTTTCCAACGAAATTTGGGAGCCGCAATCACATTCGGTGCGGCGATGCTTGTGGCAGCAGCGGCCACGGTAGAAGCAGCGATGGTTTTGGTTAAAAATTCTCTCCGTTTCATAGGTCTCTCCCCTCGTAGTGTGGAATAGGAATATCCAAGGTGTTTAGAACACAGGAATACTCATGAATTCTAAGAAATAGGAATGTTCGTGGGTGTTTCAGATAGTGAACGGTTGCTGACTAGATGCCTCCTAGCCCAACTGTTTGGTGAGTGCCACGGCTCATTATCATGGCACTCAATCTTCCCTCGGCAAGAACGCCTCGCCGAGAGAAGACGGGTTATCGCTCAGTCAGGTTAAATTGCGGAACATACCGCACACTTCATGATGATATTTTTTCATTGAGGAAAACAAGAGGGGTGTTCCGAACATCGCAAGGGTGATGCCGAACGTCGCGAAGGCTGCTAGAAAAATTTTTTAAAAACAATAAGTTGGAGTCTTAAGGGCGTTGGAGAAATGTTGCCAAAACACAGAGGGTTGGTGTGAACGTCGCATTTTTATGATCTCATTTATTGGTTTGCACAGAGAGATCGGACTTTTTCATAATGCGCCCGTCCAACCGGAATGGAGACGATTTCATTGTGCGTGGTCTTGAGCAAGGCTTCGTAGGCCGACGAGTGTTTCCGTTGGACCGAGACCAGCTTCTGTGGATTGACCAAGTAAGAGCGATGGACTTGCAACAAAAAGGTCTCGCCAAAATACGTGACCAAGTTTTGCAAGGTTAAGCGAAATTCCATGCCTTCTTGTGTTTTGGTATCGAGCACCACTTGGCAATAGGGCGATTGCGCTTGGACATACAGAATCTGTTTCATCACCACTTTGATTTGGTTGATAGCTGGAAGAAAGTTGTCATTGGCAACAATGGTTTGCAGGTTCTTTCGGATGATTTTGATCTGCTCAATAATGTGCTGAATGTACTCCACATCCGTACTGCTAAAGATGGGGCGTCCCACCCTACGGATGAGCACCATCCGATAATTTTCTAATCCTGCCACCCGAATCCACACACAATGACAACCAGCCAAAGCAGCGGATTCTGTTTCTGCAATCACATTAGAAACATTCACCTCCACGCCTTCTGGAAACTCTTTTATTTCCAGATGGTTTTCCAATCTGATTTCAGCGGTGGGGGGATGGGTTTGGTGAAGTTGATCCTCGCAAAACAGCAGAGCGGTATCGGCATCAACATGTTCATAAATTTCCCGAAAGCCATTTTCAATAATTTGAGAGACCTCTTCAAATTGAGAAATCCGATTGGAAAAATGCCGTAGAGACACCATCTGTTCTTTGGCATGGAGGAGAAAAATCTGATTTTCAACACGGGCCAGCAATTCTTGTTTGGAGAACGGTTTGGCCACATAATCATTGGCTCCCAGCGAAAACCCTTCCACCAAGTCGGCAACTTGATTTTTCGCAGTCAGAAAGATGATCGGTAGCTCATGAGGAGGAAATGTGTTGCGAATCCGAGCACATAACTCGAAACCGGACATCTTGGGCATCATCACATCGAGTAAAATGAGATCGGGTTTGCCTTGCTGGTCGATCACTTCCAAAGCTTCCAAGCCATTCATGGCTTGCTGCAACGAATAATGAGTCGCATTCAAATAGTGATGCAGTACTTGAAGATTCACGGGGTCGTCATCCACCAACAACAAACGATAGCAATTCGAAGTTGGATCTCTTTTGGAATCGGTAGGTTGTAAAGAAGAGGAGACGCTGCTTTCGGTTGGAGTCGGTGGTTCAGGCACATAGTCGATCACTTGGGAGAGCACGGGATGGGAATCGGTGTTCTGCTTCGACAATGGAAGGGTGAACAGGAATTTGGCCCCGTGGCCTTCTTCGGATTCCACTCGAATTTGCCCATGATGCAGTTCGATCAATCGTTTGCTGATGGCCAAGCCCAGGCCCGTGCCACCGTATTTTCGAGAAATGGAGCCATCGGCTTGGATGAAAAACTCGAAGATGGCTTCAAACTTTTCAAGCGCGATTCCGATGCCTGTGTCTTCCACACACACCTCCAACACCTCTTCTTGGACTTGGGCGGAGATGCGAATGAAGCCTCGGTCGGTAAACTTGATCGCGTTTTCCACCAGGTTGTGCATCACTTGTTGAATCCGGTTTTCATCCACTTCGACAGGGGGAAGACCGAGGGGAACGGCATTGATCAACTGAAGTGTTTTGCTACCCACGAGATAACGAAAAAGCCCTAAGACCATTTGTGCCACTCCATGCATGTCCACCGCTTTGGTGTTCAGCTTGAGGCGTTTGTGGTGCAGCATGGAAGAATCTAAAATGTCATTGACCAAATGATTCAAACGTCGGGAACTAGAACGAATGATCGCGAGATTGTCCAAATGTTCTTGCGACACGGGAGCCTCTGGATGGTCCATCAACGATTCGGTGATTCCAATGATCCCATGTAAAGGAGTGCGGAGTTCATGGGAGACATTCGCCAGAAATTCATCTTTGAGACGGTCGGCCACTTTCAATTCTTCGTTCAATTCGCTCAAAGCTAAAATTTGCTCTGAAATTTTGGCATCGCGCTGAAACAGCGCTTCACGCAGTTGATCGAAGGCCGCATTCAATGTGCCGATTTCGTCGTTCCGGGCTTCGAGCAAAGGAACCGATTTCTGGGGCAATTCGGACAATGGATTGGAAGCGGTCATCTCCGCAACAGATTCAACGGTTTCGGTGAGCTTTCGGATAGGAGCTGTGATCCGTTCTTCAATAAATAAGGCTCCTAAAATGCCAATGACCGAGAAAATCAGTCCCCAAATCAGCGAAGTTTGGAGGATGCCCAAAATCGGTTCCCGGATATCTTGCACCGATAAAACCCCCACCATGAGCATTGAAAAACCAGGCACCCTGCGTTGGGCAATGAGGAGCGATTGATACTCCTCTGGAATCTCGGAGGCCATGGGCCATTGGGAAAATCCTTGGGCGAGTTCAGCTTGGCTGGGAAGCGCCTGGTTCAATTGGGGCCAAAACAGTGAACCCGATTCGTGTTGTGCTACCAGGGTGAGAAACCCGTTTTTTCCAATCCGCTTGTCGCCAAAGAGGTGCTGGTTGATTCGGGATAAGTCCAACAAGACAGCAAGCTGGTGGTCGGGTAGTGGTTTGCCTTGTTTAAAGAGGGGACGTGTGAGGAGGAGAAGTTCCTGGTCCGGTTTGGATGCCGTGACCATCGTATAAGGCAAAAAATCAGAGACCGGTTCTTTTAGGAATGTCAACAATTCGCTTAAAGCGGGAGAGGCTTCCTGACTCCATTCCAAAGTCCCGGAACTGTCGTAGATCAGGTTGTTGGGAGTGATGAGGAAAATTTGATCGATCCACGGTTCTTTGTTTTTCACATCGGAAAAATAGAGCGTCATGGAAAGGCCTGGATAGGCTTCATTGCCCGCATCCAACAACTGCGAGGCCCACAATTTCACATGATGTTCCCGCTCTTTCAAGAAGTTGGATAGGTCGGTCACACTTTGATCCAACTGCGATTGAAGCTGATTGTGTGCGGCTTCTTCCCAAGAGTTTGCAGCATTTTGAGCAATCACGTAGGTCAACACTCCCACAATCATCAAGACGCCGCCTGTCATGGTCGCAATCAGCTTGGCACGTATTGACTGGTCAAAAAATTCTTTGGCTGTGCTCACCGTGTTTCTCTGCTCTGTTCTCGCCGCTCCGTTTTTGTTGCCCCGTGGTGTTTTTATGAGGATGTGTTATTTCGTGAATTTTTGCAATCGAGACCGTTTGTCAATCCATGAAGTTTCCCAATTTAAAGGGCTTTGAATTCACCTACAAACAGATCCACGGTATTGGATTCTCCTACCACAGTGCGATTGGCAAACAAGGTTCTGACGTCATAGATCGGTTTGCCTTCCTGCCAACCGGAATTCCAACACAAGATCACAAACCCTGCTTTTGCCAATAGATCGGCACTTTCCCGCATGAAGCCTGGGGGATAATTCGAAGATTGGACCAATCGATTCCATACTGAGGCCGGGGCTTTCCGTCGGTACATGTGTTCCACCAACTCTTTGTTGGTCCGGAGACGGGATGGAATTGGATAACCCGCAGTCTTTGCAAATCGCCGCACTTCAGAGCGGATGGGCTGGCGGAGAAATACTTGGGCATGGGCCACTTCGGACCATTCGGTGGAAATGAGATCTTTTTGAATCAATGGCTCGATGAATTGCAGCATGGTCTTCAGCTCCGACAAGGTATATCGATTCACATGCAGATCAATATAGTCCGTGTATTGATTGCCGAATTTCAACACTTCGTGAAAAAAGGATCGATTGAGAGCAGGAATGTCTTGAGGAGCAAAGACCATTTTTTTCAGTGCAATGGGAGCAGGAGATGCGATTTTGATATGGGATAATTTTGGATTGGCTGCGATGGTTTGCCGGGCCGTTTGAGTGAGGTCAATAAGCCATCGAACCGCCGGACTGCCTTGACCACGATCCGTCATGTCTGCTTTAGAGTACGTTCCAGGTCCTATTCCCCCCACTTCATTTTGTAATGAGTAGATAGCTAGATACGGCCCCAGATCGTTCAAGAAGCGTTTCAGCAATTGTAGAGAAGCCTTTCGGTCTTTGCCTTGAGGCACTCGGTCATACAGCTTGGGTTTCTTGCTGCGTTGATCCGCCCACCGTAATGTCAGGATCAATTTGACCCCGCTTTTCTGAATGTCGATGACCTCCCGAACACGCGGAATCTGATGCAACGGGGTGCCTTGCTTCACACGCCGATAGATCTGTTTGAGATGAGAATCCCAAATCAAGATCCTGAGATATTCTGCATCCAGCGAGGCCAATCGTTGTTGATCCCGAAGGGCAAATACTCCTTTGCTCCATGTTCGACTTGGAGTTGTGTTTCCTTGTGTCGATTGTTGAGCGAGAAGGGGTGAGGTGAGGAAGCTTGCGACTAAGATCAGACTTAAAAAAAATGTTTTCATCGTTGCCTCTTTCCAGGTGAGATCATGTCTTGATGGATAAAAGGGAGTTGCTTGTCTTGATGGATAAAAGGGAGTTGCTTGTCTTGATGGATAGAGTATCGAAAGCTACATAACGTTTCATATTGAAAAGGAGAAGGAGGCACCTTACAGTTTTTTGAGACCTTTTTTTCAGTAGGAATCTGTCAAGCACCCTTGTGAAGGAAACACTCATGGATACTCCGAAACTTTTCCATTTCACGATGTCCCACTACAATGAAAAAGTACGTTGGGCTTTGGATTTCAAAGACATTGCTCATGTCCGTCGAACCTTAGTTCCCGTTTTTCATATTCCAATTATGTATGGGATGACCCGCCAAACCCAAGTGCCGGTATTAGAACTCAATGGGAAGAGAATCATCGGCTCTGATCAAATCATCGATGCTTTAGAACAGTACACGCCTACCCCCCCGTTGTATCCTGATGACCGAGCCTCTCGTCAACATGCTTTGGATTTGGCTGCATTTTTTGACAAGCAGATTGGACCCCATGTGAGACGAATCTGTTATCACTTGCTCCTGCCCCATACCAACTACATGGTAAAACTCTACAGCCAAGACCAGCACTCGCTTGTGCGGATCCCCGTTTGGCTCAGTTTTCCGCTCATGCGTCCTTTGGTCGAAAAGGCCTATCGTGTGGACGAGACTGGGTTTGGAAAAAGCCAGCAGAAACTCGTGATGGCGCTGGATCGTCTTGAACAAGAAATCCAGCCTTCTGGCTATTTAGTGGGAGAGGATTTCACAGTAGCCGATTTGACAGCTGCGGCCTTGCTCTCGCCTTTGACGATGCCTTCAGAATTGGATTATCCGTTTCCGGAGGGCCTGCCTGAAATATATGATGAATTTTGTGAGGCCCTGGCAAAGCGTGTCGGATTCCAGTGGGGCTTGGAGATATATCGCAAACATCGCATCAGGCCGTAGTGGCCCCACTGGGTTGATCATCGTTCAACCCGAACAGCCAAGTATATTTTGAAATTCAGTGGGAGCCACGACCCGTGAGTAGCGCGGAGAATGGAATGCAATAAGGGGGGATATCAACGCATGGCTTGAGGTTTAAAAACGCTCTCGTGCCGGGGTTCTTCGGTAGTTTGATACCAAGCCAATGCTTCTTGAGACAGCAGCACTTCTTGGAGCCGATCAGCTTTGGCTGGTTGATCATAATGCTGAACTGATAATGGCACTCGGGTTGCCTTGGTCAATAGGGGGGCATAGGTGATTGCTGACTGAAGATCCATCATCCCTCTTTAGTTTGGGGTGAACAAAGTTTGTGTCCCTACGGAGTTCTTGCTTCCAGCAAAATGAAAATACTGATCCCATGTTAGGTCTGGATTAAAGCAAAACTAAAATTCGATAAGCCTTAATCCTGGTGGAGCAGGCCGTTCAAAAGAAACTAACGGTTTGCTTATCAGATTTTAATGATCTTAAGAGAGACTATCGCCTTCTCCTTTCCTTCAAGCGTGTTCCATCCACTTCATTGACCACAAAATTTTCCCTGACTGGAAGAGTAGGAGCCTGTATGGCGATTGAGCATTGGTCCAAATATATGTCTCTCTTGGAATTTGATTACCAACCAATTGTGCATGGACATAAAGGTGTATGCAAGGGATATGAAGCCCGTTTGTCGCATTATCAAGCATTGGGGTTTGAAAACCGAGGTGCGTTGCTTACCCAAGCTGCAAAAGACGGCATGTTGCCACAATTGAGCAAGGTGTTAGCCGAAAAGGTGATTGGCCACTATGCAGAAACTTTGGGTTCGCAATCTCGTTTGCGTTTGTTTCTCCAGTTGGATCTGCATCTCCTGGTTCCTGAGATGATGAATGACCTGTTAGAGGTCTTTGCTCGATATCATTTACCCAATGAAGTCCTTTGCTTTGAAATAAGGGCCGACCTGCCCTTAGGGGAACGTCATATTGCATTGCTCAATCAACATCGGGCAGGAGGCTTCCAAATCAGTTTAGGCAATTGTGGAGAAAGCTTTACGGGACTCGAAGCGTTGTACCGTCTTAATCCAGATTACCTCCGTTTCACCTATCCGACCCTTCAAACTGCACAACAGAATGAGCGGTCCAAACTTTTCCTAGCCAATCTGAGCAATATCTCCAAATTGCTGGATAGCAAAATGGTGCTCACCCATGTGGATACATCCGAGGCTTTACAAACGGCCAAGTCTTTTGACTGCAAATGGATACAAGGAGAATTTGTGGCTCCTGCCGAAAGATGGATCAACACGCAAACCCAGTACGTCCATATTCAGCAATTGGGCAAAGTGTCTCCTAGCAAAGATCAGGCGGATACTCCGATTCGAGGGGTGGTGGAAGCCTTGGAAGCGATTCCGTGGAAAGAAGACATGCTTTCCGTGTTCGAACGATTTTGGAAACAGCATGATCGGACTTACTTTCCTGTGATCAATGATGAAGGAGAACCCATCGGGGTGGTCCATGAAATGGATTTGAAGGTCTTTGCGTTCAGCCGCTATGGTCGCGAGTTGATTCTAAATCCTTCTCGGGGCAAACGCCTGGAAGAGTTCTTAAGAAAAATGCCGTTGGCCGATGTGGCAACTCCGATCAATCAGCTACTGCCATTGTTTTCAATGCGGCATGCTGAATGTGTCATCATTACAGAAAATCAAAAATATCTAGGAATTCTCACTGCCCCTGCTTTATTGCAGGCCTTGAGTGAGGATGGCAATACCGATAACACGGCGCTTTCTATGGGCCAAAGCTCCTTTGTACAAGAATATCTTTCCAAGTCATTGGAACTGCGCACTGCCGCCACGATTCAGAAAACCTTCCTGCCTAAAGCCCTTCCCAATCTGGATCATTTGGAAGTCGCTTCTTTTTTCCGCCCAGCATCAGAAACCGGTGGCGATTGGTATGGCTTTTTGAATTTTAAAAACACGCTCTTCATCCTCATTGGCGATGTGACCGGACATGGCACTCCGTCTGCGTTGATGACCGGAGTGGCTTATGCCACTTGCCGCACGTTTGAGAACATCTATAGCCATCATGCAACCCCCCCTTCGCCAGGCCAGTTGTTGCACTTCCTCAATCAAGCGATTCTTGAAGCCGGTTCTTCCAAATACGTCATGACGTTTTTTGCAGCCTGTTTGGATTTGGATAGTGGAAAATTAACCTTTTCCAATGCGGGTCATAACTTTCCGTTTCTGGTGCAAAAGGAAGGCAAGGTGCGCAAACTCACCAACGTGAATCCTTGTTTGGGGGATCGGCCCGACAGTCAATTTTCAGAAAAATCGATCTTTCTCCATACAGGAGATACCCTACTCTTTTACACTGACGGGTTGATCGAAAATGAAAGCCCCGATGGGAAAATGTGGGGAGAACGGAAACTGAACCGCTATCTTCGGGATTTGAGACAGCAGTCGATCAAGGAATTGGTCGATATGTTGGTGGAAAGTGCCTACAACTTCTATGGAGATCGTGCCCCTGATGATGACGTTACCTTAGTCGGTTGCCAAGTCGTTTACCCCTTTCCCAAGCAACAACGCCAAACTGCGTCTACCGAGTTTACCCCTTCTTTTTCTAGTTCCTTGGAATCGCACAATTCTCGACAAACTCACATGGCGTTTGCGTGAAAACGTTTATCCCTTTTGGAGCACCTTCCATTGGCGAAGGCCTGCTAGTTCTTAAACGTAGCAACGACCCGCACCTTGCCTTTGGCTTTTTTATCGAGGTCATTCACGTTGACGTAGCTGATCACCCCGGCTTTGCGGCTGACCAGCTTGATGATGAATTTCACAGAGCGGGTTTGATTAGGCCGACGAAGGCCTTGGGTCGACTTCAATTGAAGCCAATGTTGATTCCAGCCACCCTCTGTCATTTCAACCACTCTGGTGAGGAATGTCTTGCGAGCAGGCGATTGTATCACATGGTCAATGGCAATCACGGTTTCGCCATTTTGGAATTGGCGTCGTGCTCCGGTGAAGTAGTTTCTGAGATCATCAACCGTCATGGTTTCCTTATTGCTTTTATGGGCAATCACAGCAATTTCAACAGCGTTTACAGATGGCCCCCAAAGCAACCCAAACAGGAGTATCAATACTGCTGGATATCGCTTCATATTCTCTCCTTATTCGGTGATCCGTCCGTACTTGTGCTTAAAAAGAAAGCACTGCCGAAAATTTTAACAGTTGATAATCATATTCCAAGCCATCATCGATAACGACTTTCTCTTGTGGAGTGTCAATCGTGAGTTGGCTATCGCCAAAATCATGGAGCAAGTACTCGGCTCGAAAACGGATGTTGGGAACGGGAAGATAGTTGTAGCCAATCGTTTGCACCGTCGTTTCCGAGAGATCCTCTTGGATTTCCTCTTCATCTGTATTGCGGTCAATGTGGTCCAATCGGTAAAATAGAATGTGTTGAGAAGTGATCGTCACGGAAGGTTGAAGATAGTACCCGGTTTGATCATTATTGTTGCCCCCGACGATATTGCGGTATGCTTCCGCTTTCAGCAAAAAAGGATAGAAATCCAGTTTGAGAAAACTACCGATGACGTCGTAATGAACTTCTGCCTCACCCAGTTGTTTTTTTCCTGCTTGTTGGTTCAAGCCCACCTTCAATTTGTTTTTCAAGAAACCCAACCCGAGCAAACCGCCTGTAATCGATTCTCCTACCAAACCTCGATCATCGGGACCGGGGTATTCCCCCACATAGGCTGAGTATTCGAGCGATGTGTCGTTCCAAAAGAAGGTTCCGCTGGCTTCCACGCCAATAAGGAAGGTGGCTAATGTGTCAAAACGTCCTAGCTCGCCATTGATGGGTTGAATATGTTGCGGCTGTTGTTGAGAAAATAAGGTGGGGGGGAAATGCTCGCGGTGGATGATTCCCCATGGGGTCACAAAGCGTCCCGCTTTCACTTCCAAGGCTTCGGAAAAATGATACTTGCCCCATAAGATGATTGCTGGATTGTCACTTTGTCGAACCGTAAATTCACGCTTTTCAGGTTGAGAGGTGTCCAGGCGTGTGGCAGAAAGCCAGCCCAGCGCAGCAAACAAATCAATATGTTGACTGGGCTTGGCAGAAATCAATAGTTCAAAGTTGGTTTCATCAAAAGCAGCGGAGGTGCTTTCTTGGGAATAGGCTGTGGCATGGCTCTGGGTCAGGAAACCGCCTATGTTCAATTCCAGACCATCAAAGGCTTGAGCCAAAGGTTTGTCCGTTTGTCGTGCTTCTAATTCAAACAATCGTTCTTCGAGTTCTTCAAACTCTTCTCGTGTGACCGGGGCATTGGTTTCCGATTCATCCGCCTCGTTCAATGCCGAAGCAGTATCGTTTGTATCTTGAACCGCGGGGGCATTGGTGGTTACCTCTTTGGAGGCTCGGGGGTTGGTATCTTCGGCGGCCCACGGGGTGGTGAAGGTCAACCAACAGAGAACCATCACCACACACCTTTGCGTCCCATTCCGCAAATTCTTCAACATGTCTTATCTCCCTCAATTGAATCGGTTATTGTATCCCTTCAATTTAGAGGTCATTGACAGGTTGTAGATATTACAAAATTAAAAGGCACAGCCATCGGGCAGTGGCGCGTGTTGGGCTGCTCCACTGGCAAAATCGGGAGACAGCGTCTTTTCTTGAAAACCCGAATCCACCGAACCGTGAAAGACCACGGTTCCATATCCCGTTGTATTCATGTGACCTCTCACCCATACGAATTCATCGGGTTGAATTTTCACGGGACCTCCAGAACGCGTGAACGGCTGCTCATTCACATGACTGTGAAACAACACCCGTCGGTATAGCAAGGTGCCATTCTCACTCAACACTTCCCACCAATCGGCATATTGTTGACATCCTAAATCAGGGCTGGCCAGCTCGACGGAGAATCGATAGCTGCCAGGATTCCCACTCACGCTCACTGCGAGCACTCTGGCCCCTTCTGTACTGTTGGGCTGTTCATTCGCTGAAACAGAGGCAGCGCAACACGCAAACAACAATACGATGAATCCCATATATCCCATATCCATTATTTTGTTTGTTACCATCTCACCCCCCTAATTGTTAGAAGGTTACATGGATTTCCATCCAAGATGCTGGATAGATTTTCCATTCCAATCTTTGTATTCATTTGTACCATTTTGATCTCCTTGTTGAAATTTTTCGAACGGCCTGTGTATTATTGCTGCCAGTAAATAAACTGGGTTGGTTGAGGGCCGAGGTTTCTACTCAAACGAGTTGGATCGTCTCTTTTCCGTATCATGGGTGAGCACAACAAGGTCAGTTCCAGTACGCTCAAATCCAAACCGGATTTTGATGGAGGCTAACCTTGAATTTATTCACAAAATTTCAGAAAGGGGAGTCATGGGAAAGATGAAATTGTCTACAATGCTAGGTTTAGGATTTGGGGTTGTCATCTTCGTGTTTTTTGTCGTATCCACCATCGCGTTTTTGGGATTGAACCGTTCGAACAATGGGTTCGAAGAATATCGAGAATTGGCTCGCGATACCAATCTCGCAGGGCGTGTGCAAGCGAATATGTTGCTCGTGCGTTTTTATGTGAAGGATTTTATCCAGAAAGGCGAACGGACCAGTGTTCAGAACTACAATCAACGTTTGGATCTGTTACACGACATGATGGAACAGGCTCAGCAGGAAATCCAAAATCCGGAACGGTCTAGGAATGTGGATTTGATCAGTGATTCCATTGATGACTATGACCGAGGCTTTCAGCAAGTGCAGGAATTCAAAAACCGTCGAGATGGGTTAGTCTATACTTATCTCAATCCTGATGGTGCCAAAATGCGGCAAAATCTCACCAAGATCATGGAATCTGCGTTTCGTGACAACGACCTTTCTGCTGCTTACTATGCAGGTCGGATGCAAGAACATCTGCTGCTAGCCCGTCTGTATGCGGCCAAGTTTCTGGATACCAACGACGCCTCCGCTGTAGAACGTGTTCGTGAAGAGATGGGGAGGAACATGGAAGAAAGCGCCGAGATCTTGACACGAGAACTACAAAATCCAGAACGTCGTGCCTTGTTTAAGGAAGTGATGGAATTTCGACAAGACTACATCATTCACTTCGAAGAGTTGGCAACGCTGATTCAACAACGGAATGTCGTCATCGCCAATGAATTGGACCGCATCGGACCCATCATCGCAGATGCCGCTGAAGAGGTGAAATTATCAGTGAAATATGAACAAGATCAGCTTGGTCCTGCCTTGCAATCGAGCAATGAACAAATCGAATGGATGATTGGTTTCCTCTTTTTAGCAGGAATCGCGATGGCTTCTTTGGTGGCATGGAGAATCACTGTGCTAGTAAAACGCCCTTTAGGAGCAGAACCCAGCGTATTGGAATCGGTCACCCAGCAGGTTGCGCAAGGGAAGACACAGGTGAACTTAGAAACCACGGAAATGACTGGGGTGTACAAGTCTCTACAAGAAATGGTGGAAGCGTTGAAGGCCAAGGTCATGATTGCAGAACAAATTGCTCAAGGTAATCTGACCGTCCAACCTCAATTGGTTTCTGAAGAAGATGCCTTAGGCCATGCGTTTGCACAAATGATTGGCGATCTGAATGAAATTTTGAGCAACGTAGCAGCGGCGGCAGCACAGGTAGCGGAAGGGTCCGGGCAAATTTCTGGAGCGAGCCAGAGTCTCTCCCAAGGGGCTGCTTCGCAAGCCGCTTCCGTAGAAGAAATCAGCGCCACGATGACCAGCATCAAACAGCAGACAGAGCAAAATGCAGAAAATGCACAGATGGCTCAGGAATTGTCTCAAACCTCACGACAGCAGGCAGAGTTGGGAAATCAGCAAATGCAAGACATGCTTTCCGCGATGGGAGAGATCAATCAATCCTCAGAAAACATTTCTAAAATCATCAAATCGATTGATGAAATTGCCTTTCAAACCAACTTGCTGGCCATCAATGCTGCGGTGGAGGCGGCACGTGCCGGATCGACTGGAAAAGGGTTTGCGGTTGTTGCAGAAGAAGTCCGCAATCTGGCACAACGTAGTGCAGACGCTGCTAAAGAAAGTACCTCCATCATTGAAGATTCGCTCCACAAAGTTGAAATGGGGTCCAATACTTCCCAAGAAACTGCCTCTGCATTGAACGAGATTGTGGACAACGTCAATAAATTCACCGATCTGGTTTCTGAAATTTCCGATGCGAGCGTGCAACAAACCAGCGGGATTCGTGAAGTCAGCGAGGGTTTGAGTCAATTGAGTGAGATCACCCAAAACAATGCCCAAATTGCGGAAGAAACGGCGGCGGCCAGTCAAGAACAGGCAGCGCAATCCAAACTCATGAAATCGCTCATCAGCCGATTCCAATTGAATTCTGACACACCACCCAAAGCGGATACTGCGACCACTTCACCCGCGGCATCGCATGTTCGTCAAATTGAGTACTTCTAGCTTCATCCGAGCGTTGATCACTTTTTATCCGAGCGTTGATCACTTTTCCAAATCCGTGATCATTTCATCTAACCAATCGGTTGTTTCTCCTCGTTGCTGTCGAGCCGCACGAATGAGACGGAGGTTGTTGGCTGTGGTTTTCGGTTCCCAAGGTTCCCGGACCGCAGCCAAGCATTGCGCCAAACGTTGCTGAGCAGCTGCCTTCTCGTTTCCTAAGACATGCAGTTCCAACAACGTAGCGTGATCCCAATAGTCGGGTTGCTTGGATTTGAACCGTTGATTGACCGCAAACAACACGACCGGAAGCATTTGTTGTTGTTGAGCTAAGGCTTCTGGAGTGCCTTTGATTTCAAGCAAGGTGACGGTATTGATACCTGGATAGGCATCACGCCAATCCGCTTCAAAACCCTTGAGGTAAGAAGCAATTGCTTTATCCAGATAGTCCTGGGCAGCCGGAGAAGGGTGGGGTTGCGCTTCCTGCCACAAATCTTTGTAGATGCGTCCTAACAGGCTATAGGTTTCTGAGCTTGGACCCTGTTCTTCCAAAATTTGGAGCAACACCTGCTCGGCAGCGTGTCGGTGTTTTAGGCGATTGTGGGCAAATGCCAATTGTTCCCGAACCAACACGGTCTGCTTCAGTGTTTCCGGCAATTCCTCATACAATGCCACCATCGCATCCCACGCTTCGATCGCCCGATAAGAAAGAAGAAGATCCACACAAACTCCGGCGGCGGTGTTATCCAAGTCTCCCAGCCTGTGTTGGATGGATTGCAATTGTTTTCTATCTTTTTCGCGGCGGGCAGTGGCTAATTCGTGCTTGATGTCTTCAGCATAATGCACACGCTCTCGAAACACATCGGTTTTCAAACGTGCAATATCCGAGGCGGGATATTCGGTAAGGAGTTGGAATAGAGGGTGTTGGTTTTGCGTGGGTGGGGTGGTTCCCGTTTGAGAGGTTGTTTGGGGAGGAAGCATCAAATCCCGAAGGTGCTGAATCAAATCGTGTTGCAGGGTCTGAGCTTCGGTTTTTCCAAAGTCATTGTGCTGGCCTAACGTATAAGTGAGCAGGCGGAAGTGATTCACATCAAATGCCAGGAGTTGCTTTTGGGCACAGATCGACAGAGTGGTGGAAGGTCGGATGACATCACGAATCCCCAATTCATAGAACACCCTCGCATTGGCAGTGGTGAGGTCGGCAATCGCAAAATCGCAAAGTACCAACTGTTCGAAGGTGGAAGGCTGGAATGGGCTTCCGGTGCGGATTTCGTCAGCAGGGATTGGTTTCATGCCTACGGCTTGGATGGCTGGGATGATCGCCTCGTGGTAAATGCGATCAAAGTCAATGGGGGGACCCCCCACTGGATCTTTTTGTGAGCCAAAAGGCATCAATATAAAGCAAAAGGGGACTTTTGAAGACATGAAGCTCCTTAGAGATAGAGAAAGGTGGACCGTCGTTACAGTTTTTCAATATTGCAAGCCCGCGAGGCTGTCAATCACGAGCCTCCGGGTTTCCTAACAGGAGGTCTGTACGAAAGCGGGGCTTTTTTCTTTTCATTTTGAGAGAGGCTGGATACAACTTCGGCGTTCTATTGCATACCAAATTCCAACACTTTCAACAAAGAGAGGCCCTCATGCGGACTGTTTTAATAATTGGAATGGGGGGTGTGGGCAGCGTAGTTGCCCATAAATGTCATCAGGTCCCCGATGTATTTACCAAAATCGTGTTAGCCAGCCGTCGGTTGGAAAGCTGCAAACACGTCAAAGCTCAGGTAGGCAATCCTGAAATCGATATTGCGCAGGTTGATGCGGACAACACTCATGAAGTCGTTGCTCTGATTCGCAAATACCAACCGCAATTGGTGGTCAATACAGCGTTGCCTTACCAAGATCTCTCCATCATGGAAGCCTGTTTAGAAACCGGAGTCGATTATCTCGACACAGCTAATTACGAACCACCCAACGAAGCCAAATTCGAATACAAATGGCAGTGGGACTACCATGATCGTTTCAAAGAAAAAGGCATCATGGCCTTACTCGGTTGTGGATTTGATCCAGGGGTCACGAACATCTTCGCTGCTTATGCAAAGAAGCATCATTTTGATGAACTGCATTATATTGACATCATGGATGCGAATGGGGGCGATCATGGTCAACCCTTTGCGACCAATTTCAATCCAGAGATCAACATCCGTGAAATCACGCAGCGTGGCAAATATTATGAAGCTGGAGAGTGGAAAACCACCGATCCTCTCTCGGTGCACAAACCCTTCGATTTTCCAGGAGTGGGCGAGCGTGAGATGTATCTGATGTATCATGAAGAGATGGAATCGTTGGTTCAGAACTTCCCAGAAATCAAACGTATCCGGTTTTGGATGACCTTTTCTGAACAATACCTCACGCATCTGCGAGTTTTGCAGAACGTGGGCATGACTTCCATCGAACCGGTGGAGTATGAAGGCCATTCCATTGTGCCGTTGAAATTCCTCAAAGCGGTGCTCCCCGAACCCTCTTCATTGGGTTCCAAAACCAAAGGAAAAACCTGTATCGGAGATATGATCGAAGGCACCAAAGGCGGACAACCTCGAAAGTACTACATCTACAATATTTGTGATCACGAAGCCTGTTATGAAGAAGTCGGTTCTCAAGCCATCTCATATACAACTGGAGTGCCTGCCATGATTGGATCCAAAATGCTGCTCGAAGGTTTGTGGCGCGGGCAAGGGGTTTTCAATGTAGAGGAATTCGATCCCGACCCCTTCATGGAAGATCTCAAACGCTATGGTTTGCCTTGGGAGGAACAGTTTTTATGAGCCTAGATGTCCGTACCGTTTCCACTCCCTGTTATGTGTGTGAAGAAGAAAAATTGAGGCACAATTTACAAATTTTTGATCAGGTGCAACAAGCCACTGGCTGCCATATCATTTTGGCTCTTAAGGGTTTTGCAATGTTCAGTGTGTTTCCAATGATCCGTCAGGTGTTGAAAACGACCACGGCAAGTTCATTGAACGAAGCACGTTTGGGGTTTGAAGAATTTGGCCAACGCGTTCATTTGTATGCCCCTGCCTACAAAGCAGAAGAATTCGACGATTTGATGTTTTATTCCGAACACATTGTGTTCAATTCCTTTTCACAATGGAAGCGTTTCAAAGACCAGATTCACCGCGCGGAACACCCGATTCGGTGTGGTATCCGCATCAATCCAGAATATGGTGAAGTGGAAACCGATCTCTATAATCCTTGTGCCCCGCATTCCCGCTTGGGTGTGCCGGTTAAAGAATTCCGCTTTGATGAACTAGAAGGCATCACAGGGCTGCATTTCCATAGTCTGTGTGGCAACAATTCCGATACCTTAGAACGTACCTTGGAAGTTGTGGAACGTCACTATGGCGAGGTGCTGCATCAAATGGAATGGGTTAATTTTGGAGGAGGGCACCATATCACTCGGAGCGATTACGACATCAACCGGCTGTGCAACATCGTGAAACGAGTTCAAGAAACCTATGACGTGGAGGTGTATTTAGAACCGGGAGAAGCAGTGGGATGGCAGGCTGGGGTTTTGGTAGCCTCAGTATTGGACATCATTCACAACGACATGGATATCGCTTTGCTCGATATTTCCGCTGCTGCTCACATGCCTGATTGTTTGGAAATGCCCTACACCCCAGAAATCAGAGGGGGCGGCACAGTCGATCAATACCCCCATCCGTACCGCCTGACGGGCACGACCTGTTTGGCGGGTGATGTGATTGGTGACTTCTCTTTCCCACAACCACTTCAAGTGGGAGACAAAATCGTTCTGGAAGATATGCTCCATTACACGATGGTCAAAAACACCAATTTCAATGGAGTCGAACTCCCTTCCATTGCCATCTGGTCTGATACAGAGGGGCTGCGTACGGTACGAAAATTTGGCTATAATGACTATAAGTCTCGGCTGTCTTGATCCTGGAACTCCAGAATACTTTCATTTGGAATTCTTCAATTTTGAGCTTTTTGCCCTAGAACCCTTTTGCATCGAAGTTGATGTTTCACAATTGTGCTTATTCCAGAAGGGTTCCTTAGTTCACTCGATCCGATTTCCCCAAACATGACCTCACGATTTTTGGGACTCCCCGATCCCAAGCCTGCCAACCTTATTGGGACGGTGCGTGTGTTACCCATCCCGTATGACTTAACAACAAGCTATCGTCCGGGGGCCCGTTTTGGCCCAACAGCAATTTTAGAGGCTAGTCCTCAGATTGAAATGTTCGATGATGAGTTGGAATGGGATGCCACGCAACATGTACGGTTTCTTGTGGAAGAGGAAGTGCCACCCAATGCTAGTAGCCCTCAGGCAATGATGGATATCGTGCGACAACGTGCCGAAGCACTCGTGATGACTGGTGACTTTTTATTGACCTTAGGGGGGGAACATTCCCTCACTCCTCCAGTGGTGGCAGCTCATCAAAAACAATATCCTGATCTGCATGTTGTACAGATCGATGCCCACGGTGATCTTCGAGATACTTGGAACGACACCCCCTATTCTCACGCTTGTGCAATGCGCCGTGTGGTTGACTTGGGATTACCACTCACCCAAATTGGCATCCGCAACTTTTCTGAGGAAGAGTATCATTTTGTGAATGCCCACCCTGAGATCGCTCTCTACACTTGGATGGCCCGTCGCCTCAAAAAAACGAAGCAATGGGAAAAACTAATCCATCATCTCATCCATGATATCCATGGCCCCGTATATCTGACGATTGACGTCGATGGCCTCGATCCATCAGTCATCCCCGCTACCGGAACCCCGGAACCAGGAGGATTGACCTGGTATGACACTTTGGAAGTCATCGAAACACTGTGCCGTCACCATCGAGTTGTCGGAGCCGATATCATGGAACTCGCGCCTATGCCAGGACTTGCGTATGCGGAGTTTGCAACCGCCAAGCTCGGTTACAAAATTATCAGCCACATGGCCTATCACTCTTGGTATCGTAGGAAGGGGCCTACCCTTTAGCCCATTCCTCGTTCAGTAATGCAATTTGCTTGAGCAAAAGGTGCATGTCCCCCAATTGATCTTGCACGCCCTCCATCTAGTTTTGCATTTCGATTTGCCCCTCTTTGATGTGTTGCACATCGCGCTCAATATTGGTGACCCGGTCGTCGATGCTGTTGACCCGGTTTTCGAGGCGTTCTTGTCCCGTTTTGATACCTCGAACGTCCTTCTTGATCTCATTCTGCCTTTGTTTCAGTTCAACCAATTGTCCATAAGCTCCATGTCGTGGGTCGATGCTTGATCCGCAACGGTTTCTAGCTGTTTGATAGTTGCTACTTTTGTCATGGTTCCTTTTAGGATTCAGTGGTTGCTTAATTTACAAAACATTTCTCTCTTGATATCGGGTAAAAATGAACGACTAAAGCAGAATATCAAGAGTTCAAATTAAAAAATGGAATAATTTAATTCACAATAATTTGAGTCGAGTGTTGCTTTGTGAAGCAACATCCTGCTCATTTGATACCATCATGAAAGACAAGGAGAAACCATGTCCATTAATGAACAAATCCATCAACGGTTCGGAATACCGACGGAAACTGGTCGTACCGTACCCCCCAACAAAACTTTATCAGACATTTTAGGGCGCCGAAGCTGCCGAAGCTATCGGCCGGATCCCATTCCCGAAGATTTACTTCAGACGTTATTCGCGACGGCCTTTTCGGCACCGTCGAAATCGGATCTACAGCAAGCGTGTGTAATTCGTATTGAAGATAAAGTGAAACAGCGACGGATTGCAGCCTTGTCGCCTCATCCAACCTGGGTGGCAGATGCACCCGTATTCCTTGTATGGTGCGGGGATAGCCGACGTATCCGACGGTTGGCGGAATGGAAGGAACACTCATTTGCCAATGACCATTTGGATGCTTTCATGAATGCTGCTGTGGACGCGGGAATTGCCTTACAGACGTTCATTGTGGCAGCAGAATCGGTAGGACTGGGGTGCTGTCCAGTGAGCCAAATTCGAGATCACATCAACGCGCTTTCGGCAGAGTTAGAATTGCCGCAATGGGTATTTCCAGTTGCAGGGCTTTGTGTGGGGTGGCCTGCCGAACAAGGGGCGATCAGCCTCCGCTTGCCCTTGGAAGTCACCGTGCATGTAGACCACTATGATGATACCGAGTTATTGGAGCAAGTTGCCGACTATGACCATCGCCGCGAAGCGATTGAGCGAACACCTCCTGAGAAACAACGCATGGTCGAACAGTTTGGAACCACGGAGGAATACGGTTGGTCTGAAAACCGGACCCGCCAATATGCAATTCCAGCTCGTGCTGATTTTGGTCACTATATCATCAATCAAGGATTTAAACTCCGCTAAATAAACTCCGCAGATGACGTGGTTTATAGTAGGTTTGATGTTGCCTTGGTCAACAAGATAACAACCGCACCGCAGATCAAAGCGGTGTAGGTGAATATTCAGAACGATCCTGTGTTGGAATGAGAATGCGATATGAAGATCTTTGTCGATGCAGACGCGTGCCCTAATGGGGTAAAAACTATTTTGTATAGAGCCGCTAAGCGTTTGAGTCTTGAAGTCACTTTGGTTGCCAATCGTTACCTTCAAGTGCCTCCCTCCAAATTCATAAAAACGATCCGGGTGGAGGCAGGAATGGATGTAGCGGATGAAAAAATTGTGGCACTGGTAGAATCGGGGGATTTGGTGATCACAGCGGATATTCCTTTAGCCAGCAATACCATTAAAAAAGGCGGATTTGCCATTAATCCAAGGGGCGAGCTTTATACCGAAGAGAACGTAGGCAGCCATCTATCAATAAGAAATGCCATGACCGAATTGCGCGAGAGTGGTGTAGATACCGGAGGTCCAAAAGCATTTAGTCCAAAAGACGCGCAAGCCTTTGCGAATCAATTAGATCGCTTCATCACTCAGCATCGTAGGTAATAAGCAAGGGAGAGAGGTTTTCGATATGAAGGAAAGCGGTGGAGGTCATGATAAAAAGGCATGAAGACGAACGTACTCCCGAACTGATAGGCTTCTAGAAGTCAGATATTTTAAGAGAAGTGAGATATTCCAGAAAGGCACATATGTCCGGCAATCTCGATATGGTGAAACAAAAAGTGGCTGCTTTGTCCTCTGAGGCTCGTAAAACAGAGATGGGGATTGACCTCCTGTGCCAACTGGCTTGGGAAGAAGGCGTACGCGATCCGCAACAACTGAGAGCGATTGGGGAAGAAACCTTAGCCTCTTCACGCGAGCTTCCTTATTGCCTCGGAGAAGCCCAATCTCTGAGAAATGTGGCGTATTGGTATTTTGTGTTCGGTAACGATATCAAAATGTCGGCCTCGCTTGCGCAAGATGGGGTGTTTTTGTCGGAATCTTGTCAAAATGAACAAACAACAGCCGAACTGTTCGACATTCTTGCCATGTGTTTTACCCAATTGGGGGCGTTCGAACGGAGCTTGGAATACACACGGAAAAGCATGCAACTCTTCAAACAAACGGGAGATCAACGAGGGTTGGCCTGGAGTTATCGGAATATGGGCAATTTGTATAAAGATGCCACGGACCTGGAACAAGCAGAAATCCATTACCAGAAGGCGTTGGACATCTTTCAAGACATCGGCCACTTCAATGGAATGGCCCGTGTCTACAATAATTTAGGCGAGCTTTATGCGGCCTTAGAGGACTATGAACAAGCGCTTTCCTACTTGTTGAAAAGTCTAGATTCAGACGAAAAATCAGGTTTACACGGTTTAGGGTATTCGGGAAGCCTCCTGAGTATCGGAGCGGTTTACAATTGCATGGGAGATACAGAACAGGCTTTCGCCTATTTGCAAAAAAGCCAGGAGTTATTGGAGCAATATTCATCTGACAACCCACAAGGGAATATCAACCATGCTCGATTGTTACTGGAAATGGGGAAAGTGCATCGGCAGAACAAACAACTGAAACTCGCTATCGAATTTTTTCAAAAGACCATTCAATCTGCAGAAGTCAGTGGGGATCGAAAACTCGAATATGAAGCCTACCGGTTGGTTTCTCAATGTTACGATACTTTGCAAGAATATCATTTTGCTTTGCAGCACTATAAAAAATACACCGCACTCCAAGAACAAGTGCTCACGGGAGAAAGCAACCTCAAGTTGGACAATATGAATATGAGTCAGGAAATCGTCTTGGTGGAGTTGGAAAAAAACGCACAGAGACGATTGAAAGAAGAAACCGAAAAGATCTTACTGCGAGTCTTACCGCAGAAGGTCATGGAAGAACTGCGTGATACTGGCAAAGTGCAACCTCAGCATTTCGAACAAACCACCGTTTTATTTTCTGATTTTGTAGGATTCACACAGCTTGCGAAAACCATGTCGGCTGAACAACTCGTATCAGCACTCGATTTATGTTTTTCAGCCTTTGATAAGACCATTCAATGCTATGGGGTCGAACGGATGAAAACCATTGGAGACGGGTATATGGCAGTGGCAGGTGTGCCTTCCCCTGTAGCGGACCATGCCATCCGATGTGTGTTAGCTGGTTTAGAAATCATTGAGTTCATTCAAGAGCAACAACGAGCCAAACAATCCCAAGGCCAAGAATTTTGGAATGTTCGCGTAGGGCTCAATTCAGGTCCTCTGGTAGCTGGAATCATCGGCCATTCCAAGTTTGCTTACGATGTTTGGGGAGAAACCGTAAATATCGCCAGCCGTATGGAAGCCTACGGACAACAGGGCTGTGTGAACGTGAGTGCCAGCACTCACCAACTCATTGAAACGTTTTTCGAATGCGAGCCTCGTGGTGCGATCGAAGTCAAACACAAGCAGCAATTCGAAATGTATCTGGTTCACGGGATCAAACCCCAATGGGACAACCAAGACTGGAAACTCCAATTTCAACAAGCTTGAGAGACTCGACCGAATGTCAACAGGGTTGAGCTACAAGATCGAAACATAAACTTAAAATAAAGGCCGACATGCAAACATTCAGATATTGGAGTTGTCGGAAATATCGGGATGATCGGAAAATACGGCGATGGGCATGGGTATTTTTTTTCTTAGGAATCGGAGGCTTTTTAGGGGTTCCCACTGGGTTTGCCGTGCCGCCTTCCCATGAGCTGGTGTTGCAATTGGGGCACTTTACCGGAGCCAGACGATTGGCAGTGCATCCTTCCCGAGAATGGCTCGTGTCGGGCAGTACTGAGGGGGTGATCAAAATCTGGCATCTAGAAACAGGACAGCTTTTGCGTAACTTCTCGGGCAAGCTAGGATTTCTCATCGATTTAGACATCAGCTCAGATGGGAAATATTTGGTGACCGCATTGCGCAGCGAAACCCAACCGATTTGGAAACAAATGCAAGGGGAGATTTCGCAAACCGTGAAACGTCGAGAAGAAACATTCGTGATTTGGGACTTGGAAAGTGGTCAACAGATTCAGAGCTTCCCAGCCGATATTGGCGGCATTTCATCCATGGATTTGAGTTCCGACGGACGATTCATCGTCACCGGAGGACAAGATAATCTCGTGAAACTCTGGAATGCCAATAGCGGGGAACTGATTCGTTCTTATGAGGGGCACAAAAATTTTGTGCTCGCGGTTTCCTTCAGTCCAAATGCCAAATACATCGTTTCAGGAAGTATGGATGGAACGGTCCGATTGTGGCTGCGAGAAAGTGGAGAACTGGTGCGAACCTATGAACGCCATGAAGAAGGGGTTTCTGCCGTGGCTTTCAGCCCCGATGGAAAACGCATCGCTTCAGGGAGCCTCGTGGGAAAAGTGTTGGTATGGCAGGTAAAGGATAATTCCTGGCCGAGTAGCCTTTTTGGGGAGGAGGAACCGATCTTGTCTATCCGCTACAGTCCGGATGGAAAGAAGATCCTCGTTGGTGGGGCGGATGCACAGTTGAGGTTGTGGAATGCACAAAGCTTTCACCTAGAGAAGATCCTTTCAGGACACCGCACGATCATACGGGCTGCGATTTTTAGCCCCGATGGTCAACATATCATATCGGGTGGACATGATGGAATCCGGTTCTGGGAAACCAAAAGTGGTGATGAGGTAAAAACGATACGGAATCACCAACACATTACCGAGTCGGTGGCCTTCAGCACGGATGGGAACTATATCCTGTCAGGAGGATGGCATGGCGACCTGAAATTATGGAATAAAACCACTGGCCGTTTGATAAGAAGCTTTGCTCGCGAAGATTCTGTGATTTATCATGTGGCAGTGAGCCCAAATGGTGAATATGCACTTACGGCGAGTACGAGTCTATACGGTGATTACGATCACACCGCACAGTTGTGGAATTTCAGTACGGGAGAACCGGTTTTGACAACCGAGTTGTACCATGAAGAGGTCGCTGCAATCGCGTTCAGCGCGGATGGCCAGTTTGCCTTTTCCATGGAACCAGGAGGGAGCACCTTCTTGGAATGGGAAGTGAGGACAGGAGAGGTGCAGCATACGCATCCTGGACACTTCGAGGGAACACGTTCCATTGCCGTGCATCCAGATGGCAAGTACGTGCTCACAGGGGGAGGAGACAAGACCTTGAAATTGTGGTCAGCGGGCAGTGACAAATTGCTACGCACCTTCACCGGGCACGACGATCATGTGTTGGCCGTGGCGTTCAGTCCTGATACGGACTATATCGCTTCTGGTGGTATGGATACCAAGATCATGTTGTGGGATAGGAATACGGGAGAAGTGGTCCGAACGATTGATCAGCAACAAACCACGGTGGATTTCATAGGATTTGGGGCCGGTAGTGAGTACCTCGTCACTGGGAGTGAGCAAGAGTCCGTCTTTTATTTATGGGAAGTGAACTCAGGAAAATTGATCCGTACGTTTTCTGGCCATACTGGTATTGTCAATGCGCTTGCTGTGAGTCCTGATGGGAAACAAGTAGTGACGGGAAGCATGGATGCTACCATGAAACTTTGGAATATTGATTCGGATCAATTTGTCGCGTCATGGGCTATCCTGCCTCAAGACGAATGGATCGTCTACTCTGGTGAAAATGGGTATTATGCCTCTTCAGAAAAGGGCGACGACTATGGTGCGGTGCGCCTGAATGACCAAATCCATCCCCTCTATCCCCTCAAGTACTATCGTTCTGAATTACGCAAAGACTCGTTGGCTGAAGTGATCGGAAAGCCTTCACCCGAACTGACGCCGAAAACGAATCCGATATCTGTGATTTATTTAGAAGGTAAAAATTTGCGGGACTTTTTGATTGGTGGGGGGATCCTCGTCATCTTGGTGATTAGCGCGATTTTTTCACTTCGAAAAAAGAAGAAAGCACAATAATTGCGCCACGACCCAAGCAATCCAAGTAAACAGCGAATAACCTTAGGAGGAAAAATGATACGAAAACATTTATTGATCATGGGGATACTCGTTTGCATTGCACTGGTCGGATGCAGGCACAAGCCGGTGTCAGCGTCGAGTCTGCCATATAATCTCGATACCGTCTTTCAAACCGATGGAATTATTTGGGGCTTTGATTTTATTTCACCCGAAGAGTTGCTGATCACGGTACGGGAGGGAAAACTGATTTATGTGCATCTGACTCAAAACATACAGAAATCATTGCCAACCCCTCAAGTGGCAGCCAGAGGCCAAGGGGGGTTGCTGGATGTCCATTATCGAAAAGGCACTGGTAAAAACTATGTGTATCTAACGTATTCCACGCGTTCCCAAAATCAACTGACAACGGCTCTAGCAAGAGGAGTGTGGGACCAGCAAACTTTGAGTCAACTGCAAACGCTCTTTATCGCAAAAGTAAGCGGAGATTCTGGACGGCATTTTGGGTCTCGTTTACTTTTTCAGGATTCCCATATCTACATGACCATTGGAGATCGAGCAGAAAGGGATGATGCCCAGGATTTGTCGTATCACAATGGAAAAATCCTAAGACTCACTTTAGAGGGAAAGGCAGCCGCGGGAAATCCCTTTGAAAACACTTCAGGAGCCTTACCCGAAATTTGGAGTTATGGTCACCGCAACCCCCAAGGTATCGACCTGGATCCCGTCACAGGAGAAATCTATAGTTGCGAGTTTGGACCCCGAGGTGGCGATGAGTTGAATCGGGTGGAACGAGGCAAAAACTATGGATGGCCTATCATCACTTATGGACGTGAGTATTGGGGGCCTTCAATTGGAGAAACCCAACATCCCAAGATGGAGCAACCAGTGGCCTACTGGGTTCCTAGTATTTCGCCTTCAGGAATGGCCTTTTATCAGGGGGACAAAATTCCTCAATGGAAAAACAATCTGTTTTTAGCCAATCTGAGTTCAACGCACTTAAGACGCTTGGTCCTGAAGCAAAACAAAGTGGTTGAGCAAGAAGTATTATTTGAGGATTTAAGAGAAAGAATTCGTCACACTCGCAGTGGCCCCGATGGCTATTTATATTTTTCGACCGATAGTGGGAAGATCATTCGAGTAGCTCCTTCCTCCTAATCCGGGTTGTTTATCGGGAACTGCAATACCGGATTTGTTTATCGGGAACTACAACATGAGTATTCAATCAGTTCAATAAACGCCTCGACCTGGAAACAGAGGGTCGAGGTGTAGATCTGTTTAGTGTTGAGAATTAATTTAAACGATTGGAAATATAACCCAACCCAACCCAAGCCGTCAGCATCGGATCGCGCAACGTCGGCGGCGTGCCCTACCAGCTGCTCGCCGTCTTCCTGGCGTACTCGGCGAT
>JANQJU010000048.1 GCA_028281495.1 SAR324 cluster bacterium
GATACCCTAGCCATTCCAAGGTTTCGCGTTGGGGGGTTTGGCTGCTGACCAGAAAGGAAGCGAAATCGGATTCCCCCAGAGCGTGGATCTTTCGATACATCGTATCATAGGCTTGGGTTTGTAGGAAAGCCTCCGCATTGGCCGACTCGGTGTATTTGAATTCAATGAGAACGTATGCCTTGGGGGTGTCGCGGATGCCATCGGCTAATTTGGCGCGTTGTGGTGGGGTCCAGTGATCGGAAGTGCTGCTCAAGAGGAGCATGTCAGTTTTTAAGGGTTCGGCAGACAGGGGAGTTTCGGCTTTGACCGTGACCTTCACATCGTCCAGCCATTCTTGTTGAATGTTGGCAAACAACCGATGCCACCGGGTTTTGGGATACCAATCCCGGGTCTTGACCGCCTCGATGTCTTCCTGAGTTGCCTGGAGGCTTTGGTTTTCTTTGGTTGGTTCTTCCATAACTCCTGTGTTGAAAAACGGGGTTGGGGGCATCGTGGTGGACGATGGTTTGAGTTTTCATGATCAGGATAGCTTAGGAAACAACGGGATATCAGAGTGAAGTATTTCAATAACGCTTTAATAGAGTACTGAAAGCATAAGTCTCTGGAGGCATGAGATCGAGGAGGGGGAGGTTGGATACATGGGGGCTTCACCACGGCATCCTGGCCAGGGTTATGATCGATGCCCCGATTGTGCAGGATGTGAGTTCTACGTGAAAACGATTCGATTGGACTCTGAGGCATGGCAAAACTCTGAATCAATGGGAAGCGATGGGATGCAAGTTTTTCATGAGCAATTCAAGAACCTCCCGCTCCTTGTCTTTGGTTCGATTCAGCAAGTCCACCACAGGTTGCAACAGTTCGACCCGTTTGGAGATCGTCCCTTTCAAAAACAGCATCAATATGTTCCAGCAGTCGTCTCGAATTTCCACGTAGCGGTCATAAATCAATTCGCTGTTGTGCAGATATCGATGTTTTTTCAAGAACTCGGTTCTCATCAACATCAAACTTTTATGGTCATACAAACAATAAAAGGGGCGATGGTCGATGGCATTGGGGCGTTCCAACAGTTTGAACAGGTGATCGATCAAACCTTGATACACATCCAAGCCGTAAAAAAAGATCTTTTTGCAATACTGGTCCTTCGGGTACTCGTAGCGTAGATGCGTGTTGGTTGAATTCAAGTATTCCTCAAAAAACCGCACCATTTCTGAATATTGGAACTCAAAGTTATACAGACTTTGATCCACTGGCTTAAAGGCCCGCACGTCCCGAAACATATCATGGAACGGCCTACCAGAAGTCCCCACAATGCCATACGACCGGTTGAGTTCTTCCCAGGACGCACTGATGTATTTGTACTTTCCTTCCGGAGCCAAAAAACCGGCAAAATCAATCGTTTCCTTGGCACGGTCATACCCGAAGAACATATTAAAACTTTCATGATCGCGTTCGTTATAAACGAGCGTTCCCTTCACATAGCGTTCGTTGAGCATGGTGGCCAAGTAAAACCCAGCCTCGATGTTGTCGATGAGAAAATCGGTAAATGAGTTCCACTGAGTTTCGATGATTTCACGAGGGTAAAAATAGTCTTCGATCAAGGGACAAGTATAGCGTCGGTTGTCGACCAAAAAATCCAATTTCACGTCATTTTGGGTTTCGTCATATTTGGGCATTTCCAATTGAATGAAATTGTTAAACACCCAGGGCAGCGCATCCTCCGGATGATTCAATATAATGGAAAGCCGATGGGCATGATGCGCGTAGGAAGTGATGAATGGGTACACAACAGGAAGTTTTTTAGATTGACGAGTTTCCATATTCTTTCAGTAGGCTAGCGGGTTGAAGGGTTAAATCTCTAAGAATTCTTGAAATTGTTCCGACATCATCTGAATCGTGGCCTCTTCAAACAACTGAGGGTTGTAATGCCACACCAAATCGAGACCCTGTGCTCGTTCGACCACATGTAGGTGCAAATCTCCGGTTGCGGTTTTCGAATCTCCCAACGTCTCTTCCACAGATCTTTCCACAGATCCTTCCCCAGTTTTTTCCCCAGATCCTCCTCGGTGGTGTTCCAGCACATCCAAAGGCATGGGATTCGACTCGAAGCGAAATGCCACTTGAAATAGCCCCACATGGCCTTCGAATAAGGATTCCATGGATGCTGTTTGATGCGCATGCGCTTCAGCACAGGTATCGCGTACTTGATGCACGAGTTTTCGAAACGAAGGGTTGTCTGAAAGATCCGTTCGAATCACCACCGGGTGGGAAAACGCTCCGTTCAAAGCATCGCGTTCTGGATGCAGCGCAGCGGTGGCAGGGACTCCAATGCAAATGTCTGACTGCCCACTGAATAGGCTCAACAGCGAATTCAATGCGGCCAGCAAGGTCACAAATAATGTCACTTTTTCTTCGTGGCTGAAGGTCTGCAAGGCATGCAACCTTGGTTTCGGAATCGATTGTTGCAGCACGCTCCCTTGATAGTCGGGCACAGCGGGTCGGGGAAAATCGAAGGGCAGTTCCAATAAAGACGGAGCTTGGTGCAATTGTTGTTGCCAATAGGCTTCTGGAGACTGCGATTGAGGGTCGGCAGTGGGTTCTGGCAAGGCCTTACGGTCCAGCTTTCCGTTACTAGTGAAGGGCAGTGCGTCGAGAAAAACAAACCGTGCGGGGATCATGTAGGCAGGCAGTTTGGATCCTAAAAAACGTTTCAGCGGTTCTGGTTTCAGCGATTCCGGCTTCCGAGAATCTCCCACCACATACGCCACCAGTTGTTCTTCTTGGGAAGCAGGATCCTGTTTTAGCAACACGGCCGCTTCTCGAACCGTCGGGGCTTCGGTGAGCACGGTTTCGATTTCTCCCAACTCGATACGCAACCCGCGTAACTTGACTTGAAAATCGAAGCGTCCCAAAAACTCCAAACTTCGATCCGAGCGCCACCGAACCCGGTCTCCGGTGCGGTACAAGCGCGCTCCCGGACGAGAAGAAAAGGAATCGGGAATGAATGCGCTGGCGGTCAAATCCGGTCGATTGAAATAACCCAGCGCTACAAAATCCCCACCGATCAACAGTTCTCCCGGCACTCCCACAGGCACAAGGTCCCCTTGTTCATCAACCACATACAATTGCGTGTTGGCTTCAGGACGACCAATGGGCACGGCTGAACACAAAGTGGGTTGACCACATTTCCAATACGTCACATCAATGGACGCCTCGGTGGGGCCATACAGGTTGTACACCTCGTTTGACAACCGAGCTAAAGCTTGTGCTTCCAAATCGTGAGTGAGGAGTTCTCCCCCGCTCACCATCACCCGCAGCGAAGATACCCAACCTTCGGGCAGTTGCGCCAAAAACACGCGCAACATGGAAGGCACAAAATGCGTCAAGGTGATCTGTTCCTCCTGCATCACTTCTTGCAGATAGTGAGGATCTTTGTGGCCATGAGGACGGGCCATCACCAAGGTTCCCCCTTGGCTCAAGGGCCAGAAAAACTCCCAAATCGAAACATCAAAACTGAATGGTGTTTTCTGCAACATCCGGTCTTCCCCTGTGCATTGAAATTGGTCCTGAAACCATTGGAGGTGGCACGTGATGGCCCCATGCGAATTGAGCACGCCTTTTGGTGTCCCTGTCGAACCAGACGTGTACAGCAAATACGCCGCATGTTGGGGATGGATGGCCAGATCGAGATTGTCCTGAGATAACGATGCTAACTCCGGCAACACCGCTTCCCAAAGAATCCGCTTCTCTTGCTCTGTAGCAACTGGAGGAAGATGGTCTTGTAAACAGCTTTGGCAGAGCAAGCAGCTCAGTTCAGAATTTTCAATGATATAGGCCAGACGATCCTTGGGGAAATCCGGATCCAACGGCACAAAAGCCGCCCCCGCCTTCAAAATCGCAAATAGGGAAATCACCATTTCAGCAGAACGCTCCATGCACAATCCCACACGAGACCCCACTTTCACCCCCTGTGCCTGGAGATAAGCCGCCAATTGATTGGCCTGCCCATTGAGGGTTTGGTAGTTCCAAGAAGTTCCTTCCACACGAAGGGCTTCCCGTTCGGGATAGCGCTGGGCCATCCGCTCCAATCCTTGGTGCAAACCCGGAGATTCAGGAATCGCTGGAGTCGTATGATTCCACTCATGAATCAGTTGATGCCGTTCCTTCGCTGAAAACCACGGAACTTGAAAAATAGGAACAGCCGGGGCTTTGACCGAAGCTTCTAAGGGAATCAGATTTTCCAGCAACACCTGATAACGTTCTGCCATTTGACGAACCGTGGTTTCTGCAAACAACACTTGGTTGAAATTCATATGGACAATCGCTTGGTCATCCACCCACACCACTTGCATCGCAACATCGAATTGGGGGGCGGTGGTTTCTTTGATATCGGCTCGAATGAGGGGTGCATCAGATACCCCAAATTCCGTCGGATCTTCCCAAACAAACATCATCTCCTCAGCAGACGGACCATGGTCTTGATCTTGGGGATAGCGGAGGGCCTGATGAATCGCCTGACGAACTTGCGTCACCAAAATGGGACCACTCGTCTGGATATCCAATACGAGCCGCAAGCGGTGTGGATTGGTAAAGTGTCCCATCACATCGGGAAACGACCGACGGGCACGGCCTATATCGAGGAAGCTAATGAGCAAATCGGTTTGCCCCGAATGTCGATACAACAACACATAATAGGCTGCCAAAAACACGGACAAGAGCGTGCCTTCCGTTTGTTCATTCCATGCTTTCAGACGCTGCGTGAGCGTGATGGGCAAGGCATGAGAAATCGTTTGTGCCTCCATCACCGGTTGGGATGGACGCGGGAAATCGGTGGGTAAATTCACCGGTTCAGGCGGGGTAAAAAATTCCGGCATAATCACTCATCTTTTGTGGAATGGTTCAAAAAAAATGATTCAAAAAGAAATGGTTCGAAGCGAAAAAGCTCAACGGATGCTCTGAGGCCTCATATCCGTCCATACTTCGTTGATGTATTGCAAACAGTCGTCTCGACTGCCTTCCTGGCCTACGGCTTTCCAACCCAAGGGAAGTTCCTTGTCGTGGGGCCAAATCGAGTATTGTTCTTCATCGTTCCTCACGACTTGATACAGGATTTCTATACTCATTTGTTCTGTCTCCAACAGGGGATTCAACCAAAAATGGCTTCTAAATCGTCTTGCGATAACGAAGTGGTTTCAAAATCAGAAGGCGTGAATTCTTTTTCCGGGGCCTCTCCACAAAATTCTAAAATATGCCTCAGGTTGGAAAAGATGCTGTCCAGGAACGGATCCAAACTCTCGCGATTCCACCGGGAACCGTCATAACGGATCATAAAATGGAACTCGTCGTGGGCATAAAAGCAGTTGATTTCCAACAAACACGACAGTGGGTTGGGCGGAGCCACATCGTCTCCGGTGTCAAGATCCACGTAACTCGCCTTCTGGCTAAACAAAGCATCAAAATTGCCGAGATAGTTGACACGGATTCGGTGGTGTGAGTGGGAGTCCACAATCTGTTTTTCAATATATTTGAGCACGCCAAATCCCGCGCCCTCCTGGGGCACGGCTCTCCGCTTTTCTTTCACTTCTCGTATTTGTGCCCCAAGGTCATCCGGAACCACTTGGTAAAGTAGGGGGAAGAGCGACGTGAACCATCCAATCGTATTGGCAATATGGAGTTTGCCCTCAAAATCGATTCTGCCATGACTTTCCAACTCCAGGCTCACAGCGGTTTGCTTCCACTGTTGGCCTGCGGTCCTCACAACAGCGACCACCAATAAATCTTCCGGATTCGTGGAGAACACTGAATGAACCTCCGTCAGCAGCTTTTGAGACAACCCTTTTTCAAGCTTTCTCCTCAACGTCTTTGTAGATGACTTCTGCTGCGTAGTTGGAGCAATGGGAACCCATTCAGGAACCCATTCGGGAACCCGTGCGGGAACCCGTTCGGGAACCCGTTCAGAAACCCGTTCGGGAGTCTGTTCCAAAACACATTCGAACACGCGGGGGTCTAACATCGAATTCCAATAATCCAATTCTTTGAGGAACGTGGAGCTTTCTTGCAGCAACGTTTGAATCCATTTCTGATACGAATGCTGCCCTGGGGTGTGATCCTTTTTTTGAAGCAGTGCGGGCTGGTTTACGATGGAAGTGATTTCACGAATCATCACTCTTAAGGAAACGCCATCGCTCACCAAATGATGCGCAACCAGTAAAAAGTGAATACCTCGCGGGCCTAAATCCAAGAAAGCTCCTTTGATGAGAATATCCTGTTGTAGGTCAAAGCCTGATTTCAGCTCCCTTCCGATTCGTTCAATGGAGGCATTTTGTGTTGCCACATCGTCTTGAGACAAATCATGGCGTTCAATGGAAAAGCCCTCCCAATCTTTCGCTTCAAACCAAAGCTTATGATTCGCTTCGTCTAGGGATAATCGAAACGCGTCATTCTTTTTCAGAAGGCGGATGATGATTTTTTCCAAGATTTTTGGCTGAACCGTGGGTTCGAGCTTCAGCAGCACCGATTGATGGTAATGGTGTTTCTGGGGGAAGTTCTGATCTAAAAACCACGCAATGATCGGAGGGCACGCCGTGTGGCCTACCGTTTCTTCTTCTACGAAGTCGATCACCTTCGGTTGGATCACTTTGGCCATGTCCATGAAATGAGGAGCGCGCAAAATATCTTGCACACTGATCTGAAAGCCATATTCCGCCAATTTGGTTTTGAGCTGCATGGCGTGAATGGAATCGCCACCATGAACGAAAAAATTCCCCTCTAAATTGTCCACGGTTTGATTCAACACCTCAGAAACAGCCCGCAACACCACCGTTTCACTTTTTTCGAACGTGGCCACGGTCTTTGTTTCGTCTTGTTCCTGGGAGGCTTTCCATCTCAACAGTTGCGGTTCGTCTATCTTTCCATTGAGATTGAGTGGCAGTTTTTCAATGAAGATGATTTCGGAGGGGATCATGTAGGCAGGCAGATGCGCGGATAGAAAGTCTCGCAATTCGAAATCTGTCGCATGGGGATCTTTCACCACAAACGCACAAAGTTGGGTCAATCCCGCCGGAGTGGTCTCATCCATGACATGGGCGTGTTGAACCGACGGATGTTGGCACATCGAATTCACAATTTCTTTCAATTCCACGCGATGTCCATTGATCTTGATTTGGGAATCCCGCCTTCCCAAATAATGGAGAATCCCTTCCTCCTGCAACCCGATGTCTCCCGAGCGATACATGACTTCACCTGGAAAAAAAGGATCTGCTCGAAACCGCTCCTCGGTTCGCTGGGGATTGCCCACGTACCCTTGAGCAATGCCTTGTCCGGCAATGTAGATTTCGCCTTTGATGCCAGGAGGCAGTGGATTCAAATTTGGATCCAACACATAAATCCGACTGTTCTCCAACGGGTTTCCAATCGGAACCGATTCCCATAAATCCTGCACCGCATCAAATCGATGGATCATGCAACCCACTGTGGCTTCGGTGGGGCCGTATTCATTAAAAATTTCAATATCGCCAAAGCTCTCGATTGCCGACAACGCGACATGAGTTTTTAAATCCTCTCCTCCTACAATGAATCGTTTGATCTTGGTATCGGGATATTTTTTATCCAACAGCAAGGAAAGATGAGACGGGGTCAATTTGATAACGTTGACCTCATTTTCCTCAACAATACGGAACAGCACAAAATCCGATTCATTTTCAGGATAAATATGGATGGGATTGCCATTGATGAGAGGTGTGAAAATGGAAGTGACGGTTAAATCAAATGCCAAGGAAGTGAACAATGCAAAGACATCGTTGCGATTTTGAATGTAATGTTTTTTTGCCAAATTGAGATAACTCATCAAATTGCTATGAGTGATCATCACTCCATTGGGAACCCCTGTTGTACCGGAGGTGTAGATCATATAGGCCAGCGCATTCGCTTCGATTCTAAGATCGAGGTTTTCCGTGGGGTATTCATCCAAATGGATATCTGCAATGTGGAGGATCTGTTCCGCAAACCCCTCTAAGGTGTTCCCCTCTAAAGTGTTCTCCTCTGAATTGCTTATTGATACATTCGTTAGAAGCAATTTTGCATCTGCCTGTTGCAACTGATAGAGGATGCGCGAATGCGGTGTGGAAGGGGTGATCGGAATATAAGCGGACCCTGTTTTAAGCACCGCCAGAATACTCACGACAGCTTCAATAGAATGGCTAAATAACAAACCGATTCGGCTGTTTTGCATGCCACGGTTTTGCAGATAGTGAGCGAGTCGATTCACCTGAGTATTCAAGTCTTGATAAGTGATTTTCCTACTGCCTTCTACTAACGCAATGTGATGGGGATAAAGTCGAACCTGCTCCTCAAAACAGTGGCTTACTGTTTTGTGACTGGGGATTTCATGGGGAGAGATTGAATGCGCTTGAGGTAGCTTTGTTGCTTCTTCTTGGCTGATCAATGTTACGTTTCCAATCTCTATACGAGGCGTCTCGTAAAGTTGATCAATAATAATCTTAAAAAATTCAATAACCTGTTCGATTTGCCGCTTTGAAAACAATTCGAGCTGATAATCAATATTCACTTCTATCTTTTGTGATTCCGACCATTCTTTAATGACAACTTGCAGAGCATAGACCTGAAACCCGGTATAGAGGTCTTCATTCACAACTTGGTAGTCGCCTAATTCGGTTTTGTGGCTGGCAATATAGTGGTTGACAAATACTTGGAACAATCGAAGCTGATTGGATTGATTGTCGATATGACTCTGCAACTCATTGAACACAAACCGTTGGTGGATCAAACACTTTTTAATTCCCCGTCCCATGGCTTTCAAAAAATCCGAAACCGATTGGGACGGTTCCACTTGAAAGCGAAATGGCATCGAACTGGTGTACATCCCAAATGAAGATTTTTCCTTTTTGTTCAAACGATTGTGAACAGGTATTCCAATCGTCAAATCACTCTCTTGATGAAAAATATACAAATACAGGAACGTCACTGCGGTAAACAGCGTGTTGAGGGAACATTGCTCATTTGCAATGATTGCCGTCACCTTGTGCTGTATGGCTTCATCCAAAATCCATCGGTGACGCTTGCCATAACCGTTTTTCACCTCCGGATAGAGATTTTTGGCCGTATAGTTTTCAAAGTGGTTTTTCCAGAAGTTCCTATTTTTGAGGTACCGGTCCGAAGCAAAAAATTCCTGTTCCGTCGATAAATAATCCACATACGACCCCCCAGTTGAATTCTCTGTTGAAGCCGCTGTTGAAGCCGCTGTTGAAGCTGCTGTTTCTCGATTCACTTTCGACGAATTCATCAATTGCAGATACGTTTGATTGACCTGATCCGTTAGGATTTTTATAGCCCAGCCATCGGCCAAAATATGATGAAACTTGATGAAATACCCGGTGGTTTGTGCATCGATTCGAAACAAGGTGAAATCATAGAGTCGGCTCTCGATTAGTGAAAACACTTCCTTGCTTTTTAGATTCACCCAGGATTCGAAGCTTTCCATCGGTTGGTCGTGATGTGAAAAGTCGATGGTTTCAAAAGAAACCTCGTCTCGATGCACATAAAAGCGTGGCTCTCCCTCTTGTTTCGTGAATCGGAAATTCGCGCCTTCGGTCGCATGGATGAAGTCTCGGATGGCCTGTTGGAGTGTGGGGAAATGGATGTTTCCATGGACGACAACAGACCCGCCAATATTGAACATCGGCGTGTTCGGAAACAGGTGTTCCATGTTCCATATTTGTCGTTGTGGATAAGACAAGGGATAATATTTCGGAGTTGGCATAGAGAGGATGTTGGCTTTGAAGAAAATTGTGGGATGTGCGGCTCTGTACACAGCCCTTTTCAAATCGGCCGTGCACAGAGATAGTGAATTATGAATACCGGTTCGTCATGATCAGGGTAGGGAGACAATCCACCCTTCATCCTTACCATCGGGGTTAATGCCCCACCCAACAATGGTTTTTCCGTCTTCAGAGATGCCTTCCCCGGAAATCAAGATCCACCCAGATAGATCCAAACCATGGTCTTTTTCTAAGACGCTCTTGAGGTTTCTCATCCCATTGTTGGCATCCCAGATGAAAGCTTCCACATCCTGAAAATCCTGCCACGCATCGGCCTTCACTTGAGGACGTGTGATCCCGGTAGAACTCTCTCCCACGGCAATCGAGCCGTCTCCTGAAATATCGTAGACAATGCTATAGTATTGCCCTCCGGGGAGATCCCCCAATGCGACGGCATTGCCATCCTTCCACATGACCGCTTCGTAGACGCTGCCAGACTGAGCTGAGGTGCTGCCTCCAGCCATGATGACTGCTCCGGCAGATACGGCACAAGCCACTGCGAGTGAAACGCGGCCGCCGGGAAGATTGGGAAGTTTCTGCATGCCTTGAGCTTCTGTCCACACAAACGCGACCGTGCCTTCATTGGTTTCGCTGTTGCCGGCAACGACACGACCATCGGCTGAGACTTCATAGGCCACACTATTCACGCCACCTGGCAAGAACCCCAGAGCCTTCATTCCTTGCTCTTTGGTCCAAATAAAAGCTTCTGCTTTGGCAGCGGATTCGCTCTGCCCCACAACCACCGAACCATCGGCTGAGATCGCATGCCCTTCACTGTTAAAACTTCCTCCCTTCAGATCACCCAATCCCATCAGACCGGATTTCTCGCCTTCTTGTGTCCAAATGGACACTTCATTGCCCGAACCTCGTTTGCCTTGAATAAGCGTCACTTGGCCATTGGCACTGATCCCTGGGGAAAAGGAAGAGAAATTCTCCCCAATCGCATCCCCCAACGATTCCATCTTACCGTTTCGCCAACGAACGGCTTCATGACCACGCTCCGATTCTGCAATCCCCACGACCGTGCCGTCGCGTGCGACCTTATTTGCTGCGCTCCACGATCCCGAGGGAAGGGTTCCCATGGGCGTGAATCGCGCTTTGCGCTCCATCTTTGGCGAGGTGGATGTCGTACAGCCCACCGCAAAGATCAGTCCTACCAACGTTAGTAACTTCAGTTTCATAACGTCCTCCATTCTAAAGGTTCAGTTACTTACCTGGAAAATCTCACTATCATTTGCCCAACACTATCACTTGCCCAATAGATTGTGAGTGAGACTATCCACAGATCTACTTCTCACATAGCCATGAAGTAATTTCAAATAAAAATACGAGACTTCAAAATTGCTTAAAAACCTCCCCCAAATTACTTAAAAATCTCCCCCAAGTAACTGCTCTGCCACGGTGTGAGTGACCGTGAATTGAGAAGCAAATTTGAGATCTTCGATGCGCATCTCTGGATTTTCCACCACTTGTTCTAAGATTTGCTCAAAGTGTTTTGCTTGGTCTTGAATCGTTTTTAAATGAAACAATTCTTTGGCAAATTCAAAAGCACATTCGATTTGGTCATCCGCCTCAAATGCCCGAAGCAAGATGTGAAACTGTGCTCGTTTATGATCATACGGATAAGGTAATATTTTCAACGCTCCCCACTCGATAGAATTCCCTTCCATCTGCATAGCAAACACCGCATTAAACAAATCGCCTTTCTGTTTTCCATGCAGTCCTAGTTCATAGATCAGTTGATCAATTGGGTAATCCTGATTGCTGAAGGCTTCTATCGAAGTTTTTTGTACCTCTGTTATGATCTCTAAAAAGGATTGATCCGGTGAGATTCGATTTTTAAGAGGCAATGTGTTGATAAACATACCCACTATTTTTTGTAACTCTTCATTAGAACGTCCTGTCACAGGAGTACCAATGACAATATTTTGTTCCCCACTATAGCGATGCAGGAGCACAAAATATGTGGATAGGAGCATGTTGTACAGGGTGATGGATCGGGAGCGTCCCAAGCTCTTTATCTTTTCTGTGAGTTCACTACCCAATTGAAAAGAAAAGCTTTTTCCCGTCATGGTTTCAGAATTCGGTTCCTTGTCATAAGGCAGCCGTGAGTTGGGGGTTTCATCAGCATAACAAGCCAGCCAGTATTTTTTTTGCGGTTCTACGAATTGCTGAAATGCGTCTGAGTTTTGCCACACTGCATAATCTTTGTACTGTAGTTTCAGTTCTGGCAACGTCTCTCCATTGTACAATTTTAGTAATTCACTCACGATAATATCGTAAGAAACTCCATCCGTGATGATGTGGTGTAAATCAAATACAAGGACATGCTCTTCATTGGATTTTTTGAGCAGATACACTCGAAACAACGGGGCCGTATTGAGATCAAAGGGTTGAATCAAATCAGAAATCATTGCTTCACTATTTTCCGTAGAATCCAAAATGGTTAATGGAATACGGACCTCGTCTAAGATCATTTGCTGAGGCTCATTTTCAACTAAAGTGATGACGGTTCGAAAGATTTCGTGACGGTGACTCAACAATTGAAACGCATTTCTAAAACGCTCCACATCGAGGATGCCCATCAAAGTAGAAACAGAAGTGTCGTTATAAGAAATGCTCTCCGGATGCAGCATGTTGATAAAAAACATACGCTTCTGAGCAGAAGACAACGGATACGACTTTGCAGGTGGGGCCACCGGTATGGTGACATGATGGTGTTGCAGGGTTTGATCAAGAAATAACGCCAGCTTTCGGATATTTGGGTAGTCAAAAATCTCTTTCACCGAAAGTTGGTGATTCAGTTTGTTATGGACTAGAGACGTGAGGGTGATTGCCTTGAGCGAATCCCCACCCAGTTCAAAATAATCGTCCAACACGCCCACTTCACTCAGGTTGAACATTTCCTGCCAAATTTGAGCCAAGGCGATTTCATTGGTGCTGTGGGGGGCTTCAAAATCGGAACTGAGTTTGGGTCGCGGTTTCAGAGGCGTGGTTTCGAAGGAAGACGCGTCCGCCTCGGTTGATTTGAGGTGCACCCATTGGTCAATCCGCGCTTGTAGATCGGTCAATGAATGCGCCAAAGGACCTGCCACCCGATGCGTGAGGACTCTTTCAATACAGGTGATTCCATCTTCGGGAAGCATGGCTTGTTCTGCAATGGACACACCGATTTTGCTATCCTTGTGCGTCCAGTATTTCCAATCGCTAAAGCATACGGTTTTCCAATGAGATTGGTTGGTTTGGGCTTTCCATTCGGCCAGTTGATCCAAGAAGGTGTTGGACCCGGCATAAGCGAAATATCCCAGACCTCCCAGCACTGTAGAGATCGAGGAGGTGGTCAGAAAGAAATCAATCTTTCTGTTGGCAAACAACTGATCCAGAACCAGCGTGCCGTTGACTTTCGATTCAAAGTGTTGTTCACAATCCTCCACACGCAAATCGCGCATCAGTTGATAGGTATCCCCCCCAATGATTCCAGCAGCATGAATGACCCCATTGATCGCTCCCCATTGCTTTTCACTCCGTGTGATCAAATCCTCCATTGCTCTGGCATCGGCCACATTGACCGCTTCCACAATCAAATGAGGAGTCACCGCCTCAAGCGCTTGGATGGTTTGGATTCGCCCTTTGAGTTTTTCGGTGGTGTCGGCATGATCCAATAACGCTGCCCACTCGGAACGCTCTGGAAGTTTCGAACGGCAGGTGAGAATCAATTTGGCATTGTAGTTGTTTGCCAAATGCGTGGCGATGATGGACCCAATTCCTCCAATGCCACCGGTTATGAGGTAGACACCTTCTTTTTTAAATGCTGGAGTCTCGGTTGGCGGTAAAGCGCGTTGCGTGTAGTGCTTCACCCAGCGTTTTCTCCCTCGAAACGCGATGAACTTATCCGCCTGGTTGGTCTTGGATTCTTCGATCAATGCATCAATCCGCCCATCAACGAGTTCTTTTGCTTCCAGGTCGATGCAGGAACAATCCACAAACGAATACTCTTGCGAAATGACATTGGCTGCGGCCAAGACCGGAGCTTTGATAGGCCGGATGTCTTCATCTCCCAACACGCTCTGCGTTTGGGTGGAGATGATTTTCAACTTAATTTGATGGTGCTTGTGGGTCTGTGACACGGCTTTCATTAAAAACAGCAGGCTGTAAAACCCACCATAATAGGCAGCATCGATCTCAGAACCTGACAAGTCTTCAGTACTCCAAAAATGATAGATCACATCAGGCAAGGCATCGGCCTGATCCAATGCTTTCCACAATTGGACGTAGTCTTCTGGTGCTTCGGGCCTTACCGTAAAAACAGCCCCCATCTGTTTATATGAATTGGCCTGAAAGACGGTCTGGATCTGGATTCCAGCTTTCGCAATTTTAGTTTCAAACGTCTTGGAATAGTTGACCTCGGTATCAAAAATCAGCCAATTCGATGAGGTCTCTTCCTCTGTATCCAGCGTGACATGTTGGGAGCGCCACTCCACTTGATAGAACCATTTGGATAACTCCACAATGGGTGGGGTGGTCTGAGTTTGGCGAACGAGCAATTCTTCCAGATTGAGGTTCTGTTCAAAACTGACTCGCTCGTAGGGATACGTGGGTAACGAGATGCGTTTCGCACAAGAGGCTGTCAACCGTTCCCAATTGACATTCAGGCCATTCGCCCACAGTTGCCCAATGGCACCAAGTAAATATTCATAATCGCCAATCTCCTGATTCTTGCCTTTCACCGTGTTGACAATTCGAATCCGAGCTTCCTCAATGGGAAACTGTCGGCTGATCAGTGCACTGAGATCTCGTCCTGGCCCTACCTCCAAAAAGACTGTCTGCGCTTGTTGCTTGAGCTGTTCGATACATGCTGCAAATCGGACCGGTCGCCGAAGTTGGTCCACCCAGTATTGGACGTTCACGAGTTGCTCGGGTTCCACCCAATTCCCCGTGGTGGAGGACATGAACGGACAATCGACCCGATTGAGTTGAACCTGTTGCACCACGGTTTGGAAGGAACTGAGAATGTTATCCAACGCTTCGGAGTGGGCTGCGGTTGCGATATCAATAGGCATGCACATCAATTGTTGACGACGCAAAAATTTGGCAAGCTGCCGAATGCCCTGTTGGCTGCCGGCCACCACACAACTTCCAGAATTGATGATGGCAATGGACGCGTGTGCTTCCTGAGGCTGGGTCTGATTGAATTCTGACAACAGATCGTTCAAAGGGGCTTCTTCCAAAGGGACACTCAGCATTCCTCCGGATGGCAACGAATCCATCAGTTTGCCTCGTTCCGAAACCAAATACAGCCCGTCCTCCAGAGAGAACACCCCGGCTAAACATGCAGCGACGTATTCCCCAAAGCTGTAGCCCACCCACACGTCTCCCGCGAGACCGTATTCGGCCAAGAGCTTGGCCAATGAATACTCAAAGGCAAAAATCAAGGGTTGGCTGAAGGTCATTTGGGAAAGTTTCCCCTCCGATTCAGCCTGATTTTCAGGATACAACACGGATTCATAATCCTCCCCCGTGAGCTTCCGCAAGGTGTCAAAACAAACGTCCATGCTCTCCCGAAAACAGCGGGACTTTTGATAGAGTTCCCAGCCCATCCCCACATATTGGGATCCATTTCCAGGGAACAGGAGCACCAATTTTTGTCGTTCAGTGTCTGCATGCACGGTGAACGTGCGTTTTTTGCTTTCACCGCGAAGCTGCAATAGGGCGTCTTCCCGCGTTTGACATACCAAGCTGCGCCGTTGTTTATAGCGGGTTCGCCCCACACCGAGGGTAAAGGCCACATCGTGAAGTGCCACCGAGCTTTCTCGTTCAAGAACATCGGCTAGGTTTTGACTCATGGTTTCCAAAGCCTCTTCTCCACGGGCCGATAAAACCAACAGATGGGTGCTAGATAGATGGGTGCTAGATAGATGGGTGCTAGATAGATGGGTGCTAGATAGATGGGAGCTGGACAGATGCACATTAGAAGAATCGCTCGGTGATTCCACCGAAGGAGCTTCTTCTAAAATCACGTGTGCATTGGTGCCCCCGATTCCAAACGAACTGACGCCCGCTCGGCAGATATCAGCTTTCCACGGAATCAATGTCGTAGGAATTTTTACGGCCGCCCCTTCAAAGTCGATTTCCTGGTTGGGTTGATCAAAATGAAGGTGGGGAGGAATCTGGCGATGCTTGAGAGCGAGGGCAGTTTTGATCATCCCGGTCACTCCTGAAGCTGCATTCAAGTGGCCGAAATTGGTTTTGGCAGATCCGATATAACACCCTTGTTCCTTGGAGAAATTGTAAGCTCTTTTGATGGAACTGATTTCGATTTTATCGCCCAATTTCGTAGCTGTTCCGTGGCATTCGATATAGGAAACCGACTCGGGACTGGCACCCGCATTGGATAAGGCATCGTGGATCACACGCACCTGACCTCCAATGCTGGGGGCGGTGTAGCCAATTTTCTGACGACCATCGTTGTTGATTGCTGATCCCTTGATCACACAATGGATATTGTCTTTATCAGCCAAGGCTTGTTCCAACGGCTTTAAAATCAATACCCCCATGCCATCCCCAAACAACATCCCATCGGCTTTTTCGTCAAAGGTGTGGCAACGTCCTGATTTGGAGAACAACATCCCTTCTTGATACAGGTAACCCGTCGTGACGGGCTGATCGATTGAAATCCCCCCGGCGATGGCCACCCCCGCCTTTTGTGTTCTCAGATCTTCACAAGCCAAATGAATGGCCACCAAAGAGGTGGAGCAACCGGTGAACACATTGATACTCGGTCCGGTGAAATCAAAATTGTAAGAAATCTGTGTTGCTAAGGAGTCTTTGTCGTTCAACAGCGACGTTAAAAAACTACTCGCAGGCCCTGCTGTCTCGGATAGCGTGGATAAAACTTGCCAATAGAGATTTGGAGAAGCCCCTGCATACACCCCCACATTTTCCAGATCACTGGCTTGGTAACCGGCATCCTCTAAGGCCGCTCCCACACATTCATGGAATTTGCGCAATTGCGGATCCATGGTTTGCGCATCACTCACGCTGTAACCAAACAATTCCGCATCAAAGGTTTCTGCGTCTGCCATGATCCCTTTGGACTTCACATAACTGGCTTGGCACACCTCTTCGGGTTTGATACCGGCAGCGATCAACTCATCGTCTGTGAAATCCGTGATGCAATCATGACCGTTTGCCAAATTCTGCCAAAACTCCTCAATGTTCGCTGATTGGGGAAACTCCCCGGCCATCCCAATAATCGCGATCTCCTGATGACGTCCCTGACCCGGGTTGCTCGTTCTTTGTGGGAGGGCTAACGACGGCTCGGTCGTTCTGAGTCCCAACACTGCTTCGATGCCTTGAGTGAGCGACCGAATGGTGGGGTATTCGAACATCAAATCAATCGAAAAATAATGATCCAAGTATTTCACAATTTCGGCGTGAACTTGGACGATGTGCAGCGAGGTGGCCCCGAGATCAAAAAAATTGCAGTCTTTGTCGACCGATTCTTTATCAAAAAATTTCAACCAAATGGTTTCAATGGCGGGGCCAATATCCATCGAGTCTACATCCCGTTGTACGACAGGCTTTTCCGGAATCGTTGGATGGGCAGGGTCCTCATGTTTTTTGATCCACAGGTCCATTCTTTGATTCAAGTCCCCGGAAGAGATGACGATATTTTGTAAGTTGGATTTCAGAACACGCTTCAGTGTTTCAATGCCTTCTGCTTCTGTGAGTTCCAATTGCTCAATCGCTTTGGGGATGAAGTGCTGTTCCTGTTTAGGCCCCGCATACTGCCAATCCGCCCAGTTGATCGTTTGCCACCGTTGTGACGGCCGTTCCTGTGCAATCTGAGTGATCAACGCATCCATATAGGCATTGGCCGCCGCATAAGCCGTAAACCCCAGCCCCCCCAAAATCGGAGAAAGCGACGACACGGCAATAAAAAAATCGAGGGGACAGTCCTGTAACAGCCGAGCCAAATTCAAGGTTCCCGCAATCTTGGGTGCAAATTGTTCCGAAAAGTGCTCCCGCTTCAAGCTCACAATGGCCGTTTCTGCCGAAGCGGTGCGCACGATGCCCGCTGCATGAATGACTCCTTTGATGGTTGAATACTGTTCCAATATCTCTTGAAACACCCGCGTGGTTTGGTGGGAATTTGCGATATCCACCGATTTGAATTCCACATGCGCTTTTCCTTGTTTCAAATCCTGGAGCCTTCGGATTTGGTAGCTCAACTTGGTGTTGCCTTCTTTTTCGAGGCAGTCCGCCCACTCGCTTTCCGCAGGCAACGTGCTCCGGCTGAGTAGGATCAGATTGACCGAGTGCTGCGCAAAATACTTAGCCATCCGATAGCCAATTCCCCCCAAACCCCCGGTAATGAGATACGTTTCCCCCTTTTTTATCGGATGAGACAGCAGATTCGCGGCTTCCTGCGCGTTGTGGGCATGCCCCTTTGGTGAGACAGGATTGGTCGTTTCGAAAACTCGGATGAATCGTTGCCCACTCCGGTAAGCCACGACCGTATCTTTGGTGAAAGAAAGCAGTTCTGAAACCCATGGCGTGATGGAGGCAGCATCGATGTCGAAGAGGGTGCTTGTGATATTGGGAAATTCTTGAGGCAGTGTTTTGTGAATTGCCACCAAGGGGCTGTTTTCTACAATGAGCGGTTCCCTGGTTTTCACCTGAAACACATTCAATGCCACCAGATTGAGATGGATATTTCGAGTGATGCCTGCATCTGCCAAAGCTTTGGCGAAGTTGACTAAAAAATAAATCCCCTCATTGAGATTCGGATCTGGGTGGAGACCCCAGGTGTGGAGAATGTTTTGAAATTGGAAATTTGAGGTGTTCAGGCTCGTGAGCAATTGGTTGAGATCGTCAAGATTCTCAGGATTGATTTCAAATTCCGACTCATTTTTCTGGTGAAAAGTCGTGCCTTTTTTAACCCAGGTGATCCGATGGTTGTGTTTGCTTTTGAGGCGCGTCATGAGATCGAAACCCGTCTCATCGTCTCCGATAAAGACCAGCCACCCTTCGTTACGAGTGGGAGCCGAGGTTGTGTGGGATTTTTCGACCCAGGTGGGTTCATAAAACCATGTTTCGAGATTCGGTCTTTTGACAACCGCACTCCCCGTACCTGCAACCGTCCTTCCCGCATCCGCAGCCGTGCTTCCCGCATTTGCAACTGCGTTCCCCGCATCCGCAACTTCTTCGGAATCCAGCCAAAAACGTTTCTTTTGGAACGCATACGTTGGCAGCGGAATCTTTTGTATTGGGTTGTCTTGGTAGAACACATCCCAATGGACCGTTCCTCCAGCCAATATGTGAAAACGCAACAGTTCCAGCAGCCCCGTATACGCCGTCTTCCCCTTAGAAGCTCCCTCTGGATCAAAACGAAGGAGGGCCTCCCCTCCGAGTGTCAAACGTGGACCTCCCTGCGGACTCTGCTCGTCATTTGTGTCGGTTCGAAAAATATTCCGTGATCCGTGGTGTAACTCCTGGAAGGCGGACGATAAGGACAGTTCCTCCTGGCACACCCGAGAGAGGAGACTGTCGTCGTACTTTTCAAATGGGATGCCCAAGTCTTCAATAAAACGGTGCAAGCTATAGAGTAGGATCAATTCATAAGCCGCTTTCCGAGAGGGGACTTCCAGACCATGCAGGTTCACCAAATCGTTGTAACTCACTGCCGCGGCCTCTGATACCGCCGACAACGCTTCATGCAAATGTTCTTGAAACCCCACCAATGTGATGAAGCCTTTGAGAAAGGAAAAATCCTCGATAGGCGCAAAATGGAGGGCTAATTGGTAGGCTTCCCGTGGGGATTCCTGGGGTTGCAAAGGCTGGCTCAACTGGGAAATCGCTTCACGGGTGTCTTCCACCACAATGGAATAACGCTCCTCGAAGCAAGCCCGTCCGACATCCAGTGTGTATGTCACTTGGCTCAAATCGCTATCAAAATTCCGTTTGAGGAAGCTGGCGAGTTTCTTTTTTGCTGATTCTAAAGAGACCGGATTCTTTGCCGACAGATTGATCAAATAGCCCGGCAAAACCGGATACGTGACTCGCTCGGGTTCGTAGTCTTCCACAATGACATGCACGTTGGTGCCTCCAAACCCAAAGGCACTCACTCCGGCTCGACGCACTCCTTCGATGTCCTCAAAGGGCACCAGCGCATTGTTGAGGTAAAACGGGCTTTCCGCCAAATTCAATTTGCGATTGGGTGAATGAAAATTGATCGACGGGGGAATGACTTTGTGTTTGAGCGCCAAGAGCGTCTTGATCAATCCAGCCACCCCTGCCGCCGTATCAAGATGCCCAATATTGCTTTTCACGGAGCCAATGCCACAGAATCCCATTTTGGACGTAGGCTTGAAAACCTCACAAAGGGCCTCAAATTCAATCGCGTCGCCTAACGAGGTGGCCGTGCCATGAGTTTCGATATATCCGATGGTCGAAGCCTCCACTTCGGCAAAGTCCAAGGCGTTTCGAATGACCTCGGCTTGGCCTTCGGCGCTGGGAGCCGTGTAACCTACTTTTTGTTGGCCATCGTTGTTTGCTGCCGAACCTTTGATCACACCGTGGATGGTATCGCCATCCGCAATGGCATCTTCGAGCTTCTTCAACAGCACCACTCCCGCCCCATCTGCAAAAATGGCCCCATTGGCATGTTCATCAAAGCTTTTGATTTTGCCGTCTGGAGACGCGGTCAGACCTTCTCGATACAAATAGCCTCGCTTTTTGGGATAAGAGACCGAAACCCCTCCGGCCAAAGCCATTTCACATTCCCCTGTGAGGAGCGACCGACATGCCAGATGTACGGCAAGCAATGAGGTCGAACAGGCGGCATAGAGCGTGAAGCTTGGACCCGTGAGTCCTAATTTGTAACTCGTGTAAGTACTCAGAGCATCTTTGAAAGACAGTGTGGACGCTTCTGCAAACTGCACGGGATTTTTGAAATTCATCAAGGGGCTGCGTTGCATCCAATGGTAATTGGTCGAAGCTCCCAAATAGAGACCAATCGCGCCTTCATAATTTTTGGGATTGTAGCCCGCCGCTTCCAGGCTTTCCCAGCAGCATTCTTGGGCAATTCGAATCTGAGGATCCGTGATTCGGGCTTCGCGTTCCAAATAATTGAAAAACTCGTGGTCGAATTCCTCAATGTTTTCGATAAAGCCCCCACACCGGACGTAGGCTGGATCATCCAGCAGGCTTTTTTCAATACCCGATTGCAGCAACTCTTCATCACTGAAAGTGGAAATGCAGTCCTTGCCTGACTTTATATTTTCCCAAAAGGTTTCGATGTTTCCCGCTTTGGGGAATCTGCCACTCATCCCAATGACGGCGATTTCTAGTCCGGTTCGTTGAGTATCCATTAAGCTTCTTTCCAATTCTTATCGTAAAATGTGTGTAAGGCATGTAACGCCACCATGTTTTGTAGGACTTGTGCCGTTCCTTCGATCACCTCCAAGGACTTGGCTTCTTTAAAGAGCCGGGACACGGCATAGTCTTCAGAAATCCCTTTGGCTCCAAACACCTGAACGGCATGTTCGCTCACCGTTGTTGCCACGCGAGCACAAAACACTTTGGCCATTGAGGTTTCCACCGTGGCATCCAAGTGTTTGTTTTGTCTTTTTTCGGCCACGGCTTTGCACATGGCCCAAGCCGCCTGATATTCGATCACCGAATCGCTGATCAACCGCTGCACCGGTTCAAGCTGACAAATCTTTTGACCAAACTGTTTTCGTCTTCGGGAGTAATTCACCATCTGCTGCAACGCCGCCTGAGCCACCCCCACACTTCCCCAAGCCACACAATGCCTTCCATGATCCAACGCCGTATTGGCAATGCAGTTGAACCCCGAACCGAGCCGCCCCAACACACTTTGCTTTCCAAGCTTCACTGCGGAAAACGTAATGATTCCTAAGTGCGAAGCCCGGCTCGCCATCATGTTTTTAATGGGGTCAACGTGAATGCCTTCAGTGTTCCGATCCACCAAAAAAGCAGACACTTCCGCATCATTTTCTGCGTTGCGGGCGAAGACGAGGAATAAATCAGCAATACCGGCAAAGCTGATCCATTTTTTCACTCCATTGAGTTCAAATCCGTCGGACTTGACGGCATAGGTCGTTTGCACAGCGTTCGCATCACTGCCCACTTCTGGTTCACTCAAGGCAAATGCCGCTAGGGTTTCACCTGAAGCCAAATCCGAGAGATAGCGTTGTTTTTGATGATCCACACCCCATCTCACGATGGATTCTCCCACCAACGCTGCATGCACGGTGATGAGTTCACGCAAGGAATTGTAGGTAGCCCCACACGTCCGGATGAATTCGCCATACTCGGGTGCAGGCAATGCAATCCCTCCATACTCTTTGGGCAGATTCGGAGCTAAAAAACCGAGCTGGCCCAACTCACGGACCAGTTGACGATCCATCCCTTGCTGTTGTTCGTAATCGGAGACCTTGGGAAGTATTTGTTCTTCGCAATATCGCTCAAAATTTTGCAGAAAGGCTTCCTGATACATGGACTACACCCGTTTTCTGGCGATCAACTGAAGGATTGCATTCACACTGGAAAAATTTTGGATATCAAAATCTTCATCTTCCAAAGTGAGTTGAAATTCACTTTCAATAAAAGCCACCAGCTTCATCGCGAATAGAGAATTGACAAACCCCAGCTTAAAAATATCGTCATCGTCACTAAAAGGGTTCTCTTCTTCAAACACAATCAAATGCCCATTGATGAAATTCCGTATTAACTCTTTTTGTTCCATTTTTAATCAATCCTCGGTTGGTTCTGATCGGTTAGGTTTTATCGGTTGGTTCCTATCGGTTGGTTCCTATCGGTTGGTTCTTATCTATTGATTTCTACCTATTGGTTCTTAATCTATTGATTCAGCTATCGATCTATAGAACAACTACTGGATGCTATTTCCATTTTCTAAATTTTGACATAGTTCAAATTTATGTAGCTGGGATATTCAGGGATATTCGTTAGATCGTTCTCAAGAATCGTCAATTCTTCGTCAGTTTGAACTTCCTTAAAATTTGCAAACCGGTACGTGATATACATCATGCGATTGCGATCTGTCTTTTTAAACCAAGCCCGAAGTTTCACTTGGTTGTCATGCGCCATTTTTAAAAGATACGTGATCAATACGGATCCCACCCCCCGTGACATCACTCGGCAGGACATCAACAACAGATCGATATTAAAAACCTTTTCCAATTTATGGATCAAACACAACCCAATCTTTCCATACGGTCCATATTTGTCTGTGAGTTCACAGACCACCAGTTCATAGTCTGGGTCCTCCAGCAATTCCTGCAATTGCTCATAGCTGTAGGTGATCCCGGTGGTATTCAGTTGATTGGTCCGTAGTGTGAGTTCCTCAGCACGTTTTAAATCCAACAACGAAGCTTTCGTAATGCTCAATTTCATCCCAAGACTGGACAGAAAAGCGTTGGATGGCCCCTCAAACTCTTGCTCGGCTTGCTTCCTAACAACCTCCTGTTGATAGATTTTACGGCGTAAATGCGACTCATCCGTAATAAAGCGAGGATTGAGTCTCTTATTCTCCAGTAGAGTTTGGTAATCTTTGGCATCGACACAGTCCACTTCGGGATACACACTATGCACTTCTTCTCGTTCATAGATTTGGTCATCTACAAACATGAAGGTATCTTTAGAAAGATTGAGTTCCTTTGAGATAGTTTCGATGCTTTTGGATTTTGGATTCCAATTGACTTGTGGATAAAGAAAGTAGTCGTAGAGTTCAAACTCTTTGAGTTTATCTAAAGCCAATACTTCATTTTTGCTTGCAATCGATTGTAAGATTCCTCGACGATCTAGCTCATGAATGACTGTTCTAATCTCGGGTTTTAGCTCCAGTTGGTCTTGTTCCAGTAGGGTGCCATCCCATAGAGTGTTGTCCAAATCCCAAACTACACATTTAATGTCTTTTTGCATATTCCCTTCATGTGGCCAGTTGGCCCATTTCCAGATTGATGATTCGATCTGCCACTGAGAAATACTGTTGATCATGAGAAACCACGATCACACATTTCCCCAGGCTTTTGAGATCTGATAAGAGGGTTTCATAAAAATATTTCCTAAATTCTACATCTTGATCAGCAGCCCACTCGTCAAACAGGTAAATGGGCCTATCCTCTAAATAACTTGCAATAAGCGCAAGTCTTTTTCTTTGCCCAGTGGATAGATTGGTTGTACTAAACACTCCATTTTTAATGGTGATTTTATTATCCAATCTAAATTGCTGTATCAACGTGTCAATCTCCTCTACTTTATCATGCAGATCCACCCCATAAAGGCGGTCAAATAAGTGATAATCAGCAAAGACAATACTGAAGTGATCTCTTAAAATATCAGGAGGAATGGCTTGTCCTCCTAACTTCAAATCTCCAGAATCAGGAGAATAAAGTCCTGAGATTATTTTCGCGAGTGTGGTTTTACCACTGCCATTTCCGCCCGTGATAAAAATGATTTCTCCAGAAGAAAAACTAGCGCTGATGGGACCAATACTGAATCGATTTTCGCTCTCATAACTATAACGAATCTGATCCAGTTCGAGTTTGACTTCCTGATGGTAGTCTGAATTTGCAGAAGGCTGTTCGAGTTTGCTCACATCCAGACCTATGATTTCATTGATCCGTTGCCAACTTATCTTTGCCATGGAGACAAACGGAACGGCATTCAAGATCTCATTCACTGGCCCCGTCATATATAAAAAAACGAGAACATAGTTCCGGATCTCCACATTGCCGATATCACGAAAGATGCTGGGAAAAGCAAACGTGACAAAACCAATCACGATCACAAATAGGATTTCACCAATGATAAATATATTCGAAAAGCCAATTTCTCCTTTGATCCTCAACGAGGTGTATTCCTTACAGACTTTGACAAAACCGGCTTTAAAATCTCGGCTTTTTTTCTGGTTGATTTTGAGTTCTTTAAATCCATGAACGACATCTGAAATCAGACGAAAAAAAAGATTCTGAATATTCCTGGCCTCATTCCAAACGGCTTCTGCACGTGCCGATACAATATGGTATAACAAAGTCACCACAAAAATAATCGCAAACGAAAGCATGAACCCATAAACATTGATGATCGCCAGATAGATAAAACACCAAATCAAAGTAATGAATGCGGTAAAACTGGTGATGGCAGTGTTGATAACACCGCTTAAGGTTTCTGTGTCATTGTTCAATACCGATTCGAGTTTGCCTTTTTCGATTGTTTCGAAGTTTTGATAAGTGATTTGCAGAATCTTTTCGATCAGGAGGATCCGTTTTTCATATAGGAAATTGTTGGCAGCATTGATCAGTCCGTAGCGTAACGATTTTTGAGTCGACAGATACAATAGGATGGCACACACAAAAAAGAAGAGTACTCCCGATTCAATCGGCTGATCATCGATCAGCGCTTGATTGATGACAAAAATAATAAATGCATTTCCAAATCCGCTAAAAAAACTGAGAAACAATAAAATGATAAAGAAGTGTCGTTTTTTGGGCCGAAGATTGTAAACCGTGTAGTAGAGAAAAAATAATCCAACAAATGCCAGAAAACTGAACAAGGCGGGTAAAACACTGGAAGGTGCCCACACTTGAATAAACGGCCAAGGGTGCCCATTGAAGATGAGATTGGGCAGCTTATACACGGCATACCCTGTCAAGAGGAAACCCAGCACTGACACCCCAATGCTGACCCAGGCATTTGACCTTTTGGCAAGATACGCGTCGCTTTCTCTGAGAAACACCAAATGGATCAACAAGCCCACCAACACGAGTGCATTGAAGATCAAAAATGCCGTAGCTACTGATGCAATTTGGTCCACTTTCTTAAAGTAGGTTGTTTGTTGATTGTCGGCTTCATGCCCTCTCAACTGGTTGAATAATTCGACGGCTAAATATTGGGTCAAAGGCGTGTTCAGATTTCCAATAACCGAGACTCCCAATGCCTCCTCTGGACTGAAAATGATGTGAGACGAGTAATTGGGATTGGCCCCTTGATGCGACAATATGCCCTGCCCCCTCTGCTCCACACTCCATCCATAGGCATAAGAAGTGCCATCCAAATCAGGCGGTACATGACGAAACGCCGTTTGGGATTTGGCGATCAGATTCGGAAACGGGCTGACTTCCGGTTGGAGTTGAATCTTCAGCCACCGTTCCAGATCCTTTGCTGTGGAAACAATATATCCGGCTGGTGCATTTCCATCATAAGGAGGCGCTTCGTAAGGGGCTGGTGATAAAAAACGATACTTGTATCCCGTTGCCAATTCGGCTTTGCGCTCTTGCCCCTCCTTCACGTAAGTCTGAGTTAATTCCAGTGGCTCAAAGACTTCTGATTCCATGAATTCTGCATATTTTCTTCCTGACACGATTTCAATCAGAAGCCCCAATACATCATAGTTCACGGTGGCATACTCAAAGGTTGTTCCGGGTTTGTATTTGAGTGGCATTTGCATGACGGCTTCGATGGTTCGAGCCAGTGCGCCTTCCCCTTCTGCCATCGGAATCAAGCCAATCGAATTTTCGTTGATGCCACTGGTATGGCTTAAAAAATCCGAAACGAAGGGGATCACCTCTTTCCCTTCATACCTCAGCTTCAGCCAGGGAATGTATTTGGTAATTGGGTCATCCAGCGAAACTTTGGATTGAGACTCTAATAATAAAATTGCAAGGGCTGTGAAGGCTTTACTATTGGAGCTGAGTTCAAAGGCAGTATTGGCCGAAACCCGTTCGTTGTGTTCATTGGCACGCCCATAACCTTTGATGGTGCTGCTGCCGTCTTTCAGGATCACAACGGCCAATCCTGGAATGTTGGCACGTTCCATCGTTTCTTGAACCAGGGTGTCAATTTCCAATGCGCTCAGTTCACTGGCAAAAGCAGGCATCGAAAACGATAAAACTACAGCCAATAACCAGCCGATTCCGGCGAGTTTATTCATCATCATAACGGACCGTTTAAGCACCAATCGACCACTGCCATCGCACTATACAGTTTGTTTTTGGCCTGCTCGAACGCAATGCTTTGTGGGCCATCCAACACGGTTGCCACCACTTCTTCCTCTCGGTGGGCCGGTAGATCGTGCATGAACAACGCCCTGGCATTGGCTGCCATCACCTCCTCGTTGACACGGAAAGGGGCAAAGGTGGCACGCCAGTTGGGATCCGCTTTGGTGGTTCCGGTGGTTTGCCAACGGGTCGTGTACACCACGTCGACATTGGTGGGCAGATTCCTCATGGAGTGACTGTCGATAATCAACGCCCCATGTCGTTTCCCCACCAATTTTGCTTCAGCAAGAATTTTCGGATCCAACCCATATCCGGGGGGCGTGTACAAATGGAATTCCACATCCTTGAAACGGGCCAAGGCAAGCGCTAAAGACGCCGCTGTGTTGTTTCCCTCGCCAATATACAGCACGCGAAGTCCTTCAATTTGTTTAAATTGACTTTGCATGGTCGTGAGGTCAGCAATGGCTTGAGTGGGGTGTTCGTCTCGGCTCATGGCATTGATCACCGACATCGTGTTTTGTGAAGCAAACAGCCGCAGTTCTTCCGGACACCCCGCAGTTCGAATGACCAACGCATCAAGCATGGAAGACAGAACCCTGACCGTATCTTCTGTGGTCTCGCCTGTATTCACCTGCAAATCATTCGGCCCATAGGCAATGATTTGCGCTCCAATTCTCAACGATCCACTTGAAAAAGCAGTCCGGGTTCGCGTTGAAGTTTTCAAAAAGTAGATACCCACAATTTTTCCTTGAGCGGTATGGGCGACATTTTTCCCTTCTGCAATGAACTGCGCTCCGCGGGAAACAAGGTAACGGAGATCCTGATTTTCCAAATCTCGAATGGATATGAGATGACGGCAGTTATTCATTATTACTCCTCAATTTTCATAAACTATGGATGGCCAAACGACGCTTCTGCTTTAAAACGACTTGAGGCGAGCGATCACATTTTGTCCGATATTTTCTATTTCATCTCCATTGATGCACGTCAAAATAAAGTAGTTCGCACCCATATTGTGGAATCGCTTCAACGTGGACGTCACTTCCGCATACGAACCGACGGAAGAGATCGAATTGGATGGATTGATTTTATTCAAACCCGCCCAAAGCGTTTCATCAATCATGAGGTCATTGGCCCCAAAATCCCGATATCGACCCAATCCCACGGAATCCACACTCTTGAGAAAAACCTTTGTGAGCCGCTTGATCTGTTCCGGTGTATTGGCAACCAATTGCTCTGCCACTTGCCAGGCTTCCTCCGAAGTCTTGCGTGCAATCACATCAATTAGCAGGGCACATTGAATGTCCCTTCCGTGTTGTTTGGCCAAGGCTCTTACGTTTTCAAAGGTCCTTTCAACCGTCGAAAAATCGCTGGCGTACATGATGTAAACATCCCCATATTTCGCCGCCACTTCCTGGGCTTCCTGAGAACTCCCTGCCACAAAGTAACTGGCGGGTTGACAGGAATCTTCAGCAGGATAGATATCGCTGCTAATGATCGAAAAGAAATCCCCGTCATAGGTGGTGGTCCCCTGCCTCAATTGCTGAAGGATTTCGGTGAATTCTCGGGTTCGGACATAACGCTCTGCATGGCGTATGGGTTTTTGATCTTTGGAAAGCGTGATTTTGGAACTGCCGGTAACGATATTGAGACTGGCCCGAGGTCCGACAATCGCATTCAACGTATTCAACGCTTTGGCCGTGTATGTCGGCAAAATATGATTGGTGTTTTGTGCGATTAGCAACTCAATGTTTTTGCAATCCATGCCAATTTTTGTCGCAATGACAAATGGATCTAAGGAGTCTGGCGTTAGCGATACCAATACCGCATCAAAATGGTTCCCTTCGGCTCGCAAGGAATGGTCAATATACGCCTCGATAAGCCGCTGCGTTTCGTGTGTCCGGACAACCGGTAAAGCCCAACAAAATTTCATGCTGTTTTCCCTTCGATGTGTTCGGCTAGCATCCGAACCGTTCGCATTTCATATACAATCAAATCGTCGACAACGAAGCCGCTCTTTTCTAATTCCAAATCGATGGAAATAGCGGTCAGTGAATTCCCTCCTTGCTTGAAGAAATCCGAATCGATATCGATCTGATCCTGCTCCAGTACTCGGCTCCAGATATCGATCAGTTCCTGTTCCAATGCGGTGGTTTCATGACTGGGCGGAGCCACTCCCCAGTTTTCGACCTGAATGGCCAGCAGTTCTTGCAAATCGACCTTCCCAGAACTGTTGATGGGGAATGTTTCCAACTGAACCAAGACATTGGGGATCGAATAATCCGGCAAATACTGGCGCAAATGTTTCTCCAGTTCGCGCTCCGCTACCGTGTCTTGTGCCGTATAAAATGCCCGAAGTTCTCCCCCGTGGGCCTCAGCTTGGATAACGTGGGCTTCGGTGATGCCAGGGAATTCCTGTATTCGATTTTCGATCTCTCCTTTTTCGACCCGAAAACCACGGATTTTGACCTGTTGATCGGATCGCCCCAAATACTCGATTTCGCCATTGGTCAACCACCGTCCAATATCTCCAGTTTTGTAGAGCCGCCCCAGCGTAGGATGTTGGGTGAACACCGATTGTGTTTTCTCCTCGTCATTCAAGTATCCCTGAGAAAGGCTTCCCCCGCCGATATAAACATCCCCATGAATCTCCGTCGGGCATAAGTCTAAATTTTCATGGAGTAGGTACATTTGAACGTTTGTCAACGGGCGGCCGATGCTCATGGTTCGGTCGGTTTCTTGGGCAGAAAATCGTTTGGATGTGGCAAAGACGGTGGCTTCGGTCGGTCCGTACAAATTGACCAAATCCGCTGCCCCTCCTATGGCATAAAAACGCTCCACTAGGTTCAGAGGCAACGCTTCACCTGCCAGATACAGGGCTTTTAAAGAGCGGAGAGATTCCACCGAGGTGTTTTCCAAGCTATCCAAAAACACCTTAAACATGGAGGGAACAAAATTGGTGAGTGTGATTCCATACTGCTCAATGAAGGCGATGATTTTTCTCGGATCTTTATGCAGGTCTCCTGGGAGCACCACCACTTGTGCTGCGGACATGAGGCTGACAAACACTTCCATCACGGAAACATCAAAAGTGATCGGGGTTTTGAATAAAATACGATCCTGAGGAGTCAACGGATAGTCGGTTTGCATGGCAGTGATAAAGTTTTCCATATTGCGATGGCTCACTTTAATCCCCTTGGGCTTCCCGGTAGAACCCGACGTAAAAATCACATAAGCGGTCTGTGCAGAATCGGTATGAACTGTCGTTAAGGTGGGGGCCGCTTCTTCAACTTTGGAGTCATCCACCAGTAGCGTGTTTTCAAAATCGGCACAGCGATCTTGATACGTGCGGTTGGTGAGGATGGTGTTTGTATCGCACTCGCGGGCGATCTCCACGATGCGGTTTTGGGGATAACCGGGATCTAACGGCACGTAGGTCAACCCCAGTTTCAAGACTGCCATGAGGCTCGCGATCATTTCATAGCTTCGGTCCAATAGGATCAAAATGTTTGTGTCTTTCCCTGCTCCGGATCGCTTCAGGGTGTTTGCAATTCGGTTGGAAAAGCGATCAAGCTCCTCATAAGTGATCTGCCGATCCTGACACACAATCGCGATTTGCTGTGGATGCGCCGACACCACATCGGAAAACATTTCAGGGATGGTGCGTTCCGACAACGGGACTTGGGGGGAGACACTGAATTCTTCCAGCATTCGTTTTTTCTCACGGGCTGAGATCAACGAAAGCTGACCAATCGATTCCATTGGCTTTTCACATAAGTCCCCCACCACATGAATCAATCGTTCCAACATCAAATCGATACTTTCCTGGGTGAACAGTGTCGTGTTGTATTCAATCTCCACCTGGATGGATGATTCCAATTTTCGAAAGTTGAAGGTTAAATCAAATTTTGAAGTCGTGGGCAGCACATCTCGTCGTGCAAACGTCACGGAGCCGCTGTTTTGGATGTCCTGGTAAAAGTTCTCCATCAAAATCATCACATCAAAAACCGGATGTCGACTGGGATCCACTTCGATATCCAACTTGGATAGAATTTCTTCAAATGGCGCATCGCTATGGCTGATTCCTTCAAAGATGCCGCGGTTGACCTCTTGTAGAAACGCTTCCACCGTGTTTGATGGTTCCACCACATTTTTGAGAACAATGGTGTTGATGATGGGGCCAACCACTTTCTCAAACCGCCCCCCCTTTCGGAGGTCGACTGGGGTGCCTATAAAAAGCTTCTTTTGATCGGTGTATTGAAACAAAAGCACATTGAGAGCTGCGGTATATAAAGCGAACTCTGTGATCCCCAAGGCCTTTGTGGCCTTGTCAATTGCCTTGCTGGTGCTTGTGGGAATTTCCCCCACAACCAAGTTGCCCGCATATTTTAAAAATTTGGGACGCGTGAAATCTGTCGAGAGATCCAATGGAATGTAGTCGCTCAGTTGGTCGAGCCAGTATTGGGTTTCCTCTTGCAGACCCGATTGATTGTGATGGAACCAATCCACATAGCTCAGAAACGGGGAAGCCGATTCCAGCGGCTTGGTTTGATGATACAGGTTCACCAACTCCTGGCTGAGGATCGCCAAAGACAGTCCATCTCCCACAATGTGATGCATATCCAAAACGAGATACGCCTTATTGGCATGGGCCTTAAGTAGGCCCACGCGAAACAAAGGGCCGGTATCGAGATCAAAAGGTTGAATGAAGTCTTCAATGGCAGAATCGATCTGGGTTTCATCGGATTCGATTCGTGACAGCCGCAGTGGCTCCATCGGATGAATTTTGAACCGGATTTCCCCTGCCTCAAAATGGAACGATGAACGGAGCACCTCATGCCGGTCGATCAGTTGATTGACACACCCTTCCAAACGCGCCACGTCAATTTCCCCTTCCACTTGAATCACAGACGCTAGGTTGTAGGCAGTGCCAATTTCTTTGTTTTTGCAGAGGAGGTAGAGCCTCTTTTGCGCCGGAAGCGCCTTCCTGTATTCTTGAACAACGGGTTCGGCCTCCGTTCCTTCGATGGCTGTGGATTGAGAGAGCACGGTGGCCATGCCTGCCAAGGTCGGTTTTTCGAAAAAATCGAGCAACCTCACTTCAAGGCGCATTTCCTCCCGAATCCGGTTCACCAGGGATACAAGATTCAACGAATGCCCTCCTAATACAAAAAAATTATCCTGGGCTTCGACGTGATTGATGCTGAGAAGATTTTGCCAAAGTCCCGACAACTCATTTTCGAGTGCGGTTTTAGGGCGATTCATCGCGGAGTCTTTGCATGCCTGATCCTCCAATGAGGTTTTGGTCATCAAGACGCTCAGGTCCCCCGAACTCACGAAGTCTTTAATAAAAAATTCGAGATTCGTGATGCGCTCCTCTTTGTTCTGGCCAATCAATTTGATGACCTGCACATACGCATTCAGTAAGCTCGATGCCACCTCTCCCGACAGCTTTGCTTTGTTGTAACTCACCTTCACTCTCAACGACTTTGCAATCCGTGACACCTGGATGTCAATGTCCGCTTTAAACGCCAGCTTCAGTTGCACAGGGTAAAACCCAAACATGACAGAAGGCGCTAAACTCGTTTCCGGACCATCTGGGTTTTTGATCATGTCGATGGGGAAATTCTGAAACTTGGTTGACTCGATCAAGTCGTCACGCAAACCTCCTAAAAATTCCTTCACATTGCCATGCCGCGACGGGTCAATCGATAACACCAACAGTTTGTTCATCAACCCCTCTTGATCATCTGCCGCAAAAATAGGGGAAAGGATGTACGGTTTTTGGTTTTTGATGAATTTCAGACTGATGAGAAGTGCCGACATCAACACCACAACGAGTCGATGATCTGAACCATTTGCCAAGGCATCCAACTGTTGGGTTGTACCGGGGTCGATAATCACAAAGTCCTGGCTGTAATCTGCTCCATTTCCGTCGCTGAAACTAAAGTCCAACTCCTCCAGTTTTTTTGTCCAATATACTTTTTCTTGATGTCTCTCATTGTATGCAACAAGCCGGTCGAGATTCATTGACATATTTGCTCCAAAAATAATGAATAGTATTCCTGAATTTGGGTCATAAGTAGCCTCTCTATGCGAAAGCGTTATTACGATTTATACTCATAAAATCCTTTATTGGATTTACGCCCTAGAAACCCCGCATCCACCATTTTTTGTAGTAAGGGGCAGCATCTAAATTTAGGATCTTGGAAGGAGTCGTATAAGACCTTGAGCGAGTCGACGACGGTATCCAGCCCAATCAAATCAGCGGTTTCGAGTGGTCCCATTTTATGGCCAAAGCAGCGTTTGAATATCTCGTCGACATCCTTCGGTTCGGCAAGCTGATCTTGAACCACAAAGGCCGCTTCGTTCATAAAAAGATGTGAAATACGGTTTGATACAAAACCTGGAAAATCTTTCACCACAATCGGTTTGATTTCGAGTTGCTTCAACAGATCGGAAGCCTTTTGTATCGTCGTGTCACTTGTATGCTGACCTCGGATCACTTCAGCGGCTTCTTTGAGATAGACGGGATTCATAAAATGAATCCCAAGAATGCGTTCAGGATGGCTGATCGACGATCCGATTTTTGTGATCGAAATGCAGGACGTATTTGCGGCAACAATCGTTTCTTCCTGCAAGATTGGGTTCAATTGAGAGTACAATGATTGCTTCATATCGATGTCTTCCGTGATGTTCTCCACCACAAAATCACTCGCTGCCAAAGCCTTTAAGTTGAGACTCATTTCCAGGTCAACCAATGCCTCTTTAGGCGATTTTCGGGGCAGCTTTTTGTTGATCATGGGGGCATACATCATGGTTTTGGATATTTCCGTCTTTGCCTTTTCTAAGATGGTATCTTGTGTATCGATCAATATCACTTTGTAACCCCGAAGCAGCAGAGTCACCGAAAGTCCAACACCCATTGTACCTGCCCCAATCACACCTATTTTTTCATACATAGAATTCATCCTTATCAAGGGTTTTTGTTTGGTTCGTTCGCATCAAGATAGATTTTGTTTTTCAGCACATTTTTACAAATTTGACTAAAATGCGACTGTGGAACTTGCTTCGCTTCCATTGCTTGAAAAAAAATGGCTACAGCCTTTCTAAACTCCACTTCAGAAAATTCGTTATGCTGTTTAGCCGCTTGCAGTTGTTGCTCGATTTGATCGCAGCACTCATGGATGATTTGTTGATACAATACTGAATTCTCATTGTGGTTTTTGACCGTTACCAAACTGCGATAAATGTTTTCAACCACCTCAACAAATTCAAGATTTTTATAAGTCAAACCACCGAGGGTACGCTCCACATCTTGCGGAGATCCGATCGAACAACTGGTGGCCCCAATTTGGTTTTCCTCAGCAAGAAACTTCAGAATATTTTTGGGTCCCAACTCAAACAGGAGATTGACTCCTTGCTGATCCAGAAAATCGATGGAGGCTTTCCACAACACCGGACAAATCAGGTGCTCCGCTAGATTATCTTGTAGTGACTCAAAACAGTGAGGATGGCCACTCACGTTGGAGATGACATCCACGTTTGGCCTGTTGAAGCGGACTCCCTTCAAGACCTCACGAAATTCCTGTTTGGCTTCGGTCATGAAGGGGGAATGAAAGGGGCCACTCATTTTGATGGGAATGACGATTCCTGAGTAGACCATCAAGTAATCATGGACTTCTCGGATGGCTTGTAGTGTTCCTGAAATGCAGGTTTTCAAGGGGCTGTCGATTGCAGAAATAGTGACGTTTTCGCTTCCCACATGAGCACAGGCTTTCTCAACAAGGCGATAGTCTGAGTTGACAATCCACGCCATGGTGCCCACTTCTTTTTCCACCTTGCTGACGATCTGACTTCGTCTTTTTAATAGGTGAAGCGACTCGGTAAAAGGAATCACACCCGCACCAACTAAGGCAGAATACTCTCCCAAGCTATACCCCAACATGAAATCTGGTTCGATCTGACTGTTCAATCGAAAGCTTTCATAGGTTGCCACATTGATTGTATGAAGTATCAACTGAGCATATTCGAGCTTTTCAAGTTTTTGGTATTGCTCTCCACAGCAAATCTCCATGACATCTTCATTCAAAAAATCGGTAGCCTGATCGACAACTCCTTTGAATGCGTTGCACTGTTCATAGAATGCTTTGCCCATTCCCTTTTGTTGGGATCCCACACCAGGAAACATGTAGGCGACTTTAATTTTTTGTGGAAACAGGATCGAATTGGGTGACATCATCTTTTTGCCTTATTCAGCAGTTTGCTTTTAATGAGGGTTTTTGCCTGTTTTTGAGATTTAGACTTTCTGGGTTCTTTTCCGGATGATCTCGAACTCCCTTTGGCTAAATTAAAGTTGGCTAAATCAAAGATGGTATGACTGAGGGCGTGGACATTCGGTTGGGCATACATCGTGGTGATGGAGATATCGACATCGTATCTTTCGATGATTGCATTCAACGCTCTTGTGATGTCAAAAGAGTTGGCTCCGATATCAAAAAAGTTATCGTGGGCGGAAACCTCTTCAATGCCCAGCACTTCCTGCCAAATTTCCAGCACCGTGGCCGTGATGGATTCCAAATCACTCGATTTTGCTTTACGAGCTGGATTTCGGCTCGGTTGCAACCCCTTGAGCGCATTTTGCAAGACGGCTCGGCTCCATTGAATCTTCTGGTCCAAATCAATCGGTGACACGACCAACTCCGCTGAATTGGACGACAACGCATATTCAAATACAGACATGGCTTCGGGGTTGGTCAGACTGTTGGCAAACAACTCCTCTTCTGACAAACCCAGCCGTTCTTGCCAAAACCGAGCGGAATCCAGCGACATCCCCACCTCTCGCCAGTCGGGCCATGCCACTGAAGTCACGTGCATCGTTCCTTGTTGATTTTCGTAGCTGGCAAACGCATCCAAGAACTCGTTCGCCGCATTGTAGGCGCTTTGCCCATACTTCTGTGAATACACAACATTCCCAATTGAGGAAAACAGCATCATGTATTGGACCCCCATCTGTTGGGCATGCTGATGGAGCAACAGCGTTCCTTTTATTTTGGGAGCTAAAATGGATTGTGTTTCATGCAAATCACGTTTCGAGATGGTTCCCAGATAATCTGCAATGCCCGCCGTATGGATAATGGCATCCACTTTCAGTGAGCTGTGGCGGAGTTCCTTAAAAACGCGGTCCATGTCCTCCTCGTTCGAAACATCACCTCGACAAATTTTTATGGAAGCACCTGCTTTTTCGAGGTCGAGCAGTGTTCTGACTTTCTTGACAATCGTTTCATCCCACTCGGCCTCTCCGGCACTTTGCTGGGTCGCGCTGATATCTTGCTGGGTCGCTTCGGTCTCCGCCTGGGTTGCTCTGGGATGCTCCTGGGTCGCTTTGGTCTCCGCCTGGGTTGCTCTGGGATGCTCCTGGGTCGTTCTGGGATGCTCCTGGGTCGTTCTGGGATGCTCCTGGGTCGTTCTGGGATCCTGCTGGTTCTCCCCCGCGTCCTGATCGACAATCGTTTGCCAGACTTCTTTGGCTGGAAACAGCGACCGATTGACTAAAATCAAATGGCACCGATAGGTTTCAGCAAGGTATTTCGCGATCTCCAACCCAGCCCCTCCCAGGCCTCCTGTAATCAATACCGTGGAGGATTTGTTGATCCATTGAACCGGATTGGGAGAAGACAAGGTGGGGAGCGTGGGAGAAGACGGGGTAGAAAGCGGTCGGTGTTTTTTGATCCAACGGTAGTGTCCTCGCAAAGCCACGACTTCGCTCTGAGGCGGTATGTTGATTTCTTGCAGAAGCTTGTTTTGCATCACCTCGGTATGACTACCGGTACTGTCGATATCGACGTATTTGGATCGAAGGAACGAGGATTCCAAAGGGATGATTTTTGTGTAGCCCAAGCAGGATGCAAAATGCGGATTGAAAGAATCGGCTCCCATCACATCAAACGTATTGAAGCCAATCACAATGATATCGATCCTCGTGTTGGGATACGTATTTTCAATCCATCGCGTGAGTCGGCAAAGATTGAAATAGTCTAAGCTATCAGCGGGGTTCTCGGATTCCGAGAGAAAATAAAGCACCTTGTTGAATTCAAAATTTTGTTGCTTCAACTGCTCCCAAAAATCACCCCAAGCGGCTTCTTGTGCACGTTCTGCAACCTTGCCGTAATGCACCTGCATCGCATTAGTCCGTCTGGAGAAGGCTTCCAATTTTTTGTCCGTCAAAAAGTTGGCGTGTTTTGAAAAAACTAAAATCCGCTCCAAAGGCTCTGGTTCTTGGGTTTCGAAGGCAGCGCGTTCCCAAGTGGGTTCGTAAAACCACTGCGCCACGTGTGGACTACGCTCCAACCGCCCGCTTGCTTGGATTTGGTGAGGGTCGGGGATTTCGTTGATGGATGTAGGTAACGCGGTTGCCTCGGTCTTGAGGGGGTCGGGGGTCTCGGTTTTTACGGATGTGGGTAATGCGTGGGCCTCGGTCTTGAGAGGGTCGGGAGTCTCGGTTTTTGCGGATGTGGGTAACGCGGGTATTTCATACTTTTTGTGAATAAACGGCGTTGCCGGAAGCCGAAAGGTTTTGCCGGTTTGGAGATACTCGACCCCGCTGATATTTTTGCCATAACGCCAGAGGGTGCCGAGACAACGTAACAACGATTCCATTGGATTTTGTAATTCTTGGGCACCCGAAATCAGATTGAGCACCAACGATTTTGGAGCAATTGCCTTCACCAACGTTCCCAACGTTCTTCCTGGCCCCACTTCGATAAAAATCACGGGGCCTTCTTTTATGATGGTTTCGATTCCTTGTTTAAAATGGACGGGTTGGCGCAACTGATCGGCCCAGTAACGAGGCGAATACTCATCCAATTTCCACGTTCCTGAAAGATTGGAAATCGTCGGGAGTTGGGCCTTTTGAAAACGAAAATGGGAGATCTCCTGAAAAAATTCTGTGCTGGCGCGATCCATCAAGCTGGAGTGAAAGGCATGCGAGGTATGGAGGATGCGGCAAGGCATGTTCTGAGTTTCCAACACTTGCGCGAGAGCCTCAATATCGGGCCGTGCTCCTGATATGACCGTGTAGTGAGCGGCATTGATTGCTGCAAGAGATAAGCGGTCATTCATATACGGAACAATGTGCTCAAACGCCGCCTTCACACTCAGCATGGCACCTCGCGGAGCCTGGGACATGATCCTTCCTCGTTTGGTGACGAGTTCGATTCCCTCTTCAAACGTAAACACGCCACTGAGACAAGCAGATGCGTATTCGCCAATACTGTGACCGACGGAGGCATGGGGCTTCACCCCCCAGCTCATCAGCGTTTGGGCCAATGCATACTCGAAGATGAACAGAAGCGGTTGGAGCGTTTCTGTTTCTTTAATCGAATGGCTAGAAGGTCCGTTGGAAGGATGCCCCTCTGAAAATAGATGCCCCTCTGAAAATAGAATGGAGTAGAGGTCGATTTGGGTGAGATTTTTATAAATTTGGATCCCCGCATCCACACCGTCTTTGAAAGCAGGCAGATTCTGATACAGCGCTTTGCCCATATCGACGTACTGACTGCCCTGCCCTGGAAACATAAAAATGAGGCGGGGGTCGGGTCCTAAGTCCTTCAATGGGGATGACTCGAAGCTCACCTGTTCCTGTTGAAATTCCGAGACCTCGGTTGCAATCGCAAACGCTCGATGTTGGAGGTGGGATCGCTTGAACAGCAACGTGTAGGCAACATCCTCTAACGGCACACGGGGATGTGCCAACACATGCTTTCTCAGGTCAGCCTGCATGCGATCCAGCCGTTGTGGAGATTTGGCGGATGTTACCAAAAGTCGAGGCGTCTTTTCCGAAGAGGCCGCGTCTGTACCTCTCTGTCTTGGGGGAGGATTTTCCAAAACAATATGCGCATTGGCCCCTCCCATTCCAAACGAACTCACGCCCACACGTAATTCTTCCTCAGTTGAAACATCAATCGCCTCTTGATTGATGTAAAAGGGAGAATTTTCGATGTCAAAAGCCTCGTTGATTGCGCGGAATCCCACCATCGGAGGCAGCTTCTTGTGATAGGCCACCAAGGCGGCTTTCATCACCCCGGCAATTCCGGCGGCAGCATCGAGATGACCAATGTTGGATTTGACCGAACCTAAGGCACAAAAATTTTTCCCGGGAGCCGCTGCAAATGCTTGCTGGAGTGCCTCCAGTTCGTTGATATCTCCAATCTCAGTCGCTGTCCCATGCGTTTCGATGTATCGGATAGATTGACTAGGAGCGTTGGCCTTGGTCAACGCGGCCTGAATGACCGCAGCTTGCCCTGAAATATTGGGTGCAGTGAAACCCATCTTGAGCGAACCGTCGTTATTGGCGGCTGATCCCTTGATCACGGCAAAAATGAGATCGTTGTCTGCCTGTGCCAACGACAATCGTTTGAGCACCACCACCCCACAACCATTTCCAGCCACGGTTCCCGAAGCGTCTTTGTCAAAGGTTCGACAAAAGCCATCTGCGGATCGGATCATCCCTGCTTGATAGACATAACCAGAAACCAAAGGATAAGTGAGGCTCACTCCCCCCGCCAACGCGACTTCACATTCCCCTGCTTGAATCGCTTGCGTGGCCAAATGGACCGCAGAGGCTGAAGTGGAACATCCGGTTTGCACCGTCATGCTTGGCCCTTTGAGGTTCAATTTGTAAGACAGCCTATTGCTAAAAAAATCTTTTTCATTCAGCAGCATCAAATTGAATTCATCCAACGAGCCTTCCGATATCGCTCCCACGCGTTTGAGCCAATGGAAATTCGGAGAAGCTCCCACAAACACTCCCACCCGGTGGGCTTCGTTTGCTAAGCTACCGGAAGATTCCAAGGCTTCTTGAGCACATTCGTGGAGAATCCGTAACTGGGGATCCATCTGGCGGGCTTCCCCCGGAGAATATTCAAAGAGTTCCGCGTCAAACAGTTCGGCATCTTCGACAATTCCCTTGGCAGGCACATAGTGCTTGCTGTGAACCAACTCAGGATCCACTCCTGCTTGAATGAGCTGTTCCGGTTCCAAAAAACTGATGCAGTTTGCTCCCTGGAGTATATTGCTCCAAAATTGATCTGGATCCTTTGCCTTTGGGAATCGACACGCCATGCCGATCACAGCGACCGCTTCTTGCACAGCCTCCGACGGGACAGCGTTTGTAGCCGACTCGCCTTCTCGAACAACGCTTGTAGTCGATTTGATTTCTCCGAATTCAATACGAGATTGCTGTGACTCCTGCTTGGAGAAAAGGGCCTCCTGCTTGGAAAAGAGGGCTTCTGCCAAGGAATGCACGGTGGGGAATTTCAATAAATCCCCCATGGTGATATCGGGTTGCAGGGTCGATTTGAGTTTGGCTAAAATCCGGATGAGCTTCAAAGAATCTCCACCCGCTTCAAAAAAGTTTTGATCGGTCGCAATCTCGGATCGTCCGATACTTTCTTGCCAAATTTGAAGAATCCGATGGGTCAGTTCTTGTTTTGCTTTGGCTCCGTGAGCTTCTGGTTTGAAAGGTGCTTGGTCTCGTCGATCTTCTTCAACCCAACGGGAGTCGAGGTGTCGTAATTTTTTGCGATCCAGTTTGCCATTTTTCGTTTTGGGCAAAACATCCATCGGTCGCAACACAGAGGGGATGTAGGAATCGGGCAAGGCTTGGCTCAGATGCACACGGATGGCTTGGACCGAGAGTTCCCGATCCGCCACAAAAAAGGCCGCTAGATAGGTATCACCCTGCTGGTCCTGATTCGCGACAACAGCCGCCTCGTGAATGTTCGTGTGTTGCACGAGCCGATTTTCGATTTCTCCAGGCTCAATGCGGTGCCCTCGGATTTTTACCTGATGGTCGATGCGGCCCAGGTATTCGATCACGCCATTTTTTCTCCAACGTGCCAAATCTCCCGTGAGATACAGCTTTGCATTCGCTTCAAAGGGGTGATCAATGAACCGTTTTTCTGTCTCCACAGGGTTGTTCAAGTAGCCTTTTGCCAGTCCTTCCCCACTGATACCAAGTTGTCCTGGTGCTCCAACCGGCAAGACTTCCAAATTATCGGATAGGATATAAATTTTTGTATTATCAATCGGGTGACCGATTGGAACAAAATCGAGTTCGGCTTCTTCCGTACAATCAAAGACCGTCACATCGACCGTGGCTTCCGTGGGACCATATAAATTGATCAATTGTACCGATTCCACCTCTTGGAACACGTTTCTGAACTTAGCGACTTGTTTGGTCGTCAGTGCCTCTCCACTGGTGAACACGTGCTGCAAGCTGCCCAGTTTTTGGGTTTCTCCCATCGTCTCCACATAGTCCAAGAAGGCCTGAAACATGGAAGGGACGAAATGAATCGTGGTCACTTGGAAACGATCAATGGTGTCAACAATGACTGTTGGATTGCCTTCTTGATTTGCCGGAAGCAGGCATACCGAGGATCCAGAAAACGTCCACCAAAACAGCTCCCAAACCGACACATCAAAAAAGAACGGAGTTTTCTGGAGGATGACGCTCGCTTCGGTGAGCAAAAATGCTTTTTGCATCCAGTGCAGTCGATTGACCACGGATCGATGTTTGATCATCACCCCTTTGGGCTCCCCAGTCGATCCGGAGGTGTAAATCACATAAGCCAGATCGTCGATCCGGTTCACATTCGGCAAGTTCTCAGTCCTCCCCTGCGTCGCTGCTTCTTCCAAGCCAGTCGTTGGGCAATACGGCTGGAGTCGTTCAATTTGATCCGCATCCGCAACCACCGAATGCAGGCCACTGTTGCGGATGAGGTATTCCATCCTTTGGTTGGGCAATTGGGGCGACAGAGGAAGGTACGCCCCTCCCGCTTTCAGAATTGCATAAATGCCCACCATCATGTGGATGGATCGTTCACAACACAAACCTACAATGGAGTTTGCTTTGACGCCTTGTTCCCGCAACCGCCATGCCAGCCGATTTGATCGCCGATTCAACTCTTGGTAGGTCAAACTTTCATCGCCGGATCGCAGGGCCACTTGATGAGGAATCCGTTCGGCTTGCTTTTCCAGGAAGGAATGGAGGGTCGTGTAGGGGAATTTTGCGTGGGTTTCATTGAATCGTGCCAAGAGATTTTCGTTTCGGTCCCACCCGGAAATTTCCGACCATTTTTGAGCTTTGTGGGTCACCATATCTGTCAGCGCCAGCTCAAAATTCCGGAGTAGGTTCTCTCCATAACCGGCTAAAAATTGGTTCTCATCATAGATGAGGGAACACTTGAAGTTCTCAAACATCTCGATGATCAGCGTGATGCCATAGTGACTTTGTTCATGGCTTTGGTAATTTTTGATGTGCAAGCCGTTCGAGGAACTTGCCGTGTTGAATAGATTGAGATCCAAAGGATAGTTCTCAACCACCACCAGGGTGTCAAACAGGTTGGTCACGTCGGGGATGACTTTTTGGATTTCCGCTAAAGGAGTGAGTTCATAATCGGTTCGGGTGTGCAAATGATCTTTCAAACCCTCCAATAACTCGGATAGGGTGGAATCGGTTTCGGATTGAATCCTCAGCGGTAGCGAATTGATATACAATCCGGTGGATCGCTGTTCTTCCACAGAATTTCGCCCCGACACGGTGGTGCCGATGAGCACATCTCGACAGTTGTTATATTTTTGAACCGTGATGCCCCACGCTAAATAAATCACCGCAGCAGCCGTGGTTTGATGTTGCACTGCAAACTCTTTGATCGCCACGGTCGTTTCTGGTGAGAAGTGGCGGGGGAAGACAAGAGGTTCTCGAACCGTTCCGCGGGTGGAGGCTGTTTTTAAAGAGAAAACCGGGTTTTCTTTCATGCCTTCTAGATAGTCGGCCCAATAGCTCCGGTGCTGGTCCACGTCGATTGATTTACATTTCTTAATGAACCCTTTGAGTGAGGGAGATTTTTTCAAATGAGGCACTTCACCTTGGCTCAAACGGGCATATGCCTCAAAAAAATCACTGACAATAATAGAGGTGCTCCATCCATCATACAAAATGTGGTGGTGCGAGAGGATCATTTGGTAGAACACCTCGCCAGTTCGAATGAGATGGATTTGAAACGGAACACCATCCAATTCGAGATCCGTGTTGACAATGTGTTCTTTCAGCGCGGCCGCTTTTTCGGAGGCATTCTGGCAATCATGAATGTGAATGGGTGGGCGATGTGCTTTCAACACGATTTGAACAGGGCTGGAGATGTTTTCCCACTTGATACACGTTCTTAACACATCATGGGCCGCGACCGTGGCTTCCCAAGCCTGTTGAAAACAAGCGACATCCAACCGACCTTCGAGTTCCATTTCGAGATGGACACGATAGGCCCGTTTATTCTCATCTTGGAGCGAGTGATATAAGATGCCTTCTTGTAAGGGCGTGAGGGCTAAAATGTCGTTGACGTTGCTTTTGGAAATTTGAAATGGGGCCATCAGTCAATCTCCATCTCAAGCAGAGATTTCTGGTCCAACTTTCCACTAAACAAGGTGGGCAGTTTGGGTAGAGCCACAATTTTCCGAGGCATCATGTAGTCGGGTAAAAATACGGCGAGTACGGCTTTTAAGCAGGTCTCATCGAATCCGTTTTTAAAACAAACAAACGCCACGATGTAGCTGTTGATGGTGGATTTGTTTTTCAGCAGAACGCAGCATTGATCCACCATATTGGACTTATAAATTTGACCTTCGATTTCCCCCAGTTCGATCCGCATCCCTCGGATTTTTATTTGATCATCATTTCTTCCGATATAATGAATCATCCCATTTTCTAAAACCTCGACGATATCACCCGTCTGATACAGCCGTTCCTGCAGGGTGGAATGATGGATGAATTTCTCCTCGGTCAATAGTTTGTTGTTGATGTACCCTCTGGCTAAGCCAATTCCTGCCAAGCACAGCTCCCCTTTTTCCCCATCTCCAACTACGGTTTGATTCTCATCCAAAACATAGGTTCGGATGTTCTCAATGGGTCTGCCAATCGGAATCACCGATAGATCCACCGACTTCGGACAGTCGAAAAACGTCACATCGATTGCTGCTTCTGTGGGTCCGTATAGGTTGGTAATTTCTGTTCCATTCGAACGGCAGAGCGTTGTGTTGAATTTTTCGAGGAGGTGGGGCGTGAAGGCTTCTCCACTTAAAAACAATCGTGTGAGGCTTTTTAGTTTTTCATGATCGCTTTCCGCCAAGTATTCCAAGAAAACACTCAGCATCGATGGAATAAAATGAGCGACCGTGACCTGATGGTTGGAAATGGTATGGATGATGGCAGGAGGAAAACTTTCTGCTTTTTGAGGCAAGACCACCACCCGTGCTCCCGACAAAGACCACAGAAAAACTTCCCACAACGAAACGTCAAAGATCAAAGGGGTCTTGTGCAAAAAAACATCGTGTTCGCTGAAATTGTAGTGATTTTGCATCCACCCAATACGATTGCTCAGCGCTTGATGGTCCACCATTACCCCTTTGGGAGTTCCCGTGGACCCCGATGTATAGATGATATAAGCGAGATCGGTGGGACTCAAATCGACATCCGGTTCGGCATCGGAATAGCTTTCTAAAACTGTGAGATCAAAAGAATGGGTTTCAACGTTTGAAAAGTTTTGAAAACGCGTTCGATGATCCGTGTGGCAAATGAGCAGTTTTGCTTCGCTATTGCTGAGGATGTATTCTACTCGTTGATCGGGAAAATCAGTGGCAACCGGCAGGTACACCCCACCCGCTTTTAAGATGCCGTAAATAAAGATCAATGCTTCCAAAGAACGATCTTGCCCCAGAGCAACTACATCCCCTCGTTGGATTCTTTTTTCACGTAAGAAATGAGCGGCTTGATTGGTTTGACGATGGAATTGATCGTATGTCAAAACCACAGAGTCATTCACTACCGCCACATTTCCAGGCGTTCGAATACATGATGTTTTTAACGCTTCCACAACAGGCGAGGTGAAGGCGTTATTTTGTAAAGCTTTCAATGGACTTGCCCCCTCTTATCAATCAGACTTTTGCCAATCAGCGACTCAATGACCTCAGAGCTGCCCTCAATGATTTCCATCGTTTTTGAGTCGCGATAAAATCTCACTGTGGGGGTTTGCTCGTGACATCCCAAGGCTCCATGGAGTTGAACCGCCTTTTCGGAATGTTTCGCAGCGGCCTTAGACGCGAAATATTTGGCCATAAAAATTTTTTCTACCGAAAGCGGATCATTCTGAGATTTATAAAACGCTCCATCCAAACAGAGATGGCGCGCCGCTTCGTAGTCGATTTTCATTTCCGTCAACAACCGTCGAGTTCCTGGACGATCTGCCAATAATACCTCCCCAGTTTGCCTCGATCGGCTATAGCTCACACACTCTTCCAGGCATCCCCGAAGCAATCCCAACGCTGCAAATGCAACGCTAATCCTACCAAAATCCAAGGCAAACGGAGAAATGAAGGTGAACGCAAATCCAGGTTGGCCAATAATTTGATCGGCGGTTAGCTCACAGTTTTCGAAACTCAGCTCGCCTAAAGCAGATGCCCGGAACCCCAGCATGTCGCGGATTGGGGTCACGCTAAGTCCCTCTGTGTGTTTGGGGACTAAACAACAAACCGGCTTTTTATCGAGAAAACCAAATACCAAAAACAGATCCGCCGCTGCCCCGTAGGTGATCCATTTTTTTCTGCCATTGAGAAAATACCGGCCGTCTTTCTTTGTGACCGTGGTCAAAAGACCACTCAAGTCAATTCCAGCCTGAGGTTCGGTCAGTGCAAACGCGCCGATGTGTTCTCCTTGCATGAGTGGGGGTAACCATCGTTCTTTTTGCTCCGCCGTTCCCCATTTCACGAGCGTTTCACAGACCATCGTGTGGACATTCAGAACTCCGGTCAAGGACACACTATAACGTCCCAACGCTTCGTTCAGCATCCCGTAGCTCACATAATCGGCTCCCTCTCCACCCATTTCTTTTGGTAGGGTGAGTGCGAAAAACCCCTCGCGAGCCATTGCAGTGATCACTGAGAAAGGAATGGCTTGATCCATTTCCCATTGTGCTGCCTCTTCTTTTACGTACTTCTTTGCAAAACCTCGAAAATTTTCAGTATTTTCAAGGTGTTGACGTTCAAGTCGTCCCCTCATCTTCGAATTTCCCTCCCCTTGGAATTGCTGGGTTTTCTTGCAAGTGATGCGCAACCCATCCTTCTAAATTAATTCCTATTTTCCAAAAATTTCAAACGTCAAGAAGCCTCAAACGTCAAGAAGCCTCAAACGCTCGACCTACAGCAACAATCCTATTCAAGCTAAAGAGAACCCTTTGCATGGTTGCCTCAAACCCAATGATTCCCTGTCATAGAACTGGTTGCCCTTGTTTGAGCTTTATAAAATCCGCAATGGCATTCACGGATTTCAGGTTTTGCCAATCGAGGTCATCCATGGTGAATTTGATCTCAAACGTGTTCTCAATATACGTCATGAGCTGAATGGCAAATAATGAATTAACGAGTCCTTCTCCAAAAATATCGTAACTGAACTCAAGATCTGTTTTTCCAGTATGGCTAACGATGTATTCACATATCTGGCTGTGAATTTTTCCTGATGTAGTTTGTTCTGACATGTTCTTAGTGATGATCTGTGGATAAGGCTTTAGATTAGGTCATTGCTGTTTTGATACTCGTATCACTCAACGCAAAATCCTTCTGCAGCTCTTGAAAAAAGCGACTCAGCTCTTACGAAAGTAAACTGATTCACAACATATTGTAATCGATTACATATAACGTCCAAATTTGTACGATGAGGTGAATATACAGTAGTTATGACAATTTCAAGATGTTTTTTTCCGATTTTGGAAATTTTATTCCACTCGATTGAGAAAATTGTCTCGTTTGAAGCAACACCTCTTGACTCAACAATTCCGCAAGCTTGAATTCGACCACCACATAAGACACAGTGGCATCTTATATGCTAGAGGGAAGCCATTGATGTCACCCGCTTGATAAGCCTCCAGCCCTCTCCAATCAACCGATGGAGAAAATCCAATGTGTTTCGTTTTTGTTATTTTTTTGATGGTTTCGCACCTTCCAAGAGTTGTTATCCAACGGTTTATGTTGATTGGCATTTTGCTGTTGGGAATATCGATTCAACCGAGTTTCGCCCAAACTCCGTTCGTACTTTCCGAGAACTTCACGTCTCAACAACTAGGACCGTACCTGGAAATTCTAGCCGACCCTGAAGGTCAGTGGACCTTCGAAGAGGTTCAACACCCACAACGGGCCAATCAATTTTCCTCCCATCCGTCTCCAACTCTCAGTTTCGGAAATACACACACGGTTTACTGGATACGGCTCACTTTGAGCAATCCGCATCCTAAAGACCGATCATGGATCCTCCAATATGGCAATCCCCAGTTAGATGACCTGACGTTATACCGCCCAAAGGATGAAGGGGGATTTCAGCCTACCCAGGTGGGCAATATCTTTCCTTTCACCAACCGAGATATCCAGCATCACTTATTCACGTTCCTGATTGAAACACCTGCCGCCCAAGAGATCGTTCTTTATCTAAGGCTAAATTCCAATGGCAAGGCCATGAATCTCATTTTTACACTGTGGAGCTTACGCACCTTTGTGGAACAGGGGTTCTATATCCCCACTTTATTGGCAGCTCACCTGTTGGTCATTGGTTTATTCTTTTTATACGCGATCTATGGATTCATCAGCCTCCGCAATATCAGTTATTTTTATTTTGCAATGTTCACTTTCGGTCGGCTGGGAACCACCCTATTCCAATATGGTTTTGATGATTTCCTTTTGTGGACCCATCCTGGTCAAAAGGCCCACTATGCTTTCATCGTTACCATTTTCATAACCCTGATTGCCGGTCCCCAATTTGTCCGTCATATCTTGAAATTGCCTCAACACCTTCCCAAGGGAAATCGAGCCGTTCAAGGCCTCCTGTTCTTCATCACGTTGGGGTTATTCGGAATATGGTGGTTTCCGCTTCCTTGGCATCTTCCCTTCGCTTTGAGTATGGTTCTGTTGACCAATCTGTTGATGCTGGGATTGTGTATTCTGAGGATTCGACAAGGGTTTCTTCCCGCCTTCTATGTCTTGGCAGGAATCCTATTCCGATTTATGGGAATCGCCTTGGTTATCCTAGCAGTGAGAGGTGAGGTTGGTAATCCACTATTAGTTCATCTTGGTAACAGTGCGGTGGATATCATTGTGTTATTTTTGTTGCTGATGGTCCTTGCTGCCATTTACCGTGAAGAACGAAAAGAAAAGGAAAAGGAACGAAAAGAAAAGGAGAAGGCCCAAGCCCAAGCTCACCAACTCCAAGCACAAGTCGTAGAAGAATTACAACGAATGGATCAATTGAAAGATGAGTTTTTGGCCAATACATCCCATGAATTGCGCACCCCCTTGCATGGCATCATTGGGGTCTGTGACATAATGACCAAAACTTCCAATCCTCCCTTGACTCCTCATCAAATTCAACAATTGCAATTGGTCACCAATGGAGCACGTCGCTTGGCCAGTTTAGTGGACGATCTACTCGATTTTTCCAAGATCAAAAACCAAGAGTTACAACTCAAGCTAGGAGTGGTCGAATTACAGAGCACCATTCGATTGGTGGAACAGTTATGTCTGCCTCTGTTGACCCAAAAACCCATTCACTTCTTCACCCAACTGCCCGATGAATCGATTTGGGTCCGCGCCGATGAAAACCGCTTGCAACAGATTCTTCTCAACTTATTGAGCAATGCGATCAAATTCACTCATGAAGGACAAATCGAAATTCGAGCCAGTCTCGATTTCAAAAACGCCCCCCACTCTGTTGCGGCGTCTCCCACCCAACAGGTCGTCGCAGCGTCTCCCACCCAACAGGTCGTCATCGAGGTGATTGACACGGGCATTGGCATCCCCTTGGAATTCCAACAACACATTTTCCATCCGTTTGCCCAAACAGATAGCTCGCTCTCTCGGGAATATGGAGGGACGGGCTTGGGCTTAGCAATCACACGACAATTGGTGGAATTGCATCAAGGCGAATTGCAGGTTGAGAGTAAGGAAGGCCACGGGTCTCGCTTCTTCTTCACACTCCCTTTAACTTCCTTAGAATCTTCTCAACAGACGGAATCCGTTTCTCCAGACTCTATTTTGCATTTCGATTCCCCGGTTCGACGACACGATCCATGGACAAACCCAGCATCGGACTTTGTCAAAAAGGAGGCGGCACCTGATACAACCACTTCATCCCTGGAAGCTCCCCTCATTTTGGTGGTTGATGACGAACCATTGAACGTCGAAATCCTCAAAACGGCACTTTCCCAACAAGGATATCGTGTCAAAACAGCCATTAACGGGTTCCAGGCATTGGATTATCTCCAACAGCAAGTTCCCTCCATGATCTTGTTGGATGTGATGATGCCCCGTCTCAATGGGTATGAAGTGTGTCGCCAAATACGAAAACATCACAATGAAGCCGAATTGCCCATCATCATGTTAACCGCCAAGAGCCAAGTGCACGATCATGTGGAAGGCTTGCAGGTGGGGGCTAATGATTACTTAACCAAGCCCTTTTATGCAGAAGAATTATTGGCCCGCGTCCGAAGTCAGTTGCAACAAAAACGGGCAGGAGAAGTCTTACAAGAAATGCAGCGACTGCAATGGGAAGTCGAACGGGCGCGTCAGGTCGAAGCCGGATTGCGGGTTTCTGAACAAAGGCTCTCCAAACTCCTCGATGTGGTCAATGAAGCCGTGCTTGCCGTCAATGAGGCCGGTCAAATCATGTATTGCAATCAATTGTTCCATACTTGGTTGCATTACACGAAAACCGATCTTGCTCATCAATCAGTGACTCGATTGATTCCCCCGGATACCCTCGCGCATCCCCTCAACCATCTCACGATGGAACACGAGATCAACGATTCGGCTTCCCCCTCCGCCATTGAGCATTACAGTTCCGTATTTTTGCAAGATGGTCATGGCAATCCTTGGGAGGGTCAAATGTGGCAAACCTTTTTAGAGCTGGAGGAAGTCATTTGTGTGCTGACCTTTATCCCTCGATCGACGGACCCCCAGCCCAAGTTATCGGTGGAGACTCCCCAATGGGTCGGTGCGTTGAATCGCAATCGTGCCCGACTCCAACAACTGATCGATACATTAGCGGATTTGCATCCTGCCGATTTGCAATCCCACCCTTTTCTTTTGAAAGAACTGACAACCCTTGATGAAGCACTGGCCCACCTTGTGGAAGTCCGACCTCCGGATAACCCGGAAGAACGTTTCAAACACACCTTGGTCGAAGTGATGAATGAATCGCTCCGATGTTGGGAAGCTGCCACCCAAACCTCATCCGTGGACTTAGCCGAGGCCAGTGGGTTGTGGACATTATACACAGAAGAGAATCGAGTCCGCGCCCGAACCTTAGAGCGTTATTTGCAAATCAAGCAACTTCCGAAAAAACCCCGTTGGCGGGTTGTTGTGCAAACCGCTCATTTTGTGTTGTCGCATTGCTCCTTACCGGCCGAAGCCCGATCTCCGTTAGAGACTTCATTGAATCGCTTGTTGCACTTGATCCACCAACGCAACCTCTCCTACCATGCCAATTAACCCTTCTAGGCACTCCCCGTCTAAATTTTTCCCTGTCGTAGCGAGATGATTCATTTTAGCCCAACTTTGGCCCACTTCTGAGAAAACCTACTTAACCCACTAACTTCATTAATTTTTATAAATTTTTAACCCTTAATTAACTCTGGTTTCTGCTGGTTTTCGCCTCCAAAATTCCTCTACGATTTCCTCAGCAACGATCAAGTGTCTGTTTTCCATAAGGGGTTGCTTGATCGCTCAACCGCTTCCGGTCCAATCGAAATCCATTTCTCATTCCAAATCAGTAAGGAGGATCTCATGCCATTCGAAATCCAAGGACAACAAGTCAACACGGACAATACGATCGATTTTTCATTTTCAGGAGCAGTGCAGAAAAGCTGTGTCGGATTTTCAAAGTTCTATTTCACCTATCCAGACAACGACAGCAAAAAAGTCCAACAAATCAGCCTGGATTTGCAAACGACTGTGAACGGCTCCGACACCGTGTCCGTTGATGTGCAAGCCACCCTTCAGAACAACGGAAGTGAAAGAATCGATAACTCATCCTCTTATGTGAATGTGGTGTCAATGGCCCTCACAGAAACCAATGATCCGGTTGTCGTTATGCAAAATGTGAATAACGTCAATGATTCAGCGCCAGCGACGGTGGAGACCTACGGGACGGGAGCATACGGAGAAGGACTCTTTTTGTCCGGATTCGATATGTCGTTCAATGGAACGGACCATGAGCTTTATCGAGTCTCAGCCAGCGTGTACGGGACCGCTGGTAACAACACTGAAGAAATTGAAGGGACCGCCACCATGGAGAATAGCAAAGGAGATAGTAACGATGTCGGAACGATCAATGCCGGGTTCATCGATACCCCCTCAACGGCCAATTATTATGCCGTCTATTCCTTAGGGAATTTTAGTAACAACAGCACCGCAACAGTGGATGGTTTTCCTTCGGGCTACGACTGGTCAAATTGCCAAGTCGTGATCAGTAAATTCCAAGCTGGTTATGAAAATAAGCAGCACAAAGTGACCTATTTGGGCGCAGGAGTCGACTCCTGGAGCTACGACGAGGAGACGAACACCCTTACCCTCACCAACGTGGGTGCTTGGATTGGCAACAACACGGCCAAAGAAGATGACGATGACGAGAGCTATTGTAGCGTTACTTTGTATGCGATTGCTCCGCTGAGCACAAACTAGATCCAGGCTATGGAACTTTTGGACTTTGTTAATTCTAACCCATAGGAGTTTCGATGAGCAACCAGCCCAACCTACCCGCGATTCGCGGATTTCAAATGAGTGCAGACTCCATTGGAAACTTGACATCCAGTGTCAATTTGTTCCGAAGCGACGTCAATTATTCTCATGATCTGATCTCTTTACCCGGTCGTATGCCCAATCATGGATTGGACATCAAGATTTCGGCCATGCTTCAAAGCAATGTCTATGAAGATGCAACCACTTGGAATCGAGACAAGCCCACTGGAAGCTTAGGGTTGGGTTGGGACCTTCCTATTACCAAAATCATAGTAGAAGACACCTCCTCTCCTTGTAGCGACAACTGGCAATACGTTTACTGGGAAGGCAGTCCCAATCCGCTTTATAGAAATCCGACCCCGCCATTTTTATTCGAAGTCGACCCGAAAGTGAGTTCAGAACTCGTGAATGGAGGCACCGTTCCTGCCGCTTTAGTGACCGAATTTGGAGCATACGGACTCCCCTTAAGCCAACAAGCTGTCTGCACGCAAGCAGCGGATCAATGGGAAATCACGGACTCAGGGTACCAACAACAATTCACGTTGAGGGCCAGTGACAGCAGCAACACTTTGTCCGCCTACGATGGGGGGCAATCCTTTCAGTTACAAAACTTCCAATTCTGGAAGGTGCTGTATTATCCCCTATACGAGCGATGGGTTGTGATCAAAGACGATGGTTCCATATTCTCGTTTGGTGGGATCACCGAACCGACGGCCCAAGGCTATCAAACGTCGCAGGAAAATAGCATTGAATGGGGAGTCCGATGGCTTTCTAACACGAGTGTTCCATTGTGGTCGGGAGCGAGTGCGACCAATGAAGGCCAAATTCAACAACAATTTGCCAAGAGCTGGGCGCTTTGCCGAGTGAGTGATCCGTGGGGCGATGCCATCCACTACACTTACAATGGTTGGGAGCGAGACGAGTCGGGAATGATTCCAGGGGTAGAACAAAAAGTGGGACCGGACGGACTGCCTTATACCAAAGCTCTCTACATAACTAAAGCCACCGATGTCTTTGGCCAAACGGTCCAGTTTCAGTATGGGGACAAAGTCTTTGACAACAGCACTCCCGAAGCCCCGAAAGAATACCTCGACCCCCATAAAGAAGTTCCTGATAACGCGCCAAACGCATTTCAGGATTGCTACGAAACCTATTACTTGGATTCTCTAGAAGTCTATAGCACCCAACAGTCTTTGCTTTGTCGCATTCAGTTTGGCTATGAAGTTTCTCCAGACTCCCAATTTCCAGCATTAGCCAATGTGAATCATTATTCTGGCTTTCTGCAAGGAGCCACTTACAAACGGTTCCTGACCTCGATCACCACGGCTTATCCCAGAGGCACTGCCCTGCCTGGCATTTTATTCCGTTATTATTTAGACCCGGACAATATAGAAGAAAACCGAGGGGCAATTCGAAGCATCACTTACCCTGAAGGAAGCACTGGGGTGTATCGTTATGAAAAACAAGCCTTGCCCATCTGCAATCGAACCCAAACGATTCCCCCTCCACTGAAAGACCTCAACTTGTCGACGCCACGAGTCTGGTTCGGGTCCGACTATGCGGTCAATACTTGGTATGACCGAGCTGCCGGAAAACTCTCACTACAAGTCTTCACTTGGCAGGGTCAGTGGAAACCGTGGCAACTGGACTCCGAAAATCCGTTAATCTTCGACAATTCATCTGGTTTGGATGTGACCAGCTTGGATGTCATCGCAAACGAGGATTTCTTTGCCCTAACCTTCAGAACCTCATCGGAAACACAAGCCTATGTGTTCCAAAAAAACAATGCCCAACCGAGTCAATGGGACGCAGCTACCATTGATGGTGTCACGACCGCTTTGAATACCCCCACCCTCCACTATCCGTCAGACAGCGACATCCAATTTCTCGGTGGGACCAATTTTCTGCTGGGAGCTTCAATGAGTCGGGTTTCTGACCAACATTTCTACGATGTTGTGACCTATCGCTGGACCACCCGATCCTGGGAAAAACAGTCCTTTTTTCTAGAGAATTACAGCTATTTCGCCGCTTCGAATGAGTATTATTCGCGATTCGACATGGAAGGCAATGTGGGCTTGTATTATCTGGATAGCCAATTGCAGTGGCACACGGGAGACGAGGTCCAGATCGATGATTTGTCCACAGATGCCTACGATTCGCTTGCCGTGGTTCCTGGGATCTCGTTTGTTGTGGCAGCCAAACTCATTCATGATGGCACAACCCGCGATTACACTTATTTTATCTTACAATGGGGAGCTGATTACCGGTTTCAAGAGGTTGGAGGATCTTTCACTTTTTCAGACCCCATCGAACGTTCTGGGCGATATCCCACCTCGTGGATTCCTCAAATTGTCAACAATTCAATGATCGGCAATGCGGGGCACTTACTCCGATTCAATGGAAAGCTTTGGCAAGAAAATTCTTCCTTAGCCCCGGCCTACGCTCCTGACTCTGGCTACCAACTACGTTTTGCCTATGGCCCCGATTATGGTCTACTGATCACCGTTTCTGATTCAGGCATCCCTTATCCAAATGCCAAGGTGGTGGGGTACGACGCCAATGTCGATTCGGTATCCGATTGGTCACAGCCTCCCACCCAACCGAATCTCCCTGACACCTCCCCGACCTTTCAGAGCATCACCGACTGGCCTTCTGCCGGAGGAGAAAACTTCCTCAACCTGAGCAATCAGGTGTACTTTCGAGGAAGTTCGAATCAATGGGAACAGGTCGTCATGGAAGAACCGATGGCCAATCTTCAGCACCTTGTGAATGAAAACGCCCCGAGCACCGTTTGGGAGATCGATAACCAATCGTTGATCAATGAGTCCCCTGGATTCATGGCGTTTGCTGCGAGAAAGTCAGAGTCTCCGTTGGCTTATCATGTAGAAGTGATCACTCTGAAAAATGGACAATTCGAAAAATCGGTCGAGGATCTTGCCCATGAGAAAATCTACTTAACCGGCTCGCTTGGCTATGATCCCGGAAGTGGGGTGAATCCTGGCGGTCCTCATGCGTTTGTTTCTTTTCCAGAGTCTGCCAACAACCTCGATGAAGCCACTGAAATCTACCTGAACCGTTATGCTCAGAATGCGATTCAAGGCCCGATGAAACACTATTCCGTAATCGGGCTGGATATTGACGATGGGTTTGGGCTGATCTCCCCCACGGTGTACCAAGCCAATCCCGACAAAGCGGCTGCCTCCTCAGACGGCGAGGTGATTTATTACTTCGAAACCACCACATCTCCCGGTACCAGCAATGCTTCCAACCCCGTATCCGGATACAAAACCACGACTTACCTCAATGGCTGGGATCTCGAAGCGCAGGACAATTATTATGACATGATGACTGGAATGCTGCTTTCAGAAGAAAATTACGACATCAATCACACCTTAGTTTCTTCTCAAAAAAATAAATGGCAGGTCTTTACCGAAGTGTCTGTTTCTGACAGCAACCCTGCCTTAGGGAACCACATGCTGCATGGAGGGTGGATTTGTAATCCGGAGGAAATTCAGGTTCAGGACAACGTCACTTCGACCACTGTCCAGGAATTCGTAGCAGAGGGATTCACCGCCCCCTATTCCGGCCAGGTATTGAAGACCACTCAACAATTCATCAATGCTTTAGGAGAAACCAATACGATCCACACGATCCACACCTATGCTTATCAATATGATCCCGCCTGTGTCGTATTGAATATGCTACAGCTCCAAGCACAAACCACTCAAACTTGGGCACAACGTGACCAAGAAGCGATTCCCTTTTCTGCCCATGCCAATACGTACCAAGGTTGGCCCTGCCGTTATGGTGCGGAAGTTTTGGTGCCAGGCAAACAAGCCGTCTTCGGTTGGAAAAGCGGTCCATTTTCCAATTTTGACTACGATGCCTATTCACCGGATTCTACGGCAACCGAAAATGTGCAAACCGGCTGGGCAATCAAAAGACTCGTGGTGAGTCGCTCCGACTTAGGGTTGGTTGCCGAAACGATCAATGCTTCCGGGACCCCGACATCAGTGCTCTTTTCCAAAGACCAAGCCTATCCTGTAGCCCAATTCGAAAATGCTTCATTAAGCCGCAATCAATGGACCTACCTGGGCTTTGAAGATTACGAAACCCTCGATCCATGGACTTTTAGTGGGACGGCTTTGGTGGTGGGGGATGCTCATATCGGGGTTACCAGTCTCGGAATGAATCATGGGGCGAGCGCTATCGTGTCGATCCACCCCAAGGAACATATTTCAACCTATGTGGTTGGATTTTGGGTCAAAACTCCGGGTGATTATCAAACGGACGAAACCAACGGATTCACCGTCAAGGTTTTGGCGAATGGTGAAGTACAAAGCACAGAGCAAATTGCTTTTCCCGAAACGCAAGGCACATGGGTTTACCAAACTTTGGGCATTCCTCTGGTCGATGAGGGGAGCCAGCTCTTGCTGGAAGTCAAAGCCGTCAACCAGGCATCCCAACAAATATTGCTCGACAACGTTTTTGTGGGGCCTTTAGTCGGGAATCTCACGTCCAGAACCTTTGTTCCCTTCACCCGGCAATTGGAAGCGTCGATGGAATCCAACGGACAAACGCTCCGTACTGTCTACGATTGTTATGAAAACGAACTGATGACCGTGGGACCGGAAGATCAGGTGAAAGAGTTTTCTCAAGGTTTTCTCTCGCGTCAAGGCAACCCTGAAGACGTATTTGACATCAATAGCCCCAATGCTGACTGGCTGATTCATCCTGCTCTGGGTGGTTCTGTGGTTCGATTCAATGATGGCAATAGTTGGCAGCAAGTGTGGCAACCCTCTGGGGAAGATTCCGATTGGACTGTAGATGGCAACTGTTTAACCCATACGAGCACCACGCCTGACACCTTGACCTGGATTGGACAAATTCCAGAAAGAGCACAAAACCTGGCCCTCTATTTTGAAGTGATCCCTCAAGGAACGCTCCATGACCCCATTCAACTTTCCTTTTCCGGTGGTTATCAAATCCAATATGATCCGGAAGAAGGGTGGTCGTTTCTCGCTGCCGATAGCATTTCCATGCAATCCCCCTTAGCCAACCCACCTCAAATGGCTCACCAATGGTTGTTAGTGATCTCTGAAAACCAGATGATTTTTACGGGAAATGGACAGTTGTTGTTCAGCCTGCAAGGGCAGTGGGCACTGGATCAACCCCTGCAAATCAACACAGGGAACAATGGGCTTTCCTTTGCTAATTTGACCACCCTGTTCGATGTTCGAATGGGGCTAAGCTATCAAGATGCCGCGGGTCGAGACCGTCAAACCTTACAACTCCAGGACTTTGATGGAAACATGGCTTTGGTGATGGAAACCATCTCCGACACGATGAACCAACAAGTGGCCACCACCCTCAATGCGCCTTCCAACTTTGGGAAAGATCGCGACCTGCCCCTGTTTGCTTACCGCCCCCACTTTGCCGATGTGAACGGCTTCCTGGAAAACATGGCCTCGACTTGGGAGCTTCAAGGAGATGTTGCCGATTACTATCGGGGCGAAAAAATCGATGGGTTTGTGATTCCGAATGCCGAGGGATATCCTTACAGGGGGACACGCTATCAAGCTGAACCCGAACCGCGGGTTATTGAACAAGGGGTCGCCAGCAAGCCTTATGCGATCCATGATGTTCAAACCACCACCTCAGCAGAGCGGCAAACCACACAATATGTCTATTCCAGCAACCAAGGTTCGGAAGACATTCCTGCCCATAGTTTCTTGGTCAATCAACTGATTTCACCCACAAAAAATCGAAGCGGCCAATGGGTGGATCAAATCTCCCAAACGATTGGAACGAACCTCTTGACGCCAGATCGCGTCACCGTTTCTCAAACCAAACAGATCTCGACCTATTCGGCATCGGAATCGGAATCTGCCCAGGAGGGCTGGAAGCTCACCGAACTGCAAATGCCCAATTATTTTACGGACAGTCCCCAAACCGATTCTGCCGAATATGTTCAAACCGGAGAATGCAATCCACTTCAACAATTGGTGCAACTTAAAAACGCTGACACGGGAACCACCCAGTTTATCTATGACAATGCCGGTCGCTTGCGCTTTACCCAAGCGGCCTGCAATGAGGACTCGACCGGGTTTAGCTACATGAAATATGACGATTTAGGGCGTCGGATCGAGCAAGGCTGGTTGGATCTCACTTGGGACCCGGTTGCGCTAGAAAGCAAAGCGTTGCAACAGAACTGGCCCACCGCTGCCGAGATGCCCATTGTGGTTCAAACCATCGCCTATGATGGGGATGGCAACAATCCCAACGCCATCAGTCAACAAGTTCAGGCGATCACGAGGAATCCTCCTCCTGAATCCAATCCGGATGCCGGAGAACTGATTTGTACCGAAACCTGGAACTACGATGCTTCAGGAAACATTCGTTCTTCTGCCATCCTACTTTCAGGAGCAGTCGCACAACAGGGGGTCTTCCAGTATGCCTACAACAACCTCAACGATCCGATTCAAGTGAGTTATCCCGAAGGGAGTCCACTGAGTCAGATTTATTATACCTACGATGCGTTGGGACGGATGACAGGTATCGGTACTTCGGCAGATCAAAACTATGATCTAGCAAAGTACTTGTATTCCAGTGAAGGCAACATCAATGCGGAAATCTTGAACGGAGGAAAACTGACCACCTACTACACCTCCAATGCTCCCGGTTGGATCACCTCCATTCGATCTGTTTCCCAAGACACTTCACCTCCTTGTTTTGCCCTAGACTATGAATACTATGCCGATTCTGCTGTTTCGAAGGTATCGGAACATTTCAATTTCGGAGAAGAGGCTATCGATGGTCAGGCCACTTATACCTGTAGTTACGACGCCGGACTTCAACTGACAAAAATGGTGTCAGCAGAGGATGACTCCAACGGCCAGGAAATCGAACTTTACGATGCGAATGGCAATATTTGGAAACAAACGGTCAACCAATCTCCCATTGAATTCCGTTATGCTCCAGGAACCAACCAACTGAACCAAGTTCAAGTCGGAGATGCCACATCGACCGACTTTGCATTCAGTGCCAACGGGTTTGTCACCCAAGCCCCCGTATTGTCTGACTTAAGCCAGGTTCGAAGCTTGGAATACAACCCTTGTTTAAACCTCACCTCGAACGTAACCCTATCGGGTAACGAAACCGTTCAAGTCCGTTCGTCTTATGGCAATCAAGGATATCGAGTTTGCAAACAAACCACGGGCGAACAAGGATCCACGAGTTGTTATTTCTATGGGGCGAGTTCGCATCCATTGGCGATGGTAAAGAATGGAGAATGGTCGGCTTTTGTGTATGGTCCCACCGGGCTGACCGCCATGATGAAGGACCAAGCTTATTACCCTCTCAAAGACAACGTCGAAACGATACGTGCCGTCGTGGATGCCACCAATTACCCCGTGGCTCGATATGATTATCTGCCCTTTGGCGCTTTGAAGGCATCTTGCGGCTCCAACCCCGATATCCTTCCATTTCGATTCACCAGCCAAGTGTGGGATGGGGAAGTGGAACTCTATCACTTCAACACCCGTCTGTATGACCCACAATTGCAGCGATTTATGGGTCCCGACCCAGCCCTTCAGTTTCCAAGCCCATATATCTATGCGGGCAACAACCCGTTGAACATGGTGGACCCCACCGGCGCCTCTTCCGGCTGGCGCAAATTCGGTGATTTCTTATTGTCAGTTGCCTTAATCGGGTTCGGATTTGGGTTGGCACGTAAAACGAGCGCATCGTCTCCGGCTAAATGGCTTATCGGTTGGTCGGCTTCGAAGGTCAGTGCAGGTATTGAGAACGCCGTGGGAAGAACCGGAGATAAGATTGTTGCTTCGGTGGATATGGTCTTCAACCTCGTTTTTGACCTTCCTAAAGCGCCTTCAAAAATCCTAGTTGCGAGTGGGTTCACTGGGGCGAAATATATCATCAAAAGTGGGGACAACTTTTCACAGAAAAAGTTTTTTTATGCCATCGCGTTCGGAGCGGGAAAGCAGTACCTCAATACCCCTTTTGGAGATCTGGCCACAGTTCCCTTGGCCAAGTGGCTCGTGCCGAAATTTGCTCCCGACTTTGTCAAAAACGCTCAACAAAAGATCGAAGCCGTGCAAGGCAAAATCGAAACAGTTCACGGCAAAATCGAAACGATCAAAGGGGGGGTACAAACGGTCGAGAGAATCATAGGAGGATTACGAAGCCGCATTCCGGTTGCTTGGCATGAAGGCCGGCTCACATCGGCCACCAACCGATTTGCTCCCAACCTCTCCAGTGAATTGACCGATTTATTGCAGCAAACCGCACGGGGTAATCCCATCTATACCAAGCTTGAATTGGCAAAAAAGACCGCCCAACAGACCGTGCAAAAAGTTTCAAAAATCTCTGATTTGTCTCCCTACGGGCAATAAACTTCGCCCCACATTCCACAACTTTGACGCTTCATTCCCTCTGATTGCTGTCGATTTTTGGCGTCAAGGTTGTTCTACGACTTTCCGCAAACCGCAGTGCACATCGACCCAGTGAAGTTCAGCCATTCCCGAAAGGGTTCAGGCCGGCACTGCGGTCACCCTCCTTTCAATCTGAAGTAGGGTCGGAAAATACTGGGTCGTTATTTTGCTTTTTCACCCAATCGATTCATTTCTTTATTAATAAACATATAGGAGGTTCCTATGGCATTCGAAATCGAAAACAAGCGATTCAATGTTAACACGGAAGGCGTTTTCATTTTTTCAGAATCATTCACACAATCTTGTATCGGATTTTCAAAATTCGACTTCCATTATAAACCTTACACAGATCACAAAATACAACATATCAGCCTGGATATGAGTACGACCTCATCCGACAATAACTTGGCGGTGAGTGTGTCTGCCCAGTTTCACAATGGTGGGAATAAAAAGATACATTCCGACTCTTTTGTGAATGTCGTTGCCATGGCTCAGACCGGAGCCAAGGATTCGGATATCCTTTTGACCAATCTCGAAGGAATTTCTCGAGGCAACGACAAGATTATTACCGTACCGACGAGTTCAAAGAAAAACGAAGCCGTATTTTTGTCTGGATTCAATTATTCGTATGGCAAAAAGGATCATCAGGTGAACGAAATCTCAGCTCTGTTGAGCACTCAAGCCATCAATGAAAACCAAGTCCAAATCAAAGGGGATGCCATCATGAAAAATACTCATGGTGATAGCGGTGACGGAACCCTAGCAGCGGGTTACACCAATGCTGTCGACACAAGTCAATTGTATTGCCTGCATGATTTGGGATCCTTTCAATATCCCAAAACGACGCATGTGGTTCCGAACTTCAAACCCCCTGAGGGTTATGACTGGGAACAACTCCAAATCGTCGTCACGGACTTCAAAGCGGCCTTTCCCAAAGGAGACCACAACATAAACACCTTGTCGACCGGCGTTGATACCTGGACTGCTAAGGTGGAGAAGGATGGTTCCGTCACCCTGACCTTGAGAAATCCGTGTACTTTGATGTTCAACCAAACCGGCATCATGGAACAGCAAGATAATGCCAAAAGCTATGTCATGTTAGCGGCACTCGCCCCAGCCCTCAGCTAACTTTCAATCAGCGACACTTCTGGGCTTTTTCAATTCTCACCAATCGGAGTGATTTCACTATTTTTCCCTGACATTCACTCCGATAGTTTATATTTTGATAGTTAGAATTCTTCATCATTTCCTTAGTAATGTTTCCTTCAGTATTGAAGGAATCAGGCATTCGCATCACACGGTCTCACAAGGTCACCGTTTCTAACCAAATCTGTTTGCCTTCAATCACAATCCCGATTCCAGTCACATCCGTGATGCCTTCGGCTCTCAATTGGGCTGCGTATGCTTTCTCTTGAAGCTGTTTCAGTGCCGCTTCCAGTGCCGTTTCCGCGATCTCATCATCCCCCTCATCAATTTTTTTAAATTCGAACACAAAACCGGGTTTTTGAGGTTTTTGGGGAATCACCATCACATCGTAACGGCCATATCCACTTTCACGATTGGATTGCACCCGATAGTGCGGCAAGTTGAGCAGCATTCCTAACACAAAGGCGTGATACACCTTTTCAGGAGTCTTCCCACTGGTGTCATGATAGCTCAGCGAATCACGGATGATATTCCGTAAAATTTTACGAAAGAGCGACCAGTCTGCTTGCATCAAGGCGTTCAACAACTCATGCAAACCGGACGGAGAGAGTTGTTGATTGAGCCATGCTTCCACCGTGTGTTGATAAAAGGCACGAACCTCTAAATTAGGAATTGTGAGATCATATTCCATGACCAGTTTGCTTTCATTCCAATGTTCGGCAATGGGTTTGAGATAGCCACTGAAGGTTAGGAAATTCCAAATATCTTGGCGTTGTCCCCGCATATCTCTGAGAGCGATATGCTCGTTGAGAGGAAGGCGTTGAAGAGGTTGCCCATTGAGTAAGGCTTCAACATCGTGTTGAATGTCGGCGGTACTTTCATCGAGTATCAACTGACGCACCACGGCATTCGCACTGGTATTGGCCCAATAAGGTTGAGGGTAGGACGGTTGGTGTTTCACATATTCTAATAAGGACCACGGATTATAAATGACTTCCTTACCAAAGAGATATCCATTGTACCATTCCTGCAGTTGCTTTTTCTTGAGAGGATCCATGGCCGCTTCTCTTAAGACCCGCTCCACTTCTTGAGGGGTGAAGCCAAAGCATGTGCTGAATTGGGGTGCCATTAAGGAATACACTTCTAAATTATTCAGATCCGAGAAAATCGACTCCCGCGCGACTCGTAAGATTCCTGTCAGCAAAGCCTTCTTCAAATAGAGATTTCCCTTGAGTAAGGAACCCAACAATCCCCGTAGGAAGGTCGTCATTTCCTCATAGTAACCTTGCGACCACGCTTCCAACAACGGAGCATCGTATTCATCAATCAAAACAATCACCGATTGACCAGTCACCTGATGTAAAACCTGACATAACTTCAGCAAGGACGATTGCACGACGTCCATGGGAGAATCAGCTTGTTGGATGGCTTCGAAAGTTGGCCACTGTTCTTGGGGAATCACGGATTTAAATGATTCGCAAACTCGGAATATTAAGCCTCGTAACCCGAATAAGGCCTCCTTCCACTCTAAAAATTTGATGCTTTTGAAATCGAGATGAATGACTGGATATTGGCCCTGTTCGGCCATCAGTACCGGGTTCTCCGTGATATGGAGTCCTTCAAATAAAGTAGACGTGTCCTCTGTATTCCGTTCGAAAAACCAGCGTAGCATTGAAAGATTGAGCGTTTTGCCAAAACGACGCGGTCGAGGCAGCAACAACACTTCCGCACTATTTTCCCAAAACTCCTTGATCATATGGGTTTTGTCGACATAGTAGAGGTGATTTTCACGAAGTTTGCGAAAGTCATCAACCCCGATGGGAATTTTGAGAGTGGGCATGCCGTTCCTCCAGTAGCATTATTCGATCAAGTGATCTTAAGGTCCAAGCAACTTATCGTCAAGAACGGCGGGAAAAAGCAACCGCTCAACCCCACTAACCGTTCTAAACCCTCATTTCTCAATTTTCTATTAACTCAACCAGATGATTTTAAAAGACTTATTATTGAATACTCCTTTCTTGAGAAACCAAAATTCTGATTTTTACCCAACTTTTACCCACGCCTGAAACTCTACCAGTTAACTCATTAATTTCACTAAACATCTCACTATTTTCACCCAAAATTGACTCTGGTTTTTGCTGGATTTCGTCGGCAAGGCTGCTCTACGATTTTCCCAGGTGTACACCAAATCAAACGTTTCATTATCCGTTTGGTTTGATGGCACCTCGCAGTTGTCTAACTGCCTGAGACAACTGCGGACCTCCAGTTAGCGTCCCAAAGCAATCCAATATTTCTTATATTTTAACTAAAAGTTTATATTAAAAAACCTAATAACGGAGATTTGACCATGAACCCTTTTGATCAAGTCGTTGCCCTGAGACGAGAAGAAATTTTTCATGTGCAAGAAGCCCAAAGCACCACAAACCGATTTGCAGGAATCGAGCTTCCTCAAAATCCGTGGATGGCCCCGAATAACTTCAGCAGCCCCCACCAAGACAGTTGGTGTTCCGAATCGGTTTCGCTGGAGGGTCCTACTGAAAAGAAATTGTTGTTAACCGAGCAATACAATCCATTTGGGTTCACCCCCATTATGGTTTGCAATCGCCAGAATCAAATGATTGGCGTTTCCCTCGATTATTTCACCATGCAGTATTGGTTGGTCGTCTTTGACGAGGATTGCCATATCTTGAGCGCATCCCCCGCTGGAAAAAGGAGTGGGAGTACGTTTGGAGGAGGTTACTTTTACTTGGACAACAACGACAATTCGATCACCGTCCAGAATAACCATATCGTCAGCTACCCCACCCAGAACGTACAGCCGAAGCGCGATGACATCTATCCGTTGAAACCCAATTGGAGAAGTGCCGATATCATTGCGTTGGTGACTGGTTCTCCAGAAGGCAATTCTCTGTATTCCTGCTTACCGGTCTGGGATGCCCAACGTCCCAATTTGTATTGGTGCCTGATTGCCGGACAATACAACTTTGAGGATTATCCCGACAGTACTTTGACATCTCCCGCTTATATGGCCGTTGTTGAAGTCGTGCCAGAAGGTGATGGCAAATGCAGCACGAATTTGATCGGCTCTCTCCCGCTGAAAAATCAGTGGAACAACAACACCTTTGCTGTTGATGAATCCGGCGCCTACGTCGTCACCAATGGTCTTGACGACAACAATCAGTGTACCGAAGGCTACTTATGGGCCTTTGGATTGGAAGGAGACCAAGTCACGGTCCGCTGGAAGACCCCCTACCAGAATGCAGGCTACAGAAAGCCCGGACAGACGAACATCGGATCCGGAACCACACCTACCCTGACGGCCTTGGAAGATGGGACGGAACTGGTCGGCATTGTCGACAATGCCGACCCCCGATGCAACGTGATGGTGTGCCATCGGAAAGATGGCTCAATCGTCACTGAGGTCCCCTGCTTTGAGAAAATGCGCAGTGCCGACGAGGCTTCCCTTATTGGAGTGCAAGACACGTTTGTGGCTGAAAACAACTTTGGCCATTACCCCACCTATCCGTTCTCCCAATACGTTCCCAATGGTCCTGGCATGGAAATGCTTCAGGTCCATCCAGCCGAAAGCGATGGCCAACGCGCTGACGAAATTTGGGATCAATCGGCGGTGCATTTCTATGCCATGAGCATGCTGTGTCGTGAAAGCGGGATCATTTACGCCCATACCTGCGATTGGTCGACTGACATCTCCGCCGTTCAAGGCGGCATGTATTACGTGAGCGCTTTGGATTCCTTCGACGGACGCCTCATCTGGCGGGTTCCGTTAGGACGCGGTGTGAACTATTGCCACGAATATGGCGGCATCTATTTCAATCGAAACGGAGACCTGTTCATGGGAACCAACCAGTATTTGATCAGCATCAAAAACTTCCACAGCCGTTCGGAAAAGCTAAAAGCCATCGTGAAGCAAGTCGATTGATTTGAAACCACGTTCTTCCCCAAAATCCTTTTCTATCTAAACCAACCATCAGGAGGACTCATGGCATTTGAAAGTAAAGTCGCCATCGTTCATGTGAACCAGAGTGAAACCTTCCGGTTTCAGGGAACCATTCAAAAGTATTGCGTTGGATTTTCAAAATTCTTTTTCAAATTTCCAAAAGGCAAAAAGCATAAGCTTTCGGAGCTGAGCCTGAATTTACAACCGAAATTGAATGGTAGCGAGTTGACCGTTACCGTCGATGCCAAATTCAAAAACGACAAAGGGGACACACTCGATAACAGTTCTTATGTGCATGTGGTTGCTATCGTGATGACCGATTTTGGAGGGGATTCGGTAGGGATGCAAAACGTGTACGGCGTCAATCAAGACAACTCACAACAAGTCGAAGTGTATGGGCCATCCCAATACGGAGAAGGTTTGTTTGTTTCCGGATTCAATTTCGATTTTGGGGAGGGAAACCACAAATTTTATCGAGTCCTCACGGCCGCCTATGAAGGCGCCCGTGACGCTCGTGCTTTGACGGTGTTAGGGACGGCTCAAACCGAAAATGACCATGACGAAATCAACGACAAGGGAACCATTGATGCGGGGTTTCTCAATGCTCCTGAAACAGCTCAATATTTTGGAGTGGTCAATTTGGGATCCTTTCACTTCAACAGCAATGTCCTCATCAATGACCTTCCAGCAGGCTTTGATTGGAAATATGGGATGTTGGTGGTTGGTGACTTCAAAGTCGGTACGGATAAAAACGACCGGCAAATCAATTCTATGATTGTGGGGGCCGACTACACATTCTCGGGAAACACCCTCACGCTGACTTTGGTGGGGGCATGGTGCACCCCCGGGAACAACGACAACGCTTACAGCACCGTTTCCTTATATGCATTCGCTCCCGCCCTCACCGCCTGAAGTCAAAACAACGGTATTTGGGAACTTTTTCAACCGGAAAACTAGGAGTTTCTTATGAGCAATCAGCCCAATATTCCAGCAATTCGCGGATTTCAGATGAGTGAAGAATCCATTGGCAATCTGACTTCTAGCGTTAACCTGTTTCGAGGGGATGTCAATTACTCCCAAGACCTCATCACCTTGCCCGGTCGCATGCCCAACCAAGGGTTGGATATAAAAATTTCGGCAATGCTACAAAGCAATGTTTACGAAGACGCCACCACGTGGAATCGAGACAAGCCCACAGGAATCTTGGGTTTGGGGTGGGACCTCCCCATCACTCAGATCACAGTCGAAAATACAGAGTCTCCGTGTAGTGACAACTGGCAGTATATTTATTCGGAAGGCTCCCCCAATCCGCTTTATCGCAACCCGGTTCCCCCCTTTTTATTTGAAGTCGACCCTGCGGTGAGTTCGGAACTCGTGAGTGGTGGCCCAGTTCCACCGGCATTGGTCACAGAATTTGGGGCATATGGCCTTCCATTGAGTCTCCAAGCTATCAGCACTCAAGAGGGCGATCATTGGGAAATTGCCGATCCCCAATACCAACAACAATTCACCTTGAAGCTCTCTGGTACGACGGATGGTTCGTTATCCGCTTACGATGGAGGGCAATCCTTTCAGTTGCAAAATTTCCAGTTCTGGAAGGTGTTGTATTATCCCCTCTTCGAACGATGGGTGGTGATCAAAGAAGATGGTTCCATTTTATCATTGGGTGGACTTTCGACACCGACTTCCCAAGGTTATCAAACATCGCAAGGAAACAGCATCGTTTGGGGTGTTCGTTGGATTTCTGAAGCCGGAGTCCCGCTGTGGTCTGGCTCTAGTGTGAACAATGAAAACCGCATGCAACAACAATTTGCCAAAGGGTGGGCTTTGTGCCGCGTGACTGACCCGTGGGGAGACGCCGTGCAGTACCACTACAACGGCTGGGACCGAGACGACTCCGGCTTGATCCCGATTGTGGAACAAAAAGTCGGAACTGAAGGATTGCCTTACACCAAGGCCCTTTACCTCGCAGAATTGACCGACGTTTTTGGCCAAACTGTTTCGTTCACTTATCAGGACAAAATTTTTGACAACACCCGACCTGAAGCCCCGAAAGAATACTTGGACCCTCACAAAGACATTCCCGACAACACCCCCAATGCCTTTCAGGATCGATACCAGACCTATTACCTCGACTCATTGGAAGTCCACAGTGCTCAAAAATCTTTGTTGTTCCGTATTCATTTTGGCTACGACGTGTCTCCAAACGAACCGTTTCCCGCCTTAGCCAATGTGAATCATTATTCTGGCTTTCTGCAAGGAGCGACCTACAAACGCTTTCTGACATCGATCACGACCACCTATCCCAATGGGAATCCGCTTCCTGGCCTCAGATTCCGTTATTATTTGGATTCCAATAACATGGAAGAGAATCGAGGGGCGATTCAAAGCATCACCTATCCTGAAGGAAGTACGGGCGTGTATCGTTATCAGCAACAGGCACTCACCACTTGCGAACGGACCCGCATGATTCGGCCTCCTGTCCAAGGCATCGGTTTGCAATCGCCACGCGTTTGGTTCGGAAACGATTATGCAGTCAATACTTGGTGCAATGCGGTGAGTGGTAAACTTTCCCTCCAAGTTTTCACTTGGCTTGGAAGATGGGAAGCTTGGCAACTGGATCCAGACAATCCGTTGATCTTTGATGAGCCTTCGGGTTTGGATGCCTCCAGCGTGGATGTGATTGCAAGAGAAGATTTCTTTGCCCTAACTTTGAAAACGTCTTCTGGAACGCAAGCTTATGTTTTCCAGAAACGTAATGCCCAACCGGGTCAATGGGAATCCGCCACCATAGATAGCACCACCACCGCGCTGAATACCCCAACACTTCGCTACCCCAAAAACAATGAGGTCCAATTTTTAGGAGGGGCCAACTTTTTACTAGGGACCTCCATGAATGAGGTTTCTGGCAACAACACCGGTGATGTGTTGACCTACCGGTGGACCACACGATCTTGGGAAAAACAGTCCATCTCCCTGGAAAACTACAGCTATTTTGCCGCCTCGAATGAGTACTATGTAGTGGCCGATGTCAAAGGCAATGTGGCTTTGCACTATCTTGATAGCCAATTGCAATGGCACCTTGGAGATACCGTTCCGATTCCCGACTTAACTGCGACCAATATCGATCAAATCGCCTTAGTGCCTGGCGTCTCGTTTGTGGTCGCTACCAAACTCCTCCATGATGGATCCACCCGCAGCTACACCTATTTTATTTTACAATGGGGAGCCGATTACCGGTTCCAAGAGGAAACATCGTTCACCTTTTCAGATCCTATTGCCGAGTCTACACAAAATCCCACACCGTGGATTCCCCAAGTGGTGGGCAATTCCATGATTGGAAATGCAGGACACGTACTCCGCTTCAACGGAAAAACGTGGCAGGAAAATTCGGCATTGGCTCCTACTCATGTGCCCGATACGGGAGACGAACTGCGTTTTGTCTATGGCCCCGATTATGGCCTTCTGATTACAGTTTCCGAATCGGGCAATCCCCTGCCGAGTGCCAAGGTGGTGGGCTACGACCCCAACAGTGATTCGGTATCCGATTGGAAGCAGCAGGTCACTCAACCCGATCTCGAACCGACTTCATCGAGTTTTCAACAGATGACCGATTGGCCTTCTGCCGGAGGAGAAAACTTTCTGAACCTGAGCAATCAGATTTACTTTCGAGGCAGTTCGAACCGATGGGAACAGGTGGTCTTGGGAGAACCCATGGCCAACTTGAAAGATCTCGTTAATGCCAATAGCGGAAGCACGGTGTGGGAAATTGATAACCAATCGTTGATTAATGAATCCCCTGCCTTCATGGCCTTTGCGGTCAGAAAATCCACTTCTCCATCGGATTTTCATGTGGAGGTGGTCACTCTGAAAAATGGACAGTTTGAAAAAACCGCCGATGATATCGAGAATCAGAAGGTTTATGTGGACGGTTCCATTGGGGGAGATCCTGGAAGCGGTGTGAACCCTGGCGGCCCTCATGCTTTTGTTTCCTTTCTAGGGACTGCCCAGAACCTCGATTATGCCGACGAAATTTACCTCAACCGGTATGCTCAAAATTCCATCCAAGGGGCCATGAAACACTATTCCGTGACCGGGCTGGATATTGACGACGGGTTTGGGTTGACATCCCCCACGATGTTTCAGTCCCATCCCAATGACGCGGCGGCTTCTTCCGATGGTGAAGTGATCAATTACTTCAAAACCACGACGTATCCCGGAACCAACGATGCTTCTCGTCCTGTTTACGGTTATAAAATAACGAACTACCTCAACGGACTGAAACTGACCGATCAGGACAATTACTATGACATGATGACCGGGATGCTCCTTTCTGAAACCAATTACAATGCCAACGGAGTCGCAGTCTCATCGACAACCAATGCTTGGAAGGTCTTTACCGAAGTCGCCGTTTCTGGCAACAACCCCGATTTAGGAAACCGTCTCCTGCACGGAGGGTGGATTTGTAATCCAGAGAAAACAAAGATGCAGGACAACGTCACCACGACCACCCTCAAGGAATATGTTCCTGATGGATTCACCGCTCCCTATTCCGGCCAGGTCTTGAAGAGGACCCAACAATTTGTCAATGCGGAAGGGGAAACCAACACGGTCACCATCCTCACCAGCTATGCTTATCAACATAATCCTGCGTGTGTGGTGTTGAACCTACTCAAACTCCGTGCTCAAACCACAGGGGTCTGGGCATCGGGTCGACAAACGGCTGTTCCGATTGCCGCATCAGCCAACACCTATCAAGGTTGGCCCTGCCGCTATGGTGCAGACGTTTTGATACCTGGCAAACGGGCAGTGTATGTCTGGAAAAATGGTCCCTTTTCGAATTTTGATTACACTGCCGATTCGTCCCATTCAATCTCACCAGACACCGTACAAAAAGGCTGGACCATTAAAAAAGTGGTCATGGAACGCTCGGACTTAGGATTGGTTGCAGAAACGGTGAATGCCTCTGGGATTCCCACATCCGTGCTGTTTTCCAAAGACCAAGCGTATCCAGTCGCGCAATTCCAAAATGCCTCGTTACGTCGCAATCAATGGACTTACCTGAGCTTTGAAAATTACGAAACCCTCGATACCTGGACATTCGATGGAACCACCCTCGTGCCAGGAGATGCCCATATGGGAACGACCAGTCTCGGCATGAACAACGGCGCTTGTGCTTCGGTTTCGCTTGACGCCCAAGGGCATCAAGCCACCTACGTTTTAGGATTTTGGGTGAAAACGCCTACCGACTATCAAATCGAAGATTCCAACGGATTCACTGTCCGCATCCTGCTGAAAGGGATGCCCCATGGCTCCCAGCAAATCCCTTTCCCTGAAACGCAAGGAGACTGGGTCTACCAAACTTTGGGCATTCCGTTGCCATTCGGTGGAGAGGGCCTCGTTCTTGAGGTAGAAGCCGTGAATCAAGCTTCGCAGCAAATCCTACTCGATAACGTCTTTGTCGGACCGTTGGCAGGGAACCTCACCTCAAGGACCTTCGACCTCACCACTCGGCAATGGGTGGCATCGATGGCCTCCAACGGACAAACCACACGTACTGTTTACGATTGCTATGAAAAGGAATTGATGACCGTAGGCCCCGGGGAACACGTGAAAGAATTTTCGCAAAGCTTTCTCTCACGCCAAGGCAATCAAGAAGACGTGTTTGACGTTGACAGTCCGAATGTGGAATGGCTGATCCATCCTGCAATGGGTGGCACGGTGGTGCGATTCAACGATGGCAACCGTTGGAAACAAATGTGGCAAACCTCCGGTGATGCCTCGGATTGGACCGTGAATGGTAATTATCTGGTACACTCCAGCGCCACCTCCGACACCTTGACCTGGACAGGGAAAATCCCGGAAGGTGCACAAAACCTAGCCTTGTATTTTGAAGTGATCCCTCAGGGGTCGCTCAACACTGCCATTTGCTTGTCTTTTTCAGAGAGCTATCAAATCCAGTATGCTCCAGAAGAGGGTTGGTCTTTTCTCGCGGCGGGGAGTGTTTCCCTGCAAGCCCCTTTGGCCAATCCGCCTGATATGGCCCACCAATGGCTACTGATGGTCTCCGAAAATCAAGTGATCTTTACTGGGAATGGACAGTTGTTGTTCAGCCTGCAAGGAGAGTGGGAGCCGGATCAACCTCTGCAAATTGACACAGGCGATAATGTGCTTTTCTTTTCCAATCTCACCACCCTATTCGATGCTCGCATGGGATTGACTTACCAAGATGCAGCAAATCGAGACCGTCAAACCCAGCAACTCCAAGAGGCGGATGGCAATGTTGCTGTTGTGATGGAAACCATCTTCGATGTGATGGATCAACAAGTTGCCGCCACACTCAGTGCACCATCCAACTTCGGACAAGATCGAGAGTTGCCCTTATTCATGTACCGTCCTCACTTTGCTGAAGTCACCCACTTCCTAGAAAATATGGCCTCGACTTGGTTGCTCCAGGGAGATGTGGCTGATTATTATCGAGGGGAAGAAATCGATGGTTTCGTGGTACCGGACGCTGAAGGGTACCCATACAGTGGATCTCGTTATCACGCGGAACCCACTCCGCGCATGCTGGAACAAGGGGTGGCAGGCAAACCCTATGCGATCCACGATATTCAAGCCACCACTCTTGAACAACGACAAACCACACAATATGCTTACTCCAACAACCAAGATTCCGATGAAACTCCAGCCGATTTCTTGGTCAACCAAGTGATTTCCCCCACAAAAAATAGAAGTGGACAATGGGTGGATAAAATCTCCCAAGTCATTGGAACCAACCTACTCACAGAAGTAGGAGACACTGCCTCGCAAACCAAAAAAATCAACACCTATTCGGAGTCGGATTTAGGAAGTACCAACACCAACGTCATGCAAATGCCGAACTATTTTACTGCAAGCCCCCAGTCCGATTCGTCTCAATATGTGCAAACCAGTGAAAGCAATCCCCTACGGCAGCTCGTCCGCTTGAAAAGCCCTGATACCGGAACCACGGAATTTATCTATGACAATGCTGGTCGTCTACGCTTCACCCAAGCCACTTTAAACAAAGAGGAATTCGGTTTCAGTTACAATAAATACGACTCGCTAGGACGTTTGATCGAACGAGGATGGTTGAATCAAAGTTGGGATCCGGAAGTGTTAACAATCAAAGCACTTCAACGAAACTGGCCCACTCCTGCCCAAAAACCCGATATCATCCAAACCTTAGCCTATGATGGGGATGGCAACGATCCGAATGCAATTGGTCAACAAATCCAGGTGATCACGAACAATCTGGCTCCACAATCCAATCCGGGTGCAGGAGACGTGACGTGTGTGGAAACGTTTGGTTACGATACTTCAGGAAATGTGTGCTCCACGGCGACCGTGCTTTCCGGATCCGTCGAACAACGGGGGATCATTCAATATGCCTACAATAACCTCGGCGAACCCACTCAAGTGAACTATTCCGAAGGCAGCCCATTGCGTCAGGTGCATTACACCTATGATGCTTTAGGACGCATGACGGGAATTGGGACTTCGGCTCAACAGAAATATGATTTGGCAAAGTACGTTTACTCCTGTGAAGGCAACGTCAATGCAGAAATCTTGAACGGTGGGACCCTGACCACCTATTACACCACCAATGCTCCGGGTTGGACCACATCCATTCGATCCCTCCCCCAGAATACTTCCATTCCCTGCTTCGCCTTGGAATACGAATACTATGCTGATTCTTCGGTTTCTAAGGTATCGGAACGGTTTGAGCTTGGAGAGGAGCCATTCAACGATGAAGCGACCTACCTCTGTAGCTACGATGCCGGGCTACAACTGGTAAAAATGGTTTCAGAACAAGACGATACCAATGGTCAACACATCGAACTTTACGATGCCAATGGCAATATTTGGAAACAAACCGTCAACCAATCTCCCATTGAATTCAGTTATGCTCCCGGCTCCAATCGGGTGAGTCAGGTTCGCGTAGGCGAGATGACATCCACCGACTTTGCGTTTAGTGGAAATGGGTTTATCACGCAAGCGCCGGTGTTGTCTGATTTAAACCGAGTCCGAAGCCTGGAATACAACCCCTGCTTAAACTTAACCACGAACGTGACCCTTTTTGGGAGTCCAACCGTTCCAACCGTTCCAACCGTTCAAGTCCGTTCATCGTATGGCAATAAGGGGTATCGCGTCTGTAAACAAACCACTGGAGAACAAGAAGCCACGAGTTGTTTTTTCTATGGAGTGAGTTCTCGTCCCTTAGTGATGATGCGCGATGGCGAATGGTCGGCTTATGTTTATGGGCCAACCGGCTTGGTAGCCTGTGTTCAGGATCAAGTCTACCTTCCCCTCAAAGACAATGTGGAGACCGTGCGTGCGGTGCTCGACGCTTCGAATCGACCCGTCGCTCGATACGACTATCTGCCCTTTGGTGCCCTCAAAACCTCTCGTGGGACCAAGCCCGATATCCTGCCATTCCGTTTCACGAGTCAGGTATGGGATGGCGAAGTGGAACTCTACCAATTCAACGCACGCACCTACGATCCGCAACTGCAACGCTTCATGGGACCGGATCCGGCTCTTCAATTTCCCAGTCCCTATCTTTATGCGGGCAATAATCCGTTGAATATGGTGGACCCCACGGGAGCCTCTTCTGGCTGGGTTAAATTCGGAGACGTGTTGTTGTCGGTAGGTTTGATCGTAGCAGGGGTTTTACTGGCACCAGAAAGCGGGGGTGCTTCGGTCGCAGTCGCAGGAGAGGGAATCGCTGAAGTGGCGACCGCTGAGGTCAGTGCTGGCGTTGCAGTGGCCGCAACAACAGCAGAAACCGGAGAAACCGTCGCTTCGGCACTGGACACCGTATTCAACGTTGTAAAAAAAGTCCAAAAGGCGACTTCGGAAACCCTCAAAGCAGCAGGTTTTGCAGGAGCAAAATATACCCTCACCAGTGGTGACGATTTTTCGGAAACCGGATTTTTGAAAGCTGTTGGCATCGGTGCATTGGAAACGACCGTCGGTACCGTATTCGGAGAACTTGCGTCGGGGTTGGAAAGTCAGTTGATCACACGAATCCCTGAAGGGTGGAGTGGTAACAAAAAAGCGGCCGCCTTGGTCTCGATCAAAGGAGCGTCCGAGTCTTTTGTGAGTGTCTCGACTGGAATCATCATGAACGGAGTGCAAGGGCAACCGTGGAACGAAGGCTTGCTCAAATCGGCCACGCTCTCATTCGCATCAGGTTCAGTTAGTCAAGTCGGGGATTTGGCACAACAGACCGCTTGGGGCAATCCTGTCTACAATAAGCTGGAATCCGCAAAGAAAACAGCCAAAGAGACAGCCAAGCAAAAAGCAGTACAAACCGGAAATGCGGTTGTTTCCAAAATCTCTGATTTGTCTCAGTACAAGCAACAGAGATCTCCCTACCCGCTGTCAGATTGAAGCTGAACGACACACAAAGAGAATCTTATTTATGGGGTTTCAAGTCCTCATACATTGCCTTTAGTTCATTCAGAGAATGAGCTTTCAATTCCGATTTGGGGGTCATCGGCACCCCCAAAAACTCTTGAGCGGTTCGGATTTTCCCAATCCATTCTCCGATTTTCTCCCCTCGTTTCTCCCCGATTTCGATCCCAATTTTCTTGCCAATTCTTTCCCCTATCGCAATGCCTTGTTTTTCCCCTATGGCGATGCCTTCCTGCTTGCCTTCTGCAGCATACTCCTTAGCAATTCGTGTGTTTTTCAATGCAGGCATTTGCAAAATTTCCATAATCGTCTCCTTTGATAATTTTTTGAATTTCTCTCCAATAGTGGAGATCAATAATTGTAACAAAGCCACCTCGGTCGTACTAGAAATTTGTGCTGCTTCGATTTGCTCTCGCCAGGCCTGTCCTTCTTGTCTCAGGGTTTGTTCATCCTCACAAAACAATGGTTTCAAGGCAGCCCAAGGTCCCAATTTCGGACCATATTGTTCTAAAAAACTCCGTAAATAAATTTTTTCCAATTGATTCGGAGCGCGCACATCGACGGGGCTGTTGTCGAGGTCAAACTTCGTTTCTAAAAAGAGAAACACAATGATGAAAGGGACCTTCCATTTTTCTTTGAGACGCAACATTAAAACTTCATTGAAAGCACGATCATACAAATACGGATCTTGGTAGCCTTGAGCTTCCAAGAAAATAATCGGATCGTTGGGATTAGAGGAACGGAAGACTCCATCGATCCGGTGGGTTGGGGTTTTTACGGATTCACTGGTAAAACGATATTCTTCGGGATTATCAAGCACGATCAGATCTCGAATCAGATTAGGCACTTGTTTAAAAAATTGATGAAAAAATGGATCAGTCAACATCGGTATCCTTTCCAGACAGGGTGGAACTAAAAAATACTGTCTCTATAGCCGACATTTTTATGAAAAATAACAGTGAAGCATTTCACAAACTTTTTAAATTAGTCTCGAAAGAATATCTGTTTCAATACTGAAGGAGAAACATCATGTCAAACGCGGTTGATCCAATTGGTAGTAATTCAATTTGTAGTATTTGTGATTCTCATGAAGAATTCCTTTTCTCCAATCGCCCCCTGCATAAAGGTCGAGAGCCAACGCTCCTAATTTGCTCCAAATGCACTCAATCTGTGTTGAATGCGAAGGCACCTTTAATCTCTGGCAAACCGTGTTCTTGGTGTGGAGGATTAAACGATACAATGGCGTTAAATGAATTCAGAATCTGCATCCGTTGTGTCGACTTGTGTTGCCAGATCGCCACCGACTCACTCAAATCGGAAACTTAATTTTAGAAATTTTACTTTGGAATCAAGATGCACAGTTTAAGACCAATAACCGAATCGGATTACATCTTTTGTAAAGCAATAGGACATGACGGGTTAAAGCGTTTTTTATTGAGGTGCTGATGGAATGGGATCAGGATCGCGATGCCAAATCAGTTGCTCTCTCCTCCTTCATTTGGTTATTAAAAAGATTGACTCAATCTAACATCCATTCCTAGATGAAAACTTGACTCCTTTTCTTTGGAGGAGTGGGATTCCTTTTGTGATTTCAAAAACCCCTTATAGGGAAATGCGCCTCATGTTTTTGATCCCGTTTCGTTTGCATGTGATGATCCGTTGGTTGATTGGAGTGGGCAGTTTGCTTGGGTTCATGATCATTTTAGGAACTTGGTTTTCGTCTCAGAGGACACTCACCATGTTCGATGAACAACAGGCCTTCTTGGAAGCCCAACTCCAAGCAGAAGCCCTACACAACTCACTGTCTCCACTTCATCAGCAAGAAATTGCGCAGCAGCTCGCCACGGCGCTTCAAGACATTCAGGACCAAATTCAACAACACAAAGAAGCGACCCTCCGGAATCATATCTTTGGAGCGATCACCTTGTTGGCCAGTCTACTAGCAGCCTTGTGGGGCATTGGCCGTTTTATGATGATTCGCCCGTTTCAACACGTTCAACAAGAACTCCATGCATCGCGACAAACCTTAGACGAGGCCAAACAGGAACTCCTTGCGTCCAAACAAGCTTTGGCAGCTGCCCGGCAAGAAATCAAACAGACGCACCTGGAGTTGGAATTGGCTGTGGAAGAACACACCACCGAACTCCACCAGTGGAGTCTGGAAATGGAAAAACTCAATGAAATCATGCAGGTGGTTAGCTCTTCTTTGGACATTGATAAGGTGATGACACTCATTATGGAAGCCCTACAAAACATATTCACCTTTGAAAAAATCGGGCTAGGCTGGGTCGATGAGTCGTCTCAAGACCTTGTTTTTTATCGGTTTTATGGAGAAGAACTCTCTGCAAAAGAAATCGAGCAACTTCAACAGGTCCGGTTTTCTTTAAAAAATTCGGATAGCATCTTCACCAGCACTGTCGTTTGGAATGATCCCAACTATGTGCCAGAAATCACCCCAGAATTGGTCGAACACTTTTCAGAGATCGACCGCCGCGTCTACGATATCTGCCCGCTCAAATCAATTCTGATTTATCCTTTGCAAGTTCAAGACACCATGATCGGTGCCTTGTTTTTTGGCAACATGCATCAGGCGTTTTCTCTCTCCGAAGAAAAGATCCGTTCCATTCAGCGTTATGTCACGCATGTGGGATCTGCCCTCAACAATGCCAAAGTCTATGACGACTTAAAAACCACCCGCATCCAATTGGCCGAATCAGAAAAAATTGCGGCCATGACCCAAAACTTTGAAAAATTCGTTCCCAAAGAATTTTTGCAACGTATTGCCAAAGAGGGCCTTGAGAACATCGAACTCGGAAAAGCTCATACTACTTCCATGACCATCTTGTTTGCCGACCTACGGGATTTTGCTCCGGTTTCTGAGACCATGGCTCCCCAAGAGCTATTGAATTTTCTGAATGCCTATTTCCAACGAATGAACGATCCCATCCTGCACTTTGGGGGCTTCATCGATAAGTTCATTGGGGATGCCATCATGGCGTTATTCGATTCCCCAGAGCAACAGCCGGGACAAGCCGCGCATCATGCTGTGTCTGCCGCCATTGCCATGCAAGAGGCGCTACAGGAATACAATAAGCTGCGAGAAAATGGGGGCTACGCTCCGATTGCCAGCGGTATCGGATTGCACAGCGGTCCGGTGGTGATTGGGACTGTTGGTTCCGAAGATCGGATGGATTCCACCGTGTTGGGCGATAGCGTGAATCTGGCCTCTCGTTTGGAAGGGTTGACCAAATATTATGAGGCCGGAATCATCATCAGTTACGACACGTTTGCCTTATTGGAAAACTTCGAAAACCATTTCTATCGCGAATTGGACTGGCTTCGTGTGAAAGGTCGTAGCGAGCCCATGCAGATCTATGAGATTTTCGACTTCGAACCCAAGTCCATCCGTCGCAAAAAAAAGAAAGCCGGACAATTCCTTCAACATGGCTTGTACCTACGACAAACGCGACGATGGGATGAAGCCATTGAAGCCTTTCAAAACGCACTCAAGATTTATCCGGAAGACCAAGCTGCTCAGTTTCATATTCGACAATGTGAAGAGCTAAAGGCCTACCCTCCCGAGCCGGATTGGGATGGTGCCAGTATATTCACGTCTAAGTAGTTGTTTTATTAAACCCAATTCACGATCACACGAAGTAGGAGGATGTTATGAAAATCAAAATGGTCATGATGCTCTTAGCCATTATTTGGGGCAGTTCTGTTGCGATAGCTGAAAAAATTAAAGTGGGTTTGGAAGCGTTCCCTCCGTTGATTGTCGATGCTTCCTCCGGGTACACCATTGAGATGTTAAAGGAAATTGAGAAAATTTCAGATTTAGAATTTCAGATTGCACTCAACAATTATAGCCGGGTGAAGGTTCAACTGGAGACCCAGCAGATCGACCTCATGGGACACATGGCCATCGATTTTGAACAGTATGACTATGCTTTGCCCTTGGCATGGTCCATCCCATCAAAAAACGATGTCTTCTCGCTGAAACCGGAAAACGTGAACCCAGAAATCTTTGTGACGTTGAAGCGCATTGGTATCCCACGGGGCAACAAAGAGGCCACAGGAGCCATGATTGGTGCGCCTTTGGACAGCCTTCGTGAATTGAACAGCATGGACGCTTTAGTCCAGATGCTCAAATTGGGAAGAGTGGATGCTATTTCTTTTGAGCGGGCTTCGGTCATGACCATGATTCAAAAGACGAAATTGCCCAATGTGCACTATCAATTGCATCCGCCAGAACCGATTGCGACCGGTTTGGGTGTACAAAACAATGCCAAAGGCAAAGCTTTGAAGCAAAAGCTAGAAAGCCTGATCCGCCAACTGGACCAAGAAAAAATTTTTGGTGAGTATCTGAAGTATGTGAACTTGCCCGACAGCGGAATCGTCCCACTTTCTAACTGAACCTAACCTCCAAATACTTAAAAAACACCATGCTTTCACGAACTCGCCTTTCCCTTAAAGATTCAATTGCCACCCAGTTGCTTGGCATCGTGTTTTCGTTTTATGTGATCGTGACATTCACGCTCACTGGCATCCACATGGTGGCTGAGTACTACAATGCCAAAGACCGGCTGATTCAAGAATTGAAGGGAATGGAAACCACCTTGCTTCCTGGGGTGGCCAAAGCCATCTGGAATGTAGACGAAGGCCAATTGAAGTCACTCATGGAAGGCATTCTCGAAAGTCCCTTGGTGATTGGAACAAAAGTGGAACGGGAAGCCCAAACGTCTCTTTCCGCAGGGAAAACTGACACGGCAAACGAAGGCAACGACGCGTTCCTCATTTCAATCAGCAATTCGATTGTCTATGAAGAATTTGGAGAAGTGAGCACGATTGGCCATCTCACCCTGTATTCCAGCCGCGAGATTGTGATCAATAAGGTGTGGCAGAGTTATCTGTTCATCGTGATCAATTCCATTCTCAAGACCGCAGCTTTGTGGATTATCTTTCTCATTGTGAGCCGAAAATATTTAACCCGCCCCTTGGCTCATCTCACCCAATCGACCTTGGAGCTAGACCTGGAGCAGCTCGAAACCTTCCACATGAAAGACCTGCCCACCCAGCAGCACAATGAGCTAAAAATCCTTCAAGAAGCGTTTAGAGAAATGGTGCAAAAACTGTTGAATGCACGCCAAAAACTGCAAGCAGCAGAGCGCCAAGCGGTCGAACTGCAAACCGCTCAAAGTATTCAAGAACTGTTGATTCCTAACGAAGACCCACAACTCGAAGAAGTAGAAATTGCCAGTTTTTATCAATCGGCTTCTGAAACTGGAGGAGATTGGTATGGCTTCCGTCATCATGCCGATTTGAACACGCTGGATGTGCTGGTCGGTGATGTGACAGGGCATGGCGTTCCAGCAGCGCTCATTACCGCCATTGTGGACAGTTTTTATCAATCTTTGGATCAACACCGTTTGGAACAGAGCAAAGCCGGGGAAAAAGACCCCCGCTTATTGGAACCCACCTACTTGCTGGAACTCCTCAATAACGTGCTGTATTCCACCACCCAAGGTTTGTACAACATGACCTTTTTCTATTCGATGATCGATCTTCAAAAGAAATCGCTGACCTATGCCAGCGCCGCCCATGATTCGCTCTACATTTGGCGGCCTTCTCAGTTCACTTTCACCCGGCGTGGTCAAGAAAAAAAACGAGCCATCCTGGACCTCAACATTCCAGGCCCCCGGCTCGGTCATGCCGCAAACAATCAGTATTCCATTGCCAGCCACCCATTACAAAAAGACGATGTGCTGGTGTGGTACACCGATGGCTTAGTCGAAAATAAAAATTCTGAGGGCGAACCTTTTGCCACACGCAACCTGAAAAAAATTCTCAAGCAATGCCAAGGTTTGTCTGCCGAAGCGATCAAAGACCGCATCGTCGAAGCAGCTTACCAACACTACGGCACGGTGCCACGTGCCGATGACGTGACCGTGATTGTCGGACGAATTCGATAAGGAGACTGCTTATGACTCAGCCGATTTGGGTATCTTTGCAAGATTCCATTCTGCGCTACCAGTTATTGCCGCTTTTGGAACAATCCTTTGATACCGTGATCCCGTTCCAACCTGGAAAAACCGAGCCTACGTCGACCGACGCGGGTCTATGGCTTACCGACCACTGGGATGCTTCCTCGAAGGAAGTCAATCCTCTCAGTGCCACTGCGAATCAATGGACTGTCGTTTTGTACACGCCCGGCCCTCTCGCCGATTATATTGACCTGTTTCCTTCTTTTGGTCTCAAAAACCTATTGATTCAAGAGGATTCCGATACGCCCGAATTTCGAGAGTTGTTGACCACGCTGAATAAACTCCAAATACCTGATATTCTTGGCATAGAAAAATACCTTGCTCCGAAAGATGTGGTGAGACGCACTCTAGAAAATTCCGAAGACCGCTATGCCATGAAAGAAGAAGTTTTATCGTTCATGAAACCCCTGGTAAAGAACCCCCGGTTTCAAGATGCGGCCAAGAGTGTAATGGAAGAACTCCTGATGAACGCCTTTTATAGCGCTCCCGTGGATGCTCAAGGCATTCATCTTTATCAACATCAAGATCGCGCCGTGCCAGTACAACTTCCTTCTGAAAAAGCGATTGCCTTCGACTATGGCTTTGATGGTAAAAATCTCATGCTTGCCGTACAAGACCACTATGGCAGCTTCAATTACCATGCATTGATTGATGCCCTCATTCTCCATTTCAATGGCGAACTGCGCCTGCAACTCGGGATGGGCGGCGCGGGTTTGGGGTTGATGGAGGTGTTCCGCAATTCTTCCAGCCTAGTCGTCAACCTCAATGCAGGGAATTACACTGAAATCATTGCTTTTTTAGACCTCAGCATGCGGTTTTCTAAATTCCTCCGAAAACCTCGTTCGCTGAATATCTTTTTGTCTCCGTAAATAACGATTTGAGGAATACTAGTTTTGGGAATATAGGTTTTCCTAAAGAATGCCAGTTACGACGTTCCAATGGGGTGCGTTTGGATAGAACTGTGGTTGAAACGTTCCCATCGAATCGTTTCGATGGATCCAGGATTAGGTGCGTATGAGAAAGGGAATTGATATTGATTTTTTGGAAACCGAAGGAGTATTCCGTCTTTCTGGCATCCTTGATGCCCATATTGACATCACCCTTTTAGAGCAAGCGGCGGTCTCCCATTTGGTCCTCAATTTGAAGGAAATCAAAGAAACCAATTCGGTCGGAATCAAAAAATGGGTAGAAGGGCTTCAGGCTTTACAAAGCCAAGGGAAAACCCTGGAATACCAGGAGTGTTCTCCGGCTTTTGTTCGCCAGTGCAACTTTGTCCCGGAAATCCACCAAGCCGTCCGCATACATTCTTTTGAAGTGATTTTTGAATGCGAAGAGTGTGATGAATTTGAAAACACGATGCTGGCCACCCAAGACCTCGATCTACAAGATCTCCCCCCCGATGTGCCCTGCCCTTCCTGTGGTGACTCGATGGAACCCGAAGACGTGTTGGTGTTTGAATTTTTAAACCGGTGACCGGACTCACTCCAATTCGATTTTATGGGGAAAATCCGGAATCCATTGGGATTTCCACAGCTTGCGCTTGTGGTGGAAAAACGCCATGTTGCCTTCCTCATCGCACCACCACACTTCCAAAGCCGCAGCCTCAAATAGCCATTTCTTTTTGTCCATTTTCTGATCAATGGTTTCTTGAGGTGAAATGACTTCCACACACACCTCGGGTGCCTCCGGTCGGACAAATTCCGCTTCCACTTGTTGCAAGCGGTCTTCCGAGATCCATACTACATCGACAACTTCCGATTCCTCAGCACGTTTCACTGTGAAATCTGAAAACGAGTAGCCTTGTGTTAGATGCTGATTCAACATGTCAACAAGCTTGGCTTGGAGCCGAGCATGTATCTCGCTCACCGGCTTCATTTTTCTCTCCGTCTTAAAAATGAGGCTTATGGCTTAGTAACACTGTTCGGCAAAAGCAGCGACATGCTGCTTGGCCAATGCTTCATCAGCCGGGATACCTGTTACATTGAGACGACACCGCCCTTTGGTAAACACTGGATACAGATGTTGATTGTAGATATTGACAGCGGCTTCGTCTTTAGCAGGAGGATTGCGGAACAAACCGCCATATTGATCCGAAAACAAATATTCCATTTCGGTTCCTTGCACCAACTTCTGCCACAGGTTTTCTGCTTCTGCGGTGCGTTCCAAAGCAGCTTGATGTTCCGCTTCCAAGCGGTCTCGATCGTTCACCATTGCTCGTACCAAAGCACGTGTGATCGAATGTTCAAAAGAAGAACCGCGTGCACGCATCACAGTATTGAGACCTTGAGCCACGGCCTTACTACGCTCTTCATCCGGACAATACACCAACAAGAACCCACAAGGACGCAATGCAAACGTCACAAGGGCTTTTGTCGGACTCAGAGCTAGAGAAAACGGCGCTCCTGCCTCGACAAATGGGCGCAATTGGGTCTCATAGCTCATGCGCATGACGTCATCGAACGAATGATCTGCCAATTTGCGACTGAACTCAAATCCAGAATAAGCTCGATCCAAGATCACGGGATGGTTGGCTTTAGCAGCGGCTTCAGCACGAGCTTGAATGGCATCAGCGAAACAAAGTTGTCCTGTGGTATTCAAGGGACCGGCTTGATAAACCGGTAACAGGTCGTCCCCTTCCATCACAGTGTTGGTGGGAAACTCTTTCCACTCCAAGCGAAGCATCTTGGCAATGGCTTTGTAGGCAGGCCAACCTAACTCTTCGATTCCCACTTGGTTGCGGTTGGCGTTTAACATCAGTTCCAATTCCAAAGCAGAACGAACGGCCCCGGTCCCTGCATCGGAGGGCAAGGCCACTTGAAAACGATCCCAGTAGGTTTCGGGCACCCGCTGCCAAGCCAGCACAGCAGCTTTGAGATCCCCCATAAGCTTGGCCGAGTTCATATAGTTTCCTTTTCCAGAACGTCCTAACTCCGTCGTGACATATTCCAACAAAGTGGCCGATGTTTCCATCGGTTGTCCTTGGTTATCGAGTAAAATACCAATGCCGTAGTTAGCACCTTGGTCATCTTGATCGAATAAAATCTTTGCAATTTGATTTGCATCTTTGCCAGAGCTTGCCAGGCGGAGGGCTTCCTCCCGAACTTGTTGGCCAAAGTTTAAGTCCATATCGTTTATCTCCCGATACAAAAGTGGATGAGATTGAAAGTGGGCTGAAATTCCTTTGCTAGGAACTAGGAATTTCTCTGACATAACCGTTGACTCGACGCTACAATAAAACCAAAAGGGGCAGGTGCCACCTCTCTATCGGCACCTCAACGACTCAAACGGCTAAGGCGGATTCTAAGGAAATGGCCAAGAAAATCAAGAAATGGATACAGCAGAAAGCGGAGATCTGTACAAATATCATAACTGTGGAGCCTAGAAAGGGAATCTACAACAGAGGATTGACACCATCCATCATTTCATATTTTCTAATTCCCATGTCAAAGGGGTTGTGTTGGCTATCAATTGAATGCCAATGGTGAATACCACTGGAACGAAATTGAGGTCAAACTTCACTGAATTTTTTAACTGTAAGGAGATGAAAATGATACGAGTGATTTATCGTTGGAGGGTACCAACAGCAGAAGCATCGAAGTTTCGCCTCGCGTGGGAAAAAACTACAACTTCCATCCGAGAAACGACCCCAGGGGCCCGGGGCAGCGTTCTGCTCCACAGCACACAGGACCCTACAGAATTTCTGACTATTGCCCGTTGGGATACTTTGGAAGACTGGCAAGCCTTTTGGAAAAGCTCTTCTCATTCCGATATGCAGTCCATGCATTCCTTTGCAGAACTGCTTTCCACCGAAGCCTTTGAAGAACTTAAAGACCATACGGTTTGAGGCCATAACCGGCCTTTGGGAACGGATAGGAAGCACTGGGATGGGTTGGCTGCGATGCCATATTCAAATCAGAGGCAAAGGCAGCTTGCTGTTGTGGGGTCAGCCACGTTTCCAACATCAATGTCGAATGATCACTACCAACCGCAATCGGGCTGATTCCCTCGGTGTTGAATTTCACAAATTGAACGGCAGCCAGCTGGCCTTGTACAATCTCGCAGTCATCAAAAAAAGCATACACCCGACTTTGGTCAGGTAGTAGCACATACAAGTAGCTCAATAAATCCGTCCACTGAGTGAGCTTTTCCCTGCGCTCTGCCTCGTCAATGATCTCAATCATCAACGTACATCCCAATTCTCCCGGTCCTCCCAACAGTCGATTATAGGTAAAGAGTTCCTGTTGGATTTGATTGGGATCAGAGATGCTTTCAACCCGCAACATTTCTTGCACCTGGTATCGGACCGTTTCTGGGTTTTCAAAAAGGAACGTCAGATCGTCCCCCAAGTGGATTCGGCGGGCCTGTTTGACTTTCAAGACTCTCTGACGAATGATAGCACGCTGTTGCTCATAATTTTCGTTATCCAAGATTGATGCAATCGATACAGGCGGCATAACTCCTTTTTTTAGAAATGCTGAATGTGCTTTCCAGATTGTCCGTAGCAACGACATCGTTGAAAAGTGCTCGTTCTAGAAATGATCGTAACAACTGCCTTCAACTCAAGAAGCGAACGAATGCTGAAGATGCAAATGAATGTAATTGAGTTGTTTGCTGGATTGGTCCATCAGATGAGACACCCGCATTTCATAAACACCTCATGGAAGGGCCTCTAGGACACACGCCTAGAGGCATTCGTGACAACAAGTGTGCACGTATAACCCGCACAGGATTCACTGATTACTTCATACAAATTAAAATAATTAACAAGAGCAAAATTATTTAATTTGCATATACGAATTTTCCTTGACAACGAAATTCTCTTTCACTACTTATTCGCACATACGAATTAATTTTTTTGCTTATAGAAAAATGAAACATCGCTTATTCATTGGTTTGCTAACACTCAGTGGAATCTTAGGAAACACAGAAGACTTAATAGCCAAGGAGAGCAACCTCGCTAAGGTGGCCACGACTTTGAATACCATCACAGTGGTGGCCACTAAGACCGAGCAATCCACGTTTTCTGTTCCAGTCACCGTGAGTGAAATCAGTGATGAACGCTTGGAACAAATCCAGCCTCAAAGCTTGGATGATGTCTTACAAAAAATGCCCAATGTCGAGATGAGTGGAGGGCCTCGCCGAGTGAGCGAAAAACCCATCATCCGAGGCTTGTCGGACCGACGCATTTTAATCACGATTGATGGGGTCCGCCAAAACTTTCAGTCAGGACACAAAGGCGTGGTGTTTTTAGACCCTGATTTGCTGAAGTCCGTGGAAGTGATTCGCGGGCCTGCCTCCGCACTGTATGGGAGTGATGCGCTTGGGGGGGTGATTGCGATGAAAACAAAAGAAGTTTCCGATTTATTACGCCCTGACCAAACTTGGGGTTTTCGAATCAAATCCGGATATCAATCAGCGAATAGCGAGCGGCAGTCAGGAGGAGCGATCTATGGCCAACTGAGTGACGACTGGGAATACTTTCTTTATGCAACTGGCCGGGATGCAGGGAATATTCGGCAAGGGGGCGGAGAGGTATTAAAAAACTCAGGCGATCATCTTTCAGGGGGATTGGCCAAGCTCGTTTGGACTTCCTCTCTGAGCAGCCGCTGGCTATTTGATGTGCGGGACACGTATCAAGTGCAAGAGGTCCCAATCAACACGGAAATCGCTGATGAGACAGGAGATTCGATTGCAGATCGACGAACACGGGACCGAAGCTACCGTGTGGGATGGGAATGGCAACCGGTTGAGACTGACTGGATCGATCTCAACGCCATGATTTACTACAACGAATTGTCGCTTCATGAAAAACGATTTTCCGACAACCGATTGGATGAAGTTGACCTCACGACCACAGGTGGGGAACTCCGCAATACCACTGTGATTTCCGATACGGGGCCGTTGCATCAAGTGCTGACCTACGGAGTGGAGTTGTATGAATACGACCAGCAGAGTCGGCGCAACCGAGAAGATTTGCGTTTTTTTCCAGAAGCCCATTCTTCAGCTTTTGGGGTGTATTTCCAAGATGAAATCACTTGGAAGCAAGACACCTTGATCATTCCAGGGATTCGATTCGATCAATTTTATAGCGAAGCGAGTGGAGAGGATACCAAGGAGCGCCAAAGTCAGGTGTCTCCCAAAATTGGAATCACATTTCCCGTAGCAACCGATGTTTTGGGCATGGCGAGTCATTCTTATGGATTCCGAGCACCTCATATCCAAGAAATGTTTATTGCGGGTCAACACTTTGGCGGCTCTCCCGAAGGCATTTTTGTACCCAATTCTGATTTGAAACCGGAACGTGCTCGAAATACCGAGGTGGGAGTCCGTGTGTTGAAATCTCAGGTTTGGGAAGCTCACGACACATTTCGGTTTGATCTCACGTATTTTCATAATCACATCGAAGATTTCATCAGTAGTGAAATCTTTTTTGTCCCCTTTGGAGAAACAGCGGAGGAGGTGACGTGTAACAATCGTGGGGGGTGTTTGTTTTTTCAAGAGCGCAACATCCAAACCGGGATTTTGCAAGGGATTGAGGCAGAATTGAAATTCCATAACTCCAGGTATGGCATGGAATTGACGTATGCCCGCACCGAAGGGCGGAATGCAGAACAAGATGATCATCTCCTCGATATCCCCCCCGGTAAATGGATGCTGAACTTACAACGAGTCTTTTCTGAGAGCGGTTGGGTGACAGGATGGCGTACTCAAATTGTGGAAACTCAAGATCGTATACCAGAGGATAGCGATGTTGAGGAAACACCGGGCTATACGCTCTTTGATGTGTATGCAACCTGGCACCCATCGTTTTTTGACCGACAACTCCGGGTGGATTTAGGGATTGATAATGTGTCGGATGCTCAATACCGAAAGCACCGGTCTTTCTTAGATGAAGCCGGAAGAAATTGGAAAATTAGCCTCGCCTATCTTCAGTAAATGGATTCACTTCGGCCTCTTCCTCAGAAGCCGTTAAACAGCAATTTGGAGGGGGCCTCCTAATACTTTAGATCATTGAGATAGCTCTAATCATCATGGAGTAAAATGTATAAAAAATATATTTTTTATTACATATTTTGTTTAATGTTCAGTTTCCTCTTCATCGCCTGTGGAGGTGGAGGGGGCGGCGGTGGAGATGGGGGCGACAGTGCAGACAGTGCTCCTGTAGCAAGTAGTACAACCAACTCTTCTAGCACCACAGCAACATTGGCTCCTACGTGTTCGGTTGACTCCGCAGATGCCTCAGCAACAGGAGGAGATATCCTCTGTTATCAGATTGACGAAGGAGATTTGGTTCAAGTGGCAGTCGGTTATGACGATACCGCCATTTATGCGTTCTATCTTGCTGGCGATAGCAACACCAAAATCGGCATTCAACTGGGAGAAGAGCGCGATGCTCTGGAGCTAATTTTTGTAGGGCAAGCCACGGGCACTCATGCGCTCGCCCGATTTTCGAGTTTCACACGCCACGATTTGAGTGAATCGCTTTGGGTGGGCAACACCGCAGGAGGTGGAACGATCACATTGGAAACCTATGGAGAGGTGGGTGAGCGGATCCGTGGCACCTTTGAAGTGACGCTTTGTGGTTACAACAGCAACGTGCATCAAGTCCAATGTGCTTTAGGAGAGCGCTCCTTCCGTGGTTCCTTCGATATCACCCGAGAGCAAGACGATGCCGGAACCGTGCAAACGCCGTTCCGAGAACAGGGTAATGCAGTACAAAGCTTATAAATCACAACAATAGGAGACAACACGATGAAACGAAAGAATATTTGGCTAGGAATCCTCGTACTGAGTTGTGTGAGCTTAGTCGGCGCTTGCACTAGTACTGGCAACGATGATGATGATGACGATCCCACCTCCGCTAGCAATTCTGTATGTAGCGCCGATGCGGCGGCAGAAGGAGGAGACGTGATTTGTTACACTCTGGATGGAGGCGAAGTAGTCCGTGTCGTAGAATCTGATGGAAGCAACGATGTGTATGGCTATTACACCACCACCGAGGCCACTGATGAAATTGCCGGTTCTCACAAAATAGTTTTGTCAGTATCCCCTGTACGCCCTGGTGTTGAGGTCCTCTTTGCGGATTCCAGCACGGGCACTCATTCTTCAGAATCCGCAGGCAATCGCTTGCGCTACCAGGAAGGGGTATTCCCATTCACGCTTTATGCAATCAGCTCTTCCTGTGGGTCCGGTAGTGTGAACGTCACCCAATACGCAGAAGTAGGAGGACGACTTCAGGGGACCTTCGAAGCCGAACTCTATCTCTACAATTTCAATGGTACAAACAACGATCACACCTTCAACTGTGATTCCCAAAAGACGCTAGTGGGCGCGTTCGATGTGACACGAGATGCGGATGGTTCCCATGACGAATAGCAAATATCTGCGACCGATCTCTCTCTGTTTGGGCACTGGGTTGCTGCTTGTCTTTTGGCTTGCAGCCCCCAGTGTTCAAGCTCTTGAAGTCTTAGACAGCCAAGGAACTTCGGTCATGATTGACTCAACAGAACGGATCGTCAGTTTGAATGGTAGCACCACGGAAGCTTTATTTGCTTTGGGGTTGGGCCAGCATGTTGTGGGGCGAGATACCTCTTCTTATTATCCTCCAGAAACCGAAGCCATTCCAACCGTCGGATACCAATTTCAATTGAATGCTGAAGGAATTATGGCATTGCGACCGACGCTAGTGATTGGGCAAGAGGATGTGAAACCCCCACAGATGATTGACCAGCTCCGTTCGGCCAAGGTTCCTGTGTTATTGCTGAAAAATGCCACCAGTTGCCAGGATGCTCAGCAAAACATTCGGATGATTGGGCATGCAGTAGGCCGTGATAAAGCTGCCGACGAACTGATTCAAACCATGGAAAACGATTTACAACAATTGGCCACGCATCGTGCTCAACAAGTGTCGGCTTTAAAATCAGTGATGCTGCTTTACACACGGGGTGGACGCACCAACTTTGTATTGGGTCCAGGAAGCGGTGCTTTTGGCATGCTGGATCTTGTAGGAATTCACAATGCTGCAGGAGACTTGAAAGGGGCCAAACCGATCACCGCAGAAGCCTTGATCGCTGGGCGTCCCGAAGTCTTTGTATTGTTTCAAAAAGGCTTGGATTCGATTGGAGGAGAACAGGCCTTGTTAGAAATTCCCGGCGTCGCATACACTCCTGCGGGGAAGCAGAAACGCTGGGTGATCATGGACGACTTGTACTTAGGTGGCTATGGCCCGCGATGCGGAAAAGCAGCTTTGGATTTGTTTGAAGGAATTTATCGTAGTGAGGGAATTCACACCGTGATGGGGGAATAGGCCCCTAATGTTTGCACACTATAAATGGCTTTTTGCTTTGAGCTGCTTGCTGGCCCTTTCCCTATTGATTGCAGCCGGTACCGGGGCTTACCCTATGGCTCCTTGGGACATTCCCCGAATCTTATGGAATCAAGAGCCAGGCTTCGAAATTTTGGTCCATATCCGTTTGCCACGAGTGATCTTGGCGTCTTTGATTGGAGCCATCTTAGCTCTCGCGGGAGCCTCACTACAAGGCCTGTTTCGAAACCCGTTGGCCGATCCCGGATTGATTGGGGTGAGTGCTGGGGCTGCCTTAGGCGCAGCATTTTGGATCGTGTTGGGTGGCTCTACCTTCCTCGGAATGTGGGGCACTCCGACAGCAGCGTTCAGCAGCAGTCTGCTGCTCACCATTGCTTTGTGGAAATTGGCACAAATTGAAGGGCGTGTGGTGACGTTGACTTTGCTGTTGGCAGGTATTGCCATGAACAGTTTTGCCGGCGCTGGTATTGGCTTGATGACCTATCTAGCCGATGAGCAAGAGTTACAAACTCTCACCTTCTGGATGTTGGGCAGTTTGGGCGGGGCAACGTGGTCCTTGGTTGGTGTCACGTTGCCCTTTCTGCTGTTAGCCCTCCTCATCTTGTTTCGCCTCGCCCCCGCTCTCAATGCTATGAGTTTGGGAGAATCCGAAGCATACCATGTCGGCGTTTCTGTGAATCGAGTGAAACAATGGACCGTTTTGGGAAGTGCCTTAGGGGTCGGAGCGGCCGTGTCTGCTTCCGGTGCAATCGGATTCGTAGGACTCGTCATTCCCCATCTGATGCGTATGGCCATCAGTGCAGATCAGCGATTTGTGTTGCCAGGAGGCGCTTTGGCTGGAGCCAGCCTGTTGGTCTGGGCCGATTTGTTATCCAGGGTAGTCGTATCCCCCGCTGAATTTCCTGTCGGAATTGTCACTGCTTTGATCGGAGGTCCTTTCTTTCTAGGGCTGTTGCTACGATATAAACGTACATTGCTATAGGATATCATGGAAAATATAGTGACGCTGAATAAAGTCGGTTATCGTCGACAAAACCGTTGGTTACTGGAAGATATCAATCTGCAAGTAGATCAAGGCAAATTTGTGGCAATTGTCGGCCCTAATGGAGCAGGAAAAAGCACTTTATTGCGGTTGATTTCAGGTGAGTTTTCCCCCACTTTGGGAGAAGTGAAGTTGTTTGGCAAACCCGTCAGTCAATACCCAACCGAACTACTCGCACGGGAACGTGCGGTATTGACGCAGCAACGACACCTGAACTTTCCGTTCCAGACACGTGAAGTGGTATTGTTGGGACGCTATGCCTACCTGAACCAGAACCATGCTTCGGTTCACGACTGGAGGCATGTCGAACAGTCTATGAAATTGATGAAAGTGAACTCTTTGCAACATCGGATCTACCAATCCCTGTCCGGTGGAGAGGCCACACGAGTCGATATGGCTCGCATTTTAGCCCAGACACCCAAACTGTTTTTGTTGGATGAACCCACAAACCATTTGGACCCTCAACATCAGGTTGAAGTCCTTAATGTCTGCCAACATTTGGTGGCTGAAGGACGCACGGTGGTGGCTGCTTTGCATGATTTGAATGTCGCGGCTCACTATTCGGACCATGTCGTCATTTTATCGGAAGGCAAGTTAGTGTTCCAAGGCAGTCCCGAAGAGACTTTCACTCCAGAAAGATTACAGCGGGTGTATGGAATTCCTTTTGAGGTGTGGCCCCACCCCAAACGGCGTTTAGTGGTAATGCCGGAATTTATCAATCGATCCCACGTCTCGACAAATCGACCGGCCTTGAATCCAACTCCTACACAGCAACCAGCCGCGTCCTTAGATCCAACCAGCGTGGCTTCTGCGACTTAAATGTTTTTTTGATTATACACAGGAAATTATGACTGCTCGTATCGACCATATCCAAGAAGCGCAGCAATTGATGCGATCTCAAAAACACGGAGTGCTCTCCACACATTCCGTGGCCGTTCCAGGCTTCCCGTTTGGATCGGTGGTTCCTTATTGTTTGGATGGCGAAGGTCGTCCCATTCTATTAATCAGTGATATTGCTCAACATACAAAAAATATTCAGGGCAATCCCAAAGTATCTTTGACGATCCTCAACCATCAAGAAAATGATGTGCAGGCATCGGGTCGTGTGACCTATTTAGCCGAAGCACATACGGTGACTTCTGGTGTGGAAACACTAGGCGAACGGTATTACCGATTTTTCCCGGAATCGCGAGGATATCACAACACTCATGATTTTGAATTCTACCGACTCGAACCAGTGAAGATCCGCTACATTGGCGGATTTGGAAAAATCTATTGGTTCACTACAGAAGAGTTCCAGGATCCCACTCCCTTTTCTTTTGAAGATGAGCAGGGAATCCTCACTCACATGAATGATGATCATCAAAAAGCATTACGTCACTACTTTCACGCCTTCCAAGGGAAGCGACTGGAAGATTCTCACAGGGTTCAAATGGTCGGAATCGATGGTCATGGTTTTGACGTTCATTACGCAGACCGTTTATGGCGTTTCGAATTTGAGACGGCCATCACCAACAAAGGACAAGCTCGCAAAGTGCTCACCGCAATGGCGAAAGTGGAGGTGTGATTCTTTTTATCGTGGGATTTTGTATACACAAATTTATTGTCACTCCGTTGCTTTCTCATACGATTGGCTTTTCATATAAACACCTAAGCATTTGCTTTCTCATACGATTGGCTTTTCATATAAACACCTAAGCATTTTGTAGCTGTGGATTCATTTGTATCTTGGGACTCACTTGCTTTTTATCGAAAATCATCAGCAGGGTCGGTAGCATCACAAGGTCAAGAATCAACGCGAGAACCAGTACAATGCTTGTCATTTTTCCCATGTCGGAATTGACGCGAAACTCGGACAGTAGCGTAATCATCATAAACCCAACCACCAGAACAAACGTGGTAAGCACTAGAGAAGGTCCGACGGTATTTAAGGCATATTTGACGGCTTCATGAGCATCCAAAAATTGCTCCCGACGTGCTTTCAAATATTTGCTTAAAAAATGCACGGTATCGTCCACGACAATTCCAATTGTCATTCCAGAAACCATGGCCAACCCCATCCCGATTTGCCCCACAAGAATCCCCCAAATCCCAAATGCTGTTATCGCGGGTAGCAGATTTGGCAAGGTGCTGATTAACCCCACTCGCAATGATCGGAAGGCCACAATTAATAGGAGAGAAATCACCACCAACCCCAAAAATGCTCCCAACACCATACTCTTCACGTCTTTACTCATCATATGGGCAAACATCAACTGGACTCCGGAACCTAGAGAGTTCACTCCAGATGTATTAGATGCCAACCATCGATCCATGCGTTGTTCCATTTGCAGCACTTCTGTGGTGCTCAAGGTTTTGGAGACTGCCTGAACCCGCAGCGCAGATTTAGTCAGATTGATTTGGTCATTGAGATCCAATCCATACGGAAGCGACATCTCATAGAGCAACAGATACTGTGCCGCCAGTTGTTGATTATCCGGCAGCTTGTACCACTTGGGATCATCGCCATGCATGTTCCGATTCAAACGTTTGAACGTATCTGTGGCTGCATTGACATAAACAATTTCAGGCTGACTTCGCAGCCAGTTCACAAAGCTTTCTGCTTTTTTTAGAAACTCCGGATTCGTGACCCCATCGGGAATCCCTGAATCAAATGAATAGGTAAATGTATAGGCACCACCAAACTGATCTTCTGCAAAATCATTCGCCTGCCGCCAAGATAGTGATTTTGCAAAGTATTTAGGAACTTCATCATTAAACTCATTGTGTTGTATGAAATATCCTAAGATCAACACCAGCATTCCGCTCGCAAGCAATACGAATGCTTTATACTTAGCTAAGAACGCCGCATACCCTCCGTAACTCCCCGACAAAAAAGCGACCCGCCGTTCTCCCGTTTTGATCGGTAGCACCCGAAGTAAAGCGGGTAGCAACGTGACCGATAGAACAAACGCGACCATGATTCCAAAAGCTACTTGATTGCCTAGAGCGCCAATGGAGTCAGATTCACTAAAATTTAGCGTCAAAAAACCAATGGCAGAAGTAATGCTCGTTAAAGCAATCGGTTGAAAATTCAATTTCAGCGCTTCACGGATCGCTTCTACTTTAGAATTTCCTTTACTGAGATGCTGCTGAAATGAAGTGATCAAATGCACACAATCCGCGACGGCCAAAATTAAAATGATCATCGGCACCGAAGCCGTGATTGGGGTCAACTTCCATCCCATCATTCCTGAAAACGCCACCCCTGCTACAATGCTAAAAACGAAGACAAGAATGGACGCCATTAAGGGAAGAACGGATCTCAAGAGGAATGCAACCAACACCACCACAATGAGCATGACAAGTCCCAGAAACATTCCGGCTTCTTTCTCAGCTATCTTCATCACAGTGGCATCGAGTGCGATCAACCCTCCAATATAGATTTGAATGCCCGGTATACTATTTTGAAATTTAGCTACTGTTTCCTCCACAAATTTCACCGCTTCCAATTTTTCGCTGGCATCTACGTTCGGAAAAGCAAAGCTCACACTCACTCCGGTAACATCTCCGTTTTCGTTAATCGCTCGATTCAGTAATAATGGCTCAGCGAGCGCAATTGTTTGGATCCTTTCCAACTCTGCTTTACCCAATGGATTGTTTGCGGATACTAAATCACCCACCAACAAATCATCTTCAGCAGCTTCAGAGTGCTGAAAATTCGTCAAAGAATCGACTCGGATGGAATAAGGAGTTTTCCACAATGCCTGGGTCAATTCTCGCATTCCACTGAGAATCGGTTGGGTAAAGACACTTCCCTCTTTCGCTTCAACCAAAACCAGAAGGTTATCGTCTCTCGTGTACTCACTTTGAATGGTTTCATAATCAATCAATTTGGGATGATGTGCCCCCAGCAGATCCTGATACGACACACTCGGTGCGACAAAACGCATATAGCTCCCGATGAAAACAATTCCTAACAAACACAGAAAAATGGTTTTCCACGGATGATCCACAACAAAGTCGAACAGTTTTTGAGTGCTTTTATGGGAAGACATGCGACTCCTTCGATTCATGAATTGGCGTTGAGAGATCCTTAAAATCGATCTCCATTGAACTTGAGTATTCACCGCTAGACGAAAACCTTCTCAAAAAACCGACAGTGTTTTTATTTTTTTGAAAATTTCTGTCGGAATTTAAAACGTTCAATCGTTAATAAAATGATTCGAAGTCTCTCGCGGTGCTGAATCGGGCCATTTCCCCCCAGCTGAATCAGCCCGTTTATGCCAAGCTGAGCCAACCCGTTTATCCTAAGCTGAGCCAGCCGGTTTAATCCCAATTGACCTGGAGGAACCATGCTATATATATGTCTACTTTATGAAAGCGAAGAAGCTGGAGCCATTCGTAATGGAGAAGAAAGTGATGAAATGATTGAGGAGTTTTTGGAGTTAGAAAAAGAAATGAAAAAGCGCAATGCCTATATCCTTGGAAAGCCATTGATGTCGACAGATACTGCAACCACCGTGCGAATTGCGAATGGAAAAACCGTGTTTACGGATGGACCTTTTGCAGAAACGAAAGAGCAACTGATTGGCTTTTACCTTCTTGACTGCCAAAACCTGGACGAAGCCCTAGAATTGGCTGAAAAAATTCCCGTTGCCCGGAGAGGCTGTGTGGAAGTGCGTCCTATTTATGTGATGGATCCCAAACTTCAAGAACGTTTCAACAATGTATGAAATCGGATTCGAAAACCTGATCAAAACCCAGTCTCCCCGAGCACTCGCAACACTCATTCAACTGCTTAAAGATTTTGACCTTGCAGAAGACGTCTTGCAAGAAAGCTGGGAAATGGCCCTCAAAAAGTGGCCTGTCGAAGGAATACCTAGCAATCCGGTTGCTTGGCTCGTGACCACCGGACGAAACAAAGCCATTGATCGGTTTCGCCGACACCAAACGGAACAAAAATTTGTAGAACAAACGCTGATTGCTCCTGAACCGTTTGACGACATTTCCGATTTGAGCACCGATGCCGAACATGAACGGATCTACTTTGATGACAACTTATTGAAATTGATCTTCACCTGCTGTCATCCCACCCTTTCTATGGAAGCTCAAATCGCCTTGACCCTAAAAACAATCGTAGGTCTCTCGTTGGAAGAAATTGCACGAGCATTTCTCATTGTCCCTCGAACTATGGAACAACGCCTCGTTCGAGCCAAGCGAAAGATCAAACTCGCTAAAATTCCTTATGAAGTCCCTGGACCACAACAATTATCCGAACGTCTTGCTGGGGTTTTGCTGACCATTTACCTGATTTTCAATGAAGGTTACACCGCAACCGAAGGCGACCTTCCCATCCGAACAGGACTCTGTACCGAATCCATCCGTTTGGCCCGCTTGGTTCACCGCTTATTCCGAGGGGAGCCTGAAGTGATCGGTTTGTTAGCATTGCTTATATTGCAGGATGCAAGAAGGAAAGCGCGAATGGATTCTACTGGCAATCTGATCCCTTTGGAAAAACAGAATCGCTCGCTATGGAATCAATCACAGATTATGGAGGGTTCTCTATTGATTGAAAAAGCACTTCGCCTTAAGTGCCCAGGGCCTTATCAAATCCAAGCAGCCATCGCCGCATTGCATGATGAGGCCAAGTCGGCCGAAGACACGGATTGGGTTCAAATATCACTCCTTTATCAGAAACTAATCAATTACTTACCGTCTCCTGTCGTCCGTTTAAACCATGCGGTGGCTGTCTCGATGGCCGATAGCCCCAAGGCGGGTTTAACGATTCTAGAGGAACTGAAAGATTCCCCTGAGCTGAGGGAATATCTACCTTATTATATCACCTTGGGTAGCTTCTCTCAGCAATTGGGTCAGATCAATGAAGCACGTCAAGCCTATAAAAAAGCACTCACCTTGACAAAAAATCTAGGAGAACAAAATCATATTCAAAACCTCCTAAAAGACCTTAAACCCTAAGCTGAGCAAATTTCTACTACAACTTTCTTATCTAATGGATTTCAGAATCCAACTTCACTCTCTCTTATAACCAAAACTTCGGTATTCCAAAGACAACTCTCTTGAAATCAACATCCCGGTTTACCGAAGACAACTCTCTTGAAATCAACATTCCGGTATTCCGAAGACAACCTTTCTGAAATCGACATCCTCGCATTCCGAAGACAACCTTTCTGAAATCGACATCCTGGCATTCCAAAGGTCTTACAAGATTCAAAACTTCAATTGTCTCTTGATCTTGCTCAGGCAAAACTTCGTGTTTCCAAGTTGACGCAACCTACGGTGAAATGACAGGATGGAATTGAAACACACCTTGCTTCCAAAATAGACAGTTTGTGTCGATGAACGGGAAGATTTTCTTAAGGACATTTTTCTTAAGGAAGGGAGAGTTCCATTCAGAACCGATCAAATCAAAGAGAGGCCAAACCATGACAGATTTAATTGGAAAAATTGCAATTGTGACTGGTGCAAGCCGAGGAGCCGGACAAGGCATTGCAACGGAATTAGGGGCTGCAGGAGCAACCGTGTATGTAACTGGACGAACGCCAAGCGATATCGAAGAAACAGCACGACTGGCAACAGAAAAAGGTGGAATGGGAATTGCCATTCGCTGTGATCATACTATTGATTCGGAAGTAGAGGCTGTGGTCCATCGAGTCTATGAAGAACAAAAACGAATCGACCTCTTAGTAAACAACGTTTGGGGCGGCTATGAACAATACGATCAATCGTTCGACGATCCTTTTTGGAAACAGCCCCTTTGGCGCTGGAATAAGATGTTTGACGCTGGCGTGCGTGCTCATTACACAGCCAGTCGACTGGTGGCTCCTTTCATGATGAAACGCCGATCCGGATTGATTGTGAATACAATCGCCTGGGATCAAGGAAAGTATCTTGGCAGCGTTCTTTATGATGTCGCCAAAACCGCAAGCAGCCGAATGGCCTACTGTATGGCACTCGAACTCAAAGAACACCAAGTCACGTCAGTAGCAGTAGCCCCAGGGTGGATGCGAACTAAAGTCGTGCTTAAACACTTCCACACTGACGAAGATCATTGGACCGAAATTCCAGAACTTCAAACGACAGAGTCCACACGTTATATTGGCCGTTCCATCGTAGCTTTGGCCTCCGATCCCCAAATTCTCAAAAAAACAGGACGCACTTTAACAGCTGGTGATCTTGCTGCAGAATACAAGTTCACCGATATTGATGGACGACAGGTTCCCCCCTTTCGTATCCCAGAGGACTCTTTAAAAGTTTGATCACTTTTTACAGTCTCTCCAGATATAATATAAACGGAAAGTTCAATCTTAAAATTGGTTAGTTGTATGAAAAATATCAGGTGCGAAAATTGGCAAAACTCTGAGATATATCCTTTTAAGAACCACAGGAAGGGTTCGTAGGATTATAACGCATAAACTTATGTTAAACCTCGAAAAGGTTGGCAGCGGACCAAACATGTTAAATTATTTTGAAGAGCTGTCTAAAACCACCTCGCCCTGGTCCCCTATGCGCAACACAGCATCGAACTTTCCATATTTACCTCTGAATCCTTTGATCAAAGGAGTTTTCCCTTGTTTTAACAATGCTTTGATATGCGTGTCTTTAAGATGTTTCTTTGCGATAGTCTTCCATACTTTGAACTCACAACCCTCATTGTAACGATCACAGTTATACGAACGGACCTGCTTTACCACATGCCCTTCTTCACATTGTGGACAAGGTCCTATGACCGTAGACCTTTCTTCAAAGACCAATTCAACTTTATATTCTTCGTTCAAACGCAATGTCGCATCGAAAAATCCATGTTTCCCTTGAAAATCTTTGATAGTGCGTGTTTGTCCTTTTTTCAGCAGTTGCTTGACGTGCGATTCACTCAACGACTTTTTTGCATAGATTGGTCGAATTTTGAAATCGCAGCCTTCTTTCCAACGATTACAGTTCCAAGCAAAGTTTCCTGGTACTACCCTACCCAATTTACATTTAGGACACGCTCCTAAGGCTGTAACTGGCATCTCGTTTTCCCCAAAATATAAGTGTAATCAACATGTAGCAATGCATCTAATTTCCTATTAGATTTTATGTTCACCACCAAGCCTACATCAAATTTTCACTCAATTTTTGCAGAATTTGAAGATTTCTGGCTAAATGTGATCAACATACTGCGGTCACACCTCCAAGTCTTCAGCGGCATTGCTATGGTGATGACTTCCATACCTGAATTATAAAACGATTAAGTTTAGTGTTATAGTTTTTTCAAGCCTTTCAAAGGTTTCGCTGTTCTCAAAAGTCATGCCTATTGGACCGCTTTTTTTGGAACAACGGCTGATTCAGTATAGCCTTTCGAGGCGTATCCAGTCCTTAGCGAAACAGGCCATTTTTCCAGCCCTGGTTTGAGAACCATCGAAGCGAGTTTTCACAAATTAACTTAGTGAGATTTAATCAATCCCACGAAAATGAAACAAAAACTTTCAATCCAGTTCTGATACCAGAAAAAATATAACTTAAGTTCAACAAGTAATAGATAGCCAGTTCCAAGTCGGAAAAACGATCCATTTCCTGTTAACGGCCAATAAGAAATGGTTCCCCGCACTTTTGATACTGCTGCAAATTATCTTTTAGGGTATAATCTGAGTATTTCGATTACCCAAGCCGAAGCGAAACGACAGAAATACACGGAAAGAATCGGTAGAGATGGGGACTCTTTGCTGAAAGTCATCAATCCTCCTCAAGCTCCCCCCTGATTGAGGCAAGTGATGATGTGGTTCACTGAAAGTTGACATCTTGCTAAGGTTGTTTTTTTTCAACCATCGAACGCAAGAGGAATGATGTCCCATCCAACCAGAAGGAAATTTAGTGAAGCATTCAAAAAAGATACGTTTACATTGATCGAACGAGGCTACCCGCTTTGGTTTCTAAGGTGGTGTCTAATAGGACGATGTCGTCACTGTGGAGCGTTAGCTCTGGATTGGGAACGAATTTTCTTCGATTCGAGGTGACAGGTAACTTAACGAAGTAGTACTAGGTCACCAATCAAGATCAATTGGCACATTTAATATATTTAAAAGTTATTAATAGAATAATCTCACATACTGGAAAAAATAAACCTTTATGAAAAAATAACTTTTCAATGTATAAGAGTTGTATTTAAAATATCAGATAGGATCTAGAGACTTTTGAGAGGAATATAAGATGCTGAGACTAGTGAATAACTTTGGAATGCCGAGAGCCGGAATCGAACCGGCACGGGGTCACCCCCACTGGATTTTGAATCCAGCGCGTCTACCAATTTCACCACCTCGGCATAGTAAGATTCAGCGGCAAATGAACAAAAGTTCCGGCACTGACCGACTCTCCCACGAAGTTTCCTTCGCAGTACCATAGGCGCCAAGGGGCTTAACTTCTGTGTTC
>JANQJU010000093.1 GCA_028281495.1 SAR324 cluster bacterium
ATTCGGTGATCCAACGGATTGGATTGAGTGATCCAGGTTTACTGGATTCGGTGATCCAACTGCGGTGGATTGAGTGATCGAGGTGGAGCGGATTACGCAGGCAAAGCCCATAAGCCTTATGAATTTGGTTCGAAGGTCTCCGTGGCCCGCACTAAAGACAGTAAAATTATGGTTGCGGCTTTGGCATTTGAGGGAAATCCTTATGACGGGGATACCCTGCCGGAAACTCTGAATCACATCAAAGCCTTGACGGGTAAACGGCCCAAATTGGCCACTGTGGATCGGGGTATCGAGGACGAACCCGCTATGGCATCACGCGGATTTTGGTTCCCAAAACGCCAAAAAAGAAGGATTCCCCACAGCAACGAAAGCAAATGAAAGCACGCTTTCGAAAACGAGCCGGAATTGAAGGCACGATCAGTCATCTCAAACAGGACTATCGTTTAGGACGATGTTTTCTCAAAGGATGGGCGGGCGATCAGATCAATGTCCGAATGGCAGCGACTGCCTATAATCTCCAATTATGGATTCGACGGGTCAAAGCCCTTTATTTTGTCCAAATGTTCAGTCGCGTTCTGGAGTCGATGAGGTCGGCGATTTCCCTATGGAAAGGAGAATCGTTAGGAATTTTAGCGGATTTGTAGAAAATCGAGTTTTTCAGCGTCAACTATTTACTTTATCCCTACTAAGACATAAGGGGACCAGACCTTCGGATCTCGATGAGTAGGATTAGTCGAGTTAAGAAAAGCTAATTTGGTTGCCCGTAAGGCTCTAGAGGGGGTTTCGGGAAATCGTTCTAACCAATTACGATAAAAAGTTGTCATAAAATCTTTGGCATCTCGATCTTTGACAGGCCATAATGTGACAAGGATAGATCGTGCGCCAGCTATTCGGAAAGATCGTACTAGCCCAAAGACTCCTCCTGAATAGTCTGGAACTCCTTGACCTGTTTCACATGCCGAGAGGACCACCAGTTGGGTTCCTTGAAGATTTAGCCCCAATATTTCCAAACTGTATAATATACCATCTTCTCCCGTAATGCTTACCTCACCTTTCAAGCCTCGATTTGAACCAGCTAAACTTAGCCCAGATCGCACTAGAGGTTGTTCAGAATACCAATCTAAAAAAGAGTTTTTTTGTGGTGATTGGGGCAAATAAAATCCGTGAGTGGCCAAATGCAAAACAGATGGTGCAGATTTCAAAGATTTCAAACGACCCTCAGTGGCATCCTTTCCTGTCCATAATTTTATTGGCTCCCTCTTTGATAAGCGATACATACTGGATATGCGTTCAATTTCTTCTTTACTAAAATAGATCGGTTTGAAATCTCTAATTGTGTTCGAAGCATTACTAGGAATATTAGAGATACTAGACGAACTTGCTAAAGCCAATTTATTTGATCCAAATCGGTCGTAGTCCACATTGCCAATTGCAATCATTCCAGAAGTTTCTGGATTCTCATATGATGGTTTAAGATCACGACCTGTATGTAAGATTCGGATCTCCTGCTGTTCTATCCAATAACTATTATCTGGTAGTTTAAGACTATCGAATGGAATTAAATTTAATATACTATCTGGCGCGAGATAGACTGCTTTAAAAGGAATTAAAAGGGAGTCTAATTGACCAAATAGTTGTTGATATAGCTTTTGAGCAACTCCTTCACGTTCATTATAATTTCGGCTATGCAATTTCTGAACAAGTTCTTTCGTTTTATTAACAGAACCAGCGTCAAATAGACGCAAAGAGCTTTTGTCATTTGCAGATATAAATAGTGCAAGCCACCGGAGACCTTCTGACTTTCCTGTCTTGAGGTTAATCTCTCGATATTGTTTGAAATCAATCAATACAGTATCTGGAGGTAACTCCTGATAGACTTGCTCAACATTTATATCTTGAAGATGAAAGCTTGAATTTAGTTCTGAAAAATAGTTTCGTAGCTTAAACTCAGCTTTTTCTAATTGTTGAAGTAAAACGTCTGGATGTAGTTCATATGAGTAAGAGCCTTTCGAAATATGTGAAATTTTTTTTCGTAGAAGTTGGACATCCTCCCAGATTAACTTCAAAGCATCATCTTCTGAATGTTGCACTAGATGCGTAATATGAGAATCTAAATCAGATTGCGTATTTTTCCACCCAAGCAAGACATTGGCAGCGAATTTCTGAATCTCTAAAGATTTTGATTTTAATGCTAGAGTGAAAACAATGTCTTGAAAGAAAGATACATTAAACACAAATTTCCGCCTAATTCTATCTTTTCTAGTTGTCAAAAGCTGAGAAATTGTGTGGCTTTTAAGCTTTGGTTCAATATTACGTAGATGTTTATAAGCTTGGCTAATTTGATTCAACGCAATATGATTAGCAACGAGATTTAGCTGAACTCCTAAAGTTCTATAGCTTCTATCTCCAAAAGCTTTTAGGCTGTCTCTGAATGACTTTCTATAGAAATATTCTGCTTCTAAATGTTTACCTTGCGAATAATATAGGTACGCTAAATTATTAAAAGTTTCTGCATTAGAAAAATCTCCGCCTACATCTCTAGTTCTAGAAATCTTGATAAGTAAATCTTCAGCTCTATTTTCATCAATATCAAAATACAATAGAGCCATATTATTCAATAACCTTTAATGTATCTGGATGGTCATCTCCAAATTTAACTTTCATTAAATCATAGATCTTACTATACAAAGGTTCAGCTTCGTTATATCGGCCTTGCTCCCAATATAGTTGAGCTAGTGTCTGTAGATTCCCAAGAGTAGATCGATGAGAAACCCCAAAAAATTTTGTTGAGAGATGATCGATGTGTTTTAAAATTAGTTCAGCCTCAGCATAACGCTCTTGAAGAATAAATACTCTCGCGACACTATTCAAACTATCTAGAATTTCAGGGTGTTCTCCACCAAGTACAACCTTTTGAAGACTAAGAATCTCTTCTAATGTTTCCTCCGATTTTCCGAATCGACCTTGTTCTAAGTTAATTTTGACAAGATCTTTTAAAGTATGAATAGTTTGAGGATGCGTAGTGCCTAATTCACTTTTCCTTAACTGATAAACTTTCCTAATGAGAGTTTCGGCTTTATCCAATTGGCCTTTCTCCGCATATAACTGCCCAAGACTATGGAGACTCGTTAGAGTTTCAGGATGTAATTCTCCAAGGGTGTTTTTCCTTTCCTCATAGATTTTTTCTAACTGAGGTTCAGCTTCTTCATATTCTCCTATAATTTGTTGTAAAGCAGCGATGTTACTAAGTATATTCAAATTAGATAAAACTTCGGTCTCTGTTATATTTTGATTTTGTAACTGTTCGAACAAGAATTTAGATTTTTCTACCTGACCTATTGTAAGATACAGCACTGCCAAGTTATTTACTATTCTTATAGTAGTAGGATGCTCATTACCCAAAGTTTTTTTTGACAGTTCATATGCTCTGTTAAATAATGGTTCAGCTTCTCCGTATAGACCTAATGAATGATATAACTGAGCTAAATTATCAATACTGTTCAGTGTTTGAGGATGTGTTTCTCCTAACTCTTTTTCTCTAAGTTTAAGATTTTTTTCTAATAACGGTCTAGCTTTCAAGTAATTACCTTGAGAAACATATAAATTTGCCAAGGTGTTGAGACTGTTTAAAGTATAATGATGTGTAGATCCTAAAGTAAATTCTCGTAGTTTATAGATTTCTACCATTAGAGATTCAGCTTCTTGAAAACGCCATTGGTAAGCATACAAACTAGCCAAATTGTTAAAACAAGTTAATGTATCATGGTGTTTTTCACCCTGAAATTCTTTCATTGTGTTACAAGTACTTTGGTATAAAGGTTCTGCTTTTTTATATAAACCTTGTTCAAGGTATAAATATCCAAGGTTGTGACGACTGGTTAATGTGTCTGTGTGTGTTTTTCCTAAAGTTTTTTCACGTAGACTCAATGCCTTTTTTAGCATGGGTTCGGCCTCTGCATAGCGTCCTTGAGCTATATATAAAACGGCCAAATTATTTAGGCTAGTTAATGTCTCAGAGTGGTCTTCACCAAAGTTCCGTACTCCAAGAGTATAAACTTCTTCGGCTAACTTAATTCCATCTTGATATTGACCCTTTTCAGTAAGTTTTTCGACTTTCTCATTTAATAACAGGATTTCTTTTTCAGTGAGTTTCCCATTTGTTTGAGACCAAGCAGGACTTATTATTACGATAAGACTTAAAAGTAGAACCCAAGCTGTTTTCATATTCCCTTCCTATTTTTGGAAAGTCCAGTAGCGTCCAATTGGAGTCTGGATGCTTTGTAGTCCAAAACGTTCATCTGCTCTATGGCCAAATTGGATAATGTGAAAAATATCAGATAGTACCGAGCGATTTTCAGCATAGTATGAATGTTTCAAAAAACCTGAATCCACTCCTGTTGCATCGATAGTTTCTATACCATCAACTATTACTAAACCATCACTAGTATCTCCCGCTCGGGGATAGCCGTGAAATTTTTTAGAAGCTTTAAGCGCATGATCTTCTGAAGAAGCATACAAGGTGATCGGGGTATTTATAGCAGTAAGTCTAGGTGCAATATCACGTCTAAAAACATCGGCATCAATATCTGGTGCAGTTAGTATAATCTCCTTTAATCGGCTACGAAATCTAGGTTGTTTATCTACTAATGACATAAGCGCACGAGTTAGAGCACGATTTCCCATGCTATGAGCAATTAAATATATATTTTGTGCATCTGAACGATAAAAGAAGTCCTCAAGGAAGTTCCTAAGGTTAGATTGCGTCCATCTTATATTGGATTCATCGATAGGATAGGCTGGTACTGTGCCTTGTGAAGGCCAACTATAGAAAATTGGTGCTCCATCAAAACCTATATCATATGCTATTTGTGCTGTCCTACGTGCTGCGTTTTCAAACGTTACATTGTATCCATGAATGAAAAGGAAAGCATTTTTTTTCCTCGACAGTTCAATTTGCGAAGCAATGTTTTTGTAAAATTCATTTTGCGAATATATTTCAGTGTGTCTAAGCGTAACATGCTTTTTATCATCTTCTTGAAACTCTAATCTCCATATCGAAGGAGACTCTAATTCCCCCATTCTGTGATCGCGTGGTATACTGACATCACTGCTACCATAAGTCATCTGAGTTCCACGGCCTATACCGAACACTTTACTAGGGTGCGACCTTTCCTTTGTTGTTCGGTCTGTCGCAAAATAAACTTTAAGCACTGTATAATCCGCTGGAGTTGGAGCGGCATCGCTTTGAAGATTTTTATTTGCAAGAACTAGTTTACGAGTACTGTTAAGGAGTTCGGGATGAGATTCTCTGAATATTGTTTTTTTAAGTTTATGACTTTGTCGCAATAGTGAATTTGCTTCTAGATTATGGCCTTGCATTCTATAAAATTCTGCTAGATTGTCGAAACTTGCTAAGGTCTTAATATTGGTTTCTCCAAACTTGCCAATAGCAAAATTGAGCGCATCTTCCGCAATTTTTGTACCTATAAAATAATTGCCTCGTTGGTATTCACGAATAGATTTACGAATATTTGATTGCCACTTAAAATGATCCTTATCTATAAAAGTAGAAGTGTGAGCTAAATGAAGTGGTGCTAGTTGGGCTGCCCTGTCAAAGTTGCCTATTTCAGGATCATCTTGACATTCGGGAAGAGTGTTCATCAAGAGTGCCCAGTCAGCAGGGACTGGCAGTAAAAATGTTTCCACCTTGTTTTCACCATTGCAAATAAGACTTTGAGAGGAATTTTCGGAGGAAAAAAATTTTTTACAGTCCCGGAAAACCGTTCCTTGTGAGTTCTTATAGCAAAAGGTTTCAACATCAATCTGAGCTGACAATGGATTAGTGTAGCATAGCCAAATTAAAATCAAAAAATTGCATCTTATATATAGGGAAAAAGATAGCTTCATTTATGCTGCCCCGGTTTAGCCAGTTTAATTGTTTCTACCAATCAAGATATATGGAGACCACAATTTGGGATTTCTAAGATTTGGATCTGGAGATTGCAAAAAAGCGAGCTTAGTTTCTCGAATCGCTTGTGATGGATGTTTAGAGGGGGCTGAAAGCCATTTGTTGTAAAAAGTTAACATAAAGTCTTTCGCATTTTTATCATTGACTGGCCTCAGTGTCATTAAAACCGACTGGGCACCGGCAACACGAAATGCTTTTACTAATCCTTGCCCTCCTTCAGAATAATCAAATATCCCCTGCCCGGTTTCACAGGCAGAAAGAGAAACCAATTTGGTTCCCAATAGATTCAACCCTAAAACTTCTAAACTATATAAGATTCCATCGTCACCATCTGAATTTCTATTTCCCATTAATCCTTGATTGGCACCCGTTAAACTTAATCCCGAAAGCACCATAGGCTGTTCGCCTACCCAGTAATCTGGAATATCATTTCGTTTTAACTGTGGAGAAAAAAAACCGTGTGTTGCCAAGTGTAATATCTCTGGCGGGGATTTTATTCGCTTTAGCTTGTTCTCCGTTGCGTCTCGATTCGTTAATTTAACAGTTGGACCTTGTCGGGCGAGATCATACATACCCACTATACGCTCAACTTCATTTTTACTACTTTCAAGATGTTTAAACCATCTATTAAGCATTCCAAGAGTGTGCTCTTTGGATGGTTGAGTGATTACCTCAGCCGGATCTGATGTAGTAGAAATTTTACCAAAATGGTTATACTCGATATTGCCTAATGCGAGTAACCCTGTCGTTTTTGAACGACTTCTTACGGGTAGTAAGTCGCGGCCCGTTTGTACAAAGTGCAATTGTTGCCTTTCGAGCCAATAACGACCATCTGGAAGTTTTAAACTTTCAAATGGAGTAATGCTTAATACACCCTCTGGGCTTATAAAAATTGTATCATATGATTCTAGTTGATCGTCTAATTCTCCAAAAAGATAATCATACAACGGAGATACCTTATTCTCTGTTGTTACAAAATCATCTTTGGCCCAGTCTTCAAAAAGTCTGATCGTTTCACTAATGAGTCCTCCATCAATGATGTTTATAGGTTTGTTTTGATCAATAGAAGGAACAATAAGTATTGCCCATCGACGACCCCCCTTTCCCTCCCCTTTTTCAAAATCTGCGATAATGTACGGTTTAAACTCGATGAATGTAGTATTAGGTGGCAATTCTTCTTGAAGGGTTTTTATATTTAATTTATTATCTTCTAAATCTTGGGCTGACTTAAAAAAATATTTCCTAAGCTGTATCTCAGCGATCTCTAATTGCTGAAGTTTCTTATCTAAGCTTTCGCCTATTTTTTGTTCAGATGAATTTGCAACAAAAGCGATGTCTGAACGTAGTTTTTGCACTTTCGACCATAGAAACGACAGCTGTCCATCTTTAGAAGCATGTACAAGTTTTGCTACTCTTGTATCTAAATCCGATTCTATTTGTTTCCAACCACTTAGAACACTACCTGCTAACACCTGTATATCTGGATCTTTGGATTGAATAGCCAATGTAATTACAGCGTCTTGAAAGTCTGCGAGTGATAGCAAAAATTTTCTTCTTAACCAACTCTTCTGGATTGTTAATAATTGAGATAAAGACCAAGTGTAAAGTTTTGGTTCGATAATTTTCAAATGCTGATGAGCTTTTTTTATTTTATTTTGTGCTGCAAGAACCCAAATGAGATTAATTTGAGTTTTTAATGTGTCTGGATTATCTAGTCCTAAAGTTTTAGCTTGTAAGCTATAGGTCGACTCAAGCATTCTTTCAGCCTCTAGTTTTTTGCCTTGGGCATAATATAGTAGTGCTAAATTGCTAAAGCTCGTCAACGAACTAGGATGCCCCTCTCCGAGTACATCTATCGAGTTTTCGTAACTTTTTTCCAGTAATGGCTCTGCTTCTTTTAAACGTTGTTGCCTCCTATACATTTCTCCCAAATTGTTAATTGCACTGAGAGTATCTAAATGTTTCTCTCCCAAGTTATCTTTCATTAATGGAATGACTTTTAATAATAATGGTTCAGCTTTTTCATACCTGCCTTGACGGTAGTATAAAACTGCTAAATTATTCAATGCCCTGAGAGTATTGCCATTTTTTTCTCCATATTCATTTCTTGATACATTATAAGCTTTAATATAAAGAGGTTCAGCATCATCAAATCTATCCTGAGTCTCATATAAAACTCCTAATAGACTTAGACTTCGAAGCGTATCCATATCAGCTTCACCTAATACCTCTCTTCTCGACTCATAAACTTGTTTTAATAGTGTCTCTGCCTCACCATAGCGACCTTGATCCACATAAATTTCAGCTAGACTATTTTGAACAATAAGAGTGTTAGGATGTTTATTTCCTAACTTGTTTTTCATTACTTCATAAGTTTCGTAATATAACTGCTCTGCTATTTTATATTTAAACTGAGATTTATAAATAAATGCCAAATTATTTACGCTATTTAATGTGGTGGGGTGAGATTCTCCGAGTTTTTGTTTTGTAAACTGATATATTTTTTTAAAATGAGGTTCTATTTTTTCAAACTTTTCTGGTGATTGATATAAAAAAGAAAGCCTGATAAGAGAATTTATTGTAAGTGAATGGAAATCCCCATTTTCTTTCTTACTAAGCCAATAAGCCTTCTCGTAAAGTTCAATACTTTCTTTGGTGCTACCCAGTAATTCATATGCTTGAGCCAAATTTATTTGATTAGGAATAATAGCTGGATGCGATTGCCCCATAATAAGAACTATTGTTTTGTATGCTTTTCCTAGTAAATTTACTGCTTTCTTAAAATCACCTGCTTCACGATACATCGCTCCTAAACTGGTAAGGTTTGATAAAGTATCTAGACTAGATTCACCAAAATTTTCTAAGGCAAAATTGTACGCCTTTTGAGCTAGCAAAATACCTTTTTGGTAGTCTCTTTGTTGGTATGCTTCAAGTGCCTGTTGCTCAAGTAGTTCCAACTGCTTCTTAAGCATATCTTTATTGGCTATAGCACTAGTAAGTAGCTCCTTTCTTTTTTGAAAATTTTTTTTAAACCATTGAAGTAAAGAACGACTACTATCTACTTCCCAACCTTTTTTAATAAACATTTCAAAATCGCCAACTGCATCTAAAAATTGCTCTTCGGTCTTTATAAGAGATATTGCTTCCTCATAAAAAACTTTAGCTGTTTCGGGATTTTTGTTTAGAAGAGAAACATGACCTTGACCCATACTCCACTGTGGCCTCTTACCGAGTCTTGCACTGGCTTCAGCCATAGCATTTCTAGCCTCAAAAATTTTCCTTTCTGATAATAGTAGTTGTCCGTATAACCCATAGGCTAGAGGATGTTTATATTTTTCAACTATTTTCTTATTTAACACCGAACTTGCTTGAGAATATTTCCTCTCAATTATATAAATATTTGCGAAAAATAGAGAGTATTCGATATTGAAAAGTTGTTTTTGTTCGATGGTCAATTTTTCATCAATTTCAACGAGTTGGTCAAATATTTGTTTTGCATTATCATATTCTCCAAGTTGGATAAAGCTGTTACCAATTCTACTCATAATAAATGCTTGATTTGGATATTCTTTAGCATGTCGATATATTTTCAATGCTTTACTTTGGTGTTGAATCGATGTGACTAATTCGTTTTTCCTGTTTAGCTCTATACCGATTTTTTCGTGTATTTGAGCCGCTGTTTCACTGTCCTGCCCTCCCACTTCCTGGAGGTATTCTAATGCAACTTTGTATGACGATATTGCTTTGTTTCCTTCATTCATACGAGAATAACTCATACCTGCCCATACCTTTGCTCCAAGTATGCTTCCCAAATTTGGTTCCGGCTGCGAAATTTCGAAATCATAAGCGTTTTCAAAATGTTTAGCAGCTTCTGAAAAATTATTTTTTTTAAATGCCGCAATAGCCAAATCTTGGTGACTATTTGGCTTCTTGGCTTCTTGGCTTACTGCTACTGAAATAAAAGCAAAACTGATTAGTAATAATAAAAAAAAATATTTCATTGAGCCTCGTTTTCTTCTGTAATGCCAACAAACGATAGAGGTTAATAAAACCGGCCACTTAGGGGGCATAGTGGCAGGCAACAATCTCCATGTATTAGGCGAATTGGTAATGCCAACTTTCATTGCAGGTGTGTACGGCCGAAAACGTTTTTTGAATTTTTCTGGTTGATACCGCTCGAGTAACCTAATTCTCAATGACGTTTGGGATTACCATTAGTTTAGTTGTAAAGAAGTTAACTTTTGGATAGATCATAGTGACTACAAGTCTGAAATTATATTCTATATCGACTTATTATTTAAAACTAGCGGTTGATCTCAATATCCAAATCAGAAGGAGGAAAGCTTTTTATTTTCCAACCATCCATGATAAGTTCTGAATAAGAAATATCATCGATTTTGGTTGGTATTCAACCAGTTTTCTAACGCTCTTTCGGCGTAAAAACTGATTGGATTCATTGTCAGGGTTCTCCAACGCTACCAGGCAAGAGCCTTCACAAACCTGATTCTTCAGGAAACCGCTTCTCGTCTGAATGACGCTAATCTTTAGCAAACCGCCTCCGGGTGGTTTGCTTTCCTCCCGAATTGCTGTCCAAAGCCCATTGCGCTGTTTGTTGAGAATCTCTAAAATATCTGTGTATTCTTTAATAAGAGAAACGGCTCGTAATCATTTTTTATGTCAGCATCCGTTCAGCCATCGGCACACCATACCCACAAAGGTTCTATGAATATTCAGTTCAGTATTAACCTTCCCGATGCGTTATCTGACCAAGCTAAAGAGCTGGAACACAGCATTAAACTGTTTGCCGATCAAAAAGTTCAAGAGGCTTTGGAACATGAGAACAAGCATATTCCTACTCAAACAAAACCGTCAAAATGGGCACGACTCGCCGAACGTATTGAAAATGATCCTGATCTTGCCAACCCTGAATTCCAAAAGGCATGGGGGAAAATGAGAGAAGATATGCAGGAATTTAGGGAAGGCTTCCGGTTCGAGCATGATTTAGCCGATGAAAAAGCATGAAGAAATATCTGCTCGATACCAATACAGTTTCTTCTCTTTATAGCCCCGATGACCCACTTGGTGAAAATATCCGTTCAGCACTGAAAGAGTCTGTCGAAGTAGATGACGAAATTTATGTCTCTATATTAACTATTTATGAATTAGAGTATGGATATTCCAATGCTGATGATTCTCAGAAACCTTTGCTCAAAAAGAAAATCAGCGATATTTCGTCTGATTTTGAGATTCTTTCATTGAGCAAAAAGGGGGCAAGTATTTTTGGAGAATTGAAATCTGCATTCAAATCTCTCCGAAACCTCAGCAAGAGAAGTATTTTAAGGCACAATCTCGATTTAATGTTGGCAGGCACTGCCATCACTGAAAATTGCATACTGGTAAGTGCTGACGCTTTGTACTCCGATCTTATGTCATTAAACTCAGATTTGCTGATTGATGATTGGACACAATCAATAGAGTAGTGTCACTAAGCCGCCAGCTGTTCCAGATGTTCGCCAATTTGATCTGGATTGGGTTGATCCGATTCCGAAGTTCTCACCAAGTCTGACAATTCCAAATCGAAATCCAATAAATACTTCATGCTGAATGGAGTGATTTTGATTTAGAGCGTGGGGTTTGGCACATACACCACAACCCCGAATGCACTGATTGTGAGTTCCGCCAAGTGATTTATTCGCGTTGTGATTCGCTCAAAACGACGTGGACAACCTTGTGTGAAAAAGCCGACTTAGAGCTAGCCAGTAAGATGGGACAAATGGGGTTTTTACAGACCGTGGAGATAGCAGAAAACGTTTTGTTGAATTGAAAAGGAAACTCAAAAACAGAGCAACTTCTGTCAGTATTCCGTCAGTCAACTGGAGGAAAGGGGTATAGGGAAGAAACTTCGGATTTCTAAGTCACGGATGTGACTGAGGAAAGATCTGGAGCGAGAGACGGGTCTCGAACCCGCGACCTCAACCTTGGCAAGGTTGCGCTCTACCAACTGAGCTACTCTCGCTTGCTGGAAGTGATTTGGTAGGAAAGCAAAGAAAGCTAAGTCTCTTTTGTACGTTTGTCAATTATTTCTTTGGATCTTCAAGCTAAGTTATTGATTTTAAATTTTATATTTTTTGGAGTTCAACCGAATTGCCACACTTGTCAGACATTTCTTTCATCACCGAGGCCTTTAGTTAAATGAATCACCTCACAATATCGTCATGTCGATAGAGGAGGTTAACACGTCAGCAGCCCACAACATAAACTGTTTTCTCTTCCTCATGATGGGTGTCCCAAGTGATTTTGGTGTCCCAATTCACTTCAGGACGTCGGTCAAACACGATCAACCAGCCCTCGTTGCAACCCAGGGAATCCATATACCGTGTCAATTGTTGGATTCCGGCGGCTTTGCTGTTTTCTTGATATCGTAGTTTCAGTTCGATGGGGTAACGCTTGTCGTTCGTTTCAATGCACAAATCCACTCGTCCTCTTGCGGCGGTGTATTCTCGTCGGAGGGTCCCTTCTCCATTGAGCGTGTGTTGTAAAAACGCTTGAAGGATGAGATGAGGAGCCGCTTCCTTGTAATCGTAGCGTTCCACCCAAATGTCGCTATTTTCCCGCCAGAATTGCTGAAATTCCTTGAGCAGTGAATTGAGATCAAAGGGGCGCGACACGGTCTCTTGATCCGTGTCGTACAGACGGAAGTGCTTTTGGGAATTGTAAGTCAAAGTGCGAACGATGACTTCGCCATACATGGGATTTGCCGGTTGTAACCCTTGGGGGCTTTCTTGCATCAGTCCCAGATCGATCACATAGCGCACGTCGTCATCCAAGTAGTCGATTTGCAATTCATTGCCAATGAGGACAGGTTCGACCACGCGGCGGACCCTTTTTTCTTTCAGTCGTTCGAGCAGACTATCCACATGGGTATCGCGTCGTTGGATTAAGGCGGCGACGGCTTGTTCGATATGTTCGGGATGGATGGTTTGAGTGATATCGTTTTTGAGCAAAACTTCAGTCACCTCTTGCAAGATCGCGTTCACCAACCACGGTTGTCCTTGGGTCCAGGTATAAATCTGGGCTGCGGTATCAAGAGGGAAGGCTTGTCCGGTGGCTTCGGTGTGTTGTTCGTAAAGTGAGATGACTTCGGATTCCGAGAAGTTGCCTAGAGTCAAGGCTCGCTGAGCAATATTGAATGGACTGGCCCCTCCTAAAGTTTCTTGGCCGTCTCGAACCCGCGATTGATAGTCCCGAATATTGCGCATACCTACCAAAGCCAGGGAATGCACAAATGGGGTGTCTTCCCGATTGATATAGCCATGACGCAGTTGTCTCAGGAAGGAAATGAGCGTGCCGTTGCTCAAACAATCGGTTTCATCCAGCATCAAGACCAAGGGTTTGGCGAGTTCCGAACAATATTTGCGAAGGAAAGCGCGCAACACCAAAGCCGGATCGACCTGACGAATCCAAGCAGCACTTTCCGAAAAATTGGGCAACGCAGACCATTCGATTTCGACCCGTAGCAATTCCACGATTTTGGGTATGGCATGATGGGGATCCTGAATCTCCTGGATTTCTTCCAACGAGCAATACAAGGCGTGATAGTCTCCACTTGCATTGAGGCGTTTGACCAAGTCTCGGATCACGGTGGTTTTTCCGGTTTGCCGAGCTGCGTGCATCACAAAGAATTCTTGATTTTCCACATACTGCCATAGTTCAGGGCAACGAGACTGTGGAGCGAGCATATAATGCCGACCCGCTATGCAAGGCCCAGTGGTATTGAATCGTTTTCTCATGGTGTGTTCTCCGTTTTGACCGCGTACCGTCTTGGCTTTCCTACCTCTTCCTCATACCTTTCAAATCAAAGATAGGAATTCCAGTCTGAAGGATTACGGCTTTCCTGCTCCTAATGCCTTTCAAATCAAAGATAGGAATTCCAGTCTGAAGGATTACAGCTTTTTCAGTGGTCTGGTTGAAATTTTTTTCTAAAAATTTCTGCACAAAAAAATCAATCATTTCAATGAATCACGCTATTGTCAATGCGCCCTAAAAACGATAGTGAAATAGTTCGCTATGATATTGTAATCCGATGCTGGTCATCGTTTTCCCCTCTCCCTTAGAAAAATAATGAAAAGATTATGAAAGCAATCAATCTCTTAATGTTTCTTCTGTTTGGCGTATCGGCCGCCGTCCAATATAATGATCCCGATCCGCTTGCCTGGATTCTGGCTTATGCGGTGGCGGCAATCGCCTGCTTGCTGTCTGTCTTGGGGCGTTTGCCCTCGTACCTACCTATTGCGATTGGAACGTTGGCCTTTGTTTGGATCGGTTTCTTGGTTCCCCAACTCTTTGAGGTCTCTGCCTCCGTCCAATGGGAGGAAATCTTTCAAGTGTTCCGAATGACTTCCCTCTCCGTCGAACTATGGCGGGAAATTGGGGGTTTGCTGATTATATTACTGTGGATGATCGTTCTCATCCGTGCCAATAGAACAAGATGAAATCTCTCCTTCCCTTCCTTCAGTTCCTAATCGTCACCCTTCCTTCAGTTCAGGATCGTCTGAATTCCTTCAGTTCCTAATCGTCCCTCTTCTTTCAGTTCCTAATCGTCACACCCAAACGGATCTCAATCGACCGAAACAGTAGGTTTCCCCCCAATTCTGAAGCTGAGGGGTGTTACACTTCTGTTACATTTTATCGTTAGTAGCTCGTTTCGGCGTATGCTATGTTAAGGCATTTGTCTGGTTGTGGAGGGCCTCCGATGCGGTCGGCATACTCCCGAATCCCCAATCCCTCATCCCGCAGGACTTCATGAAATCAACCTCGCTCTACATCAAAATCATCGTTCCGATTCTTCTGCTCGGCATTGGAGCAGGCGGATTCTTTATGATGGTTCTCACCAAACCCAAAGCAGAACGGAAGAAAAAGCCATTTTTGGGAGCACTCGTGGAAGTGCTGCCGGTCCAACAAGTCAATCGGCAAATCGTCATTGAAACACATGGGACCGTCCGTGCTAAGGAGCAAGTCACCCTCACCCCCCAGATTTCGGGTGTTGTCAATTGGATCAGCCCCTCCTTTGTCGATGGCGGTTTCTTTCGAAAGGGGGAAGCGCTGATCACTTTGAATCCGACCACAAACGCCAATCTGGATTACACTGTGCTGAAAGCTCCATTCAATGGAGTGGTCCAAGCTAAAGGTGTGGACATGGGACAATATGTCACCCCCGGATTCACGTTGGGCACTCTGATTGGCAGCGATCAAGTCCAAATTCGTTCGGATCTCCCTTTGCGGGAAATGGCATGGCTTCCTTCTCAAGCTGGTTCTCCCAATCAGCTCCAGCTTCCGGCGGCAGTACAGCTCACCTATGGACATCGTCAACAGATGTGGGACGGGACGGTGGTTCGTCATTTATTGGAACTCACTCCCAAAGGATTGATGGCTCAATTGCTTTTGGAGGTGGAAGATCCTTTTCACTTGAACGCGCCTTCTGCTGAAGAGGCAGCGAATTCGATCCCTTTGTTTATCGGATCCTTCGTGGATATTAGTATCCCTGCACAAACGCTGCGAAGCGTGTTTGTGATTCCGGCCCATGCCCTGCGTGAACAAGACACGGTTTGGGTGGCTAAAGAGGGGAAACTGGAAATTCGGCCGGTGGAGGTGGCTTATATCGATAAAGACGAAGTCTTCATTTCAAAAGGCCTCAACGATGGGGATCAATTGATCACGTCTCCCCTGAAAGGAGCGGCTCCGGGTCTCAAAGTTCGTATCGAAGGAGAAGCGGCTACTGTCAACAAGCCGGAATCGGCTCCCGTCAAAGAATCTTAGGAGGCGTCTATGAAATCGATTGAATGGATGGCCAAAAATCCCATCGCCGCCAATCTGCTGATGATCGTCTTACTCTTTGGCGGTGTTTTCATAGGCACCGGAGCCAAACAAGAGGTTTTCCCGGAATTCGAACTCGACATCATTACGGTTGTTGTTCCTTATCGCGGAGCCACCCCGTCCGAAATTGAAGAGAGCATCATCCTTCCTATCGAAGAAGAGATTGAGGACGTGGTCGGGATAAAAAAGAAAACGTCCAATGGTTACGAAGGAGCAGGTCGGTTGACCTTAGAACTGGAGGCTGGAGAAGATAACTCACGGGTGCTTGATGATGTGAAAGCCGCGGTGGATGGCATCACTTCGTTTCCCGCAGATGCAGAAAAACCGAGTATTTATCTCAACCGAAATCGTCGCGAAGTGATTACCGTTGCCGTGCACGGTGATGTCACGGAGCAAACCCTCCGCGAATTGACCGAAGAAATCCGCCTCGAATTTTTAAACAACCCCAATATCACACAGGCCGAACTTTCGGGAGTCCGAGAATACGAAATTGCGATTGAGATTTCGCAATCGCAGTTACGACGATACAACCTGACCTTACCCCAAGTTTCTAATGCGATTCGTGAAGCCACGCTGGATCTTCCTGGCGGCAAATTGAAGACCTCGGGTGGGGACGTGCTCATTCGTACAAAAGAACGGCGATACACCGCTGCGGAGTACGGAGAAATTCCAATCGTAACCACCGAAGAAGGCAAAGTGTTGCTGAAGCACATCGCTTCCATTCAAGACACCTTCGAGGAAGTGGACTCCTTTGCGACCTACGATGGACACCCTGCGGCTTTAATCGAAGTCTTTCGTGTTGGTGACCAAACTCCCAAAGGCGTTGCTCAAAGCGTGAAAGATTCCATTGAGGATCTCGAAAACCGACTGCCAGAAGGAATCTCTATTTCGATCTTGGACGATCGTTCGTTATTGCTTCAGGGTCGTATCGATTTGTTGCTTGAGAATGCCGCCTTAGGATTGGTTCTGGTCATCATTTTGTTGACTTTGTTCCTTAGGATGAAGCTCGCCTTTTGGATCATGATGGGCATTCCGATTTCTTTCTTGGGTGCCCTGTTTTTGATTCCGATTACCGATGTGAGCATCAATATGATTTCTCTGTTTGCCTTCATCTTGGTGCTGGGCGTGGTGGTAGACGATGCGGTTGTTGTTGGAGAAAACATTTACGCCCATCAACAGATGGGAAAACCCGGTTTGCAAGCTGCCATCGAAGGGGCGCATGAAATCAGCGGACCTGTGCTGTTTGCCATTTTGACCACGTTGGCCGCCTTTCTACCATTCTTTTTCGTGGTTGGAACCACAGGCAAATTCTTCGGGGTCATCCCGGTGATTGTCTACTGTGTGCTCATCATTTCGCTTATCGAATGTCTGTATATTCTTCCCGCTCACCTCGTTCATACCTCCAAACCCCATGCCGGAGTGCTCGGAAAACTTGAGCATGTGCAAGACGTATTCGACGGGTTTTTACAACGATTCATTCGAGGCCCCTATGCTTACTTTTTGGAAAAGGCAATTGCCCATCGTTATGCGACTTTATCCTTTGGCATTGCCACCATTTTGCTCGGAGCGGGCATGGTGGCAGGAGGTCATATCAAATTCACGTTCTTTCCTAAGATAGATAGTGACCGGGTGATTGCTAATCTTTCCATGCCTTTTGGCACCCCGGCACATGTCACCGAGAAAGCCCAAGCCCAAGTTGCAGAAGCCGCCGAAGACCTCATTGCCGAATACAATGCTGAAAAAGGCGTGGATGTGGCCATCGGAGTGTTTGCTCGCCTTGGAGGAAGTGCAGGTTTTGGTGGAGGGAGCAACAGCCACTCAGCTAACGTCCTTGTCTTTCTCAAAGGCTTGGATGTGCGTGGTTTTCCAGCTCGGGATTTCGCCAATAAGTGGCGTCAGCGAATAGGTGAAATTCCTGGAGTGGAATCGTTGAACATTCGATTCAGTATCGGCCCCGGTTCCGGGGCTGATCTCACGGTACGTCTGATTCATCCGGACTTCAATGCGTTAGAAAAAATTTCGGCCCGCGTTAAAACCATCTTGGAGGAATACCCTGGGGTGAGTGACATCGAAGATAGCTATGCGGAAGGGAAACCCGAAATCCAGTTACAACTGAAACCCGAAGGGAATTCCTTAGGATTAACTGCCGACGACCTCACGCAACAAGTCCGTGCTGCATTCCAAGGGTTGGAAGTGCTCCGGTTGCAGCGCGAGGACAACGAAGTGAAAGTGATGCTTCGGTATCCTTTGGAGGAACGACGCTATCTACGCGATCTAGAAGATTTGATTGTACGTACCCCCGATGGAGGCGAGATTCCGCTTTCACATGTCGCGATTCTGCAAAATGGGCTTTCCTTTAGCGAAATCAACCGAGTGGATGGAAAACGCATTGTCGACGTGACGGCGAGTGTGGATTCCAAAGCGGCGAATACTGGAGAAATCGTGCAAAGCCTACGTACCGAAGTGCTGCCTCAGTTGGTCGCCGACTATCCCGCGTTGGAGTTCTCTTTTGCTGGGTCTCAACGGGATCGCTCAGAATCCATGGCTAGTTTGAGAGATGGTTTTAAATTTGCTTTGGGGTTGATCGTGGTGCTTCTGGCTTTGCAGTTTAAAAGCTACTTCCAACCACTGGTGGTGATGTTGGCCATTCCGTTTGGAATTGTGGGGGCACTCATTGGGCACATGATCATGGGATATGATCTCAGCATCGTGAGCATTATGGGAGTGATCGCGTTGTCTGGAATCGTGGTGAATGATTCGCTCATTCTAGTCGATTTTGTGAATAAGGGGCGGGAATCCGGACTTTCCATGCGGGATGCAGTCATTCAAGCAGGCATGCGTCGTTTCCGCCCGATCATGTTGACCTCGTTGACCACATTCTTTGGTCTGCTTCCCATGATCTTCGAAACATCGGTTCAAGCCCGCTTCCTCATCCCAATGGCAATCAGCCTTGGATTCGGAGTGATGTTTGCGACATTCATCACCTTGCTTTTGATTCCTGCCTTGTACCTCATTCTGGAAGATATCCTGGGTCCATTCCGCCGGCTTTTTGGAAAGCCTCAAACTTCACCCTCCAAAACATCCGAAGAGACAAAACCTGCGGGGACACACCCTGTTCCCCCCGCAGAGGCGCCTAAACCCATAGGAACAGCCTGATAGATTCGGAATCCCTTCACAACTTTTGTTGGTCTTGTTCTATCTTGGCCCAAGAGTCGCGGAGGGTGACAATGCGATTGAAAACAAAATGGTCCGGAGTGGAATCTGAATCGAGAGTGAAGTAGCCTTGACGCTCGAACTGATATCGAACTTCTGGAGACGCTGTCTTAAGACTCGGCTCGGCTTTGGCCTCTGTGAGGACTTCCAAAGAGTTCGGATTGAGAAACTCTGTAAAATCGCGCTCTTTATCTTCGTTTGGATTGGGAACAGAAAACAACCGATCATACAATCTCACCTCAATCGAATTGGCATGCTCAGCCGAAACCCAATGAATGATTCCTTTCACTTTTTTACCCTCCGCCAAAGGTTGGCCTCCTTTGGTCTCCGGGAAGTAGGTGCATCGCAGCTCTACGATTTCTTGCGTGTCAGGATCCTTGATCACTTCATCGCAACGGATAACGTAAGCATTTCGCAACCGAACCTCTCGATTGGGTGACAATCGGTGATATTTTTTTGGCGGGTCCTCTCGAAAATCTTCTTGTTCGATATAAACAACCTTGGAAAAGGGCACGCTTCGAGTCCCCATTTCTGGGTCTTTCGGGTGATTCTTCACGGTCAAATCCTCCGTCTTGCCTTCAGGATAATTGGTAATGACCACTTTGAGAGGATGAAGCACACACATTCTCCGAGGGGCGGTGGCGTCTAGGTCTTCTCTCACACAATCTTCTAGCAACGTCATTTCGGCAAAGTATTCACTTTTAGAAATTCCCACGCGTTCACAAAAATTACGCAAGGATGCAGAGGTGTATCCACGTCTCCTCATCCCCACGATGGTGGGCATGCGGGGGTCATTCCATCCCGTCACGTGATTTTCCTCAACCAATCGATTCAGCTTTCGCTTACTGGTGATCGTGTATTTCAGATTAAGTCGTGAAAATTCAATTTGCTGGGGATGGCTCTCGGTTTTGCATTCATCGAGCACCCAATCGTACAAAGGCCGGTGGTCTTCAAACTCCAGCGTACAAAGAGAATGGGTGATGCCTTCAATAGCGTCAGAGAGACAATGTGTGAAATCATACATGGGATATATTCGCCAATCGTCTCCGGTGCGATGATGATGGGCATTGCGGATCCGATAGATGGCCGGATCGCGCATGTTGATGTTGGGAGACGCCATGTCAATTTTGGCCCGCAACACATGTTTGCCATCCGGGAACTCTCCATTTTTCATCCGCTCAAACAAATCCAAGTTTTCTTCAACGGAGCGGTTTCGGTATGGGCTGTCTTTGCCGGGTTGTTTGAGGGTTCCCCGGTATTCGCGGATTTCATCTTGCGTCAGACTGCACACGTAGGCCTTTCCCTGTTTGATCAAAAACACAGCATACTCATAGAGTTGCTGGAAGTAGTCGGAGGCATGATACAGGCGTTCTTCCCAGTCAAACCCCAACCAATGGACTGCGTCCTTAATAGATTCCACATATTCGGTGCTTTCGGTCGTCGGGTTGGTGTCGTCAAATCTCAAATTGCATTGCCCCCTGTATTCCTGGGCCAAACCAAAATTGAGGCAAATGGATTTGGCATGGCCGACATGCAAATAGCCATTCGGTTCGGGCGGAAACCGTGTGGCAATATGGGTGTGTTTGCCAGATTTCAAATCGTCTTCAATAATGTTTCGGATGAAGTGTGTGGAAGGCGTCGTTTCAGTCATATGCAAACTCGTCCTTTCTATTTGTTGCGAATCATCAGTTCTAATCAAATGAAAATGAGTGGACCGCCTCAAGCGACCCACAAAACCTAACTCAAATTGCAAATATTCTGCCTTGCTGGGTCGATTCTATTGGCCACGAAGCGGCAAATAACCCGCCATCGCTTGTCGAACTTGGAACGGCGTGTCGTTTTTGAATCGTTCCAAGTCAATAATTATGTGGTTGCGGCCAGTGTCATAGACCAGAAATCTCAATTTGAATTCTCGATACAATCGAGCGAAGTCGTAGCTTTCAGCCACATCCTTTAATTCGGTAGACGCGTCAAATGAGCTTTTGGTCAATCGAGAAACTTCACCAAAGGCCATTGGGCGTTCATGTAAGGTTTGATGATACAAGGCCAGATAACGTTCCGAGCTGTCGTATATGGCTTCATTGCCCGGTTGGCTATTCAAATAATTGATGAATGGCGGAGGAGGGATTCGGATCTGTGGAATGTTGTAGGGCAAATACTCGAAAACCATCACAACTAAAAAAATGGGAATCCAACGGTAGCGTCCCAGGCGAGATCGAGCCAACCATTTTATTCCAAACGCCACCAAAACGGAGGCTGCTAAAATCGAAATCAGGACCATGCGCACCGGAGTCCCGCCCAATTTGAGCACAGGAAACACCAATTCAGCGGCCGCGTAGGGCATGATCGGGAGATCTAAACGTTTCCCCATCAGTTGTGGGTTGGGTCCCAACGCCAACAACACAAAAATCAAAAACAGCAAAAACCAAAAAGAAATACTCCGTTCGTTGATGTCCCAACGTTTCCACCAGACGTAAATGAGGAGAACCGTTACTGAGATTCCGATATGAACGCTCTGTTCATGCGGATTACCCGGCAATGTGAGCCAATACGGTGAGGTCCAATCGGAAAAACGCCAATGTCCTCCAGGAATGAATAACGCCAACGGATCAAGAGAAAACAAGTATGCCCAATGATGGCCTTGCACAAACGGATCGTTGATTGCGACGTTAAAAAATGCGGCCAAAAGGACACCCGATGTTCCTAAGACTCCCCCAATGAACACCAACATCGGAGTGAGATACGGCGGCTTGATCCAGAAAAACCATTGCTTTCGGCGAAACGCCTCCCATCCCACCAAAATCATGCCCGTCATCACACAGAACATAAAATAGTAATAATCGCATAAGATCACGAGGAACAACACGAGCGCGGATCCCAAGGCGATTCGAACCCCCGGCTTTTGGACGAAGTGATACCAGCACAATACAAACAAAGGGATAAATTCCAATGCCACCAATTGCAGGTGCCCTTCTGCATGAGCAAAATGGTAACTGCAAAAGGTAAAAATGTAGCCCGCCACCAAGCTGGCCCCATAAGACTTTGTGAAATAATAAGCCAACCAAAAGGCCGTAAGCCCGCCGGTAACAAAGGAAAAAATCACAATAAAGTTATAGGTTTGCGTGAGGCTTAAAAATTTCTGAAGCGGGATGCCTAAAAACCCATTGAACGGATTCATGGTTTGTCCCAAGAGTGTCGTTCCTTTAGGAAAATGAAGATAGCTCGTATGCCAAGGCAACTGTCCCAATTCTGTAACCGCCTTGTTCACCCACCATAGGTTCCACACATTTTGTAATCCATCCCCGTTGTCAGCAAAAAAGTGGCTGGAAAACGACAAAATGGCCGGATAGGTCAAAGCAATAAAACACAAAAAATAAAAAACATTGGGAAGGACTCCCATTTTGAACGCGTTGAATAAATAACGATTTTTAGTGTGTGCAGACATATAAAAAACTAATGGGTTATGGTTCGAGATTGGAAATCGGCAATCCGATCAAACTGGAGCACCCCCCCGATTTTCAACTCTTACCGGGGGCTCGATTCAAACGGAAAATCCGACTTCTTGAACAGGGTATTGAAAGAAACCCGATTTTTTAAACCGGATATCGAATAATGAGAAGTTTATTCCAACAGCTGGAACAAATCGATGAACTCTTGAGGGGAGAGGGTCTCAGCACGACACGATCCATATTTTTCTGTCAGGTATTCTTGATGGATCGGGAAACGCTGCGGCGAACACCGTTGGAGATTTTTGAGAAGGGTTTTACGACGTTGATTAAAAATCTGTTGCACCCACTGCAAAAAACGAGATTCTCGTGTGGCATCAAACAACGGTGCTTTCGGGATCAATGTCAGCACTGCTGAATCGACTCGGGGCGGAGGTGAAAATGCGGATGGAGGCACAGTGAATCCATATTGTCGGGCAAAAGTGACCTCGGCTGCAATTGCCAATACTCCATAAGCTTTGCCGTCTTTCGGAGTCGCGCAGAGCCGTTCCGCGACTTCTTTCTGCACCATCACTGTGATCGAAGTGAGATGAGAGCGGACTTCCAAAAGTTTAAAAAAAATCACGGTCGCAATGTTGTAAGGCAGATTGGCAACCACCTTATAAGGCAGAGAATGAAGTTGTAAAAGTTCGTCGTTACTGAAATCCAAAATATCGCGATGAATTCCCACGAATTTTTCTGAGAACTGGACGCGCTTTGATAAACTTTGAAATAAATCCGGATCCACTTCGATGCTGGTCACCCAGGCCTCCTTCTGCAACAATGCTCTGGTGAGGATACCTTTTCCTGGCCCCACTTCCACAATGTGATCGTCAGCTTGAATTTGGGCCAGTTCCAACATGCGATCCACATACTGGGTTTGCACTAAAAAATGTTGTCCCCATTTCTTTTTTGCCATCGTTTTACTGCCTCACATCCACAACGTTTTACTGCCTTGCATCCCCAACGTTTTACTGCCTTGCATCCCCAACGTTTTCGTCAGAACGGGTGATTTCGCTTATACGAATTCCAAATCGATCATTCACAACAACCACCTCACCTCTCGCAATCAAGCGATCTCCGATGAGAAGTTCGATGGGTTCTCCTACAATTTTATCCATAGGCACAATCGACCCATCTTTCCATTTCAGAATGTCGCGCAACGGCAGCTGCGTCCGCGCAACTTCGGCATGCAGTGTGAGCGGAACGTCTTCCATGAATTTGATAGTGTGATACACATCTTCGGGTTGGTCTGTCTTGGCACGTGCTAAAATCGATTTAACCGCTTTTTGCGCGTCTGCAAGATTCTTCTCCCGGTCTTTTGCCAGTAGCTCTTGAACCGCCTCCGTGGTTTGTCGAACCGCGTCTGCATCCTTTTCTGGTGGGATTGCCATCTTGACCTTGTTCTTTGCAGGGGTATGGGTTTGTTTAATTATGTCAATATATTGAATACGTTGCCCGAACAATTATCATAATTGCCTCAAGGAGTCTGTATGGTTCGTAAATATTTGGAGCTTATCAAATTTTCTCACACCGTTTTCGCCCTACCGTTTGCACTCGTTGCCGTGTTAGCTGCCACAGGAGGAAGCCCTACTTGGCACGATTTGTTTTGGGTGATTGTCGCAATGGCAGGGGCACGGTCAGGAGCCATGGGATTCAATCGTTTGATTGATCGAAAGTTCGACGCAGCCAACCCTCGAACTCAAAATCGTCCCTCCGTCACAGGAGAAATCTCGGTTCAAGCCATGACATGGTTCGTGGTGGCGTCTTACGGCCTCTTGGTATTTGCCGCTTATCAACTGAACTCCTTAGCATTCTGGTTGTCACCTGTTGCTATTGGGCTGACCCTTTTTTACTCTTACACGAAACGCTTCACCCCTTATGCCCACCTGTTTTTAGGTTTGGCTATTGGAGCTGCCCCCGTCGCCGCTTGGATTGCCGTCACAGGAACCATCGCTCCAGCCGCTCTGGTATTGGGTCTTTCTGTTTTATGCTGGATCGCGGGCTTTGATATTCTCTATGCTTTGCAAGATCGTGATGTAGATCGACAACAAGGACTCCACTCCATTCCCGCTCGGTTTGGGGTCTCAACCAGCCTCGTTTTTTCTAGAGTTTTGCATTTTTTAACGGTGGGTCTCTGGTTTTTCTTTTACGACTTGGCCCAATTGGGCGGCTGGTTTTTCTTTGGAATTCTTGTTTGCACAACCTTACTCATTTGGGAACATCGTCTGGTCCGTGAAGACGACCTAAGCCAACTGAACATGGCCTTCTTTAATATGAACGGCTACATCAGCGTGACCATGTTGGTATTCACCATTTTAGCAATTTGGTAGGCCGAATTCTCGTTCCTCTTGTCCTTAAATTGTGGGTAGGGTGAACACAAATTTAGCCCCATCGTTGTAATCGCTATCGACCTTTATCGTTCCCTGGTGAGCTTTGATGATTTGGTGAACGGTAGCGAGTCCTATCCCACTCCCTTCCGCATCATCGGTTAAGCGCAAGAAAGGTTCGAACACCTTGTCTCGGTCTTCTGGCGCAATTCCTGGACCATTATCTTGCACCCAAAATTGCAGCAGCTGCCCTTCCTCTTTCCAACCCAGTTGGACCGTTACCGGGTTTTTATCACCACGGTATTTGATCGCGTTCCCAATGAGATTTTGCCACACTTGGCTGATTTTGATGGGGTCACATTTCACCGTCGGCATGTCTTCCTCGACTTGAAACACAACGGCGCCTTCTTCCACACGATGATCGAATGTGCGCATGACTTCACTCAACACAGGCATCATCGAAACCGTCTCTAGGTCCCCAACGACTTTTCCAGCAGATGCATAGGTGAGCATCGTATCCACAAAGTTTAGCATCTTCTTGAGGGAATTGGGAACCCGTTGCAGCAAGTCCCTTAGGCTTTCATCGGCCCAAATATCGGGATGTTCGTCTTTGAGGCGATATAGAAAAAAATCGAATAAACTCGCCGCACTTGCCGCAGGAGACTTGAGATCATGACTCACCATGTGCGTAAAATTGGTCAACTCGCGCTTTTGCGCTTGTAGGTCTTCAGTCAAGGCTGTGATTCGATCAAACGCATTTTTGGTACGCAAAGCTGATCGGACACGAGCAATCAGAGTGATGCGCTCGACGGGCTTGATGATGTAATCCACGGCCCCCGCTTCGAAGGCTTCCTTCAACGTGTGGACCTCATTTTTAGCCGTAACCATCACAATAGGAACGTGCTCGAATTCAGGATTAGCCTTAATTTGAGCGGTAGTTTCAATGCCGCTCAAGCCTGGCATCATCTGATCCATCAAGATCAAGTCAGGCGTCCATTCATTTATCATCGTTAGGGCCTCTTCTCCAGAGCTTGACCCTCGAATCTGCAATTTGAGTTTTCGCAACATATCCTCAATCACTAGGCGATTGTTCTCTTGATCGTCCACAATCAAAACAGCTTCTTTTGGCATAAGTTCTCCCTAAAAAGTTAAAAAAAACAGCAGTAAAGCTGGAACAATTGAGCAATCAACTTGTCTAATAACCGTAGTGGATTGCAACAAGAATTGAACCTTTCTGAAGAAAGGTAGACTCCAAGGTAATAATAGTGTAAAGTTATATTATCGACTGAAACCTATCTGTAAAATTAAGACACAGTCGAATCACCAGAGTGCAATGATGCAAAGGATGACGGAAGGAAGCAAAATAGACGCGCCATAATTCCTGAAAGTGCTGATTTTAGGAACGTGCTGATAACTCGATTGGTTGCTGCTTAGAAGTTTCCTACCGGAACAGTCCAATATCCAGAAAGGAGGATCTATGAGTGCACATAAACTCATTGTAGGACTGGTATTTTTCCTGATTGCAGGGATGGCACAGGCAACTCAGGCGGATAGCCGTTTGCATGGTTTATTTGCTCAGTTAAAAGCCACCTCGAATCTGGAGAAAGCCAAACAAATCGAATCAGACATTTGGAAAATTTGGTCTGAAGTCGAACACCAAGAAGTGCGTCGGTTAATGGATCATGGTTATTCTGCCATGCAACTTGAGGCCTACACACTCGCACTGCACATTTATGATCGTATTGTGCAACTCAAACCCGACTTTGCAGAAGGGTGGAACAAGCGTTCGATTGCTCACTACATGTTGGGTGATTACGACGCTTCTATACGAGATGTACGGCAAGTGCTGAAACTTGAACCACGACATTTCGGAGCTATGTTTGGATTGGGTATTCTTCAATCCGAACAAAAGAATTTAGAAGCCGCAGTTAAATCATTTGAAGCTGCATTACGGGTCAACCCACATTTGAAGCATGCTCGGCACAAACTTGCGACTGTCAAACAACAACTTCTGGTCAGTCGCATTTGAGCCTTCACGATTTAACCTTTCGTCGTTTTATCTTAATCAGCCAGATCGCGCTGATCTGGCTCCCACCTCAACTATTCAGAATTTGAGATTCTTCAACAGGTCCTCAGCCTTCTTTTTTACTTCTTTTTCTAATCTCTTTTTCTCTTTTTCTGCTTTCTTTTTCGCCTCTGCTTCGAGACGTTTTTTCTCAGCTTCCACTCTGGCACGGGCTTCCGCTTCCAGTCGTTTCTTTTCCGCTTCCAGCCGTTTTTTCTCGGCTTCTATTTTGGCACGGGCTTCCGCTTCGAGACGTTGTTTTTCAGCTTCCAGCTTTTGTTTCAAAGCTGCTTCTTGAGCGCGAAGCGTGGCTTCTATTTTATCAGTCTGACTTTTCACCGCGCCTTTCATTCGTTTGCTATCCAAACTGAACTTTGGACTGCTTGCACTGCCAGTCACCTGATAATAAAGCAAAGCTCGTCCTTGATCATCTTGTGGCATCAAACTCGCTTCTTTCAATTCAGGAATGTTCACTAAATTGGCCAACTGCGATGTGATGTTGGATTCCACGCCTAACAAAGCCTGACTCGCTTCTTTCTGTAGCCGATGAGCCACCGGCAGATCCAATTTGCCGTCAAAACCAACGGTCCCCTGAAAGTCCATGAGTCCTAAAGCCGGTAGATTCAATTTCAAGTCTTTGACATGCACTTTCTGATCTTTCACTTCCATGGCCATGAATAATTCTTGAAAATTCAGTTCTTCGAAATCCAAATCAGAACTGAGTTGACTGATTGTTTTTGCAAATTCTTCAACCAATCCAGCCTTTGCCAATTTGCCGTCAAACACCCGCATGGAAAAATTTCCTGCAGCCTGCTCCATAAAAGTATGAGGCAGTCCTTGCGTGGTCATGTCCACATCCAACGAAAGCTTTCCAAACAAGGTATCATCGGTTTTGGCCAACGATTTCAACAGTTCGTTTTTCGTGGAAAGCAAATCGTTGAAACGGGAAATGAAGTCATTGGCCTCGATTGATTTCAGTTGGACCCCACCTTTGATTTTGGCATTACGTCGGTCTTTCAAATCGACACGTACGGTTTGTTGAAAACGCCCACTGTAGAGTTGCCCCTTCATGTCCGCATCCAGCACATTGTTTTTCAATCCTGCTTTGGAAGTGAGATTGCGGATGGTGAGTCCCTTCCAGTCGACTTGTTTGAATTGGGTGTTTATTGTGGCGTCCACTTCCGGCAATGCAGGAAACTCTTCCATTGGGGGAGCCTCGGCGGCTTCTGTTCCCGCTGGAGCGGCTTCGGCGACCTCCGTTTCCGGTGAGGGGGGCATCAATTCATCCAGATTCAGTCGATTGGAATTGAGAGAGAAATTGACCCGAGTCCGTTTGCCTTGTGCCAAATCAGGCAACGCCATTGCCAAATAATCTCGTATGTTTCCTGATACGCTGAGATCCGATTCACCTATTTGAGTCTGCATATTGGTGGTGATTCGATCATTGTTGAACTGGATCTGTCCTTGGGCTTGAAGCGACTTGGGTAGGGCGGGAGCGGACACCATTAGATTTTCCATATCGATCGCGCCCTGCATTTTCAACAACTGTGGCTTCTGCGGATCGATAACGCCTTTACCTTGAATATCCAGATTGATTGTTCCCAGAGCTGAAAAACCTTCCGGCAACGTGGCAAACTGAGAGGCCATTGCCAACGTTTGCTCCAAATTCGCGACTCCTTTCAATTGCAGTCGATCCAACTTCATCATGGGTTGCAATTCAGAAACAAACGCACTGAGCGTGATGGGCTGCTGCCCGAGCTGGAACTGGAGATCGGCCAGTTCCGCTGAATTTTCCGTAATATGGATGGCCCCTTTCAATCCTTCCAGTCCCACCTTCATCTTTTGGTGAACCGCTGCAATGTCATTGAGAGTCAAGGAAGCTTTCAATTTGGGCAAAGCGGTTCCCCCGACGGCTCCTGCCACGGAACCATTGGCCTGAAAAGAACCGGTCACGTTCCAATCAGCCAAAGCCGGTACCATCCCTGGAGGAACTTCTTTAATCAATGTCGGCAGACCAATGGTATTGGTCGCAAAAGTGAGATCAAGCTGAGGCGATGCTTGTAATAAACGTTGGATCGTTCCGCTGACATTCACTGCAAGCTCTTGCACTCCCAATTCAAGCTGATTGAGGGTTAACGTTTGATTGGCTAAATTGACAAGGAGGTTATGGTTTACTGAGAAGCGCACATCTCCTTTTTGCACTCCACTGGCAGCATCTGAAACCTGAATTTGGGCAATGTTCAACACGCCTTGTAGTCGGACTGTTTGCGCCTGGCTGTCCGCAGAAACCGCTGCGGTTTGGTTGATAGCCCCCAGCACAATGTTCCGCTGTTGGCTTTGGTCCAGATAGCGAACCCGTGCGTTTTCAAGACGAAATTCTTGCAAATCTAAAGGGATGGGAATGCTTGGAGCTGCAGATTTGGTAGAGTCACTCGTTCCTGGAGTCGCCAACTTAGTTGACGGTTCCGACTCCGACGAAGCCCCGGTAGAGGTTTCCGATTTTCCTGCACCAACTTCTTCGGGTTTGCCCAATCCAGCAAGATTGTTTTCTCCGTCTTGATTCACTTCAAACAAAATATTGGGTTCGACCAAAACAATCGATTTCACCACAGGCGACAATTGAACAACCGACCAAAAATCCACGGCAAATCCAATCTCTTTCGCAGAGAACAGGGGATCGTTCGAAAAGCCTTTGCGGTTTGCAAGCTCCACATTCTGAGCTGCCACGCGGATGGTCGGAAACACGGCAATCGAGATATCTCCAACAACGATAGAGCGGTTTAAAATTCGAGAGCCATCTTCTGCAATCCACGCTTTGACTTTTTCAGGAGGCAGTGCGATTTTCACCGCCAGGTAAACTCCGACGATCAGCAAAACGACCACACTAACCACGCCAATCAACACTTTACTCCAAGTTTTCATAAGCCTTTTCTCCAGAATCGTTTCAGCCTATCAGGCATTTATTCGCCGGATTCCTTCCGTGCAATGTAAATCCATATCCAGGAAAACATCATGAGCGACGCTTTTCAAAACAAAAATCCGATCTGGTATCCGTTCACCCAAATGAAAACAGCGGCACCTCCTATACCAATCGTTCGAGGCGAGGATGCGTATCTTTACGATGCGGATGGGAATCGGTACCTCGACGCGATTTCGTCTTGGTGGGTCAACCTCCATGGGCATTCACACCCACACATCGCAGAGAAGGTTTCAGCCCAATTAAAGACCTTGGAACACGTGATTTTCGCAGGTTTCACTCATGCGGGTGCAGAAGAACTGAGTCAACGGCTACTCGGCCACCTCCCTCACCAATCTCATATTTTCTTTTCGGACAACGGATCAACCGCGGTCGAAGTGGCACTGAAAATGGCCATCCAATATTGGTACAATCAGGGCAAGCCAAAAACAAAATTTGTTGCGTTCAATCACGGATATCATGGAGACACGTTTGGAGCGATGTCGGTCGGACATCAAGGCGAATTCAACAAACCATTCTGGCCGTTTTTGTTTGAGGTTTTGTATATCGACCCTCCCGTTCGAGGGATGGAATACCATTCTCAAGAACAATTACGACGGCTGCTCGCCAACCATGATGATATCGCAGCCTTCATTTTTGAACCCCTTGTTCAAGGCGTTGCGGGGATGGTCATGCACGAACCGGAGGGTTTGACCGGACTCATCGATATTTGCCATCAATATCAGATCTTGACCATAGCCGATGAGGTGATGACGGGTTTTGGGAGAACCGGCAAATGGTTTGCTTCCGATTATTTGGATCCCAACCCCAGCATTATGTGCTTTTCTAAAGGATTGACCGGTGGCACGATGGCAATGGCCGCGACAACATGTGATGATTCAATTTACGATGCATTTTATTCGGATGATAAAATGAAAACGTTGTTCCACGGGCATTCTTTCACAGCCAACCCTGTGGCCTGTGCCGCTTCTTTGGCAAGCCTGGATTTGCTAGAGCAGGAGGAATGTTGGAATCGCATCCGTCAAATCGAAACCCAACAAGCTGAATTTGCAAATCACATTAAAAGCCATCCTAACGTCAAATCTGTTCGTCATCTTGGCGTGATCTTTGCTCTAGAATTTCAAAGTCCGGAAGAAACCTCTTACTTCAACCCTTTACGCGACCGACTCTACCAATACTTCCTGAAGGCAGGATTTCTGCTCCGTCCGTTGGGAAACATAATCTACATCCTTCCTCCGTATTGCACGACTCCAGAGCAGTTGAAGCGGATTCATGAAGTCATTGTATCTGCACTAGACACTTTGGATAAACTTTAAAGTCGGTTGAATAATTTCAGAATAACAACAAAATAACAAAAATTTTACGACACAAGGCTTGTGTCTAGACGGTGAACCGTGGTAAACAGCGGGCGCGGGCAAAACGAGGAACCATCGTTTTGAGTGATTTTATTCACACTAACCAGGGAAGGGCTATGTCTACGCAATCCAAAGTACGACTCAGGCAATCCATCACAACCAAACTATTGATTGTGGTGTTTTCCATCTACCTATTCGTGACTGCCACCCTCACGGGGGCACATATGGCAACCGATTATTATACCATGAGAAACACGGTTGTTAAGGATCTCCAAGCGACAACCACAACGATTGATTCAGGCCTAGCTGAAGCCATCTGGGATAAGAATCACGTCCAACTCCAAGAACTCGTTCAAGATATTCAACGCATTCCTTACATCACAGGGGTGTCGGTCCAGTCTTCCAATTTCAAGCCAATGAACACAGGAGTCCTTGTTACGGACTCCAACATATCGCAACAAGCTGTTTCCCTCGAAATTCCCGAAGATGCAGCTTTACAGGAACAAGTCCTACATGCGTCGGCTCCGTATTTTCAATGGAATCTCCCATTGACTTACGAACACCCCACTAAGGGCATCTTGAAAGTGGGGCAAGTGACCCTGTTTTCGGGCCGGTCCGTAATTTTAGAGCGGCTGCGCTTCGAATACCTATTCATCGTGGGTAATGCGTTGATCAAAACGCTGGTTCTTTGGGTACTTTTTTTGTGGATAGGCCGACGCTTGCTCGGACGTCCTCTGGAAGAATTGACAGAAGCCACTCGAAGACTCCATTTGAGCCGCCTAGATAATTCCGAAGTGGACCTTAAAATTTCAGGAAACACGGAGCTGAAATTACTGGAAGAGAATTACAACAAGATGGTGCATCGCTTTTTGGTGGCCCGTAAAGGCCTTCGTAAACAGTACGAAGACCTGCGCAATCAAGTTCAAACCAAATCCGACGAACTGGCCTACCTGAACCAACAACTCAAAAATGCTCAACGAAAAGCCACCGCTTTTCAACAAGAACTCAACACGGCTAAGGAAGATAAACGCTTATCCATGCTGGAATTGGCCGCAGATCTGAGGGCTTCACTCATTCAAATTCTGGATGGAGTACAACTGCTCAGAGAAGAACGTTGGAATTCCTCACGACCGGAGGGCTTGGATATGATTGAGCTGAATGGAGAGTACTGGTTGAGGATGGTGAATAACCAATTGAACCGCTCCCGCTTGGAAGCCAGGAGTCTAAAATACCATCCGGTCGATTTCGATTTTCCGATGATGTTGGAGCAACTAAGCGAGTTGTTCCAAAGTATGGCAAATCAACAAGGAATTGGATTCATGCTTGAATTCGACTCCGAATTGCCAGCAGCGGCACACGGAGATGCGGCAAAGATGAGACAGGTGCTGATTAATTTGGTGAGTCATGCCATTGAAACTACCGAAACGGGGGGAGTCGTGTTGGCAGTGGAATACAATCAGGGACAAATTCGCTTTCAAGTGGAAGACTCTAGTGCGGGGATGGATCCTGAATCACTGCAAACCTTCCTACACCTTCTGAATTCTCCCGATTCGACCCAATCCATTCCGGAAGAAGTGGATCTGGGGCTGGCTATCGCCTACCAGTTGGTGCGCATCATGGGATGTGAATTGAAAGCTTGGAGTGCTCCCGGAGAAGGGTCCGTGTTTTGCTTTGAAGCCCCACTGACCGCCATTGCTGGGACTCAGAAAGTTGCAGAAGAACCGGCGGCAGTCATCGAACCCTTGCCTCCTCCGAAATCCCCCTTGCTCCAACCTCCCCCGTTGGAAACGTTGGAAGCCATTTATGAATGTGCCGCTCGTGGAAACACCCAAGGCATCACTGAGCAAACCCGGCGTTTGGAACTGATGAGTGAACAATGGCGGCCACTTGCTTCGGAAGTCCGTCAATTAGCTCAAGCAGAAAAAATTCGTGAAATCCGAGAATTGGTCCGACCATTGATGGAATAACTCCTCAACCGAATCTCTTACATACGAGGTAGGAATGGATTGGTTCACCCAGCTTGCGGAAAGCAAAATTCAAGAAGCAATCGACAACGGTGAGCTTCGATACGACAACTATCGAGGCAAGCCAATCGATCTTGATGACTACTTTCGCATTCCCGCCCAATATCGCATGTCTTACCAAATTCTACGCAATGCCAATGCGCTTCCTCCTGAAGTAGAACTTCAAAAAGAAATCTACAGTCTCCGTAACCTCCTGGAGTCGAGTGATCCCGAAGAACGCCCCCACCTTCAAAAAGTCCTCAACGAAAAGCAAATGCATTACGATATGCTGATCGAACGCTATCGAAGCGCTAAGGCTTGATCTCATTTCCACGTTTTTTCTACATGCGACCCTATTTCAGAAACTTGTTGACAGCTACGATCTCGTAGTTTGAAATGGATAGTATGCTGTAGATATAAAATGCCGAGAGGCCAACCTTTTCAAGAAAAGGAGCACAATTATGGGAGACTTAATTCCTCTTATTTTGGGATTTGTATTTTTCTTACTGATCGTCGTGACGTTAGCCAAAGGAATTCGGATCATTCCTCAGTCTGAGGTGATGTTGATTGAACGATTCGGCAACTACTTACGCACCTTGGAACCCGGCCTCAATTTTACCATACCCTATGTGGACTCGCCGCGAGAAATGGCGTGGCAAAAAGATGGCGAACCTGGAATGTTCAACCGAATCGACATGCGAGAAATCGTGTTAGATGTGCCGCAACAAAGCTGTATCACCAAAGACAATGTGGGTTTGCATATCGACGCGGTGTTGTATTGCCAAGTGGTCGACCCAGCGAAAGCCGCCTATGAGGTTGCCAATCTACCGAGAGCTGTTGGTCAGCTCGCCCAAACCACCTTGCGGTCTCTCGTAGGCGAAATGGACTTAGACGACACACTGGCCTCACGAGAAAAGATCAATGGCCGACTCAAACAGGTCCTTGATGATGCCACGGAAAAATGGGGAACCAAGGTAACCCGAGTGGAAATCTCTAGCATTCAACCTCCCGTTGAGGTGCAGGCGGCCATGGAAAAGCAAATGCAGGCTGAACGAGAACGTCGAGCTTCCGTGCTCGCAGCTGAAGGGGATAAGCAATCCCGCATTGCTCGGTCGGAGGGAGAACGTCAAGAAAAGATCAATCAAGCCGAAGGAGAAAAGGCGGCTCTGATTGCGCATGCTGAAGGAGATGCGACTGCGATTCAAAAACGAGTGGAAGCCGAACAGGTCGCAATTCAGAAAATTGCTCAGGCCTTTGATGGAGATACCCATATGGCCGCTCAGTTTATGATTGCTCAACGCTATATCGAAGCCTATCAACGATTCGCTCAAGGGGAAGGCGATAAGGTGTTTCTGCCTTTTGAAGCGTCCAATGCCATGGCTTCATTTGGCAGTTTGGCCGACCTTTTCAAGAAAAGCGAGGGATAATGGATGAAATCAACCTCTTTTCAGAATATGGCTGGGCACTATATTTGATTATGGGATTTCTGCTCTCCATGGTGGAAATTTTCGTTCCTAGCTTTTTTTGCTTACCGGTCGGATTGGCGGCGATAGCAACGGCACCGTTTGCTTTTTTCTTACCCCCGTGGGCGTCGTTGATGCTATGGGGAGGATTCAGCAGCTTGGCTTACCTGGGATTTCGAAAGTTCGCCAGAAAAGGCTTCCGTAGGCGCCTGCAAACAGGTGTCCAAGGTTTGGTCGGGCAATCCGGGCACGTGATCGAAGCGATTGACCCGGCAACCCAAGCCGGACGGGTGAAAGTAATGGGAGACGATTGGGGAGTGTTTGGAATGGAAGAGGCAATTCCTGAAGGCGCTTCCGTGCGCATCCTGGAATTTCAAGGAAATCGCATTCGGGTGGAGGCAATGATCGACGTGGATGCGGAACTGCATCAGCAGTTCGAACGCAAATTGAAAGATGCGATTATCAAGTCCAATTGAAAGATGCGATTATCAAGTCCAATTGAAAGATGCGATTATCAAGTATTGAACTGTGAAATCTGGTGTTCTAATTGGTCAGCCATTTGACTGAGATGCTCCGAAGTTTTAGAAATTTCTCCTAGTGCGCCCGACAATCGACCGGTAGCCAGCGCATTTTCTTCACTTTCCTTTGCCAAATCCTGAGCGGCTTGAGCCACCAATTGAATCCCTTCACTTTGATCGGCAGCGCTCCCTGAAATCTCGTTGACTAGATTCGAAATCTCGTTGACCTTTGTTACAATTTGGTCCAGCACGGTTCCGGTCTTTCCAATGATCTCTTTCCCTTCTTCCACTTGTTTGGTGCTGATCTCAATAATTCTCTGAATCTCAATCACCGACGTGCTACTGCGTTCGGCAAGCCGCCGCACCTCATCGGCGACAACCGCAAACCCTTTGCCCGATTCTCCCGCCTTGGCGGCTTCAATGGCCGCATTCAACGAGAGCAAATTGGTTTGGTTCGCGATTTCGGTGATGACGTTAATAATGCCCACAATTTCTTTGCTGCTATCATCAATTTTCGACATGGAAATATTGGTTTGTTCAATCGCTTCGGAACATTGTACGGCATTTTCTTGAGACTCATTGGCAATGTTTTGAATGACTTTCACGCGGTCTGAGGTTTCCTGAATGGAATTGGCGAGGTGTTGCACGTTTTTTGTGGTTTCCGTTACGGCCGCCGATTCATGATCCACATTGCCTGCAATTTCTTCTGTTGTTTGATTGATATCATCGACGGTTGAGGACAACTCCGTGGATGCTGAAGCCAAATGCAGTGAATTCTGATCGATATGTTTTACCGTGATTCGCAATTCTCCAATGAAATTGTTGAAACCAGCCGCCATGTCGCTGATTTCGTCATTGGATTCGATTTGGATCTGTTTGCTAAGATCTTTGGTGGTAGCAATTTCGTTCAAATCTCTCAGATTTCGCTGAATGCGTCCTGTGAACGATTGTGTGAAGATTAAGGTGACTACCATGGCAATCAACAACACCACGATGGCACTTCCTAAAATGCCAAAACGCACTTTGTTGATCTGTGCGCTGATTTCCTGCTGTTGAATTTCAGCCACAATCCCCCAGGTCACGTCCTGAATATTCAATGGGCGAAATGCACCCACGACGGTTTCTCCTAGATACCCTTCGTATTCTCCAGAACCGCTTTCCCCTGATGTCACCGCACGGGAGCCTTCGGTGTCAATACGTTGGTTGAGAATGGAAGTCCTTTTGTCTAGAATGGCTTGAACCTGCGTTTCGTCCAGGCCTTGTTCTTCTAAAGCCTCCAAGTAATTGGGAGCAATCGACCCGGATTCATCAAATAAAAATCGAGAATTGTTTCGAATGACAAGGTCTTGTCCAATCAAATAAGTTTCTCCGGTCTCGCCCAACCCAATTTCTTTCCATTGGCTATGACTGGTCATCACGTCATTGATTTCGTCAATGGGAAGCTGGAAAATCATCACACCTATTTTCTCTCCCCAGTCGTAAACTGGGGAACCGATAAATCCGGCGGCGGTGTCATAGGCAGGAAAGTAGGGATCGAAGTCAATCAATCGTACAAAATTTTCATTGTCTTGAGCGTTCACGGTTTGAAACAATCGTCCCAGGTTCGTATTGGCAAAAGGTCCGTCGTTTAATGAGGTGGTGAACTCGATGCCCTTGGACACGGAATACACAATCCTACCCGTTTCGGAGTCCACCAAAAAAATGTCGCGAAACCCAAATTCCCGAGCGAATTGTCGGATCTTCGGGTGATACGTTTCGTGAAACTGCGTGTAGGCTGAAAAGTCTTCTTTACCTTTGACCAGTTGGTCTTTTTCTCCCAAAGGGAACTCGTTGTTGACAATGAAGGCATGTTGGTAAGCGACCGAATCGTCATCCAAAGATTGAAAAATCCGATTCAACCCTTGGGGAGCGTTTCCATGATTTTGATCTTTGAATGCTTCGCTGAACGGGCCTTCGTAAAAAGCTTGGACCGCCTGTTTCATCTGTTGCAGTTGGGAGGCTTTGATGTGGTTGTCGCGTTGAAACTCAGTAAACACATCCCGAAAATTCCGGGTGGCTTCGGTGATCATCTGGTTGTTGGAAAAGGTCACGGCCTGTTTGCGAAACGTCTCAAAGATGTTTTCCACATGCAGTTTTTTCGTTTGTCCAATGCTGGTGAGGGCATTGAGCGAGGCTTCGCGCATGATGCGCTCTGAAAGCAAAGTGCTCGCCATCGTGATCAATATGATGGAAAGCCCGACCAAGCCGAATGCCATGAAAAAGATCTTCCAAAATAAGGAGATACGACGATAAGTTGCTGCCCGAGTGTTTGCCATGTTCCTCCTTGGGATTGAACGATTGAACCCGTGTGAACTGCTTCTATGTTATTGCTTAGACGAGCCTAAGCACCCGAATTTTGCTAGGATAATATCGCATTCTAACGCTCTTTGGATGAGCGCTGCAAAACTATTCAAAGAGCAGCAAATCTTATGCCCACGACATCATGGCCAATTCTTCCGAAACGCTTCCCTCAGAATCTCGCTCAATTCCGAATGAACGATACCATACGTATCGATCAATTCTTGAATCAAGGTTTCTCGTGCGGTGGCTTCCCATCGATGCACTAGCTCTTGGTGCCGCACGTCTTCAGCGGGAATGGCTTGCCCCAACAACAAGCTGTCCAACCACCCGACCCCCAAATTGCCTTCAAGATCGTGAGCCGCTTCCACATACAACCACAATTGGGGCAAATTCCCCGGAATGGATTTAATGAAAGTGATGGCGGTTCCCGCGGGCAAGCTCACCACGCCTTTCATTTCGGCAATAGGATCTTTCGAGTAGTCTTCCGCTAGCAACATGGAATTGCGACGGGCCAATAAGAAAATTTGCCCAGGCTGACGAAACTGCGAGGGATCACTGGGGTATTTTTTTTGGGCACTCCGCCGGGCTTCTTGCCTAATTCTTTGCCATTCGATCCAGACTTCTCGACGTTTTTTTTCCGAGAGTCCAAAACGGTCTTCCTGGGGTGCCATCAACTCTTGAAGCTGGTTTTCATTCAAGTCGATCTGTAGGGCTTCGGTTCCCGTTCGCTGCAACCGGGCCAACCACAGTTCGCCGGAGTGGGCATGGGCTTTGCTCACATACGCCCACACCACCACGCGGTCCGGGCGCTCGGTCCCTTGGAATTCCGAACGCTCATTCAACGCTCGATAAACCCTTTGTAGGGTGCCCCGGAGGGTAGGCCCCGAGAATTTTCCCGACACAATCACCCGTGTAGAAAATTGCTCCTGGCCCTCCACCACTTGGCGGAACTCATCTAAAACATAAAAACGCAGAGGGGGTGAGGAGGATTCGCCAACCGACTGAGCCATCCCCACCCCGGGAATAGCCACAAGCCATAAAAACAGTTGGCATAAACAAGAGCATCTCAAACAAGTTTCCAAACGCTCTCCTGTAAGAGGAAGGATACGAACTTTTGTCGTACAGTCCGAGTATTTCAATGATGAAATGAAATCAGTGTTCCTCGGAGCAGGATTTTATTTTTTTAGATAGGTTTCGATTTCTTCCACAGAGGCTCCCTCAAACCGAAGACAATACCGTTAAAAATTCTATCTCTTTTCCATCTGATGCGAAACGTCCAAAGTCCAGAATATGTAGCTTCTAAGAGTTTGGTCAATAGGTTTTGACAGTCTTGAAACCAAGGGTATACTTATCTATAAGCATATGAATAATTTAGCTTTTCTCAATAAATTAAATATGAAAATTGTGACAACCATTAGTGCCTATCAACAAGACTGCAAAAGATAATAAATTGGCCTCGTCATACGTGAGTGTGGATTATTATTGAAGGTAAAAATCAAGATGAGGGAACACACAAAAAAACTATTGACAGCCAAACAAAAAATCCATCAAAAAAATAGGTTCGTTATCTACAGGGAAGATATTTTGGAAATCTGAAATATTACGTATAATGTGAGAATGAGCCATATGCTATTATTGTAATTAATGATTATGACTACAAAAATGCAAAATTGAACTCATGATACGATTCTCAAACAGTTTAAAGAAGCAGAGGGGAAAGTGTTGATTACTATTGAAGTACCTGAAAATATTAAAAAAATGCCAGCAGAACAAATAAAGAAGATTGTTCTGACTGCTGTAGATTCATCCAGTTCAATTTCTACAAAGACTGCTTCTCAAGACGAAAGCCGTAGAAAACGAAGAGCACAAAAAAGGCAACAGATGGCAAAGGGGGCAGATGTTATGCTCCAGGATTATGAAACAGATGTCGAACTAACAGCATTCACTGCTCTTGATGGTGAAGAATTGATTACCGATTAAGAAGGGAAATATGCTGAAGTCCCTTGGATGGTTCATATTTCACCATCCTCAGAAAATTCTTTGAGTAAGGAATCTGCTGTGGATACGTTTCAAATCCGATCTGTCGCAAAAGAACGTTTTATCAAAAAAATGGGTATTGTTTCGGATTTCATCTTGGAAGACATTGTAGATTCACTTGCTGTAGTTCTTGGAATTGGAAAAGAATAGCTTTTCTAAGGAAGCTCTGAAAATTGCAAGAAGGTTCGATATCTCTGTCCTGAGTAGGGTGCAACCTGCTCGTTACGAAGAAATAACCAAAAAATGAGAAGGTTACACCATACGAAACAGGAATTGAATTGCTTCTGTGATTTGTAGGTTCACTTATGTTTTGAGATTTGGAGTTTCTGCTTCTCGCTCAGCGATCATCCGTTTGATGGTATTCAACAGCGGTTGAGACGTGGAGTCCCCGTTGAAAAAGTTGGTCACTGCTGAGGGAAAACAGTCATGTTCTTTAGCAATGTCTGTTGGAAAAATACTCAAACCTTCAGCCTTTCGCTTGAGTTTACGCAATTCGGATTTGGAGAGGCGATTGCTTTTTCGGGGTTTCATGGGCGGCCGTCTCCTTGAAATGGATTTGAAACTGAAGTTGTGGATTTTTTGTTGTGGTACAGAGGGACTTCTTTGGGAATCTCGACCCAGGTTTTTCCGTGGATTTCGAGTTCTACTTGACGACGCAGTTCACACGCCCTACGGAACGCTTCCTGTTCTCCGTACTTGGCAATGGAAAACATTCGGCATTTGTGGCCGCCATAGTGTGGACTCCAGGAGACGGAAAAGAATTCATTATAGCTGCCACTTTGATTGCGTTTCCGAGTACGGCAAACTCCAATGACACCCGTTTTATTGCGTCGGTCGCGGCGAACCACACGGCGAGTGGGAAAGGTTTTGCCCACCTCCTCATATAAGGCGTTACGGAAGGCAATTGCTTGATGATACGCGCGTTCCACGCCTCCAAATTTCCGATCACTGAATAATTTGGAATAGGTCACGGATTCGTTGTAGACCCGTACAAACCAGCCGTGGGTGTCTTTGGAATCGATGCGGCTGAGACCACGTTGCTTTTGTAACGTGGTGCCGGGATAAGTGGGCGAGTGACTCAACCCTTTTGATGAAGTGAATTCCTTTTTCATACAAACCTCCTGAAAAAAATAACCAACACAAAATACCCACTGCAAAGGGTGGGAAACGAGACTGAATTGAGTGAGCCTCTAGCAAAGGGGTTTGAGAAAAACAAACGTTAGAATGGGGGGCAAATTGTGAGTGCAGGCGACTATTAAAAATCTACAAGAGGTAGGACATGGTGAAATTTTTTCGTGAAAGGGATCAAAAATTTTAGTTGGCAGCTTTTAACCCGTTGAAAATAAATACTTATTGGAACGAGAGGTAAAGTTCCTCTTTATTAGGAAAACCGGATTTCTTCAACACACTCTTGATTTGGCTGCGAGCCGTATTCACGCTCTTATTGTAATGTTGTGCGATATCCTTGGCATCCCACCCCCAAACCAATGCTTCAAAAACGATCCATTCTTCGGGAGCGAGGTGCCTCATAAATGGTGTGATTCGGCTGTAATTCTTTCCAGCTTTGCCGGTAATGAATACGCTACCGTTAACAATTTCATAAAGGAGCGGAACAATATTTTGTGGGAAGGTCCGCTTGTCTAGGTAGGAGGCGTTTTGCAATTCAGTAAATCGCACCACATGGCAAGGCTCTGCGTTTTCCGAGATAAATACAATTGCCATCTTAGGAAACTGGCTGCACCAAGACTGGGCGACTTCCCACGCGTTTTCAACAGGATCGGCATCCAATAAGAAGATATCGGGTTCCTGCTGAGCTTCCTGCGTTTTTGCTGTGGCAACCATGGGTGGCCCAATCACAAAATCCCAATCCTCCCAATCCTGAAACAGAGGAAGAACCCGCTTAATCAGTTCTGAATTTTCCGACCCCAAAAACACGCGAATCGGTCGTTCCAAATTCCAGTCCGTTGATTCGGAAAAACGAAGTTCACGGACCAAGTGAGGAAATTCATGAAGTGAATCATCAAGCGATTGCGAGACATGATTCATCTTTGCAGCATCCAGAATCAGCCCCGATGTTTTTAGCGGTTCGGCGACGGAATGCGGCAGAACTGACGTGGTCGTGAGTTCCGCAGTTCTTGATTCTGAGGAAAGATTGGGTGGGGTTCGGGAATGAACCGCTTGATGTAGCGATTGCGAGCGACTGTGAAGGTGATTCAACATGCCATTCAACTGAGAATTGTGCGCTTGAATATTCTGGATTTGCTGATTGTGTTGCTCAGACCAAGCCGTCACAAACCGATTGACATCTCGAATCAACATTCCAATTTCATCTTTGCCACTGGCTTGAAGTGACGGGGAAGCTCCTTCGGACAATTGAAATGTATTGAGACCTTCCGTGATCTCTTCAATAGGATCGGTTATGAGTTTACGTACCCCTAAAAACGAAATTATAACTAGAACGATAAGGCTAATCACACTAATTCCTGCCGCTATAAAAATTACTTGCTGAACTTTACTATTCACTAGTTCAGTTGAATAGCTCAGCATAATAAAGCCAACTATTTGATTGCGGTGCAAAACAGGAATATAAATCTGATACTCTTCTCCTACCTGAATAGTTTCTGTTTTGTTTATCGTTTTCAAAAGCTTAAATGTTGCTTCGTCAACCTTCATAAAAATTTTGTAAGGGTCTGAATGAGACAATATTGTACCTGTCTTGTTTTCAACTACAGATGCACTACGAAAGAGCCGACGATATTCAGGATAGGTTGACCAATTAATAACATCTGTATATTCCACCCCAACATCTTTAAAGGATTCTCCATGTTCCATTGCAGAAACAAATTTGTCTTTCAAATAGGTTACAGCCAGTTCAGCACTAGCCTCTAGGTGATCTAAGCTAGTCCTTTTAACCAAAGTTGCAGAAGCTATTACAAAAATTCCAAATAGTACTAAAGTGTATGCTGTGCCTGCTATCAATACCTTCTTAGAAATGCCTGAAGAGAACCAAGCCTTCATAAGACCCCCTTGTCCCTCAGCCAATTGCTAACAACTTCTTGAATCGGTCGTCTCTCAATTTCAACAAGGTAATTGAGATGGGTAATGGTTTTTTGATCCAGTAATGAGGGAATTTGATTTGCAATTTTTGCAATTGCGGGATCGCGGAGAAGTGTTTCTTTAAGAATAGTAGGGGCAGGTTCATAGACAGGAAAGAACGATTTATCGTCTCTTAGTAGCACCAAATTAAACTGCTCTATTTGTGGGTTCGTAGCTAGTGCTACACCAATATCGATCTGCTTTCGGCGCAAATGGCCAAAAATTTCTTTCTCACCTAGATTTATCATTTTTGCGTGAGAGACTTGGAATTGGTAGAATTGACTCAATTTTTCAATTCCATCTGGTCTTACTCGAAAAGTATCAGGCATTCCGAATATAAAAAGCTCAGAACTTCCCGAAAGATCTGACAATTTATTTAGCCCGTGTTTATTTGCAATCTCAGCTCGCGTTACCAAAGCGTAGGTATTGTTAAAAGACGCCTTATTCAACCAAAGGACTCCCTTTTGCGCATCCAATTTTTTAACAGCCTCGTAAATTTTTTGAGCATCCCGAAATATGCCTGGATCTTCTTTCTTATAAAAGAAGCGATAGGCTGTACCAGTATATTCCCAATAAATATCGATCTGTTTTTCCAGTAATTCATTCCGCAACTGCTGCGTCAGCAAATTTGTTCTCTCTATTACTGTATAGCCTTGTGCTTGAAACAATAAACTAAGCATCTTGGCCATAATAAATTGTTCTGTAAAACTTTTTGCTCCAATTGTAATTTTCTTTTTCGCCTCGATTTCGTCAAACGAAACAATCAATGTCGAACAAGCTAAAATTACTGACAAACTCCATAATTTATACTTTTGCATGGCTACATCCTGTCTAAAATATTTAATAAAATTAGTATTTTTTAAGTTAGGTTTTCGATAAGCTAAATGAATTTGGGTAAAAAAACAACTAGCTAATTTTATTGAATATTTTCACTTTTGAAGAACAATATTTGCTGTAAAATCAAAATTGCGCTGAGAAGAGATATCCGGTGTTGTAGCAGATATTGATTTTAGTGAAATTAATTGGAAGAGGAATTAGAGTGGTAAGCGTTCGACACCTAGCTAAAAACACATTCAGTGATTTTTTCGTTCTTGAAACTGTCGTCCGTAATAGACTTTACTTCCTATAGTCACATTGAGTGCATTTGCTGTTGAACTGTTAATTGTAACCGTTCTATCAGGATGACTCAGAAGAGGAGCATAACAGACGCGAAAGCCAAGACCACTTTGGGAATTTGAGATTAAGAATTTTTTGCTTTCAAAGTTCTTTTCAATTTTTTTGACTACAGTAGAAGTTGTGAAGCTGGCAATTTTACTGAATGGAGCTTCCAAGATTGGTGCACCAGAACTATATGAAATGTGCCCTGTATTCTTCATGCCATTCCGGATATTTAGTTTGAAGGCTGGTCTTGCCTCTGGATGGGTTTGTCCAATTATTTCCTTTACCGAACTTGGTAAAAGATCGGTAAATATGGGTCCGGATGGTAATAGACTAATAATCTCACTTTCCAACCCCTTATCTAAAATCTGAAGATATTCCTTATAATTCATTCCTTTCACAAAAAATTTTATAAAATTCTTCCAAAATAAACTATTTCCATTTTCGTCATAATTCCCTCTATATTCACCAATAATCCTTTCGGGAAATCGTTGAGGAAAAGCGCCAAAATATAAACCAATTGCAGTGCATAATACATGCGCAAACTTCCATTTCCCACGATATTTCGGATGTATGACTTGAGAAGAAGGTAAAGAGCACCCAGTTAGATTATCTTTTAAAAATAATGCAGATAATGACTTATCAATTCCCAAAATAGGAGAATGCTGGCGAACATCTTTCACCTGATATGAAAAGAATTTTCTTCCCCCATTAACCAATGCAACAACTTTATATATACCGATCAATTCTTCTTCTTCCTCATTATGTAACACAAAAACGTATGCTTCCTTACCTGGTGTTTTGACGGGATTACTGAAACTTTCCATAGACTGCAAAATAATTTCTTCGAGCCTGGAACGTCCTGTTTGAAATGCTCCAGAGGTCCCCCTACCTAAGGCTCTAGAAAATATTTCCAGCTGGTTTAAATCATCTAATTTGATTGGACGATAAATCACCACTGCACTCCTTGCAAAAAGCAAATTTAAATTATTTTTTATTAAAGATACTTTATGAGTAACAAATTCGTTCGTCTTTGCGGAGCTGGAGAGACCGAGCAGCCTGCTGAGTTGTAGTCACGCTGCCATCTTCTTCTTCCACAAACGGAGCATAGCACACGCGAAAATCGAGATTAGAGCAGGCATTGCTCATTAAGAATCGAGGGCCATGCAAGCTGGAAACGAGGTCGCCGATTGGCGCGGACTGTTGAGCACTGATCTGTTTTAAGTCTTGGATACAAGTTTCCAAGATGGGTGCTCCACTGCTGTAAGAAATATGTCCTGTGTTTTGGAACCCTTGTCTCATGTTCAGCTTGAGCGCTGGTTGGGCTTCGACATGAGTTTGTCCGATGGTGCTTTGGATTTCTTCTGACAGAAGTTCCAAGAAGATCGGTCCCTTGGGCAACAACCCGATCACTTCTTCTTCCAGTCCATTACGCAGCAATTGTAGATAGGTTGTGTAATCCACACTCTTGGAGAAGCGTTGAACAAAGTGTTTCCAAAACAAGCTGCGGTTTTGACTATCGTAGCAACCGCGATACTCCCCGATCACTCGCTTCGGAAATCTCCACGGGAACCTTCCTATATAAAAGAGAAACGCCGAGCATAACACATACGCATATCGACCTTTTCCTCGATATTTAGGGTGAAGCACTTGAGACGAAGGAAGTGTCGCTCCCGTCAATTCGTTTACTAAAAACAAGGCGGGAAGGGACTTATCCACTCCCAAAACAGGAGAAAATTGATGCACATCCCGTATTTGATACGAAAAAAACTTCCGTCCTCCGTTGACAACAGCCGCTAGCTTGTAAATGCCCACCAATTCGTTCTCTGTTTCCTCCCACAATACAAAGACATACACTTCGTCTCCTGGAGTGTGAACCGGACGGCAGAAGCTGTCCATAGAATGCAATATGACTTGTTCTAACCCGGACCGATCAGTCTGAAAGGCTCCTGCGGTTCCAACCCCTAACGTTTTGGAAAAAGCTTCCAGTGCACCCAGGTCGTCTAGTGTGACAGGCCGGTAAATCATCATATCGCCCCTAAAACCTTGGATCATATTTTTGCTTGGAACCGAGGCTGCGGAACGGTCCAATGATCCACCAAAACGATGCGTTGGTTTTGTTTGAGTTCGGAACCTCGGTGAAGCCCTCGTGCATCAAATAAAATGAGAGTCCCGGCTGGTCCAGTGCATGCGTGTTCCTGGAAGGAATACCGTTCTTGCAACTCCGCAATTTCGTGCGGAAAATAACAACCTAAATAAGCAGTAGCAGGATTGGTCGCGTACCCTCGATTCGTCGCTTGATAACGGTGATATAATTGAGCTTCGGCTAGGAGTCTCCACCAACCGTAATGACTTTGTTTTAAATATATGAGTGGAGCTTCTTCAGGCCCCACATCCGTTAAGTATAAAAACGCTTTGAATCGGTGCTTCCAATCATCCATGTGATAGAACCCTTCGAAACCAAAGCTGGTGAGGCGGTTTGGATCGAGTTTGAGATTCAACGTGCGGCGGAACGAGACTGCCTTGGATCCCAAGTAAGCCTCCGCAAAGCTGCGAATCCACGCGTTCTCAAAAAAGGATCGAAAGTGTTCCGACAATCGATGGGCTTCTTCCACTAAATACAAACTGGCTTGGGGGTGTACCTTTGCGTGGGCTTCTAGCTGCTCCCTATTGGGGATGGCTTGTAGAAAAGCCCTCACTTCAGCAGATGTTAAAAAGCCTTCGATTTGTACCAAACCGTTTTGCATCAACTGCTGAAACTGAACGATATTGGGGGCTTTGGACTCGTCTGATTTGCAATTTCGGTAATACCGCTGCTTAGCCCATGCAAATGAGATTAGTCTTGTGGCGAATGATTCTAGATGCTTCATGCACTCTCGTGAAAGACGTATACCCCGTAGTACTCAGCAATAGGCGTAAAAATCAGAATCCCATTCCTGGGTGATATCATGAGGGTCAAAATGGGCTTCGTAGCCAACAGAAACCGGGGAGGAGTCCAACATTTTCTTCCATCGTTTGTTAGAAAGCTTTTTTGCAAGCAATCGATCCAATTTTTAGTGAAATAACGGCTTTTGAAACCTCGTTTTGCAGTCGCTTGACCGACTCACTTGCTTAATTCTCAACCTATACTTAGGCACTAGAAAACAGATGCAAATGGGTATTTTTCAAAAACCTAACACCAGATTTCCCAAAAATCCATACGTTTGATAAACACAAATACCAACAAGGTATTCACAAATAAATTCTATAATTTCAGAATTTTATACTAGAATCCAAAAGCATTGAATCCAAATTTTTTCAGTGAAATTTAGATAAAGAGACTGTATTAATGATATAATTAACTGAAATTATTATATTTTTATATATTTTTTGGTTGTGTTTAGCATACATATGCGGGGGAGTTCAGGGGGGGAATCGGTAATAAGATGGGAAATCGTTCTTAGCGCAGCAGGGAGCCTACGCGTGGTTGAGGTGAAGCCAATCGGAGTTCCCGCCTTATTTTATTTTTCGTCAAACACCTGTTCAATGGTATCGGCTTCCAACAGCCGTTCGGCAATACGATTTAACTCGGTTTCACCTGCTTGCCGGACCTGGACTTGATAAACTTGAGGCACTGTACGAAATTTGAGCTGTAACTGTTTTAAAATCAGTTGGATTTGCCCTTCCTCTCGTCCTTCTTCTCGACCTTCTTCTCGTCCTTCTTCTCGCCCTTCTTCTCGACTTTTTTCTTGGGTCTGTAAGACAAACGGGTGATCGCTAAAATTTTCGGCCAGGAAATCGGCCGGCATTTCATAAAGTACTTGAGCCATGTACGCTTTGCCTTCCTCAAGCAGGAGCTCAGGGGTCAATTCTTCAGGGTGTGCTTCAGTCATCAGGG
>JANQJU010000006.1 GCA_028281495.1 SAR324 cluster bacterium
GTGATCGCTGTGATGATACAAAATGGTGTCGACTTCAGGAATCCCCGCCCCATTGCTACCGGCCACGGGGCCTTGGGCATACGCGGTTCCGTGGAGCAACAAGGCGAAACACATCACACCTGCCATCGACGCCCGACCTAACAGCACATACGAGAACTCTTCACTTCGGAACACCCCAAACACAATCGTGCCCAGGAGCAAGGCAAACACCAATAGAGTCGCCCTGAATGCCACTTGCTCACTCATGAAGGCTGAGTGGAGCGTTCCCGATAACGTGGCCATCCAATAGTTGGAAAAACCCACGGGCGATCCCAACGGATTGCTCATGTTGGCTTCCTGTTTATAGGTATTGGAGGCAATCCACCCCGAAACACTGGTCGTCTTATTGCGGCTGACGGTGGCGATCAACCCTGCCGGTCCTGCCACGGCTTTGGTGTGCACTTGGGTGCCGTCTGGTTGACGGGTGATGGAATACATTGGCATTGGATAAAAGCTTTCCAATTCCACATCTCCTGCCTCGTCATAGTTCACCGATTTCACTCGCATGTAAGTATGATCATAGGCATGGGTGTGAGTGGTCGTGCCATTCTTGGTCACTTGGGTGAGCCGATTGTCTTCATCGTAGGTGTAGGCAAAATCCTTCACCGAGATGTGGGGGCACGAGATGGAAGCATCGAGAGTGATGTCGTATCGATTGGCCAAGTAACATTCCACTTCTTGGCGATCTGCATCGCTCAAGACTCCCTTGAAAATGATCACTTCTGCAATATCCGCTGTGGAAACTTCCAAGGGAGCTGCTCCTTCTGAGACAAGACCGAGCCGCCCCGGATGGCCTGTGGTCAACACCGAATTTTTCCTTTCGCCGTTGTAATAATAGACGTTTTCTGTGTTGTCTCCCGTGGCCACGTGAACCCCTAAAGAGTCAACCGAGGAAGCCTCATAGTGAACCCAGCCATTGGCAAAGTGGCCAAATTGTCCCGACCATCGCCCCAGCAACCAGTTGATATCACGCGACTGAAGCGTGCGGCCTTGGGTTCCCCCAGAGACATACGAGTCCACGATAAAAGCGGTATAGGGCCGTTCCAGGCTGAGATTGTCGGCAATGGCTAATCCATCGTCCACTCCATCAAACCGCACAGCGGGTTTTCCGTTGGTTCCTGTTTCCACAAAGGTGGGGCGTTTCCCTGCATTGCTCTGAGTGGCATGGTTGCCTTGTCCAGAGACGTCGTTCCAAATGCCAAAGACCGGATCATAATTGTTGGCTTTCAACCACAGGACCATTTGAGCATCCGAACAACGGACCGAAGCATCCAACGGAATGTTGTAGCGACTGGCGAGTTCGCATTCGACTTTTTGCCGCTCTTCCTCGGTTAAAATGCGATCATAAACAATGACCTCCGAAATATCGGCTTTGGAATTTTCAATATTAACTCCATTCCCAATCGCTAATTTCAATCTCCCTGGGTTGCCTATGACAGCAGCGGTGTCCTTATGACTGCCATTCAAGTAATACGTGCTTGTGGACGCATCTCCGGTGGCAACATGGAGTCCTAAAGATTCGGCAGGATAGGCTCCAAAGTGTATCCAGTTGTTATAAGAATAGTGACCGACTCCTCCATAGTAACGTCCCACCAACCAGTTGATGTCTCTGGATTGGAGGGTTCGTCCTTGAGGACCCCCCGCTACATAGGCATCCACCAGAAATACGGTATAAGGGCGTTGCAGGTTGAGGTTATCCGAAATAACCATCCCATCATCCACGCCGTCAAACCGCACGGTCGGTTGCCCACCGGGGCCATTCGCCACTTGGGTCGGGCGTTTTGTGGCAGTCCCTTGAGTCGCATGGCTTCCGTGTCCTGAAGTATCAGTCCATACGCCGGTACTGGCGTTGTAGTCGTTGGCTTTCAAATGAAGGACTGGGTCCTTGTGGCCACAACCAGTCACCAAGCTGAGATTGTAGCGGTGCTTCAAGTAGCATTCGACTTGCTGGATTTCGTCAGCATTCAAATCCCGATCATACACAATCACTTCCGCGATATCGGCCTTGGAAACTTCGAGGGGTGCCGCGCCTTCCGAAACCAATCCGAGGCGTCCCGGACTATTCCCCCCAGTCATACCGCCCCCTCCAGAACCATTCAGGGAATAAGAGCTGATACTCATAATATTGGTAGTTCTGGAGGCCATGTGGAGTTCCAACGTATTCTCTGGAGCGGCTTCATAGTGAACCCAGGTTCCCGCAAACATCCCAGACTGTCCCGACCAACGGCCGACCAACCAGTTGACATCACGGGATTGCAGCGTGCGTCCTTTGGCTCCTCCACTCAGATAAGCATCGACGATGAAGACAGTATAGTTGCCCTGGAGATTCACGTTATCGGAGATGACCAAGCCATCATCGACTCCGTCAAATCGCACCACGGGCTGACCATTGGTGCCACTCGCCACATAAACGGGACGTTTCGATGCCGTCGCTTGGGAAGCGAAGTTGCCTTCCCCCGAAGCATCGGACCAAACCCCGGTGTTTTGATTATAATTTTCAGGTTTCAACCAAAGTTGGAGCTGGTGAGAGGGAATGCTTTTTTCCAAGTTCGCTCCTGGCAAGGTTTGTGGCCCGGCCCCTTCATTCAACAGGACTTTCTTTTTACGCGTCACGTTGCCCACGTTGTCGTAGGACAGATCAATGATCTCTCCGGTGTCGGCGTTCTCTAGGTTGGTGAGCCGATGTCGATTGTTGGTATTGTTGTAGTTGTAAGTCAGCGGTCCTTTTTGCGTTAAGTTGTCTGCCGCATTAAAACTATAGTCCAAGTAATCATATCCACCGGAAGAGTTTTGAAACCCGGCACGGTTGATTCGGCCTTGGGTGTCATAGAAAGCGACGCTGGCATCTGAGAATTTTCGGCCCAGATTGTTCGCTGTCATGTCCTGAATTTCTAGAAGTTTCCCGGCACGATTCCAGGTGTATTGGAAATCATTGTAAGCCTGTGCTCCTTTCTGAACGTTGAGGCGGCTGATATTGCCGCTTTGGTCAAAGGTATTGGTGGAAGTCACGCCATTCCCATACCGGATGCCTGTGATACTGCCTTCAATCGAAGGCGGGTCGTAAGAGGCATATTCGGTAAACATGCCGTCATTGGGTTCTTTGAGTCCTGTTTTTTCTAGGCTTAAGTCGGGTCGGTAAGTGTTCCTTAAAATGGAACCATCCGGATAGGTGTATTCCTGTTGTTTTCCATGAACATTGTAGGTCATCTGTTCGATCAACGTTTCTTCGGTTTGATCGATACTTCCGCTCCCATCGATATCAATCAACGATTTGCGTTCTTTGATTTGACCTCGATTGTCGTAGGCAAACTCATAGGTGATGTGATCGGTAATGATTTGGGTCAGCTGCCCTTTCCCGTTCGCTTTGCTCACATCGTCATACTCGTAGATGAATGCTTCGCGAGGCGTGGCATCGTTTTTATGAGCAAACAGCTTTTTAGAGATCAATCGTCCCACGTTGTCGTAAGCAAACAGGATTTTTTGATTGTTTGCGTCAATCTTGGTCTCAATTTGACCATTGTCGGTATAAGTATAGGTCACAATCCCGACGGTCTTTTTATTCTCCTGGGTGATTTGCCCTAAGGAATTATAAGTGACGGTGGCTAGCTCTCCTAAAGGATCATTGACGGCAATAATACGTCCCATCAAATCATAGGTGTAATCGACCTGTGAACCGTCGGGAGTGGCCTTCTCTTCCTCGCGCCCTAAGGGGGTCAAGTCCTGAGTCCACACGATGGAGCTATTCCCACTTGTCAGGTCACCAGGGTTGGGAAGCGTTACGTTGGTTTTGGAAATATCGTTTGCCGGATGACTGTAAAAAATCGAATTCACGACCTCTGAATTGATGGTCTCGACGATTGAATTCAATCGTCCTCTGGCATCGTAATAAAAATTGGAAAAGTTTTTCTGGGAGCAACTCTCTCCATAAGCATAGTGAATACACCCGGCGGTATCGTAGAAGGGCTTGGTCACCGATACGAGCTTTCCATTGCCGTTGTATTCCATTTGCTTCAATACTACCGTGTTGTTGTCATACCCCACCGTTCTCAACCAAGCGTGGTTTCCAAACGCATCGTAAGATTCGATACTCCACGGTCGATCTGTTGGTTCTCCGTTCCAAGCAGAAAGATCATTGTCATCCCAATTGAGAGCCTGCCAACTGTTCACCAACACTCCCCCTGCCGGATCATTTTCATAAAAGGTGCGGCGGATGGTGGTGAGTGTGGAGTTGTCCGGGTGAGTTCCTTGTTCTTGGATGACCCGGCCTAAGGCATCCAAGGTGGTTTGGGAAACGATGTTTCCATTGGGATCGATGTGTTTGGTCTCCACTCCAAATCGAGCATCATGTTCATATTGATGCACAATGGAAGTCAAAGGCCCCCCGCCATCCGGGTCTGCCGAAGTCATGGTGATCGGATAGGTGTGATTTTGAGCATCATAGGTGAGACTTGTGACGTTTCCTGAAGGATTGGTCATGGTCAGGATGTTTCCATAGACGTCATATGTGGCTTGGGTGGTGATCCACTTATTTTTGACGTTGTCCCAGCTTTTTTGGCTGAGAATATTCATTTTCGCATCATAGGTTTTTTGCAGGAAGTTCAGATCATACGAAGCATTCCACGAACTCAAGTTATTGCACCCCAGGGAATTCGAAACGGTTTTCCCTGCGACAACGAAATGTTGTTTCCAGGAATCCAAAAAGCCAGTGCTGCCACCCGAATAGTATGCCCGACAAATATACACGTCGTCGTTGGGATCAGAAATATCTCCACGCTGATGGAGCTGCGTCATTCGTCCGAGCGCATCATAGGTATAATCGAATCGGATCGTCGCGTGTTCCGAGCCGTCGTCATTGAAATAAGTTGTACTTTGGGCAATCGGTACGTTTTGGTAAGGCGCGGCATTGGTACTGTCGTATCCATAGAAGGAAGACTGCTCCATCGCATTGGTCGGAGTGCTGTACGTTGTAATGAATTGGACGTTGCCTCGTGTAGGAAACATGATGCTGTATTCCGTTTCCTTCCGTTTGAGCTGGGAATGATCGATTTCCGTGACGAGGCGGAACACCATGCCTCCTCGTAAGCGATCATGGAACAAGCCAAAATATCGATAATCATATTGATGACCGATTCCGCCATTGCTTATCGAGAAGCTGGACACCACTGAGATTGGAATGGTCACAGCGCGTTGGGGTTGGATGGCACTGGAACTTTTGATGTAGACGGAGCTATCGGTCAGTGGGGAATAATCGATGGAAACCGTCGCTCCGATGCCATTTTCAATAGTAGCGACCATATCCGTTGGCGAACTCGCCTCTCCCACCCACATGTCGGCACCTCCCAATGTGACTGAGGCTGAAATGGCTTGGTAAATGAAGTCGGTCGCGCCATCTCCGTTGTAATCTCCAGGAATCCCAATGCCGTCGAAAAGGTAGGTCCCTCCGGCGACCACATGAAACACACCGGTCGCGGTTCCATAATAAAGCTGCAAATTGCCGGCTCCATTGGATCGATCTCGACGGATGAAGTCCATAATGGAGTCGCCATTGAAGTCAGCCAGAATGATATCATTGCCGGGATGGTTATCGTGAGTCCCTTTTAAATCATTCGGGTCGGGAATGAAGTTAGGAACCTCTTCAAAGGTTCCATCTCCTCTGGAAAGATACAATTGAGCCGAACCGCTGTTATCGGTCGCCCAATTCTCTTTTTCTCGTCGGAGGATATCCGTCATACCATCCCCATTGAAATCGCCGGGAATGATATCCGTAAAATCGCCTTTAAACGAATCGGGATTGGATACGAAATTGGGCACGGCGACATAAGACAAATTCGTTCCTTGAGGATAATTTCCGCGGCTCAAATAAACGATTGCTGTATTGCTGCTATCGTTATCCAAAGCGCCTTTTTCTTGGCGGATGAAGTCCGTTCTTCCATCCCCATTGAAATCTCCAGGCAGGATATTGACATGGTCATGGTCAAACACGGTACCTGGGTTCATGAGGAATCGATAAAATGAACCATCTCCATTGGATTGAAGGACTCTCATATCTGTGGAGGAGGAGGTCGTCGTGGTAATGATGTCCATCAAACCATCCCCATTGATATCCATCAAAACCACTTCGTTGTCATAAAGGTTGTCGATGTACTGGACACTGAGGAGGGGCAACGCAGGCCCTTCGGTGAAGGTACCATCGCCATCGGATAAAAATACGGTCGCTCCGGTATCTCCCGCTTGGTGCGACTGGGCTTTCCGTTGGCGTAAGATATCAGTAAAACCGTCCCCATTAAAATCGCCAGCAAACAGATTGGTGAACACTCCATGAACTTGGAATTCGGTTTGACCGGGAATGATATCAGTGACTGACGTGAAGGTCAGATCGTCGTTGGCGAGGTAGACTCTGGAGAGAATGCCCGCTCCGGATGGTCCAGAATACTGATAAAAAATGTCGGTCAAACCGTCCCCGTTAAAATCACCAGAAATTAACTTTGCATTGACAGTGGAAAGGCTTGCATGCGTGAGATTTCCAAATAGGGGTGTGGCGTCCTGAGATGCCATGCCAGCATTGCCCGTCTTCCATCCCAATCGAACCGGTTCTAAACACGCATTGTTGGGTCCACATTCTTGGACATCGATCAATCGACTGCGTTTTGTTAAGGGACTCTCGTCATATTGAAAGTGATACGCTTTGACCAAGCTTCCGTCGTGTTTGGTTTCAATCCGGTTCACTCGTTGGGAGACTACGATTTTATCGCCTCCGATGTATTTGACTTCCTCATCGGGCCGGGTTTCATAAATAAATTCGACCGCATTTTTCGCCGGTGTGGCTCCATTGAAGGTGTATTGAATTTTGCTGATGTAGTGCTCTTTGGTGGTGACATCTTGGGAGTATTCGAAGCGAACCTGATTGCCATTGCGGTCTTGAATCACATTTAAGGCCCAAGCGCGTGTGGTACCACTACTCAACGTACTCTGCACCGTAGCGTTATAAGATCCACCTCCGAAGACCATATAACTGCCATCTTGAGCGAAGGCATCGAAGGTACCATTGATAAACCTTATTCGTATCCCACTATCGATTTCAGTCGCGTATTCGGACCCGTTGGCTCCATAGGCTCCGCTGGTCACAACCAATCGTTGGCCGTCTAAGCAAAATCGATCTTTGGTGTTGTCGTAGACAACCGGATTTTTGAAATTGTCTTGGGCGATGGTTTGCGAACACCGAGTGATTTGAGACACGCCCGCAAGATTCCACCCCATCCCAAAATAGCTATTCTCCGCGAGGCTATTGTATTCCAGGCTTAAATTGGCTTCCACTCCGGCCCGCCCTGGCGGAGTTTGAATGGGAAGGGAATAGGTGGCTTGTCCGAGCGACCCCACCTTGAATTCACCCGGGGTGGCTCCAGCTAAGGTGGCAGCTGATTGAGCTGCTGCCAATTGAGGGATGATCAGCGCCATCATCCAGAGTAAGGAACAGACTAGTTTGACCATGTTCGACTCTCCAAATTGAGATGTTTAAAAAACCATGCTCCACCGAACGACTACATTCTTTCGATTGGAGGGGGTTGCATCAAGACCAAGAGAACTCATGTTCTCCCATTACGGCTTATCTCAATAATTATGCCTGGAGTTTTTGATGAATTTTTTCGTTAGAAAATCAGTGGGTTTGCGAATGATTTTCTAGTTAGAAAGTGATGCATTGTCTGGTTAGTGAAAGATTGGGGAATAGGATTGGGGAAAAAATTGGGGAATGAGAATGGGGAATTGGGGAAAAGTTTGGGAGACCATGAGAACGCTTTGAAACCTGCCGGTTGTTTCTTCAAAGGAAAGTTGTGCGTTCACCGGAAAACCGCAGGTTTCAAAGGCGGCGTGGGTCAGGATTGTTTTTGCTCCAAGGAGGCCAAATAGTTTTCGATAGCTTCCTTGGACAATCCCTCTAATCGATCTTCAGGAGAGAGGTCTCCTAATCGATCTTCAGGAGAGAGGCCTTCTAATCGATCCTTGGGAGAGAGGCCTTCTAATCGATCTTTTATGGAATAGTGTTGAAGGACGACTTCTGGAGGCAGACCTCGAAGCCGTTCTTTGGCAGACAAGGCTTCAACCAATTTGCGACCTTGTTCAACAAGGAACTTCTGTTCCAATTCTTCGGTTTGTAGTTTCTGCATGTCTTCTTCCTTCCAAAATAGGTTTAGTAATCGTCGTAAGCCACTCAAGATTAACAATAACCCCTCTGGGAGATGATCCTTGATTTTGTCGATCTGTCGGAATGCCTTTTGATATTCTGACTTGCGGCTGGCGAAACATTTATAAGGAGCATTGTATGCCGTATTGGCGAGTCGGTTCAAGTCGATGAAAATGATGTGCTGGGCTGCAATGTTGCTGCTGCGATAGACACCAATCGTTTTCGTCTCTTGGTAACCCCAGGCTTCCAACTTTCGATGATTGGGAGTTTTGCTAGAGACTAAGAAGGTCTGCCATTGATTCCGTTTCAGGTCATACATTCCCTGATACAGGGTGTCATACATCAAGGACTGCAAAAACGACCGATCATTGATCGATTCGGTTTTCTTGAATTCGACCAAAATGTGGGAGGCCTTGCAGTCTCGAATGCCATCGGGGAGCCGCTGGATTTGTTCATGGGTCCATTTCCGGTGGTCGGGGTTTCGCAGTAGGACGATGTCTGCTTTCACTGGGTTCATCGACAACGGAAATTCGATTCCCACTGTCACCCCGGTATCTTTGAGGAACAACTGAAAGACAGCACTAAAGATGGTGTGCCATCGGGTTTTTAAGAAGATCTTTTCAAACAGCATGATTCTCCTGAGAAAAAGGTTTTATCTTTCTTGAGAATTCATGGAACCGAATGTCCGGTTCCATGACTCCCCGCTCAGGATACCTGCGGTTTTGATAGAAAATAACAGTGAAGCATTTCACAAACGTTTTGTTATAGTATTCAGTTTCATAGTTTTTATGCTGCGTCATCATCTCGCTGTGTTCTTTATACATCGACCGAGTAGCCAGTTGATATCACGCGACTGAAAACTTGGGAAATGGGATTGACTCAACAGAGATTGGGAGAGCCACTCACCGCGATTGATGAGTTATTGGAACATCCCATTAGTCACTTGGAACAACAGCTCCAAGAACTCCAGAATCGATTCAATGCGAAATAGGGAGAAAACGGGATAAATTTAGGTTAAAGGGCAGCCAGCAGTTGGTGGGTGTTTTCTTTCAATGCGTGCGGTGACATTCCGGGTTGGTAGAGACTCGAACTGAGGCCCACTCCGTGTGCTCCCGCGTTCAAATACTGTTTGATATTGCTGGAATCCACGCCGCCGACGGGAATCAGCAACGTGTTTTGAGGCAACACTCCGGACCAGGCTTTTAAGACAGCGCAGCCACCTAAGGTGTTAATGGGGAAGATCTTCAGGGCATCCGCCCCCGCATGAATCGCTTGAAACGCTTCGGTGGGAGTGGCCACTCCAGGCAGGACGATCAGTCCTTGTTGTTTGGCCTGCTTGATAATTTCGGGATTACAATTCGGAGCCACCATCAACTGTCCACCCGAAGCAATCAACTGATGGCATTCTTCCAGGGATGTCACGGTACCAGCCCCAACGAGTGCATAGTTCCCAGCATGTGTTACGAGAGATTGAATACTTTGGAACGGCTGCGGTGAATTCAGGGGGATTTCGATAATACAAATTCCTGCCTCTATGAGGATGTCGGCTACCCAGGGAACGTCTTCTAGCCGGATACCTCGCAATATCGCGATAATCGGATTTTGGTTTAGATAATCTTGCAGGGACATCTCATTTGCCTTTCGCTTCTAAAAGGGTCATGGCTCCTTGTTCAGCAGCATCCAACCGTCCCAATTCAACCTGCAATCCTGCCCACTGGGCCACTTGTTGGTAACGGGCACACAAACGATTATTTCCAACAATAATAATGGACTCCCCTTCAGTAAACCATCCACATTGAGCGGCTTGTCGAAATTCATGCCCGATCAATAAACCGGATGTATATTCCGCCACATCGTCGGTAGCAATTTGAGCACTCAACACACCTTTCCGGGCATTAAACAAAGCCGACAAAAGAGCCTCTGCCTGCGGGTAATCTGCTAAGGCATCTTTCGCACCTCGCTCAAATGCCTGGTCGGATGGAGTGCCTTCGGTTTGTAAGGAAGCGATAAATGAATGTTTCTGTATGACGTCATAAATTTCGCCCGTCACAAAGGTTTGAAACCGGTGGATCCGATTCTGTAGGGTACGAACCCATTTACTGTGGGTTCCTGGCAAAACAATGATCTGATCTTTATCAACCCCTAACCCAATGATTTGGGTTTCCTCACCCCGGATGACATCGGAGAAGGGTTGGGATGAGGTATCGATAATCCCTGGTATGAAATGAAGGTTGAGCTGATTGCGAAGCGGTTGAGTGAGCATCCCTTTTGCCAGGTCCTCGACACTGGCCGGACATTGCACATAGGGCACTTCAACCCATCCATTGCGGCTGGTGATCATGCCTAAGGCGACTAAGGACAACTGGCCAGAAGGGAGCTGGGAAATCCAAGGATCGAGAAGTTCCAGTAAAATCGACTCAAAGTTCTTTTCGGGGACAAAACGAATTCCAAACGGAGATTCCTGTTTTTCGAGGATTTCTCGGCTGGAGTTCAACAAGCTGGCTCGCAAGTTGGAACTCCCCCAATCAAAGACAATGGTGTAAGACTCAGAACTGATCATAGCTTCCACAAAATAAGATGCGGGTGGGCTTCCACTAGCTAGTGCGAGGAGAGGAGGCAAACCGAGCTGCAGGAAGCCCTTTCATACCGGGCTCTACCGAAAACAATCCCCCTGCTAAAGGTTGGGCTTCACGTTGTTTTTCGGTCAACGAGTAATGGGCGGAAGTGATATAAAGCGTTGTTAATGCCGCTCCTCCAAACGTACAACTCGTGATCAATTCCGTTGGAATCTCAACCACTTGATCGACCGAACCATCGGGAGCAAAGCGCACCACACAGCTTCCTCCCCATCGGGCATTCCAGAGATACCCCTCCGCATCGACGGTGGAGCCATCGGGAACACCGCGATCAAATTGGGCAAATTCTCGTTTGTTGCTGATCGTTCCGGAATCCGCATCAAAGTCATAGGCAAAAATCCAACCGGTAATCGTATCGCTAAAATAGAGGACGCGGTTGTCCGGACTCCAACACATCGTATTGGAGATCGTAATGTTTTGGTCCATTGGGTGTAATGACAAATCGGGGTCCAAACGATACAGCGAACCTGATGGTCCAACGATTTCTATTGGGTCTGAATTGGGTGCGATATTGTTTTGCATGGTGCCAAACCAGAATCGACCTTTGCAGTCCGTGGCACCATCATTACAACGGTTAAATGGTTTTCCGATCTCAGGAGAGAGTAGGAATGACAATTGTCCTGTCTCAAAGCGGAATAGGTTGATTCCGTTGTGTGCTGCGATTAGTAAACCCGATCCATCGTCTAACATGGCCATCGAACAGATCATCACGGGCATGTCCCAAACCTCATGTTTGTTGGTTTCTGGATGAAAGCGATGAAGTCTTGAGGGCATCGGTACATCCAGCCAAAACAGGCTCGATGTTTGGACATCCCAAAACACCCCTTCACCGAGAATATCGAATTGATCTAACACTAATTGGACTTGGCTCATCTCAGCTCCTCTTTTGTATGAACTTCTCATTTATTCATGCGGTTCCTCCATTCCATCCACACCCGTCTCATGAAATGGAACCCCCATTTTTTTTCAAGTCAACGTCTGCTTTCCGGTACGGTTTGGATTTTAAAATGTACCTAAATATCTTGCCCAATAATCAACGGCGCGAAGGCCAAATTCGTTGGGCAACAGGGCCGGAGATCGATCATAAATTTCGATTCCTGTTCTTTTCCCAAAGATTCGTTTTCCATAACAGATGAGATGCTCTAAGGACTGCATCGCAAACACGATGGAAGGCAAAACAGTCGAATAAATACGCTCGGCCCATTCGGAGTCCCCGGACATCCAAGAATCAAACGCTTTTTTGCTATAGTCGACTGCGTCGGGGGCCAACACAAACCCCTTTGCGCCCGCCCGTAAACTGTCGGTCAGTTCCAGTCCACCCCGGCCATTCATGACGACCAATTGCGGACCACACGATTGAATCAAATGGACTAGATCGGTGGCCGAACATTCGGCTTTGACGATGGAAAAACGAGGATTTTTTTTGGTTAAGCGAGCGAGGTCCGTGGCCGTCAAAGCCCGTCCTAAATATTGAGGGGCATTTTGTATGGCAAACGCCACGTCAAAGCCCTCCGCTACGTCCATAAAAAAATTCAGATAGGTGTCTCCACTATAGGTCCCTACGGAAGGGGGTTGTAGAATCAACCAATCCGCACCATGACTTAAACTGAATTCAATCATGGCACGTTGCTCCATCACCGAATTCCCAGTGATGGTGACTGAAAAGGGGACCTGCCCTTCGATTTCTTTAGAGATCCACGTCACCATGTCTCGTTGTTCGCGGGGATTCAATTTGGGAACTTCCGTCGCCAAACCTAAAACGGTGATTCCGTCTATGCCATGTTCCAGTAAACATTGAACTTGAGCACGCATCGCCCCTGGATCTAAGCGACCTTGGCTATCAAAAAGCGCATAAAGCACACAGTGCACCCCGCCAAATGGATTCATTTTACCACTCCGCAATGGAACCATCCTCATGACGCCAAACCGGTGCACGCCACTGATGACCGATTTGGGATTTTTCAATGACAAAAGTTTCATTCACTTCGATACCAAGGCCTGGGCCTTGAGGAATCGAAAGGTAACCATCCTCTAGGATAAATCGAGAATCGGGCATCAGATAATCGAGTAAATCGGCCCCCTGGTTGTAATGAATCCCCAAACTTTGCTCTTGGATACAGGCATTGTGGCACAAGGCATCGACTTGTAGCGAAGCCGCCAATGCAATGGGGCCGAGCGGACAATGCGGAGCTAGCGCAATATCATAGGCTTCTGCCCAATAGCCGATGCGGACCATCTCAGAAATCCCCCCCACATGGGCTGTGTCGGGGTTGATAATACTGGCCGCCCGCGTTTCAAACACTTGTTTGAAGTCATACCGAGAGTGCAATCGTTCTCCGACAGCAAGAGGAATGGAGGTGGATTTGGCTAAATCGCTCATCGCATCAATCTGGGTGGAAACCACCGCATCTTCCACAAAGAGTGGACGCAAGGGTTCCAATTCTCGTAACAACACTTTGGCCATCGGGGCATGAACCCGCCCATGAAAATCCATTGCGAGATCCATTTCGGGGCCAACGGTTTCTCGGAGTTGAGACATCTGTGCCACAATCAAATCAATAGTTTTATAGCGGTCCACAATCTGTAGCTCACTGCACACATTAAATTTAACTGCATTAAATCCCTTTTCACGCATGGCTTGGGCCTCTTGTGCGAGAGAGCTAGGCCGATCTCCCCCAATCCAACAGTAGCTACGGATTTTATCGCGTACGGCACCGCCCAATAAACCATGGATGGGCACATTGTAGAAACGACCTTTGATATCCCACAACGCCATATCGATCCCAGAAAGGGCACTCATCAATACGGGGCCGCCTCGATAACAGCCATTGCGATACAGCTTTTGCCACGTGTCTTCGATTTTTAATGGATCAGAACCGATTAAAAAATATTCCAATTCCTGAACCTTCGCTGCCAATGTTTCGGCGTGTCCTTCCAGAATCGGCTCTCCCCACCCTACAAGGTCTTCATCCGTTTCAACTTTGAGAAACAACCAACGCGGGGGAACGACAAAGGTCTTGAGTGCTGTGATTTTCATAAGGCGTTTTCCTTTTGGAGTACCACTTGGTTTTGAATCAGGCTGACAATTTCATCCTTGGAAAATCCATAGTCAATTAATACCGAGTTGCTGTCTGCCCCATAAGCAGGAGCTGGGGTCAGTTGGGCAAAGGGATCATCTGAAAACCGAATACCGGGTGCCACCGCAGAATATCTGCCCCCCACGGGGTGATCCATTTCGACTAAACAACTTTGGGCTTGGGGATGGTTCAAGAATGCTTCGTAGTCGTTCACCACCGTGCACCAGATCCCGCGGGGTGAAAGCAGGTTATCCCAATAAACCGCTGTATTTTTCTGTAAACACTCCGCGATCAAGTCATAGATCGCATCTCTCCATTGAGACAGCGCCCTGCTGTCGGCTTGTGGTGGACGGGAGCGTTTCAATTGGGCTAGTTGAGCGAGTCCTAGTATCTCTGCCAATTCTCCAATGTCGGCTTGAGCAATGGCAAAAAAACCTTCGGAACACCGATACACCCCATATGGCGGTTCCATATACAGAGAGACTTGAGGGGAAGCGCCCCGTTGGGGGGGCGAATCCGAGGCAAGATAAGACGTGATTTCCTGACACTGCATCTCCAAAATGGCATTCATCATGGAAACTTTCACTTCTTGACCTTTCCCGGTTCTATGGCGCGCGATGAGAGCGGCGAGAATGCCTTCACAAATCATGTGGGATGCCGTGACATCCACCATGTAAAGCGGGCTTGCTTGAGGCAGCTGACCTGCAATCCCCCCGTTCATCATGAGACCGGTAAAACTTTGTAACAACAGATCTTGCCCAGGGCGATCCTTCATGGGTCCCGTGTCTCCATAACCACTCACCGAACCATAGACTAACCGTGGATTGATCGTTGAGAGGGTGGAATAGTCAATGCCGAGCTTGCCCGCCACGCGGGGTCGAAAGTTTTGAATCAGCACGTCGGCTTGAACCACCATTTTATATAAGGCTTCTTTTCCAGCATCGGATTTCAGATCCAATACCAGGGATTTTTTGTTTTGGTTCAGGGTGATGAAACAAGTGGAGTCGCCAAACTTGGTGACTCCCGCCATTGGTGAATATCGTGAAAAGTCTCCGCCTCCGGGGGCCTCGATTTTGACGATGTCGGCTCCCATTTCCCCCAAGCGTTGAGTGCATAAGGGACCTGCCATTGCAATCGTTAGATCCAAAACTCGCAAACCGTCGAGTGGTCGATTATTTTTTGCCATGATCATCTCCCCTGAAAGATTGGAGCGCGTTTCTCGCCAAAGGCAGCGATGCCTTCACAAGCGTCTTCGGTCATCATACACAACGTGTAACCATCGTTTTCCCAGGCCAACCCTTGTGCAATCGTAGAACCTTGGCTTTGTCGGATAATATTTTTTGCGGATTGTACGGCAATCGGAGGATTGACGACCAGGCGGGCTGCAATCATCTGGGCTTCGGACATCAAGTGCTCTGGCTCGGCCAACTTTTGGACCAGTCCAACACGATAGGCTTCTTCGGCGGGAAAAAGGTCACCCGTCAGAATCCAGTGGGCCGCATTTCCATACCCAATCAGCCGGGGTAAAATGGAAGTATTTCCACTGCCAGCATGCCAACCACGTTGGACTTCTGGAGCCCCGAATTGGGAGCGTGGAGTCGCAACCCGAATGTCACAGCATAAGGCGACTTCTAATCCCCCCCCCAAGCAGTATCCATCAATGGCCCCGATGATAGGCTTTCGCATTCCCAGAAGCGGAGCAATGTAGTCTCGATCATAATCGGCACGATTGCGGCCTTCCCAGGCCGTTCCCAGATCATCCAAGCAATTCACGTCACTTCCTGCTGAAAAGGCACGCTCTCCCGCGCCATCAATGATCAACACTTTAATTTCATCATCAATATCCACTTGTTTCGCATGAGCCGCAATTTGCCCACCCATCGCAGCGGTAATCGCATTCATTTTGGCAGGGCGATTCAACGTGAGATAAGCAATGCCCTTTTCAACTCTAAACAGGATATGCTCTGTATTTTCCATTTTAGAACTCCTCATAGTGATGGGGTAAAGTTCACAATCACCTTCCAGTGATGATGCTCACCGGGGGCAATCCAACGTTCATGTTTTTGGTTTATTGCTTGTGCCAAGTCATCAGCAGGGGCAGTGGTAGCTTCCAGCGCGACTTGATGAACCGGTTCGTCGAAAGGCCATCCCCCATAGTCCAACCAGAGTCCCAAACAAGGGAGGTCCTGTTCTGACCAAGAAAACCGGATTCCACCATCGTGTCCTTCAATTCCGACTTCCGCATGGTCTTGCACCCAACTGTAGGATTTGTGGAAGTAACCGGATTCCATTCCGAAGATTTGATCGAGATAAGCCGGTTCATTACTCAGTTGGGTCAGATCAATTCCTTGCAGGAGGATGCGTTCCTCAGGGTGACAGGCCAACAAACAATGTTGACTCCAAAGATACGGAAGCGGCTTCGAACCGATATTGGTCACTTTATAATGGGTTGCCAAACCGTTGCTTAACAAAGTCAGTTCGCGTTCAAACCGGAAATCAGGATCCACATACTCACCGAAAATGGTCTCCTCGGATTGTCGGCAATTCCATGGCCTTGCCCACAAATCACCATGATCCCGAAGATCACGCCCCCAGTGAGAGGACACACACGGAGCCACGGTCGGAAAACATTCATCCCAACCACGGGCTTCTTGCCCTCCGAAAACGGCCTGATTCAAAGGACTCCCTATGCAATCGCCTGCAACGAGCCAATCGCGCCCGCTGCGACGATCAATAAAACTCGTCACCCGTGCTCCAAAATCGGGATTGACGGTGACTTCCACTCGATTGTTCTTTAATTGCAACCACTGAGAATCCATCGAAACCTTCCACCCATGCGTTGTTTTTTGATGCAGCGTTTTTTGATGCAGCGTTTTTTAACACGTTATTTTTTGATGCGTTCGGCACGCGCGAGACGCCATTGCCCAATAGCAACCGCAATCACCAGTAATAAGCCCTTGGCCACCAGTTGATAAAACGTGGGGATCCCCAAGAGATTCATACTATTGGATAAAGTGGCCAATAAAACGACGGCCAGCATCGTTCCCACCACGGTTCCTTTTCCTCCCGCAAGCAATGCGCCCCCGAGAAACACGGCTGTAATCGCTTCCAGTTCCAATCCTTGAGTTCCTGAAGCGGGTAGGCCTGAGCTGGTCCGTGCGGTCACAATCACACCGGCTAAACCAGCCAACGCGCCGGAAATGGAGTAGATGACATAGCGCATCCTGACTAAATTGATGCCTGCTAGACGCGCTGCAGTTGGATTGCCCCCCATCGTATAGATGTAACGGCCAAACACTGTCGTTTTCATGACAAAATGCCCCAAGGCTGCAACAAAAAGAAGAATCACAAAAGCAACCGGTATCCCTGGAAAGTCACTCGTTTGGAGGAATCTTCCCGACCCCAGATATCCTAAGGTCGGGTCTAAGACACCAATCGGGCGCCCTCCTGGCGCAATGAGGAACGCCACTCCACGAAATGCTGAAAAAGTCGCCAATGTCGCCACCACAGGATTGACACGAAGGATATTTATAATAGCGGCATTCACGAGTCCCAGCGTGATGCCGATGGCAACTCCGGCAAAGACACCTCCCGCGACGGTCTCCATTTGTGTCACAACTAAGGCGCAAACCACAGAAGCACAACCTGCGATGGAACCAACGGATATATCCAGCCCCGCCGAAACGATCACAAAGGTCATCCCCACCGCCATCAACCCCACGACGGCCATGTTTTGGCCAATATTCAGTAAATTGCGCGAGGAAAAGAAAAACTCCGTTTGGGTGCTGATTAATAAAACCAACAGAATCAGAGCAATAATTAAGGATAAGTTTTCGGCTCCAATCATCTGAGATAGCTTTTTTAATCCACCCGTTGAGATGGGCTTACTGATCGACGAATTGATTTTGGTATTAGTAGATGAACTCATCTTAGGTTCTCCATGTGTGGCATATCAGGCTTTGCCCGTACCAATGGCGTAATTCACAATGATTTCTTCGGTAGCATCTTTTTTTTCAATAGGTTGTGATATCTGTCCATCACACATCACAATAATCCGGTCCGACATCGACAACAGTTCTGGCATTTCGGACGAAATCATCATGATGGCAATGCCTTGTTGGGCCATGCTATCGATCAATTGATAAATTTCCGCCTTCGCTCCTACATCGACGGCACGTGTCGGTTCATCCAGGATCATGAGTTTTGGCTCAGCAGCAAGCCAACGGGCTAGAACCACTTTTTGCTGATTCCCTCCCGATAATTTCCCCACCTCCTGATCGAGGCTCGGCGTTTTGATTTCTAACTTGTTGACATACGGATTCACTTGGTTGACCAAGTCCTGTTTGTTTAAAATCCCAAACCGGGCCAATTTCGAATAAATCGCCATAGAAGCATTTTCCATGACTGAACGGACTAAGATCAACCCTTCGGCTTTTCGATTTTCTGGAACAAACCCAATATTTGCGGCAATCGCATCTGCCGAATTACGAATCTGTTTGACTTCACCACAAACACTGATGGTCCCTGCGGAATGGGGGTATTCGCCAAAGATGACTTTCGCGAGTTCGGTGCGTCCTGCCCCCACTAATCCTGCAAAACCAACCACCTCGCCTGCATGTATCTTGAAATTAATGCCTTGATGCCAACGGCTTTCCAGGCCTTTCACTTCAAGCACGACTTCTTTCTGTGAACCTTCATGCCGTTGATACCCCTGGGCTAATTCGCGTCCGACCATCAGACGGACGATTTCTTGTTCGTTTGTCTCTTCGATCTTTTTATTGCCCGTTTGCTTCCCGTCCTTGAGGACCACCACTCGGTTCGCGATGGCCATCACCTCGTGTAAGCGATGGGACACATAAATCACACCCAGTCCTTCAGATTGCAGGGTACGAATCAGTTCAAAAAGTTTATCAGTTTCTTTGGGAGTCAAAGAGGAGGTCGGCTCATCAAAGGCAACTAGCTTCACCCCCTGTTTTAAAGCACGGAGGATTTCAACAAGATGCATTTGAGCCGGAGAAAGGGAGCGCCCCAGCATGTCAATGTCGATCATTTCCGTGAATCCGTAGCGGTCCAAAAGCGCTTCGACCGCAGACCGCATGGCAGGAAAATCCACCAACCCTTTATGTTTCCTGGGATATTCTCCAATAAACACATTTTCAGCCACGGTGATATCTGGAACAATCTCAGGCTCTTGTCGAACGAGCCGCAACCCTGCATTTCTCGCTTCCCGTGGGGTGCTGGCACTCAGGTCCATGCCATCCAGATGGATGCTCCCCTCATCCAGGCGATAGTCCGCACAAAGAATTTTTAATAAGGTTGATTTCCCAGCACCGTTTTCTCCAACAAAGGCAACCACCTCTCCTTGTTGGACCGTCATCGACAAGGCAGACAGCGCTTTAACGCCTGGAAACGACTTACTGACACCACTCACCTCAAGAATCGTTTTGAGTTCCGAAGTCATGATTCCCCTCTTTGTATTTCCATTCCCTCTCGTTCTTATTTCCGCTCATAGAGTATTCTCGTTCTTATTTCCGCTCATAGAGTATTATTGACACGGCATGATGCTTTCATAATTGGAGGGATCGACAATGGTCGTATCAGCGACGGTTTTTGGAGGAAGCGGTTGCCCCTTTTCCAAGCTGTTGATCAAGGCACGAGCCGCCGCTTTCCCCACATCGACTCCGCTCAAATACAACGCAGCTTTAAAGCCAGTAGGCACTCCGGCTTTCCAGGGACGACACGCTTCATAAGCTCCCAATCCCACGGCAATCACGTCGTTGGGTAAAAAACCGGCATTCTTCAATGCATTGGTGGTTCCTAAAACGCCTTCATCATTACAAGCAAATACGATCCATTTATCCACACTGGGGTGGGCTGTAATGACAGGGCCAGCGGCAGCCAAAGCCGAGTCGGTCGTTCCCGAATAAGAAACCGCATAGATCTTGTCAGCAGACACTCCAGCCGACATCACTTGTGCTCTCGCGGCATTGGTGCGGTCATTACAGACGGTGAGGGTTTGCACCTCCACACTCAAAACACCATAGTTGGATTTGCCTTGCCAACCCGAAGAAACAAATAGTTCTCCTGCACGTTTTCCCACCTCATTCCCCATCGCGGTGCCATCAAAGCCAACAAAGGGGACTGGATTGCCCTTGGAATCTTTGAGGGGGTCGTCCGTTGCCACTAACAACACTCCTGCCTCTGCGGCTGTCGTGGAAACCGCAGGCCCCAGTGCTTGATCCGGCGCGGTGATGGCGATGCCCTTGGCACCTGAGGCAATCGCATCGGAAACAGCGGAAATGGCCTGATTGGAGTCTAATTCGACATTAATAATTTTTGCTTGATAGCCGAGTTCTTTAGCCGCAGATTGAAACCCTTCTCCTTGGTCAATGAAGTATTGTTGCGTTCCACTTTTGTAAATCGCAACAATCGTTTTTTGAGCAAAAACAGGAGTGGTGATGAGAACGACGGTAACAAAGGTGAGCAGTGCCTCGCGGATTGTATTCACTTTCATAATTGCCTCCTATTGAGTGAATTGTTAAACCAGATAATAGCATTATCTGTTTATCTTATAAAAGGAAAAAATTCCCACATGCAAAACGAATCAGATCCTATTTCATTTGACATATAAGATCATCTGTTTATCTTATAAACGAAATTTGTTTCCAAATTCAAGATGTTTTGTGAACGAATCTAATTGGAGGAAAATCAATGCAACGATTAATCGGAAAGACGGCAATAGTGACGGGAGCGGGACAAGGAATTGGGGAAGCCATCGCTCGTCGATTTTCTGCGGAAGGTTCCAATGTGGTGATTGCAGAATTGAATCCTGAGTCGGGTCAGAAAGCAGCCAATACGATCCATGAGTCAACAAAGAGTCCTACGTTGTTTGTCAAAACGGATGTGACGAGTAAAACGAGCATTCAAGCGATGTATGATCAAACCCTTGCTATGTTTGGTCAAGTGGATGTCTTGGTCAATAATGCGGGGATTGCGGTCTTCCGGGAGCCCATGGAATGCACCGCTGACGATTGGAAGAATTGTATGGCCGTGGACTTGGAAGGGGCATGGAATTGTTGTCAAGCCGTGCTACCCGGCATGCTGAATCAAGCACGGGGTGCCATTATCAATATCATTTCCAATCATGCCTTTTCGGTCATGAAAGGAACGTTTCCGTATCCTGTTGCAAAACACGGACTGTTGGGCCTGACCCGTTCTCTGGCTTTAGAGTACGCCGACAAGGGGATTGCCGTGAATGCTATCTCTCCGGGGTATACCGAGACTCCCATTGCAGAATGGTACTTTAATCTCTCCGATGATCCCCAAAAAGCGCGTGCAGAGGTAGAAGCCAAACAGCCAGTGGGACGTTTGTGCCAACCGAGTGAAGTGGCCGCAGTAGCCGCACTTTTAGCTTCCGATGAGGTTCGTTTTATGATTGGTGAAAATATCGTTATTGATGGTGGGGTTTCGATTCGGATGTACGAATGAAACTTGTGCTAAAACTTTGTCTCGCCGCAAGGGCCGTCAATACCGGTCCTTGCCCCCACGGCACAATCTGATTCAAAGGCACATGCCAGTAATGCGCTTCGATCAATGCAGAAAAGACGGCGGCAGAGACGCCCAATAGATTCCCTGCGTCATCCAGATTTTGAACCATTGCCTGATAGGCTTTTTCAGCAGGCTTCAAAAATTTGTCAGGCGACAAAATGCCTTGAGACATTCCCCGATAGAAAGCCGTTGCCATAAAAGCCGCTGTTGACGATTCTGGACCAGAGCGAGCGTCATGGACTAAAGAATACCAATTGCCATCTGAGTTCTGATAGTGCAGCATCGTCTCAGCTAGAGTTTGTGCTTCATTCAATACCAATTCGGCCTTTTCCACCTTCTCGGCATACGCAAGCACATCCAATAATCCTAATAAGGCCCACCCCTGTCCTCGTCCCCAACCATCGGTGTAGGCTCGGTTGACTTTTTCCAACCAGAAATGGCGATAGAGCCCGATGTCATGATTAAACAGCAGATCTTTGTATCCCAAGATCTCGTTTACCGCAGCTTGTGCCCAACCTCCTTCAGGATCAAGGCGGGACAAATGAGCATAAAAGGGGGGATCGAAGTGCATACAATCGAGATAAATACCCGGGCCTGGATCGTGCATCTGTTTTTGTTCTTCAGGCGAAAGTTCGAGTCCTCCATAGGGGGGGATCAACGAACGTAGTGTATCTTCAAAGGTAATGGAGACCCCGTTTACCTTACGACGATGGCGTAAATGCTGCCCTAGTTTTAACACCGCAGATTTTAAGACCTGATCCTCCGTTTGCTCTACAATTTGACACATCACATGACCCGGTGCCGTGTTGTCATCGGGCAGAAAAGGTTCGATTCTTGTGGCCCAAGCTCGAAAAAAACCATGTGCGAAATCCATCCATTTGGATTGATTCGATAATTTTGAAGCTGCAAGAAGCCCTTCAAAGCCAATCGAGTCTCCGTAAAACCAACCTTGAAATTCATGGGTGCCCAGTCGTTCGGCAATCTCAGCAATCCGTTGTGAATCGAGCTTCTGTGTGTCCATCATTCATCCTTTGTACGATTATCCAGGTAGACGAATCCTTGATTCGCATCCTCAATCGCGCGTTCAATGAGTTTGCGCATCGCCCACTCGGCCCCTGTCGCATCACCAGACATCACTTTATTAAACACGGTTTCATGCAACTCGTGGCTTTCATCCATGCCAATCATCGTTTCCGTATACCCCTTTGCTTTCATTTGTACGTCCAATAAGAGGCTTAGAGCGGCTTCAATCACGCTAAAAAGTTGCCCCAGTAGCTCGGAATCGACAATGCTGATTAAAGCCCGGTGAAAATCAAGGTCCGTATCAATGAACTTCTGCCTGCGGTCGGCAGAAGCATCGTTTGTATCTTCAAAGACATCCTTTTTGGCTTTCCATACCTTGGCTAAGTGAGTGCGGTCCTCTTCGGTTGCCGTCATGGTTGCGGTGTAAGCGATTCCCGGTTCGAGCACGAGCCGCACTTTGAGCAGATCTTCTAATAAGTTTTTTGTATCCCCCGATTTGATTCTCCAATCCATGACATCCGGATCTAATAATCGCCATCCAGAGCGGGGTTGCACCCGGGTTCCCATCGAGGTCTTGCTGCGAATCAATCCTTTGGCTCCTAAAATGCGGAACGTTTCGCGAATGACAGATCGACTCACCCCCAATTCTTCAACCAGATCGGCCTCTTTATTAATCACATCTCCTTCTGACCAATACCCCCCCACAATTCGTGTTCCTAGCACTTCCACCGCCGCTCCAAGAACACCTCGGTGCTCAATCACTCCCCGAATGGAAGAGCGTTGATTTAATAGACTTCGTTGACTCATATATTCTCCGTTCACTCTTTGTATGTTAAACATATTTACATCCTAACTATAAGTTCTAACATATCATTTTACAATTCAAGCGGAAAAATTCTCTGAAACCACTAAGAAGCCAGGCAAGATGGAAGCTTTATCAAACTGTATAGATAGTTATATAGGATTATCATATTGTATGTTTATCTTATAAATAAAAAATCTACTTAAATTCAAGACATTTTTAATGTGAGCTTTCTCTTTTTAACGTTGGACTTTCTAGACCCCCACCCCAAATATTGACGCCATCAGTGACATGCTACCGGAAAAAAACCTCCTAACATCCTGCAAGATCTTATAAGTTGATTCATCGATGTATTCCGTGATTCACTTTTCTAAGGTGTTGTATGAAATTCAATAACCCCCTGCGTCTTTTCTGGGTGATCCTCACCTGCCTCTTTTGGTTTTCAAGTGCCCTCGGTCAGCAAAACCAAGCGCCCTCCCTTCAACTCACCGCTGCCGAACAACAATGGGTTCGGGACAATCCGGTCGTTCGGGTGGCCAATGAAGACGACTGGCCTCCCTTTGATTTCAGTGTTTATGGAGAAGCCAAAGGCGTTTCTATGGATTACATCCGACTGGTGGCTCAAAAGGTGGGATTGCAACTCGAATTTGTGAACGGATTCACCTGGGTGGAGCTGCAAGAAAAAGCGAAGTCCAAAGAATTGGAGATTCTGACCAGTATTGTGAAAACCCCAGAACGGGAGAAACAGTTTCTTTTCACCGAACCCTACCTCGAAAGCCCGACCGTCATTGCAACGCTCAAGAGCAATGAATCGATCCGCAGTATGGAAGATTTATTTGGGAAAAAAATTGGCACCATCCCAGGGTATTATCAGGATGAAATTCTCCAAAACCATTACCCCCAAATCACGCGAGTGTATGTGGACAGTGTTCTGGAAGGATTGAAGGCCGTGTCGTATGGGCAAATTGATGCGCATTTAGGCAGCCTGGCGGTGATCAACTATGAAATCAATCGCGCCTTCTTGCTGAACTTAAAAGCGGTCGGACAGACAGGCGTTCAGATTTTTGATTCCCTGATTCTGCGGTTTGCGGTTCATCAAGAGGCAGTCCTCCTGCGGAATATTTTGCAAAAAGGACTCGATCAAATCGCCCCCGAAGAACGGTTAAAAATCCAAAGCACTTGGGCCATCAATCGGAACTTTGAAGAATCGCAAAAGCCATCATCCGACTTGGGATTGACTCCAGAGGAAATCGACTGGCTTCAACAACATCCTCAAATTCGAGTACACAACGAAACGAATTGGGCCCCCTTCAACTTTTTTGAGAATGGAACTCCGCAAGGACTGTCCATTGATTATATGGACCTATTGGCCGAAAAAATTGGGATCCAGATCGAATACATCAGCGATCCCAGCTGGGACAAACTGCTCAACATGTTGCGGACTAAAGATCTCGACGTGATGTTGAATATTGTTCGCACGCCAGAACGGCTCCAATATGTCTTGTACACAGAACCGTATGCGTACAATCCCAATGTGATCGTGAGCACGAGAACTAATCGCTATGCCTCCATCAAGGAATTGTTTGGCAAAACCGTTGCCTACCCCAAAGGCTTTTTTTATGACGAGGTGTTGAAACACAATTACCCACAAATCCAACGACTTCCAGTGGACGACACGTTGGCAAGCCTGAAAGCCGTTTCCTTTGGAAACGCGGATGCGGCTTTAGGTGAAAGTGCCGTGTTCCACTACCTGATCAATCGGAACTTGCTGACCGATCTAGCGGTTTCCGGTGAAGTCGATATGGGCAATCCCGACTTGGTGAACCTGAGAGTGGGAGTACGCAACGATTGGCCCCTTCTGCAATCCGTTCTCCAAAAAGCCATGACAGCGGTTTCTGTCGAGGAAATGAACCAAATTCACCAACGGTGGATTATAGGCAATGTCGAATCCCGGCCTGCAACCCTCTCGCTCACCTCTTCAGAACAGACCTGGTTACGGAACCATCCCCATATTCGGGTGGGGGTCGACCCGGCCTTTCCTCCTTTCGACTATACGGAAGACGGGGTCCACCAGGGCGTGGCCTCGGATTATCTTCGTTTGGTCAGTGAGCGCTTGGGAATTTCCATCGAAATCATTCCTAATTTAACTTGGACTGAAGTTTTGGAACGCTCCCAAAACAAGACCCTCGACATGGTGTCTCTCCTGAGGAGTACAACCCACCGAGAAAGGTATCTCGAATTCACAGATACCTTTGTTTCGCATCCCAACGTCATCATCACCCGCAACGACTATCCGTTTGTGACGGGGCTGCTGGATTTCCGCAATAAAACCGTGGCTGTGGTCAAAAACTACTTCCACACAGAAACATTACAAGAACGCTTTCCATTCATTCGGCATTACGAGGTGGAAACTCCGTTGGAAGCCTTACAAGCCGTGGCCTTGGGAAAAGCGGATGCCTATTTTGGAGATTTGGGAGTGGCGGGGTATTTGATCCAAGTGAATGCGCTGACCAACTTAAAAATTGCGGCTCCCACCAGTGTGGAGAACCCACCCATGGGGTTTGCGGTACGGGAGGATTGGCCAGAATTTGTGACCATCCTCAACAAAGCCATTGCTTCTATTAGTAGCGAAGAACGGACCCAGATTAACAACAAATGGATCTCCCTCGCTGATGAACGCCCGATCGACTATACCTTGGTCTGGCAGGTCATTGGTGGCATGAGTGGGATCATCATTATGATCTTCTTGTGGAACTTCCAGATCCAACGACAGAAACGGGCACTGCAAAAAACCCAAACAGAACTCCAGCAAGCAAAAGAAGCCGCCGAAGCTGCCAACCGTACCAAAAGTGAATTCATTGCTAACATGAGCCATGAAATCCGAACCCCGATGAATGCCGTGATTGGCTTCACCGAACTCCTCGAAGACCACATTACCGATGAGGTCCAAAAGGGCTATCTGCATGCCATCAAGACTGGGGGAGAAGGGTTACTGACTCTCATTAACGACATTTTGGACCTCTCGAAATTGGAAGCAGGCAAATTGGAGATTCACAATCATCCCATTCGTCTTCATGCCTTGTTGGATGAAATCCAGACCTTCTTTTCGTTGAAGATGTCCCAAAAATTTCTCGAATTCAAAATGGACGTGGACTCGGAGCTGCCCCCCGTTTTGCTATTGGATGAAATACGATTGCGTCAAGTCCTGTTCAACCTCGTCGGCAATGCGGTCAAATTCACGGATAGCGGCTATATCCGCCTTGCTGTCCAAAACGAGGCGATCCGAGAGGAAGCCAGCGAACTCGATCTCCTCATTTCTGTAGAAGACACCGGCATCGGCATTGCCGATACCGAACAACAACGTATTTTTGAATCCTTCCATCAGCAAGAACGGCAAGACTCTCGCAAGTATGGAGGCACGGGATTGGGTTTGCCCATCAGCAAACGCTTGGTAGAGATGATGGGAGGTAGCCTCTCGGTTTCTAGCACCGAAGGGATGGGAACGGTGTTTGAGGTTCGATTGTATAAAATCAGTATCCCGGCAATAGAAGAGACCCTAGACCCCACCCCCCCTTCCACCCTGCCCAACATTCGATTCAAAGCCTCCGTGATCATGGTGGTGGATGACATCGAATCCAATCGTAAATTGATTATTGAAAATTTAGCCAACACCGCGATTGAAGTGAAAACTGCGGAAAACGGACAAGAAGCCCTGCACCAAGCCCTCCAGCATCCTCCACATTTGATTTTTATGGATCTAAAAATGCCTGTAATGGATGGGTATCAAGCCATCCAGTTGATGAAATCAGATGACACGTTAAACTCGATTCCTGTGATTGCCCTCAGTGCCTCGACGAGCAAAACGGAACAAGAACTGATCGAACAATATGCTTTTGAAGGGTATTTGAAAAAACCCATCTCCCGCCTCCAACTCTTTCAGACATTGCAACAATTTTTAGAATATGAAGTACCTCCTGAAACTGACACCAACGATTTGCCCACGGAGACGCCCCTCGCCTTGTCTCCCGAAACGCGTTCAAAACTCCCCGAGGTCTTGAAAAAAATAGATGAAGAGTTGATGCCATTGTGGGAAGGTCTTCAAGAAACCCAACCCGTCAATGAGGTTCAATCGTTTGGGCAGGCGATGAAACACATAGGCGAAACCTACGATCTCGATGTCTGTACCCAATTTGGAGAAGATTTGCTGGGATACCTGGATTGTTTCGATATATCCAATATGTTGATCACCCTGAAACAATTTCCCGAACTGGTCAACCACCTCCGCACTCTCGAAAGCTGATCTATCACTCCACTGGAAACTGCTCATGTTGAATGCCGATGAAAAAAAATCCTTAACCCTCCTGATTGTTGATGATGAACCAGAGAATATTCGTTTGCTCGGCAGCCTGTTGAAAGCAGAAGGCTACCCTGTCGAATTCGCCATGGACGGCCAGAGCGCACTCGGTTGGGCCCAATCCAAAGAATTCGATGCCATTTTGCTCGATGTGATGATGCCCGGTCTCAACGGATATGAGGTATGCGGACGACTGAAACGTAACGAGACCACGAAGGACATTCCTGTGATTTTTCTCACCGCCAAAACCGATCCAGAGAGCCTTCTCAAAGGCTTCGAAGTCGGGGCCGTCGATTACGTGACCAAGCCTTTCAAAAAACGCGAACTGTTGGCACGAATGGAAACGCATCTTAAAATTGCAACCCTGCAAAAAAATTTGATTGAGGCCAATCGAGACTTGGAACAACGGGTGATTGAAAAAACCAATGCTGTGTTCAACATTGAAAAGACGTTGCAAAACGAAGTGAATGAATCCTTCCTGACTTCTCTAGACGAGCATGCCAAGGAGTGGTTCATCAATGCAGCTTGCCATATGCTGCTCGCCGACGGCCACTTAGATGAACATGAAATTGCTTACCTACGAACCATCCTCACCTTCATGGGTGATGCCTCCGAAGCCCAACGCTTACTCAACGCCATCCAGCAACGCAAAAAAGAACCATTACAACGCATCACACTCTGTCGAGAAAACACCTTGGAAATCCTGACCATTTTGCTCAAAATTGCGATTGTCGATGGCAACTTGAGCCACAGCGAAGCCAATCTCTTCCTCAAACTGGCTGTACTGCTCGGCATGGATTTCGACCTCGCTAAAAACATGCTGGAATGGGGACGTACCCAGTTGGCCGCCAACAAACTGTTCAAAAAAGTGGAACAACAGTTTCATTCCACCAATCAAAACTACTTCTCGGGTCCCCAAAATCCATTGGAAGCCAAGAAATTGGCCGAATAGCCTCAATCCACAGTACCTTGGAATCGCTAGTCGCTATACAACACCAAGTAGCCCTTCGGGCGGATCATGACATGACTTTCTTGGTATGCTATTTCTCAAGAAAATGAACTTAGGAGAAAGATGTTCTCTGAAACGAAAGCCCCCAGTTGGGATCGTTGCCAAAGGAGTAAGCGATGAAACAAAAAGTACCCGTATTGCTTGTGATATTGCTCTGGATTGGATGCTGTTCTTTTGCGAATGAGAAATCCAAAGAGGATCCTGCCACCAAAACAGATGAACGCTATGCATTTAAAAATGCCTATGCGAATTCAATAGGCATCGAATTTGTGTTGATCCAACCGGGTTCTTTTATGATGGGAAGTCATGGTGATGGCGATGAACTCCCACTTCATCAAGTGAAAATTTCCAAGCCATTTTATATGGGAAAAACCGAAGTCACCCAAGAACAGTGGTATAACGTGATGGGGAACAATCCCGCTCGGTTTAAAACCGAAAAAGTGGGGATGAGTTCAAGAAAACATCCGGTCGAATTCGTTTCATGGAATGAGGTCCAACAATTCATCCATAAGCTGAACCAGATGGAAGGAGGGGATCATTATCGCCTTCCCACAGAAGCGGAATGGGAATATGCCGCCCGAGCCGGAACGACCACCAAATGGGTGTGCGGGAATCATGAATCCTGTCTCACCAACTTTGCTTGGTACCATCCGAACTCCTTTGGGTTGACCCATCCTGTCGCCAAAAAAGAACCGAATCCGTGGGGGCTTTATGATACGGCAGGGAATGTATGGGAATGGGTCTCGGATTGGCACGATTCGGATTATTATTCTTACAGTCCTTCGATTGATCCCCAAGGTGCCAATTCTGGCACTTTCCGTGTGTTTCGAGGCGGCAATTGGAGCCGTCACGCCGTCCACCAACGCTCAGCCAATCGCACGGCTCGTCCGCCTGACTACCGTTACCACGGTCTTGGATTTCGCTTAGCCCGGAATCCATAATTTTAATTGTATCTTGATCCACCCAGGTTCAGACGGTTTAGCGAAACAATTTGGGTAGTGCCCTATATTGAACTGATGATATAATCTCTGTTATCTTTCCAAAACTTAACTTTGGAGAAACCTATGATTACTGAGACCCTCATTCATCATTGCACTAAGTGCGACAGTCCCAATATTCGTAAGAATGGCTTAGATCGCCGTTGCCGTACCCCACGTCAGAAATATCATTGCCTTGACTGCAATGCCTATGGAACTTTGAACCCAAAAGGCTATCATGACGAAGCGACAAAAGAACAAGCCTTAGCGATCTATCAGGAGCAAGCATCGATACGGGGAACCGCAAGAGTGATGGGGATTCATCAGGATACGGTCAGTCGTTGGATAAAAAAAGTCACACTCCCTTCCCAACCTAAAATATAGCCTTTTACCCGCTGATTCTGAAGACACTATTGAGTTCGATGAGATGCGAACATTCATCAGTTCATAAAAGGGCACTACCAGAAATGAAAAAAGAAAATCAAGAAAACCAACTGATATCCAGCTGGAAAATCATAATAGGGATTCTACTTTTTATTGTGGGTGAAGAACTATTGATGGAACTAATTATTTTCGATTGGTTGGAGCCAATACTATTAAATAATTTGGAAGAAGAAGTCGCTGATACGATTACCGAAATAGCAGAGTATACTCTGTTGGCACTGCTCTTAATACCCATCACTCTTTACTTTATTGTAGTTCCCGTTAATCGAGCAAATCAGAAATTTTTTCAACTTTATCAAAAGACTAGGAAAACTCTTGAGCATGAACAGCAGCAGAATGATCTTTTAACTCTTATAGGAAGGATGGCCAAAGTAGGAGGGTGGGAAGTTGATTTATCATCCATGAATCCGACCTGGTCAGAAGAAGTCTATCGAATTCATGGAGTGAATCCAGGCAAGCAATTAACTTTCGAAGAAACTATCAATTTTTACGATCCAGAAGCACGATCATTAATTTCTGAAGCATTTGAAAAATGTGTATCTGAGGGAATTTCATATGACTTGGAACTTCCATTGATTGGCGAAAATGATAAAAAGCTGTGGGTTCGGATGCTTGGAAAAGCAGAGCAAAAAAATGGTAAATCTATTCGAGTCTATGGCGTACTACAGGATATTACGGAACAGGTTGTCTCTAAGCTGGAAGCACAAAAGGCAAACTTAGCAAAATCGCAATTTCTAGCAAATATGAGCCATGAAATCCGTACACCTATGAGTGGGGTTATGGGAACCACTCAACTACTTGCCAAAACGGATCTTGATTCCAAACAGAAAAAGTATGTGGAGCTTCTTCTTAAAAGTGGACAACAGTTGACTTATGTTATCAACGACATCTTGGATTATTCAAAATTGAGTGCGAACAAATTAGACCTCATTGAACAACCATTTAATCTTCAAGAGTGTCTTCAGGATATTGTAGATGTCATGAAAGGAATTGCCGAAGAAAAAAATATTGCCTTACAATTAATAACCGGTGCCAACATTCCTTCTTATGTCTTAGGCGACTCTATTCGTATAAAACAAGTGATAGGAAACCTGCTTTCCAACGCAATCAAATTTACCGATGTCGGAAAAGTCACAATATCTGTGAAAACTCTGTCTCAAAATTCATCCACAGTAGATTTATTATTTACTGTTAAAGATACAGGAATAGGGATTAAGTCTGAAGAACTCCCTTTGTTATTCAAAAAATTTTCTCAATTGGATTCTACAATCACACGTTCTTCCCAAGGGACCGGACTCGGATTAGTGATTGCCAATGCATTGGTAAAAAAGATGGGAGGAGAGATTAGCGTGGAAAGTCAATTTGGAGTTGGGAGTGAATTTTATTTTACTCTACATTTAACCGAGATAACTGCTGAGCAAGTCTCCTCAGATCAGGATAGTTCTGAAGTGGATAATGAGACGAAAGGTTTTGTGTCTACTCGAATTCTACTTGTTGAAGATAACCCCATTATTCAATTTGTTACTATGGACATGTTAAGGGATCTAGGATGTAAACATGATCTGGCTTCTAATGGCAAAGAAGCATTAAACTGGCTGGAAGATCATGAATATGATTTGGTTCTTATGGATATTCATATGCCTGAAATGGATGGTTTAACGGCAACCAAACATATTCTTCAGAAATACCCAGAACCTCCCGTGATCATCGCATTAACAGCCGATGCTATGAATCATAAAAAGGACCAATATCTAAAAGCAGGTATGAACGATTATCTATCCAAACCTATCAACCTCAATGAACTTCAGGTTATTATTAAAAAATATCAAAAATCAGAAACTTAAAAAATCGAACAAAAAATTCACCTTATTTTCAGGGTGGCGCTTTTACGGATATCGGTACTTTGGCATTTAGTACAGTGATGAACGGGCGCAGGGGGGATGTCTTCTGGAGAAAGCGTTGTCTTGATGTGTTTGGGCAGGGAGATCCAAGAACATTTTTCTTCATCCCTATAGCTGAATCCCGGTTCAGGAAGGGGATCTGTCAAAAAAGCGAGATCTCCTTGAGGCCTTTCTCGATATAGTGAACCCCTGTGCGATGCCCCAGAACACAGGACCGATACATCAGTCTGACCAAAAGAAAACGGCATCGAACACTAGGTAATTCGTCTCATCGCCGATCAGTGTGTCGATTTCAGTATCAAACCATAAGGGTTTATTGAGTTCTTCTTTCTTGAGAATTTGTATTCCATGACCCGTCACTATTTCACTAAGACCTTTCACCACATTTTCCCAACTTGCATCCGGGGTACTTAAGATTTCACTTGGGGTGAGAAACGTCATGAGGGGTTCGTGAAACCCTCGCTTTGTAAGGTTCGAATAGGGGTGGGTAAAACGGATTTTTCTTTCTCGATATCCCCAAGTGGCCAAGGGAGCAATTGTGCAAAGATAAAGGGTGATCCCCTTTACGCTCATGTAGGCATCCGAGTTCTCCAAGAGAGATTCGCTTTCCCGCTTCGTGCAAAAGATATCAACAAATGAAGCCGTCCCACTCCCATAGTGTAGGGGCGCAGCACTGATATCGAACTGTTCGCAGTGATCCAGCTCCTTGAATATATTGGAATAATCGATTCCTTTCGTAAAATCACGAATATCAGCGGAGCAATCGTTGCTGTAATCGATCAACATTTTTAAGTTCTCTTCTGAAAGTTCCATAGTAGGTCCTCTTGTCGTTAGTAGGTCCTCTTGTTGTTAGTAGGTCCTCTTTTCGTTTGATTCCAAAAAAATGGGGTTGTCCTTCATGCTCCAATGCAAATAGCAAGAATCTTCAAAAACTTCGCAAGCCTCTTCAATAATTCTCTCCGGTGTTTCTCTACATTAGGAACTGTGCAGCGGATGATTCACTTGAACATCATCCCATTCGATCAACAGAAACTAATTCAACTGAAAAGGAGAAATGCCATGAAAAAACTAATCGCATCCATCGCATCCATCGCCGTTTTAGGATTGGGTTCCACTCAAGCCGCTCAAATGCAACGCGTCACGTTTGAAAGCAACGGACAAACCTTAGTGGGCAACCTGTACCTTCCTGACAACTATCAAGAAAATCAACAAATTCCAGGTGTGGTTGTGACAGGATCCTGGACATCGGTCAAAGAACAGATGGCTGGCACTTACGCGGCTCAGCTGGCTGACAAAGGGTACGCCGCACTGGCCTTTGATTTTCGAGGTTGGGGAGAATCCAAAGACCCAGTCATGTTTGTGGAAAATCCTCAGCGAAAAACTGAAGATGTGATTGCCGCCGCTCAGTTTTTAACCACCCGCCCCGAAGTCAATGCGGGAAAAGTCGCTGGGGTTGGAGTCTGCGCCAGTGCTGGCTACATGGCAGGCGCTGCGCTCCAAAGTGAAGCCTTGCAGTCCATTGCTTTGGTTGCGCCGTGGTTGCATGATGAAGAAATTGTGGATGCTGTCTATGGTGGCAAAGAAGGCGTGCAATCTTTGATCGCGGCCAGTCGTCAAGCAGAAGCCAATTTCCAGGCAACCGGAAAATCGACCGTGGTTTTAGCCGCGAGCAACACCGATGAAACCGCAATCATGCACAAAGCTCCTTATTACACGGAGACGGACCGCGGTTTGATTCCCGAATACGACAACAAGTTCAACATCACGAGTTGGGAACATTGGCTCACCTACGATGCGATCCAAACGGCTGACCATCTCAAAAAACCGACCTTGCTCGTGCATTCTGAAGCCGCTGCTATTCCTCAAGGGGTCAAAAAGTTCGCAGATCGCATGGGATTGAATGCCGTTGCCGTGTGGCTGGAAAACGTCACTCAGTTTGATTTCTACGACAATCAAAAATATATCACCCACGCAGTTAATGAAGTGGATCAGCATTTCAAGACCACCTTGCGATAAACCACTTTGAGATGCCCCCTTTTGAAATCAAGCACCTTGCAATCAACCCTCTTGCGACAACGGAGCACCCCATGAAACTACTAGGAGCCTTAGTCATGACTTTGTTTTTACTCAGTCCTCATATTGCATTCGCTCGTGCTTCCGAAGAAGCACACCTTGCCGTAATGATCCAAAGTGTGGCGACTTTGGCCGATCAGGGCAATTTTGAATCCCTCGAAAAACTGTTCGCTGCTGAAGTGGAGGTGGATTACACCTCCGCTTTTGGTGGGGAAGTGGAACTCAAAAGCCCTAAAGTTTTGATGACCCAATGGGCCAGTGTCCTTCCTGGCTTTGATGCCACCCAGCATACCATCTCCAATATCCAAACCTCAGTCACGGGCAAGACAGCGACTGGGCAGGCTGATGTGGTCGCGGATCACCATATTGAGGGTGCGATGTGGCGCATCACCGGAAGTTACGATTACCGGTTTGTTCTCAATGCCGAACGCTGGGAAATCACCCATATGCGGTTGAATGCGGGTTCCGAAAAAGGCAGCCGCGATCTCATTGGCAAAGCCGTGAAACGCGCCTCTGAAAATCCAACCAGCTACCTCATTCGGCAACAAACCGTACAAACGGTCCGTAACTTCCTCGAAGCGTTGGAAGTGAAAGATATGGAGAAATTTGCTGAGGTGTGGGCTGAGGATGCCGTGCAAGATATGCCGTATTCCCCTCAAAACTTTCCCAAACGGGTGGTGGGGAAAGCCAACCTGATTGAATTGTATAAAGCCTGGCCCACCATCACAGGTCAGGCGAATTTCACGGACCACCTTGTGGTCTATCCGATGCAAAACCCCAATATGGTGTTTGCCGAATACAAAGGAGCGGTCGAGATGATTTCGACGGGTCGTCAATACAACCAAATTTACGGCGGCTTGTTTCATGTCGAAAATGGCAAGATCACCCTGTTCCGCGAATACTATGACCCTGCACCATTCCAGTATGCGTTTGGTTTAGATGAAGCCTCAAAATAGCAAGAATCTTCAAAAACTTCGCAAGCGGCTTCAATAAATCTTTTGGCCGTTGCTCTAGATTAGAAACTGTGAAGCGGATAACGCTTCTTCCTAAAATCCATTCACCTTTTAATCAGGAGTTGGCCATGTTGGAAGCAATCACATTGATCGTCGTATCGGGTTGGGCATCGAGTTTGGTCGCTTGGTCTTTGAAGAAAAATATCGATTGATCGGCAGGCGTTGATTCTGAAAATTCCGCGAGCAGCTTTCAGGAAAGATAGAATTACTACCGGGCAACCCTACTGGGCAGCAGAATCACTATCAGAAGGCGGAGATACGGCAAAGCAGGCCACTTGGTGCCCCGGCGCATGACGTTCCAAATGGGGGGGCCGTTGTTGGCACACCGGTTGACGGTGTTCACAACGGGAATAAAACCCACAACCTGGGGGTAAGTTCAAAGGGGAAGGCAATTCCCCTTGTAGGACTTGCAGGCCTTCAGCCTTTTTATGAGGGTCAGGGATGCTACGGAGCAGCGCTTGGGTATACGGATGTTGAGCCTGTTGCAAAGCATTGCCCGAAAGCTCTTCCACGATCCGCCCCAGATAAATGACTAAAATACGATCACAGAAGTAATCCACCACTTCCAGATCGTGAGAAATGAAAACCAAGCTCAAACGATGTGATTTTTGCAAATCACTGAGCAAATTCAAAATCTGAGCTTGAATGGAAACATCCAATGCCGATACGGGTTCATCGGCAATCAACAGCTTGGGCTGGGCCGCTAAGGCACGGGCGATGGCGATCCGTTGACGCTGTCCGCCGCTGAATTCATGAGGGTATTTTTTCTCTGATTCTTTCGGCAGTCCCACCTCATCAAGCAATTGGGATCGAACTTGAGTCGTGTCTTGGTTCGGCTGATGCAGCTGGATGATTTCATCCAACAATGTGGCCACCGTCATCTTGGGATTGAGCGAGGAAAACGGATCCTGAAAAATCATTTGAACTTGATGAAAGTAGTCCTTCTTGAGGTAGTCCTGAATGGATTTGCCTTCAAATCGCATCTCACCAGAGGTCGCTGGAAAAATTCGCATCAACAGGCGAGCCAAGGTGGACTTCCCACATCCCGATTCTCCAACAATGCCTAAAATTTCTCCCGTGCCCAATTGAAATGAAATTCCATTCAACACCGACGCCTGCGACTGCTGTTTGAGAAACAGACCGCCTCGAATGGGAAACATCTTATACACATCCTGTACTTCTAAAATGGGAACCCCATTCGTTTGCTGGTCGGGAAGAGAAGCCCCCCCAGTGGAGGCAGAAACCGGAGTACCGGAAAGAGGACGGGAAGCGGAGGCTGTCATAGCAATCATTGGAGCAGGGGTTGGATCAGGTGTTGAGCGGGATCGGTTTGCATCATGTGGAGAAAACGGTCCAATTGGTGGGAAAGGTACCAATAGCCGACCAAACATTCAAAGCCGGTGGCTGCACGATAGTCTTTCACCGACGAATTTTTGGGGCGAGACACCACCTTGCTGTTTTTGCCACGTTGGAAGACTTGTTGCTCTGTCACATTGAGGAATGGGTGGAGAGACTCTGCCAATTGCGCCTGCATTTCGCAACGCACCAAGCCCACGACTCTCCGATTGACCGACCGGGATTGATCCGTCCGTTGGAGCACCAGTTGGCGGCACCAGAGTTCATACCAGGCATCACCCAGATACGATAAAGTGAAGATGGGCGCATATTCAGGGGGGGTGTCGCTCAAGGAAAACACTCCTAACTGAGCATTACCAATTTGGATCTCCTGGACACACGATTTGATTTTTTCGGATACGGAATTCACCAGTCGGTAGCACTCGTTCATCGAGGTTTGGAAGCGTGTTGTCTTTCCACACCACACCGACACTACCGTCGGCTCGCAGGACAACGCGGGTTTGAGGCACGGCATAAAAAATTTGATCCCCCATATCATAAATCTGCCCCGGAGCAGGATTCATGTCTTGCTGGGGAATGGCACTTTCTTGGGTTTTGATCACACACACAAATCGCTCGGTTTCACCAACGGACTGACTTTTGAAGCCATACGTTGTGGCCAGTTTATGAACCAGTCGCCGCTGATAGGAATTCATGGGTTCCAATTCCAACATCTCTTCTTCGGATTCAAGAAGCCGCACGAGTTTTCGGCGCACCCCATCTAAAAATTCCTGATCAGCTCTGGTCAACGGCGTATCTAACATAGGAAATCCTTCACCTAATAAACATGTCAACAATCAATACCGCTCAAAACGCGGTGATTTTTTAAGGCACTCTAAAGTATCACTTCATGGAAGATATGAAAAATGAAAGGCACTATCGGGTTTCCAATATTTCCACAGTATCCCCGACTTGAATCGTTCCCACCTGATCGGCGATCAAATTTTGTCCAAACATGACTTTGCCATCGACTTTTCGATAGCGTGCCAAGGTCTGCAACGGTTCTTTGCTGGTGGCCATGGTGGTTTGATCAATGGTGGTCAGCACGCAACGGGCACACGGCTTCACGACATGAAAGATCACCGATCCCACCTGAATCCGTTTCCATTGATCTTCAGCATAAGGATCACAACCGCGGACCACCAAATTCGGTCGGAATCGGTTCATAGGGACTGGAATGTCGAGACGCTGATTGAGATCGTCTAGGGAACCTTCGGAAATCAACAGAAAAGGGAATCCATCGGCAAAACTCACCGGGTCTTTTGAAGATTCCTGGCCCGGTGGAGTGGGGTGGACTTGATATCGAGAATCCACGGGTCGGATGGCATCCTCTGGCATGTAAACCAATTGACACGAAAGCCCCAAATACTCGCTGCACCAAGCTTCTGCCACTTCTCCCATCGCCAAGGCGGTACAGGAATCTTTCCATACCTGTACGGTGATGGGCACATCACGAGAGGGCAGATCGATCAAAAGGGGTGGCATCCCGGGAGCTTCGAGCGTGAGATGCGTCCCTTCAATCTCTGAGGAAATCAACGCCATTTTGGGATGTTGCCGTTGGGTGAGAAACCGTTGATTTTCATCAACGATCATCCAACGCCGATCATGCTGCAAACCGCGCGGTTCGACGTTTGCCGTTTGAAGAGAAATACCTTGCGTGGATTTGATAGGATAGGTGTAGAGTTCGGTAATAACAAAGGTCATTGGTCTTCCGAGATGATCTGCATGTTGTCCACATGCAACACTTTGAACAGTTTTTTCTCTGCCAGCACTCCTGCAAAACGAGATTCGAATTGGTAGGTGTTTTTTTGGCGAGGCGGTTTGAAGCGAAAGCTCACATTTTCCATTTCCAATAAATGATCCGGAGCGGAAAATCCTTTGCCAAATCGCAAATAAAAGAAACTGATCGAGTTGATTGCCAGCTTGGCAGGTACCGTCATCGTTTTCTTTTGTTGGGGGTCTCGATACGTGACACGGATGTCAATGTTTCTCGCAATTTGGCGAGTCGTGAAGACCACGAGCTTGGGGTTTTCCGTCGTGAATTTCAGTTTGGTACGCAAGGAATCCAAATTCGCAATCGTGGCAGGATCAAACTCTTGGATCTGCAAGAGGGCTTTTTCAAAAGTTTTTGGATCTTCTACCAAACAGGTAATCTCTTGAGCATCGGTCAATTTGGAAAGCTGCACCAAAAATTTGCATTCGTCATCGGTCAACCCATGTTGTTTCTGAGCACCCGCCAAGATTCGATCTTCCATCTTTTCAAACAGCATTTCTTTGAACGGATCGATCAAAGCTTGGTCGGAGGTATAATACATGTTGAGGTTCCCGCGGTCGGTATCTTCCCAAAAAGTGGGGCCTGAGAACTTCAAACGATTGCTTGTGGCATTGACGACCCGACGGAACGTCAGTTCACCGAGCACATCCAAATCGTCCAAAATGTCGAGGATCACTCGGTTCACAAAATCATACATTTTCTCGCGCAAGTAGAACAACCCCAAGCCCATTTGGAGCACCCGCACCCCGTTGTTGATCAGTAGCCCTCGATCCAAATCTTCTCGATTGAAATCCGGGGGGCTGTCCACCTGAAGCATTTCGGTGAGCAGGCTATTTTGGATATCGATGTCCCATTTTTCGTTGTATGCCAAGATCAGAATTTTTTTCATTTCTGCCGCAAACACATCCACGATGAAATACATTGCGGGGCTGCTTCTCCCATGTTTGAACACTTCGGTTCCATAGATCCGCATGTACATGAAGGTGCGCTTGACGTATTCGATTTTATGCGTGCGCGCCAGATTGTCCACGAACGCTCCATAATGGAATGCCGCATTGTACAAATTACGCGGTTCATTGTTTTTCACCCCATGTTTGATGGCGAAACGCAGCAGCGTATTGAAGCGGATAATCAGCACATCCACGAGTTGATCGTCTCCCATCTTAATCGCCGTTCCTCCAATCGCGGTGTGTTCCCCCACACATAAAGAGGCCAGATCGAATTGCCCCTGCTCCAAGAGCTTGATGTAGACGTTTCCTAGAAGACGCAGACATTTTTGTTCGTAGAACGTGTGGGTTTTTTCCATTTCACCAAATTGACCGATCATGGTCTTGAACGAGATGTCCAATCGCACTTTCGGGCTGACATGGAAAAAGGCAGGATTGATGTGCTCTTTGATCTCCACATATTCCTGCACCATCGTGCTCATGTTTTGGATGATGTCTGCCTTGGGTTCTTTGAAGGAGACGTACTCAAGGAGGTCGTCCAATTGGTTCATCGCCTCAAACATGCCAAATTGGTACTCTTCCACCAAGCTAGGGATGTTCAGAATGGTATGCACCCACGCCTGCATGAGCGAATGAATCCGACGCAAACTGCTCACAAAGATTTTATGAATGACGTTACTCGGCTTGGTGTATTTCAAGATGTAAAAAATATAAGGAAACGCCAAAATCGTGGAAGTCGTCAGCAAAAAATGGATATTGAGCACCCGGCTGGATGCACGGAGTAGCTCCATTTCACCATACAACTTGATGAAGGCCGCATGCCCCCCCGAAACGATCAAGAACCACACGTAGAGCAAACTCGCCCAATCTTCCATGTACAGATCGATCAATTTGGGAATGCTCTGCGATGCAATGGAAATGACAATGATCAATGTGCCCAAAACCATGCTCAGTAAGGCCAGCCAGACTTCGGGAGCAAACCCCATATCGACCTCTTCCACCTTGCCAAGGGTCGAACCAAAGACCGCCTTGACCAACGCGGCATAGCCTTCAAACAGAAAGTTGTGGAAAACGACGTCCAGGAGAACCACACCAAGCAGTACAAAACTGAAAGCGGCAAACGAACGATGACGGGCTGCAAACGTGGCAACCTGATGAAAAGAATGAAGTAAATTCTCAGACATAGGAAGTTCAACGGGTCATGCTCTCTCGTGTTGGCGATCCACCGAGACATGCAGCAAGTTGGAGAGTTTATGGTTTTCGGACGGATTACAATGTGGTGTCGATGGCTGGATAACAGCATCTATGCTGCATGTAATAAAGTCTGAGAGGTATTACAAAACGTTGCACTATCGCAAGATTTTTTGAGGGGGGTGGCAGAGCTTAGGCGTTGTCACCATTCCTGCGACTCTGGAATCAAGTACCAGTTATGCCTTCCCCACAAATGAGGCTGATGTATTCGATGCCTATGCGAGAATGCCATACAATCGAGACTCCCCACTGTAACACTTGGGAAAGTCCAAATTGCAGCAAGCAGGAAGCTCCAAAACGCAGGAGACGGGAGAAGAGGAAACTCAACATAAGGATTTCTCCATTGGATCCGTTGGGAGAGGTGATAGCCGGGGCAACGCGCCCCGGCTACCTGAAGGCCCCTTCAAAAAGAAGGAGGGCAACGAGGAACTCAAAGGGAATTGAGGAGCAACTCAAGCTTGCTGTTGCAGTTTGGTTCGCAACGGACGCACATTTTCATTGGGTTTGATGCGGATGTAATTGAGAAACTCCAAAGCTCGGAGTTGATCGGCATTACACCGTTCCACCAAGCCTTCGAACATGCCGTTTTTGATCGCTTCATCCACTGCAAAACGAGCCAAGGCGATGAGGTTGTTGTATTCCGCCCCATCCGTGGTCTTCTCGATACCTTTCAAATTGGTGAGGAAGCTGAAAAACGCATTTTCGATCTCGCCGTGAGATTTATTAAAGATGTCCTCATCCTCAAGGCCTTGCTCTTTCAAGTCTTCATAGACCTCATCCTGCAAGTTCTTCCACCCTTGGATTTCCTTCATCCGGTATTCAAACTGGATCTGATACTGCTGCAAGGAATACGACTTCGCCTGCATCTCCAACTGGAGCTTGCGTTGTTTGATGTCTTCCCGGCGATAGGCCACCGAATCCATCGTTTCGCCTTCCTGACGCTGTTGGCTCTCTTCCATGTCGAGCAGCAACTCTTCAATTTCCAATTTGCACATCGCATAGTCCTTGGAAAGCAAGATTGCTTGTTCGAAATGGACCTTGGTTTCCAACATGACCTGCGCCATCTTGCCTTGCTGTGTGGGAAAATAGTCGTCACTGATGATGCTGCGCTGTTGCATCGGGGTCCGCCAAATCCAGGTCTTTTCTTGGATCATTTGCAGGTTCTTGGAATTTTCCTGCAAAAACAATTGGTGGTCGGTGGTCGCAATGGACGTGTCTTCCAACACCTGAAGCATGTTGCGGGTCAAATCTTCGGTTGAGGTTTCGATGAGTTGGGTATTCATGGTTGCTCCTAAAAAATAGCGGTTTGTGAAAAGGGTGACCTCCATCTGAACAAAATCACCACTGTGGTAGAATTCAGAGACGTGAATTCTAATGTATGAACTCTCATGAGTTCGAATGTATGAACTTTTATAAATTCGAATGATTAGATTATAATTAATAAAAAATCCTATTGAATACACTTCAATTCACCCGATGTTGCGAGAGCCGGCCTCTTGCAATGTTAATACGTCAGTGCTCCGAAAGGCATGGCGCTCGAAAGATCCGTGTTGAATTTTTCAGAGCTGACTTGGGGCGTGGATCCCGAATCCCGACCTCCGAAGCACAAATTGGCCTGTTGGCTCCCCACAGTCCGACACGAGGTTCGTTGCACGGCCGGATAGGGTGCGGTGATCCAATAGATCCCATTGTACTTTTCTGCGGGGACTTCATGGTTGTTGGAGCTATCTATTCCCCCCACCATAAGTGCCGCAAACCAGCTTCCGGAAGCCTGGCAGTTCATTCGGCCAATATTCGTGGGCGAATCATTGTGCCATGTGTAGCCATTGAATCGTTCCGAAGAAGGACGGGCATTGGATTCTGTTCCTCCCATAGCGATGGCGGCGTATCGACTCCCGGTGCTGCCGTTGTAGGAGCGATCCATATTGAGATCGCCTCCGCTCAGATTGCTCCATTGGGAACCATCAAAGGTCTCGGTGGCCTTGATCCCGGCGTTGCTGGTAGTATGCCCGCCTCCAGCTATGGCAGCATTCATTACACCCGCACAGCTCATGGTGATCTTTCCTGTGTTGAGACTCGGAGCAGCGGCCCAACTCGTACCTTCGAATTGGTAGCAATTGTTGACGTAGTTGCTGCTATTGACAGCCCCACCATAACACAGTGCCGCCCCTGCGATCCCTGCATTCCCTACATTGTCTAAGTTTTGCGGCACATCCCCCCCACTGATCGTCGTCCATGTGTTGTTATCGAAACGTTCGCTACTGGAGAGAAGCCCAGAAGACCATCCACAAAACATCAAGGCTGCTTTTTGAGAACCACAGCCCCCCATGGAGAAGCGAGCCAATTGGAGATTCCAGCCAGCATCAGTCACCCAGGCTCCACCGCCCCAATCCAAGTGGTTGACTTCCACCACACCATGCACTTCTTCAATGGAGTGCACTTGTTGAGGTTGGACCACGTAATCGATATACAGCTCAGCCGGTCCATTGATGGAAAAGGCAGGGGACTTGGCTTCCATTTCCACAAAATCGGTATCGGCACTTTTGGCCATCACGCGAAAATTCATTGCCATATCGCCATAGAATTTTTCAGAGCTGTTGAGATGACTGGAAGTGCCATACCCTCCGGCGACCTGAAGGGACGCATTGGTTCCACATTGGGCCACTCCATTGCGTGCACTGAGCATATCGCTATCCATTTTCCACGACATCCCGTTGAACGCTTCGGTAGAAACCACATTGGTGGTATTGTTGTTGCCACCCAACACACGGGTTGCGTGCAGAGTTCCAACCCCCCCAGGAACGACACGTGGGACGTTTAAGGAACTGACCGCATGCCAGGCTTCTCCGCTGAACGATTCCACGATAGTGACTCCGCCCGAAACATGCCCTCCCATGCACAAGGCAGCGCTTTGGGTGCCTGAAGTGGCTGGTGCGGTACGAGCTTGGCTGAGGGAACTCGTGGTGCTCCAAGTTTGACCATTGAATTTCTCCGTGACAGCCGATTTGGTGGCATCGGAGCTTCCTCCAGTTTGACCACCGGGTGCCAAGGCAGCATTCTGATGGCCACAGAGTCCGTAAAAATTCCGCCGGGGCGTATTGAAGGCTCCCGTGTTGCTCCAAGTCGTGCCATCGAATTTTTCCGCAGGATCGCTGATCCCCGCCGTATTGCCATCGGTTCCTCCCCCGAAACGCAGGGCGCTGTTTTTTAATCCAGTACCGCTCACTGCCCAACGCGCCGTAATACTGGTCGTGACTCTCCAGGTCACCCCGTCTGAGGTTTCAACGGTGCCGCTATACCCACCGCTATACCCCCCCCCAAATATCAAGGCGGCGTTGGCGGTACCGGCATTGCCGATGGTGTAGCGGGCTTCATTGATGGCATTCCCTGCCACCCACACGTTTTGAGACAAACTGGTTCGGTAGGGGGCAATCCGAATATTGTGGGTGCCCGACCCCACCTCGATTTCGTTATAAAACGAGTTCAGTTCCAAGGCGCTGGAAATGGAATTGCTCCCCACCTCAAACAGGCTGCGGGCAGCACGTTTGGCCACGCCCTGACTCACATCGTACACCAAAATCCAGTCGGTCTCGTCGACAGTCGTTGTTGTCGGGAGAGCGCTCAGGTCGGGTGCTACTTTGGAATCGGCATACGCTTTGAACGCTTTTTGAGTCGGAAACCGTTGATCGCTATCCGCGGAGAGCGCTGTGTCGGTATCGGCCACATTCGTGGCAAGATCAGAGACTTTTAAATTTTTTGCACTTCGTAAAATGGCTGAATCGGACATAGCCCTTGCTCCATAAACAAATGTTGAACCATAGCCACTCCATCAAACGATTGGTCGATTTCCGTCATTGACTACGATTAATACGTCAGGGTTCCAATCACCCCGTTGTTGGAAAGATCGGTGTTGAATTTTTCGGTGCTAGCGTAATCTGTTGATGCATCCACGCCGCCGAAACACATGGCGGCTTGTTGCGTCCCTGCGGCGCCGCAGGAGGTTCTGCTTGCGATTGGATAAGGCGCGACGGTCCAGAAGCTGCCATTGTACTTTTCCGCAGGTTGGATGTAGTTAGAGCCTTGATACCCCCCCATCATAAGAGCCGCGAACAAGCTTCCGGCCCCTCGACAAAGCACCCGCGCTACATTCAACGGGGCTGCATAATACCAGCTATAACCATTGAAGCGTTCGGAGGTTCCCCGGGAGTGGGATTCAAGACTTCCCATGGTGAGAGCGGCATTGCGGCTTCCTGTACTGCCATTGTAAGCACGAGTCATATTGAGATTTCCCCCACTCAGCGCACTCCATTGAGTCCCATTGAAGGTTTCCGTGGCAGTAAAGGATCCGGCATTGTGTCCTCCAGCAGCCAAGGTAGCATTCATCACCCCCGCATCGGTCGTGTTGTTTTTGGCTGACAAGAAGTTAGGCCCTACCATCCAACTGACGCCCTCAAATTTGTAAGAGCTGGCGACATAAACGTGAGTAGCGGGGGAGCCTCCAAAGCTGAGGGCAGCATTGGGAACCCCAGTCGATCCCATCGATGACAATGCTTGGGGCAATTCTCCACCGTTTATGATCGACCACGTGTTATTGTTGAACTGTTCGCTTCGAGCCGTAATGCCCGGAACTTGCCCTCCAAACAGCAAGGCAGTGGTTTGAGAACCACAACTCCCCCAGCTGGATCCTGACACTTGCACGTTCGAACTTGGATCGGAGGTCCACACTCCCCCTCCCCAATCCAAATGTTTCATGGCCATCACGTCTCGCATCTCCGCGGGACTCTGCGCTTGATCGGGTTTGGGCACATAATCAATAAGCACTTCGGCAGGACCGCTGATCGTAAACGCAGGGGATTCTGACTCCAATTCCACAAACCCCTGATCCTTATTTCTTGCCATCACGCGAAAGGTCATGTTGAGATCACCATAAAATTTTTCAGTATGATCTGCATACCCAGCCCCAAGGTGACCGCCCGCGATCTGACACAACGCGGCCCCCCCCGATTGGCCAAGACCACTTCGTGGAGTGAGGATATGGGCCTCCGAACTCCAGGAAGTGCCATTAAACACCTCGGTGCTATCCAATTGCCCTCCATTGTTGCTACCCCCGATGCAGCGAGCCGTCGAATGCGTTCCCACAACCGCAAGGCCATCTCTTGGGATGTTCAACGGACTGCGTGCAATCCAGGTGGCTCCATTGAATGATTCGGTACTCGTAGTGGGTTGGTTGGTATACCCCGCCACACACACTGCTGCGTTTTGAGGACCCGTGGTCGCTTGGCCTGTACGTGCCTCGATTAGAGAACCCGTGGCATTCCAGGATTGACCATTGAACTTTTCCGTAACACTGGATTTGGTTGCAGCCGAATTCCCTGCCGTTTGCCCTCCAGGAGCCAAGGCCGCATTTTGATGACCACAAGCCCCGTACATATTACGTCGTGCCGTATTGAGCGATCCCGTCGTACTCCACGAGGAGCCATCGAACTTTTCAGCATTGCCGTCAATTCCCGAATCCCCAGTACCCGTTGCCCCTCCGAAACGCAGCGCACTGTTTTGTAATCCGGTACCACTCACGGCCCAACGGGCATTGATACTGCCGGAGGTTCTCCACACCACACCATCCGATTTTTCAACAGTCCCACTGAGTCCACTGGCACCCGTTCCCCCAAACACTAACGCAGCATTCACCGTGCCTGCACTGCCTAAGGTATAGCGGGCTTCATTGAGTACACTTCCCACCACCCATACATTCCGAGAGTAGGTTTCCTGCTGAGGGGTGATTCGGATGTTGTGGACTCCAGCTCCCAACTCCACAATGGTATTCAGGGTCGAGAAATTCTCACCATTGGAAGCGGTTCCACTGCCGGGTTGAAAGAAACTGCGATGAGCGCGTTTGGTGATCCCGTCGCTCACGTCATACACCAAGAGCCAATCATCGGTCTCCACCGTGGCGGTTTCGGGCAACCCATTCACGTTGGGCATTGCCTTCGAATCGGCATAGGTTTTGAACGCTTTTTGCGTCGTAAACCGTTGGTCCGTATTGGCAATCAGTGTGTTGTCGGTATCGGCCATATTATTGATAAAACTAGACGTTTTGATATTTTTAGCACTTCGTAAAATGGCGGAATTAGACATAGCGCTTGCTCCATAAACAGATGTTAAATCATAGCCACCCTATCAAACGAGTCTTTGATTTGCATCGGTGGTGGTTCTTAATACGTTAGAGTTGCGATCACCCCGTTGTTGGGGAGATCGGTGTTGAATTTTTCGGTGCTGATCTCCATGGAGGAGGCATTCACCCCTCCAAAACACATCGCAGCTTGTTGACTTCCTACGGCTCCACAGGAGGTCCGATAACCAATCGGGTAAGGCGCGACGATCCAGAAACTCCCGTTATACTTTTCGGAAGGTTGCGAATAATTGCCGGAAGTGTCGTATCCCCCCATCATGAGGGCAGCAAACACACTCCCAGTTGCCCGACAAAGCACCCGTTCTACATTCAATTGAGCGGCATGATACCAACTGTGACCGTTGAAACGTTCCGAAGTATTACGGGCGTGAGCTTGTCCATTCCCCATCGTGAGGGCGGCATTGCGGCTCCCGGTGCTGCCATTGGCGGAACGGGTCGTATTGAGAGTCGCTCCATTCAACGCACTCCATTGAACGCCATTGAAGGTCTCAGAATCCGTGTGAGAACCGGCGTTATTGTGCCCTCCCGAAGAGAGGGAAGCGTTCATCACACCGGCTTCGGTCATGCCGTATTTACCATGCGCGATAGGGCCGGTCGTCGCCCAACTGACCCCGTCGAATTTGTAGGAAAAGTTTACATAGGAGGGTTGTAGTGTGTTCCCTCCGAAGCTGAGAGCGGCACTAGCCACCCCAGTCGAACCCATGCTCGACAATGCTTCTGGCAAATCGCCGCCAGCGACGATCACCCAAGCATTGTTATTAAACCGTTCGGATCGAACTGTGACCCCAGGCACTTGCCCCCCATACAGCAAGGCGGTGGTTTGAGAACCACAACTCCCCCAACTCGAACCCGCCATTTGCAAATTCCAACTCGGATCGGAGGTCCACTGGCCTCCACCCCAATCCAAATTTTTCATGGTAAACACGTCTTGAATTTCTTCCGGACTCTGCCCTTGATCGGGTTTGGGGACATAATCAATCAGCACTTCCGCAGGACCGATGACTGTGAACAGGGGGAACTCCGATTCCAATTCCATAAACCCGGTATCCTCCGTTTTTGCCACCACACGGAAGGTCATATTGAGATCGCCATAGAATTTTTCAGTATGATCGGAATACCCAGTTCCTAAGTGCCCTCCTGCGATCTGGCAAAGCGCCGCGCCACCCGATTGCCCCATCCCATCTCGTGCCGTGAGAATGTTGGCATCCGATGTCCAAGCCATTCCGTTGAAAACTTCGGTCTGGTCAAGGCGTGTCGATCCGGTAGCCCCACCCATGCACCGTGCATTCGAGAGGGTTCCCGCCAACGCAGGAGACATTCGCGCGATACTCAATGCACTCGCGGCACTCCAAGCCGTTCCGTTGAACTTTTCTGCACTTCCCATGATCGAGTTGGCGCCACCCGCCACACACACGGCCCCATTTTGAGTGCCTGCGGTGGCTTGAGCGGTCCGTGATTCGATCAAAGAACCCGTTGCCGTCCAAGATTGGCCATCAAATTTTTCAGTGACATTGGAATGGGTCGCACTGGCACTGGCTCCGGTTTGCCCCCCGGGAGCCAACGCTGCATTTTGTTGGCCGCATACACCATACATGTGAATGCGAGAGGTGTTCAGAGAAGCCGTACTGCTCCAGGTCGTCCCATCGTACTTTTCGGTATTGCCATCGATTCCAGCATCCCCGGTACTGGTAGCCCCTCCGAAACGCAATGCACTGTTTTGCAATCCCGTAGCACTCACCGCCCAACGCGCTGTGATCCCGGGGCCGGTTCTCCAGACCACACCGTCTGATTTTTCCATGGTTCCGCTGATTCCACTGGCACCAGCTCCCCCAAACACCAGGGAAGCATTCATCGTACCCGCACTGCCTAAAGCATATCGAGCCTCGTTGAGTGTGCTTCCTGCTACCCACATATTTCGAGTGCAAGTCTCTTGCTGAGGGATGATCCATAGGTTGTGGGTTCCCGCCCCCAACTGTACATTGGTATAAAAGTTCGAGAAGTTCTCGCTATCGGAGGCCGTACCATTGCCGGGTTGAAAGAAGCTGCGATGAGCGCGTTTGGCGGCCCCATCATTCACGTCATACATCAAAAGCCAATCATTGGCCTCCACCGTTGTGGTTTCAGGCAACCCATTCACATTGGGCATCAGTTTCGAATCCGCATAGGCTTTGAACGCTTTTTGTGTCGTAAAACGTTGGTCTGTATTGGCAGCCAGCGTGTTATCGGCATCGACCATATTGTTGACAAAATTAGATATAGTGATGTTTTTTGCACTTCGTAAAATGGCGGAATCGGACATAGCTCGTCCTCCTTAGCAAAGGTGAAACCAGAAATCGGCGTCAGCGGGTTAATAAGTCACGGTCACTCGGTAAAGCGAATGGGAGAGTTCCGTTTGAAAAAGCTCGGTACTTGCCAGGAGTCCACCGCTGTTCTTCCCTGAAAAACAGGCAGCCGCATTTTGGGTTCCGGTGCTCCCTCCATTGTTCCGTGGGGTATTCAGTTCAGAAGCGAGATGCCATGCTGCTCCGTTGAATCGCTCTGAGGTGGCATGGCTCGTCCCGGTAGCGTTGACTAATCCCGAAAATGCGAGCGCAGCGTTTTGCCCCCCCGAACCACCCAGGCTGGATCGGGCTACGTTGAGATCTGCGGTAGCAACCCAAGCGGTCCCATTGAATTTTTCAGCCGTCGCAAAATCATCGGTGGCATTGGCTCCGCCAAAGGCTAAAGCGGCATTTTGTCGGCCCGCTCCGCTTAACGTCCATCGGGACACGTTCAAGTCCCAACCGCTTTGATGCGACCAATTGAGGCCATCAAACTTCTCGGTATCGGCTTGATACGTGGTGCCAAAACCTCCCACACACAGGCTGGCATTCTGCACGCCGATTCCTGCTGCGTTGTCGGTAGAACTGAGCAGGGCCGAGGTCGTTATCCATGATGTGCCATTGAATTTCTCGCTGCGGTCGAGGTTTTGGGTGCCATCATGACCTCCAAAACTCAAACATGCCCCTTGAATACCAGTACTCGACAACGCGTGACGGGGTTGAGGTAAATTCCAGCCAGCTTGGTTGGTCCAGGAAGCGCCATCAAATTTTTCCACGGTATCGATGGTCGTGCTGCTGATACGTCCTCCTATGGATAATGCGGCTTTTTGTGTGCCGCAGCCCCCTACGGCCCGGCGTGAGGTGGCATTCCAGGCCGCATTGGTGGCCCAAACCCCGCCATGCCAACCGAGGAAATCCAACTCCACCAAATCCAGAATTTCATCAGGGCGAATGCCCGAATTGGGTTTCGGCAAATTTTCGATTTGAACATCCACCGGCGCTTTCAAATTCAACACCGGATGTTCCGATTCTTGCGTGACCACTTCGTCAGCAGACTTGGCCGTGACCTGAAACGTCATGGGCATTTCGCCAATCCATTTTTCCGCTTCAGCTCGGTTGGCGACATCGTCATTGCCTGCCACTGCCAAGGCCGCATTTTGTGTTCCCAAACCGAGCAGCCCTTTGCGAGCCAAGTTCAGACCGTTTTGTACCATCCAAACAAAACCATTGAAGGACTCACACGCGCTCTGAACCGGGCCTCCTTCCAAGCCCCCCCCAATGATCAAGGCCGCATTTTGCGTTCCGCTTCCTGCTAAGGATTGCCGAGGGGTATTGACATTGCTTTCTGCCAGCCACACTTCTCCGTTGAACCGCTCCGTCACGTCGGAATCGGAAGAATTGTTCAAATTTCCTGCAACAATGAGTGAGGCATTGCTCAATCCCATCATGGCACTTGACATCCGAGTACTGCTGATGGTGCCCGCACTGGACCAAGCATTCCCATTATAAACTTCTGTTTTGTCCAATACCGCACTTCCGTTGTAGCCCCCCGCACACATCGCAGCATACTGCTTTCCGGTGCCAAGCGTATGGTATCTGGTACCATTGCTCACGGCTTGATTGAGATTGGTCCAAGTGAACCCATTGAACCCTTCAGTCGAATTCAACGGTGCTCCCCCATAGCCTGCAAAGGCAAGAGCCGCATTTTGAACCCCTGCCGAGCCTGACGAGAAACGGCCGGTCACGAGGTTCCCGGTTGCGCTCCAGAAGTTGCCATGAAATTTCTCAGTGAGTGACCCCGCTGAACTGTTCACATGACCGCCAATGATCAACCCCGCATTTTGGGTCCCTGCTCGACCTGGAGTATTCCGTGCGACACTGACGGACGTACTCGTCGCCCAAGTGTTTCGAGCAAAATGCTGAAACCAATTGGTGACAATCAATTTTTTAGGCCCTGGCGCATTCACCTGGACTTCCGCTTGCTGAGAGGTCAGTTCCACTGAAGTGGTGGCGCTGCCACTGCTCAGGCTGGCAGTAAAGTTCGCCTTCGTGATCTTCTGCAAGCTGCCTTTGTCCACAATCAAAAAATCGGCATTGTCCGGATTCGAAAGCGTCGGATACGATGACAAATCCATGGAAAGCTTGCTGTCCGCATAAGCCTTGGTCGCTTTTTGGGTTGCAACCCGTTGGTCGCTATCAGCCGTAAGACTGGTGTCGGTATCCACCACATCGGCTGCAAAGTCGGCGGTTTTGATGTTTTTGCCACTACGTATGAGATTTGGCATGGTTCACTCCCTTCTGTCTGAAATGGGGTCAAGAATAAGTCACCGCTCCAATCGCGCCGGAGAGCGACAATTGAGTTTGATAATGTTCCACCGTATTTTGTGTGCTGCCGCCAGACGTGAGGCCCCCCATGGTCAACGCAGACATCTGCGTTCCCGCACCGCGCGTGTCGTATAATGCCGAATTGGTCTGGCTGGCATTAATCCAGACAAAGCCATTGTATTTTTCAGAGACACGAACCACTTCGGAACTCGATCCCTCACTGCCATTGGCCACCAACCCCACATTTTGGGTTCCTGCCGCAGAAAACATCTTCCGAACGTGATTGACCGGGGTCGCATTGGACCAGCTGAATCCATTGAACTTCTCGGTATCTGCAATCGGGACCGTTCCTCCTCCCGAAAGCGCAGCACCTGGAGGAACACCTGAAATCGCAAGGCAGGCATTTTGCGGTCCGAGACCTCGGGACATCGCTTTCCCTGTATTCAAATCCCCGCCAACTTGGACACTCCACGCAGTGCCGTTGTATCGTTCCGTTCGGTTATCATAATCATTGCCCCCGAACGACAAAGCGGCCTTTGCCACCCCGGCATCGCCGACTTGGCTTTCGGCTTGCGTCAATGCAGCTCCAACACTCCAAGTCGATCCATCGAAGTTCTCTGATCGAGTTTGGAACGAGCCATTTTCAGCTCGGCCTCCAAACACGAGGGCCGCATACGATACGCCAACCCCTCCGCTATCCCGGGTGCCTGTGTTCAGGCCCGTTGCTGCACTCCAGGAACTGCCATTGTAGAGTTCCACTGCCGTTGAGATCCCCCCCAGATCGGACCGAGTGCTCCCTCCAGCAGCTAAGGTGCCTTTACTGCGTCCTACCCCCACCGCACCTTGCCGTTCCGTGTTCATTGAGGTTTCCTGGACCCAGGCACCATCCCCTAAGTCGAAGCGATGCAAGCGATCCCAATCGGCTTGGTCTTCAGCATTGTGGTTGGCGTTGAATTGAGGCGTCCATTCGATTTGTATGTCCGCCGCATCCGTGACCGCGAAGGACAGCGCGTCATTCATGGCAAAATAGTATTCGTTTTCGGCATTTTGGGCAGTGACTCGCACTTCCATCGGGATTCGACCAAACCACTTTTGACTGCTGCTGATCGGACCGGACCCTCCATACCCCGACGCCTGAAGTCCAGCACCACTGGCTCCGGTTCCCAAACCATTATAAAATACATAATTGGGGGCAGGCCGGATCACCCAGACATAGCCATTGTACTCTTCCGTATTTAAGTTCCCTACAGCGACGGTGCAGGCGTTCTGTACCCCAAAAATAGCGTTGCCCGTTCGAGAATAGTTGGTGTTCTCAGACAGCACCCAGGCATCGCCTGAGAATTTCTCTGTATTAGTGATGTTCCCCGATCCTGCATATCCATTCGCCACGAGACTAGCATTGGCATGCCCTGCCCCTTTCAAAGTAGATCGGACGATTTGCAGTTGAGGTCCCGTCGAAAAGGCGGCTCCGTTGTAACGGCGCACGGGAGGATTGCTCACCCCGCCCCCTCCTGCGAAAAGGGCCGCATTCATGATCCCCATGGCGGCATGGGAATAAGTGACCCCTGGATTGCCTGCATGGACGAAACTATCACCATTGTAGCGTTCGGCACTGTCCAAGTTTCCATGGCCTTGCCCTCCATGAATGACTCCAGCATTCCGAGTCCCGGTGGCAGCGTGGGCGGCGCGGATGATTAGAGAGTGGGCCCCGGAACGCCACATGTCGCCTAAAAATTCTTCGGTGAGTGTTGTGGCACTTCCTGTATGCCCCGCCGTTTGCCCCCCTATCAACAACGCATTGTTTTGCGATCCACATCCATTCGTGCTGGATCGGCCAACATTGGTGGATGCAGTGTTGATCCATACATTTTGTTCCCATGTTGTCTCATGGGGTTGGACATGAATGTGAGTGGGTCCCGTGCCCAACACCACCATCTCTTGGTGCAAGGCATTCAGTTCGGTACTGTTGATTTCATATGTTGGGTTTCCCAACAATTCAGAGCGGGAGATCACGCGGTTCGCTCCCGCGGAGCTATCGTAAACGAGCACCAGGTCACTCCCGGAGCTACTTAGCATTGTTTGCAAGGTCCCCAAATTCTGAGGAACCTTCGTATCAGCATAAGCTTTTGCTGCTTTTTGAGTGGCCAATCGAGTATCGTCATTGGCGGAAAGGGCCGGGTCCACATCCAACACATTGGGTGCAAATTGACCCGCCTGACCAATCTTTCCGCTGCGAAATGAGGCTGAATCAGACATAACGGTTTTTTTTGGCTAGGAGTTTTCAATTGCAGGGTTTTCTAAATTTCTAACATTTTGATAGCCCTGATTTATAAGCAGAGTTACGATGAAGACAAGGGGGCGTCATTCCCTCATGCCGGTTGCGGTTTAAGAATAAGTTGCTGTCCCGAACGGACCGGGAATCGACAACTCGGTTTGAAAAAGTTCTACCGTGTTATGAATACTTCCATTGTTCAGTTCCCCCCCCATCGCAAGCATGGACATTTGGGTTCCTGCCCCTCCCTGACGAAATAGAGCTGAGAGGGTTTCTGAGCTTTGAACCCATACGAACCCATTGAACTTTTCCGAGCGCTGCGTGATGTTTGCGCCGCCATGCCCAGTGTTGCCCCCAGCCACCATGGCCACATTTTGTGTTCCGGCAATGGCAAAGCTGCGACGGGGTTGATTGAGTGGCGTAGTATGGGACCAGCTCAGGCCATTGAATTTTTCCACACGATGCGTCGAAACCTCGGTCACGTCGATTCCACCGACGGCTAGCGCGGCTGTTTGCGTGCCACACCCCTCTATGAAGCGACTGCCATGATTCATGTTCCACCCTGTTTGCGTGCTCCAGGAAACCCCATCATATTTCTCAGTTCGGACATCATAAGATCCCCCTCCAAAAGACAGCGCCGCATTCATCACTCCCGCTGGGGCGTTTTGGTGTTCGGGTTGCGTTAAGGTCGCCGCGTTGCTCCAGGTGGAGCCATTGAAATGTTCGGAACGATCAACGGTTTGTTGGCTACTCGTTCGACCGCCAAACACAATCACCGCATTAGAAATCCCCGCAGCTCCCTTACCGAGGGTTCCCACGTTCATCGGATTTCGGGACGTCCACGCATTGCCATCATGGTGTTCTGTAGAAGAGAACGCTCCCGTATCGGTATTATTGGTACTGCCACCCGCCACTAAGGTACTCTTCATTCGACCTACACTCGCCGTTCCTTGCCGAGCGTTATTAAGGCTAGCTCCCAGAGTCCAAGTGCCATCACCCAAATCGATCCGTTCCAAATCATTCCAGGCGTATTGGTCTTCCAGGGTCCGCGCCGCATCGTAACGGGGGACCCAATCGATCTGAAGTTCGGCAGGGCCTGTCACAGACACAGCAAGCGATTCATCCACGACAAAAAAAGCCTCCTGATCGGTATTCTTCGCGGTCACGCGCAATTGCATAGGCAGGGAACCAAACCATTTAGCAGCCAAGTTCGAATTACTGGAGCTGATATTCCCCGCGGCGATGAGTCCAGCAAAAACATTCCCAGCACTGCCCCCTCCGACACTATTGACAGGATTCGCAGGACGCATCGCCCAAGCATATCCATTGTACTCTTCTGTAGATTGAATATTGATGGTATTGGGGCCTGTTTTTAAACAGGCATTTTGCAGGCCCATCACAAAGGGTGAATTGATGGCTGTGTTGCTCAATTCGGATGCGGCCCAAGCCTCTCCAAAGAATTTTTCTGTAGTATCGGTGGGGCCGGAGATGCCGTAATCGTATCCATTTGTCGCAATACAAGCATTTGCATGTCCGGCCCCGCCAAAGCCATGCCGTTGGGCACCCATCTCCGGGGCAGCCGAAAAACTGTTTCCATTGTAGCGAAACACGGCACTCTGGGCAGAACTCCCATTGTGGCCTCCGGCAAACAGAGCACTGTTTACTTTCCCCATGCCTCCGTGAGAGGTTCGTCCCCCCCAACTTCCACTCAAGGTGAACGTGTAACCATTGTAGCGCTCTCCAGTTGAGATATAGCCCGAAGCGTATCCTCCGTGAATGACCCCGGCATTTCGGTTTCCTGTTGCGGCATGTTGACTGTGCGCCACCACCGTGTGGATAAAAGCACGCCAACGGTCTCCTAGAAATTCCTCGCTCAACGTTGTGGATGTCCCCGAGTGCCCACCCGTGGTCCCTCCGGTCAAGATGGCACTATTTTGTGCTCCGAATGCTTTTCCGCCTCCCCGGGGGCTCACCGTATTTGCGGTCGTCATCCACATGTTTCGAACCAATAGGGTCGAATGGGGATGGATATGAACGGGACGGGAACCACTCTCTGTGATGACAATTTCTTGGTGCAAGGCATTCAACGCCACTTGCGTCACTGCGGTGGCGGACGCGGGAAGCGCCACGCCTCGTGGGGTGGTATGAGTGACCCCCGTGGTGATGTCATAGACCACCATCAAGTCACTTTCGGAGACCGCTCCCATTTCCTCCAATAGACTCAGATCTTGGGATAATTTAGTATCGGCATAGGCTTTGGTAGCTTTTTGAGTGGCCAATCGCTCATCAGATTCCGCCGAAAGCACGGGATCGGTATCCAACACATTGGGGGCAAACTGACTGGATTTGACTGCTTTTCCACTACGAACGAGATTTGAATTAGACATAACGGTTTTTTGGGCTAAGAGTTGTTAATCATTGACGACAATCAAGCGTGCGTCACAGTTCCAATCGTGCCAGAGAATGGCAGTTCTGTTTGAAACTTCTCTACTGTGCTGTGTATCGTCCCACTATTTGACTCGCCTCCCATAGCCAACATGCTCATCTGCGTGCCGATTCCTGGTCGTCGGAAATGGGCTGCGAGCATGTTGCTGGCGTTGATCCATAGGAAGCCATTGAATTTTTCAGAACTGTTCAAATAGGTGGCGCCCGTGCCAAATCTCCCCCCTCCGATCAGTCCCATGTTTTGGGTTCCTGCGAGGGCAAAATGCCATCGCGATTGATTCGCTGGAACCGAAGAAGCCCAGCTATAGCCATTGAATTTCTCCGTGCGTTCCGCAGTGACCTCACCGGATTGCAAACCTCCCACAGCCAACGCCGCATTTTGGGAACCCAAGCCCCCCATATAGCGACTTCCTGTGTTCAGATTCCATCCGGTTTGGGTACTCCAGATGACGCCATCGCATTTTTCGGTACGCCGATCATAGCCTCCCCCGCCAAATGACAAAGCAGCAGCTACCACGCCCGCGCTCCCCACTTGGTGTTCTGTGGTTGACAAATCAGGACCGTTGCTCCAAATCGATCCATTGTAGAATTCGGAGCGTCGGACCAGCTGGGAATCAATTTTTTGTCCCACGTAAACGATGGCGGCGTTGGCCACTCCTGCACTGCCACTATCTACGGTTCCGATGTTCATATTGTTCTGGGAAAGCCAAGCACTCCCATTGAAATGTTCCGTCGACGGGGATGTTCCGGTGTGAGTCGTGCTGGTACTGCCACTCGCAACGAGCGTACTTTGTGCTCGGCCCACGGCAGCACAGCTTTGCCGGATGCTGGTCATAGCAGCGGCGGCGGTCCAAGCGCCGTCCCCCAAGTCAAATCGTTCTAGGTCATCCCAATCGCTTTGGGCCGCCAGACCCAGGGCCGTATTGCCTTTGGGCATCCATTCAATTTGAAGTTCAGAAGGCCCGGTGATGGGCAATGCGATGGAATCGCCCATCGCGAACAACGATTCCTCATCGGTATTCTCTGCGGTCACTCGTAACTCCATGGGAACCCGTCCGAACCATTTTTCGCAACTGGTGATCGGGCTATTGAACCCGTTGTATCCCGAGGCGTGCAGTCCTGTAGAAGCATTCCCCATCCCGCCCGCATTGCTTGCTGTGTAAAGGGGTTGTTGGCGCACCACCCAAGCACACCCATTGTATTCTTCTGCCGAAGCCGTGCTGCTGGAGTTCAAACCAGCCGTGAGGCAGGTGTTTTGTAATCCGATGACGATCGTGCCGCTGTGATTGGTGTTGGTCGAATCGGACATCACCCACGCGTCTCCAAAAAATTTCTCAGTGCTGGTGACACTACCGGAGACCCCATAATGATAGCCATTCACTACAATGCTCGCATTCGGACGACCGGCCCCTTTCACGCTATATCGAGTGATCAAGAGTTTTGTTGTTTCCGAAAAAACAGACCCATTGTAGCGAGTCACCCGGTCGGACCCCGTTACCCCATTGTGGCCTCCGGCAAATAAGGCATTGTTCACGCCTCCCATGGCCGCATGCCCATGCCAAGCCCCTGGATCGTGGGTAAAACTGAAGGCATTGCCGTTGAAGCGTTCGGCATTGCTGACAAGACCATGGAACGTTCCACCCTGGATGATGCCGGAATTCCGATTTCCCGTCCCAGAATGGCCCATTCGGGATTGGTTGGCACTGATGGAAGCTCGCCAACTGTTGCCTAAAAATTCTTCGGTGCTTGACACCGAAGATCCGGAATAGCCTCCGGGCGCCCCACCGGTCAGTAAGGCACTGTTTTGTGATCCAAACCCAATCGTGCTTTCGCGGGCTGTGCCAGTGGTCCCAGTCATCATCCAGGCGTTTTCAACCCAAAAGGGGGAATGGGGATGGATGTGTACATTGACTGGACCATTGGTGCCAATGCTGACTTCTTGGTGCAATGCATTCAATTCCACTTGGATCACACTCGACTGTGCTCCTTGCATGAGCAGGGTTCCCTGCGTGACGACATGGGGCACGCTCGTCGTGACATCATAAATGAGCATCAGGTCGGAATCAGCTCCTGCATTGGTGGTTTCCAACGTGCTGAGATCCTGAGGCATCTTGGTATCCGCATACCCTTTGGCTGCTTTTTGTGTGGTCAATCGATCATCGGCATTGGTGGAAAGGGACGCATCTGGGTCCAACACATTGGGGACAAATTCCTCGACAGGAAGTGCTTTTCCACTCCGGAACTGGGCTGAATCAGACATAACGGCTCTTAGATTAGAGGGTGTTCATTGAGAAGGTGCCCTGCACAGGCACGGTGGAACTCCGCCAAACCACCGCTTTCTATGCAGGAACACCATGAAAGCTCATCAAATGTGACTCACCGGACGTTGAGGCAACACATGAACGGTGGTGGCACTCAAGGCTTGGAAAATCACATTGGAAATATCCGGTTCCGTGGCAGTATAGGCCCCGGCGGTGGTCGGATCAGTGTAATAATATTGCCCTGGGGTGAGCCCAGTGAACCCTTCCACATGGCCAAAGGTGGTGATGGTGATATTGTCGCCCTCCACCAAACTCACCACACCAATGGCCAAAGTATTGGCTGCATTGGCTTGGGCTTTCGTCCAACCGGTGCCGTTGTGGTACACCAAATCCGTGGGTACCAATCCATGGCCGGGCTGGATGAACGACTTGGATATGGCATGCCCTGAACCGCCTCCTGCCACATTGGAGGGAAGCATCTGTGCGCGCACCCGGCTGTAGGCAAACGAGGTTGCCATTGCGTTTACCGAAAAATCGACGGTGATGGTGGTGTCGTTGCCATCATAGCTTTGGTTCACGATGTGCCCGTATTGCATGGTGCTGTCGCTATTCAGCACACGAAACGCTCGGTCGTTGGTCAACGTGGCGGTCATGTCCACTCCAGGCACGAGGATCGTGGTCGAATCAATGCGGGAGGCATTGGAAATGTTGAGCCACATTTCCACGCTCACCGCCAAAGAGTTGAGAAAGTCAGAAAGCGTGGAATACCCGTTGCGAGCCGCGACCAATTCGGAATCGGCTGCGACAGAATTCACCAGCATGTTGTTCAAAAAGCTGACGAATGTGGATTCAAAGAAGGCAATGTTAGGTGTAGGGACATCTTGGTCCCACCAATTTCTGTTCGCCATAAGTCCCTCACAAAACTTCACGTAGTTGGAAAGAAACTGACCGAGTTCGTTGACCAGAATAGCGCCCCGGCGGAATACTCATGAACTTGAAATATCCAGAGTGCCGAGATTCGGTATCGATGCCATCCAGGACCAAACAGGCCAGGGATTTTTTATCATGATCATCGGCGAAGTCTTTGAAGCGATGAAACTCCTCAACGGAAGCAAATTCGATATCGCCTTCAATCACCCGCGCTTTTTTACGATTTTTGGCATGCATGCTGCCATCTTCCAGCACCACCAGAAGGCTGGCCGAATCTTGTCCATCCTGCATGCCGACATTGGGATTGGGAAACCGGATCGCAAACCCTGCTTTGAGGATTCCCCCACTCACCCCATAGCGAATTTCCTTCACCGTGGCGGAAGTGGAAACTCCCGGATGGGTGGCCGGGTCCGGTGATAAGGTCACTCCATTCGCCCCAATGCCATTGCCACGAATGTGAGTGATCTGGTGCAATTTCGACACGCTCCCCAAGTCATCTGGGGAAAACCCGGTCACCGTCACAAAGGTCGTGGCGGTATTGCTCAATTCAAATGTCCACGGGCTAGAATTCGTTACATTTTCAATGAAGAAACATTGATCGTTGATTTCTAGAGGGCTTCCATTCACCGAGATCCCGGTCACCACCACCCGATCTCCTGCGGAAAACTGGGGGTCGGTGAGCGTTTCGATGCGGATGTTTCCATTGGCGGCGCGCGAGATCCGCCGAACGTCACTCGCCGTGGCTTCTTCCAACAACACGATGCTTCCAATGTCGACATTCAGATCTTGCGTTAACGGAGCGGGAGAGCTGCCATCGGTGAAGCGCCCTTCGTGGTTCCCGGTGGAACTCTCCCAGTGGGTGATCGTGCCACCTTTGTGGTCCAAATTCGCCGTGAGCGAAATCTGTAATTCGGATTCCTTCAACGTGTAATTCAGACTGCCCCACGATTGTTGATGGATGCGAATCTGACCTTGAAACCAGTCCGTGAAGTTTCGGATTTCCCGAAACTGCAGTTCCCCGGTATTGAACACCCGTTGAAGGGTGCCCCCCGACACATAGGCAGTGAATCCACTGCCATCGATGGGTGTGCCAGAGGCATCTTGCAATTGCAGTGTGGTGGGAGACACCACCACCACTTGAAACTCCCGATGGTTGACTTCGATCATCCCGTTCACCCCTTTGAAGTAAACCGTTTCACCGGTTTTGCATTCATGGGGTTCTGCGGTGGTCACCACCACCGGAGACGCGGTGGTGAAACCGGTAACCGCAACCGTTTGACTCATCAAACGATAGCTTCCAAAGTCAGAGCGCACATTCCCCATCAAGAAAGCACTCGTGGAACTACTGACGGTGATCGACAGTTGATCGTAGCAACAATTAGAAACCCACAGCACTCCTGGAGAATCATCAACGAGATTCTCAGAGGTGTAGCTAGACAGCACGCCGTTGAGCGCGGCGAGGGCTTTGATATTATTTCGGACAATGATCTGCATGGCTCAACTTCTCACTAAAATCGATTTGGTGCCTTTGCCGGAAAACGTGGTCTGTTCCTTCAAAAAATCCCAACCGCGTACCCCCGTCACAATCATCGTGCAGGAGAGGGCGGTATTGGGATCGGTCCAGGTCAACAGATCGCCTGGGCGCGTTTCGAAGTCGATTTCCGGAACGGTGATGGAAAATTCAGTTTGTTCCTCCGTGGCCATATAAGCTCGCAAAATCTTTTGCATCTGCGCATCGGACTCCACATAGGCATCCACACTGATGGGATTGCCTGTAGTGAACCGTTGGCTATTGACAAAAGCGTACTTTTCCAAGGTTCCCAACCGCTTGGCGGTGCCAGAAAAGGGAGATCGCAATTGCCATCGGCTTTCCGCACGAGCAATCGGCGCGGGTTCGCTCACCGCATTGCTCAAAAATGTTTCCACAGTTTTGGGCGTCTCGGTGTAGGCGCGGTCCACGAGATGCAGCGTCGAGCCTCGGATATAGAAAAGATGATTGAAATTGATTGCCACCCGTTCCAGCATTTCTTTGATTTTCATCTGAGTGCTGATGATGAAAGAGATGGAAATCTCGTTGGATTGTGGCGCCTTGGTGGCATCCAGGGTCAATCCTAAGCGGGTGCAGGCATATTGGAACAACTCCAACAAATAGGCGGCATTGATCCCCAACCCAGTCACACTCACTTCACCTTGAATGACTCCATTGAGTTGGATCTCTTGGGCCGTCGGTGGCACGGAAAATTGATCCGGGGTGCTCCAGGTCGTTCCAACCAACACACCATCTTCAAACACATGAATGGTCTGAGTCGGATCGAAATGAGGGTTGACCAGCAGATCTTCTTTCTTTTTGACCGTGCTTTGGTGAGTCACCACCCCAAAAGCCATTGGCCGCACCACCGGAACACTCACATGGCCAGCCCCTTCGATTCCCATGAGATGTTGGGTGGCATCCGTGTCCTTCAAATCAAAGGTGTTTTCATCCACCAGCACAACTTCGAAAACACGATCTGACGTGCCATCGTAATTGAGCGTCGTGGCATTCAATCCTTCAAAAATGGCTTCACTGCCGTCAATCAATTCATGGGCATTGGCGGTCACGCGAATCACCCCGGAAGCATCCACGAGTTGTTCGACCAAAATCCGCCGTTCGTCCAAGGACAGCTCCAACAAATCTTGTTCCACATCGGCGTCCAAGAGATCGAACATCACCGAGGTGGACCGAATCTCTCGAATGGATCCTTTCCCCGAAAACAGAGGCTCTTCTTGTTCGCCAAATTGGATTTCCACGTCAAACTCCCCACTGGGCGGGGGCCACGTGCCATCGAAGTAGTTGAACACGGCGCTTGGATCTTCCGGGTCGTGCCGGATTTCCATCGACCCGAACTGCTGTTTGACATAGCTTTTCCCAGTGAGTGACAAACTGGGGGGTGCAATCACTTGACGACTGTATTGCACGCTACCGGGATAATCCGTCGTGGAGATGTATTTGGGACTTCCTCCACTCAGGGTAATTTTGCACAGAAAGAGTTCGCGGCTCATCGGTCAAATGCCTCCATCAAATCTCGTTGATTCATGGTTTCCAAACGGTGGCGAATTTCTCGATTGTTCTTGGTAATTCGCGCATCCACTGGCTCATCACCAACAAACACAGCAATATTGTCACCGTTGTTTTCCATCGCTTGTTCCAATCGGGCCAGCCTTCGATTTTGTTCTTCAGCTTTGCGATTTTGCATTTCCAGTAACGCTTCCATACGGCCGGTGTTGATCATGTTGCCTCCGCTATTCAGGAAGCGAGGCGAATCGGCAAATTTGTAATCCTCAGGATTGTTGTTCAAATGCTGTAAGAAGTTGACTCCCAGCGCATCGACTGCCGATTTGCGCACCATGAATTCACCGCCTTCGGCGTTGATATGAACCCCACCCAACTGATGAGAAGGACCGTAAATCATCCCACCCGTTGCTCGGATCTGCATGCTGTTGATGCTCGATGTCAGTTGGGAAATTAAGTTATTCAACAACGGCTCCACCTCAGGCGTCGCTGCCAAGTGGGGTCCTAACCGGTCAAACTGACTCGGAAGTGGCACATTGTTTTTCATGCTGTTGTACTTGTCTCGCATTTCTGAAAGTGCGTTTCGTGCATTGATCAGACGTTGATGTGAAAATGGGATGTCAGGATCAAAATGCGTCATGCGCGCTTTCATAAAATTGAGCATGTCGACGAGGCCACTGCGGTGCTGTGGATTGCCTCCACCGCCACCTCCACCGTGTTGTGGCGGAGGTGGGGGGTGATACGTCGGTTGCGGTGGAGGTGGCGGAGGTGGTGGAGGTGGCGGTGGCCGGTTGATGATCTCTTCGAGCCGGTTCACGACCTGATTGCTCCAATCGATGGTGTTTTTGACCGCGGTCTGGATCGAATCAATGGCCTGTTGTTGGGCCACCCCAGTATCAATAGCTTTCTGACTGATGGAATCCACCAAGCTCCCCAAGCCCTGAACCGTCACATCCAGCACGTTTTGCAAGGAAATGATCGATTGGCTCAAAGGACCGTCAGCATTCAGCAAGGCAGACAAGGAGTTCACAGGGACTTGGGCATTCTCGGCGTCGCTTTCCAACGCTTCGATTTCTTTTGCCAAATCGGCAATCGGACCATGTCCTTGGATTTGGGCGGCAAAGCTGTCTTCGAGCAGTCGCAAATCGGCCATCACGAGATCAAACCGTTCGCGGAACCCGCTGCTGGATTTGAGCATTGCTTCTTGCGATTGCAAGTAGGTCTGCACAAAGCTTTGATACGCTTGGATGTCTTCATCAGAAGCCGTATCCAACACCTGATTGCCACTGCCAAATACGGCGAGGCGCAATCGGTCGAATTCGCTTTGAGCTTCGAGGGCTTTCTCCTCCACCGTCCCTTTGTTGAGATCGGAATACAGCAGGGAATTGATCGTACTGCGGATGCCATCCAAAACTTGTTGTAGTGAGCGCACCGCATCCAATTGTTTTTGCAACGATTCTTTCTGACCCGAGGAGGTGTTCTTCTGGAGTTCCCAGACTTCCTCACTGAGGTTCAGAACTTCATCGATGAGCGTTTGACGCTCCTTCAAGCCACTCGTCATTTCATCGTCCGTCAGGCCCACCATGTTGGAAAGATCCGCACCGTACTTATCAATGTTGGCATCCAACGCTTTGTTGGTATCTTCCAATTTAGCGGTGACGTGATCCAAGATTTCCTCTTGCGACATGCCATGCCGTTCGATCTTTTCTTTGAAGGTATCGAGACGCGTTTGCTGGGCTGCAAAACCACTACGAAACTCTGCAAAAAACGCTTCCACAGCTCGACGAAGCTCGGCCACTTGAACAGTCGAAATCTCTTCCAATTCGTCTGCCGTGAAAATCAACTCGGATCGCATGGTATGGAACCGTTGGTTGATTTCATCCAAGTCGGCTGTCAATGCCCCTGACGTGTTGCGCAGTCTTTGCGCACGGATGGTTTCCATGGTGGTCGCCGCTTGTTCTTTTTTGCGCTCGATCTCTTCCATCTGCTTCATGGCATCTTCGTATTCCAATACCGCGTGCTGCGCTTTGAGACCTCGGTCGATCATTTGGTTGGCCCAAATTCGTTGATCATGGGACAACAGAGACAAGGCCGCAATTTCATCACGAGCGGCATACGCCTGCCTTCCCACGTCATACAACCCTTTGTCCAAGTCGCTCATACCGTGTGTGGCAAACGTTGATTCCGCATCGTCCACAAAGCCTTTGTATGGATCGAGGATGCTTCCCATGGCATCGGTCTGGGCTTGAGCTTCGGCAAAATGGGTTGCCGCTTTTTTGGCTGAAGCCCCTGCATCGACCGTTTGCATTGCCAAATCTTTTTGAGCCTGCGTGAGATCTTCAGAGGCATCAATGAGACTCTTCATGGACAGCGTTTGGACATCAATGTCGAACAGTGCTTTTTCAAAATCAGAGAGATGTGGCATGAGGTTGTTAAATTCCTCTTCCCAATCCCGAAAGATGCCGAGCTGACTGTCAATGTCTTGCCAGGTCAACAGATTTGCTTGGGCGTCCACTGAGTTGTCCACAACGGCTTTGGCGTCTGCCGCTTCTTCCGGATCGAGATCCAACGCATCAATATCCTCATGGGCAGACTCGGCTTGTTGTTCCAAATCCAAGATGGACTTTTGCAGGTCTGTCAAATGGGCTGCGGCATTGGTTGCGTCCACGGTATCCATCAGATCATTGAAAGGAGCTAAGATGTCATCCAGGTATAAACCTTTCTGGTAATTGACCCCCGCATCGATCTCATCCTTTGCAGTAGACCTTTCCTCGTCCGTGAGGTCCGCGGTGGCATCAATCGCTTCTTTCGCCTCATCCGCATTCTTGCCCAGCTCATAGATTGCAATCTGCAGCTCGCTCATGCCTTCGGTCGCTTGGGCAAAATCCCAGTCTTCTTGGATATCGCGGAAGGGTTGTAAGATTTCCTCCATGGCACTCTGGGCTTCTTCAATCGCCTCTTCTTCGGCCTCTTTTTTCAGCATCTCGGTTTTGGCCGCTTTCCCTTCCTCAATCACCTTGAGTTCTTTGTCGTAAATCTCCTCGGTGATCTCACCGCTCTCTTTCGCTTCCTCAAGCTTTTCCATGGCTTTGTCTGCCTCTTCGGACAGCTCATATAACGCCAGATCGACCCCTTCCAGGCCTTCGGTGGCTTTTTCGAAGTCCAGGTCTTTGATGTATTTATCGAAAGGCTCGCTGATGTCTTCGCCGATTTTTGCAATGTCCTCATTCAATTCTTTGCGTTTGATATCGGCATACTCTTTAAACACTTGCTCTCGATCAAACCCCATATCCAACAAACCTTGCACCAACGGATTATTTTCCGCCTCGGCCAGCATGTTGTCCCAATCATCCCATTCTTGAGCCAATTCCTTTTCCAACTGTTCGATTTTGAAGCTGGCTTTGTTGCCGTGGGTGGCTTCGAGCATGTGATTCAACATGCCATCAATGGCATCTTGGGTTCGATTGACCGCGTCTTCTTGAATGGTCTGGATATCTTCAATGCTTTCCAATGCGAGGGTGATATCTTCTGGGGTGAGAGCGCCTTCTTCGAGTTGCAGTCCAAAATCTTCCCCAGTGAATTCGGAAAGGATGCCCATCACATCGTTGATGGATAACGCCCCACTCATGATATTCTCGAGGAGCTGATCGCTGTCCATATTCATATCGAGTTCATCCCCCAGATCGATGAAAATCTGTTCAATCGCAGCAGGGTCCAGGTCGGGGAACAGTTGCTCTGCCGTCAGGGTGCCTTCATAAAAAGCAACCAAGAGATCAGTGGGATTCATCCCCAATTCGATATCATCCGAGATGCCCAGCACTTCCCGTAGGGTTTCGGCAAATTGTTCGCCTTCCAAGTCCGTGACGAGATCTTCCATGCCCATCGTGCCCTCAAACATGGCACGCACGATTTCTTCGCCCGTCATGTCGAGGTTCATGGCTTCGGCCCGTCCTTCCCAAAAATCCATGCCCTCGATGTTGGAAAAGTCGATTTCGGCAAAATCGATCTCTCCTAGATTTTCCACACCTTGTAGGACATCAGGCAAGAGGGTGGAGACTGCATCGATACGTTCCGCCGCCTCTTCCAAGATGCTTCGCACTTCGGAAGCCGGTCCACCTAAAGCCTTGGCCTCGATCCGGTCCGCTGCATCAGCCACTGCCATATTGTAGATTTCGGCGCGTTCGGCCATTTCCAAGGTTGGCGACAAGGTCATCTTCGCGAGAGCCGCACTCTTTGCCGTCATCTCTTCTAGCACTTGAGTCGCATGCTCCACCTTCCTTTTGGCACCTGCCAATTGGCTCTTGAGTGAACTCAATCGCGCTTTCAGCATTCGCTCTTCGTCACTGCCTTCCTCCGCTTCTTCCAAGCGTTTCTCGGTACCGGCGACTGCCGAGGTCAATCGGCTGACATCATCTTCTTTTTTGGACAACACGTGGAACGCGTGGTCAAAATCATACCCTTCCATCTCAAGATTGGGAGCGGCCTCTTGAAGCTTGTCCATTTCTTCTTTGAAGGCCTCAAAACGCATCTGGAAATCGGACTTATTCATGGTGTCGATCATCTGCTGGAAGGGATCCAACATTTGATCAATGGCTTCTTGGCGCTTGGCCTCAAACATCTCCATGAAGTCTTTCAAAGGTTGCCCACGGTAGGAGGGTCGTCCCTTCTCGCCCCGCTTATCCATGAAGAACTTCTTGTCGTCATTGATCTTCCTCAACTCTTCTTCGAGTTCAAAGAGGGGGCCTTCAATCCCCCGGACGAAGCGGTTCCGTTCTTCGACAATGGGATAAAATCGGGCGTTGTCGCGTTGCCTTTGTAAGTCTTTCTTTTTCTTTTTCTTTCCACCAAACATGCCTCCCAAAGACTTGCCAGCCATGTCACCGATGGCACCCCCTACAACGCCTCCAATCCCCGGAACAATGGCATTGCCAATCGCCGCCCCTGCCATTCCAGCACCTTGCTGAATCAAGCTTCCCACCATATTTTGGGGCGTCGTCGACCCGGTGATCAAGCCTCCGACTTGCGCCATCATGCCGCTTTGCATGGATTGGATGCGGGGTTGCATCAATCCTTGAAAATCTTGCTTGCCAAGCTTGTCGGTCAATAGCCCGATTTTTTCCGCAATCTTTTCTTGGGCAGCGGCATCCAACGAGTCATCCTGTTGTAACTTTTGGGTGGCTGCCAACTCATCCACGAGTTGGTTTCGGAATTCGTCGTTTTTCACATAATCCATCCCCGCAACAAGATTTTGATGGGCGTCTGGCCCCCCTTTAGAATTCAGAAAATTGGCGAACATCTCATTTTCTAAAATCTTATCCACCAGCCCATCGGTGGGAGAAGGGGTTTCTTGAGGAGGTGGCCCTTGTTGCTTCCAATATTCCATGTCGGAATCCATCGACCCCGCCAAATATTGGGATCGGGCGGCTTGTGCCCGCTCCAACTGGATCATGCGTTGCGATTCCGCATCATTGGCCCGTTCTTCTAAGGCCAAAATCTCTTCAGCGGCTTGGACTCGTTCTTCATACAACTGATTGATTTTTTCCTGTTCCTCTTGGGTTTCCTCTGCCGCAATGACGGCGTCTTCTGCCGCCCCTTCTTCGGTTTGAGCCGCTTTTTCGACCGTCTCCGAAGCACCCCGCAGCGCTTTGGCTGCTTTGGGTGCCGAAGGAACATCAGGACCTTTTCCCGAGAGATCCAACTTGTTGATTTCTTTTTTAGCCTTCGCGATGGTTTTGTTACCTTTGGCCAGTTGGCGGTCCATTTTATCGATCGCCTTTTGCGCGGCTTGCGCGGCCTTGGGAATATCGCTGTTCAACGTCACCTCGAGGTCATCCAGAGTTTTCTGGGCCTCACTGACGTCGACTTTAATATTGATCATTGTGATTTCCGCCAACTTGCCTCTTTATCGTTTAGAAGGTTTACGTTTGCGTTCTGCCTGTTTGCGTTTGGACTCTTTTTGATCGTAATGGTGTTCCACCATCCGATCTTCAATCACGAGGAGTTTTTCGTACCAAAGTGGGGTGTCACGTGCGTAGCGTTTCAAGTGTAACGTGATCGCTTCTTCACGCAGGTATTCATGCCCCATCGTTCGACTGCGTCCGGTGCGATTGAGACACTGCCAATGCTCCCAGGTCCATTGATTGTTGGTCGTGAGTTCAAAACCAGCTTGGGGACAGATATGGCACGGGGGTTCTAAGAAGTTGGGGTCGTCTTCGGGATACGAGAGATAGATGTCGCAACACGCTTGGCAGGTTTCCCCACCAAACGGGCGATCTTTTTCGATACCGTAACGTTCATCTCCTTCGGCATACACCGCTTTACCTGTCCGCAAATCCAACCAATCGGTTAGTTTCCCAGTTCTAACCCGAGACTTTCATTGTTCAATCGCTCTGCCTCATCGGTGATGTAATCACAGAGGTTGCGAGCATGGGTATAGAGCCAACGTTTGTTGGCATCATTGCACTCATAGGCCTTCCCATTCTTGGTCAGGTTGTGCCAATTCTTCACAATGAGGCAAAAGAGATCTTCTCCGAATTTTCCAGCATCCACGTCATCGCTCGATGCCCGACCCCGCTTCACACGGCCCGGAATTTTGTGTTTGCGTCGTAGATTGTCATAGTCATGACTGCTCGGTGAGGCACACTCAAACAACGTATCGGGATGTCTAGGATGCGGCACCTGCACGACACCAATGTCATCGGTTAAATCAAAGGTATCCTTAGAGTGAGTTGAGGTCTTTGTCATTTCATCATCTGCTAACATTGTGTTCTCCCATGTGTAGAAGGAATCCCAATACCTTACCGGCGATTCCTTGATTTAGAAAAAGGGTCATAAGCCCACGTACGAAGTTTTTTGAATTTTCTTTCCATGTTGTTCTGCAAACTCTAACAACTTCAGGAAGTCGACTGAGAGATAGAGCGAGAGAGGGAAGCCCTACCTCTCAGCAGACTCAGAAGGTGCAAGAAGAGGTGCCCATGTTTCGAGTGTTAGCGGCATGTGGCCACATGGGCTTAACCACACGGACTAGTCCCGACCGCTAAACGTCCGACAGACTTCCAGATCACTTGTAGATCACAGCAACGCGATCATCGTCAGAAGTGAGGCTAGAGCCAGCATTGTCGTTTTGGAAACTCAAGTTCATCACTCGGGCTCCATCGCCATCCGCATCGGCATCCACCGTCAAATCCACGGAGCGGAATACAAATTGGATGATGTTTCCTGAGGCAGTGCCCACTTGCACCCCAATGGAAGCCTTGGAATTCTTGAGGAGGTCGCCATAGCGGCGTTGTTCGGTAGGACGCCAGTTCAACGCAAAGCTGCCTTCGATGGTCATGCCCGCATCCCCAATCAAATACTCTGCGGTGGGGTAAGGATTACCACTCAAGTTTTGAGCAGTCGGGGTTTGCAAATCTCGGCTGAAGGTAAGGTCTAGGGAACGAACTGAAATCTGGCTACCGGCGCTGAACAAGGTACCCAACGGTGCATCTTGTGCGGCCAGATAAAAAGAGGTTTCTCCATTGGAAGAAATCGAACCGGCGCCATAACTTGCCGTAGGGAACACTTGACGAATCAAGTCACCATCCGATAAGGCAGCTCCAATAGCAGCGTCTAAACTGAGGGTGGCTCCGCTGACCGAAGACAAATTTTGGGGAGTGCCCAATAAGGTCATGTTGCTGTCATACACACCGACTTGAACGCCTGCGATCGGGAACAATACCGAAGCATCGGCTTCTTGAGTCAGAATGGCGGTAGCGGTGTCTACAATCGCTCCACTTACTAAAGCACTTCCACCGTTCAAGACTTTGTTGGCCGTGGTGGAAAACGAATATTGTAAAGGGCTGTCTTTTCCAACAGTGACTGACATGTCAGAAAGAGCGACACCTGTGGCATACTTCACACCGTCTTCTTCTAAGACCTCAGACACACTCAAGGTTGAGATGTTGTTTGCAGGTGTGTAGGTCACGTCGGTGCTCGCATTGACCGTTTTTTTGCCAAAAAAGGCTTCCAACATCACGTCTTCCACCGGAGCGGTACCCGCCGCACCGGAAGTGCGGGAATACACCATCAAGTCACCACTACCAAATTCATGATAGTTGAAGACTTTGCTACGAGAAACCAACTCAGCTTGTAATTCGCTGAGTTCGCTCTTGTTGGGGTTTTGCGTGTAGCCCGTCTCTTGTGCCAACTTGTAGGCATCTGCACCTGTCGGGTAAGCATAGGTCCCGGCGGTGGTTTCTTTGACGATATACGCAGTGACAGATTGACGTCGCGCAATATAGCTAGGTACTGGCATATTACATCTCCTTTATTAGGTTACTCAGTTTTGGATTTTTCATTACGCCGGGAGTCAGTACTGCTCCTCGTCGTCTTTTTTTTTCGAGCGGTTTTGGAGGTCTTGGGTCGCGTCGTCGATCGAGATCGACTTGGTTTTTTGGGAGGAGTCTTCGACTCTGTCTCAGGAACCGTCTTGGACGCTGCCGGGGCCTCCGGCGGTGCCGCGGAAGGCACTGGGCTACTTTCCGCCGGAGGAGCTTCTGCGGCATCTGTTGTTGGGGGCAAACGCTCCCAAATCACATTGTGGACCGCTTCATACTCTTCAGCGGTCACTTCTAAGAAGCCTCCTGGAGGGGTGACTTCATAAGATGGGCGAAACCGGGCAGGATGCCTGCCCTTATTTTGAATTCGATACATGGAGCCTCATTCATAGACGGTGAAGATGCATTCCCACGGAAAAAACTTTCGAGTACCATCTTTCTCTTTTTGGAAAGTTTTCCGCAGCGGAGGTTGGAAATACATTCGATATCCCCCTGTTGTGATGGTCTGATTGGTGTAGGTGCTATTCAAAAAGCTGAACAACGTTTCTACCACCGTGGCCCCTGCGTCGGTTTGCGGCACAACATTCACGGTTAGCAAATATTCTCCGCGCAGGGTGGAGCTGACGGCGGGCACTTCCAATGCCACTCGGGTGATCACGTCCACTTCAGGAATGATATAGGTGTTATTGTCATCGTAACCGGTGAACGTTTGGTTCGGATCGAACGGCTGATTGCGAGTTTCCCAGGAGATCGGGGTTTTGGTACCCCAAGCCGTTTCCAAATTCTGCAAAATAGATTCTTCAATGCTTGCCATAATTGGATTCCTTCCGTCCAAAAAACTCTGATGAAAAAAGCAAAAAAAAAGGGCCAAATTCCAAGGCAGCTACCGCTTGAAATTTGGCCCTCTAGGGGGACTCTCTAAATACCAGATGGGGTCTCTCGTGAACCTCACTATGTGTCGTTCAAATCTAAAATCATATTATCCATTAATGGATAATTTGTCAACCTTTTTTGGAATTATTTTTATTTTTTTACTCCCAATAAAAAGGTTCGTGCTTGCCAATCTTATTGTGGAATTTCAATGTGATACGCTTTCTTATCTTCGGGTGGATAAAAGAAACGAGACACCCGCTTCTTCTTCTGCTCTTCTCGAACTACTTTGATAAAGATTGCCCTTTTTGATCGAGGCAACCACGAACGAGGCACATCGACCACATTCAACACTTTAGGATCGGCCCCGTGTTTAGACACAGCACTCTCTCCCAATTCATATATTTTATCTGTCATTGCCTTAATGATTTCGCTTTTACTCTTCTTTTGCTTTTTCAGATCAATATATACTTGAATGACTTTGTTCCCAGCAATCCCATACATTCTCTTTTGCTGGCCAATTCCATCCGACACAAGATTGTCATACATCACTCTAGCCTGTCGGGGTGCAGGCCGTTGGGTTGAAGAAATTTCTAAAGAGGATAACCCCGCTTGAGCCGCGATGTCCCGAAGCACCCCTTTGGTATAGTCAGAGAGGCTGTTCTTATCAATGCCGGGTTGAAACCGAAGTTTGACATCTTTTGGCTCAACCTTCGGAGTACTCGGATGCAGTTGATCCCATTGGAATGCTTCATCCAATTTGGGGGTAAACGTATAAAAACCTTCCTTCTTGACCACCTGCACGAGCGTTTTTAATTGGGGGGAATTCAAATCAATATACTGAAACGCATTTTTAACGGCTTTGACATCTTTGGGGAGGTTGCCGAGACTTCTTTTTTCCAATACACCGACAGTCCTCGATAGATTTATAGCGGACTTAATAACGCCCTGAAGTTCATGTTTTTTGGCATTATTTGGTGCGGCTTCCCATTTGGCAAATAATGCCCGCAACAGGGCTTGATGTGTTCTTCCATCGACATCCAACCGACCATCGGTTTTTGGTTTGCCGTTTACCTTTTTTGCATACAACGCTTGCATTCGATGTATGAGATCGATCACTTCGCCAACCAACTTGGCGTGGCCGGTCGGATAGAATTTGAAGACATGAGGCTTATGGGCTGCCTTGGACTTTTTCACCTCCGCCTTTTTCTCAAGCAACAGGGCTTTGATGTCATGCTTCTTTTTCGACTGTGCTTGATTGAAGGCCTTCAATACCTCTCGAATCGTATCCACATCACTTTTTCGATTGAAAGCACTATCGTGCTTTCCTTTGCCTGGGATTCCCACATGCCCTTTGATGTTTTCAACTTGGGTTAGTAGCTTTTTCCATTTGCCAGCAGGATCATCCTTTGCCAATGTTTTCAACACCAGAATGAACGTCTTATGGGTGGTCCGTTGATAGCTGATCACCCGATCATTGGGAAATCCAAGCACCGTAAGCCACTTGACGATTTCTTTCATCAAGGCTTCATCGGGTGGAGGATTGAGAGAGCTATCCAAGTTTTGTTTAACCTGCTGAAGGCTTATTTTTTTGAACTCCGCGAACATGCTTCTCTTGAGATTGCTGATTCGAAAGCAAGCAAACACATTCAATACCACTGCAATATCGGCGGGTTTGTTGCTCTTCGCCTTTTTGCCGACATCTCCTGAAAGGGCGAGGAGCGCATCGATATTGGAGCGAAGCTTCTTCTTTTCTTCTTTATTGGGCGTCTCCTTCCAAAGTTTAAATAACGTTTGGAGCAAGTACTTCTGTGTGCTGAAGCCGATCTGCATGGTGCCATCGACCTTTCGTTTCGCCAAATAAAGCGCCTGAAATTGTTCAATAAATGCAATGGCTTTGGCCAACGCAGTTTGGGGACCAGGCCGTGTCTGGAATTCCGGCGATGGGGTCGTCCCGGCTGGTTTCTGTGCGGTTGGCTTTGGAGTCGCCGTTGGTTTCTGTGCGGTTGGTTTTGGAGTGGCCGTCGGTTTCGGAGCAGTCGGCTTTGGAGCGGTCGTTGGTTTCGGAGCAGTCGGCTTTGGAGTCGCCGTTGGTTTTTCGGCCACAGGAGGCTTCGGAGCAACGGGCTTCGGAGTAACAGAGGGTTTTTGGGAGACCGTTGGCTTTTCGATCACAGGGGGTTTCAGAGCAACAACGGGTTTCGGAATGGCAGGCGGTTTTTCTACGAGGGCCGGTTTCTTAGGAGCGGGTTTGAGGACCGGTTCCAACTCCTTCGTCAACGCGCTAAAACCGACTTTTTGAAACCCATCGAATCGTTTCTTAAAACCAGCAGCATTCACATCGATGCAGTGGAAAGCAGATTGAACAGCCTTGATGTCTGGGTCTTTATTACCACCTGTTTTTTTCGTAACAGCTCCCACATCTCCTGAAATCTTGTGAACAGCGATGATGATGCTTCGAAGCTTTTGCCGTTTCGCAGGAGAGGAGGCTTTTTGCCACTCGTCAAACAGCACTCGTAGTAAATATTGGTGAGTCCGTTGATGATGCTCCAATATGCCGTCAACAATACTAGGGTGCAAATAGAACCGTTGAAACGCCTTTAGGAGTTCTATCACTTTTGTAAGTGATTTTTGCTTTGCTTGAGAGGGGGAATGCTGAGCAACCAGTTTTCCAAAAATATTGACACGCCAGTAGAGGTAAGATTCTTCCAGACGGGAAACTTGAGAGAGTTTATTGGCAGAGATTTCGAGTTGTTTGGTGACCTGATTGATTTGTTTGTTGTAGCGATTTTCAATGGCTTTCGCTTCCTGAGGGAGTTTCGTGAGAAAATCGCGAACCGTCTGTATTTTGACCTGTCCCTTTGGAAGCAACACTTGGCGCAAGTTCAAGCTCATATAGAAATCGAACCAAATCTTATTCAGTTGCGTTACTTGCGATAACGCAGCTTTCGTCACTTGCTCGATATGGATTGCTCGCCCTTGCAGGTAATCCTGTAACGGTTTTTCCGTTGTTATCAATTTCGAGCGAGCAGAATCAGGAAGAAGCGGTTTTATTTCTTGAAGGGCAGCTAGGTAATCTTGTTCGAGTTGAAGGACACGTGGATTTTTCTTGCCCTCATAAAATTGTAGGCAGCTTTCCAACAATTGCTGCACAGACTCCGCTTTCAAGGAGCTGGGCTTTTTCAGATTTTTTACGCTGATGTGCTTCAGTGGATCATCGGATCGATAAGCATGGATTGCAGCCTGGGTCTCTTGCACCAGCTGACGACCTTGCTGCTCCAGTTTCTGTCGTTCTTTCCTTAATTTTTCGATATCTTTCTTGATTGCCTCTAAAGTCCGCACACTGTCTCACTTGCTTCGTAGGGTTGATAGAACGTCCCAGAGATCAAGCTGAAGTTCGCACTGTTCAGTTGCTCATCCATCTCATCAACAAAAAAAGGGCCAAACCAGGGAGATGTTCTTTCCTTGGTTTGGCCCTCGCATGGAGCTCTACTATCTGTCGCTCGTACCTCGGTGAGCCTCTTTTTTGCATGATCCGAATGGAATTCAGAACCACTTACCGTCTGATATTATTCACATAATTGCATCTCTTGCATTTGATCGCAATCCATCCCTGCAAGTTCTCGGCTTTAAACAACAGCCGATTGCAACGTATGCACCGAATATCGGACAAAGTGATTCCCACGGGATTTTTTTTGGAGACGGTTTCGAGTGACATACATCAATTCTGTAGATAAAAATTATTTCCTTTTTTGGAAAATTAATTATCCAATTTTTGAAAAATGATATTCCTGAACTGAAAGGCTGTCAACCCCATTTTTAATTTTTTATCAGTTAGCATGTCGGTGGAGTTGTGAGCGATTTATGGCTTTTGTCAAATTTCGATTCAATTTCCCTTCCTTTTACTGGCATACTCTATGGGTCGTCGTTAGTTTCTCAAAAGTTCATTGTTTTCGCTCGTTGGAGGAAATAAATCACCTTGTATCCAAAAAAAGCAAATTTTGTTACTGCTAAATCCACAATAATTGCTATTATGGAAAGTTTGCCATCTCATTTTTGTAATTTAGGAAAACAGTAGAATTTATTCCAGAGAGTATGGTAAAACTTTTCTTCAACCGGGTTCCAGACTTGGAATTCCCTACGCTGGTGCGAATTTTTGAGTAACCGAGAAAACTCATGAGTGACAGTTCTGAACTTGAACCGATACGGCTCCTGCTGGTGGATGACCAACCCGACAATCTGATCTTTTTAGAAGCCGCTCTGGCTCGCAAAGATCGGATCATGACGATGGCCTATTCGGGCCCACAAGCCCTGACCTTGGTAGGAGAACAACGTTTCGATATCGTCATCATGGATGTCACCATGCCCGGCATGGATGGCTTCGAAACCGCTTCTCATATTCGTGAGCTGAATGGTCACGCGCCTGCGATCATCTTCATTACCGCGATGGGTCCCGACGAAGACAAGATGCTGCGTGGCTATGAAGTGGGAGCCACCGATTACCTCGTCAAGCCCATCAACTTGGAATTGTTGCGCAGCAAGGTCGACGCCTATGTCACCCACGCGCGCCATAAAAAACACTTAGTCCGACGCGCTCAAGATCGCGATCACTTGGAAAAACAAGTCAAGGCTCGCACGGAGGAGCTTCAATCGACCAATCGTCGTTTGAAACTCTTACTGGAGACGATCAAAGAGATGTCGAGTGCGCACGACATCTTCTCCGTGATGGTGCAAGCATCTAATTTTTTGGTCCGGGAACTCTCACTCAGCAAGTCCGCCGATGTGCACATTTTCTTCCGAGAAGAGGAAAGCGACGGCACCATTGGTTATGCACAATTCCGCATGAAAACCCACGCTGATCAAGAACGAGAACCTCTGATCAAACTCCACGGTCTTCGTGATTTCACCCATTCGTATTCCACCGATCCCCCTCTCTCTTTAGAAGAAGTCATGGGCGGAGGGCATCTGGACGACGGCATCCTGCGCGTCCCCATTCGCCACGATGCCGAACTGCTGGGGCTGATTGAGATTGCGAGTTCCGACGTCATTTCTTTCGAAGCCAAAGAAAAAGAGTTTGTCGACACGGTGTGCCAATTCTTGGCGATTGCCATTGAAAATATCAATTCTACGTTAGTGCTGGAACGCAAGGTTCAACAACGTACCAAAGGCTTGAAAAATTCCCTCACCATCCAAGAAACGATCAGCAACAACCTGCTGGCAACGTCCAAAGAACTCAACCACACCCAGAAAAAGCTAGAGACGCAAAACGAAGAACTCAGCCGGACCCAAAAAGAACTGCAAGGGCAGAATCAAGAACTCAATCAAGCGAAACATGATTTAGAACAGCAGAACACGGAGTTGCTCGGTTCCAATCGCAAATTGGAAGAGTTGAATTCCACCAAAGAACAACTGCTGGAAAAGCTGAGTACTTTGCACGACACCCACATCAGTGCGCTGAAAGAAATCCATGATCATTTGTTGAAAGAGATCGCTCCCGAACGGAAAGACATCCTGAGAGAGGCCATCCGGGAAGTGGAAGAAATTGATGAAATGCTCCACCCGATCACTTCACTGTACCATTCGGAACAGGCGATCCAAAGCAAGCGAGTCTTGCTTGCCGAGCGGGAAAAGAAACAGCAAATCCTGGCAAAAATGGCCTTGGGTGGCACGGGCGTGGAACTGGACATCGTGAGCAAATTCGAAGACGGCAAAGCCCTGCTGGAACAAAATCGCTACGACGTGCTTTGTGTGGATGTGGGGTTGATCGAGTTGGCCCAAATTGCCCATGAACGTTCGCCCAACACCAAATCCGTGTTCATGACTTCGGAAGATGTGCCCATGTATCTACCGATTTTGATGGAACTGCCCTTCCTTTCCAACATCGTGTCGCGGAATGATGAAGATCGCACCTTCACCTTGAAGAACATCTTGATCACCGTCAGCAAACTGGTGAACCAGGATTTGTTTGGACTCGAAAAATACCTCAGTTGGGGGGTGGAGGTGAAGCACCTCGATGTGACAAGCAGTGGAACGCGGGACGATTTAACCCAAGAAATGATCCAATATTTTCAACACTTGGGAGTGCGTCGCAACTTTCTAAAACGGATTGAAATGGTGGTGGAAGAATTGCTGATGAATGCCATCTATGACGCCCCAACCGATGCTTCTGGAAAAGCCCTTTACAACCATCTCCCTCGGACCGTTCCGGTGAACCTGAAACCCGACGAGCAAGGCCTGCTGCGGTATGCTTCGGATGGCGTGTTGCTCGCCGTTTCGGTCGAAGATCCCTTTGGAGCCTTCGACCGCCAAACCATCCTAGACTACCTGCATAGTTGCTACTCTGGTTTGGCCGGAACCCTCAATGAAGAACAACAGAAAGGTGGGGCAGGACGCGGCTTGTTCCAAATCATTGAAACGGCAGAATTGGTAGTCATCAACGTCAAACCCGGCATCAAAACGGAAGTCATTGCTATCTTCAACCTGGATGCTCCCAAAACGGCCTCAGAAAAAACCACCTCCTTTCATTATTTCTTCGGGTAAAACTCGTTCACCCTTCTACTTTGTAAGAGTGTTAAATCCTGTCTATAAGCTCCCTCTCGACCTGCTTAAGTTTCTCGTTTCTCCAAAGCGACCTACCCAACACCCTTTCCAGTAATTTTCGGTGAATCCGCTTCCCAGATTATTGCCCCAAGCGCTCACCAAAGTTCACATAGCTACGGAAAGCACTACACCGGCTGCACAAGCGAAGCATCATCATGGGAAGGAGAATTCACCCGTGAAGAAACAGCATGGGCGGTCATATCGCTCCCTGGATACGGTTGTAATAGGGGTTGCAGATCGGAAGGCTTGATTTCGGATGGATTCAACCAAGCCCCTTCCTGTCCAGGCAAAAGAATGGCGGGCATCCGATTGTGGATCGATTCCATAAAGGCATTCGGAGCGACCGTGATGATTGTGCAAGAGCGAATCAACGATCCCTCAGGGGTATGCCATTCTTCCCAGAGTCCAGCAAAGGAAAACAATCGGCATTCTTTCAAATGAATGTACATGGGGGTGCGTTGCGATCCATCCCGTTTCCATTCGAAAAAGCCTGTCGTCGGAATCACACAACGGCGTCGACGGAACGCAGCCCGAAACGAAGGTTTTTCTGCCAACGTTTCCGCCCGAGCATTGATCAATTTGTTGCCAATTTTGGGATCTTTGGCCCACGATGGAATGAGCCCCCATCGAAACACATCCAAATAACGTTGATCGCCTTCCACCACGACCGACACTGGCTGACTGGGTGCAATGTTATATCGGGGCGGCGTGGTAGCAACCACCTGGTCCACTTCAAATTGAGATTCAATCGCTTCCACGATTTCATCCATGACAAATCGTCCACACATCGAGTTCCTTATTGATTCACTTGGAAAGCACCTGCTGTTTTAACGTATCAGCACGGTGTTGTAGTTCGTCTACCGTTTGAGTCACCAATTCCTGGAAATCCTCCACAGGGAGATTGAGCAATTGTTGAAAGGTCTGGATGTTGGCAATCAATCCTTCTTTGCGGCCGATTTCAACCCCCTCTTGGCGGCCGATCTCCACTCCTTCTTGGCGGCCGATTTCAACCCCCTCTTGACGGCCGATCTCCACTCCTTCTTGACGGCCGATCTCCACTCCTTCGCTTCGTCCCCTCAATACACCCACACCATAAGAAGAGCGTAAGATGCTGCGTTGGAAACGCATGGCTTCCAGATACTGTTCATAAGCTTTTCGATCTGGTTCTGATAGTTTCATGATATCCAAACGATCTTTCGCTTGTTTCAAGCCTCTTGCCTGAAAACTCTCTTGAATTTCTTCATTTTTCAAAAAATAGATCCATTCATCCAAAGGGTCTTTGGCCAAGTCATCAAACTGGTTGACCTTGATCAAATAATACTCTGGAAACACCTCATAAACCTGAGTTCTGCCTGGAAAGGCCACTTGTTGGTCGGAACTCAATTGCAGTTCGTCATGTTTGTGAATTCCCCGAAACACCGTGCCCCCCCAGTAGACATAATCTTCGCCTTGACCGAGATCGAAATACAAAATGTGGATGGAAATGACTTTGATCACCTCTTGGTATTCCTGCCCGGCATCCATGTGCTCGGTGATCGTTTTGGAGGTTCCATATAAAATACGCTGAAAGTAATCCAATTGGTTGGCAAACTGCACTTCGATGAGAATGATCTCATTTTGCGTATTGCGCACTTTCAGATCAATCCGACTGTGCTTGTCATTGGCCTGCTCTTGGTTTTGCTCGCTTTCAAGAATTTCAAGGATACGGATATCCGTTTTGAGCAGTTCACTCAAAAAACCTTCCAAGATTTCAAAGTTGGCTTTGCTGCGCAGTAACTTTTTGATCGCCCAATCAAAACTGATCAATTTACGTGGTTTCATTAGAACCGTTTGTCAATTCATGTCAAAGATACGATACATCCACTCTTCACCCACTCGGAGAACATCATGGAAAACTGAGAACCATCCGGCGAGATCCTTTCAAAATACAAAATTCACTTTAAACGAATTCAACTAAACAAAAAACGAATTTCTATCACAAGCCGCTCAGGAAACCCACATGAGTCTTTTGAAACACTCCCCAACTCGCCCCTACCATCTACAATTGATTGTGCTCTTAGGTCCCAATGGAGTGGGCAAAACCACGATTGGACGCAGGTTGGAACGGGATTATTCCTGCCGCTTCATTGGGATCGAACAGTTCTTTCTAGAACGTTACCCGCGGCTAGAAGATCTGGTAGAGCATATGGAAACTGCGGTTCATGACTTCCAGACTCACATCCAACAAGCCATCGCCCATAGTCCCGACCCGATCATTTTTGAAGAAACCGGCGTGAACCCGATGTTGTTTGCGATGATTCAAGATTTCATCGCCCACTATCGGATCGTGATCGTCCATATCCAAACGCCCGAATCGTTATGTCAACAACGAGTTGTACAGCGCGGAACGTCTCAAAATTACGCAAAAGATCCCCAATTTGTGGCAAACAATCGGAAAAAATTTTTTGAGCAGGTTTTACCCAACCTGCAGATCGATATGGAATTTTGCAATGAGGACGAATTGGAAACCACACTCCATCCAGCATTTTCTCGTTACCTTACGAGCAGATGACCGGATGGAGAGCATCAGACAGGTTCGCAAACTGCTGATGAGCGAAGAATGCCACCGAATGGTTCGATGGGAAAAATGGGGAAGCCATTGCCCAAGCGTGGAAGGCTCAAACTTAATAGGAAATGAGTGATGATGAAGAAGAGACTTGTCCTGATTTCACCTTGAATTGTTGAATCAGGTGGTACAGGTCTGTCGATTTCTGAGACAAACTTTCCGCGGTCGTGGCTCCTTGTTCGGACGTTGCAGCATTGTGTTGGTTGACAGATTCCAACTGTTTCAGACCAGTATCCAGTTGATTCAGGCTTTCCAACTGATTGTGGCTGTCTTGGTCGATGGTTTCGGTATATTGCGTGACCTCATCGATCCCTGTAATGATTTTTTGGAAAGCATCCACCGTTTGTTCTGAAAGTCCTGTGCTGAATTGAACCCGTTCCACGGATTGTTCGATGAGAGCGGTGGTTTCTTGGGCCGCACTGGCACTGCGAATCGCCAAGGCGCGCACCTCATCGGCCACCACCGCAAACCCTTTGCCGTGCTCCCCTGCCCGTGCCGCTTCTACAGCAGCATTCAAAGACAACAAATTGGTTTGAAACGCAATTTCATCAATCACTTTGATGATCTTGGAGATTTCACGACTCGATTGATCCACGGCATTGATGGCTTCCACCATTTGGTCCATTCGGTCTCGACCTGTAGATGCCAGGCATTTCACTTGTTTTGTGAGTTTATGAGTTTTGGAAATGTTCTCTGCGTTGTGTTGAGTGTGGGAAACCAACAAACTGGTGGAAGACGTCATTTCTTCCAAAGAGGCCGCTTGCTCTTGAGAGGCCTGTGCCAAGGATTGACTGGCTTCGGCCAGTTGTTTAGACGAACTGTTCACATGCTCAGATACGGTATTCACCTGGATCACCGTTTGTGAGAGATGGTAGTTGGTTTTCTCTAGCGGTGTACGGATCATTCCCATTGCTTCAAAGGTGAAATTGCCTTCGGCCAAGCTATCAAACGCAGCCAATATTTCTTGTTCCAAATTATCAGCGAACCGATCCAGCGATTGGGCTAAAAAACCAAATTCATCACGACGTTCCACATTCAAACGGGTGGACAAATCACCTTCATTGAGGGCTTTGATCCGTCCTACCACAAGTTTCAAAATTCCCACCACCCGGCTGGAAAACAAGGCAGCAATCGCAACAATCAGAATCATTGCCAATACAAACACGCCAATGATGCTATTGCGCAAGTTGGCCACTGCGGCAAAAGCCTCGCTCTCATCAATCTCGCTCAGCATCACCCAATTCAACCCTTCGATTTCCAGGGGCGTGAAACTCGACAACACAGGAATGCCTCGATAATCCAAGATGATTTGAGTGCCCATTTTGCCTTGGAGTGCGGCCTTGACGGCAACGGTATCCACTTCTTGTAGGCCGATTGATGTGTTGAAGTTATCAATCAATTTCACCGTGTGTTCAGGAAGTCCCAAACCTTCAAGGGTTTCCAAGTAACCGGGTTTATCTTCCAATAAAAAGCGAGATTGCGAACGGAATAGTTTATCCCCGCCCACCAGATAAGTTTCTCCACTTTCGCCCAACCCAGCCGCTTTCCACTGCTCTTGGTTGGTCATCATGGCATTGATGCGATCCACTGGCATTTGGAAGGCCAAAAGCCCCACCATTTCGGAGCCGTCAAAAATCGGAGCTGCGATGAACGAAGCATTGGCATTGTAAGAGGGAGCATATTCACGAAAATCAATCAGCTCGATTTGCCCCGCAGCAGAAGATTGAGAGAAGCGTGTGGTCAGTTCTGCAAAGTTGGATCGTTGGAAAGCCCCAGTTTTTAAGGAAGTGGCATAATCTACCTCCTTGAACACTGAGTAAACAATGTCTCCGGTTTGATGATCGATGAGGAAGATATCATAATACCCAAACTCCTCTAAAAACTGAGCAATCCAGGGATGGTATTTTTGGTGATGTTGACTGTAGGTGCTGCCATCACTTGCTTGAAGGAGGCGATGTTTTTCACCCGTTGGGTGGGAATTGTTCGCAATGTATAAATACTGAAGTATTTTAGCCGTTTGAGAACCGGGCCAGAAATCAGAGAGTGTTTGTTTTTCTAGCAAATTTTCGTTCAAACGCGGTAGGAAACTATGACGGTAATATTCTTGTAAGGCAGGATCCATCTTCTCGGCATCATACGGAACTTCTTGAGGCAGTTGGTGGAAGGCTTGTTTGAACTCTTGCATGGCGGTGACAATCATTGGATTGCTAGACATCGTCTGCACTTGCCCCCGGATGGTTTCAAAATATTGCTCAATCAAAAACCGCTTATTTTCTCGAATGGCGGTGAGCTTTTGGAAGGATTCTGTATGTAACGAATCTTGGGCAATGTAATAACTCAACCCTCCTAAGATCGTGGTAGGCACCACACCTACAAATAAAAACAGGACCAATAATTTTTTGGCCACCGAAGCATTACGAAAATATTGCATCATTTCCCCCTGGTTATAGAAAATTTTCGCTCTTTTTATGTTAGACACTCTGTCTAGTTTTTTCTCCCCACTCTATGCTGGCAATATGAGGATAAAAAAAACAAAACTTTCTTTGTATCATAAAGAAAAAATCAAGGTCAAAGACATTTAAAGAGCATCAAAAATTCCAAAATGGGAAATCCGTAGCGGTTCCTTGGTGAAGTGGTGAAACCCCTACGGATCAAGACGGCTTAATCCTTCACGTAATAGTCGGCCAATCCCATTTTTTCGAGTGGGAGGTAGTCGTTTGCACTGGCTTTTCCGAGCGAGCCAAAAGGAACTTGCTCTAAGAACTTCTGGATGTGGGGGGCATTTTTCATCTCCAGGAAGGCGTTTTGTATCGCAATCGCATCCGCTTCAGGAACCCGTTGATGTACCGAAAACGGATGAGGAGCAACCGATGGAGTGGTATGGAGGATTCTCAACTTTCCCATGAGTGATTTTTCTGCATTCAAGGTTCGTTTGACCCCGCCTGCAGCCTGTGCTTTTCCCAAGGTCACTTGGAGGTAGCCGGATTTGTGGGTCCCAACATATTTTGGACGGATTTGAATATTTTTATTTCCTAATTCGGCTCGAATCAGTAAAGAAGCGCCCAACGCATTGGGAGCAGGGAATGCAATACTTTTTCCCTCGAGGTCTTGAATGCTCTGGATCGGGCTGTCTTGCGCTACGACCACGATCCCTTGCAGTCCACGCGATGTGTCCCTCACTAAAGGACGATAGCCCGGTGTTTTCTTGGTCACCACCGCGTGAAACGGATTCATGTAAGCAAAATCGAACTCCCCGGCTTCCAAGCTTTTCCCAAAAGAACGAATGTTCCGTTTTGGAACGAGGGTGAGTTGGTGTCCCGTCTTTTTACTGATTTCTGCCAGAATAGGATTCCAGATACTCTTCAATTTCCCTAAATTGAATTGTGGCACAATTCCTACCTTATACTCTGCCCCCATCGAAACCGATGTGCATAAAAGGCAAAAACCCAATATCACAATTACTTTTTTCATAAGTTTTTCCTATCTCAGATGGTTGTATGCTTTCCCATTGTGGGAAATTTTATCGACAAATTTGTCTCATGAAAGACGCGCAATCATAGCTCGTATTCGTTCCTATGGCTATACGTCCTCGCTTTTATTTGGCGTGCCTAACATGTACAAAAGTATTATTTGAGATCAAGCAGCTCTTGGCTAAATTGCCATCCAATTGTTAAGTATTTTTAATCTCCTGATCCAAATTTTGAATCTGTTCGATGATATCGGTCAACCGCTTGCCTGCCTCGGTCAGTCGATATTCGGTACGGGGTGGGATTTCAGGGAAGGACTGTTTCTCAAGGAGACCATACTGAGTCAATTTGCGGAGTCGTTCCGAAAGCACTTTGGTGGAAATGCCGTCAATGGCGCGTTCTAACGCACCCGGCCGGCAGGTCCCTTCCCGAATCTCCTGCAAGACCGAGACAGACCATTTGCAACCAATCACCTGTTCCAGCTTCTCATAGGTGGATCGTTTCGAATTTTCTGAAACTTTTTTCATCATGATATTCAATAATTTACACCGTTTTGTAAGTACCCAACCAAAAAGTGCCCGCTACCCAAAATCAAAAAAACACGGGAGGATTTCAGCATCACTTCAATCCAATGTGGGTTGGAACGACAGGCCAATCATATCACATGAAACAAGGAGAAAACGATGAATAAAGCGACATTCTATCATGCAGGTTGTCCGGTTTGTGTTGAAGCGGAAAATACCGTAGCGGAAGCTATTGATCGATCCAAATACGACGTAGAAATTGTGCATTTGGGTACCGACAAATCTCGTGTGGCGGAAGCCGAAAACGCAGGGGTGAAGTCTGTTCCGGCCATTGTGTTGGATGGATTGCCCTTCCATATCAATTTTGGGGCAGAACTCAGTGCGCTGAAGTAAAAAAGGTAGAAAATTTTATGAGAAAAAGGCTGATTTGTGTAAACAGAGCAGCCTTTTGCGGTGTCCCCTCCTTGCCACGGCTTCTTATCGGGTTAAGCTTTCATGGCCTGCAAATACTTTTCTGCATCAATGAACATCTGATATTTGCTGTTGAAATGAAGACTCTTGAGTTCTTGCGGAGGAGGAGCCATTTCCGGCCTTTCCAAGGGAAAGGGATCGATGCTGCTGATTCCATGCACCTTCAAAGCATATTTCCATTCATAATCCACCCACTTCGATCTCAATGCTGCCGAAGACCAAAACAAATAAAAAATTTCACTTTTTCGGATATAAGCTTGAAGCAGCTTCTCCCAATCCTGACCTGCCCGCAAGGAGATCACATCCACAAAGACATCCATCTGCGGCGCACCTTTTGTGAGACCTTCAACGCTCCGCAGGACTTCAATCCGATCTTCACTCGCATAAGACGCAAAAGCCGTACTCGGTTGAGTGACTTTGGTCGAAACCGCACCACGAACTTCCTCTGTTTTTTCCGCAACGTTGAGTTTGAACTCAATGGAAGCCAGCTGTAGCCCATTGGACTGCACAATCACCTCGCCGGGGATCTCCATGCCGTAATACATATCCTCTGAACGCTTGAGCCGGCAGTGGAATGATCTAAATGTTTCATGGCCTTCCCACTCTAACATTTGGGTGTCTTTTTCAATCTGCAATGCCGGGACCTTTAATTGAACCACGAGAACAGACTGCCTCTTCACCTTTGTATGCTTTTTGGTACCTGCGACCACCTGCTGCATTCTGGCCACCATATTTGCGACATGTTTTTGCTGTGGATCCAAGTAAGCCCATAGGTCCAATATGAAGGGATCATCCACTGCCACAAGAGAGGGTCCATAAACTGAAAAGTTGACCCTTTCCTCTTTTTCTCGCTGTGCCTCTATTTCCTCATCAATCTCATTGAGAGAACCTACCAATTGTTCAATCACTTCCAAATCTCGATGCTCTTGGTCTCGCTGTTCTTTTGCAGGTTGCTCCTGGGTTTTTAGAATCGAATAAATTCGCGATAGTATTTCATAACCACTCTGTTGTTGCATTTGCAGTTGCTGTTGCTGTTGTTGTTGCTCCCGTAGTGCCTTTTTTTGCTGTGGAGTCATTTCTTGTTGTGGAATCTGCTGTGCCCCCATCTGTTGTTGCAGTTGCGAAAACAATTGAAAAAACAACCTGTGTAAATTGGCAAAAAGAAATTTTCGCAATTCTTCTGGCCAATCGGCAACCAGCGGCTCTAGCATCGAACGCAAATCTGATAGAAGTTGTATAGAATACCGTTGCATCCTAATCTCCCTATCGTCGAACCGCACTTCCAATGCTTCAATCAATTTACTGATAACTCGATAGTTGAGATCTGAGTCTTGAAAAGACTGAGCGGCTTTTCTTAAATGTTTGTGACTCGGGGGTCGAGAGTTTGCCATAGTATCTAACTCCAAAATTAAAGAAAAAGGGACTAAAGCTCCGTGAATCGTCATTCATGGAGCATCCTATGAGGTCGGTGGATACAATGTTTTCATATCCTCGTAGGCGTCTTGAACCAACTGCTTTAGAATCGCGAGATCCACATCGGCAAGTTTTTTGAGATAGAGACACGACTTGCCGGTTTTATACTTGCCGAGCTTCTCCATCAATTCCGCACCCATTCTTGGAACACTTCAGGATGGAAGCCCACCAAGAAGGTGTCTTGGATTTTTAACGTGGGTGCTCTCAGGTTACCGCTAGGTCCCATGACCTGCTGCAAAATAGCAGCAGGGTCATCGGTTTTGGGGTTCCAATTTTGGAATTTCTTGCCTTTTGCAGTGATGATCTTGTTGGCATGGCGCAACAAATTCCATGCAGCATCGGCATCCATTCGTTCTTTACGGGCATCCACGATTTCATGGATGGTGGTTTCATGTGCATCGAGAACCTCTCGTGCTTTTTTGCAAGACGTTCAGCCATTGCGAAGATATGCCCAGTCGATTTGCATTAGACCTCCTGTATAAGGATGTGGATTTCATATGGGATGGCATGGGTTTCCCATATGAGATTGTAGATCTTTAAAAGCTTACTGAGTTTCAAGTCAATCAACTACTTGTTTAGCCGTTTGTACATGTCGTAATTTTCGATGTCGGTCCAATAACTCGTCACGTATTGGAAGCCAAACTTTTGATAAAGTGCAATTGCGGTGGGGTTGGTCGATTGGGTTCCACCCAGCAACACCACGCTATCTGCACCAAGGTCGGCTGCTGTTTGAAGCAGTAATGGCATGGCTGCCGAAGCGATTCCAGCGTTTTGATATTTATCAGCAACCGATGGAGCAAACAAAAGGTGCAATCCTGAAGACAAATCGATTCCAACGGCTTGGTATCGTTCGACCTCATGAGCCGACTGACGGGAGTCTAAGATGAAGTAGCCTGCAATCTCATCCTCTTGTTCGGGAAGCACTACATAACGCTTTGCTGAATCATTTTCCAAGAAGCACAAATAATGAGCGTGTTCATGGGTCAGCGGATGGGGGGCAAATCGACTACGACTTTCAGCACTGAGTGACTCGAAATAGTTTCCTAACAGCCGTACATCGGTTTTAGAAAGTGCCCGAAACTGAAACTCCGTTCCATTTTTTGCCGTAATGATCATAAGTTCCTCCATATCCAGTCTGATGCTTGATCGAATGCGAAGTGTGTGATTCCTTTCAATGCCCTATTGAAAAGGCGAGCGTCAACTTCTACTCTATGCTTCCAAAAATTTCCTCGATGGATCCAACCCGAACGTTATCGAATTCGCCCGTGATGCTCTCAGATTGAAAACTGCTTAATGATCTCGCTCGAAGCGAAGCATACCTCCATCCTAAAGTGGTCACTGGAAACTGACTTGTATCGACAGCAACCACTCGCGTCGGGTTGTCGTCAATCTGAAATAGGATCCTAGCCGAAGCGGCATCAAACCCTAAGGCTAATGTGTGAGCATCCCTTAAATCAACATTTAGTATATCTTCATTAATGATTAGATCGATATTTTCGGGATCGCATGAGGCATCATTACATTTTTCAGAGTAAACCCGAACCCGTCCAGAAGCATACAAATAGATACCGATCCAGACCTCACCCGTTTCCTCATCATTGGATCGGATTCCCGTGTTAAAAGCATACCCTTCCAGCCTTAATAAACTGTTATCCTCTGCAAATGCAATTGATTCTCCAGTGACGTTTAAAACTTTTGCTTCCGCGCTAAATGCCTGAAAGGACAAAGCAGAAGTCGCAAAGTCCACTCCTGCTTTTCCATTAGGTGTCTCCGGGTTGCCGTCATTGACCGCTTTTACTTCCAAGACTCCATTGGAAACCGTGACCGTCGAACCGTTTCCCGACAAATTTTCAGTCCATAAATTCGAGTCAAGGCTCGTGCCCTCAAACGTATCATAAAACTCGACCGTTTCATTGTTTGTTGCTGTGCTGCTTGAAGACCCTCCACTGTCCGAGGATGAACAAGCCATCATGAATGTGCCCATGAGAAAACTAATCACTAGTAGGAGTTGAAATGGTTTCATAACGATTTCCTTAATAGAAAGGTTATATTGAATGTGTATAAATTTCAGAGAAATCACAGTGGGTTGAATCATTTCAGGCTAACGATAAAGCTAACCGGCATTGGTCTACGTCTGGTGTAACGTTTGGTTAGGATTTGCTTAGTTGCCTATACAATTTTTTTCTTAGGAAATGACCGTGTTTTTCGGGTGAGACCAATCTAATAGCTCGATCCATTGATTCCCCCAACTATCAAAAACATCATGGTAGCCTTCCGAACGGAACAGCGTTTCGACACCTTTCACCAGCTGTTGTTGAGCACGGTAGTCCCCCGTTTCCAGGATAGAAAAGACCATCTTGAGCAAAGCGTCTTTGTCCCAAGGAAGCTTGTCGAGTGGATCGTTTTCTAACTCCCAAATCAGATATTTATAATAAGGCCTCAGGCGTCTGCCGTGGAGAGCGAATAGAGCAATAAACAGAGGTTTGACGATCTCGGCAGCTTCCAGTCGGTAGCCAACCCGATCTCCACGACGCAAGCATTTGAGCGACCGATAGAATTGATTCGCCAAATAGTCCAGATTTTCTGAGATAACTTGGTCCACGACCTCCGCAGGAACCCGTCCCAGTTCCTGAACGATCTGTTGCAATTCTCCCTGGGTACGATCAATTTGGGGTGTGAGATATGCCCAATTGTAACGTCCCCATTCAAGACGGCCTCCCCATCGGAATGCCGTTTGCAGGCCCGATAGCGTGTAGATTTCAAGATCGATACCTTCAGGAAGATCGGAATATTTTGTTCGGTAATGCGTCTCCAATCCATCTTTGACAATCAAGGTACAATCGTAGTCGGAAGTATCCGATTCGAACCCTTTACCACGAGAACCTCCCAAGACAAAACCGATCACGTTGAGGTCGTCCTGAAATTCTACCAGCAATGACGCATACTGCTGGTCCAGTTGGTGAGACACTGTGCTTGGAGTAGAAGCGAACATTTCGGTCGATGGAACCCTTTTTTTCACATCCACCCTATCTCAAACAACTTTTCATGATCGAGAATCGTCACTTGGCGGCCTTCCAATCGGATCAATTGTTGTTGCACGAGTTTGGTGAGGCAGCGGGAGAGTGTTTCAGGAACGGTTCCTAAGATCAGAGAAATGTCATTTTTGGAATGCGGCAGATGGATCACAGGAGACTGCTGATTTTCACATTCACGAGCTAGAAAACGAACCACCCGCTCCATCGGAGAAAGAGCGGTTTGCTCTTCAATGCGATTGAGTAGGTACTTGGTTCGTAATGCCATCATCCCCATCATTTTCAACGCAATATTGGGGAATTGTTGCAACACTCCCAATAAATCTTTCCGTTCCAAATGCCCTATCATGCTGGCGCAAGTTGTTATAGCAGTTCCTGTATAGCCTAGTTCTAAATAAGTTGGCAGAATCGCAAACAGCTCCCCCGAATAAATCATGTGCAGTATGATCTCTTTTCCTTCCGGCGTGTAGCGCACTGATTTTGCACCGCCTTCCAGTAAAAAATGCAGTTTTGCCGGCTTGCCTCCATGCTCAAAGATAATGCGGCCTTTCGCATAACGCTGCACTCGGAACAATGCGGACAACGCATCTAACTCTTGAGATGCTAACTGAGAAAAAATCGGAGTCTTTTCAAGAACCTGTTTGAACTGGTATGGCCTCGTTTGCATTGTCCTCCCTTTTTTTTAGAAACTTGACGCCCGTCAATTTTTTCTTCTCGACTCTCCGCTACTCTAACTCAGCTGGATCAGGTTTGAATGAATCCGTTTCATTTCATTCCTACCTAATACTTTATTGAACCCATAGTGAGAGAGGTCCCTATGCCATATTTCCTACGTCTTTTCGTTCTGACGGCCATTGCCTTCCTCTTGGCTGTATCAGCCCATGCCGATTTGAGTGGAGTGGAACGGGTGACACAAGAATTGGTTCCCCCTCCTTTCCTACCTAAACATGATCAAGTTGCCAAAGGTAAACCCAAGGTGGTCCAAATCCGACTCGTGATTGAGGAAAAAGAAATCGACATTGGAAATGATGCCACGGTTCAGGCCATGACCTTTGGAGGCAGTGTGCCAGGCCCCCTCATTGTCGTCCATCAAAACGATTATGTAGAAGTCACGTTAGTCAATCCTAAGACCAATACCTTTTTGCACAACATTGACTTTCATGCCGCAACGGGAGCCTTAGGTGGAGGCGCGTTGACCCACGTCAGCCCAGGCCAACAAGCCATTTTACGCTTTAAAGCCACCAAAGCCGGTGTCTTTGTGTACCACTGTGCGCCTGGCGGAACCATGGTGCCGTTCCATGTCATTTCAGGCATGAACGGAGCCATTATGGTCTTGCCCCGTGACGGTTTGAAAGATGACCAAGGACAACCGGTGCAATACGACCGAGCTTATTACATTGGAGAACAAGATTTTTATGTCCCCAAAGATACCCACGGTAAATACAAGAGATACAATTCCACTGCTGAAGCTATGGGCGAAACTTTAGAAGTCATGAAAACCCTCACTCCAACCCATGTGGTTTTCAATGGGGCGGTGGGAGCTTTGACCGGCGAAAATGCAATGACCGCCAAAGTCGGAGAAAAAGTTCTGTTCATTCACTCTCAAGCCAACCGGGATACACGTCCTCATTTGATTGGAGGGCACGGCGACTTGGTTTGGGACGGAGGCTCTTTCGCTTCTCCCCCCACCAAAGATCTGGAAACCTGGTTTGTGGCCGGTGGAGCCGCCAGCGCCGCCCTGTATCACTTCCAACAGCCTGGCATTTATGCCTACGTCAATCATAACCTCATTGAAGCCTTCCTGCTAGGCGCTGCGGCCCATGTCAAAGTCGAAGGGGAATGGGATGATGATTTGATGAAGCAGGTCCAAGAGCCAGATACGATTCCGTAACCCACGAAATCAGAAGAGGGTCTATGCTACCGACCATCATTAAATGGAAAATATTCATTCTGTTGGGAATTGTGGGAGCAGTGGTTCTTCCATTTTATGGATACGGTGCTTCCCAAGCGACACTGACAATGGAGCAACGTTATCAGCAGGTGGGGCAAACCAACCAAGCTCTGGTACAAGCTTACCGTTGGTTTGCCATCCTCAACCGAACTCCGATCTCACAAAATCCTATACCTGCGGATCTTTTTGCTCCTGAGGTGGATGTTGCCTTGGAGGAAAGCAATTCACCACAGAATGCTATCTTTTCGTACTCTATTGAAAACTTCGATTTCACCATAAAATCAGATCAGGATTCGAAGTTGAAGGTCCAAGTGTTGCGCCAATTTTCCAAACAGGATCAACCCGAATTGTGGGAGTACGTTTTTCAATTTCGTTCCTCTTCAACCTTTCTGCCTCAGGTTCAGCAAATTCAGAAAAAGCCTTTGCGTCCTGCAAACCCGGTGGAGACGCTTCACAATGCATATGCGGAAAATCGTGCACGAAGCGCTGTGTATTATTGGACCGTGCTTCTGGACCAAAACACCGGGGAATTTCAGCATTTTCAAGAGATGTTGTTTCAGAACCAGTGGACGTTCCACTGGGTCGACGGAACCCTTCAATCCCCAGAACAACTGTCCCAATGGATTACCCATCGCACGAACACGATCCAAAAGAGCAGTCATATTGTGGATCATCTTAAAATAGAGCCGCTCGATGCAAGGACTTACAAGGCAACATTTGAGTACGATTGGCGAGGTCAAAACCAGAGTGGCGAAACCATTGTAGCGAGGACTCAGCAAGAATGGATCTTGGTGGAAACCGGTGGCCGTTTTCCTCGGATTCAGAGCATTCGAGAACGCTACCTCTTACCGTTGATTGATACCGGTACACGGATTCGTTGCTGATTGACAAAGGAGGCTTATGTTTAGAGGTTTTTCTATTATATGTAGTTTATGGCTCATGACAATGCTCAGCCTCTCACCTTTGAAGTTAGAGGCTAGTGGATTACCCATTGTGCAAGGGGTGGGAGGTCCTTTTTCCATCAATAGTACATTAGGAAAAAAAGTCGGACTTTCTGATTTTCAAGGGAAGTTGGTGATGCTCTATTTTGGCTATTCCAATTGTCCTGATGTTTGCCCTCTCACAACAGCGCATATTGCTGCCGTATTGAAGCAACTGGGCGAAAAAGCTGCCGAGGTCCAGGTGCTGTTTTTAACGGTGGATCCAGACTACGACACACCGGAAGTTCTCCGAAAGTATCTGTCTTATTTTGATGAACGAATCATTGGTCTTACCGGGACACGGGTGGAAGTGGATCAGGTTCTGGATTTATACAAGGCGGAATATTCCCAAGTCACCAATCTACCGTTGCCGTTAGACATCAAAGTGACGCAACGGACTGGTCTTACCACGGGTTACATTTATTCCCATACGGCTCGCATCTATCTCATTGATAAGAAGGGACAGACCCGTGCGTTTTATTACTTAGGGACCCCGGTTCAGCAAATGAAAGAAGGTATTCTTTCGTTATTGGACACAAAACCTGGAGTGGAAATTCATCACCCTTGGGTTCGGGCAATGCCACCGACTTCTCGAGTCACCGCTGTGTATGGGACGTTCCGCAATTTAACGGATCAAGAGGAGCGGTTGCTGGCTATCGAATCTCCTATTGCGGAACAGGGGGAGTTGCATCAGACCCAAATGAAAAATGAAATGGCCCATATGGTCCCGTTGTCCCATCTGGCCATTCCCCCACAGTCGGAACTTGTCTTACAGCCAGGGGCTTATCACGGAATGCTGATGGGCCTGAAAACAGAAGCACCTCAGGAATCTCAAGAGGTGGAAGTCACCTTCATCTTTGAAAAAGCAGGACGCCAAACCGTTCAGGCCAAAGTGCTTAAAGGGCACACTTCTGGAGGGCACCCCACACACCGAAGCCAGATACACGCTTCTGGCTCCATGAATCCATCAACCCATTGAGTTCAAGGAGACTGCATGCTGTCCAAATCGTCTGCACGCTATTTCTTCATTGGAGGAACGACACTGTTCTCCCTAATTTTTCTGGGGCTTACAGTCGATACTGTCCGTCAGGCTCCTGAAAGAACCAATGCCCACAAGTTGAGCGAGCCCGTGGCTCGGGGAAAGCTCATCTGGGATCAGAACAACTGTATGGGTTGCCATACGTTACTGGGAGAGGGGGCTTATTATGCTCCAGAATTGACCAAAGTGTATGAGCGGCGGGGTGCCGCGTGGATGAAAGTTTTTTTGAAAGATCCTCAAGCTATGTTTCCCGGCCAGCGTAAGATGGTTCAATACAACTTCAAAGAACAAGAAATTGAAGATCTGATTGCCTTCTTTCAATGGATAGGAGAGATGGATCTCAACGGATTTCCTAAAAAACCCTATCTCGCAGTCAAGGAAGCCACACAGACTCCGGTTTCCACCATGCCATCCGCGGTTTCCACCACAACCCCCAAAGTGTTTCAAGACTTGTGTGTGGCTTGTCATCAATTGAATGGGCACGGTGGCACTCTAGGACCAGCGCTGGATGGAGTAGGCCAACGCATGAGTACCCCCGAGTTAGCAACGTGGCTCAAAGATCCCAATGCGGTTAAACCTGGAACCACGATGCCTACCTTAGGGTTGAGTGATATACAGATTCAGGAATTGGCCCTGTTTTTATCCCAAACCCAATAACGACAATTCACAACTCACCCTTTGGTTGAATGAGGTCTTCATGAAATACGAATCGCAAAAAGTGGCTTATTGGTTTTTCTCGACCTGCATGCTCCTTTTCGTTCTGCAAATCCTATATGGTTTTATCATGGGGTTCGCTCATATGGGGTTTGACAATCTACACGATTTCATTCCCTTCAATGCGGCACGAGCCACACATACCAATTTGCTGGTCGTGTGGCTCCTCACTGGGTTTATGGGAGCCGCCTATTTTATTATTCCTGAAGAAGCCGATGGAGAGCTTTACTCGGTTCCAATGGCCTATATCCAGTTGGGAGCATTGGTCGTGGTGGGGGTCATTGCCATCATCGGTTTTCACCTCAATTGGTGGGAAGGACGAAAGTTTCTGGAAATCCCAAGGGGCTTAGATTTTTTAGTAGTCGCTGATGTGCTGCTCTTTTTATTCAACATTGGAATGACCATGCTCAGAGGCAAACGAAGTTCTTCCACAGCCATTGTGTTGTACTCGGGGTTGGTGTCTGCGGCATTATTGTATTTGCCCGGTATGATTTACTTCGACAATCAGTTGTTCGATTCCTATTTCCGCTGGTGGGTTGTGCACTTGTGGGTTGAAGGGGTGTGGGAACTGATCATGGGAGCGATTCTCGCTTATCTCTTGATCAAATTGACAGGCGTGGATCGAGAGGTGATTGAAAAGTGGCTATACCTGATTGTAGGCATTACCTTCATGTCCGGTATTCTGGGGACCGGGCATCACTATTACTATATTGGTGCTCCAGAATACTGGTTAGCGGTTGGAGGCATCTTTTCTGCTCTGGAGCCTTTATCCTTTTTGGGAATGGCAATTTATGCTGTTTTTATGATGCGTAAAGGGCAACGCAACCATCCCAATAAAATTGCCCTGTTTTGGACAGTGGGCTGCGCCATCATGAGCTTTGTGGGGGCGGGTTTTCTTGGATTTGCGCACACGTTGCCTCAGGTGAACATCTGGACCCATGGAACCTTGGTCACCGCCATGCATGGGCATCTCGCCTTCTGGGGGGCCTATGCCATGATTGTATTGGCAATTATCAGTTATGCTTTGCCCTTACTTACCGGACGTAAGCTATGGGATACGTTCTCTTCCCAATTTGCCTTCTGGACCAGCAATGTAGGAATGATCGGCATGACGGGAGCATTTGCAGTTGCCGGGATTGCCCAGGTTTATCTGGAGCGAATTTCGGGGATGGATTTCCTAAGGGTCCAGGAAGAACTCGAAGTCCATTTTTTTGGTCTGATACTGGCGGCTAGTTTGTTCACGGTGGGCATTGGTTTTTTCATTCACAATTTTATTCGCTATGGCACTCCCGTCGAGCACACGGGAGTGGTGGAAGAGGTGTATTCGTGAACCCAACGCCCTTTTATCAGGAAATCCAGGATGAAGTCGTGGTCTTTGAGAAAGCATGGCACAATCAGCTGCCCTTGATGCTCAAAGGCCCTACCGGTTGCGGCAAATCCCGGTTTGTAGAGTACATGGCAGCTCGACTTCAAAGGCCTTTGGTCACAGTCGCTTGCCATGATGATACCGGAGCAACGGACCTCTTAGGGCGCTACATCTTGCAGGGTGGAGAAACCATTTGGCAGGATGGTCCGCTGAGTCGGGCTTTGCGCCAAGGAGCAATTTTATATCTTGACGAAGTGGCCGAAGCTCGACCCGATGTGTTGGTTGTCATCCATCCGCTATCAGATTTTCGGCGGACAATTTTTATCGACCGACACAATGAAGAACTGAAAGCCCCTCCAGAATTTATGCTCGTGGTCTCGTTCAACCCCGGATACCAAAATGTCTTGAAAGACCTCAAACCCTCCACCCGGCAACGTTTCATTGGATTACAATTCCAGTACCCCCCTGCCGAAATAGAAGTAGAAATCATCGTCCAGGAAAGTGGTATTGATTCTAAAACTGCTGCTAAACTGGTCAAGCTAGGGGGGCAGTTGAGAGCGGCCCATTCCTTGGGCTTGAGCGATAGTCCATCAACGCGACTGCTCGTCGATGCCGCTTTGTTGATTCGTTCCGATCTATACGCCCGGCAAGCGTGTAATGTCGCCATTGTACAGCCTTTGACGGATGACTTGGAAATCGCACAAACCATGAACGATATGGCAGCCTTGTTATTTTGAAGGGAAACATGGACTTCGATCTATCGTGGGAAGTCAAACTGTTTTCATTTTTCGAAAACGTCTGGGGACGATGGAAAGCCTCGAATGCCACAGGCCCTGATCAAGCAGCAGGCGTTTCCTTTGATGAGGTCGAGACTCGTCTCATTTTTTTAGCAAGAGCACTTTGTGCATTCAACATTCAGTTGAAAACAGGCGCCGATGCGGGAGGGGTCCATGGGGATTTGTTTATATTGCCAAAAAAGATGCTTATCTGTGACCAACCCGCCCTGAACCGCAAAGCTTGGATCTACCGAATTTGGTTCATGTCCGCAGTCTGGAAACACCACAACTTTCTTTCCGGTTCTGAATCCGAGCTAGAAGGTTTTGTTACCTGTTGTCTTGCCATACGCGAACATCTGAAGACCTTAAAAACCGCCAGTCGTCAATCCTTTGACGAGATGCGCGATTTCATTCAACAGGAATGGGCTTACCGCCATCCTCCCCAGGAACTGGCGTCCCAACGTTTGGAACAATTATTACGTTGGGCTGTGTTTGAACCGGCGACGGAATGGGAAGTTGAGCTAGGAACTCAAGAATCGCAAACCATCTCCAACATTGTGTCATTATTAGAAATACAACCGCATCGTTTCAATGGAAAAATTCCGTCACCTCTCATGCTTTTTGGGCGGTTAATGACGGTTGGCGCCTCGCTCAATGCAGCTCCTTCTCAAGAAGCAGAATCTCCTCCTTCCGCCACAGAATTTCCAGAGGGCACAGAACATGAGGCCCCTGCAATGGATGAGGTACAACGGGCTAGATTTTCTAAGAAGGACCAAGAGGATGCTGTCTTGCTGCATACCTTTGAGAAAGTAGAATGCCTCGATGATTATAATGGGCTTGCTCGTGATTTTGATGGGTCCGACGAAATGGATGAACACCTAGACGCTATGCAAGAACTCAAACTGCGGCATGTGATTCGTAGCCAGGAACAAACCCACTCGATTTACCGAGCAGATCTGCGTCTTCATACCGCAGTAGGCGATCTAGAGGATTCCAGCCAGCAGGGAATACCGTATCCAGAATGGGATGGAAAACTCAGAGCTTACAAACCCGCTTGGTGTCAGGTCTTTCCCTCCTTAGCCGTGGGTGCTTCTGACAATGGTTGGCAACAGAGGGTCATTCAGCAGCAACGACAGACGATTCAGCGTTTACGGCAACAATTGGAGCCACTACGGAGTACCCGACGGTTTGTCAATCGACAACGGGATGGGGAACGGATCGACATCGATACTTTGGTCGACAATTGCAGCTTGTTGCATGCCAGACAAACACCATCGGAACGCGTTTATCTTCAAAAGAAAAAACAAAATCGAAACATTGCGACCCTCATCCTCATCGATTTGAGCCTCTCTGCGGACAGCTACGTTCAGGGGCGGAAAATTCTTGAAGTCTGTAAAGAGTCGTTGGTGGTGCTAGGCCATGTACTGGAACGACTGGATGATCGTGTGGAAGTGGCAGGGTTTTACAGTTCCACCCGCAAATCGTGCCATTATCTCACACTCAAGAAACCGGAAGAACCCTGGACGGTTCTGCCTCAACGGTTGGGAACGCTGGAATCGCAGGGTTACACTCGAATCGGCCCAGCCCTACGGCATGCCACTCACCGTATCCAGCAAATGCAGTCTCGCAAAAAGCTTATTTTGCTGATGTCGGATGGCAAACCCAATGACTATGACCGGTATGAGGGGCTGTATGGTATTCAAGATATTCGCCAAGCTATTCGAGAAGCAAAACGCTTGGATATTCAAATATTTGCATTAGCCATCAGCCATCAGGCTTATGACTACCTTCCCGCCATGTTGGGACATCGACAGTTTGCTGTCGTTAAACAACCCGAAGATTTACCGCAGTCCTTGGGACACGTGTATCAGCAACTTTTTCGATAAATAGAAGAGCCTTATTTAAGCGTGCATGCGTTTGCCGCTATGAAAGTTTCAATGGTCTCCTGAAAATTCAGAAATTTGGTTTTCTCAAGATTTTCAGTGTAATGGTTCGCAAAGTACTGAGGAATTCCCCCAAACTTAAACCCCATCAACCCCCTATGTATGCTAATCTCCAGTAGGGAAGTTATGGACGAATCACTTATCAAGACGCAGAATTTTTATAAATTAGGCCAATCATTATAGTTTTTATTTTTCATAACGAATTTGATGAGGATTTTTTCCTAAAATTTTATTTTAGATAGAATTACATTATTCAATTAAGCTACTGAAATTTTTAATATAAATGTGTTAGCTATTGGAGATTAACAAACATACTGTTAATCCATTTTTTCAGGGAAATCTTAAACAATAACTCTATCTAAAAAGAGGTTTTTATGAAAAAACTAATGATTGCTGCATTCTGTTTATTCCTTTCAGTTCCTGCGATGGCTACAGGGTGGACCAATTGGTTTACGATTGATAGTTTAAAATTCGTCTATGACGGAGTAGAAAGCGCTTCAAGTCAAAGTGGGTCACTGATAATAATCCCCGTAGGAACGGTTGAAAATACCGTTTCGTGCTCCACTACTGATGGCTATCTACGTAGTGACATCGCACCTAGCTCAACCACTGGAGATGCTTCAAACCGTTTGGCATTTGATAAGCTGGCGACGTTGGCTTATACCGCAGGGTGGCAAGCCAGAGTTTATCTGAGCGATTGCCAATACAATCGTCCTCGATTCAAAGCCCTAGAAATCAAAAAGCCTTAATACGACTTCTGCCGAGCACTATCCAAATCCGCTTTGGTAGCCTGAGTCTGAGCCTGAGTCTGAGAGTGAGAGTGATCCTCTCCTAAGAACTTTTGGGAGAGGGTCAATTATAGCGAACGGTGCTTACCATCGGATCATGGATGGTTTTCAACGAAATTTTTAACTCGCGCAATGACCTTTCGCTGTTGAAAGTAGTTAATATACGAAAGAAGGCGTGTGTGAATTCGCTGCCATAACGAATGGACACCGTTCGCGTACATTATTGTGTCTACGATTGTTTTACCATTTTGCTCTTTGAATGACATACTGCACACCATAGACTCCCAAGGCAGAAACGAACCACTTTGGAGGTTTCCTGTCGAGTCTATGATCCGATACGTGTAACTAAATTCTGCTGTTTCTGGGCGATTGATCTTTTCAAGCGCAATTATAGTTTTCGCTCCTTTTCTATACGCATCTAACGACAAGACGTATGTCTTTCCTATTTCCTCCGGATGTCGCTGATCAGAAGTGCAGTTCCCGACTGAAAATAGATTGATCTGTGTTTGCAACATCTCCAGATCCATTACCTGGCTAAACGCTTCTTCGCGTGGGACATCAAGAGTGTAGGTGTATTGGAGATATTTCATGTTTTTAGATCAAGCTGGTGTCCGGTTATTGAGGGCGGTGAAGCTCCATCCCCAACGAAAGCCGGTTGGGAAATCCTTTCCAAGGCGTCCTCAATTGGCCGGAAGCGTCTGTTGTTTGATTCGATTCAAACGGTAGATCGAGGTAAGTGCAACGATCTTTTATATCTTTTACATAGCAGTCCAAAAAAGCGGTGGCGAAATGTTTATTGATGCCATTGATGACTTCCACATTCCAAGCACCTTCCGCATAGCGCTCATATTCTTCAAAGGGATCCCGAGAAACACTCAAAGGCGGATGCCCTGCCACATTGTGCCGCGCATTTTGATACACCAGCATATAACGATCTGGTTGGGTCATGCCATCATAGAGAGTTTTCACACCTTTTTCATAACCAGAAATATCGTCTTGATCACCCGTAATCAAAAACGTCGGCACTTGCATGGCGGCTAAATCGTCAGCATTGAAGAAACCGTATTGAGCCCCCCAAGGAGAAATGGGCATGGCGGCTTTCCAACGAGAATCGACCTCGTCAACACCGGTTTTGCCTCCAGCACATGAATTCAATAAAGACGGCAACTGTTTTGCAGCTTTTTCGGGAAAGCCTAGCGACTGCAAGTTGTCTGCATTGAAATTATAACACCCTCCAATGGTATTCACGGTTCCAAATCCACCAAAAGAGTGGCCAATGACCGCGGCTCGATTGGCATCGACTTTTCCTTTTAAAAAATGTTGATCCGCTGCAAAATGTTCGAGAACAAACTGATTGTCACGAGCACGATTCACCACTGAATTTATGAAGCCATGGAAAGGAACGTCTGAAGCATTCGATTCAACATGAGTGGAACCGGTGTGATCAATCGCTGCGACCACATAACCGTGAGATGCTAAATGTTCTCCAAAGTAATACATATAGGTTCGATATCCTGGAAAACCGTGAGAGACCACGACTAAAGCATAAGCGGATCCCTGTTTGGGGTTCGCATTTCGGAATGCAGTTCCTTGAATTGAAAAAGCTCGTTTGCCTCTTGTTTCATTTTCATAAGTGGCCTGTTGATCGTGTGGGGTGACTTCGGCAGGATACCAAACCTCCAAAGTTAAGGCACGGTCTGTTCTTTTGAGTGGAGGGATGATTTGATTATTAGTCGGAATATCTAATTGGTTAGGATTGGTTGCGGTGACTGTTCTCACTCCCACATGGTATGGCCCAGGGGCGGCGAGTTCTGGCATGGCGACAGGTGGAAGATGATAGAGTTGTTCTGGTACCAAATGGCTCGTTTTAGCCTCAACGAGAGCGAAAGCACTTGGAATGATCAAAGTGGCAACCCAATAAATTGTGATCTTAATCAGAGCAGAGCATGTTGTTTTCATCGGTGGATCTCCTTATTTCATGTCAACGAATTCGACAGGGCATTCTTATATTTCTCAATTTTTCCGGATGCCCCGATCTGGGATACAGAATGTTGTTCAACACCTAGTGAGCGTCAGCAGTGCTCACGGAGAACAGGCTATCGTTGAGGGAAAAGTGGGTATAGGAAAAATCAGACATCTTCCGAAAGATTGGAACGCTTGATCCATTCGGAAGAAGACATACCGAGGAAAAACTTGAACTCGTTGGTGAAGTGGGATTGGTCATAATAACCCAAATCCTGACTCAAGGCAGCGCCATTGAGGGGGCATTGATACAGGGCTTGTAAGGCTTGTTGTAATCGTGTGATTCGGAAAAATGCCTTTGGAGAAAGCCCCACGTATTTGTGAAACATGCGGTTCAATTGCCGGGTACTCAGCCCGACTCGCTTGGCTAGGGCATCCACCGATTCTTGATGCGGGGTATGCCACAAGGTGTACAACAGTTGAGTTAAATGAATTGGATAACTTGGGTGGGTTGAGATGCGGAGAGATAACCAAGCTTCAAAACAGAGAATCCGTTCTGAAAAAGATTGAGCGGCAATCATTGACTCTTTGAGAGGCTCCCCATCAAAAAACAAATCTTCCAATAAGGCTTGTTGATCTTGGAGTTCATTCAATGGAAGGCCTAACAAGACATAGGCATGCTCCGGTAGAAGAGAGATGCCAAATCGCTGCGTTCCTACTGCTTGAGTCATCTGTAGAGTCACCTTTTTGGTGCCTGCAATAAAAGCTCGAATGGAGTTGTCGATGTATTCAAAAATTAATTGGCATCGGGAGTCGGGAATGACGGGAACCGTCACCTCAGAGTGCGCTCCATAGATGTGGGTTTGCCAATAATAATGCACAAAACGTTGGAACGTTGGAGAAGGCGGAACGATTTGGCAATCCACACCTAAAGCCTTCCACAGCTCAAGAGGTTGCACGATATGATACTTCAACACATTCATAAGATTCTTCTACTGGACTTGGTTTCGCAAATCTCATTATTTAATGACACAAGCCTAGTATAGAATGTGAAGAGAAAAAATTTAATTTTCAACCCTTTGTAGGTGATAAGGAGAATAAAAGCTATAACGCTCACAATTCCGATTTCCAGTGGCCTCACCTATGGTTTCTGTATTTTCTTGCACCCTGACAACAGCAAAACCTTCCCCTGAGTTGCATGTGATATTTCTACCGTTTTGCATACAATGATAATAAGTCATTTTCGGAGGAAGCTCGTATTCGCTCCTATGTGGAATGGGTGGATCTTTTTTCCATTTGTTTTTATTTTGCTCGATAAAATATTCTGTTAGCTCAGTTTTTATTGTTTTATCTACACAAAAAACGGTGTGCTGATTTTTACCAGATTTAACGATTTGTTCCGCCTTAGCTTGGCATTTGCTAAAGTCTTCTTTTCCAAAGTGGTCTGCAAAACTTCCCCATACAAAATCGTCAAATGTAAGCTCATTTAGACAACTATTCTTCTCGCTTCTTGATGCAACGGCGGGCAAGATTTGAGACGAGAGAAGAGGATGTTCAACACTTTGTACTCCTTGGTAATCGTTACACAACATTCTTTTATTGAGTGCCAACTCTGCTGTTAGTTTTGGAAGTCGCATAGTGCTCCTTTGGGCTAGAATGGTAATTTATTGAAATGTTGAGCTGGTTCACATTATCAGTTTTTTTATGTGCTGAATTGGCGGAATCTATGAAAACCTTGGGAAAAAAAGAATAGATGGGCACCGCAACACCGTAGATTTCCCCGAAATGGTCATAGATTTGTAGGTAAAATGCAGAGAATGAGCGTGTATTATTATGATCCAGCCCTATTTTCTTTATGGAGGCTTCTCTATAATTTCCCTCATAGTTCAGTTCATTTCGAATCGATTTGTCGGAGTTATTTAATGAACGCTGCCACAATTTCGCACTATGCCTCGTTGGAAGGCATGGCGTTGTATTTTAAGGAAAAAAAAAATGCTTTGTTGAAATTCCACCCGGGGTTTGGTTTGAGGGAGATTTCACCATAGAGGCGTGGGTTTACGTGCCTCATCAGTTTTCTCGTTGGAGCAGCATCATCGACTTTGGGAATGGATCTCACCATGACAATGTCG
>JANQJU010000057.1 GCA_028281495.1 SAR324 cluster bacterium
CATCACCCCCGTCTAAGGTATCTTGGCCTTGATTGCCATCGAGCCAATCGGCTTCGGAGCCACCGGACAAGGAATCATTGCCGGATCCTCCAAACATCAAGTCTTGACCGCTATCTCCGCGTAAGGTGTCATCATCTTCTCCTCCCGAGAGCAGGTCACTCGAAGCACCGCCGACCAAAGAATCAGCTCCCGATTCGCCATGCAAGGAATCGGAAAGGGAATCCCCGAGCAACAAATCGGCTCCGGCTCCCCCAAACAGGAGACCGGTTCCAGTACCACCGACCAAGGTGTCTTTCCCTTCATGGCCATAGAGATGATCTTTTCCGACACCTCCAACCAAGGAATCGGCTCCGGCTCCCCCGAGCAAAGTGTCATCGCCTTGTTCGCCGTGGAGGGAATCGGCTCCGGCTCCCCCGGCTAACCAGTCATTGCCAACTCGGCCAAACAAAGAATCCTGGCCTTCTTGACCATTGAGGGTGTCGGAGGCTTCTCCACCATCCAAATGATCGTTTCCGGATCCTCCCAATAGAGAATCCGTGTCCTTCCGATGAGAATGCTTGCTTTTCTAAAAAGTGATAAAAAATTGTTTGCTATTATATATTTTAGGTGTATATAAGACCATTATCATCCCTGACCGGAGTTCCCCCTTTTTCTCATTCCCTTTGTTTGTGAGTGATTTTATGAAAGCCCCGAAAAGCGTCGATTTGAAGGAAGATGAAGCGGAAGCCTTGATGGATCGTCTCCGCCGTCGCTCTCTTCAAGAGGGCGATTATGCCCTGTTGGAGAAGTTGGTGCGCTTTTCGATCTGGCTTCAATATGTGGTGGTGGAAGCCAAGATCAACATGAGCAAGTTACGCCGTCTTCTGGGTTTTTCGAGTGAACGCAAGAGGGGGGGCCGTTCCCAACCTGCCACCCCGGCGCAGACCGCATCCGATTCCCCTATCGATTCGCAAGCCTCTGCTGAGGAGCCGAAGAACCTGGGCGGAAAAAAAAAGGCCAAGGGCGGCGTAAATCGTCGGATTATCCAGGGGCTCAGACGCAACGGATAAAGCACGAATACTTGCAGCCGGGCGATCCCTGTCCGCTTCTGGGTTGCGGAGGTCGTCTCGGAGTGATCGCTCCAGGAGCCTTTCTTCGTATTAGTGGCAGTCCGTTTCTGAAAGCGACCCGCTATGTGTATGAGACCTATCGTTGTCACCGTTGCCAAGCCGTGTTTCCGGCTCGCTTGCCCGAAGGGATCGATGGGGAGAGTCGTTATGACGAGTCGGCCAAAACGGTGATCGCTCTGCAAAAGTATGCGATGGGCAATCCATTTTATCGTATCGAAGCCTTTCAGCGGATGTTGGGCGTGCCCGTGGCCGATGCCACCCAATGGGACTTGGTGGAATCGTTGGCTGATATTCTGTACCCCTTGTATCTGTACTTGATGGTTGTGGTGGCCCACGGCGAGTTGGTTCACAATGATGATACCCCGGCGCGCATCTTGAGTCTGATTCAAGCCAATCAACAGACCCCCCCCCAAACGCAAAGGGATCTACACCACCGGGATTTATGGTCGCCATGGCCCCAGAGAGGTGGTTCTGTTTTTCAGCGGTCGCCGTCATGCGGGTGAAAACTTAGATCGCCTCTTGGATGGAAGAGATGGGAAACTGGAGGCCATTTTGCAAATGGCTGATGCCTTACAGGCATCTCGGACGAAACGCAACAAGACCGTCTTGTGCCTGTGTTTGGCTCATGCGAGGCGGAAGTTTGTGGAGATTGAGAGTCATTACCCCAAAGAATGTGAGCAAGTCTTGACGTGGCTGGCCAGTGTGTATGCCAACGACGCGAAGACCAAAGCCCAGGGACTGACGGCAGCCCAACGATTGGCCTATCATCAGAAACATAGTCAGTCGGCGATGGACCACTTGGAAGAGTGGGTTCAGGGGCAACGGCAACAGACCGAACCCAATGGGAATTTGGGCAAAGCCTTGGCTTATCTGCACAACCATTGGGCCGAGCTCACGAGGTTCTTAAAGCAGGAAGGCGCCCCTTTAGACAACAATATCGTGGAAGCCACCCTGAAAGTGGCCATTCGTCATCGCAAGAACTCCCTGTTTTATAAAAATGAGCACAGTGCCTTGGTGGGCGATATTTTCATGAGCTTGATTCACACCTGTCAGGTGGCTGGCGAAAACCCCTTCGACTACCTCACAAAACTGCAAGACTATCGAAGGGAGATTCGCCAGAATCCGGAGGACTGGATGCCGTGGAACTACCATCAGACCTTAGTCCATCTGGGGGAGGCTGCTTGAGGGAGCCGTGCCCTCCACAGCCCGCCATGGCCTTGCCAACCGCGCTTTGGGGGGATCGCCATTCCATAACAAGATCTGGAGTTCGCCCGCACTCAGCATCGCGGCGGCTTCGGCACCATGAGGCCACCAGTTCAGTTTGCCCTGAGAAAAGCGTTTCTGACACAACCAAAAACCTTGGGAATCATACACCAAAATCTTCACGGCCGTGCCGGAGCGATTGCGAAACACAAACATCGAACCGGAAAAAGGATCCTGGCCTAAACGCTGAGTACACAAGGCCATCAAGCCGTCAATCCCTTTACGAAAATCCACTGCTTCGACAGCTAAAAAGATTCTATGCTGAGCGGTCACTTGTAACATGGCTCTCCTTCAAAAAGGTCTGGAGCAAAGTCGGAATCGCAAAGCCCGTTTCCGGGGGGGCTACCACCCGAAGGCGAGGCCCCTCAGGAGGGATCACTTCAAACTCCTGACAATGGAAGGAAGACACGGCCTCGCGACCCGGCGAGAGGGAAGGACCGAGTTCCACCCAACCCGGCGACGGGGACACCGGGAGACAATCGGCACGTTGACGTTGGTGACGAACCAGGATCTTGCGATCCAATTGTAAGCGACGAAGGATCTCGCCTTGAGGATGGTGGGATAATAACGAAACCGCGGCATCCAGCAGGAACGCGGGAATCCGTTCCCCAGGATAGCGTTTCTGAGAACGCCAATGGGAGAACTCTTGGGCTAACTCTTCTAAACTTAATTCCATGATGACTCCTTTCGGGATAAGGGTTCCAATAACGACTTCATCATAGAACCCACCTAAACGAACGTCACGCAACCTCATCGGAAATCGAATCTGTCAAGGGACCCTCATCGGAAGGACACGTTTATCTCAGATGTACAGGTAGATGTATGCCCAGATAAACGGGCAGATGTACAGTTGGTTAGGGCAATGATGGGTTGCTTCTCAGAGTGTATGGAGTTCAGGCACTAACCCATGCTATCCCGTGTAAAAAACAAAACATTCAACCGCTTTGCTAGCATTGCATCGCTCATTGACAAAAGGGAGTCATGGCAAAAGAAACACATATCTATCAACTCAAGATCACTTTGAAGGGGAGCAGGCCTCCGATTTGGCGCAGGGTGTTGGTACCTTCCGATGTGAAGTTAAATAAGCTGCATGACATCGTTCAAACCGTCATGGGATGGTATAACTGTCATCTTCATAATTTTGAAGTTGGTGGAATCTTGTATGCCACTCCGCATCCTGATGATTGGGAGCCGGTCCAGGATGAACGGAAAGTGAAACTCCAACAGGTGTTATTCCAGGAAAAAACGAAAATCCTCTACGTCTATGATTTCGGCGATAACTGGGAACATGAGGTGCTGCTTGAGAAGATTGTGACGACTGAGCCAGGAGCAGATGATCTGCTCTGTGTCAAAGGCAAGCGAGCTTGTCCCCCCGAAGATTGTGGAGGGATTTGGGGCTATGTGGATTTTCTGGAAACCATCCACGATCCCGATCATGAAGAACATAAAAGTCTGTTGGAATGGGTGGGTGGGGCATTTGATTCAGAACACTTTGATTTGGCTGATATCAACCAGCGATTGAAACAATTGAAGTGATCAAGCTGGGGTTTTCATCAATTGCAGCACGGCAATTTCAGGAAAGCAATTGAATCGCACGGGCAGAATGGACCAACCCAAACCCCGCGAAATAAAGACATTTGTTTGATCGGTGGGGATGAACCCACTGGAGTAACGTTTGTTGTAAACTGGCAGGATGGGAGCACCGATGCCCGGTACGATGACTTGTCCCCCATGTGTGTGCCCGGAAATCATCAAATCCACCCGCGACTGAAAAGGGGTATCGGCACTATCGGGATTGTGAGCTAACAGAATCTTACATTCCTCCGGCGGCACATTCTGAAAGGCCATGTCGATCCCCAACACATCTTCCCAATAATCCCCTGCCCCTCCGATCCAAAGTTTCTCATCGCCACGTTGAATCGCCACGGCTTGATGCCGAATATCCTGTCCCGATTTTTTCAGCCAATAGAGGGAACGATCGGTGTCGGCCCAATGATCATGATTGCCTAACACCGAAAAGACTCCATGACGAGCCCTGAGCTTCATGAGTTGGGGCCACACGGCATCGATTTCTTGAGACATGTTGACTTCGTCGACATAGTCTCCGGTGCAAACGACCACATCGGCTTGTAAGTCATTGATGGTGTGAATGATGTATTCGACCGCCATCATGGGCATTAGGAATCCGTAATGAAGGTCAGTGAGTTGGGCAATGGTGAACTGATGAAATTTCGGAGGTAAGTTCGGAATCGGAATTTGGTAGGTGTTGACTTGAAACGCGTAACGTTCAATGAAAACAGGATAACTCCCTACCAACAAAGCAGAACCGCTGAGTGCAGACCACTTCAACAACTGTCTTCGACTGAGGTTCATAGGAGGGATGACTCTTTGAGAATGTTTGAGAGGTCGTTCAAGAGGTAGGTACCGATGAGAGCCTATGGAGTTCATCGCTTGATTCGAGGGGGAGCTGTTCTACTAGGGTTTGCTGGCATAAATATCGGCATCATCGCCCTCGCCTCCGATTTCTCCATCCTCACCGAAGGACCAGATTTCATAATCGATACCGTCACTCGCATACTGAATCGCATTTCCCCAACCATCCATCGGCAATGCACCTCGAACATAAGGCCCCTTCCAAGTGTCCGGTACGGGTTCGATGGTGGGTTGGGTTCGCAATGCCCCCAATCCTTGCTCAGTGGTGGGATAGCTGTGATTGTTTAACCGATACAAGTCCAACGCTTGTTCAAGGCTGCGTATATTCGTTTTGGTGGTTTCGACCGGAGTTTGTTCCAAAGGAGGAAACCAAAACACGAAGTGGAACAGGAGCACCCCCATGGCGATCAAGCAGACAAGGCAACGAATGATTATTTGAGGGTTTGGATTGTTCCAATCCAAATAAGTCATCAACCCCAAGAGAATGCTGGCCGATAACCAAATCATGTCCCAGGGTTAATTGAAAAATAAGACGAGGAGTAAGCTACCAAGAAAGCTATTGATGACATTCACAGGAAGTAAGATAAACCGTTGCATCACTCAAAGTTTGGTATGACTTCTGTTCAAAATTGGGACATTCATAGGATCAGTCACTTTTTTTCAAAAGAGGTTTCCGATATCGCCATATTTGCTCTAACCTCCCCGCAATCCGGTATCACCGCTTGCAAAGCTTCGAACTGATACTGAGGGCTCGTTTTATCTCATCGAAAGCATAATGTGGGGAAGCCGTTGTTCTCAGGCAATTCTCGTCACCAACCATAATGGCGGACTAATAGGAAAATTCCTGACAAACAGGGGAACTGGTTTGACAGATGGTAGAGGGCTTTGTGCTCATGAATGGGAAATCATTTCACCCGATATTGTAGTCTTTGTTACTGGCCGTCACGTTTGCGGTTTGACTGCATTTGCCTATGTTCCACCTTATCCTTCAGCGAAACGCATAATGGGGTGTAATGCCAGTGGAAATCCAGTGTTCCAGCCCGTTTCACAAGATGAATTGTGGAAGACAGATCTAGGACAAAAAAAGCTCATTCGGTTCATTAAGGCTCTTCAGCGAGGTTTAGAAAATGACCGAAATGCTTCATATTCTCACAAAAGTCTTCAAGAGAGAGCTTTTTGTGATGCTGTTAAGCAAGGGCAGCCTATTATTGACCTATTAGAGATGTATACCAGCTTGAAGTAGAGATTTTGACCGCTCCGATTTGGCTGAATGCGGATTGGCGGACCATCTTGATTGTGAAGCCGTGAGGTAAAGTTTTGGTACTTTTCAGAAGTACCGGCAGAAGGACCATCAAAAGTATGATCAGCAGGGTGAGTTGAATAAAAAACGGATTGGTGGAGTTTCATACTTTCTCACCTACAGCTCTCAATATGGTAGATAGCCAAACCAAGTGATAGCCTATTGGATCATCGCTATCTTGCCGCAGCCGTTGCAATTCATCCCAATCAAAACTGAGTTGCCCTAATGTCAAATGTTGTGGTTCTTTTTCAGGAATATAGCACTCGTCTTTCGTGATCCACCAATAGTAATCATCTGTCAACGTGATTTCTTTATGTCCATTGTGCTCTAGAAAATCGAGTACCATAGTGGTAATTTTTCGTAGCTCCTGTGTTTGAACTTTCATCGATTGTCCTTTTTTTTGTATTCCAGAAAACACTTTATACAGAGTTATCGTGCCTCATATGCCAATCAGACACGATAATTCCTAGCATCATTTCTCCGATACGTTTCGCCGTAAAGCACGATCTTCCATTGAAAGGGTTTGAAAAGAGGCTGCGTTCTGATGCCGTTTACAATATTTTCTATGGCCCCTTCAATTGAGTCTGAGCAAAAACAGAATTGTCCCACAACATCATCAATGACGAAAACTCTCTCGTCTGAAGCGATGTAAAGCTCGGCATACCCGTTGTGAATATCGGCGATCTTAATCAATCGTGTTTTGAGTTTGCGTTCCCAATAGGCAACCTCTGGGGTATTTTCTCTATCGCTTGGCTGGATAAACGCTATGTTTCCCGGAGCACATTCTTGCCCAATAGGTGCTTCTGGTATGACGGTTGTACCGTATTTACGAAATATCTCGTAGGCAGGGTGTTTGAAGGATCTTGGGTTTGTTATGCTCATTTCTATCGCTCATGAAGACACTCAAGTATTGGCAACTACTTGAGCAACAACTTTCCATTTCGGTGGTCAATTAGTGCTGAAAGAACATCAGAAAACATTGTGGGACCGGTATTGTCGGGCAGAAGAAGATCGGATTCGATCTGTCTACTTATCCGCATTGGATCAGTTTGTCTCCACTTTGAGCCTAAAAGATATAGAAATATGGAAGAGTTTTGCTTACGAAATTGCTCTGAAACACGTTGACCTAAAAGACCCATTTCCTATTCGATTTCCCTTGTTCACCAACGTCCTTTTCCCAGCTCTCGTATATGGATTAAACCACAAGGAGCCACACTGTGCGCGATGGTTGTCCGGTTTTACTCAATTTATTTATCATCGTAAGGAGTGCCAAGAAGCACTGTCCGATATCGGTTGGTCCCATCAACAACTGCTGAGGGTTGCTTTAACACAACATCCCTCTGATATACTTGCTCGGAACCAGCTCATTGACTCGATAGCATCTTACTTAGAATATACCCTCCATGAATTGCCTGCTGGAGTTCTGTACGATCAAAACAGTGCTAATGAAGAACAATGCGAGGAATTGAAAGAAACGCTTGGCGAGTTTGTTGAACTGACGAAACGGAGTGATGCAAGCGAACGGTATTCGACCTTAATTGAGAAATGCCGATACCATTACCATCGCTATCCTCTTTATCTAACCGAACCGAACAAATACGGTAGCTACGAAAATTATCTAAGAGTCACCCTGCAAGGTGGTTAAATCAAAAACGATCTGCCATCTGGGCGCATGAAACCGAGACTTTGACCGCTCCGATTTGGCTGAATGCCGACTGGCGAGCGATTTCGATTGTGAAGCCGTGATTAGTAGTGTCGGTACATTTCAGTTGTACCGGCAGAAGGACCATCAAAAGTACAATCGAAAAGACAATTTTGAGGGTAAATGATGACTCTTTTTATTGATTCGAAAATAGGCATTATCGAACATACGTACTGAATGAGAAAAGCCTCCAAGCAAAAACGGCTTTTTATTCGAGAGGAATGAAACCAAAGGGTATGGCAGATGACTCTTCCCCTTGCCTCACCAATGAAACTTTAGGCATCTAGCGTAACGCTCTAACGGAAGGTTGGCAACGAATTTTTGAAGTATCTCGTGGCGTTTGAAAAGCCTTTTACAAATCTTGTTACTTTGTTGTTTTTAAAAGGTTTTTAAACAAACGAGTGCATTCTTGGGGGAGAGAAGGTGACCTCCCTTCCGCGCTCCTCGGTCATTGAGCAGGGTGATCACCAAGTTGTCACCTTGTTGTTCTTGAGAGATTTGGTTGGCAGTCAGATCCCCTCCCAAGGTGATTTGGTCGAGAGGGTTGATGGAAGGGCCTGTGTCTTCCAAGAGTTCTTGGGTGGTTTCGGCCGACCGTTCCGAGAAGGAAACTTTCAGTAAGTGGTGAAGTCTTTTATGATTTTGGAGCAAGTTGCCGCATGGCTCCTGCCCAGTCTTCGATGTGGTGTGATTCCACCATCTTTCCATTCTTGATTTGGTGAATATCAATGCTCATGATTCGGAAGCTTTTGCCACTGTGAGGCACTCCAAAAAAATCACCAACCGGGGTTCCAGTGGCTTCGCCTCGCACAATGATTTTATCTCCTGACACCAACACTTCTTTCATTTCCCATTTCAAGTCTGGGATCAGTTTGAAAAAACCTTGGATGGCTTTGATCGTATCTTCTTTGCCTTTGCTAAACTGATTGCTGGAAAACGATTGCCAGTCGTCTGCAATGAGTTGGCGGGCCTTCTCGATGCTGGCATCGCTCCCCTTCTCGCTCAACATATCATAAAAGGGTTGGATCAATGCTTTGGCTTCTGCCGGAGACATTTCGGCGTGGGCAGGGAGGCTGGAGATCAACATCAACCCGATCAAAGTCATCAAAGCTCGTGTCATTTGAATTATCTTCATAGAATTCTCCTTCGTTGATTCATAGTTTAATTTCGCTCAATCGTTGGTATTTGGACGGCAGGCGAGGAAATTGGACTCGTCGCTTCTCAATCCAAATTGGGATGACTCCTAAAGTTTTTGAAACGCCCCACAAGATTTGACAATCGAGGCAAAAGTAATCTAACTGATAAACAGGAGTTAATAAATATCTCAAAATTGATAACATTCATTACACATGGTTATTAATGGTGCCTTCTCGTCACTTTGAACGGATGGTCGTGTTTACGACGGTTGTTGACACAGGATCATTCACCAAAGCCGCGCAGACTCTAGGGATGAGTCAATCGATGGTGAGCCAACACATCACCCGTTTGGAAAAAGATCTAGGGGGGAAGTTGTTGAACCGAACCACGCGTCGGTTGGCTTTAACCGAATCGGGAGAACTGTTTTATCAGAGCTGTTTGCGGATCACCGAAGAGACCGAATCTGCGATCAGTCAAATCCGCCACATGACGGAGCGTCCGTATGGGAAATTTCGCATCAGTGCTCAAGTGGATTTCGGGTTGGAGTTTCTGGTTCCTGGGATTCTCGAATTTGTGAAAATGTATCCAGATATTCGTCCTGAGTTGATATTAGAAGATTCAATTGCCGACTTTGTGGAAAATCAGATCGATTTGGCCATCCGAGTGGGGGCCATGAAAGATTCGAGTCTGATGGCCAGTCAACTGGGAACGTTTCGGTTGGTGCTCGTGGCCTCCTCTCTATTTTTTAAGGACCGCAATATGCCGGTTTCTCCAGAAGAATTGATCCATTTCGATTGGCTGCATCACAGCATTTTTCCAGCTCCTCGCAAATGGACGTTTCGGGCACTCTCGGGCAAACAGACAACCATCAAACCGCCGAGCAAGGTTTCAATCAACCTCACTTCCGGAATCTTGAAAGCGGTCCTCCAAGGTCACTATCTGGCAGTGATTCCCGATTTTATGGCCTACCAACCGATTCAAGAGGGACGTCTCATCGAATTGTTGCCGGATCACCGTTTGGACGAAGGCAAAATTTTTATGATGTTTCTCCCTCACTCTCCCCTTCCCCTGAAAGTTCGGGTGTTCATCGACTTCTTTAAAAGTTACTACCAAACCACCCTACGAATCTCTTGAGTGTTCCATTGGGCTTGGGTGTTCCGAACGGCCCCTTCATGCCACAAGGAGCGGCTCTCTGGAAGCTAAACGCCTCGCCGCAGGAAGCTCTCAGTGTGATTTCAATAACAGCCGGCTTCAAATAACCGCTAAAGACCAAAAGATTCCAAATAGCAAACGGTGACTTGGGGAGATCTCGAAGCACTAAATCGTTCCTCAGGCGAGTCACGATGGTTCCACCTGCGAGCAAAGTTTCCACATCTTCATGAAGCGATGCTGGCAACTGAAGAATCATTTCGCGGGCTAAATCGTTGGAACTGGTGTTGACCCAATAACTGCCCAGTTTTTGGCGGTGAGCTAAAAAACTCAGAAGCGACCAGGGATTATATAGGACCGTTGCTCCACACAAGTATCCATTGTACCAATCCTTCACCCCCTGAGGATCAGAGACAGAAAAACAAGCCAGGGTGTCTTCCACTTCAGAAGTGGTAAGGCCAAAGTGAGTGCTAAATTCTTCCTCCAGCAGGGTGTACACCCCAATATTGTTGAGATCCGAAAAAATGGATTCCTTCGAGATTCTCAGAATTCCAGTCAGTACTCCCCGTTTCAAATGAACATTGTCTTTGAAAGCAGCTCCCAAGAAGGTTCGCATGAATAGGATGATCTCATCGTAATAATTGTAGGTATAACCGTTGTGAATGGGAGTGTCGTATTCATCCACCAAGACGATCACTTCCTTCTGGTGACATTCAAACAGACATTCCACCAAAAACGCCAATGCCGAAGAAAGTTCATCATGGAACGCTTCTTTGTGGACGATACGTTCGAACTGCTGAATTAAGAAACTCTCAGAAGCCGAACGCAAAGAAATGGAGGTGCTACGATGCTTTCACCGGCATCACCACCGAGGCTTCAGCCCCGACAAACACCAACAGCCATCCCACCGGATTAGGAAGCCTTTGAATTTCCTCAGATCGAAGGTAGTCACTCAGTTGTTGTTTCCCTTTTTCCGTTACAGTTGCCAGTTGGTTTGCTGCGGATTTCTTGAGGTACTTCAACTCAAACACAAATGTTGCCGAATCGCCTTTGTGGGAATGGGGAATCATCACCAGATCCGCATAGCGGTTACTCACTTCTGGCTCGCTTTTTAGGTAGTAACCTTTGTGGTGATTGAGAAACGACATCAACAACAGCTTGATATACTTCTCATCAAACTGTCGGAAATCTCGGTTCGAAAGCTGTTCCAAAGTGCGTTCCAACTCCGCTACCAAGGGGGCCATTGACTTCTCATGAACTAAGGCCAATACGGCTTTTCCCACTGTATCCAACAAACTGGTGATTTGGTATCGAGTACCGATGACTTCCCGCAAAAAATCCAAATATAAACCTTTAATCACATAATTAGGGATTCGAAATTGATCCCCATTTGGGGAATCAAAGGTCAGCAATCCGGCGTAAAATAGAAGACTCACGAAGTCGTCTCGCGTGAACTCGCGTTCAAAACTGAATTGCGGAATGAGCGACGCCAATACATGTCCTTGTTCCAAAAGTTGGTCTAAAACTTCATAGTTTTTCGTTGGATTTTGAATCTGGAACAAACGACGCAACTTGCCGTAATCGGAAGCTACATTGGTATCCAGCATCTGTTTGGGAAACCGTTTTTGTGCATTGAAGCTCCTCAGGCAATAGAGCGTCATATCGGGATTATAAACGCGGTGTGATAACTCAGGATCGAAGCAATAACCGTCATACCAAGTTCGCAACACAGACATCAGCGAGTCTTCCGTCTCGCGACCTGGGTCCATTCGGTGCACCCACCCTCGCACTTCTTCGTCGCAGAACCCCATCATGTCGATAAAGTCAGGTTCTAAAGAAAGATTGGAGGCGATGTTAAATCCGCTGGTCAAACTATCCAAAGTGATGGGACTGACCCCCGTGATGAACATGCGCTTCACGATGCCTTGGCGGGTGGTGATTTTGAGACGTTCGTAAAATTTCCGCACAAACCCGTTGCGTCCTACAAAACTTGTAAAGTTCTGGAAGTCGAAGGCCAACAATTCGTTAGCAAACTGGTCATACTCATCAATGAGCAAACAGATCGAATGCTGTTTATATGCGCTAAAGAAGTCGCCTATCATGACCGAAGCCTCCGAGTGGCTCAGAATGGACTCACGACGTTTCTCATCGATATCACCGTAGGTGTCCATGAAGTCGGTGAGGCCATACTTCACTTGTTGGGTGAAACCTTGGATCGTTTGTTCGGGAGGGTGGGTCGGAATGGCACTGAAATCGAACACGAGGACGGAGTATTGATGGGCCTTGGGAGTGGGAACAGAGCCGACGGCATAATTGCCAAACCACTGTTCAAATTTCCCTGCATGTTGTTTCCCATAGTAGTGCTCTAAAAGAGAGATCCACAGGCTTTTCCCAAAGCGGCGAGGTCGCAAATAAAACACAAAGGGATTTTCGAAGGCTTCCAATTTAGCCAGGTGGTGGGTCTTGTCGATGAACTCGTAGCCTTCTTCAACGAGAGTGGGAAAATGACTAATACCGTAAGGCAAACGCATGGAAACCTCCTGGTTAATGGCAAAATCGACAAGCACGTCTGGAAGAATTGAATTCCACATCCCCTCAATATACTCGAATCCCGTTTTGTCGTCTTCCAATAACTCACAGTCACTATTTATGGAAGATCTGACATTTGCTATATTGAAGAGGGTATGATTTCCTGCTGAGGATGCTGCTAGGAAATGACCTGGCCAAAGATCCCTTAGATGAGTGGATCTACTTTCTGAAAAATGAAGAGATCCAAGACGGTTTCCAAGCCAAAGGCCTGAAGAAGGCCAAAGAGGCGTTGAATGTGATGAAACTCTCCGAGTCCGAGCGCAAAGCTTATGAATATTACATCGACCAACTGAGCCGTGAACGCAGCCGGGTGGCGAGCAGTTACGACAGTGGACATTCTGATGGTCGGCAGGAAGGGTTCGTTGAAGGAGAACAGAGTGGTTTGGAAAAAGGGGAAAAAATTGGCATCGAGAAGGGGGAAAAAATTGGCATCGAAAAAGGAAAATTGATTGGTCAGATCCAATTGTTGCAAGACATGCTTCCCGAACCCATGAGTTTCCCCAAGGGGTGGGAAGATCAGGATGAAGCACAATTGGCAACCTGGATCACCGACCTCAAGGAACGGCTCTCTCTTGTTCGTTAATGAGGATTGACAACAATTGACGCAGCCAAGATCCGTCCCATCAACGCTTCCCTTGTGGACTTCGTCATCGTTGCATTCAGGAGACACTCCCGTAACAGATGGCTCGCAAAGAGATATCGCTCGATAGTCTCGAATTGCTCATCAGACAACTTCCAATCACGCCCGATATTTCGATGCTCAATCATCAGTGAACGCAATTTTTCAGCAAAGGCTTCCCACTCTTCATCACCTGACTTTTCACGAGGGACCTTGAGAGCACTTAAGTCTCGATTCAACGGGGCCAACCCCAACTCCAGACTCCAATCATTTGACAGTTTAAAAAAGGCACGGGCACGGGCACGGGCACCGGCAAGGGCACTGGCATCGGCACGGGCACGGGCACGGGCACCGGCACGGGCAAGGGCACCGGCAAGGGCACCGGCACCGGCACCGGCACGGGCACCGGCACGGGCACCGGCACGGGCACCGGCACGGGCACCGGCACGGGCACTGGCATCGGCAAGGGCACGGGCAAGGGCACTGGCACGGGCACTGGCACGGGCACGGGCACTGGCACTGGCACGGGCACTGGCACGGGCACTGGCAAGGGCAGCATCCAAATCCAAATCCAAATCCAAATCCAGGCTCCAAAGATAAAGGGCATCCCAACCCATCTGAGCGGTTATTTCTATCCACCAATAAACACTTCTCCGAAATACCAACGATTCCTCTGAATTGACGGAATCAGCCTTTTGATTGATCTGTTTTGCTATTGCCAACAAGGTGGGATCCTCCGCAATCAAGGCATGCACTGCTTTGATGAACTTTTCGAAAAAAGCTTCAGTGTTCTCGGCTTTGAGCTTTTGAGACACCATCAAAAAGATCTCCTGCCATTTGGGGTCTGTGAGGTGGTTCAGTAATCCCGATAAACTCTCTGGATGATTGCCAATGTAATTGGCAGTGAAAAATTCCTGGAAGGTGAGATGCGAGAAGGAATACACGTTTTTGGCACGTTCCACCAAAATACCATGTTGAGCTTCAATGGATTGGAGAATCCATTCGCCATCGATATCGGGTTCGACTTCGTTGGGAGGTAGCTTTTCCAAGAAGTCTACGATCTGTTGGGCCACTTCATTTTTGGGACTCAGGAATTTCCCTTTCTCAAAGGAATGGGCGGCGATTTCTTCAAACAACAGTTTCTTGCGGGTGGGTGACAGGGCCTTATAAATCTCATCTCGTTTGATGCTCCGCGATGCATCCCATTTTTGCAACAGCACCGCGATGGCATCGTCGTATAGGTCTGCCCGCACCGAGGGAAATCGCAGATTGGTGTCATAAACCATACACAACAAGGTGAGCAATAACGGACTTTGGGCCAGTTCTTTTAAGGAAGGATGACCTTGGTATTCCTCGAAGAATCCGTTGCGTTTGGTTTCCTCACCTGCAAACCATTTGTTCACAAAGTTAGTGATTTGCCCGTCATCAAAATCAGCCATCTCCACGTACTGAAATCCTTGAAAGGTGTAATCGGAGGCAGCCACTCGACAGGTGATCACGACCGGCGACTTGCGATACTTTTTGGCAAATACTCGCAGCGCTTGAATCACCGTATCGCGACATGCATTCGCGGTGTTCACTTCGTCCAAACCATCAAACAAAACCAAGGCTTTGCCTTGGGTCAGCAGATATTCCAACACCACCTCGCCTTCGGGAAACTCGCAGTCGGTCAAGAGGGATTGCAAAAAATCCATCAAGTCTTGACCGGAGTCCGAAAACTCTTTCAGTGGCACAAACAGAGGAAACGCCGTGATTTCATCGCGAATTGCTTGCAGGGTGAGATATTTCAGGAAGGTGGTTTTTCCAGCACCGGGTTTTCCCAGCACAAACAGCCTGGAATATTGTTGGGCCACCTCCAAGCCATCGCGTCGTTCTTGGTGTGGGGCATATCCCCCTTTGGTTAAAAAGATTTCTTGCAGTTGGGTCTTTCCGTCGCCTTCGAAAAGTTGTTCGGTTTGTCGTTGTTCCAACAGCTTCACCTGACTGAAAATTCCATCCAAGCTCACCGGGCTGCTCATCCCCAGTATCTGCATTTGGCCATAATGTTGTTTCAGATGATCGCAGTAGTCCTGGGAAAGCTTTTGCCAATCGTGGTGTTTCAGAGTGGTTTCGATGTTTTCGATGACGTTGTTGGTGAGATCTTTCCCATACGTTTTGAGGAGCCAGCCCCCAAACATGGAAGCCGTGAACAAACCAGCAAGTTCTATCATAGCGTTGTCCTTTCTAACGATTTTGTGTCGACATCTGGCCCAAAACCAAGCCATTTCCATTCCAAGGCAATCTGATGGTTGCTAGCATCGAAGTCACTCTTCAAAAAACTCCTCCGCAGCAAAGCCAACTTCGACATCCTGGAAGGCTTCTTGAGTGAACTGATCAAACCCGATGTCACGATTGTCGAAATCTTGGAAAGTGAACTAACAAAGACAATCCGCCTCAGCCTCAAAGATTCAACATCTCCGCATCGCTGGTATAGATCCCGTTCTCAGCAAGTCGTTGCAGTTGAGCAAGGGTGAACCCCGAAGATGCATAAAAAACGAAAATGGCCGGACGATTCAAATATTGCTCCAACCTTGCCTTCTTGGAAACAAAGGCTTCGATTGCGGCATGGGGTAATTTGTCCTTCCAATCTTTCACTTCGACACACAAATCGATCCCGTGGTCGTCTTGATTACGGCCATACAGATCCATCTCGATGCTGGCATCTTGCAGTAAGTAGATTCGGTCTTTTTTAAACGAACGGAAATGCAAGGTTTTTGGATTCGATGGCGGATTGTAAACGATTCCCTCCAATCCGCGCCCCTCTTTCAATCGGACTTCGATGCGGTCTCGAACCCGATATTCCATCAGCATTCCCTTGTAGTAGGACAATTCTCCCCGGAGTTGCTTGATTTGTTCGATGAACTGAGAGCGGATCATTTGAGGATCGATGTTCTCGATTTCAGGACCGTATAATTTGCGGAACACTTGAGCAAAAATCGGGTCTCCCAATCCTTGGTAATGGAAGTTACTTTCTCCTAACCGGATGATATCGGCCTTCATCAATTTATGCAGACGTTCTTCCAATTCGGGATCGCTCAGGCCAAGCTCCAGGTCCTGTTGGATTTCGGCACGGGATTTCTCGCCTTCTTTGATTCCAGCCAAGTACAGCACAATTTTTTTGGTATTGACCTCGTTGATTCGGTCAAACACATCCCAGATGTATTCCAACCACATCTTGGCGATACGTCCGGTTTGGGAGTCGGTTTCAAATTCTAAGGTTTGAGCAACCCCCTCTTGGGTCGTGAGATCCTTTGCTTTGAATCGGCTGCGGAATATTTGAGCGATATAATAGGGATCGTTGAAGCAGACGGTCACAATATACGGTGCGGTTTCGTCGTTGATGGGTTCCCCTTCTAGCTTGGAATAATTGTACACGGCTTCCAAGGCTTCCGCGTCGGTAAAAGGGCCTAAATAGTGTTCGTCGTAACGCCCCACCATCCGTCGAATAATCGTGGTCAGCCATCCGACCCGACTCCCGGTTACCAACTGAGGAGACACCTTGCTTTCCGCCCTTTTGGAATAAGAGGTGGCCAGATCAATGGGATGGTCAAGCTGGCCATCCAAGTAGATATGGTTTTGGAAGTACTGGAACTCATCAATGATCTCAATCACCCGAACATCGAACCGTGCCGAAATGCGATGTCCCAGTTCTTGAGCATGTTTCCAAGCATTGCTGGAAGATCTTTCGGAAATCCATTTTTCCATCGACTGGAAATCTTTGCGCAAGAAATCGTTGGTTTTTGCCATGTCGGCAACGTCATCCCACGAATAGGTGGTGCTGACCAATTCCGGTTGCCGATTCACAAAAGCAAAATATTGAGTGAGCACGCTCAGGTAATAGGATTGGGCGAATTCCAGTTGATTGGTTTTCACCTCCGGTGCCGATAGGTAAGTCGGAATGAGCATCGGATCAGCCAACGTGTAGAGGAGATTATAAAACCGCTGCACCAATGCGGTTTTCCCGCGTTTCCGGCGAGATAAAATGGCGGTGGATTGTGAAGCTTTTTGTTTGGTCCGTTGTGCCCAATTCAGCAAGTAAGTCAGGTCTTCATCGCGACCGACAAACACATGAGGATTTCCAATTTCTTCTTCAAGGGCAATCGTTAAATTTTGCATCAGCATTCCAAGGCTTGATTGATATGGTGCTCTCAAATTGAGGTCCTTTCAGAAGGACCAAGAAACGTCTGTCCATGATGGTCCAAGATACCCGTGCAGGCGGGCGGGTGCAAATCAGTTTGAGGGGACGGCTCATTTTGATAATGTAATGGCCTAGCGAGAAACAACCTCATTTTGTCAGGAGCCATCATGCCTCGTCATTTCAACACATCGGGAATTTGTTTCCCAGAAGACCACTACATGGTTGATCCTTTGAAACGACTCACTTCGATTCGGGATTTGATCGACCAAAAAAAGTATTTTGTACTCCATGCCCCCCGGCAGACGGGAAAAACCACCGCAATGCGGGCCTTGATGGATCAACTCAATGCCGAAGGCCGATACATCGCTCTGCACTTTTCCTGTGAATCGGCCAATGTGGTCGGACCCGACTTTGAAGAAGCCAACCGCATTATCGTGCGTCGGATCTTCACGAAGTCGGAACTGCATTTGCCAGAATCGGAACGTCCCGTTCCCGTGTCTCAAGAATCTCCAACGAGCACCCTGATTTTCGACACCTTGCAAGCGTGGGCTAAGGTGCAAACCAAACCCATTGTTCTGTTGATTGATGAAATCGATTCATTGACCGACCTCTCCTTGATTTCGGTGCTGCGTCAATTGCGGGATGGCTATCAAGACCGTCCCCACAGTTTTCCTCATTCGGTGGCCTTGATCGGGTTGAAAGATGTTCGGGACTACAAAGTGAAAGTTCGCGATGAGTTCCAATCATTGGGCACGGCGTCTCCATTCAATATCAAGGATCGGTCCCTCACGTTGCGCAATTTCACGCAAGACGAAGTGACCAAACTGTATCAGCAGCACACCCAGGAAACAGGTCAGGTCTTCGAAGTAGCAACGCTTCGTTGGGCCTTTCATTATTCGCAAGGACAACCCTGGCTGACCAATGCCTTGGCTCGTGAATGCGTCGAAGCCAAGCCGGACCGCACACTACCCATCCTTGAGGACGATATCCATCAAGCCAAAGAGACGATCATCCTGAATCGTGAAACTCATCTCGATTCATTGATGGACAAACTGCGCGAAGAACGAATTCGCCGCATCTTGGTGCCTATTATGGAAGGGGAGTTGTTGCCCATTGATTCGCTCAATGATGATTTGGTTTATGTAAAAAATTTGGGATTGATTGAAAGCAAACCGGATTGGCAAATCGCCAATCCGATTTATCAAGAAGTCATTCCACGCACGCTCAACTATGTCATGCAGGGGAGTATTCCGGGTGAGTTCGACACCTGGTTGGATTCCGCGGGCAAGCTCGATTGGCCCCAAATTTGGGACCAATTTTTAGTGTTTTGGCGGGAACATGGAGCGGCTCTGATCGGAGCAGCTCCTTATCATGAAATCGCCCCTCATTTGGTGCTGATGGCGTATTTACAGCGGATCGCCAACGCCAAAGGACAGATCATCCGCGAATACGCAATCGGCCGGAAACGTATGGATCTTTTGGTGCGTTGGCCTTACGAGGTTCAAGGACAGCGGATCTGGCAACAAGAAGCCATTGAACTGAAAGTCTGGAAACCCACCGACAAGCGAGATCCTCTAGAAAAGGGGCTACGACAACTCACTCAGTATTTGGCAGGACTCTCCCTCAACGCAGGAACTTTGATCATTTTTGATCGACGCGAAGGATTGCCGGATCTAGAAGACCGCGTGGAACGGGAGTTTATGGAGTTTGAAGGCAGACAGATTCAGGTGATTCGAGGATGAAACCAATGCCCACCCGCTTGAAGGTGGAAACGTTCCAACCGTCCATCGGGAGCATTCACGGCATGAATCATTTTCTCTCAACTGGTTGCGGTAAAAGTCGATTGGTTTCGGTAAAAATCGATATCTCGCGATAGATCAAACACCTGATCTATCGGGGCTTGGATAAATGAGAAACCCCCACCAAATTCACTTAGAGATTCAAATAAGTTTCCTCATAGTAATTGAATAAAGCTTTTCACTCGGTCGGTAACTGCACTTTGATATTCTCGTTGCGTGACATCTGCTTCGGTGCAGTAAGTGATGGCACGTGAAATCGGAACGATGGCTCCCAGACCATCGGCATTAAAAAAGTTACGAATCGTTTCCATATTGCCACCTTGGTGTCCCACACCGGGTACTAAAAATAGGACATCCGGCATCAATCGACGAAGGATGGCCGCTTCTTCTGGATAGGTAGCTCCGACGACTGCACCTATGTGACTATACCCCCGTTGGCCTTTACTGCGCAGAGCATGCGTTTGTAGCCATTGGGCCAGTTGATGGGAGATGCGCATGCCGTCACAGACTTGATTTTGAATCATATCCGAGCCGGGATTGGAGGTTTTCACCAACACGAACAACCCCTTTCCAAACTGGGAAGCGATGTCGATGAAAGGAGTGATACTGTCTTCACCGAGAAAGGGATTGACGGTCATACAGTCCACGGTCAAGTCGGACGACACCGTGATCGAAGGACCGATTTGCGAGGTTCCGGCAAGATAGGCTTTGGCATAAGCGGCAGAGGTGGAGCCGATATCACCTCGCTTTGCATCCAAAATCACCAACAATCCGTTCGATTTGGCGTAAGCAATGGATTGGGACAAGGCACTCACACCGGAAGTCCCAAACTGTTCAAAGTACGCCGATTGAAATTTAACGGCTGGTACTAAGTCCGCAACACTATCGATGACTATTTGAGAAAACCGAGTGAGTGCTTGGTGGATTGAAGAGGGCTTTCCATCGGCAGGAAGTAAAAAAGATGGCATTAGTTCAAAGTTAGGGTCAATTCCAACAACGATACAACTGCTGGTTTCAATTTTCTCAATGAGTCGATCCGAAAAGTGCATAGTTTTATCCTGAAAAGTTTACAATATGTCCAAATTGTTTTTGCTTAGATATTAGATAGTCACGCCATTTTTCATCGTCACTTAAAACAGGAACCATTTCAGTGACTTCAATACCATGCGCTAATAAAATGTTCTTTTTAAGTTACTATTAGGCATGCGTCTGACCGACTTGATACCTAAACCCTTCAAAATAACAATATTGGAATTTCATTCTTTCAATGGTTGATTGTGATAGTCACTTCGGCGGTACTTGCCATATTGATCAATGGTTGAAGCGATGGTGTTTTCGACTGATTTCACCCAAAAACCCTGGAAGAACCAACGTGTCGAGTCATTCACCCTTGGTGTTGTATCTGGTTCAGGATGGTATCATCGGTGATTTTGTCATCCTCAGCGAGTAGGATCGCCTTGCTCAAGACAAGGGAAAGTCCTCGGTCGCCTTCAAAGGGCAGGAACACTTTGTCAGTACCGGTTTTGGAACCTCGTGCCGGGACAATGCAAAGATACTGATCATTGGGTTCCATGAGAATGTTAGTACTCCCAATGTGGATTTTGTATTCTCGGAGTGTTCCTTGGACTCGTACGAATTTTCCATCGATGCTTACTTTATTCCGGATTTTTAAACGGGGAAGGAGCCGTTCCAGGACTGTCTTTCGTGTTTTGGCAACCTCCGTTAGGTCACCAAATGAATAAGTGGTCCAATAGTCTCGGTATTGAGGGGCTCCCCCTTGGTCTAGCCATTCCGGGTCATTTCCCACACTGCCGACCCCTACAAAGAGATCCACATCTCGCATCATCTCCGAAAAAATCACCGGAGGTACCTCCGCGAGGCAAATCGCTTCACCAGATTCATTAACGAAACGCACTTGATCTGTGGAGACATAGTTCCAGATGCCAGCATCGTTGAAGGCATCTTCGATATAGATCTCGTTTATCCAGTATTCACAGACAATATTGTGAGCAGGTAACGGGATTCGTGCTGTCTCGGAGTCACGACCATCGTCGTATGAACCCAATAACGAATATTTCCACCCGCGAATTCCCGCTAGAGTGTTGAACTGGTGCTGCTTTAGAATATGGGCCGCCATTCGATTACTATAGGTCCGTGTTTCCAACTCCGCATCCGTGAGGATGTAAATCTCACGATAGGCTTGTTTCATGGGTTGCTGGATACCAAGCGTTTCTAATCGATTCCTCCATTGCAGTACCTCTTCTTGGTTTACCAAAAGAGGATGCCACAATCGCACTCGATATAGATCTCCAATATCGGTGAGTGTCTTGCCGGTCTGGTCCACCCAATTCCCTTCCTTCCAAATAGCGGAGACCCGGACATTGCCCGATTCAAAAATCCAGATAAGGCGTTTTGCAATGAAACTGACCAATCCATGATTGAGGTAGTATTTTAGAAAATCGGAATAGCTCCATTCTCTATTATCAATATAAGAGCGATCTATTCGATCTTTTTGAGCGCTTGTATATTGCTGGATCTGTTTGGCAGTGTTCTTCAGTTTTTTTAGTTTTTCATTGTGTTCCTTATCTTTCTTCACAAAGGCAGGGACCGATTTTTGCGATTTCCCATCCGGTTTGATCCAAACCAGTTCTGTCTTTCCAACGCCCGTAATTGAAAGTCTCAGGGTATATTCTGCAAAAAGAATCTCTTTGCATCCGGACTCAAGGCCAAAATCAGGTACCGCGAGTTCTTCGAGTTCCGCAGAGGAAATGCCACGGATTTTGGCCCCCTCTTCAATATACTTCTCGATAATTTTTTTAGTATTGTTTTGGCTGATCCTAAGTTTAAGTCGTGTCAGTTGACTGATTCCCTCCAACCCCTGGGAATGCGCCAATGAATAGATACAAGCATTGCCCACTCCGGCACAGGTAGGCCCGACTCCTGGAATCTTTCGGAAAGACCGTTCTGCCATTTTTGCCAATAGGTTCAGAGTCGTATTGTCGTGAAATTGAGCCAGTGTCCATGCCAATCCTTTTATGAGAGTCGCATTTTTTTCACTGAGAAACATGTACTCCGTATAGTCCCCCTGTGAGTCAAACGTCGTTTCCAAAGGGGTGGCATTGCACAGCAAACCAAACCAATCGTGTAGATGGGTTTTATAACGAGCGACTTCTTCACCGGAAATAATTTTTTTGGCAGCATTTGAAAATTTTTTGGAAGGTTTGCCACCTGAAGCTTTGAGTGTGAGATGGAACATTTCATAAATCTGCTCTCTGAAATCTACCTCCAAGAGGGCAACCGAGTCATTGATGACTTGGCCGATAACATCATCTTCCGACAAGAAGTAGGGTGGGTTGCCACTGTTGACTTCTGCCAGATGGATTAACTCCCGAAGCTTTTGCTTCGCTTCCCGGACATCGGATTCCCAATCATTTGAGACACCATCAAATTCAGACCATGTGAGTGCGTTTTTGATGAAATCCTTCATCTCATCAGAAACCCCATATTTTTTTACACGCTTCTCAAATTGCATCACCGTGGGTCCGATGGGCCAGCTCATGAACTCCAATCGATTCATACCCAATGAACTGTCATGGAAAAAGGAAAGCAGGGTCCTCAATTGGTCATCATCAAAATCCAGCCGCATCCTCGATAATTCGAAAAGAAGGAGGCTATAGGTATCCAGGACTAAGAAACTCTCATGGGGCCGATTATAATCCTCTTTCTCTATTTGATGGATCACCTCAACAATGCACTTTGAAATATGAAACACGATGCGGACCCTTTCACGTGGCTCCAGTTTTTTGATATCTGGGTAAATCGGACATTTGTTCAAGGAGATGTTTTTATTGTGAAACGTAATCTGCTGCTTGGCTTCCGAAACCAATTGCTTCAATTGCATGTCGAAGAGCGGTTGGGATTCATTCGAATCCACATCGTAGCCCAGTTTATGTGATAACTCGTTCAGTAGGTCGTTCAGTGTCATAATACTCCCTCGTTTAACCCCCAACCAACGGGGTCAGTTTTAAAAAGCTGACCTTAGTTTGCGGTGTAATTCGTACTTTATCATCAAGGCTTTCCACCTGGCTTTCATTGACAAACACAAAGTAACCATTATGTTCAAAGGCCTCCAAGGCTACTTGTATTTGTTTTTCCGCATCAACAGTCTTCCTTTTCTTCATACTGTAACCGTTCAGGGTTTCTTCCGCCTCTGTAGGACGAACCAACCCATAAAAGCGCTCCGGCAATTTAGAATTATACTCAAGAACTTCCTTCTCGACGCGAGAAACAATAATGTCTTTCACCGAGACTGTCGCGTTATCAAACGAAATTAAAAACTCGTTTATCGTATCACCTGAAGCGGTTTCATCCACAATGGTTAGCCTACCCTCTGTCATAATTTTCCTTTCTTTTATTCTCATTGCCTCATGCCTTTAAAACTCTTTCTTTGGTTCTATAATTTGTTCGTTATCAGCTCTTGAAAGGGAGCTACCTTCCTCCGTATTGCTCCAGGGGAGATCCCCATGATGCGTTTGAAAGCCCGATTGAACGCTGCCTCGGATTGATATCCCAAACGTTCTGCAAGATCTGCCAAAGGGGTATTCTCTTCTTGAATCCAAGCCTGAGCCATACGCATTCGCCATTGGGCAATATAGCGTAAAGGGGTCTCTCCCACGAGTGCGGCAAAGCGTGCGGCAAAGGCGGATCGCGACATGGCCACTTCCGATGCCAACGTTGCAACGGTCCAGACTCGTGCAGGATCGCGATGGATTGATAATAAGGCTCTACCTATTTGTGGATCTTGTAAGGCCCCAAGCCATCCGGTTTGTGCTGCTGGATCGTTCGCTATCCAACTGCGAATGGCTTGAATCACTAGGATATCAGCCAAACGGGTGACGACCGCTTCACCACCAGGTTGGAGTTTGGCTGTTTCGTCAGCCATCAAACGTAGTGTGCTTTGAATCCAATTCATCTGAGGAGAATTCCAAGATTCGATCACAATTCGTCTTGGCAGAAGGCCAGCGAGGTGTTTGGCAGCAGGATGGTCGAATCGAACAGCTCCACAGATCATGTGCGTCGTTGCTCCCCCATTGCCATGTCGTAGGATTTCATAACGATCACTAATTTGCTCACGAGGTAAATCAAACAGGTCTGCTGCGGCAACACCAGGTGCACTGGAGAGCCGATGACCTTCGCCATGAGGCACCAAGACAAACACACCGGGTTCCAGCAATTGCGGTTCGGCTTCTGCATCCTCCAGCCAACAACGCCCCGAAGTCACGACATGAAACATGGAACAATCGGGCATTGCGGGCAATGCGAGTGCCCATGATTCTGTAAATTCGGAACGTGTATAAAAAACGCCACTCATTCTTAAATAGTGCAAAGCTTCTCCAAGTGGGTCTACTGAGGTCCAAGGGTCATTCATAAGGCTAGCTCTAGAGGAAGGATGAATCATGTCGTTTAAAATAAGCATTTCTCAAAGTACTCCTTCCGTATTCACCTACAAGCTAGATTTTCTGGACGAATGATCAATTTATATAAACTTATGAGCATTAATCATCCTCAAATTGTCGAGTATTCTAGATCTTGTGTAAAAAAACCAATACAAGTGCCTACCAATTATGTGGGACTGCTCAACTATCTTTTTAATGAAGTCTTGGATGGACGCAATGCACATCTCACCGATGGAGTTCAACGAGCATTGGGACGGGACCACGGAATTTCAGTGAATTCGTCCGAGAGGCGATGGCTGCCAACATTTGGCAACACTAGGAGGGACTATGAACCATTTATTATTTTAACACTGAGCGCTGTGCTCGGTTGCGGGTTACTAGCCGGAACCTTTGAAAGGTACCGGCCCTACAGGATTTTCTTGCCAAAAACTCAAATAGCAGAACAGTTTTTTGAATCAAAATCTTCCTCACGGGTTGGAACAACAACTTCATCTTCCCCAAAATCTCCCACCAGGGCGAGGCGTTCGCTCAGAAAGATTGAATAGACAATTTCCTTCTTTTTTCCTTTTTTGATGGTACCAAAATCGATGACTTCCTCGCCTTGAGGCCATTTGAATATGATTTTAGCGTTTTTCGCATCACATTTCCCGTCGACTTCTTTTGCGGATGCCGTGACGGTAATCAAGGTATCGTCCTCCACTTCAGTGGTCGTCGTGTTGTTATCCAGTTCTAAAGTGTCCGGGAAATCAACATCGGCTTCGTTGTTGCCACACCCTACGAACAGACCGACGATTGCTATCAGCACCATTGCTTTGATTGTGTGTCTCAGTGTCCTCACTTTACCTCTCCATTTTGTTAATTTGATTATACTTTCTGACGTTCCCATGTAGTCGACAAGGGGCGTTTGTTCGAATTACTATCAAGTCATTATGGACATTGCCTTCTCGCCGAGTCCCTGACTTAAACAAGGGATTCCGACAACGCAGTAAGGGTTCACCTTTTCGACCACTACCTGACCGACCGTGGCCCCAGTATCACACTTTGTTGGAGCAGAGTCTTATAGTGATCGGTACGAAAAACGCTTTCATTTTCCCAAGATTCCCATTACCTCAGATGGGCATTGATTTTGTTTTTTCGTCTTATACTACCTAGTGCCTTGAAATAAATGAAATACGAAAAAGGAGAACTATGTTGAGTTTCTTTTCTAAAAGTATCGTTCATCGTTTTAATGCTTTGATTCTTTCTTTGATCATAATCAGCCTACTTGGTTTTTCGTTTCTAATTGGAATCTATAACTACCAACGTAGTATTAATGATTTGAAGACAAAATCTCAGAATATGTCCGATTTATTATCGGTTAGTTTGCAAGATCCCATCTGGGACTACAACGATGAAGTGATCGAAAGTTTTATGGAAGCAGTCTTTTTAGACAAGGATATTACTGCTGCTCAAATTCTTGGAGCTAACTCCGAAGAAGCTCCTATCTTTTCCAATAAATTGGAGTCGCTTGATCATCTTTCATTCCAAGATTTACAGGAGAATGCTGAATTTTTGTACAATGTTGGAGAAATTCAACGAGAAGGAGAAAAGATTGGGGAAGTGCATATCGTTACCTCCACAACTAAAGCAATTCAACTCATTCAACAGACATCAATTATCATTGCAGCCTTTACAACCATTTTGATTTCATTGATTGGGGGTTTGGTGTGGTGGCTCGGAAGCCAAATTATTCGAAGACCAATCAATCAGTTGAAAACCAGTTCCAATCAATTGGCTCAGGGGAACTTGACGGTAAAGATCAATACCAATCGTCAAGATGAGTTGGGGAGTTTAGCGTTCAGTTTTTCACAAATGCGTGATTCGATTCGCAAAAAGCTCAACGATTTACGTACGTTGAATGCAACAGGAGAAACCCTAGCGGGTTTACAAGATCAACCGGAAGCACTTAAAAAATCTTTAGAAGTGATGCAACAGAAAATGGGGTTTTTACGAGGATCGATTTACTTGCTCAACTCTGACAATGAATTGGAAATGAGCGCCTATTTTCCTGAAACAGCAGAGGGTATTGAAGCTGAAAAGTTCCAAATAGGCGAAGGAGTGGCAGGCAAGGCCGCAGCTAACAAAGAAGTGATTTATATTCCAGACACTTCTCAAGACCCTACCTTTGTCACTAAAGAAGGCCAAGCCCCTCCTAAGAAAGCCTTGCTGTGTATTCCGATGCTGGATGACAAAGAAATTTTTGGTGTAATGAATTTTTTCGGAGAAGTGGGCCAAGTTCAATTCACCAAAGATGACTATGATTTTGCGGAAACGATTTCTCAAATCACCGTTATCACGACAAAAAATATTCAAATGTTGTCAGTGATTGAAGAACACAATCGAACCTTAGAAAAGAAAGTTTTGGAACGCACAGCAGCCATTAAAGATTTGATGGATAACACAGGGCAAGGTTTTTTCGCATTTGGACAATCCTATTTGATTCATAAAGAATATTCTAAAGCCTGCGAACAGTTCTTCGGCAAGTCGATTTCAGAACTCAATGTGTTGGAACTGTTATTTTCTGAAAATCAAGAGAGTGTCCGAGAAATACTGGATCTGATTTTTTTGGGAATGAGCAGTTTGGATGTGATGGAGGAAATGCTACCGAAAGAAATCCGAACCGCCTCACAGATCTTGTCCGTTGCCTATAAATGGATTCCTAATCAGAACGATTCGGCGGACGACAAGATCATGATTATCTTAACAGACGTTACCTTAGAAAGGGAATTGGAGGCCCAATTGAAAGCCGATGAAGAACGCAATGCCATGATTATTAAAGTGGCAGGAGATCGCGAAGGGTTCATGCAATTTCTCAGAGAAATTGAAAAACTCTTTCAGTTGATTTTTAACCTTCTGAAACAACCAATAGAAACGATCAGTGCCAACGAGATCTTTCGATACTACCATACCATCAAAGGGGGGGCAGCCAGCTACGGATTGCAAAGTGTTGCCACCAAAGCACACTTCATTGAATCCTATTTAGAAAACGTCCGAAGTGGGGACCGAACCATAGATACTTCACTGATTGGACAAATTACGGACGATACAACGACGCTCAAATCCGTTTTTGGTCAGACTCTAAAAAACTTGGAAGGTTTGATTTCTCCAGATGAAATGAGTGCCAATACAACACGTACTTATAAGGTGACTGATACAAAAATTAATCAGGTGCAAAAGGTGATTTCGAGTTTATCCATTCGACACGATCTACGTTACCAATTGCTTCAATCGATTAATAATTTTCGTAAACAATCGATCGGACCTGTTTTGAAAAAGTATGCTTCGGCAGCACAAGAAGTTGCGGAACGTTTGGATAAACAGATTGAGGTCCAACTAGAAGGAAATGACATCGAAGTTTTTCATTCTCGTTTTGAACACTTGTTTGAAGTTCTAATTCATTTGGTACGAAACTCCGTAGATCATGGTATGGAGATGCCAGATTTACGAGTCATGCTGGATAAACCCCCCACAGGTTCTATAAAAATAGGGGTTTATGAAAACGAAAAATCATTCAAAATGAAAATTTCGGATGATGGTGGGGGCATTGATGCCGAGGTGATTAAGTCCATTGCGCTGAAGAAAGGACTTATCAGCCAAAAGCAAGCAAAAAGCTTGAGTGACCAAGAGGCGATTCAATTGATCTTTTCTCCAGGGTTTTCTACTAAAGAAGAAGTGTCTGATATTTCAGGTCGAGGTGTCGGTTTAGATGCTGTGAAATCAGCTTTAGACGATCTGAAAGGCAGCGTTCACGTGCAAACAAAAATTGATCAAGGGACTACATTTGAAATCGAAGTTCCCTACCACTAGCTCTCCAAAAAATAAGGTTTCGATTGTTCGTTATTGATAGAAAGGAAAAGACAATGACTAAGATTATAAAAGTAATAGCCATCGTGTGCCTATGGAGTTTTTCGATTCCAATGGCCTATTCTACGGAAAAGAAAAATTTTATCATTGGCGTTCAGAACTTTGCTGAATATTTACCTTATTCTCAATACAAAGGAAAACAATACACTGGATTCAATCGGGAAGTATTTGATCTTTTTGCCGAGACTAAAGGTTATACTTTTGAATATCAGGCTTTCCCGATCAAACGGTTGTATAAACAATTTTTAGACGGCAATGTGGATCTTAAATATCCAGACAACTCCTACTGGTCGGCCAAACTCAAAGAAGGAAAAGATATCAAATATAGTGACCCGCTTGTTGAATACATCGATGGGGTGATGGTGGTTCCGGAAAAAAAAGGTGATGTACAACTCAAAGTTTTGGGAGTGATTCGAGGGTTCACCCCGTTTCCCTATTTAGAACTCATCAAAGAGAAGTCGATCACTATAGAAGAAAACACCGGTTACAAAGGCCTTTTGAAACAGACACTTAATAATCGTGTAGATGGTGCCTACTCCAACATTGCAGTCAGTCAATATTATTTGGAAAAAGAATTCAAAAACAGCCAGGCTCTCGTCTTTGACTCCAGTCTTCCTCATGTCAGAAGCCAACGGTTTTTATCTTCATTCAAGCACCCTGAATTGATTGAAGAGTTCAATCAATTTTTGAAAGATCACAGCGATGCAATTGCTCGGTTGAAACAACAGCATCGAGTTGAAGAAGGCTTATGACACATCCACCGAGGGGTTGTTGTCCAACCCACCATACAGGCCCTCACTGCCACTCCCCTCGGTCAACACACCATCTCCATCGCCGCCAATTCTCTCCACATGCCGGGTATACAATAATTCTGTTGAGTCTTGTGCTTGTTTATCAACGCAAATCTTATAGACTTTGCTGGCAACAAAGACTGAAGTCTGTTTTAAACTGATCGAATACTCCATCTCTGAGGTATTGATGAAAATATTCAAATATGGATTCTGTGGGTTGGCTAGCGTGGTCCTCCTGATGATACCTGTCACTTCCAGTTATGCGTGGGAATGGACGGATCTCAGCCTGGTCAATCCCGAGTCGACTCGTACCGACATGGCCTTATTGGGACTATACGTGCTGATGGCCCTCGTTTTCTCCTTCCTTTGCTCCGTGGCAGAAGCGGTTCTGTTGAGTATCACGCCCTCTTATATTGCCGGATTGCAAGAAAAAAAGCCGAAGCTGGCCAAGCTTTTGAAACAACTGAAACAGGAGGATGTGGATCAATCGTTGGCCGCCATCCTCACCTTGAACACGATTGCGCATACCGTCGGTGCAATCGGTTCTGGTGCCAAAGCAACCGATGTCTTTGGCAGTACATGGGTGGGCGTGTTTTCAGCTGTCATGACGTTGATGATTCTATTCCTTTCGGAAATCATTCCCAAAACGTTAGGAGCGGTTTACTGGCGCGGCCTCGTACGCCCCACGGCCGTATTTGTGCGAATTTTGATTGTCACCCTGTATCCCTTGATTTGGATTTCCAAACAACTCACTCAGATCATTGCTCATAAGAAAGGGGTCCATGTATTCAGTCGAGAAGAATTTGTGGCCATGGCAGGGATTGGAGAACAATCGGGGCGTATCAAAGCCAGTGAGTCTCGAATCATACGCAATCTCTTTCGATTCGATTCCCTGACAGCGGAAGATATCATGACGCCTCGAACCGTCATTGTCACCCTCTCTCAAGACTTAACCGTGCAGGAAGCTTTGGAGGTTCAAGCCCATAGTCCTTTCTCTCGGATCCTTTTATATGGACGGGGTTTGGATGACGTCACCGGTTTTGTCCTCAAAACCGACATGTTGCTTTTCCATTCTCAGGATCGAACGGAGGAAAAACTGAGTTCTTTAAAACGCGATCTGATGAAGGTGGCTCATAATATAAAACTATCGGGTCTCTTGGAGCGTTTGCTCGACCACCGTCAACACATCGCCGTGGTTGTGGATGAATATGGAGGCACGATGGGGTTGGTGACTCTGGAAGACGTAGTGGAAACTCTACTGGGAACGGAAATTGTGGATGAGATGGACAAGGTTGAAGACATGCAAGCCTGGGCCAGACAACAATGGTCCAAGCGTTCCAAAACCCAAGGATTAACAGCGCCTCGCTAAACTCCGTAAGCTGGATTTAGGCTTCAAGTGAGGCCCTCTTGAAGACAAAGTTTTGAAATCCAATGAGAATTCCCAAGGCAATCAATAGATTCGCAAACAAGACAACAATCATGAAATAAGACGGTGCACTTTCAATCCATTGTCCAATGAGCCAAGGCAGCGTCATGGCTCCTAAGCTCCCTCCGCCAAAAATGAAGCCCGTGACCTGCCCCGAAAGCGGCACATGACGTTCCACCCACACCAAGGTGGTTGGAAAAATAGACGACATCGCCAACCCAAACCCCAAGGTCCCGACCCACGTTCCGATGACGGGATCGGGCCATAAGGCAAAAAACGAAAGAAAGCCCAAGGATCCGATCAAATTTCCCAGTAAAATCACATGAGGATGAAATCGCCGAGCTAAAGGAATGGTGATCAAGCGTCCTACGGTAATGGCTGCCCAAAAAGTCGAAGTGAGATAAGCTGCGAGGGTTTCATCGGCAATTCCAAATTGAATGGCATAGGCATAAATCCAACCACCAAACGCCACTTCGGAACCCACATAAAGAAACAGGATCAACCCAGCACCGATCACGGCTTGCCAAGGAATCGCAGAAGTGGTTGCGGTTGATGCAGAAAGATTTTTTTTGGGTGGCGGCGGAGTCACCATCAATTTCAAACTCAACAGCGCCATGCAACCCGCCAGCCCCCAGTACGCCCAATCGATCGTTCCCGAATAAGCCAAGGATTGCGCCAACAAAATCGGAGACAACAGCGCACCGACTCCAAAAAAGAAATGCAAGGCGTTCATATAAGGAGAAACCTGCTCTTTTGGAAAACGAAACAACAAGGCACTGCCTCCAATATCGATGGTCCCATTTAACAACCCCACCAATATCATACTGAACATCAATACCCAGAGTGAGGAAGTCACCGGAATGATCCCCATCAGCAAAGCGCCCAAGAGCAAACCCCCAGCGATCAACCAGTGCTCATGAAAACGATCAAATAATTTCCCGACCCACAAAGATGCTATCATGAATCCAATCGCCCTCGCGGTAAACAAACCTCCCATTTGACTGAGTGAGGATTCGGTATTGGAAGCCAATTCGATCAAGCTTGGGCCGAGCATGGCATCCACCCCACCAATGCAAAGCAAACAGATAAAGTAGACCACAGCCGTTGAAAAAAAAGGGAAAGTCGAAGGGGTTGAGTTCATGTCGTGATTTGCCATTTTCGATATCCTACTTTGATATCCTACTTAGATATCCTGCTTTGAGATCCTGTCCTGTTTGAGATCCTATCCTGTTTGAGATCCTGTCCTGTTTGAGATCCTGTCCTGTTTGATTAGAAGGATGACTATAAGAAATGCCTGAGATACTGCTCCTAACTGTTAATAGAATTCAGCACTGCTCTCAACTGGAATCCATCCAATAACGCTTTGTCAGAACTTTCGGCACGTACCATCACCCCGACTTCACTGCGAAGCTCGGTGCAGTAGAATTGCACCGCTGAACCAGATTTGGATACATTGACTTGGTGGAATTCCAGGCCTTGATCATTTTTCACATCGCCAAAGTCTCCCACGTCGTATCCTTCATCTCGTGCCAACAACGCGGCTTGGAAACGGCAGGGAGTCGCAGGTAAACCAGAAATTTGGAAAAATTCCAATTCCAATTGAGCATTGCTGTGGGAGGCCGTGCATGCTGTCACATTCAGATCATCGTCAACACTGGGAGTGCAGTTGAACAGGTAGAGCATTCGGGTGCCTGCGGTGTCTAAGGTATCACCGACATCCACAAAATAGTCACTATCGTACTGCACGGTTCCCAAAGTCACTCCGCTGGAACTGACCAGGGACTCGGTGGTCAGATTGGAGCCAACTGCTTCTCCTGCGCTGCCAGAACCAAAAGTATCTCCAAACGGACTGTCTTCTTCTTCCAAACCGCTACAACCCGTAAAACTGACCAGTACCCATAAAATGAAGAGAGAATACACAAAGGGGGATCGAGTCATGATTAAAACGCTTGATCGATAGTTAGATAAGTCTGAGGGCCTTCGTCACTCGTCGCTAGATCGAATCGAAGGACAATGGCTTCCAGCAACATGCGGACTCCGGCTCCGGTGGAAACGTGCAAATCTTCATAAAGCCGATTGTCGGCTTCAGGCGATACCTGGCCCACTTCATAAAACGCAGCGAGCTGCCATCCTTCAATCACTCCCTTGATCAGGATGATATCAATGGGGGTGTTGGTGCGGATCGTATAACGCCCTTCCAACGCGGTAGCATTTCCATAAATATCGCGCCAACGATTCTGGGGATAGCCCCGCAATAAGAGGCTCCCGGTATTGCCCCCTCCATTGCCCACCGTTTCCAGCCCTATCGTTTGAAAGTACTGATAGAACCAGACCAACGTGAAATCCTCATACAAGGGAAAGTACACGCTCAGACGATATTCGGAGGTGGTGGTGGGATCGTCATCGTCTTCCACTCCACTGTCGCTACCAAATAAACTACTGTTGGGAGCCTCCAGATCTTGGGTGTAGATCAACCGAATGCCTTCACTCGGATCAATCACATCATCGGTGAAATCCAGTTCCGCTTCGAGTCCAAGATTGTGAGCAGCAAACTTTTCTTCGTTGCCATTCTCATCGGTCGTAAAGCCTTGGGAAAACGACAAGGCATAGGTCAGATTGATTCGTCGTTCCCAGACCCGCAGGCTGGGTGCCAACTGCTGAAAAAAAATATCGCCGGTCACTGGAATAGTTAGGTTCGGAGAGTCACGCCCAGGGAGGTAGGTTTGGAAATTACCAAAGAAAATATCACCGAAGAGGTAATCGAAGGTCAATCCCGGAATCAGCAGCGGGATCTCACGCAAGGCGGCAACCCGCAAGTGGATATCGGTGTCATCAATCGATTCGGCTATAGAAACCGCAGCATCAACCCCTGTGCTTTCAATATTGCTGAAAGAACTGAGGATTCCAGCAAACACACCCACTCCCGGAATCGATGCCACCGCCGGTAAAATGAGATACTCATTTTCCGAACGGTCTTCAAACGAACGCCGACGGTCAGGCACAATTCCCCATGCCTCCACACTCAGCAGCCATATCAGGAGCACCCCGCACCCCAACTTCCTCAGAAGATGGACTTTCATACTCAATAACACCTCTCCTAAACTCGCCTCACCCGATCATGTTCTGCATGCAAGATCCCGTTCTGCCCTGCAAGGCAAGATCCCGTTCTGCATGCAAGACTCCATTCTACCCTGCAAGGCAAGATCTCGTTCTGCCCTGCAAGATCTCATTCTGCATGCAAGATCATGTCTGTGACAAAAAATGACGTTCTGACTTAAAAGCCAGAACGCCAAATTGTTCAAAAGTTCAGAAAAGGAGAATGCAAGAGTGTTTCCTTCATAAGTCCAAACGATAGGCTCCCAACACTCGCATGGTCTGGGGATGCTGCACATAACCGATCAACGACGAATTTTCGCGAACCACATCGTCGGGAAATTCCAGATTGACTGTAGGAAGAAGGGAGGTATCGGAAGCGGCAGATTTTTCATCCACCGGGATAGAATGGAAGGCTCGCACGACATTGGAGTGGATCAAAGTGCGTCCCGAATTTTCACCTGCACCAATTTTCCGAACGATATCGCGTTCGGCTAATGCCAGGTTGAGCACTTGAGGATTATCTGGCGTAGAAGAAAGTTGATATTGCACCACCAATTGATTCCCTTGAATCGATTGCAATTCCAAAATCAGGCCAACGGAGGCCGGGGTCTCTAACGCGTGCTGAACCGCAGCCACCCCTTGACGGCGGTTGGACCCCACAAAACCATATTGGCCGTTCACTACCATTTGGGGGGTGTAGACCTGCGATGGCAGTGCCCTCGCATAGGTATGCTGACGTTGAGTAAACCGTTTTTCACTGAAGGGATCGACCCAATGGAGGTAGTTCCAATAATCCACATGAAACGCTAACGCAAAAATACGCTGCTGGTTCTCACGTGAAGTTTCCACAAGCTCGCCGAGAAACTTCTCAGCCGGGGGACAGCTCGATCAGCTCTCCGATGTGAATAACTCCACTAACGCAAAGGGTTCGATCTCACTGGCGAGGGCGGTGGTTTGAAACATTCCACCCAAAACCAACAAGGCTCCTGAAAATAATATGGTTATCAAACGATACATAATCACCTCATTCAGGTTAAAAATTATGATTGATCCCTCTTGTGCAAATTCGGCATAGTAATGCTTCTATTTGACATGGCAGAGGGGATGGCTTTTGTAACTCCCAGTCTATTCTTTATCCAACCTCACGATTTGACAAGCTCCCTGTAGTCAATCGAAACACTTTAGGAGAATCCGTGAAATATCATCTCGCTCAATTGAATGTGGCTCGGATGGTTGCCGAGTTAGAAGATCCCATCATGAAAGAATTTGTAGACAACCTTGATCGCATCAATGCTTTAGCCGAACAAAGCCCTGGGTTTGTGTGGCGATTCCAAACCGAGGAAGGGGACGCCACGGCCGAACGCGCGTTTGACGATCAGCAAATCTTGGTCAATATGTCCGTATGGGAAAGTATTGAAGCCCTCAAGCAGTATGTGTATCAGTCCACTCATGTGGAATTTTTACGACGGAAGAAACAGTGGTTCACAACGTTTGGCAAACCCTATGTGGTCTTATGGTGGATCCCGGCAGACCATACCCCCACAGTCGCTGAGGCCAAAACGAAATTACAATCACTCACGGATCAAGGGCCAACTTCCCAGGCATTCACGTTCGCCAAACCGTTTCCTCCCCCTGCATGAGTATCAACTCAGCTGGCGGAATTGTTGAATCACGGCTTCTAAATTAAGGCGATAGCTCTCTAAGGCAGGACATTCTCGGAGGACGTAATATGCGGTACGCAAAACATCACGCCAACGAGGTTGTTTAGGCAGGCTTTTCAATTCGAGGTACTTATCCAGCGTTCGGGTGCGATAGGTGCCGCCGTCTTCGTAGACCGTCCAAATCCCGGAAGCTTCGGCCAAATCAATCTTTGTTTTTTGAGTGCTTTCTTCCCAATACTGCAACGCCATATTGATCATCTGGACCAACAGCGTGCGGCGTATGGCATCTTTCGGTGTATTTTGGGGGAGCAAATCGCCTAGCTGGTCGAGGTTTGCATCGATTTCACGAAGTTCCCCGATCACCTGAGTACCGCCTTCTCGCAGGAGCGTGAGGGTCTCGGTCACTGCTCCTTCTATGTCTTTTGTCGTCACAGGAATGGAGTGGTCTGTGAGTGCCATTTCCGATGACACCGACGGTTTTAAAAATATGGTAAAGATCGTCTCTTCGTCTGCGGTCACTTTCTCCAACCATGCCGGATGGGGGCAGGGCTTTCCTTCCTTAGTCAATAAAGACAACGTGGTGTTAGGGGTGTGAGCCACGGATGTTGTGGTTGCGCTGTGCAAGAGCTGACGGAACTTTTCTTGATCCACCAAAGGCAACAAGGGATGGATGGGTTGTCCCACAAGATCTTGGTGTTGATATCCCAAGAGGCGTTCTGCGGTTTGATTACAGAACAACACTTTCTGATTCGCATGCACACACATGATTCCATCTTCTGAAGAATCCAATAGGCGAGCAAGACGACGTTGGGCCATACGGTGTTCGGCTTCTTTTTGCATGCGTTGAGCGATTTCTTTTTTCAAGCGTTGGTTTTCTTGCAATCGTTCCACGGCATTTTTGATCTCCAACTGATTCTGTAAACGAGCTAGGAGTTCCTCCCGGGAAAACGGTTTGGTGAGGTAGTCATTGGCTCCCGAATCCAAAGCCCGCACCAAGTCTTCCACCCGATTTCGTGCTGTCAAAATAATGACGGGCATTTGGTAGGAGTCATAGCGTTGACGGATTTGCTGGCACACCTCATAACCACTCATTCGAGGCATCATTAGGTCCAACAGCACCACATCCGGAATTTGTTCTTCGACCAATTCTAAACCTTCCATTCCATTGAGGGCCGTATGCACGGTGTATTGATGATGCCGCAAATGCTGCGTGACAATGCGCAAATTGATCGGATTGTCTTCAATAACCAATACGGTCGCTTGAGTTCCCTGGACAGCAGCGGCTTTTTCAGTCTCTCTCTCATCCGTTTCCTCCACTTGGTCATCATCCAAATCGAGGTAGGAGTCTGCCATCAAGGGCAACACCGTTTCTCTCGATGATGGTGTCGCAATTGCTGGAGCGACAGGCAGCGAAAAGGAAAAGGTAGATCCTACACCGAGTTGACTTTCTACCTGCAAGACCCCTCCATGCAGTTTCACCAATTGCTGGGTAATGGCTAAACCCAATCCGGTACCACCGTATTCACGGGCAATCGATCCATCGGCTTGTTGAAACGATTCAAAGATCCGGGGGATCTGGTCCGCAGCAATCCCTACCCCGGTATCTCGGACAAAGATCGACACACGATCTCCTTCTTGAAGGGCTGATAATTCCACTTGCCCCTGATGTGTGAACTTCCAGGCATTGTTCACCAAGTTGAACAATATTTGATGCAATCGATCTTCATCGGCATACACCAGGGGAAAATGAGGGGGAATTTGATTGGCCCAGGCCACGTTTTTCTTAGGCGCCATCCCTCGACACAGAGCAAACACCAGATTGCCCAAACCTCGCACATCCACAGCCCGTTGTTGCAAATGCAGCTCACGGTGCTTGATCTTGGAAAAATCGAGCAAATCGTTGAGCAAGGCGGAAAGGTGCTGCCCACTATACAAAATCGTTTTTAAGTCCTGACGCTGACTGGGAAGCAAGACATCAGCGGTGCCATCTAGGAGGGATTCAGTCAGCCCCACCATGCCATATAACGGTGTTCGCAATTCATGAGAGGTGTTGGCTAGAAATTCATCTTTCAAACGATCCGCATTTTGAAGTGCTTGACGCGCTTCGGTTTCTAATGCCAAGGCGTTTTCTTGCTGGGCATACAAACGCGCATTCGTGATCGAAATGGCAGCTTGCGACGAGAGGTATTTCAACACAGCAACCCGGCTTTCTGTAAAAACTCCGGGGGCGAGATCATTCTCTAAATACAACACCGCCACCAATTTGCCCTGGTGTAAAATCGGCGCACACAATACCGATTTGGGATTCCTCTGTTGCACATAAGAGTCTTGCTGAAAACGGCGTTCTTGTGAAGCATCGTTCAGCACCAAGTAGTGTTGGGTTTTGATCACGTAGTTGACCATCATCCAAGGCAGCTCAGAAGCCTCCTCCCGCCCAGACGATTCTTCCTGCCCATGAGACACTTCCATTTGCCAGGACGAAGCCGCCTCCGATGTCGATGCTGATGTGATTGGCCCGAGCAAACACCCGCTCTGCGCACCCGCATTTTCTACCATGATGTCCATCGTTTTCCGCAACAGCTTGGCGAGCACAATTTCTTCAGAAAGCACCTGAAGGGCTTTCAGCACACTGGTGACATCCATCGTCTCGTTTGACTTAGACCATGTTTCGCGGGGCAAAGCCGTTTCCGAAACAGTGACCTGTTGCGAGCTACGAAACCATTGCGGATACTGCGTTTCCAGTTTTTGAACCAGGGCCTTGGCCCCCCACTGTTGATAGGCATAATACGCTTCTTCCAAATAATGGCGGGCGACTCGCATCCGATTCAATGCCACATAAAAAGCCCCTGCGCGTTCACAAGCCAGGCCTTCATCGTTGAGGTATTTGGATTGCTGCGCAGCATCAATGGCTTGGTCAAACAAATCCCGTGCATCTTGGGTTCGCCCCTGAACCCGTGCCAACTCCGCTTCCACTAGCAGATAACGATGGTGACAATTGGCAGGACCATACTCTGCCCATTGTTTCATTTTGGTTTGGTTCGCTTTCACTTGCTGGAGGAGTTGCGAAGCGGCCTCCAGATCCACACCCGGCACCTGGGCCAGCAGGGTGAGCGACAGATACATTTGTGCAATCGGAGTGAAAAAAGTCCCCCGGGTGAGCGGGAACTGGAGCGCGTCCTCCAAATGGGTCTGGGCTTCTGCATAGCGTTCGAACAAGAAACACAAGGAACCTTTGTTGAAACTATGCACAAACAATCCAGCATGGTTATTCGCTTCCCGTTGAATCGGCACCATTATTTCTTCTTTGTAGACCTCGCCTGTCAATTGCCAAGGTTCGGCGTTGCGCCCCAGTAGGTTCTGAATCGCTTGCCAAAAAATTTGATGATACACCAGCACGGGCTCTTGCTTCAGTTCTTGAATGGTTCGAGCCGCTTCGGCCATCTCGGTTTCTACGGTGGCCAAGGCTCGGCTACCCGTGAGGTATTTCCCATTAACATAAGAATACAAACAGTTGGCCGTGTGGAAATAATTCCCGGTGTCTAGTCCCACTCGGTAAGCCTCATGGAGCCTTGGTAGCAGGTCCTGGTAGGGATCTTTCCAGTGCAGGAGAAACCCGGCACACGTTAGATAGATGGTGGGGTAGTAATAAAGTTCCTGTCGTTTTTGAATCAACTGGAGGCTCAGTTGCGCCAAACGATATCCCAATTCAATGTCTCCATACAAAGGAAACAAATTCAACGCAAACGAAGCATACGCCGGGATGGATTCGCGAGTGTTTCCAAAGGTCAGAGCCAATTCCACCTGCTTGGCAGACACCAAAATGGCTAAGTTGGAAGAGGCTAAAAAGCTGGGCAAATACAAGGTATCCAGCACTTGCATGGCAGCCTTTTGTTGCGTATCCGTCATATCCGGAAGCGCCAACAATTTGTCTAAAGACAAGGATTCTAGACGAGGAATCAGGGCCTTCAGGGTCTGATGAATGACAACCTCATCGGGATTTTCTGGAAATTCGACTCCCAGGTCTCGCAGCACAGGAAATCCTTCTTGCAATACATCAGGAAATCGATTTTGTGCCATGAATGCGGTCAGCCGAGTTTGATGCGTCTTGATGCGTTCCAACAACGTTGGAGTTTGTGCCAACACCGTGTTCGACCAACGTTCCATAGCCTCGAAGTGTCCACACAACATTGCCACCTCGGCCGCTTCTTCGTATACCGCATGGGCGAGAAACTCATGAGTTTGCCAAAAATCGGAGATTTCTTGCAATTGCTGTAAGGCCATTTGAAGGTAATCGTAAGCAACCGAATAAGCTGTCGCTTGCTTGGCTTGCTGTGCGGCTTGTAGATTGATTTGGATCAATCGGATGCGTTCCGCCTCGTCGACAATTTGAGATTGCCCGGCATTCAGATGATTGACCACATCAAACAAGGAACGGTCTGGGCCATCGGCCGACAATGACTGATACAAAACCCCGCCAATACGCCAATGCCACTCGCGACGTGTCTGAGGAGCAAGCAGTTCATAAGCCGATTGTTGGATACGGTCGTGCACAAACTGATACTCACCCTGAGGGGAGCCTCCGGTCGATACGGTCACGAGATATCCTTGTTGCAAGGCGTCTTTCAAATCCTGGACAACCTCCGCCGCAGGACGGTTCTCCAACAGGGCCAGGGTATGGAGATCAAAACGACTGCCAATACACGCCGCCAACTTCAACACGGTTTGGGATGCGACCGGGAGTTGCTGTAAATTCATACGCAACATTTCCACCACATTTTCCGTAATCCGGTAGGATTGAATCTGCGCCATATCCCAATGCCATTGGTTGCTTCCCCCATCAAAAGTGATCAATTGTTGGGCATGTAACGATTTCCAAAACTCCTGGATAAAAAACGGATTCCCTCCGGTTTTCTCCAAAGTCAGGGCCGCGAATAGTCGAATCGACTCCGAGTCGGCCTGAAACGCATCGTGCAACCACGTTTCGATATGCGTCTGCGTGAGCGGTGACAACGCGAGCGTGGAAATTTGAGTGGAGCTTTGATGCAACGTTTTCAAAGTTTGTTGCCACGGATGGGGAGGGATGACTTCATTGTCACGGTAACTACCAATGACCAACAACGAATGCGTCGTTTCCGAAGATAGGAGCGTTTCAATGAGTTTTTGAGACCCAGAATCCATCCATTGCAGATCATCTAAAAACAACACCAAGGGGTGGTCCGCTTGGGCAAATGTTTGCACAAAACGTTGAAACACTTGATGGAACCGAAGCTGACTTTCCAGAAAGGGCAACTCGGGGACCGAGGGCTGCGGCCCAATCACCCATTCCACTTCCGGGATCACCTCCACAATCACTTGCCCCTGGTCTCCCAAGGCTTGCAGCAATTGAGACTGCCATACTTCCAATGCCACATCGCCTTCGCCTAACAGGTGATGAATCAAACTACGAAACGCTTCCAAAAAACCAACGTAAGGAATATTGCGTTGCAACAAATCGAATTTGCCGGCCAAGAAATAACCACGCTGCAAGGTGAGTTGCTGATGAATTTCTTGCACCAAGGAGGTTTTTCCAATCCCCGCTGGCCCGGCAATCAGGCACAATTCAGAATGCCCCGCCGCGACCCGCTCCAACGCCTGGAGCAGCGTCTGCACTTCCTCTGTCCGTCCATACAAGCGCTGCGGCAAATGGAAGCGATCCAGCACTTCATGCTGTCCTAGCGTGAAAGGCTGGATGGTCTTTGTGGCATGCCATTCTTCCCAACACCGCATCAAGTCTTGCTTCAAGCCGTAGGCAGACTGGTAACGATCCTCCGCATCCTTCGATAAGAGTTTGAGAACCAACTTTGACAGGGTTTCTGGGATTTCAGGTTTTTGGTGGTGTAAGGGCTGAGGTGGCAAGGCCAAGTGGGCGTGGATCAATTCCAAGGCGTCTTGCATCGGAAACGGAGGTTGTCCTACGAGCAACTCATAAAACGTGGCCCCTAAGGAATAGAAATCCGAACGATAATCGACCCTCCGATTCATGCGCCCGGTTTGTTCAGGAGACACATAAACCAACGTCCCTTCCACTCGATGGGGTGCACCAAAACGAGGTTGTTCTTGGGATAACTCCGTCGAACTTCCAAAATCGATCAGCTTGAGCTGTCCCGTTTTGGGATTCCAAATAAAATGTGAGGGGTTGATATCTTTGTGCAAAATCGCATGTTGATGCAATTGATGCACCACACTGACCATCTGTAACGCAAGTTGGAAAAACGCTGAGAGCGAGATTGCCCCGAGCAACTCCAAACGATCTAACGAATCCCCTCCAAAGTCTTCCATTACGAAGGCACAATAGCTTTGTTCCTGAACCAAAGCCTCAGGTTGTACCACTCCCTCACTAGACAAATTTTGAGCAACCTCAAACTCCTGACGGAAGAGAGACACCTGTTTGGGAGAGGGATACGTCGCTTTCAACAATTTCACAACCACAGCTTGCTGGTCGGCAATCCGTTGACCCCGGTATACTACCGAATTCAGTCCTTCATATAACTTCTTATCAATCGTGTATCCCGTTATATTTTGCATTCATTCTCCTAGCATCCAGGTAGAGTCGAGTGACTATGCTAACCATTACATAAAAATGTAGGGAAAATGCAACTTCTAACAAGAGAATGTCATCAAAAACTGACAAACGATAGTAAGGTAAGTGGGAATGGCTCCCTTGCTTCGGGAGCCAATGGGAAGGACCTAGAAATCAGTTTTCTTCTTTGGGATCGGCTGGAATATCCTCAATCTCGATATCAATCTCAATATCCATGTCAGTATCCCCCCTTCCTCCTGGAGGTGCGTCCGGGGCGGTTCGGTTGTCTGGCCCCGGATCCATAAAAGCATCTACGGGTTCTGACCCCTCTCCTTCAGTTGTCAACGGGATCAATCCTGGGGCTTCAAATTTCAAATCCTCTAAAAATTGGGGGGTCCTTTGCACCGAAAATTGTTTACTCATGGTATCTCCTATGTCGATTATTTTTGTTAATGGCAATCGTACCAAATGCACGATATGCACTGGAAAATGAGAAGGGATCCTAAATCAAGGGAGTGGTGGGAAAGGACTGTGTTTAATTGTTTCAAGTACCTTTTTCAAAACGCTCTTCTCAAAGTCAGCTCGTTGTTGATCAAAAAATAAATCAAAGATTGGGTCCAACAGATCCAAATTTCTCAGATTGATTCCTGGAATGATGCTTTCGATTTGCCCAATCAGCGCCTCTTTACTTTCAAACTCTAAATTTGCATCCTTTTTGTGTGTCCTCAACAGGGTAAAAATCACCTCAACGACATAGAGTACTTTTTCTTGGTCAGTCCATTGCACCCAAAACTGATGCCAATACGCTGTTTTTTCATTCGGGGGCAGAGGGCCAGGAGAGGAGCCGAGCTTCAAAATTTCAAGTACTAACTTCGCCCAATGCTTCACATAAAACAAAGCCTTGGGTTCAGGACCGGGCCCTGGAAACAGACGGTGGGCGGTGAGATTGTAGTACACAACGCGTCCCAAATTATAAACGTCTTCCAGGTCCGGCAATATCCATTTCTTTACATCTTTCTCATCATCAGCATTGGGGTTGTATTGGAAGCGTTCAAACACCACCTTGCAAACCTGCTTGGCTAAATCAGCTTGAGGTTTCGAGGTAGGGTGACGTTGCTCAGGAGGTTTCTCCAATTCTTCCACCAACAATGTGAAGGCAGTTGCGACAAAAAAATTGCGAGTCAGCTGCATGGGTTCAATCCGCGTCTTGATCAGGGCCGTTTGTCGGGCAATTCCCTCGAACATGAACCCTACGGTATCGACTAAGTCCTCAGCTGCACGTTTGGTTGTCGGGTCGGCGAGCACCTCCAAACCATGTGTCACACCGAGATATCCGGATCCCCAACTATAAAGCATAGTACCATTGTGTATCTTTTCCCAACCAAAAAACGCCGAATCGAGCAGCGTTTCTGCCTCATTATATTGTTTCGCCATGCGGGCATTACAAAAGGTACTGGCCTTATGGGCTTGGCTCCACAACAAGCGCAAAACCTCGGGTCGGTGTTTTTTGAGTTCTTTATCCGTGTTCCATGTTCCGTGCTCTGTAACCTCTTTCAAAATTTGAGCTGCTTCTTTCATGTCATCTAAAGCAAAAGTTCTATTAAAGCATGATAAGCTTAATAAAAAAAATGCGTTTTTTATTTCTATTTGATACTCGAATGGCAAAGCAGCTAACACTGCAGTGCATCGATAAAAATCTCCTAAATGCGACCAAATCCAGCTATAATCACGTTTCAACAATAGAGCCACTACATAATAGGCCTTGATGAAAACCAATTGAACGAACCGTACCGTGCGGAAATTCTTCTGCAAAATGATTAATTGGAATTCTGCAACGATATAGTGTGCAAATGTCCATGAGTACTCTTCTGGAATTTTTTTAAGTTTATTAAATGATCCTCTATAACTATTTATTTCTTTTTCATAATGCTTGAAATTCATTTCTTGACAAAATTCGATTGCATCTTTCAAGACATCATCAATCGTTCCGTCTTTATTGAATAAAGAAATCACCATAATATCTGTTACATGCGAAAAAGGGATATTGCTCTCAGGCGGTGTTTTTTTCAGTATGGGCAATTCAGACTGCTTGCCCAGATACGGGTAGGGAGGCAAGAGCCGTCTTGGAACATGCAATCGGTCCAAGGTTTGGAGCACTTTAAGGACTTCCGTCAATTCCGGATAGAGCACTTGGATCCGTTCAATCCCAGTTTTATATTGCTTCAAAGCTCGACTCCACAGCTTTTTTGATTCCTTTAGGGACTTCCCTTGGGCTAATGTTTCATAATGATATCCGCGTTGGTTCAGTATTTTAACCGCACCATCTATTGGGGGGAGTGGGGGGGGCATATCTTCTCCTTTATTTGAAAGTTTTCCTATTGATTCAGTTGCAATAAGATTCCAGCAAACCGGTCTCCTTGGAATGAAATATTCCTCCGTTCCAGTGGAGTAGACGCAACCTGTTTGTTGTGAACCTCTCTGTTATCTAACACCTCATTCCAGGATTCGCAACCAACTTCAATTTCACTCAAATACCTGAAATTAAATAATTATTTTATGTATTTAACCAGTTTTAACCAAATTACTACGTGATTTTCTATCTGAGTATGAGAGGCTATTTCAGTGAACGCCAACGTGAATCAGTTTTGACCAAAGGCGAACTTGTACTCTCTATCCATTTCTCGTTGTGGATTGAGTGTCTCTAGCAGTAATATTCATTACTTTACCCCCTATTCCATTCCAAAAGAGGTAGCATGAGGAACAAAACACAAGGTTTGGTTGGACAGAGCCAAGCCATGCAACAGGTATATGAAGCGATTCGTAAAGTGGCAGCAACGGATCTATCCGTTGCACTTTATGGGGAGTCGGGCACGGGAAAAGAGTTGGTCGCCCAAGCCTTGCATCAGCAAAGTCAACGCTCCCTAAAACCGTGGATCGATGTGAACTGTGCCGCCATTCCTAAGGATCTGATGGAAAGTGAGTTGTTTGGACATGAGCGCGGTGCGTTTTCCGGTGCAGTGGATACTAAACCAGGCAAATTTGAAATGGCGCAAGGTGGCACTTTGTTTTTGGATGAAGTCGGTGAGTTGCCTCCGGAGCTCCAAGCCAAACTTTTGCGTGTGTTGCAAGAACGTCAAATCTGGCGTGTGGGTGGCCGTCGTTCGATCCATGTGAACATCCGAGTGATTGTTGCCACTCATCGGAATCTGGTGGAAGAGGTGAGCAAAGGGCGATTCCGAGAAGATTTGTTTTATCGGTTGAATGTCTTTCCCATCCGATTGCCTCCCCTACGCCACCGCCAACAAGATATCATATTGCTGGCAGAACATTTTTTAAACCAATTGGCTCCCCACATTCCTGGATTGCACCCTAGCACCCAAGAGCGCTTGTGTGCTTACCAATGGCCGGGCAATGTTCGTGAGTTACGCAACTGCCTGGAGCGGGCAGTGCTGTACCATGATGGCGATCACCCCTTGTTGCCCCATACTTTATCTTTTGGAACTACTTTACTGGGGGTTCTGCCGTTGTCTGAAACCTCTGCTGCTCCTCCAAAGTCTTATCCAACCTTGGATCAAAAAATTCGAGAAACGCTTCAAGATGCGTTGCAGCGCAATCGATTCAATAAATCCCGAACTGCCCGCGAGCTAGGCATCCAACGGCAACGGCTGAACCGGATGATACAACGATATAGTCTCGGAGGTTGACCTTCACATTCCTAAGGATACTTAAAATTCGTAAGGATAATTGATTTGTGAGTCAGCATATTCAGAAATTGCCACCAATCCGACGGTCTGTCCTTTTTCCATTCGGTACAACAGTACTGCGGTCAAAAAGACCCAAGGAACCACCAATAGATTGTGATCGGTCGCTTTAAAAGTCTGCTTGATATCGTAGTTGCCCACTCGGGTCATGGATTCCTCTAAGACACTAAACACTCCAAATTTTTCATCAAGCATGCTTGCTAACTCTATTCCGATACCCGGATTTGGCGATTTCATATGGAGTGCTGTGTTGAGCGACCAATGTGTATTCAAGGCGTGGTAATGCAACGAATTCACATTGGCTGCTCGGCTCAAGGTTTGAGCGTTCCCTTTACGTAGCGAAAGAACATAGCGCGGATTCGTATTAAACGAATGCACGGCCACTGCAAAGTACCTGTCCACAAATAGGTCTTTCGCATACATGCTGGGGTATTTGGGATCACCAATACTTTGAATATATGTTGGATCCGTAATTGCTAACACCGGGGATCGAGCTAAACTGGGCTTAGCCAAAGGGTAGGTATAATGAGGAAGGATGTATTCAGCCGGAGAAAAATTATCCACTTCCGGCAGTTTGTTGCAAACAGTTTCCCATGAAGTCACATCGGGGTTTTCTGTGTAAAGCTGGCGATAATAGGTATAAATCCCTTGATCGATTGAAGACTGGCTGGATGAATCGTTATTATCCAATATGACGTTAAGCTTTCCATTCCTCTCTTTGGTGATAGTCACATTCCCTACAAAAGTGTGTCCTTCCCAAGGAAGATCTCTCCATCCTGAAATCAACAAATCCCCTTCCGTCGACAAACGAGCACGATTCCCTCCCAAAAAGGGCACATCCACATAAAGCGAAATGGCTCCATATGATGGATCATTTTCATCCACCCAACGACAACGACACGCATATCCGGTCCACGTGTCTTCAGATGTTTTGAGTCCGATAGCCGTTACCGTTGCACCCGCAGGAATACCAACCGGTTCGGTATTGTCTTTTTCGGAAGTGAACCAAACTCCCCACATGAGAGAGGAACTTTCAACCACAAGGTCATGGTCCGTTCCATTGCAAATATTCAATTGAAAAAAACCCATATAATTTTCATGTCCACCAGTGAATACAAGTCCTGCAATCTCTTTCTTTTTCAACGGATATGCCACAGTACGATTTTGACTAAGATGAGTTTCAATTTTATTTCGCTACACGTAACGATTTAAAAAAACATAACAATTTCAGAAGAATGGAATTGCCACATCTTACCAAAAAAGGATACTATTGCTATTTATTTTATTCTCACCAATTCAAAAGTGCATTAAAATAAACCACTCGTCCGATTCAGAAAGTATGCTTCTGGCGGAGCAATCCCCCGGCTGGCATGGGTCCCCACACCAATGGTTTAAAATGAACCTTATTTTGGAGGTGGTTCATTTCAAACTACTTTCGGAGCCACCCATTCTATTCTCTTTATCCTAAACAGTTGGCCTTTACCTTCCTAAACAGTTGGCCTTCACCTTCCTAAACAGTTGGCCTTCACCTTCCTAAACAGTTGGCTTTCGCCTGATACAAGGCCTGTTGGTATGCTTCATGATCAAAATGGGTAGGGGCTTTCCGATACTGAGTGGCCTGGGCCTCATGCAATTCTTTCAATTGTTCGAACTGTTGCGCCCACGACTGGAATTTCAAAAACTTTTCCGATTTCAGACGATACGCGATCACCATTCCCACCACCGTCGTTTCCAAGAACGCATCAAGCGATAGACAGTCATACAGCATGGAAGCCCGCGATTGAGTGCCGTAACGGAAGGATTCGCGGGTGTACCAATAGATCACACTCTTTTGACGCCAGAACAGCAAATCCTCAAATACCAAACTCTCGGCCAAACCCTGTTGTAGTTTCGCTTCAATCTGATCGAGATACTCTGCACTGAGATTCAACGAAATGGATAACGATTCACGATTGTGCCGCAAGATCAGGCGTTGGTAATCTGCGGCCTTTAATAAGGTTCCTGGTTTCAATCCATTTCCCCATGTCAACTCACCTGCGGATTGCTTCCCATCTGCCACTTGCAGATGTTGCTCATAGGCTTGGTAATAATTGAACAACAACCGGTAAAGATAATATTCGGGCATGTTCAACACTTCATGGCTGAAAGGAGGATATTGCTCCAAAATCGATTGGTTGAATAAAGGATGAGTTGCATTTACATGCAGGAAATTCATCAGGTGCCCCACAAGCGGCGGTTGCCGATGTTGAGCCAACCATTCGTTGAGAGGTGGTAGCGCATCCAGTGAATGTTGACGCAACAATCCTTCCAACTGTGTCCGTATTTCCGTGGAGGATAAATCGTAATCCATCGAGTAATAATCAATGATATCGGCATCCGGTTGGAGGGAATGATTGGGGGAAATGAACGTCGTTCGGTAACGGCTATTGGCTGAAGCGTTTGTCGAGTAATGTTTGAGGATGAGGTCGGTCAATTTATCCGCAATGTGTTCGTGACCTTCTAAGGTAGGATGACAGTAATCGATGAAGTGCTCGTCGGTGAGCAGTTCTTCCAAATCCACATGATGCACATTGCTTTCATAGCTCACTTCAAACATCACCTTTCGATAGTTCGCTTTGACTCGATACAATGAGGGATCGGTTTCATAAGCCAATGCACGATAGCGTTGTGCCTGTGACGTGTCTCCTTTTTGTTGATAAAGCCGATACAAATTGAAGTAGATCTGTGGATTATACAGCCGATTCCGGTCGACCAACCCCAGCAGCTTTGCTTCGGCGTCTTCCCAAGCATCTGCCGCTTGTGCCACCGCCCCATTGTTTTGGGCAATGAGTTGAAGCAAATCCGCATGATCTCCCTCCACAATTTGACGATAACAATCCTCCATCAACTCCCACTCACCTGCTTCTTGATGTCGGATGCCTTCGATCAGTAACCGACTCTTTGGCTCGCTTGCATCCAAGAAGTCGGCACAATGTTCAGTCCCGTTAATAAATTTGAAGAATACGCTGTTCAGGCTTCCGGCTCCGGCTACAAATTCGGTGTTGGCAATGGGGTTGATCAGAATCACTTGAGCCCCTTGCTTCTTGGCCGCTTTGACAAGTGCCAATAAATTCTGCCGATAATCTTCCGGTTTGTTTGCAATGGTGGGGGCGAGAGGTTGGTGGTGGAATCGGTACTTTTGACGGATTTCCGGGGGCTTCAAGGAGGGCATTGTTTTTTTTGCCAAACGCCGTTTGACCTCCCATCTCCAATGCGGCTCATAGCCTTTGTATACCGAAAGACTGGCTTCGTTGTTCCCCAAATACACAACCAGATAGTCCGACTTGAGCGCTTTGGACTCTGACAAATAAAAACTTTTGGCATCTGAACTGGTGAGTCCGGGCACGCCATAGTTGTGGATTTCGCTTTCGACTTTGCCCTGCAACCGTTGCTGTAACAAGTAAGGGTAACAGGCGGTGCCCACTCCAATACCACTGGTACTGGAATCTCCGATGATGGCTATTTTCAACATAGTGTATCTGCACTGGGGGTGGAACATTCTTGGAGGAATCGGACCCAATTCTTGAGTGGTGAGGGTCGTCTATCCATTCGAGGCCTTGGGCTGGAATTCATCTGAAATCAAATGGCTCATGGGTGCATCGAGATGAAACTCAAAATCCACATTCTTTTCGATATAACGTCCCGGTCCTTCAATACGATGGAAATTGAGCACTCCATACGACTCTCGGTCGATCTTCTCGGCACGATAAAAATTGAACAACGCATTCAACTGGCTCCCCCCCACAGACCACGACGTTTTCAGTAAATTGGTCATGCTAAAAATCTGGCGTGGATGGGATTGCAACATACAGACATCAAACGGGTTGACATCAATCAATTCTTTCACGCGGTCATAGTAGTTCAAACCTTCCTTATAAAAATAGCGACTGACGATCTGGCAAATCCCGCCTTGGTTCAAAAACTTCGGCACATTTTGGATGATTTTGAACAGGATATCCTCTCCGCTTTTCCCGGCATGAATGCACAGTTTTTCCTGAACCTGTGGTTCGAAAGAAGGATTGTAAGGAGGATTGGCAAGAATCACATCAAAGGTTTCCCCACTCAACATTTCAAACAGATCCCCTTGCAGCACCCGGACATTCGACCGCCCATTGAGCAACGCATTGAACTTCGCAAAGTTGACCGCTCTCGGGTTGATATCCACGGCGGTCACTTGCTTGGCATAGTTGGAGGCCAATAAGGCAAATACTCCCGAGCCGGTACACAGATCCAAGGCTTTGTCACACGAGTGAGGAATGAGTGCATTGGCAAACACATTTTGCTCTTTATTCAATTGAAAGACGACATTGAAGGCATCATCCGAAATAATATCTCCAAACGGATCCGTCACGATGTACAAATCGGCAAATGGAAAAATGAACACGGGCGAAAAATAGGCATTGAATTTCTTTTTTTCTAACAATCCAATTTTGACTAAAAACTTGAACAAGCGGCTTCCAAACAATTCGACCAACTCACTTTTGCTCATCACAACATCAGACAGAAACAATTGCAGGAGTTGGAATAAACGTGGGTTCTTCCCAAACAAATACCTATAGATCGCTTCTTGCCGAGACCCTTGTTTGAATGCAGGCGGCAATTCCTTCAGTGCCGTTGTAATTTTTTTAGAGGTATATCCAGACTGGAACAAAAATTCGCGAAACTCTCGTAGCTGCTGAGAATCGATCAGTCCGAAATCAAAAAACGTCTGTTTCATGTTCAGCTCCTCATTAGGGCACAGATGGAGATGCGTATGTGGTGAAACACTTAGGATGCCGATGAATCGGTCCCCCGTTTCTCACGAATATGGGGAATGATTTGGTTGGCAAAGTTTTGAGCCAAAAGCTTCATGCCATCCGGTGTGAAATGCACATGATCCATAAAGTAGGCTTCTTCCTCTGGAACCAAGCGGGCGTTATCGACTAAAATCAATTCATGTTGACGGGCCAAATCTCTCAAAATTTCGTTATCTTGGTTCACTGCTTCCTGGCATTTCACATACCACGGTTGAGTTTGGATATCCGGATACAGAAAATAACATAAGGAGGAAAGCGCCACCGGAATGTGGTTCGCTTTGCAGATATGGATGAGGTGCTCCATGTTGCGGCGAAACGTGGGGAATCCTTGGAATTCTCCTTCGATATTCGGAGTGCCTTTCGAGATTGCATGTCCTAAGGAATTCCGCACATCTTGGGGCAAAATCCGGTTCACCATGTAGTTGTAAAATGCCAAGGGCACCTCTGGAATGACGGAACCAATTTTATACAATTGATAGGTCTCTCCTAAACTGCGACGTGCATGTGAAAAGTCGCTCTGAAACCCGGGCGTCAACGACATGGGCGCATCATTCAGAGCAAAATAAACTAAGACCAGATCCGGCTTGGTATCAATGACCGTGAGCAAAAACCGAATCAACAGATCTGCTGAGGTATTGCTCCCATTGCCAAAGTTATTCACTTCGACTTGATCGGTTTCCAACTGTTCCTGGAGCATCTCTTCCAACACACCAGGATAGCTATAATGTTTGTTGTTGTGGATGATGTAATTTCCGGTAGTGGAAGCCCCCAAACAGGCGATACGATACACCCCCTCTGGCTTCGGAATCTGGACATCACGATCCCCATCTGGCCCATCGACATAACCTAAATTGTTCACTTGGTATTGGGCCACGGTGAATTCGCCTTTATGCAAAGGATGAAGCAGCTTTTGTGGCTTCGGCGTATACGCGCCTTTTTTGTAAACATAAGGCAGGTAAGGATGCGGCTCCACATAGATTTTTTCAAAAGGGATTTTAGGAATGAAATTATAAACCTTCCCAAATCGCCAACGATACAGCAGGCGAAACACCCCTTCGAATAGAGCAATTTCTCCCGCTAGGACCAGCACCGCCAACACCGCCGCCATTAACACAGAATCCAACCACATGAAGGGCACTAAAAACGAAATCAATAGGGTGAAGAAGATCAATCCTGTAATTCGTAACCACTTGTTTTTCATACTACTTCATCAAAAGAGTCGTTCTGAAATTATGTTTTTTTCTTCAATACAAAAATATGACAAGAACTTCCCAACACATGGCTCAAGCGCTGGCGCATGGAAAGCCCCAATTTAGAATTCAACACGCTATACCCTGTGTAAAACAGTCGGTTGAAATAATACCGTTCGATCTTCCAACCACTTTGGGAAAACAACGGAAGCCAACGAAACCGGCTGAAATAGTACAACTCACTGAACGCATTCCCCAATTCGCCGTGCCGGGGCACTACCAACAATCGCTTCCAAGATCGAGTGGAAGCAGAGGGAGACGAGGTATTTGACGGATTCGCGGGGTTTGACTGACTTGCGGGACTTGATTGATTTGCAGAGCTTGATTGATTTGCAGAGCTTGGCGGATTCGCGGGAGATGGCGAGTGGGTGGAAGGAAAAAAACGTCTCCATAGTTTTTGAACGAGCACTCCATAGTGCGTCATGTTGGTCCAGAACCGCCAAGTTCCCGTGGGTAGCAAATGGACCGCAACGCCTTGAGGTTTCAACACTCTAAGGATTTCGGCTTGGAAAGTTTGTACATGGGGGATGTGTTCCAACACATTCGAACTGAAAACGACATCAAACTCTGCATCGGGAAAAGGAATATGGAAACCATCGTAATCCTGGACCTCCCACACTCGATCTTGGCGATAGCGGCTTTGGGCAATATCAATGGCTTTGACGGAAAACCCGTGTGCGGCTAAGGCTTTCGATTGCCATCCCGCTCCCGCTCCAATTTCCAAGATATGGCTGTGGGGTGGAATTTCCGACAAAATTTGTTGAATTTCATGTTGCCGAATATCTTCCAAATGTTGCAAGGAGGTCATGACTGGCTTTGCCTCTCTTATGAAGCTTCGGCTAAAGATTTGAAATCCACTTTAGCCATTTTACGGAATTGGGAATTTTTTTGGAGCAACTCAGAATAGGAGCCTTGATCCATCAGCTTCCCTGCTTCTAACATATAAATCGTGTCACATTCCTGCAACGTACTCAGGCGGTGGGCCACCAGAATGAGGGTTTTCTTGCGTGCTAAATTGTGGATCGCTTCCATGATACTGTCTTCTGTCATGCCATCCAAAGCACTCGTCGCTTCATCTAACACCAAAATGGCAGGATCCTGATACAACGCTCGTGCGATGCCAATCCGCTGTTGTTGCCCTCCACTCAACCGAAGACCATTTTCTCCAATCATGGTGTCATAGCCTCTTGGCATATTTTCGATAATGAAGTCGTGAATATTAGCAAAACGTGCAGCTCGTTCTACCGCTTCATCACTGATGTCCCCGTCGGCAATTCCGAAAGCAATGTTCTTTCGAACCGTATCATCATTGAGATAAATCTTCTGAGGCACATAGCCAATGTTGGACTGCCAATTGTAAAGATTCTCCTCCGTGATCGTCGTGTGACCATCCACAATGATCTTTCCTGAGTCGGGCAAAAGGAGTCCCATCACCACATCCACCAGTGTGGTTTTCCCCGCTCCGGTCGATCCCACCAATCCAATCGTGGTTTGTGCGGGAATGGTCATACTCAAATTATCAAGAGCGGGAGCCTCGGTTTTGGGATAATGGTAAACCAAATTTTGCAGTTCAATTTGCTGCTCAAAGGGAATGGGTTGGGGGTTTCGTTGCAGGGTATGACTGCGTGGGGTTTTGCACAGTTCATCGAACAAAGCATCTAAAGAAGGAATTGCCGATTGAATCACAGAAATTTTTTGATACACCCCACCAAAAACCGCCATTAGACGTCGTGTGCCAAACGCATACACCCCAATCAGAGGCAGGACTTGCTGAAAATTATTTTGAGCTGAAAAATAAAAAGTGATGATCAGGATTCCGCCGAACGCGAGCACTTCAAACACAAATCCAGGAAACTGCACCAACACCTTTTGCAACGATTGGCTCCAGGCCCATTGATAGGAGGGCACATCGTACAAACGAATGAACTCTTCTTCTTTACGCTGCACTTTTACGGTTTTGATTCCGGTCACTGACTCGGCAATGACTTGCATCATCGACTTCTTCGCCTGAACCACTTCCGTTCCCAACTTTGACAACTTCACACGAACGAACCGAAACAACAGACCATAGGCACCGCCAAATACCAACGTGACAATCGAGGTCAATAAAGGGTCCGTGACAAACAGCAGCACGATGATACAAATTCCCACCACAATTCCAGAAAACAATTCTAAAACGCCTCCTAAAATACCACTGACGATTAGATTGATCTCCGACATCACATAGGACTTCACTTCCGCACTGTTCCGATTCAAGAAAAAAACATAAGGCTCATACAGGTAGTTACGCAGCAGACGGCTTCCCCACAGGTGTCGTTTGATCGACATGAAATAGATTCGTATCCATGTGGAGAACGCTCGGAAGCCGTTGGTGAGCATCAAGATGACAAAAGTCACACTTCCTAAAAAGAGGACAAAGTCGGTGGAATCCTCAAACTCTAGAGTGTCGTAACACCATTTGAGATATTCGTTGGTCTGAATCATTTCTGGATCGGTAAGCACTCCTAAAAACGGAAAAATCGAAGCAATGCCGATGGTTTCCAATAGCCCCATTGCAATGACCATCAAAATCAGGCCATACAGATGCAACCGATCCTTAGCAGAGAACAATGAAAAGACTTTACGTATGGCTGTTAACATGTGTTGGCGTTGGGTAGGACTTTAGAGAAACCGATAGCACACCGGCCTCTCTTCAAATCTTGTGCAATGAGGAAAGGTTGAGAAGCACGGGGTCGCGCTCACCCTCCAGTGAAATGATCTCCACCGACATGCCCCGTCACTTCATCAATGGCATACCAGTGAGCAAAAAAATTGGTGGTCTCATGCTCCATCCAGATCACCGCTGATTTTTCCATGTTGTCAAAAATCTCTTGTGGCAGCGTTTCGGCTTCCACAATAGTGATCCCATCATTGATGAGCGGATAATTGTTGATCACATGCTCCGAGCCGGTATCCGTGAACACCCGAAAGTTGACTGTGGTATCGGGGTTCTGCTTCACCCCTCCGGTAGTGATGATCGTATAACGGTATTTAAGACCTTCATTGATGGTGAGTGGTCCCATTTTGCGACAACGATTGGAAGCCGGAGTGGGAAATGGATGATTCTTGTACCCGTACGTATATAGAGTATGAATTTGATCCGCTAACTCGTCTCCACAGCGATAGTAAACATGGAGATAGCAGGGCGGCACCCGATGCGAATCGAAACTATAAAAATCCATTCCAAAATCAACAATTACGATGATTTCTCCAGTAATCTCATCCTGAGCAAATAGTGTCTTCAGATCGATGCTTTGCACGCCTTCGCGTACGTCCAGCTCACGCTGGGCCAGTACTTCCATGCCTCGATTGTGTAGGGTGACCGTGATCTCCTGAGGTTGGAAACCCACTTCCATCGGATTGAAGAGGACCATAGGCACATTGAGTTGGAAGTCCGGAACATAAAATGTGGTCACACAAGGATATTTCGATTTCTGAGTTTTGGCTTCCGGCCGGATGGGCAACAGCCCGCCATCTCGGTTGTGATCATGCCATATGGCACGAGGGACTCCTTTGCTATCCACGCTGGTGTAGAAGCCATTGGCAAAAATGGGGTCGTCTGTTTTTAACCGCACTAAGGGATCGTCTTCATGAATGGTCCGTGATTGTAAGGGCAGTTGCTCATGAAAAAAGTCATTGTACATGGGCAATAGCTCCTGAGGTGCGAATCCACGATCTCCTGGGGGCAAAGCATAAGCAATCCCCACCGGAATCGCTCCGGCATGCACGCCACATATCGTGCCGGCCTCTTCATCCCGTAACATGAAAAAACATCGAATATGATTCTTAAAAGAACGGAGATTCGGGTGGATCACTTCCACCACCAACATACCTTTGGAAGGCAAATCCGCACGTTCTGCCTCCGGTACTCCTTCCCAATAAAATACTTTGTTGGCAGGTAAAATATGTTGCTCGGTCCACCAAACTTTCTGATTTTGAAAAATGGAAATACGGAGCAATAAGGGATCTCGGACGCCATAGTTTCGGCTGTAAAAGTTGTTGATTAAGATTTTAGATTTCCCCTCCAAATAGGGACCATAGGATGCAGCAAAATTGGTTCCCGGTTCCGGTACGATTTCATTGGCATCCTTATTGCCATAATAGACATTGAACAACTCAGCCTTTTGTTGATGCACAGGCACAAGGGTGGACCCCGCATAACGCTCCAAGTGCGCATAAGCGAACTTTTCTAAAGCTAAAAATAGCGGCTTATCCAGGTACTTTTGGCACAATTCATCGGCTTTATCCGGTCCTGCCCATTTGACCATCATCTCTAAGCCTTTTTGCTTAAACTCGTTGGGAACCCAGCTTTTTACAGTTGCAATTGTCGGATGCATGTTACCTCTTGTGATTAGAAGGAATCATAGATGAAGTTGTTTGTCGGAAATTGATCTGTTTTCCTGATTTCCTCTGGAATTCACTCAGTTCAATAATTCGGTCGTTCTTGAGCCACTAGGACGCTCCGGAATCCCTGACGTAGGCCTGTTGGCAAATTCTCTTTCGCACATTTCTCGAATCCGACGGGCGCTGCCTTCGGGTTGAAATATTTGATTGAAACGTTCCACATAAGGACTCGGATCGACATCATTCAGTTTTAATGTTTTTTCAGGAATCACAATCGTGAAATTGCTGAAGGGGGTTTGCATCTGCCCCTGTTCATCAAATTTGATGAAATCCGTTTGAATCTTGCCTGACCGCACATCGTCTAAGTACGAGTCTTCAAACGGCCAATAGAGATAGGTCACTTTTCCAAAAACTAGCGGATAAAGCACTCCGCTAGAAAATAAGGAAATGCTGCGATCTGCCTTGCGTGCCCAGTACAGCAACGGGGCAAAGCTAATCGTGTATCGATCTTTCGGAAAGCGTGCCAAGAGCCGCTGCAACCGCTCCATATTTTGTAATGGATGCGGTTTCAGAACTAAAAAATCGTCTGTTGCCAACAACTGCTCTAGCATCGAAGTGAGCGTTTCGTCGAAATCCCACTCGTTCCAGAAAATGGAATTATCGTTTTTCAAGATGACCAAGATCGATTTACGATCTTTAGGCAAACTTTTCGCGACTGCTGGATCATACTTTTCGTAAGCCTGCACGCAGCGATCAATCCAACTCGAATCGAACTGTGGTGACCCCAGCCACTTGATCGGCTCAGAATGCGTGGAGCTTAGCCAATGGATTTGCTCCTGAAAGTCCACCAACAAGAGGCTGTATGGCATGAGATAGTCCCCTTTGGGAGCTTGGCCCATGATTGAAATGGGATACCCCACGTGAGGGATCTTCTGGCGTTTTGCCATTTCCAGGGTGAATCGCCATAAAGGCAGTTCATCCAGAGGCATCGGTTTCTCTAAAGGACCTTGATGGCATGCGAACAACACCAGCACGTCCTCTCGGTTCAACCACGCTTCTACAAATTTTTGCATGACTTGATTTCGCCATCGGGATAACCCAAAAAAATTTCCAATCCTGAGCAAATGGTGCACCGCAGCAGACAGTCGATTGGGCTTCTTGTCCCAGACATAGAGGTACTGCACCAATTTTTTTGGCAATGGATCGAGATCATCGAGCCAGATCACGCGATCAGCAATCGTTTCCGCAAGCTGAACAAAAAACGTGTACATCCCGGTTTCGATTTTGCGAGCCACCCGAAAAAACAATTCCACACGATATCCCGCGTCTTGAAACTCTGCAATCACGGGTAAAATCCATTCCAGTTCACGGTGAAACGGATCCACCAATAAAAAGATGACGGTTTTGCGTTGTTCGTTAGTCCAATTCAAATTCGTTTTTCCAGTCGGTGGATTCTTTCCATTCCGGTTGTTCGGTTTTGTAAAGAACATAGTTTTCCAATACTAAAACATCCATTTCGGTACGCATGAAACAACGGTAAGCATCTTCCGGAGTACAGACAATCGGTTCCCCACGAACATTGAACGAGGTGTTGACGATGACAGGACATCCCGTCAATTCGTAAAACGCAGAAATGAGTTGGTGATAACGGGGATTCGTTTCGGCATGCACGGTTTGGATCCGTGCGGAATAATCCACGTGCGTCACTGCGGGGATGGATGATCGAGGCACATTCAACTTTTCAATCCCCCACAGTTTTTGTTGTTCCTCGGTCATCGGAATTCGATGTTCTTCGGTTACAGGAGCCACCAGCAACATATAGGGACTTGCCGAATCGATCTCAAAATAATCGCTGACCTTTTCTGCCAAAATCGAAGGTGCAAAAGGCCGAAAGGATTCGCGATATTTAATCTTCAGATTCATCACTGATTGCATTTTTGTGCTGCGCGGATCTCCAATAATGCTCCGTCCTCCTAAAGCACGCGGCCCAAACTCCATTCTCCCTTGCATCCACCCGATGACTTTTTCGGCAGCGAGTTCTTCGGCCAGCTTGGGGAACAAGGCATCCGTGTCGAAATAGTGTGCCGGAATTTTCTGTTCGTCTAAAAACGTCTTAATGGTTTCATTGGCAAACTTGGGTCCTAGATACCCCCCTTGCATCCGATCAAACTGTTGTGGTGGACGTTCCTTTTCTAGATGCTGGTGCCAGGTTGCAAAGGCAGCGCCGACTGCCCCTCCGGCATCTCCTGCGGCAGGCTGAATCCAGACTTGTTCGATGGGCGTCTCTCGTAAGATTCTTCCGTTGGCCACACAATTCAAAGCCACGCCTCCCGCCATGCACAGGTTTTTCATGTTGAACTCTTTGCAAAGACTGCGCGTTAACCGCAGCATCGCCTCTTCAATCACTTCTTGGACCGAACGAGCCAAATCCATTTCTTTTTGGGTCAGCTCCGACTCTGGTTGACGAGGCCCACTTCCGAACAGTTTATCAAAGGCCGTATTAGTCATTCGCAAACCCGCACAGTAGTCGAAGTAATCCATGTTGAGTCGAAAGGATCCATCCTCCTTGAGATCAATCAGGTGTTCCAGAATCAAATCGACGTACTTGGGTTCACCATAGGGGGCCAGCCCCATCACTTTGTATTCACCCGAATTGACCTTGAACCCCGTGTAATAGGTGAAGGCCGAATATAATAATCCCAAAGAGTGTGGAAATCGAATCTCCTTGACCATCTCCAACGAACTTCCCTTGCCAACCGCCACTGAAGTGGTGGTCCATTCCCCCACACCATCTGCCGTCAAGACAAGCGCTTCCTCAAACGGAGAGGGAAAAAATGCCGAAGCGGCATGCGATTGGTGATGCTCTGCAAATAAGAGCTTGTGGGCTTGTTCTTTCCAATCGGGATCAATTTCGTTCAAGTGCCGATTGATCAGCGTTTTTTGGAAAAGCTTTTCTTTCAACCAAACCGGCATGGCCTTCCAAAAAGACGTGATGCCAAACGGAGCAAAGCTGATATAGGTTTCCAGAAGCCGCTCGAATTTCACAAAAGGCTTTTCGTAGAATGTGACATGCTCGACATCTTTTAGGGTGATCCCAGCCTCTTTAAGACAATAACGAATCGCAGATACCGGAAAGCGGGGATCATGCTTTTTTCGAGTGAATCGCTCTTCTTGGGCGGCAGCAACAATTTGATTGCCATTGAGCAAACACGCCGCGCTATCGTGGTAATGCGCTGAAATGCCAAGAATATACACAGCTATCTCCAGTTGAGAGAAATGGTAACAAGACTTTGTGGAAAACGAAGGTTGGGATGCTTTGCATCAATCGGAAGGAGAGTCTTCAACAAGGCAATGGCTCCACGTGCGGAGCCACTGTCCCCAAAAGTCGAATCAGTTGGCCCGAATCACGGCTTCCGTTTCTTCCGCCGGACGAGCACCAAACACTTTATAGTCTTTCATGACTTCATTGATCTTATCTCGATATTCCACTGCGGTTTCATAGTCCGTGAATGTGAAATTCTTAATCCAATACTTTTCTAAAAACGGCAGATTGATATCGTCTTGATACTCCAGCTCTTTCCCATATTCGGTGAACTTGAGAATCTTATCAAAGGAAGGAGAGCCAGGAATCGGCATCAAGATCGTACAACCCAAACGATCCAAGCCTCCCAAATCAGCCATTTTTTGGCACATTTCTAAGGTGTTTTGCATGCTCTCTTCCGACTCCTCTGGCAGCCCTAAAATAAAGCTTGGGAAGTACTTGATGTCATGATCACTCAAGATACTCACAGCTCGGAATGCCGTTCGGGCAGATTGGCCTTTGAACGATTTCCGCAAAACTCGATTATCGCCGCTTTCCACTCCTAAGAAGACTTCTTCAACATTCAAATCCCGCAAGTAAGGCATCAGCGCTGGATTGATGAAACCCACTCGGCTGTAGATGAAAAAAGACATATCTTCGAGATCATGTGGGCGAGCATCCAAAAAGTTGATAATCCATTGTTTGTCAGCCAAATTGTCATCCGAAATATCCCAAACCAAATTCACACCATATGAATGCTTCAGATATCGGATCTCTTCCCAAATTTGGGTCATCGAACGAAAGCGTACCCCTTCTTCCAAACGGGCACAAAAAACACAGCCTTCGGTTTTGTCACGCCATTGGCACCCTTTGCTAGAAAAGAGAGACCCTGGGCGAATATGCCCGCGTTCCGGATACACCTGTTGGTAATTTTGAACATAGCGTTCAAATGGAACAAATTCTCGTGATGGAAACGGTATCTCATTCAAACGAGCTTCATAATACCGTCGGTTGACCACGACCTGATCTCCATCGCGAAACAACAAATTATGGATCTTGCCCAATTGGCTCATGTCGTTTTTGAGGTAGGCTTTGACCAGTTTCACGAACGGAGCCTCTGCCTCAAACTTAATCAGATAATCAAAGCAAGTTTGGTTGTTCATCACGTTAGTGGGCAACGCCGAAGGATGCGGCCCCCCAATCACAGTGACTTTCCCCAAACTTTTGGCAATTTTTGCGTACTCGGTACAGGTGCGATAGTTGAATGTGGTGGAGTAAAACGACACAATGTCGAATTCTTCAAAGCGATCGATGTTGGCATCTTCCACATCTTCATCCATGACTTCCACATCCACCAAATCCCCAAACTCACCTTTCAACACGGTGCAGATTGATAGAATGCCAAGCGGAGCATACATGCCCTTGCGGGAATGCGACGCCCCTTGATAATTTTTAGGATTAACAAATAGGACTCTCATAGCTCACCTCTCTGTTGTTTATTCATTAGCCATTCGGCATATTCAAAATCAAACAATGTATTGATATCGATTGCTTCGATCTCATCCACCAGGACTGCCCGTGCATCCTCTCCCAGGTGGTGAGTATCTGCGGTATCGGATTCAATTAAAGCCCGCGTTCGCAGATAAAGTCCTCCTGTCAAGTAATAGGCTGGCTCACGGTCTTGCCGTTGACGCACCTGACTTGCTTCTGGCACGGCACAGAAGTTTTCAATCCGTTGATCACTTTTAATGCGCTTGGTGATGTAGGGATGCCCTTTCCCGATCTTCGCGACTGTGGTGACACTATCGCAACGAGTATCGAGCCACAAGGCAATCGCACGGTCAATGGTGTCTGTCGACAGAAATGGATTGGTTGGTTGTATAGACATCACCACATCCATTTTTTGCCCCATTTCCTCAAAATATCGAGAAGCGTGGCGTACCACTTCTATCAAAGGGATATGGTCCGACGCAAAATTGTGGGGACGCAAAAATGGGACCTCCATTCCGATACTTCGTCCCGTTTCTGCAATTTCTGCATCATCCGTGGTCAAAATGAGCTGATCAATATACTTCGATTGTTTGGCTGCCTCGAAAGTAAACTGAAGAAGTGGCTTTCCACACAATTTTTTAATGTTTTTCCGGGGTACCGCTTTTGACCCCCCTCGTGCGGGAATGATTCCTAAGATATTCATATATTTAATATAATATTTGGTATGGATGGAAGAGTTACTCTAACACACCGCTGAAATCTGCACCTTCAGTGAGCGCATTGTCCATTTTGGCTCCCTGAATTTTCGCTTTTTTCAAGTTGGCATTGCGTAGGTCGGCGTTACGGAGATCCGTATCTTTAAGATTGGTCACTCGGCAGGTTGCATTACGGAGATTGGATTCAAAAAGATTGGCCATCCACATTACGGCACGGCTCAAATCCGCGCCCTCTAGATTGCATCCCTCCATGTCGGCACCCGACATTTTGACATTTTGGAGTTGTGCTTTGCTGAGGTCGGCCTTGCGTAAATCCACACCTACTAAATCCGAATCATTCAAATTGGCATTGTGGAAATCGCATTCTTGTAAAATGGCATCTCGAAAATCAGCGGCTTGCAAATTGGCGTTTCGAAACTTCGCTCCAGTCAGTTCCGCTTCACGAAAATTCGCTTCGGCAAGATTGGCATTGCTGAAATCGGCATTTTCTAAATCTGCTTCTCGAAACGCGATCTGCTGCCCTTGCTCACCTTTGGATTTCACCCACAGTTCATGTTGGCGAATGGCTTCTTGAATCGATTCGTTCTCCATCACTGGATTTTCTCAAAATGAAAAGGTAACCACCTGTTGGGATCTGCTGTTTTTAACCGTTAATGTTCAAAAATTGAACATTGCACAGATACTAGGATTGCATGATTTTTTTGTCAAGCTGATAGCTTTTCCCAACAAGTGAAATTTGACTCAAAATTTCGGGGCGCGAGACACCCCACAATCCACTAAAATAGGGTATAGATAAACGGAGCCACAGCCGACCCTTGGGTTAATACAATCAACCCACCCAGTAACAATAATGTCAGAATGATAGGGGCTAGCCAAAACTTCTTACGGACTTTCATGAACTGCCATAGCTCTGCTAAAAATGACATATTCGTTCTCCTTATCTTAAAAACCTTAGAATTGATATTTCATGGAATCGGAAGCAGAGGAATCAGAACGTTCCTCCCAATAGGAAGCCTTTTGCGGATCGAGTTTTCGATGCATGGGATCTTTTTTAGTAACCTTGAAGAATAGGGCAATTGGCGTGAATAGGCCATAGAAAATGATGCCTAAAATGATGTGAGAATTGATCCAACCCAACACCTCTCCAATCTTCATCCACACTCGGTATACCGGTGCAAGGACTTTGGGAAAAATCAACCCTACAGCCATCAGCGTCCCGGCAACACCTGTCAGCCACCAATACGGTTCATTGCCTCGAAATAATAGTGGCCATAAGGAGATGATTAAAAAGATGCCCCCCACAATCAGGGCAAAGTTACGATAATCTTTATTGGTCGGTGGACGGAGTTCCATATCTTTCACATATCTAAAAGGGTTGCGATTAACTCAAATCTAGCATTCCGATTCGTGGTAGAGTTGCAATAATTCCTGATGCAAACGGTCTTTGACCTTGCCATCATACTTTCCAAAAAATCGTTCACGCATCTGCAAAAAGGCCTCTTCTTTCATGTAAGTTTTGTTGAGAACCTGTTTCATTCGGAGGATGAGCTCCTCATAAGAATAAACCATCATCGGGTTATTTTCATAGTCAAAGTAAGTCGAAGGAACTCCAAAAAAATCATAATAAATGGTGGGAATTCCAGCCGCTAACATTTCGTCTGCGAGTGACGTATACAGGGCAATTCCTGCATCAGCGAGTACGGCAAGTTGCTCAGGAGGATTATAGACATACTCTCGGGCAAACTCGATGTTGGGCAAACGCTCGAACAGATCCATGAAATCAGCGAACTCGGGATGATCACAGATTTCATCGGTAACATTTTTGATCACGATATAAATTTCAGGAAACTCAGAGGCCAAGCAGATCAAGTCTCGATAAAACCGCTTCAAGTTTTTCCAGAAATTATAGTGTGATGTGTAATTTTCTACAAACGTCATGGGAACATGGTAATCCAAAGCCAAAACCAAAAAATGATGTTTCTTGATTTCCTCATATTTGGCAATCGGAGGCGCTTGCGCGGCCTTGTACATGGGGTCGGTCTTAATCAATCCAATAGGAATCGACTGCCCGATATATTGGTATTGACCATCTGTTCTGAGTTTTTCTGCAATAAATTCACTGGTTACAAAATAGTAATCCGACATCAGATGATAAAACATGTGGGCTGCAATAAATCGGTCCTGATAACTCAGTAATTGAATGCCTTGGATGCCTAACGCCACACACAAAATCCGGGGGATGAGCAAATCACGGGCAATTAATGCAAACCGGGCGTTGGTGAACGGAGACAACGTGGTTCGATATTGCTGCAAAAAATGGAAAGTTTGGAACAAAAACCACAATCGCGTCGTGCCACCCTCGCGTATTTCCTTCAACAGGCTCACTCGATTTTGAGTCAACAACCGATAAAAGCGTTTCAAGGAAACCCATGAGTTGTCATAGGGCAAGCGATGCAGATCCAAATGAGGAATACCCAATTCATCAAAACAATGGACCGTCTCTTTTACGATGGGGTCCCCCGCTCCCAATAACAGATGCAAGATACGGGATGGGGCAAACGGGCTGTCGGGATCTTCGCTATAAAACGGATCCCCCAGAATCAGTTCGGTCGTCCGCTCCTGCCGACGATACAGAAATCCTTTGTGGGGAAAATACAACACCGAATAGTCAGTCGGGTTTGGCGGAACCCTCGGATGCGGCTGGGGCTTCGGGTTCGAAGGTGTCTTAGAAACGGAAGTAGCCCCTCTTTTGAACGGAATGACTTTCCATAAGCGTTGCATTATAGCCCGTACTCGGGGCAGTAAGAGGCTCCCACGCTGAATCCATTGCGATAGGAGGTATAAACTTTTCGGATAAATATTTCGATACTCGGAAGCTTCCAAAATGGATCGATTCCACAAATCCTGTTTTGCAAACAGAAATACTGAAGCTTGGGTTTGCTTACGGAAATGATCTGCAAACAACAAAAGCTTGGCCAAGATGGTCATCTCCTGCATCAGCGACTGCTCCAAAGCAATCTGAAATTTTTTCTGCATCCGTTCATCCATTCCAAAATGGGTCACAAGCATTCGATAGATGGGGTTGGGCAGCAAAAACTTTTCAGATATCCGGCGGCAATGAACCGGCACTTCATTGAAATAGGTTTCTTTGGGAGCAAGCACATCGTAGCGGAGGTGATAAATCCCCCAAGCCTCCAACAAACGCAAAATAGGATCTTTCCGATAGCGCCGGTTGAGAGCTAAGTAATGGACGGCATAACGTCTCAGCTTAAAAAAGAGCGCCCACCACAAAGTCAATCCATTGATTTCTTCAAATAAAACTGTTTTGGTCATTGAACCCTAGCCCTTTCACAATGCAGACGACAGATGACGCCCTACCATAAAGGCTTCCGCGGCTTCTACTCCCACTGAGGCTCCTCGCCATCGCGCAAGATGCTCTAAGGCGGAAATCGAACGGGCATGGGGCCAGGGTCGCATCTCAGAGGTATAGGCGGCCAGTGCCTGTTTTTTTTGCTCTAACGTGGCATCAATCTCGACAAACCAGTTGGGTTGGAAGGGAGCTACAGTGCCTGCGGGACGCCATTCGGTACTAGACGCGACTTCGAAAAACAAAAGGGTTTGTACCGGGTGCCCCGGAACAGGACGGCATGCCGTGATCACCGCCTCATGAGCCCTCCGGTGATCGATATTCACATCGCTGAAATGATGCGTATAAACCATTTGAGGCTTCACTTCTTCCATCCACTGTTCAACGACCTTGATGACATCTAGGCGCGCAATCTCGTCCATCCGGTTATCAGGAAAACGATGAAGGGTCAGAGAGGTCACCCCCAAGATTCCATTCGCTTCACGGGCCGCTTCACTCAAAGCTTTCAATTCGGTTTGATTTTCCTGAGATGCGGCTTCGGTGCTCCGGCTAGTGATGCCTTCTGCCAGCAGCACAACATGCACCGTGTCCCCTTCAGCGACATGCTTCGCAATGGTGCCCCCACATCCTAAAATCTCGTCATCGGGATGGGCAGCGACTACTAAAATATTCATATACATTCCTCCTTACCCGAATCTTCTATTTTTTGATGGCTACAAAATTCCAAGTTGCCGGATGCACACTATCTTGTGGGATCTCCCGTTCGATGCGTTTGTGTTCCAGGACGGCCATTTCAAAATCAGCAAATAGTTCCAACAAATGGGACTTATCTGAAAAATGCACCCGGCCTACATCAGCAAATTGTCCGGTTGTATAACCACATCGGGTATATGGATCCGGTCCGGCTTGGCCATTCTGGAATTCCGGATTCGCTGTAGAAAACCAATCGATTCCAATATAAGCCCCTCCGGGTTTGAGCAACGCATGGACATTTTTCAAACAATTGCGAATCGACTGAGTCGAATTGTGAGTCAACGCACTGCGGTCTGCCACTAAATCCAATTCTCCGGTCACCGGAAGGTCTGCGGTGAAATCACCACAATAGATCTGTGTTTGGAGTTGGGGGTATTTTTCCCAAAGTCGGTTTACAATCGACTCACTGCCTTCAATGCCATGATATTCCGCATCCAACGTAAGGAAAAATGGGATATTGGGTCCAGACCCACACCCCAATTCCAACACCCGAAAGCCGTTTTTTTTGGGACGCGCATATCGCATCACGAAGCCGATCAAATCACTAAATGGCCAAGCGTTGATTTGCTGATTCTTTTCATAACACTCGTTCCATTCTTCAGAAAAAGTCATAGCTTTCCTTCCTGAGAAAAATCACAACTGAATAAAGGAAATATTGGGTTCGAATTCGAGACATTCCAATTGATACTGATTCAGATTGAACTGCTCCAATAAAGCGACTGTCTCTCCAGGCCAGTGTTCGTTGTTGATTTCGTCAAAAGCCAGAATGCTGCCTTTGGGCATCCGAGGCAGCAGGTTTTTCATCGCGGTAACCGTCGGTTCATACAAATCGAAATCCAGAAAGAGGAGAGAGATGGTGAGGTACTTATTTTCTTCTACATATTGAGGAATTGTAATGTTGGCATCCCCTTTGACCAGTTCGATTTTAGGAATCTGGTTGATGAAACGATTGTCATCGTACTCCTGAATGGCTTCCGACAGTTCCTCGTACACATCGTAGTCTTCAGCAAAGGAGCCCACTTTTACAGTGGCTACCCTTCCTCCTTCCTCCACGCCTGGACGCTCTTGATCGACTTGGGAAACCGACGGAAATCCTGAAAAGGTGTCGAAGCCAATGATCTTGCGATGATAATTATACGGTTCCAAAGTGCTGGATAATTTAGCCCAAGCCATCACGCCTCCACCATGATGCACTCCACATTCGACAATGCTGCCCTTCACACGCAATTGTCGTTTGAAAATTTCGTACAACACCAAAAATCGAGCCATATTCTGACGGCGAATGTACTTGCTGAAATTAGCCAGCTTGTCGGCCGTAGGACACTTTGATTTTTCAAATACCATAACTTCCTTTTCATTTATTTAATTGTATACGGATAGGAGCCATTGCCTGGAGCCATCTGCTTCATACTCACAACGGTGTTTTAGAAGCTCACAGCGGCGATTCAGGTACTCATAGCAGCTAGGTTTCCCTGAATTAAGATGTCTTTGCTTCGGGGACCTTCATTGAATAGCAGATCAACAATCGACATATAGGGGACAAACTCCCCGTGTAATTGGGAGTAGCTGGGATGTTGGTAATCTTGAAACAAGACTGAGATTCCTTGGGCCTGATAATCTTCCACCTTGGCATAATCCTTCCCTTGAGCACCAAAAATGTAATGGGACGCGCCCAACTTCACACACATATCGAGCACCAGATCCGATTTATAGCCTTGGAAATCGTAGTCACTCGCTTTCACGATAGGGATACGGATATCGAGACAATCGAGAAAAAATTGCAGCATTTCCAAATTCAGATCACTCAAATAGGTGTATTGTTTGCTGATCAACAATGCCTCCACTCCTTCGATATATTGTTTAAAATAAGGCGATTTTTGATAAGCCAGCGAGATCGATTTGAAATGCTTGCGATTCCATCCATTGTTCACAATTTTGATATCACATAATTTTTTTTCAAAATGATTCTTCGACTCCACCGGTACTGACAACCAAATGGAACCATTGGGAGTTTTGATCTTGTTCCGGTTGTTGTAATCACGTTTCTGATACTGCGCGATATCAAACAGGCAAAACTGTTCTGCTAAAAAAATTTTATGAAACAATCCCAACCAGGGCAGATACACCGGCTGATGAGCGGTTAAAATCATAAATGTAGCTCCACATGGGAAAGGACGGTTTCCACATCCTGGTCGGTTAGACTCGGGTAGATGGGCAATGACACCGTTTCTTGCGTCAGCTGCCAGGCATGAGGGAAATCCTGTGGGCGGCCTAACAGCTCCCAATCTTCAATAGGCACAATCGCTTTGACATCGTGAGCGGCTAACCGGTCAATCACGGACCGAGGCTTTTGTGTTTGCAATACCGCCCGATATCGGACTGGGTGCAAGCAATCCCCTTCCGTTTGAGGGACATCCAACAATGGCAATCCCACCGAACGATATCGTTGAAAGATGGCTGCCCGCCTCTCTAAGAATCGGGGAAGTTTCTGCAGTTGTTCACGCCCGACCGCCGCTTGCAGATCGGTCATCTGAAAGTTGAATCGTTTCTTGTCATCTTGTCGGCAATCGAAATCCAAATAGTCCCGAATTACGTCGATGAGGCTGGGGTCTTTCGACACCACCATGCCCCCATGCCCACCCGACGTCATCAGTTTGGAAGCATAAAATGAAAAAATCCCGATCTTGCCTTGAAGCCCGGTGTGTTGTTGACGAACCAACGCTCCAATGGACTGTGCACAATCTTCAATGATCGTGAGATCTTCTTGCGCGTCCAGTTCAGCTAGGTCAACCGGAAGACCATACATATGAGGAACGATGGCAATTTGTACCTCACTCGCTGCCAACGCCTGAAGATCCAAGTTGGGAGAACCTGGAGTCACATCCAACAGGACTTCTGAAGCCCCTGCCATCGCAATCGCGTTGCGCAATGCGGAACAAACATAAACGGGTAGACCGACTTTTTTTCCCTGGGCTTGCAACGCCCACAACGCCAAAAATAAAGCCGAGGTTCCATTGGAAACGGCCACGGCAGAGCCGGGTGGCAATCCGATGAATTGGCACACTTCTTTTTCAAAGGCTTTTGTTTCTGGTCCCGGAGCAACCCAGCCAAAACGCAGCACGCGCAGCGCCGCTTGTTCTTCTTCGTGGGCAAATGTGGGTTTATTGTGAGGTATCATTTTGTTGCTGTAGTTTATTGAAATAGTAGCCTTCCTTCACTTGCATCGGATTTCCGTAAACTAAAGAATAGGGGGGGATCGTCACACCGTCCACAATAGTTCCTGCGGCCACCACGGAATGATGACCGATATGCGCGCCACCTTTCACCACCGAATGGGAACCGATGAACACATTATTTTCAATGATAATATCACCACACTCGTTTTTATCGGAAAGCCCGATGCATCGTTTATGGGAATCCGCGCAATTGATAGAAACGAAAGAAGCTATGTCGCAGTTGTCTCCAATCACGACCCGGGCGCCCTTGGCATTGATTTCTGACATGCCACCTACATAAATACCGTTCCCCAATTCTGGCTCCCCATTCACCCATACTAAGGGATGGAACGGATTTTTTTTAAATGTAGTTAACTTGGCAAACAACTCATGAAATTTTGAAAGATCCATTACGCAAAACTCCCCAAAGTCAGTAGGCTTCCTTTCACAATTTTTTGTGATGCCTTCAGTCCCCATACCTGTGGCAATAAGGCGGGTGGGAGACCATTTCCCGGCCGTTTCAATCCAACATTGGTTTCATTCAGCACGTCTCCTACCTCAATATCTTTCAAGGCCACGATACTGCGCCGAGCCAGCACCTTCATTTCTTCCTCAGCCGAGGTTGCACGAACCAAAGAACTTCCCATGATGGTATAGGCAGTCCGAATAGACTCCACCCATTCTTTTAGGCCAGCCGGATCTTCGGAAAACCAGTGATCGGGTCCAGGATCGTCGTGACTGAGAGTGAAATGCTTTTCAAAACAGCACGCTCCAAAAGAAACGGCCAAGGACGACGCGAGCGGGCCTTGTGTGTGGTCGGAAAATCCGATGGGAATCATGGGAAAGGCGGCTTGTAGCGTACGAATACGTCGCAAATTCACATCTTTTGGAGGCGTGGGATACTGAGACACACATAGCAACAAAATCGTGGGATAACCATCGAGTGCCCCAACAGCATCCAAGGCTTGGTAAACTTCGGACAAGTCGGACATACCACAGGAAAGAATCAGGGGTATCCCGCTCTCACTATAGCTCTGCAACAGAGGAAGGTTTGTGAAATCATCCGACCCTACCTTAACAGCAGGGACCCCGACATCGAGAAGCACGTCCAAATCGGAACGATTTTGTGGTGTGGAAAAAAAGACAATGCCTTCTTCTTGGCAACGTCGCTTGATATCCTTCCAGACATCCGGTGAAAATTCATATCGTTGAAACATAGCCAACATAGACTCGGTCACCTGCTGGCCTTGGGAAGTGTAGGTGTAAGTTTGTTCCGGATCACTCACAAATTCTTCCGCTTTAAAAGTTTGGAACTTCACCGCATCAGCCCCACATTGTTTGGCCACTCGGATCATTTCAAAAGCCCGTTCCACATCGCCATTATGGTTGATTCCCACTTCTGCAATGATAAACGGCTGCCCCTCATTTTCTATGGTAAAGTCTCCAATTTGTACTGTTTTCATTGTCACCTTTTGGGTTGAAGCATGATGGGTGGGTCCTCACCCAGAAGAGCATAAAGCATCAATCACTCGCTGCGTTCCACAGCCATCGACTAAGGCACGTCCCTGCTCACTCATTTGCTCACGATACTGCTTCTTTTGGAAAACCGCTTCAATTTCTCCAGCAATCGTTTCGGGAGATAGCTGCGCCCATTCTTCTGCAAAAGCATTGCCTAAACAATGTGTCACTCGATACTCGACTAATTTGGATACAATAGCTTGTTGCACGACATCGGGTACCAACACTAAGCTGGGCAACTTCATAAAAGCCAACTCCCAACAAGTACTTGCTCCGCCTGAGATTGCCACATCTGCCCAAGACATCAATGCAGGCATATTGCTCACATTCCGTAAAAATTGGAATTGGAGGTGTGAAGGCGTTCGGCCCGCTTGGAGTTGAAGTTGATCTTCGAATACATAATTCGATCCCAGCACCACATAAACGTTCAGGGCCTCTGAGACATGCTGTAGGCACTCCAGAATGAAAGCAGTCAAATTACTCGGGTCGCTGCCTCCAAAGGTGACCAACACGTTTTGTACCTTGGGAAAAATTGAGCGATGCCATAATTGCCATAATGCGAATTCTTGTCGAAGCAGGATGTATTGGGGGCCTAGTAAGAGCTGGGTGTACGGCTCCCTTGCCGCATAAAGATCCGCTGTCGCGGTGATGTTTTGATTCAGAATCCAATCCGCATAATAGTGCGTAGTGTGTCCATAGTCGTCTAAACAAAGAAGAATCAGATCCTGTTGTTTCAGCTGTTTTTGATAATCGGCTGTAAAGGCATATCCATCCACAATGACATGGGTGATCCCTCGTTGTTGAGCGTGCTTTCCGGTTTGTTCCGCATCACGTTCCGTTCCTATATCTACAGACAAATGAACCACTTCGATGCCAGCCGCAGTCGCTCGTTTTTCCAGTGATGGATTGTGTGTATTCACCAGCATGACCACGGCACCGATTCGAGCTTTCCATTCCTGGGCAAGGGCCAAACAACGCATAAAATGGCCTGCCCCAATGTGAACCGAAGCATCGGTTCGGATCAATAGTGGCTGACCACCAAAAGTCATCCTGCCAATCCTCTCATCGGTGGGGCGACATGCAATTTATAAAATTCTCCATAAAGCAAATAGTTGCCCAGTTCTGTGTCTCGAAAGACGTCATGGAAATCAAGCAATGCCTTCAGTTCGCTCAATTGGCGTTCGTTCAGCTTCTGCAAGCCTCTACCAGGAACGCCGGTTACAAAATTAAATTTTTCATCTTTTTGAGCAACCTCTTTGATTCTTTGATAATCCGGAGGCAATTCACAAAACTCATGCAATTCCAAAAGCGTTTCTTCGATTTTCTGCGTCTGCTGTTCGAAACGAATATATTTGATATCCAACCGGTCTTCTAGGGTCATCCAGCTGACGAGAAAACTCACATACCAGGGTGCAATAAAATTAATGATGTAATCGTATTGAAACTCCTCCGAGGACTCGGAAAATTTTGGGCAAGCATCGATCAGATTGGGCACACACCAGTCGAGAGAACCACGGCCATTGACCATCCGTTCTCTTTCGCTCACAAAGATATCGGATAAAGATCGCAAACAGATGATTATTTTGAGCGAGTCAAATCGTTCCAATATTTCTAAATTGGGCAACATTGGAGGAAAATGACCATAGAGTAAATTGATACTTTGGGGCCAAAACTCCTTCTGGAAACGGGCACGATCCAAAAAATTATGACCAAACCCTTTGCTTGTTTTTGCATCAATTTTGATGAAGTCTTCACGACATTCGGCCAATTTGAAGACCAAATTGGTACTTGCAGAACGAGGGTAGTTGGTGCAGACGACGAGAGGTTTGTTGCTACGATTGTAAGCCTTTAATTTCCTTTCAAAAGGCCGATTCTCCCAATTGAGAGTGTCACGAAACTTTTTTACAAAATCCATCTTGAGAGAGTCTTTCTTGAATTATTGATTGAGTCGTGCGTAGCCTAAAACAGCAGGCTGGCCTATTAATTTTTTTCCTAGATCCCCTTTACGTCGGAGGTCTAACAAGTCTGCCAATACTACATTGACAGCCTGGAAGTACTGTTTAATGTGTTTTTCTTGATGGGCGAACATCGCATAAAAGGAATCACATGCCAGAAAACCATGATCCAACATCAACTGCGTGAACAATGCCTGAAGAATCGGCGCATTCTCATCTCTGAAATCGAAATGACTGATCGGAGGCATTCCCTCCACACGGACATCCCAGTGGTATCGCTCCGCTACTTCCTTCCATTCAGTCTGAACTTGCTTCCCTACCTCTATGAGTCGCTCGCTCACATGACATCTCTGAAATTTACGGATGGTCGCTAACGCTGCTGCCGGCCCCATCCGATCGGTCCAATCAGTACTGCTGATGAAAGTACTCGGTACCGCTTCCATCACTTCTTTTTTTCCAATAACGGCTCCCATTGGATAACCGTTGCTGATTGCATTGGAAAACACGGCCATATCTGGTTCCAAACCGAACTGAAGGTGCGCCCCGCCGGTACATATACGGAAACCCGTGGAGATTTCATTCACAATCAAAACCGCTCCCATAGCAGAAGCTAAGTCGCGAACTCCTGTTAAAAATTCGGGAGTGGATGCCTGGCGGCAAAACGGTTCGATAATGATTGCGGCGAGGTCTTGCCCGTTTTCATCCACAATTTTTTGTAATTCGTCCAACTGATTATATCGAAACGGTAGGGATGTCCCAGCAAGCCTTTTAGGCACGCCCTTCGATTCTAACCCTGCGTCATCCTCTAAATGGTACGGGTTGTCCAGATTAGTGGCCAAAGACCAATCCGGCCAACCGTGGTAGCCGCAGACAGCGACTTTCTCACGTCCGGTCACAGCCCGGGCGGTACGGACCGCCATTGTCATGGACTCACTTCCGGTTCTTGCATAGCGAACCTGGTCTGCCCACGGATGCAAGGCACACAATAATGCTGCCAGTTCCAAATCTTCTGGACAATTGAGAGAACAACTCCCCCCTGCTTGCACCGCTTGGATGACAGCTTCATTCACATCGGGATCGGCATAGCCCAAAACAGTAGCACCGCTCCCACCGATACTCATATCGATATAATGATTTCCATCCAGATCCCACACTTCGGCTCCGATAGCCTTTTGGTAGTACGTAGGCCAAGCTCCTCTTGAAAACCGATCTGGATGTTTGGAAAGCACCTGAGTCATGCCGGGGATATACATTTCTGCACGTTCTTGCATCACTAAACTTTTAGCAATCGTCTCTTTATTTTGGGAAAGCCATGCAGGATCCTGCTCTTCCACTGATTTGTGATAGCTGCCCTGAGACGGCAGATGCGTGTTTGCTTGTTGCAGTTCCGAGTGTTGCTCGATAAAATTCAAAACATCCTCTGTTGTGAATTCCGAATTGTGAGGATAAAGCTGTTCAAAGATCTTTTGTACCAGCACAAAGTCAGCCGGATAATCCACCGTCCAACGGAGATGAGAAAGATCTCGCTTGCCAACAAATGACCCCAGTTTAAACCGTTCTCGATGATGCTGCACATAAGCGGTTACATGTTCTCGTTCCGAGGGGAGAATCGCTTCTTTCCAAATCTTACACAGAGTGTCAAAACTCAGCACTTCCAAATCCAAACCATTGGGATAGGTCGGTTCGATTGTGTTACTCGCATATTCGAATTGACCTTCTAAGTAAAAATCGATGACTTGATCGATCACATCAGGATCAGCCAAAGGGCAATCCCCTGTCAGACGCACCACATGATCGGGTTGAAAGGCCAAAGCAGCTTTATAAAAACGGTCTAAAACGTCGTTCAAACTGCCACGCATACAAGGCACACTGATATCGGCACACAATTCCACCAAAGGCTGATCTGAGGGTTCCATACTCGTGGCTACAACCATCTGATCCATTTTTTTGGATTGTTGCAAACGTTCCAGTTGTAACTGCAACATGGGTTTACCCACAATGGGTTTGAGCACTTTTCCCGGCAAACGGGTGGAAGAACAACGTGCCTGTAAAATTCCTAGAATCATTTCTATCCTTCCAAAACACGTCGAATGGTTGTGCTAATGTAGTCTAAATCTTCGGATTCGAGCTGGGGATATACAGGAATAGACACTTCCTGACGGTATATTCTTTCTGCGATTGGATAATCGCCTTCTCGAAAACCAAATTGTTGCTGATAATACGGCTGGAAATGCACTGGAATGTAATGAACTTGGCAAGAGATACGCTTTTCTCGAAGCTTTCGAAACAAATCCTGTTTGGAAATCGACAAGCGTTCAAAATGAATCCTCAAAGGATAGAGATGGTACACGTGAGAAACATTAGAGGCCACCTGCGGCACCGTCATCCGATCATCGCTTTCAAAAGCAGCATCATAATATTGAGCGATGGCTTGGCGTTTTTCTACAAAGCGCTCCAGCTTTTTTAACTGACTCACCCCCAGTGCGCATTGCAAATCTGTGATGCGATAATTGAACCCCAATTCCTGCATTTCGTAGTACCAAGGGCCATCGTTTCTCTGAAGTCGGGATTCATCTTTAGTCACGCCGTGAGTGCGCAGTCTTTTCACACTTTCGTCAATTTCCAAAGAGTTGGTGAGGATGGCCCCACCTTCTCCTGTCGTGACATGCTTGACTGGGTGGAAACTGAACATCGTGCAATCCGCAAAACGGGAAGAACCGATGGAATCGCCCTCATATCGTGCCCCCATCGAATGCGCAGCATCATCGACTAACTGAAATTCGTAGCGTTGGGCCAATTGATGCAGTGCCTTCCAATCACAAGGATGGCCTGCATAGTCGACGGCTACCACAGCTTTAACCGTTCTGCCTTGCGCTTGATGTTCTTTCACCCGGGTTTCCAAACGATCCACATCAATGGTGTACGTATGCGGATCAATGTCTACGAAATCCGGAGTGGCTCCTGCATATAAGATACAGTTCGCACTGGCCAGAAAGGTCAACGGCGACGTGATAACGATATCACCCGGTTTCCACCCCAAAGCCAATCCCATCAAATGGAGCGCCGCCGTTCCATTGCACACAGCGGTGACTCTGCGAGAACCAAATTTTTCGGCTAGATGCTGTTCAAATTCTTGAACGCTTGGACCTTGTGTCAACCAGTCCGATTGCAAGACGCTTAGAACGGCTTGTACATCTTCATCATCGATAGTCTGCTTGCTGTAAGAGTAATTTTTTTCACAGAGGGATTGGTTCATTCCATTCTATCCGATCATGGAGTGCAGGTCTTCAGTGCTCAGCCATCGGGTATTGGAGTCGCTGCTGAAGCGAAATCCATCTTCACATTGTTTCCCGTTGGTATAAGCAGTTCCCTCGATGTTCCAAAAAGCGAACTCGGGTTGAATGACAAAGAAGTTATCGAATTCCAAGGTCCTTCGAGCGTCGTCTTCTGGAACGAGCACTTCATGCAATTTTTCTCCGGGCCGGATGCCCACAAATTCGTACTCACAATCTGGAGCAATCGCACGGGCCAAATCCATGATGCTCATACTGGGAATCTTGGGAACAAAAATTTCTCCCCCTTCCATGAGATCGAGACATTCCAATACGAATTCCACCCCTTGTTCCAGGGTAATCCAAAACCGAGTCATTCTTTCATCGGTGATAGGGACTTTGCCGGTCGCTTTCATTTTCTGAAAGAAAGGAATCACACTCCCTCGGCTTCCTACGACATTGCCATAGCGCACGACACTAAAACGAGTACGATGTCCTCCGACATAAGAGTTGGCAGCAATGAACAACTTGTCTGAACATAGTTTGGTGGCTCCGTAGAGATTGATCGGATTCGCAGCTTTATCTGTACTCAACGCAATCACTCGCTCCACGCCCCGATCAATGGCAGCATCAATCACATTAGCTGCTCCCATGATGTTTGTTCGGATCGCTTCCAATGGATTGTATTCTGCTGCGGGCACTTGTTTCAGCGCAGCAGCATGCACTACGATATCAACACCATCAAACGCACGTTGCAGTCGCTCTTTATCCCGGACATCTCCTAAGAAATAACGAATGTTTGGATAGGCATCTTCGGGGAAATCCGCACGCATTTCGAACTGTTTCAGTTCGTCTCGGCTGAAAATGATAAGCTTTTGGGGCTGGTATTTTTCTAAGACAATACGGGTGAACCTTTTTCCGAAAGAACCGGTACCACCGGTTACTAGAATCGTTTTATCACTGAACATGAGATGCTTTTTAGAAGGTTGGATGGGGATTAAGGAATGCTTTAAAAAGCTGTAGAAACCAGGAAAAATAAGAGCTGCGGGCTATTTATGTTCATAATATGAACAATACAGTTAACCTTCAAGCTCTTTCAATGTTTGTGTTTTTTTCAGATTTAAAAAATTTCGACGCCACTCCCCAACCCAATTCGGTGAGGTGTAGGCAAATCGACGACAGAATTCATTTTTGGCTTTTTGTACTTTCGGCTGTTGCCACCAAGCCAATGGATTTGAAAAGATTTCATTGATCAATGCCGCCGCCGATTCAGGAGTATCATGCATGATCCCTGCTTCACGGAGTTGCTCAAAATAAGGCTCCGCGGCTGGGCGAATTTCCCAATAATGGGGATCCCAAAAAATGATTGTGGGATAATTGGCGTTGAATGTTTCTAAATAAGTGGTCGCGTTGTAGGTTGCAATGCACAAGCGGCTTTCTTTGAGCTGGTCACTTAAGGAAAGTTTTCCCGTATAAATTTCCAAATCAGAACTAAAACTGCGACAACGTGCTGTTTCTTCCAAACCATAATCCCAACCCACGGGCTTCAATCGAACGATCAATTGTTTATGCAGATCGGGGGAAACCGATTGGATAAAGCGCTCTTGGTCTGACCAATACTTTAAGATTTGGGAAGAAGTGGGTGCACTATACAACCAATACGAATAACGAGGCAAAGTCCACATCACCCACACCGCTTTCCCTGTAGGATTCGGACTCATCCGCCACTGTTCATGAGAAATCTTGCTACCTGGAAGAGGAACTGCTTTCGACTGTTTCGGGTCAGTCCATCCCCAACTAAGAAAGCGATCACAGATCCGAAACTCATGGTCTTCCATCGCATGCCATCTCGCGGTTCCATACAAACCTCCATGCTGATTCACTAGCAGTTTGCTGCCGTTCTCCAACTGTTTCGCCAACCAACCTTTGAAAGGATCAATGGCATAGACCATTGCTGAGCAAATAAACTTAGTTTGTTGAGGCAATTTCCATTGAGCAATCTGATCGCAGAAGTGAGAATACCCTTCCAGGTAGAGTATCGGAAGATGCCAAGGAATCACCTGAGCTAAAAACCGTTCAACGGGCAAGGTTCCTAGTTCGAGTCGGATGCTCTTTCGTAATGCCAAATCCGGTGGAGGTACCGGAATTTCCACGTTTTTCAATTCATATTGAAACGGAATCTGCCCCAACATCCATTGCAGTCGCCATTCCTCTTTGGGGGGGATATGGCTATCGAGAAAAACGTAGTCAATAGGAAACCAACGAACCAAGCGGAGCCTCATCCGATAGGCCCATCGCTTGATTTGCTGTTTCCATGTCACGGGGGGAGGATTTTTTTGTGCTGCAAAATCCGCAGCTTTTGCGGTACGGACCGGGACACGCCCTGGAATCTTTTCACAAGGAATATCGCCGAAAAATTGAATGATCTTTCCAAACAAATAATGATTAAATTCATCGGAGGTCATGAATCGGGCCGCATGCCCCATATTTTTAGGGATGAACTCTTCTTCGTTAAAATCCAACAGCAGCGTATTGGTGACAGCATACTTTCCCCGTACGGTTTGGATCGATTCCACACGATCAAAGATAGTGCTGACATAGTAGTTCAACCAGGGGCCGATCAAAACACGCCAATACTTCAACGAATAATCCAGCCCGTGAATGCGGTTCAGACAAGCGGCCAGTTCTTCCAAACATCGCTCATACAGAGCTTGAACCGTGTGATAATCTTGCTGGAGTTTGCCACGATCATCCCAATGGTAGGGCACCGTTTCATGATTCAATGCAGACCAAGCTTCCTGTTGCGAATACAGCTTGCTCCATTCGCCTAAAAACAGAACTTTTTCTCCTTGGCCCCAGGTTTCCCGAAAAGGTGTGGTGACTAACAGCATCTACCAAACGCTCCTTCCTCCGTCGATGCTCAAAACCGCACCATTCATGTAGCTGGAAGCTTCACTTGCTAAAAAGACAATCAGTCCTTTGTACTCATCCTGCCTTGCCATACGTCCCAAAGGAATCAGCTTTGTGACTTTTTGTACAAAATTTTCATCTTGCCCGGCATAAACACCGCCGGGGCAAATCGCATTGCATCGCACCCGTTTTTCTGCCCAATAGGTTGCCACATACCGAGTTAACCCAATCAATCCTGTTTTTACTACCGAGTAAGTCACTGGTTTCACGGGCTGTTCCTCTTCTGGCACACCTTCTTTGCGATAAAGCCGTTGGTCGGGAGCAATCAATCCCAAGTCGGAAGCAATGTTAATGATCGAACCGCCCTCAGGATTCTGTGAAATCGTAGGTCCCAAATGTTTCACACAAAGGAACGCTCCTGTGATTCCAACCGCCATATCTTGGTTCCACTGTTCCAGCCCCAACTGTTCCAAACGAGTCGAGCCTTGGACCTGTCCTTCTGCACTCACTTTGGGATTATTTGCTGCATTATTAATGAGTCCATCAATTTTTCCAAATCGCTGCAACAATCCTTCTTTGGCCTGTTCGATTTGATCCTCTTGCGTGATATCGACAGCCGCCCCTACCGCGTCGACTCCATACTCTTTGGCAATGCGAGCGGCCATTTCTTCCGCTTTTTTTGCGTCCAAATCCCAAAGCACAGGGATCGCCCCAAATTCAGCAACCGCTTCTGCATGTTTGGGTCCCAGCAATCCCGTGCCCCCTGTAATGACAATGACTTTGTTAGTTAAATCAAACATAGCATAGACCTATTTTCGTGAGTTAAGACGCTTGTTTTGTCCGGTTATCGTGTACGAATCGACGTCGTTCTTTATATTTCTGAGCTTTTGCCTGGGACAACGATACTACTTGAATCCCCTGCTCTTGTGCCTGTTTCACAAAATCTTCTGGGTAATCTTCAGGAAACACTGAGCCGAGATAATCATTAAAAAACAATTCCTGACCGTTCAGGTTTTCCTGTTCACTACGTTGGATGGAGTTTTGTAAAAAAGTTTCTACAAAATCAGGATGGCAGGCATCAAAATAAAATACATACTTCGTGTGTTCGGATGGGATTTGAGAGAGGTATACATTCTCAGGAGCCCATTGGGGTTGCCCGTCTTTTCCATTCGACCGCATCAAGCGGGGCCAAGTGGCTTTGTGTGGCAAACGGGAATCAAAAATCAATAAATCCCCTGCATGCAGTTTGGCAGGTTTGCCAATCCACTTTTGACCATATTCATTATACCGTTGCTTGATTTTAAAATTACGTTTCACATCTTGCGTAATGAGCGGGAATTTATGTCCTCCCGGTACCACATCAATGCCTCCACCATACTCATCGGTATTGTCTTGAAAATAGACTCCTACCTTAATGAACCGGTACTTCGAATTCTGTAAATAAGCTTGATTGCCTTCTGAGTTAGAATCCACATGCCATCCACCATATTTGTTTTTTTGCACTTGGAAGTCGGAAAACATGGCATAGTTCGTTCCCAAGATTTGCTTGAGTGCCTGTACTAGGGCGGGCCGAAAGCTCAGGGAATAGATTTTCTGACAAGCCAAAACCTCAGAAGGATCGAGCATCCGCTTTTTCGAAGAAAGATGTTTCGTCATCTCATCAAACAATTGACGGTATTCTTTCACTTCGACAGGCGACAAAAAAGAACGCAATATCGTAAATCCGGTCCAGCTAAATCGATTGATGCCTTTGAACATAATCCCTTTATTTATGAAAGTGAGGAAGAAGGTTTACTGATCTTGTAAGCGACAGCAGCTCCGGTGGCATCACTGGTATTGAACGATTTGACTGCTTTTCGAAACCAATCCAGAAAGTCATCCACGCCTGAGTTGTCTAACCCGGCATCTCGTAAAGCATTTCGCAAACGTTTGTTGAAGTCGATAATCGTTCGCTCTCCTGCTCCCCAATCTTGGTAAGTCGAACGATATTCAAGAGCGTAATCATGCTTTTCACAGAACTCTTCAAAATCAAACGGACATAAGAAATGTAGATCAGTGAGAGACATCGGCACTTTGAGCAAATGGTGTAATGCCATCCAAACATACCCACGCGGATTGATAAATGACGGGCAAACATTCACAACCAAACCTTCAGGTTTGAGAAAAGTTTCCATAACATGATGCAATTCTTCAAAGGGATGATCGAAGTGCTCTAACACGCCATCTAATACAACCACATCGTATTGCCCCTCAACCTCTCGATAGTCCTGGCAAAGAAAGTTCACGTTTGGGATATTAAATGTGCTTTTTGCAATTCGAATGGATTCGCTACTGAAATCCACCGCATCCACTCGATTGACTCCTGCAAAACTCAACATTGCAGCCAATCGCCCTTCCCCGCAGCCGATTTCCAAAACGTCCAATCCTCCCCATTCTGGTATCATTTCCGTGATCAGCTTCATTTGAGGAAAAGAACTGAATGAAAAAAATGTTTTGTAAGCATCACTGGCATAAATTTCGTCATACTTTGCTTTAAGATCCTGATTTTTCATAACGTTTTCCGCTAGTAAAAGTGACAGTCCATGTTGGTGTTAATCGATGAAGACAGTTTTGCAGTCCTTAAACTAAGCAAAATTGTCCTCTAAATGTTGTAGGAGAGGTCGAAATCGAGGGTCTCTCAGGTAAAATTCCGCTTTTTGAAAATCTTCCAAGTAATCGATTTCGGGTACAAATTCGGTCTTGTAGCCCAGCATCCGGTCGCCGTGTAAAACATTTCCATCAATCGTGCTGCTTTTCACAACGTCTACTTGCCCGTTCGGCAGATAAGTTTCTGGAAGCTCTTGACGAGGCAGGTTGTAATATTCCACGCGCGGGTCATCTGGAAAAAACCCTCTCAAATACGGCCCCTCCATGTGGAATAGTTTGTGAGGAGCCACCGATGTTAGAGTTACAGACCTCAGTGCCGTCGCTTGTGGGGTATCGACTATGGCTTGTATGGCTTGGTCCATTATTTTAATTTCACGAAGGGGAGACGTCGGTCGCAGATGAACCATATAATCGGGCACAGGCTTCTGATGTTCTCGGCAAAAACTCAAATAGTGCTGAAAGAACTCCAGATCCGTCGAATGGTCTTGGGAAATTTCTGCTGGCCTTAAAAAAGGAACGTTGGCTCCGTAACCCCGGCTGACTTCGGCGATTTCCTCACCATCTGTGGTCACCACCACCTCGGTGATTAACGATGACAACTTCGCCGCTGCAATCGAATATGCGAGTAGTGGATGCTTGCCAAGCAATTGGAGATTTTTCTTTGAAATAGATTTGGAATTTTGCCGGGCAGGCACGATAGCAACAATGCGTGTCATTGGTTTGCCCCCCATGCTTGGAGTTTCGGACGAATCCAGTCGAGTTGCTGCTGAAAAATTTGTAACCCCTCGTCGTCTCGATAAACTTCCAGAGTAAAAGGCCCTTGGTAATCCGTTTTGCTTAAGGCTTGGAAGAAAGCATCAAAATCCGTATCACCAGTTCCCAACACCGTCGACCCCCCTCCACGGGTACGATCTTTAATGTGGATTCCTGTAATTTTTGAACCATAGGTCGCCAACTCTTCGGCCGGATCGAAGCCCAAGGCAGCACTGTTGCCGGTGTCATAATTCACAGTGACTTGTGGAGAGTCGAATTGATTCAGAAGCGCCAGAAATTCGCGTGGGGCTAAGTCTGTTTCTAAGGCAAGATGGATCTGGTATTCTTTAGCCCAATCTAATGCAGGTTGGAGTCGGTTGACAAAACGCTCACGTGCTGGGACATCCATTGAAGCTTCGTCTAAGCATGGAATGAGTATGTTCGTCACTCCTAATTGGGCACAGTGCTCCATCAATTGACGAAGTACATTGAGGCTTTGCTCTACAGTCTGATTGTTTTCTGAGTGAAAAGGCGCATCCATGAAACAATTGGCACATACCGTTCGGACACTCACCCCACTTTGTTGAGATACTGTTTGAATCTCCGCAATTCCACTTTTGCTCATGAGTGGATTGACTTCCAGGCTATTGGTATCCAAAACAAATTCAATCAGATCCAATTTTAATTCAGCAGCAAGATCGAATTCTTTTTGCCAATACCCCACTGGATGCGCATGATAAAGCCCTTGATACTTTGGTAGCAATCGTCCTTGCATTACGCCGATTTGATGGGATTTGTTTTTTGCTTTCTCACTTCGTGATCCTGAAGCATGTGAGGCCTTTTCTCGATAAGCCGTAGCAAGCCCAGAATTGATATGGGCACGAAGCTTTTTTGCGATAGGCACTTCCTTGTCTAACATGCCAACTTTTCCGTCCCCCATTGCAAGTTCGATTTTCCGAATCGCTCCAACGAGTTGACGCAATCCCGAAGGTTCGACCGAAGCCGACTGATCGGATCCATACATAGCTCGATTGAGGGTGATATGGCGTTCCAATGAGGTGATCCCCAATGCTGCGGCGGCATAAGAAACGGCCAAACCCGATTCATGCCCGCTATACCCCACTTTGCATTGATACCGCTCTCGTAAAGTATGAATGCAGTTCAAATTGGCATCCGAATCTTCCATTGGGTAGGTAGAAATACAGTGCATCAACTCAAACGGGCAGTCGGCTTCTTGGAAAATCGATACTGCTTTGTCAATATCTGCCAACTCACACATGCCTGTGGAAATAAAGGTATATTTTTTTCGGGAAGCTGAAGCCCGTAAGAATTCTTGATCCACAATCATGGCAGACGCGATCTTTTGATACTTCAGATTGAATTGATCGAGAAATTTTAAACTTTCCATATCCCACGCGGAAGCAAACCATTCGATGTCTACCTCTTTGCAGTATCGATCAATTTCTTGGTACTCGGCGAGACCAAATTCCAGGCCTTCTTTTTGTTCGCGCTGTGTGGTGCCCCACGGACTCTCTCTAGGTGAATCCAGGACCTCTTGGGAGTACACTAAATCAATTGTACGTTTTTGGAACTTGACTGCGTCACATCCAGCCTCTTTTGAAATTTTTATCAAATCTTTCGCAATCCCTAGATCCCCATTGTGATTGATCCCGATTTCAGCGGTGATAAAAATTGCCATAACTTGCCTCCTTTACGAAGTTGGTAATGAAAGTAACCCCTAGTTTGGATGGAGTTTCTCGAAAACGGAGTTTTACTTAAGAAACTCCAACATGTTGATTTCAAAAACTTGTTCTACTAGCTCGCGAACAATGCCTTGCCCTCCATCTTTCTTGAGTGAAATCGTTGCCACTTCAAGAATCTGAGGATGGCTATCTGCCGGACATGCAGAAAAACCACAGAGTTGCATTGCCCCATAATCATTGAGATCGTTTCCAACAAAGAGCGTCTTGTCCAAATCAAATGATGCGTCTTGTGCCAAAGTCTGCAACGAATGCACTTTATTCTTAACCCCCTGATGTACCGGAACCTTTAATTTTTTCCCCCGTTGCATGACCACCGGATTCGTTTCAGTAGATAAGATGTACAACTTCACTGAAGTTTTCCGAAGCACATCAAACCCCAAGCCATCTGAACGATTGCAGCAGACCGATTCGTTGCCTTGTTGATCCACCCAAACACGATTGTCAGTCAGGACACCATCGAAATCAAAGACAATCGCCTCTAGGGCTTTTATATCCAAAATCAAAACGTTATTTATGTGAGAGATGGTTGGAAAAACTGTAGGGGAAAAATGAGAGAAACACGTGGGTAGGACTTCATTAAAAACATCATGCCAATTGAAAAAAAACACGATTTCATTGAGCTAAAAATCAAGCGTTCAATAATTGAACATTAAAAATATCCACTGCGAATCGTCAAGTTTTTTTCTAAAGTCACTTAGGCTGAATCACTTGAATCAAAGTTAAAAAATTAAAATAAAAACGTTATTTTTTTTTATCTTCTTTTGTTTTCTCATTATCAATGATGTCCATTCCCACGAGGACTCTAGAAAATACTTGAAAACTTGTGAAGGTGGCTTAGGCTGTATTATTTCTAGTAAACCAGATAATAAAATATCTCGTTTGGTAATTTTATCCGAAAAACACCTTTCTCACCCAATTTACCCAAAGGATAAAAGATTATGCGTTCTACAGTACATCTTAAAGATTCCATTGGAACTCAATTGTTAACGATTGTGTTTTCACTGTATCTGCTAGTGACTCTCACCATGACGGGAATTCATATCATGGCCGAATATTATCATACCAGAGATTCGGTTTATCATGATTTCATTGTATACCAAAAAACAGTGGAGCGTGGATTGGCCACCGAATTGTGGAATTTGGATGATCTCGCCTTGAATTCGATTGTAGAAGGAATTGTTGAAGCTCCTGTCGTAGAAGGCATCAAGGTAGTGGATTCTGCTGGAGAGGTGGTTGCAGCATTAGGTACGGTGAAAAACCAACAGCAAGATATTGTTGCTTTAGATAACGATGGAAATCCACTTGACCTCACGGGTGATCAGTTGTTTACTGAAATTTTCGAACATGAGTTTCCACTTTATTTCATTCGACGAGATGGCGAACGGATCAGTTTAGGCAAAAGCATCTTCTATTCCAGCACTGCGGTAGTCTTCGAGAAGATGAAATATGCTCTCCTTTTCATTTTGATCAACGCTATTGTAAAGACGTTGGCGCTGTGGATTATTTTTTTAGCAATCGCACGGGCCTTATTGAGCCGTCCTTTAGAGATTCTCACGAAGGCTGCTGAACAAATTGAGTTAGATAAGCTAGAAGATGTCAAGATTGATGTGAAGACCTTTGGAAGGAACGAACTTAAAATATTGGAAGATGCGTTCAACTTCATGGTGGAAAAGCTTCATAACACTCACCAGGAACGGATGAACTACTTAGAAACTCTCCAAGAACGCAATCGGATGCTCGCAGAGATGGACAACATGAAGGATGAATTCTTAGCCAATACCTCTCATGAGCTACGCACTCCGTTAAACGGCATTATTGGCTTAGGGGAATCCCTTCTTGATGGCATTGGGGGAAAGCTTTCCCAGGTTCAGGCGCAAAACGTCAAAATGATCATTCTTAGTGGCAAGCGCCTTTCTAAGCTTGTGAACGACATTCTGGATCTTTCTAAGATCAAGCACAACAGTCTTCAGCTGCGCCTCAAAACAGTTGGTATTAAAAGCGTTGTGGATGTCGTGATTGAATTGTGTAAACCCTTGGTCGATCAAAAATTACTGGTTTTGGAGAACCTAGTCCCCCCTAATTTACCACTCATCACCGCAGATGAAGAACGCTTGCAGCAAGTCTTTCTCAATATAATTGGAAACTCGATCAAGTTTACACATGAAGGGTATGTTCGAGTGACTGCTGAGGTTCAACAAGAAATCATCCGTGTTTCTATTTCTGACACTGGTATCGGTATTCCTTCTGACCAGCTAGAAAATATATTCAATGCTTTTGAACAAGGAGAAAGCTCAATTGCTCGCCAATATGGTGGAACCGGTTTAGGTCTATCTATTACCAAAAAGCTACTCGAACTCCACAGAGGCGAAATCGAAGTTTTCAGCCGAGTGGGCGAGGGCAGCACTTTTACACTTAAGCTTCCAATTGCCCCAAAACAAAATCAAATTCCGTTGGAGATTTCTTCTCCCCCTTTATTGGCCATGCAGCCCCCCCTTCATTCCATGGAACCCGACTTTCCTCTTACACATGATCCTCTTAATAAAATAGTGAAGGGACGTTTCACTATTTTAGTAGTAGACGATGAACCCATTAATATTCAGGTATTGACCAACCACTTATTGAATGCCCAGTACAACGTCATTGCCTGCACCAGTGGAATGGAAGCTTTAGAAGTTCTGAAACATGGACCTAAGCCCGATTTGATTCTGTTAGATATAATGATGCCACGAATGACTGGTTATGAAGTCTGCCAACGGATTCGTGAACGATACCCTATTGAAGAACTCCCTATTATGTTTTTGACTGCAAAAACAGAAGTCAAAGATTTGGTCTATGGCCTCTCACTTCAAGGAAACGATTACTTAGCCAAACCTTTCCACAAAGATGAGCTTCTTTCCAGAATTTCAACTCATATCAAAGTTTCGAGTGCTCGCAGGATCATGCCCTCTGTAAAAGAAATTCTGTATATTGAAAAAGTAGTGGGTGAAAAGCTGTGCCGTATAACCTTGATTACAGGAGAAGCAAAAGAAATTGAGTTGAGCCTCTTATTGTTTGATAAATTTTATGATGGGCAGCTCACTCGTATTAGCCGTTCTTGTCTCGTAAATCTGAACAAGGTGATGGCGGTCAAAAAGAAAACTGTGAATAAAGAAAAAATACACCTCCTTCTGTTTGATGAACATGAGGAAGTGTCTTTAAAAATCAATCGCAACTATCTACCTATTGTGAAAAAGGCCTTCCCAGAAAACAAGCAGTATATGTTTTAGCTCCCCTTCTCACCTTTTCCCATATCACAGCAAAATCAACACTTTTTTACCTATTGTGCGGTAACTCCCAAAGCTTTTTTCTAAAAAAATATCTTCTTATCTATTGATTTTATTATGCTTCCCATATTTTTGCGGTAACTTTCACCCGAGGGAGATGTGCTTCGATTTCGCTGAATGCCAGTTGACTAATATTTTAGGTAATCTTTCAAATGTTTTGCGACATCTTATATTTTTCTGCGGTGACTTCTCATTCCATAATTTTACTCTCCTAATTTTTATTACTGAATTTATTGACTATTTTTTAAAATTTGCGGTAAGTCATATTTTTTTGCGGTAGCTAGCAGATTCACTATTGCATCATCAATCAAATTTCAATAGCGTCTTCCTATGCAAACACAACTTCTCAAAATATTGAGGGTCAAATGAAAATCACTCATGAGATCAGACACGGCATCTGTATTATCTACTTAGAGGGTTTGCTCATTCGAGAGGAAGTAGAACACTTAAGGAATTATTTAGAGTCACTCTTGGATCAAGGCCTCAAAGGATTAATCTTCAATTTGAAGAAGGTCGATGAAGTAGATTCAGTCGGGATCACCCTCATAGCTGCAATCCTTAGTTTGTTTAAATCTGCTCACGTTGCGGTTTCACTGTGTGAGGTCAATCGTAAACTAAGGTTGCCTGTTTATCTGAGCGAGTCTAGCGATTATCACTTGTATCCAACGGAGGCTGCCGCGCTCTCCGCTTTGCAAGTTTGATGAGGTGTATATGCAGAAAGATTTGTTCATGTTGTGGTGCACAAGATGCAGAGTACCAATTGGTTACGGTATTGAAGAATTTGCTCCAGAATCTCACTATTGCGATTACAACTACGCTGCCAATGCAGCTTATACCGATAAGTCGATTCCTTATGCCGCTCCTATGGAAAAAGTGGATGGGGTTGAGGCCTTCCGATGCCCTAATTGCAAACACGGTGGTAGAGTATTGTTCTGGGGTAGCCAATTGAAAGAACCAGTTTATTGTCCACTTTTACAACAACCCGCAACGCCAGAAGATTCGGCTTTGCTACAAAACTGGTTGAGTCAATAGATTTTCCTTCCTTTTTCTTTCTCCACGTTCCTGCAGGTTCCGTCGCCCTGGGATGGGGCGGCGGAAGCCTACAAGTCTAAAAAGAAGACCCTGGCTTCTCCAAAAATTCCAACTCCTCTTCAGTTGATCCCCGCGCCAAAATTTTATTTCGATGGGGGAACCTCCCAAAACGTTCGATAATTTCACAGTGCTGCACGGCATAATCGATATATCCTATAAATTTTTGTTTGAGTGAAGGAACCACATCTTCCGAGAGTGCTTTGATGGCTTTAACGCACTGGCGTTGTATCTCCACATCTTCAGCATGCTCCATCGGTAAATAAAAAAATAACCTTTCAATCGGTCTAAGCTTACGGTCGACGTTATGCTCTATACCTTGTAAACAAAGCTCCAATGCCTGTTTATCCTGAGCAAAGGATTGAGGAGTGCCACGATAAATATTTCGTGAAAACTGGTCTAACAGAATAATCAAAGCGAGTCTTCCACGAGGGGTCGATGTCCAATCATCCAATTCTCTCCGAATAGCACTTTGCAAGTCTCTTTCAAATTTTTCACGCAAGATCTGATCCGTAGCTTCACTCTTTTTAAACCAAACTTTTTCTTGTTGTTCAGGAAAATCTCCGTCGCTTTCCAATGTTCCAAACCAAAAATTTAAAATTTCTTCACTTCGTTTCATGGTCTTCTCCTTTCCACATTATCCACCACAATCGCACCAAGCTTGGGAAAAAAATTAGCAAGATGTTCACCAATAATCCCAAATATAAAAGATTCTGAATCCACAGTAAGAGATACGGTTCGATTCTGCGAAGCACCACCATTTCCATATGAACCAACTGCAATCCTAATAAGCAGACAATGCATGCAATCATCAATGCAACTTGATATGGCCTCAATTTGAACCATTTATTCGCCCAGAAAGTTTGATTCATATTGTCGCTTTTTTCTGCTGCTTCCATCGCATCTAACAACTGTAAGGCTTTTTGTTGCATCGACTCCTCGTACAATTGCTGGAGCGCTCTAACATAGTGGTCTTGAGCTTTCTGGAGTTTCATCGATGCAATATATGTATCTAAATTCAAGACACGCTGTTCAGGATTGCTGGTTTGTAGGATTTGTTTCACTTCTACCCGAACCTTCGCATCCTCACACGCTTGTCTGAGGGTAATCAGGACCTTTTTTTGTTGGTGATTTAAAGGAATTGCCAAAGTTTCACTCATGATACTTTCCTTTTTTTAAGTTTCTATGTGTTAACTACCTTCGTTTTGTCTGTTCCTGGGCATTGATGCTTCCTGAGCATCTATACTTTATAGTGAAACTCCAGGATTTCTGCTACTTCTCTTAAACCGCCCTCTCCTAGAAACGAGAAAGAGGCCTTTCTAATTATTCTTGCTTATGCCTTCCGCAAATTCACAATCTACTGAAATTAAATTCAGTGAATGGCGTCCTATCGGGGTTTGTGACAATGGGCCACCCAATCACATGAAAGCGAAAATTTTCACACAAGATGATCTGGCTATTGCAACTGCCCCTGGAATCGACCGACGGAACTGGAGAAAACACCCAGAATTGCTCAAACTGATCCATCGGTATGCAAAAGAAGTGGCAGCCATGTCCTCAGTCACAGAAGGGATGATTCGCCCGGCCGTACGAGATATCAAATTGGTTGGGATGGTATTGCAGTATGGCAAAACGCCACGTCTCAACCAGGAATCCGAAGCCGGAAAAGTTCAATTGTTTCAAGTAGAATTTTTCGATAAAGGAAAGCGTCGGTCGTGGTTTTGGAAAATCATTTCCGCATTGCTACTTACCCTACTTTTGATGTTGACCGGTATCCTCATTGCGGAGTGGATGAATCAAAAAAGTCAAAGCCGTAATACAGTCACACTGTGTGGTGCAAAACGTAGTGATCCTACTTACGCCCAACACTTGATACAAACTGAAAGCCGCCTTAAAACTTACACTTATCCGTTTTCACGCCAAATCAAGTGCCGTTTCGATTCAAATTCGATCCCTCAACAAGAACAAAATATCGTTCGCTGTTATTTGGACATTCAAAAAACGTTGGCTCCGTCCATCCATTCAACAGCAGATCCCCTTTATAATGTCCAACAATGTATTGCACGGATCTGTCAAAAAGACCTCTCTGCATTGAGATCCTACTGTCGGGCATTGCGCTTAGATTAAAAAAGTAAGTTTTGAAAACGATTCAAAATAGCATGTCTGCAAACACTGATGATTACTGATCAACGGAGGTAATATGGAAAAAACCACCCATTCTTATGGTTCCCAATTTCAAATTCCGTTTCAACCACTGGCAAATCCAGAGGCCGTCATTGTAGGGCCACAGGTACGATTCACAGTATTGACTTCTCGGTTGATTCGCCTGGAATACAGTGCCCAAAATCAATTCGAAGATCGAGCAAGCCAGACTTTTTGGTTCCGGCAACAACCAGTCCCAGACTTTGAGGTTCATCGTTCAGACACCCATATCGAGATCCAAACACAACATTTGCATCTGAACTATATGATCAATTCTGATGGATTCACTCCTCAGCACTTAAAAATTCGTATATTGACCTCGGGAATCATTTGGCAATTTGGTGACCATGATTCTCAGAATTTACAGGGAACAGCTCGCACCTTAGATGAAGTCAACGGCTACACACAATTGGAACCAGGATTGATATCCCGCTCCGGCTGGGCCGTTGTGGATGACTCTTCAGGTCTTGTCTTCAAGGATCCCTTGTCTTTGGAACCCCGTTGTGACGACTTGCGCTCGCCTGATTTGGATCTCTACTTTTTTGGCTATGAGAAAGCCTACCATGACTGTCTCCGAGATTTTTATAAGGTCACGGGCCTTCCCCCCCTACTCCCTAGAATGGCTTTAGGCAATTGGTGGTCACGGTATTGGGCTTATCATGAGGAGGAACTAAAGCAATTGATTGAAGACTTCCAGTCGCACCGTATTCCTCTTTCCGTATGCATTATCGATATGGATTGGCATCTTGTCGAAACTGGAAACACTTCTCCCGGTTGGACGGGTTATACCTGGAATCGTGAGTTGTTTCCTGACCCTCGCCGCTTTTTAGAATGGCTTCACAAACAAGGTTTAGCAACCTCACTCAATTTACATCCAGCAGATGGGGTCCATCCACATGAAAAACAATATCCGGCAATGGCTCAGTTTCTTGGAGTCGATCCACAGACGCAAGAACCGGTGCGTTTCGACATGACCAACCCTAAGTTCATTCAGGCTTATTTCGAAATGTTACACCATCCAGAAGAAGCCATTGGTATCGATTTTTGGTGGATCGACTGGCAACAAGGCACCCAAAGCAAAACCGCTGGACTCGACCCCTTGTGGAGCTTGAACCATTTACATTTTTACGATTTAGGACGAGATGGAAAAAAGCGTTCCTTTATATTTTCGCGATGGGGTGGATTGAGCAACCATCGCTATCCGATAGGATTTTCAGGAGATACTTTGGAAACATGGGAAAGCCTCGCGTACCAACCCTATTTTACAGCCACCGCAGCCAATGTGGGATATGGATGGTGGAGTCACGATATTGGAGGACATCACCGGGGAACACACAACTCGGAGCTTTATACTCGTTGGGTGCAATATGGTGTATTTAGCCCGATAATGCGTTTGCACAGTGGCAACAGCTCATTTCTTGAACGCCGTCCTTGGGGATTCGATATCCAAACATTAGAAATCACTCGATCTGCCATGCGGCTCCGACATGCTATGATTCCCTACCTGTACACAATGTCGTGGAAGAATCGTGAAGAAGCATTACCCCTTTGTCGCCCCATGTATTATCACCATGCCCATTGTGAAGAGGCCTACCATTGTCCCAATCAATACTATTTTGGAACCGAATTGATTGCAGCTCCTTATGTCGAACCCTTAAAGCCGGATTTGGGCATGAGCCGTCAAACCCTTTGGTTGCCCGATGGGGATTGGTTTCATTTTTTTGATGGCAGTTATTATAAAGGGAATCGCTGGTATGCGCTTTATGGTACTTTAGAAGAAATTCCTATTTTTGCGAAATCCGGAGCCATTGTGCCCTTTGGCCCTATGACAGATTGGGGGGGCATCGAAAATCCTGAATACCTCGAAATCACGATCTTCCCCGGAGCTAACAACCGCTTCGACTTATTTGAAGATGATGGTGTTTCTCAACAATCGGAGTCCGCTCTCACTACTTTCAAATTGAATTGGCAAACTTCGACATTAAAATTCACCGTCTCTCCTGCTGAAGGCAACCTAAATATCCTTCCCAAACACCGTCAATATACGCTTCGATTCCGGGGGATTTGCAATCCTAGCGTCGTGGACGTGGAATACAACGAAACTCCTTTAGAGTGCGCCATTCATTATGATGCTCAAACCAACACTTTGGAAATCAGCGATATCCTTCTAGTGCCTGAAGATCACCTTCAGGTGAGATTGTCCATTACACAAGGATCTTTGATTTCCAAACGGGATCGTCGCGAGGAAACGCTCAGAGCGTGGTTGCATCGTTTCCAATTGGATATTGTAGCAAAAGGTTCAATGGATCAGCGGCTAGAAGCCATTATGGACGATGTCACTGCGATCGCTCCCTTCTTAGTAGATCTGTCAGAATCCCAAATCCGAGCGCTAGTCGAGTGGCTGGTCGGAGTAGGAATCACCGAAATTTCCCATATTTCGGACGATACCAAGTTCATTTTGTGGAACAACGAGGAGCAATCTGAGGTCCGTTATCGGCACTCCCACATCACGCAATGGGAAAATTACAGACACGATGGAGGCCCGATACCTAAGTTCCGTATCATTCCAACAGCAACAGAAGGACGTTGGAAATTATGGGTCAACTACCTAGATCTCATCACTCTGTTTTTTCAACGGACACCTCACACGAACCCACATCGATATCAGAGACATCCACATTCGTGGGAGGCCAACGAAGAATAGTCTATTAGGTAGGAAACAGTTCTCCAAAACTACGCAACCCATCAAGGATGGAATTCATCGAGTTGGGAACTTTTGTAAGAACGAGTGTTTTTTCAGGTACAAAACGAATTGGAGTGCTAGGCTGCTGTAACCAACTGATCAGCTTTTCTGTATCCAAACGTTCCGTATGACCGATTTGTACCTGCAATTCACCTTGCCGGTGTTCGATAGCTGTCAACCCGTAACGATATCCAAACAAACGTGCTTGGGTCGTTTTAAACAAGTTGAGAACCTGATCGGGGAGATGACCGAAGCGATTTTCAATGTTATCCCGGAGTTTCCAGAGTTCTTCTTCATTTTGTACTGCAGCTAATTTTTTATAGAGTGATAGCCGTTGATTGGTGTTTCGGATGTATTCTTCTGGAATGCCGGAATCGACGTTAAACGATAGCTTGATATCTTCGATGAGGGGCATATCCACTTGCTCTTGCTGTAACTGTTTCACCGCCTTATCCACCATTTGAGTATACAGTTCCATCCCAACGCTAGCAATGTGTCCTGATTGTTCCGATCCTAATAGATTGCCTGCCCCTCGCAATTCTAGATCTCGCGACGCGATTTTGAATCCAACCCCTAAGTCGTTGAGTTCTTGCAGTACTTTCAGGCGCTCTTGTGCAATGTTAGAGAGGATTTTATCCGCCGGCACAAGCAAATATGCATAAGCCTGCACATTACTTCGCCCCACTCTCCCTCTCAACTGATACAACTGAGCCAAACCAAATTGATAAGCATTATTGACTAAAATAGTATTGGCTTTTGGAATATCTAAGCCTGATTCGATGATTGTTGTGGAAACGAGAACTTCGTATTCAGCGTTGATAAAGTCCATCATAATACGTTCCAGCTCGTGCTCCCCCATCTGACCATGCGCTACTGCAATTTTTACATTGGGAAGGATTTTCTTGAGATACCCTGCATACTCAAAAATCGTTTCCACTCGATTGTGTACAACAAAAACTTGCCCTCCCCGCCGAACTTCTCGGCTCACGGCTTCTTGGATAATGTGGTCATTCGACTTCAGAAATCGAGTACGAACGGCCAGACGGTCTGCCGGAGGCGTGTTGATCAGACTCAAATCACGAATTCCCATTAGCGACATGTGCAAAGTACGCGGGATCGGAGTAGCCGACAAAGTCAGCACATCTACTTGAGTCCGAAATCGTTTGATCTTCTCCTTATGGCGTACTCCGAAGCGTTGTTCTTCATCTACAATCAAGATACCCAGATCTTTAAATTTAACATCGGCGGAAAGCAATCGATGCGTTCCAATTAAAATATCTGTCTCCCCATTTGCCACTTTTTTAACGATCTGGCGTTGTTCGCTTGGAGTCCGAAACCGGCTGATCACGTCGATATTCACAGGGATGCCTTCAAATCGACGTTTGAAAGATTCAGCATGTTGTTGGGCTAAAATGGTAGTAGGTACCAACATACAAACTTGTCGATTATCAATCACAGCTTTGAAGGCAGCCCGCATGGCAATTTCAGTTTTTCCAAACCCTACATCCCCACAAACGAGTCGATCCATCGGTGTTTCGGATTCCAGATCTTGCTTTACCTCATTGATCACAGCCAATTGGTCTTCTGTTTCTTCATAGGGAAACGCTAACTCAAATTCCATCATGAGTTGATTATCTGCAGAATACTTAAAACCTTTTTTAGCTTTGCGTGCTGCATAAATTTCAACCAGTTCGTTGGCAATGTCTTCAACGGCCTTAGCAACCTTGCTCTTAGTCTTTTTCCAGGATTTTTCTCCCAATTTATTCAGTTTAGGTGGAGAACCATCGGCATTGATATATTTTTGAACCAAATTGAATTTATCAACAGGAACATAAACTTTTTCGTTTCGTGCATACGTCAAAACCATGAAATCCGTACTCTGTTCATGAACCGTAATCTTTTTCAAACCTTGATATTGACCAATCCCATAGTCCAAATGGACCACATAATCGCCTTCTTGCAAATCATCCAAACTGCCCATGAACTGTTGTGCATGGGATTTCTGGACGCGGCGAGCACGAGCTTTCTCCCCAAAAATTTCTGCTTCCGTCAGGATGGTAAATGGAATTTTGCCCTGTTCATCCGCAATCCGAAAACCAGATGTCAATGATCCTACAAAAATCGGATGAGCGGACGATGATTTCTTCACTAACCATGACCACCAATCGTCTAACCTCTTGGTTTGGGGAGAAACGATCTCTGCTTGAATGCCAAAATCACTTAAAAGTTCACGGAAGTGATCGGCATGTGTTTGATTTTTGGCAGTGAATACAATATCGCCTCCTTCTTTCTTCCAATCTTTCACCCGATTGATCACACGCACTACGGAGGAATGAGGGTCATGATGGGCTTCCTTGCCCTCCATTCGTAAAGTATGATTATCGAGAAACGGGCAACTGTGGTGGGCGTAGATGTTCTGTTCCACTTTGGAAGATTCGAAGCAACTCACCTTCGTGTACTTATTAAAAGCGATGTCGATGTCTTGATGACTAAGATAAAGCAACTCTGGGCTGAGTGCGAAGTTGCCTTGCTGGCGGCACAATTCATATTCCACAAAAACTTCATCATATACATTCCGAGCTTTTTCCTGAATCTTGCTCATTTCATCCAGGATCAACAGGGTTTTACGCCCACAGTAATCAAAGAGTGTTTGTGGCTTCTTATAGAACAACCCCAAGACCGATTCGATTCCTGGAAAGTGTGTGATGTCCTGCAAAGAAGCTTCCATCTGTTTATACAGATCTTGGCTCACTTGATTTTGATACGAAAGCATCGATTCCTGCGCATGACTCACTGTGTCTGGATTTAACAAAACTTCCTGTGCAGGAAACATTTCTAACGACTGCATCACCGAGCCTTCGGAAAGCTGTGTCTGTACATCAAAGCCTTTAATACTGACCAAAGTATCGTTATTCCACTCCAAACGGACGGGAGCGCTGATGTTGATGGGAAATATATCGATCAATTCCTCGCGAACGCTATACTCTCCTTTTTCTTCCACCATATCAACTAAGGTGTACCCAGCTTCTTGGAGACGATGGATGAGTTTTTCTGGGGGATACTCTTCATTGCATTTCACAGTCATGCAATTTTGTATAAACAGAGACTTTGGCATGACCTTTTGCATCAGCCCCAGAGGCGTTGTAATCAAGACTTTCACTCGTTTATCACAAAGGGCTTTCAGCGTTTCGAAACGCTGAGCAACGATCTCACGATGGGGTGAAAAGCTATCATAAGGCAGGGTATCCCAATGCGGAAAAAAATGGACTCCGTCTTTCCCCATGAAAAAAAAGATATCGTCTCGAAGACGTTCGGCTTGCTCAAAGGAATGAGTTACCATCATCACAGGTTTTCGACTCGCTTGCTGCAAATTCGCTGCAACCAATGCTTTACTAGAACCTCGGAGGCCGTGGAGATAAAAATCTTGTTTGCTGTCGAGCAGTCTTGGTAAGACCGAGTTTAATAAGTCACGCATACTTCAAGTATAGGTTCGGGATAGATGAGTAGGTTATTTGTTGAGATGGGGTGTGTGGTGTTGAGATAGCTCACTGACCATCTTCTGGTGGAACCGAGAAGGTGATTTGGCACAAATGCGGTCAAGGAAAATCTTGGAAAATACATTGCTCTTTCCAAAAAAACAATACCTCAACCAAATTTGCAAAGTGCTTAAGAAACTCTAATATTTTGATAGTATATAGAGGGCTCCAGCGCTTTGAATCACAGAAAGTCTTTCATCTAAAGCGTAATATGATTTCAGAAAACAAACGAAGGAGACTCTATGACAACATCCAAAAAAAGTACAAATTCCAACCGAAAAACCAAAACTATCTTAACCGGAAGAACCAAACCAAAGAAAAAAGCAACTCCTTCACTTGTTCCAGAGGAGCATTCCGATTTGCTACCTGACCATAATTGGGATCAGTGCGATCCTAACGATTTAACACATCCTTCTTTATACATCAACCGAGAATTGAGTTGGTGCCAATTCAATCAACGAGTCTTGGATCAAGCCTATCGTAACAGCCACCCACTCTTAGAGCGGGTTAAATTTTTAGCAATCGTTGGCTCCAACCTGGATGAATTTTTCATGATCCGAGTAGCAACTATTCTGAAGAAGCTCCGGGCAGGTTTGGAAAATATCACGCCAGACGGACTCACTACTACCCAACAATTTTGGGCTATCCGTGAACGAGTGCAACAAATGCTCGATGATCAGACCCATTGCTGGACTCAAATTTTACGACCAGAATTAGCCAAAGAATCAATTCATTTTATCGAACTAGCCGACTATACCCAGGAAATCAAAGAATATCTTGCACATCATTTCAAAAAAGAAATTTACCCGACTCTAACACCATTGGCCTTTGACCCGGGGCACCCATTTCCTCACATTTCCAACCTCAGCTTAAATCTTGCCGTTGTGGTTCATCACAATGAGCAGGTTAAATTTGCCCGAGTCAAAATTCCTTCGTTGCTCCCTCGTTTCATTCGCATTCCAGAAGATATCAATCCACATCAAAAAGGGGACGCTTTTGTATTTTTAGAAGATGTCATCAGAGCAAACATCCAAGAATTATTTCCAGGTACCCACATCGAAGAATGCTATCTATTTCGAGTGACTCGCGACACCGATATTGTGATTCAAGAAGATGAAGCAGACGATCTCCTAGAATCGATTGACCGCAGCCTCAAACAAATTCGCTATGGAGCAGTCTCCCTACTACAAGTGGAGTCCAGTATGCCCAAACGCATCTTGGATATTTTAGCCGAAAACTTCCAAGTGTTTGAAGCGGTAATTACTTCAACTAACGACCGGATGGGATTTAGCCAATGGATGTCTTTGATGAAATTGCACCGACCTCAGTTGAAAGACTCACTATTCAGCCCACCCTCTCTGTTCACTTACGAAGAAGAGCCAGAAACCATTTTTGATCGCATTAAGTACCAAGACCAGTTTGTTCACCATCCCTACGAATCTTTCACCTCATTAGAAGCCTTTATCAAAGCGGCAGTAGATGATCCCGATGTTGTAGCAATCAAAATGACCTTGTATCGCATCGGTTCCAATTCACCCATTGTCGATCATTTGATTCAAGCGACTGAAAACGGAAAACAAGTGGCTGTATTAGTCGAGTTGAAGGCAAGGTTCGATGAAAAAAGCAATATTGTTTGGGCCAAACGAATGGAATCTGTCGGAGTTCATGTTGTGTATGGGCTTCTGAACTTGAAGACCCACTGCAAGTTATGTTTAGTGGTTCGGAAGGAAACAGATGGCATCCGTCGCTATGTCCACATTGGAACGGGGAATTACAACCGGGCCAATTCTCGTATCTATACTGACGTGGGGGTGTTCACTGCAAACGAAGAGGTGACTGAAGATGTTTCGCAAGTCTTCAATTATTTAACAGGCTATTCGAACAAAAGATCATACAATCATTTGCTGGTAGCTCCAGTGAGTTTACGATCCGGTCTTGTCGAATTGATTGAACGTGAAGCTCAGCATGCTAAAGCTGGTCGACCTTCCAGGGTTATTATCAAAAACAACGCCATAACGCATCCAATTATGATTCAAGCTCTCTACCGAGCGTCGCAGGCCAATGTAAAAATAGACCTCATTGTACGAGGGATTTGTTGCCTCCGCCCTGGAATTCCAGGTATTAGTGAAAACATCCGTGTGTATTCTGTAGTCGGACGATTTTTAGAACACTCTCGTATTTACTACTTTGAGAATGGGGGAGAACCAGAAATCTACATCGGTAGTGCTGACTTTATGGAACGAAATTTAGATCGCCGAGTGGAAGTGATCTCTCCTCTGTTGGACCCACGAATTCGTAACTACTGCAAAACCCATATTTTGGACGTTATGCTAGAAGACAATCAACAATCGAGCGAACTGCAAACGGATGGATCCTATACTACAATTGAACGCCCGAAGGGAGGACGCACTGTGAACACTCAGAAATATCTCCTAAATTGGCATACTTCCAAGCGAAATTCCGACACCTTAACCCACTGAGTTTTCTATTGACCTTTCAAGGGGCTTTGGTTTAGTTAAATTTTGATGAACGGTTCTCAAAAAGCCCCCAAGCGCCCAAACTCAACTTGCGATGGAGTCAGCTATGGATTCAGATTTTCTCTTGCGCCGCATCCACAGTTTAACCGGGATCATTCCTGTTGGTCTCTTCCTCGTTTATCACCTCTACATTCAACTTTACCTCCATTCCGGTGCCGAAGCCTACAACGGGGTTGTGAACAGTTACTATGATGGTCCGTTAGCTTTAGTACTTCTAATCGTCTTCGTATACATTCCTTTATTCTTTCATTCATTTTATGGAGTAAAGTTAAGTATCGAAGCTCAAATTCAACCAGAATACACTTTTTTTTCGCACTTATTGTATTGGTTACAACGGCTCAGTGGGGTGGGCATTTTCTTATTCATCTTCGCCCACATTTGGAACACACAAATCAAACCTCTTGCTGACGGGACTTGGGGCACCCACTTTGAACATTTGCATGAAGGATTTCATGATCCGACATTTGGACTTGTCACCATTTCAGTCTATGTGTTCGGTATATTGGGAGCCACGTTCCATCTCGCCAATGGAATCAATACCTTTTGCATTACTTGGGGAATTGCAACAACGCCGAAGTCTCAAGCACGGATTCGAGCGGTGAGTATTGTCACGTTTATTCTATTGACGGTGATGGCATTTTATTCCATTTCAGCAGTTTTGATTTCCTAATTTAAGGACGGAGGTAAGATCATGGCAAAGCAAAAAGTTATAGTAGTAGGTGGTGGCTTAGCAGGGTTGGCTGCTACTATGAAGATAGCAGAGCAAGGGATGCCCGTCTTACTTGTGTCCTTTCTACCTGTGAAACGCTCTCATTCTGTATGTGCTCAGGGCGGGATCAATGGGGCTGTCAATATTAAAGGTGAAGGTGATTCGCCTGAAATCCATTTCTATGACACTGTGAAGGGCGGTGACTTCTTGGCTCACCAGCCCTTGTGTAAAGACATGTGTTATCATGGTCCTTTTGTGATCAACTTGATGGATCGTTTGGGAGTGCCTTTCAATCGTACCCCTGAAGGCAACCTAGATTTTCGACGATTTGGCGGCACTTTGCATCATCGAACTGCCTTTGCTGGTGCCACGACAGGGCAACAATTGCTTTATGCCTTAGATGAGCAGGTCCGGCGCTTTGAAGTAGATGGCTTGGTTGAAAAGATGGAATGGCATGAATACCTGGGCGCTGTTTTAGACGATTCGGGACGTTGCGTGGGTGCTGTGATTCATAATTTACGAGGGGGTGAAATCTATTCAGTCGAAGGCGATGCTGTAATCCTCGCAACCGGAGGCCCTGGTCTGGTCTACGGTCGTTCTACCAACTCCGCAGTCTGTACAGGAACGGCAACCACTTCGGCATATCTCCAAGGTGCAAAATACGGAAACGGCGAATTCATCCAAATCCATCCATCTGCGATTCCAGGCCAGGACAAACTTAGGCTCATGAGCGAGTCTGCTCGTGGCGAAGGTGGACGTGTTTGGGTTCCTCGTAAAAAAGGAGATGATCGTCCCCCTAGAAAAATTCCAGAAGCAGAGCGCTATTACTTCTTGGAAGAACGGTACCCTCGTTTTGGTAATCTGGTTCCACGAGATGTTGGTGCCCGCGAAATTTATGATGTTTGTGTCAACGGAGGCTTAGGCATTCGAGGAGAAAATAAAGTTTACTTGGACTTAACACATCACTCTCGCGAGTTTTTAGATCGTCGTCTAGGTGGGATTCTGGAAATCTATGAAAAATTCACAGGGGTCGATCCACGCGAAGAGCCCATGGAAATCTTTCCTGCTGTGCATTATTCAATGGGTGGCATTTGGACCGATTACACCCGAACTGCTGACGGATTCATTGATCACGATTCACCTCGCAATCAAATGACCTCAATTGAAGGACTTTATGCTGCTGGAGAAGCAGACTATCAATATCATGGAGGGAATCGTCTGGGAGCCAACTCGCTGCTTAGTTGCATTTATACCGGCCTGATGATGGGACCAGGGGTAATCAACTATGTAAAAAATGTTCCACAAGCTGCTGCTGACATGGATCGCTCGATTTTTGAGAAAGCAACAAAGCAGTGGGAAGAACGCTTTGAGCAAATCAAGCGGATGAACGGCCCTGAAAACCCGTATGCTTTGCATGCAGAATTGGGAGAGTTGATGATTTCTAATGTGTTGATTGTGCGTGAGAATGAAAAATTGGAAAAAACGTTGGATGCAATTGAAGAAATTGAGACACGCTGGAAAAATGTGGTTTGCTTGGATACTCAAAAGTGGACCAATCCCGTACCAAGTTATATCAATCAGCTCTACAATATGATTCAACTTTCTAAAATCATTGCCAAAGGAGCCTTACTTCGTGATGAGTTCCGAGGTGCACATTACAAACCCAAATTCGATCTGAAACAACCTTCCGACTTCAAGCCAGATTTCTATTTGGATTATGTCGAACAGAAAGAACAAGGATCGTTGAATGAAGAGAACTTCAAACCAGAACATTTGGAATATATGAAGCGTTTTGAAGCCAATAATGAAAAATGGTTAAAAAGTACCATTGCGGTGAATCGCAACGGAGAACCAGAAATTTCTTATGAAGATGTGGACACTTCGTTGATCAAACCACGTCCTCGCAAATATGACTAATTAGGAGGAACTTATGGCCGATAAAACCATTACCATTCAAGTTCAGCGTCAAGATGACCGCGATAGCCGATCTTATTGGCAAACTTTTGTCATCCCTCATAAGCCCAATGCTAATGTCATTTCTTGCTTGATGGACATTCAAAAAGATCCAGTGACTCAAGAAGGACAAAAAGTAACTCCAGTCGTGTGGGAATGTAATTGTTTGGAGGAAGTGTGTGGAGCTTGCACGATGGTAATCAATGGTCGAGTGCGTCAATCATGCAGTGCCTTGATCGATAGATTGGAGCAGCCGATCCGATTGGAACCAATGAGCAAATTTCCAGTGGTTCGAGATTTAATGGTAGATCGCTCCCGCATGTTTGAGAATCTGAAAAAAGTCAAAGCATGGGTACCTGCGGATGGCTATCACGATCTTGGACCAGGCGATAAGATTTATGAAAAACAGCAACAAATCGCTTACAAACTTTCGGAATGCATGACCTGTGGTTGCTGCTTGGAAGCATGCCCCCAATTTTCTTCTGAAAATGATTTTTTGGGTGCGGCCGCTCTTAGCCAAGCAAGGCTTTTTAACATGCATCCAGCCGGCAAAGGACTGAAGAATGAGCGATTACAAACAATCATGAGTAAAGGTGGATTAGGCGATTGTGGCAATGCTCAAAACTGTGTCGAGGTTTGTCCAAAATCGATACCATTGACTGAGTCCATTGCAGATATTGGGAAACAAGTTACCTTTCAATTTTTTAAAAATATTTTCCGTGCTGCCTAGAGTCTCTGTCCCGTTTTTGCTCGTTCCGATTTAGCGACTCTTCTTTTTTTAGAGGAGTCGTCTCTTCTTTAAAAACCTCCAATATTCCTCACTTTTCAGTACTCTGAATGCTACAGTCCTTCCAGAGCATCTTCTTGAGATTCTCCCTGTGAAACGTTATAGTATCCCACATCAATTGAGTCGATGAGCAAGAGAAGGGAGCGGTTATGTCCGAGCAGAATCATCAGGAAATTCCATTTTCTGCTTTTTCATTAACGGTTGGTACGATTGTAGGCATCCTAAGTCGGCTGCTGAATTTGATTATTGCTATCGGGGTGGTTTCTGGTACGGTCTGGGTCATGCGCCAATTCGTTCCGTTTTCGCTCTTTGAAGCGGCTGCGATCAGTATCGGTTTATGGGTGATGGTAATTCTCAGTGCCATCTATGGCAAAGTGGAAAACATTCGAAACTTGATCGATCGTGATGAATGGGATGACTATGACTTTTACGATGACGAAGAATATGCTTATCCCAATGAGCCAATTACCGAAAAAAGTGAGTTTCCTCCCGACCCCAAGCGAGGCAATGTCATTTCTTTGGAACAACGCATCTCATCGAAAAAGCCAGAAAAACATACAGACTAGACGTTAGGCCCACCCATTGTATTTACCTCTACATTTCCTCCCAATCAATCAACTATGAAAAAAACAAATGGCGTGTACACCACGCAGGATATCATCATGGCTTTGAACGAATTTTGGGCAAACCAAAGCTGCATGATTATGAATCCATATGATGTGGAAAAAGGAGCAGGCACCATGAACCCTCTCACTTTTCTACGAACCATTGGCCCAGAAGAATGGAATGTTGCTTATGTGGAACCTTCCCGGCGTCCTGCAGATGGACGCTATGGAGACAATCCCAATCGGCTCTATCAGCATCATCAGTATCAAGTGATTCTCAAACCTATGCCTGACAATGTGCAGGATCTCTATCTAGAGTCCTTATTTGCCTTGGGCATCGATCCCCTTGAGCATGATATTCGATTTGTTGAAGACAATTGGGAATCGCCTACTTTGGGAGCATGGGGATTGGGTTGGGAGGTCTGGCTCGATGGTATGGAAGTCACACAATACACGTATTTTCAGCAAGTGGGAGGCTTAGAATGCAATCCAGTTGCAGTAGAGCTGACCTACGGTTTGGAACGACTCGCTTCTTATTTGCAAGAAAAGGAGAATGTATTTGATCTCGAAGTGGTGGAAGGAGTTTCCTATGCTGCCATTTTCAAACAACCGGAATACGAACACTCCAAATATACCTTTGAAATTGCCGATACTGACTTGCTTTTCCAACTTTTCAACCAATATGAAGCAGAAGCTGCACGGTGCCTCGAACAGCAGTTGGTGTTTCCTGGATACGACTATGTACTAAAATGTTCTCATACCTTCAATCAACTAGATGCGGCGAGTGCTATCAGTGTTTCGGAACGTGCAAGTTACATAGGGCGCGTTCGAAAGCTCGCTCATCAAGTTGCTGCACTCTTTTTAGAAGAACGAAAAAAATTAGGCTTTCCCTTAATGCAAGATCGACAAGCAGCCACCCAATGGGTGAAAGCACTTGAAGAGGAATCATGAACCATTATTTATTGGAAATTGGCTTGGAGGAGATGCCAGCACAAATGATCCTTCCAGCGATTCAACAACTCGCTGATAAAATCAAAGACACATGCCAACAAAACCAGCTTTCTTTTGAAACTCTCCAAACGTTTTCAACCCCTCGAAGACTTGCCGTTCTGATAAGTGGGCTTCCTGATAAACAGGCAGATCAAAGTTTAGAATTGAAGGGTCCACCCGCGCATATCGCTAAAGATGAAGCAGGCCATTGGAGTAAGGCAGCACAAGGGTTTGCAAAAAAAAATAATATCCCCCATGACGAATTGTTTATTCAAGAATTTCAAGGACGAGAGTTTGTATTTGCTCGAAAAGAGGTTCTCGGGAAGTCCACTCAAGACGTATTTCAAGACCATGCAGCCAGTTGGATTGGTAAATTGTCCTTCCCCAAAAACATGCGTTGGGGGGCCTATAAAACACGCTACATTCGTCCTATTCGCTGGATTGCCTCCGTTTGGAATCAACAACTCCTACCTATTTCCTTAGAGATGGTTGAAGCGAGCACTTACACTTATGGCCATCGTTTTCTGAATCCCGGTCCATTCCTCATTTCGCATGCCCAAGACTATTTGTCTTTGCTGACGTCCCAAAATGTAATGGCAAATTATCAAGCCCGCCAAACAACGATTATAGAACAAGTCAGGGATCTTGAAGCAAAACATGGATTTCAAGTTGTTTTAGAAAAAGATTTACTGGAAGAGGTAACGAATCTCGTTGAATGGCCCACCGCAATTATGGGAAGTTTCGAACCAGAATTTTTAGAAGTCCCCACACCCGTTTTGGTGACTTCAATGGCTAAAAATCAACGCTACTTCCCTGTATATGGTCATAACCAAAAGCTACTCCCCTACTTTATAACGGTGAGAAATGGAAACGCTCACGCATCAAAAACAGTAGCCAAAGGCAACGAAAAAGTCCTACGGGCACGATTGAGCGATGCTCGTTTTTTCTATCAAGAAGACCAAAAGCGAGACATTTCTTATTTCCTCGAAAAAGCAAAGCATGTGGTTTTTTTCAAAGACCGAGGTACCCAAGCACAGCGAATAGAACGCATTACTGCCTTGACTCAGTTCATCACCGAACAGCTGGCACTTGAGAAAACGGAGCAGCAAACAGCATTACGTATTGCAGCGCTGTGTCAATTCGATCTCCAAACTCAGATGGTATATGAATTCCCTGAACTTCAAGGAGTCATGGGAGAAGATTACGCGGCATTAAAAGGCGAGCCAGCCATCGTCAGTCGAGGCATTCGAGAACACTACCATCCTCGATTTCATCAAGACAGCATCCCACAAGATCAAGCAACCATTGCAGTGGCACTAGCGGATAAAATGGATATGCTAGTCACCGCCTTTTCACTCAATAAGATTCCAACCGGTTCTCAAGATCCGTATGCCTTACGTCGGATGGCACAAGGCATCCTGCAAATTATTTTGGAAGCAAAACTGCCTGTGTCTGTTGAAATGCTAGGAATCAAAGCAACTGAAATTCTGGTTACCCAACAGGATTTGCAATTAGATCAAGAAAAAATTCGAAAGAATTTGACAGATTTTTTTGCACTGCGTCAGCGCTTTTTCCTCCAGGAAGAAAAAGTGCGTTATGATGTGATTGAAGCTTTGCTGAAAAGTCATGAACTGTTGCCTGTACAACAATTGGATTTAGCAGAACGACTCAAAGAACACTTGAGTGCGGTTCGGTTTAAGTTGGCCGTGGAAGGGATTGTACGTTCCATGAATATTGCTCAAAAACAGGCACAAAACATCGAAGAGACGTTCTCAGAAAATCAGCTTGAGGAAATTGAAGAACAAACATTGTGGCAATCAGTTCAACCGTTGTTGCAAGCCGAACTATCGCTTGACCATTTTTTGTCTACCCTATTTTCTTTGGAGACGCCGATCACTCACTTCTTTGATAAAGTCATGGTGATGGATGAAGATCCGGTGAAACGGCAAAATCGATTGTTTTTGTGTAAAACCATTGCTGAGTGGTCATTAAAGTATATGGACCTTCGGGAAATCGTCTTCCCGAAAGATGCATGATCAGTCCAGATTCTGTTGAAATTTAAAAAGCGGAGGACCAATGAGTGAGTATCGAATAGAAACCGATTCAATGGGGGAAGTGAAAGTTCCCAAAGATGCCTACTACGGCGCACAAACCCAGCGTGCTGTCGAAAATTTTCCTGTGAGTGGTGTGCGTTTTAGTCGGCCGTTCATTCAAGCTTTGGGCTATGTGAAAAAAGCAGCAGCTAAGGTCAATGGTGAGCTGGGAATGATTCCACAAGATGTGGCCGACTGGATACAAAAAGCAGCTCAAGAAGTGATTGACGGCAAATTGGATGAGCATTTTCCAGTCGATATCTATCAAACTGGCTCCGGTACTTCGAGCAACATGAATTGTAATGAAGTCATTGCCACACGTGCTCGTGAAATGGCAAATGACCAAGCCAGTGTGAAGATTCACCCCAACGATCACGTGAACTTTGGCCAAAGCTCAAATGATGTGGTTCCTACGGCCATTCGCATTTCGACTTACTTGGAAGCTAAAAACACACTCATTCCTGCACTGAACCATCTTCGTGATGCATTTTTAGCCAAAGGCAAAGAATACGCGCATGTTGCCAAGACAGGAAGAACCCACTTAATGGATGCGATGCCTGTTACATTTGAACAAACTTTTGGTGGGTATGCGCGACAGTTGGAGTTAGGAGTTCAGCGCGTCCAAGCGGCTTTGACACGAGTTGCTGAGTTGCCACAAGGAGGAACTGCTGTCGGGACAGGTATCAACACGGATCCTGCCTTCCCTGCTAAATTTGCAGAAGAAATTTCTAACTTTACGGGGGAACCCTTTGTGGAAGCCCTCAATCATTTTGAGGCACAAGGGACAGTCGATGCTCCAGTCGAACTGGGGGCCCAACTGAAAACCATTGCTGTGGGTTTGTTAAAAATTGTCAACGACTTACGATGGATGAATTCTGGCCCCAATGCGGGATTGGGCGATATCCAGTTAGCTGCCCTGCAACCGGGTTCCTCAATCATGCCAGGGAAAGTGAATCCCGTGATTGAAGAATCCACTGCAATGGTTTGCGCACAGGTGATTGGTTATGATGCGGCCATCAGCGTAGGGGGATTATCAGGTAACTTTGAATTGAATGTGATGTTGCCAATGGTTGCACGCAGTTTATTGGACTCTATAGAATTGTTGAGCAATGCGTCTCGAAACTTGGCAGATCGTTCTGTTTCACAATTGATTGTTCGCGAAGATCATATCAAGGCTTTGATCGACAAAAATCCAATTCTGGTGACTGCCTTGAACCCACTCATTGGTTACGACTTAGCTGCGAAAATTGCTAAAAGAGCTTTTGCAGAACGACGTTCTCTGAAGGAAGTGGCTAAAGAAATGTGTGATTTGTCAGAAGAGGAATTAGAACAGGCTTTGGAACCAACCAAAATGACAAAGGGTGGCTTTATTAAATAAGGAATCAGTTGGTAGGAAAGTTGACAGGTGTTGAGTTCTCTCAAAAGAGAACTCAACACAATGGGGGCGGTGTTCTTAAAAACATGTAAAAAACTCCATGAGGTTTCTCATTAGAAACTCAATTCTCTTAGGGACTCATAAGCGCCCCATTTATCATCTCCAATTACGGTGACCGGAGCCACTCTTTGCTGCGGCAACGTGGTGATCTTCCCACCTCGTTCGAAAAATTGCTTCATCGCTTCTTCGATTTCCGCTCTCGTGATTTTCTTTTTCGGACTCGCTCTTTTCATAGTCGCCTCCTAGTGAAACGGTTTACTTGAATTAAGATGAATGCCCTAAGCGGTAAGGCCTTGCGGCTCTCCCGGACAATACGCGTAAGAAATCAACCCTTTCTTTGATAATTGGACTGATTTTACTCCTTTAGACACATGTCTTGACAGTTGAGTTCACCAAACCGTCAACTTTTTTTAAGAAAAAACGAAAGAAACTTGCAAGTGGAAGAATTCAGCTATATCGCCCCAACCGGACCGAAGTATGGCTTGCCAGTATCTCGGTCCGGAGCGAGGAGGCCTCATGGCTGAGGCTGAGGAGAGAGACTATTAAGAAGTTGGTTCAGAGGAGGTAGGGTTTAATCGCGTGACTTGAGCAAATGTCGTCACATTGAATCGTGCCTCATCCTCAACACGAGGTGCCGATTCTGCAACTTCCAAATCTTCATCGGATACGGCAATCGGTAATCGCTCCAGTAACGACGGGATGACTTCTTTCACATGAGCCACTGGCTCGATATCGAGACCTTCCAAGATTTCGTTGGGAACTTCCAACAAGTCTTTACGATTTTCTTCCGGAATCAATACCTTTCGAATTTGCACACGCTTCGCAGCAAGAAGTTTTTCTTTCAGCCCCCCAATCGGTAGGATTTTGCCTCGTAGGGTAACCTCACCAGTCAAGGCCACATCCCGCAATACCGGAATACCAGTCAATGCTGAGACAATCCCGGAAGTCAATGCAATACCAGCAGAGGGACCATCCTTAGGTGTACCACCCGCAGGAACATGGATATGGATGTCCAACTTTTCAAACACTTTTGAATAAATCCCAAATGAGTTGGCATTGGAACGGACATAACTGATGGCTGCTTGCGCGGATTCTTTCATTACATCTCCGAGTTTCCCCGTGAGCTGTACCTTACCTGCACCAGGCATCGTCGTGACTTCAATCGACAAAGTTTCCCCCCCTACAGATGTCCAAGCCAAACCAGTGACCGATCCCACTTCATTTTGGGCTTCAATCTTGTTGTGTTGGAAAACTGGAGGTCCCAAATATTTAGAAACTCTTTCCTCATTCAACGTGATTGCTTCTTCTGAAGAAGATTTCAGCTTTTCGGTAATCGCTTTGCGGCCAATCTTAGCAAACAATCGTTCCAAGCTTCTTACCCCGGCTTCGCGAGTATAAGACCGAATCACGTGAAGAAGTTGCTCTTCTGGAATAATCAACTGACTGTCTTTCACTCCATTCTTCTCCATTTGTTTAGGAATCAAATGTCGTTTTGCAATCTGGGCTTTTTCCAATTCGGTGTAGCCAGAAAGCTCAATGATCTCCATGCGATCCTGCAATGGCAATGGAATTTCTGAGAGGTTGTTAGCAGTACAAATGAACAGCACTTGAGATAAATCATATTCCACTTCGAGATAGTGATCCATGAACGTATGATTTTGTTCAGGATCCAACACCTCTAATAAGGCCGCACTTGGACTGCCAAGATAATGATGACTGAGTTTATCAACTTCATCCAATAGAATGACTGGATTGACGGTTTCCACTTTTTTCATGGTTTGTATTAATTTCCCGGGCAATGCACCAATGTATGTACGGCGATGTCCTCGGATTTCAGCTTCATCGCGCACTCCCCCCAAGCTGATCCGAGCAAACTTACGCCCCAATGCTCTGGCAATCGATTGGGCTAACGAAGTCTTACCCACACCAGGAGGTCCGACTAAGCATAAGATCGGGCCATTCAAGGACCCCACCACATTGGCAACGGCAATATACTCCACAATGCGTTCTTTGATCTTGTCTAAACCAAAATGATCGGCATCCAAGATTTCTTGGGCGTTTCCAAGAGATAGATTATCTTCGGTTTTAGAATGCCAAGGGACACTAATCAGCCAATCCAAATAATTCCGAACCGGAGTGGCTTCATAAGAATTTCCCATCATTTTCAGCTTATTCAGTTCTTTATCAGCCACCTCCTTCACTTTAGTAGGCATTTGAGCCGCCTCAATTTTTTTCGCCAACTCTTCCAATTCATTGTCTTGGGTATCTGCTCCCATTTCATTTTGAATGGCCTTCATCTGCTCATTGAGGAAGTACTCCTTTTGTTTTTTGTCGATTCGTTCTTGGACACGATTCTTTAGATCTCGCTCGAATTCTTTCTGCTGCATTTCCGTCACTAGTAGGGAATACACGCGTTCTACTCGAATCTTCACATCCAATGTTTCTAAAATTTCTTGGTGCTGCTCAACATCTGCATTGACCAAAGAAGCTACCGCATCAGCAAACTGCCCGGCTGGAACATTCTGGGTTGAAAGATTGCTAAACCACTGAAACGCACTCAGCTCGCGCTCAGCTTCAATATGCTTAAAAAATTCAGTTTTTAAGGCTTCTGCCAAGGGCTGTAGTTCGGAATCTTGCGATTCTATGGAATGTAAAATCTCGACGTTGCCTCGAAAAAAAGGACCGGTCAGGTCACTCGTGAGCAGTCTCCCGCGATGTTCACCACTAAAGACTGCCTGCACCGCACCATTGGGCAGTTGTTGCAATCGGGTGACTTTACCGACGACACCGACAGCATATAAATCGGTTTGCGCCAAGTGCTCTTCTTCGGGATTCCGCATTGTAACGACAAAGACATCTCGGTCTTTACTCACCGCTTCCTCTAACGCACGTAAAGATTGAGAACTGCGAAAAAATAAAGGTTTGATGGTTCCTGGAAATACGACAGCATTTTTTAACGTAAGGAGAGGATACTCATCTCCCAATTCAGTTGTATTTGTTTCACCCATGTTTCCTCCTTGGAGTGATAGCGTACCTCAGCACGACGGACACCCCGCGTTCGTCGATTCAAATTTGGCAACCTGCACCCAGAGCGCTCCAATGTCGACTATCGAATCTGGAACTGGACGCAGGCGACAATAAAAATTAAGCCATTCTACAAACGAGCAAAACTCTGCTTCGGAATGGCTTTTAAACACCTTCATCTGTCATGAGATTTCTATTCAGTTGGCATGTCTTTCAACCAATTGCTCCACTTGTCGTGGATCATTTCCAACAAACGAATCCACTGTTTCCCCATCTTTGAATACCAAAACGGTGGGAATACCACGGACTCCAAAACGGGCAGCAAGCCCAGGGTTTTGGTCTACATCCACTTTAGTGATCTTGACCTGCCCCTCATAGCTTTCTGCCAGCTTGTCGATGGTCGGTGCCAATGCACGACATGGAGCACACCAAGAAGCCCAAAAGTCGACTAATGACACACCAGACTGTATTTGATTATCAAAGGTAGATTCATTGAGATGGATAACTTTTTCACTTGCCATGATTCCTCCTAAATAAAAAAAGTTTCTAAAATACATCAAGTTTCCTTGAAAATTGTAAGGGTAAAATATACCCTAAGTTTGCTATTGGCAAGTACGCACAATTTTGTAAGGTAGTTACTAAAAAGATACTATTGGAGCAAAACCATGTCTTATCCTTCGAAATATTGCCCCGTTGAAACCACGTTGAAGGTGGTTGGAGGGAAATGGAAAACTTTAATTATTTGGCATTTAGTCGATCACACAAAGCGATTCAGTGAGCTAAAACGTGAGCTTCCCCTGATCACACAAAAAATGCTCACTCAACAATTGAGAGAGTTGGAAAATGATGGTGTGGTCTCGCGTTATGTCTATGCGGAGGTTCCTCCAAGGGTGGAGTACTCTTTGACAGAGTTAGGAAAGAGTTTGCGTCCTGTCATGGAAGCGATGTGTAGTTGGGGTAAGGAATATCATGATATGCATGACCGTCCGGCGGCAGCTTCGGAATAATCTTATTTGATTTCTAATCCGAGCAATGTGATGTCATCACCGATACCCACGCCTGCTGCATGGCTTTCCCCCATGCTGTAGACGGCCTCAATCAAATCTTGGATAGGGAGAGCTGCTTGTTCTTTGGCAAACCCCACCAATTGGTCCACACCAAGCAATTCTTTGCTTTCATCCATGAGTTCAATCAATCCGTCTGTATACAGTAGGACTTTGTCACCAACTTCTAGCTGAAATGTATCTTCTTCAAAAACGATCCGTTCGTCAGAAATTGATCCAACCACAATGCCATCGGTTTGCAGCAAGAACACTTCAGTCGTTTTAGGACGGATCACTAAACCAGGAGGATGCCCGGCAGTGGTATAGGTCAGAGTTCGATCTTGGGCATTGTAAATTCCGTAAAAGATGGTCGCAAATCGATTTGCAGGGAGCCTTCCATTGAGATAGCCATTTGTGAGGCGGACCACCATTGCTGGAGAAAGTCCCGTCACTGCACTATTTGAAAAGATTCCCGAGACCATAAAAGAGAGCAATGCCGCAGGGATGCCATGTCCAGTCACATCCGTGACCATGACTCCAAACTGCGAGTCCTCCAATTTGAAAATGTTATAAATATCTCCCCCAATTTGGATCATAGGTACAAACTTTCGCGCAATTTGCACATGAGGGATCTCTGGAATTTGTAGTGGCAATAAACATTTTTGAGTTTCTCGGGCTTGCTCTAATTCTTCCAACATCTGCTCTTGCTGAGCTTTGATTGTTTGGTAAGAATCTTCCAATTCATGGGTACGCTGCTGAACTTTTTCTTCCAAACTTGTGTTCAAAGCTTTCAGTTCTTCAAGCAACTCCAGGTTTTTCTTTTCCAACTCATACACTTCCAAAGCCCGTTGAACTGTAACCAGCAACTCTTTCGAATCAATGGGTTTGGTTAGAAACTTATAGATATTGCCTTCGTTGATAGAGTCGATGATTGCTTCGATATCAGTGAAGCCTGTTAAAATGATGCGAATCGTCTTAGGAATGATGGGAATTGTTTGCTTCAAAAATTCTACGCCGTTCAAACGGCGCATGCGTTGATCGGAAATGATTAAATGAATCCGTTGTGGGTTGGCATCCCGTTGGACCATTTCCAAGGCTTCTTGTCCGTCCTCAGCAGTCAATACGTGGTAGTGGGGTTCTAAAATACGAGTGAGGACACGCAGATTAGCCAATTCATCATCGACTAACAAAATAGTGTGAGGCTTAGGAAAGGGTGCGATGGCCTGCTGTGCTTTCAGCTTCGCTTTGTTGAATTTGATTGCCATCGTTCACTTCCTCAAGGCGGGTGCTCTGACGGTTAGAGGGTCTGTGAGAACAGGAAGTCATCATAACGAACGGAGGGGGAAATATCGATATCTAAAGGCCTCCCTACACGAGTAGGGAGGATTCTTATTCAACCTTTGAGTTCTCCAAGCAATTCTTGGGCATGGCCATCGGGTTTCACTTTGGGATAGGCTTTGATGATTTTTCCATCTTCCCCAATGATAAATGTCGAGCGGATGATCCCCATAAAGGTTTTTCCATACATCTTCTTTTCCCCCCAAGCTCCAAAAGCGTCTGCAAGTTGATGGTCGGTATCACAGAGGAGGTTGAAAGGCAGATCAAATTTATTGATAAACTTTTGATGGGATTTGGAAGCATCAGGACTAACACCAAAGACAGGCACGTCCAGTGTTTCAAATTCACTCCAGGCATCGCGAATACCACAGGCTTCCTTGGTACATCCCGGCGTATCGTCTTTTGGGTAAAAATATACAATGACCTTTTTGCCCAGATAGTCACGGAGTGACATTTCTTGATCGTTTTGGTCGGTTACTTTCACATCTAGAGGGGCTTCATTTCCTTCGGTCAACATGGACTTCCTTTCTCTGCAAATGATTGCGCAACATACGGTTCAGAACAGGTGCTCATCATAGCATTCTCGAAGAATTGTGGAAGTCTTTGGTGAGACGGAAAGGTGATCTTCAAGCTGCTTTGTTCTCTGTCAAAGCACGCTTCAACCATTTTCGAATGGCAGGGTTGCGTCGGTATTCTAGAACACGCTGGTGGATGAGGTTTTGGATATGCTGATCAGTTTTCATGAGGGACTCCTGTCATGTTGAGTTTCGGGCAGATCTGGCATGCAGGCTGTGGACAAATCAGCCTTCGTCACGATTGCCAGGATACCACCCGACATTCCATTGGATGATTATGTCTTTTGTCGAAATTTATGAGAAATTGTTTCAATCCTTTACATTTTCGGCATATTGCTCAAAAGCTTTAACCTTTTTAGCTAAGACAACATGCTTCCAATCCTTTATTGGAATAGAAACTTCTCAAACTTCCGTCGTCACATAGTGACACATCCATAGTCACAGAGATAAACCTCTGTTTCTAGAGGTTCAATCTCGCGTCCATTTTGTGACTAAAGTCCAAATTTTGTGATCCAGAAATGCTGTTTAGACACGGAGGAAGGAATCAAGGTGCCTCTCCTCAATACCCTTTCGAGACTGCTTAATTCTACAAAGAGTAATGAAGGAGAGACGGAAAGCAATGAGTAGATTTACTTAGTTGGATACAAGAGCTCTAAAATTAAGAACAACCACTCGTGGCTCCACAAGAGACACACTTGAGACAAGAACCGTTGCGAACCATCGTTAATGAACCGCAATTGCTACAATATTCCCCTTCATAGCCTTTGGCTTTGGCTTCACGAATCAAATCCACTTCAGAACGCCCTTGGGTGGCCCATACTTCGGAAACCACTGTCCCAGAATCGGAAGCAACCGCCGTTTCTTGAGACTGCGAAATGCTCGCGAAAATCGGGACATTGATTTCGCTCATTTCCCCGCTGCCGTTGGTTCCACTGCCATTGGCACCACTACCGTTGGTGCCACTACCGTTGGTGCCAGTTCCATTTTCTGGGGATTCCACTTGGCGCTCTTCCACTACTTCTTCGTCAACATATTCCGGTTCGGTTTCGGAATGTGAATGCAAGCTGCTGGAACGAAGATCTTCTTGATTCACATGAGCGAGATCGTTGCGATCCAAATATGTCACTGCCAACTCACGGAAAATATAATCGATAATAGAAGTACTCATTTTGATTGCATCATTGCCAATAACCATTCCATTGGGTTCAAAACGTGTGAATACAAAAGCTTCCACATATTCTTCTAGAGGCACACCATGCTGCAAACCGAGAGAAACGGCAATCGCGAAGCAATTCATCATGCTACGGAAAGCAGCCCCTTCTTTATGCATATCTAAAAAGATTTCTCCGAGAGTTCCATCCGGATATTCACCGGTACGCAGGTAAACTTTATGCCCTCCAATGAGAGCCTTTTGCGTATAGCCTTTACGACGATGAGGAAGACGACGACGCTTTGCTAAATAGCGATGAATGATACGCTCCGTGATTTGAACTTCCTTGGGTAAGCTCTGAATACTCTCTTCCAATTCATCTTCTCCCTCCCATTCCAGTTCCGTGCTGGTGTTGAGTGGTTGACTGAGCTTGCTGCCGTCACGATACAATGCGTTGCACTTCAGCCCCAAACGCCATGACAACATATAAGCGTCTTGAATCTCGTTGACCGTTGCCTCCGCAGGCATATTGATGGTTTTGGAAATTGAACCAGAAATGAACGGCTGTGCAGCGGCCATCATATAAATATGCGCATTCGGAAGAATGAAACGCTTTCCTTTTTTGCCACATTTATTAGCACAATCGAACACTGGATAGTGTTCTTCTCTCAGGTGAGGAGCACCCTCAACGGTCATCGTTCCACAAATATAATCGGTTGCTGCTTCGATCTCACTTTCAGAAAAACCCAACCCTTTCAAGATGCTAAAATTCATATCATTCAGTTGGGCATCGCTGAATCCCAGCGTATTTTTGCAGAACTCTTCTCCCAAGATCCATTTGTTGAATACAAAAGAAATATCGAATGCCGAGGACAATTGAGACTCCAGATTTGCCAAAATGGCGTCGGTAAACCCTTTCGCTTTCAGCGCATCACGATTGATACACGGGCTGCCGGTCAGTGTTCCGCGTCCTTTCACATAATCAACGATATCTTCGATCTGACTTTCCGAATAATCTAAAGCACTCAACGCAGGTGGAATGGATTGATTGATGATTTTGAAATATCCACCACCTGCCAATTTCTTAAACTTCACCAAAGCAAAATCAGGCTCAATGCCTGTGGTGTCGCAATCCATCAACAAACCGATAGTACCGGTGGGAGCAATTACAGTGACTTGAGCATTACGAAATCCATAACGGTCTCCTAAATCCAAGGCCGTATCTGAAGCTTCTTGGGCAGCCCGCAACAAATCAGTGGGACAGTGCTGGCTATCAATCCCCATTGGTTTGATGGCTAAGCCTTCATATTCCGTATTTGGGACACGATATGCGGCACGGCGATGGTTGCGAATCACCTGCAACATCTGCTCGCGATTCTCTTCATAGCCAGGAAATGATCCTAACTCTTTGGCCATTTCTGCCGAAGTGGCATACGCTGTCATATGCATGATCGCTGTGATCGCACCACAAATTGAAACGGCTTTGGGAGAATCATACGGAATGCCGTTGGTCATTAAGTACGTTCCCAAATTCGCATAGCCCAATCCCAAAGTACGAAAACGGTAGGACAATTCAGCAATCCGCTGACTCGGAAATTGAGCCATCAATACACTGACTTCCAAGGCAATAGTCCACAACCGGACAGCATGTCGGAAACGTTCGATGTCCAGCCCCCGGGTTTCTGAATTTTGAAAGGTGAGCAAGTTTAAAGAAGCCAGATTACAAGCCGTGTCATCCAAAAACATGTATTCGCTGCATGGATTGGAAGCCCGAATAGGCCCTGCTTCGGGACAGGTATGCCATTCGTTGATCGTAGAATTGAATTGCAGCCCTGGATCGGCACAAGACCAAGCAGCATAGGCGATCTGAGACCACAATTCCGAGGCTTTGATTGTTTTACAAGGGGCCGGGTTACGGTTTTCTTGAGTAGCTTTTACTTTTTCGGTGCGCCAATACAAATTCCAATCGCCATCATTCTCCACAGCCTCCATGAAGTTATTGTCGATACGCACTGAATTGTTCGCATTCTGTCCAGAGACCGTATAATAAGCTTCCGAATTCCAGTCGGTGTCGTATTCCTCAAAGTCAATACCGGTGTAGCCTTGTTGTGCTAATTGGATAATACGTTCTACATAATTGAGCGGTACATTGAACTGTTGGGCTTTTCTCAAAACCTTGCGAAGATTTTTGTTTTTCTTACGATCATATCGTTCCGCGCCATTCCAGCTATAAATTGCTTCAAAGATTTCGTTCAAAATGGCATTGATCGTTTTCGAACCCGCAACCAAGGAAGCGACTTTTTGTTCTTCACGAGTTTTCCAGTTTACGAAAGCTTCGATGTCTGGATGGTCTAAATCCAGGCACACCATTTTGGCGGCACGCCGTGTTGTGCCCCCCGACTTGATCGCGCCTGCCGCAGTATCTCCAATTTTCAAAAAAGACATTAAACCTGAAGAAACCCCACCTCCAGAAAGAGGTTCCTTGCATCCACGCAAATTGGAGAAATTCGACCCGGTGCCTGAACCATATTTAAAAAGCCGAGCTTCACGGGTCCAGAGGTCCATGATCCCTCCATCTTGAACCAAGTCATCTTTCACAGACTGAATGAAACAGGCATGAGGCTGGGGATGGGTATACGCATCTTTCGAACGGACGAGCTGTTTAGTGTCAGGATCAACATAAAAGTGACCTTGGGAGGGGCCATCAATTCCATAAGCCCAATTCAACCCTGTGTTGAACCATTGGGGAGAATTGGGAGCTGCCATTTGGTTGGCCATCATGTAACGCATTTCGTCGTAAAAAGCTTTGGCATCCGCTTCACTGTCAAAATAGCCATGTTTGTATCCCCAATATGTCCAACAACCTGCAAGGCGTCGAAACACTTGGCGGGAATCGGTTTCTACTGTTTCTTGTTTTTCTCTCTCTAGATGCGAAAGCTTAGATTTATCTGGCACAGAGGGTTGCAGCCAGCTAGGAATGCCCTTTTCTTTAGCAGAGCGAAGGTATTTCGGAATTCCGGCTTTCCGGAAATACTTTTGTGCCATGATATCGGTGGCCACTTGAGACCAGTTTTTAGGGACGACCACCTCTTTCCATTCGAATACAACAGAACCATCAGGATTTCGAATCACGGACGAGCGGGTGGTAAATTCAATCGATTCATATGGATCTTTCCCTTCCTGGGTAAATAGGCGATTGATTTTCATACATTCCTCTGAAGCTTGGAGATTTGGCAGGTTGGGATATCGACCGGCTCACAAAATTTCGTTGTAGCCCACAACGAAGAAGCAGGTCGACTTCCCTGTTACAGACTATGCAGCATCCCACTGCATATAATGTGCAACACGATGTTAGAAACAGTCTTGATGAACCGTTTAGGCTAGTGCATCCTGCATTTGAAATCAATTGCAAATAACCTTTTTGAAATCAGTCGATTGTTTATAAGTTATTGATTTTAAAAGTTTTTCAAAAAGACCATATGCTTTGCTTTTCATATAAAGAACTTTTAGGAAGCCTTTCCATTTTTGGTTCAGCCTTCTGTTTTTATCTCTCTACAGCAGCCATTCGTTGGTCTCATGCAGAAGTGGATTTGAGTTCTACGTTTTTCGTTTTTTCTCGGTTTTTTCTCGGCTTTGTACTGTTTGGCAGCATCCTGCTGTTCAAAGGCCGTAAACGCATTCGTCCCAGACGTTATGACTTATTGTTGATCCGAGCGGTGACTAATACAGTGGCGGTCTTTTGTTTTTTCAAAGCTGTCGAAGTAACCACCGTAGCCGAGGCTAACATTCTCAATATGACATACCCCATATTTGTTGCTCTATTTTCATGGATATTTTTTAAGGAACAGCAGGACTATATTGCCTATCTGATGGCGATACTGGCGGTTTGTGGAATTGTCTTGGTGATGTCTCCCGGCAATTTCGGTTCTGGCTGGAATAACCTGTGGGGGTTGAGTTCTGGAATCGTTGCGTCTTGGGCCATCATTACTTTGAATTCGGTACGGCAGTACAATGATACCGACACCGTGTTGTTGTTTGTGTTTGGTGTAGGAATGGTGTTGTTGTATGCCGGTTTTCATGAAGACATCTACATTCCTACTCACCAGGAACTTTTCTATCTCATGTTGTGTGGTGGTTTTGGCATCCTCGGACAATATCTCCTCACGTTGGGATTTCGTTTTGTGACAGCTGTGGAAGGAAGCATTATTTCTTCTACACGAATCTTGCTCGCAGCTGTTTTGGGACCTTACGTGGTGGGAGACCCTGCCATGACGTGGGTTGGATGGATCGGAGCATTTTTTATTTTTGGAGCTAATGCTTATTTAGCAGCCAGGAAGGCAGGACGGGGATGGGGTGGATGAATCGGTCAAAAACAGGGTGGCAAACGCAGGCTGAAACGCTTTGCCTGCGTTTGTATTTCAAATGGCACTTTTACGTCATGCTACCGCATTAATGTGAAAAACGATCTTTCTTCACTATCAATACCAGACAGAATCAAGCGACATGAACCGCCAAATCCCCTGGTAATGTGATCCGGGATTCAAAAGGACGGAAGTCTGCACCTTTTGCAGGTTTACCAAGGAAATGAATTTCAATGTCCCCACCTTGTTTTTGCAAAAAGCGTTTCACCGCATCCATCCCCACACCACGACCAGAAATCTCGCTGACTGCTTCCGCCGTTGATAAGCCCGAGTGAAAGATGAATTCTGCAATTTCCTCATCGGAAGCATTTTGATCTGCTTTTAAGAATCCGCTTTCAATCGCTTTTTCTCGAATTTGTCCTAACGCTAAGCCTCTGCCATCGTCACGGAAATGAAAAACCACTTTATCTTCGAGATAGCTCGTTTCGAGCATAATCGTGCCATTTTCTGGCTTGCCAGCCGCTTTTCGTTCTTCGGGAGCCTCAATGCCATGATCCATTGAATTACGGAAAATGTGAGTGAAGACGTCTTTTAACACAGGGGTGATGTCTGTATTCATTCGAATGTCGTTGTCTTTCAGGACGATATTGGGTGCTGCTTTACCGAGTTCTTCAGCTAAGGTCGGCATGGCCTTCACAATACCTTCCAACGTATCAGAAAGTTTTTCAGTCCCAATGGCTTTCAATAAGTTCGACACCTTATCCAAGGTGACTCGCAAACTTTCTGCGTTGTGTAGATCTGCATTGGTCAATGCTCGTTGGGCTTTTCCGAGCAAATCCGAATCCAAGAAAACACCTTCATCTACATTCTCTCCACCCAACTTGCTTCGAAAAATTTCTTCATACTCTTCAATGTAATGTTCCGCTTCGTGTAGTTCGTTGAGCAAGCGATCTTTATTCCATCTATGCTCTTTGTCTTTACGGAGATCGTCGTAAGTATGCTCTGCTTCATGAACTGCATCTGTTAGGTACTTAAAGCCATAGGTCCGGGCATTCCCTTTGATGGTGTGCATATTTCGAAAGAGCGTTGCCAAGACTTCCACATCTTTGTTTTCGGTTTGAGCAATCAACTTTTCGTTTTCTTCTATGAATTTATGTGCCGTGCGGGTGAACTCACGGAATTTATTCTGAGAAACCGAAAGGATTTGACCAATGATTTCCAACTCGCGTTTTTGTTTCTCAGCCTCTTCTTGCAAGCCACGGAGTTCGGTCACATCGCGAACAGTGACCATTATTTTTTCAATTTCATCCATTTCCGAAGTGATGGGATCCCAATCCAATTCCAAGATCTTGGTTCTTCCGTCATCCATCGACTTCTTAAACTCCGTCACCAAGAGATGCTTGTTGAAATCAAACATCATGGCATCTTCACCAATCAATGCCCCCAATGCTGTGGTGATTTGGTCGAGGATATTGGAGCCTAGATCACTATGAGAAAAGAGAAGTTTCATAACATCTTCATTCGCCACGTGTGAGGTCTCCAAAATAGCCTCTAGATAGGCTGAGTATTCGTGGTGAACTTTGTTGCCAGGAACGATAGTAAAAATCCCCTGGTGCATATTTTGAAGCATGTTGTTGATGTCGTTGGTTTTCTGACGAAGTTCGGCAGTACGCTCTTGAACTTTAATTTCCAATGTCCGATTTTGTTCCTCAATCACATTGAGCATTTGGATATTCTTGGTCGTCACCACGGTCATCCGAGCAATGGTTTCGGCAAACTCGGCATCTGACTTATCGAACTTCACCTGACCGACTTCACCCGAAAAATTCATAACACCAAAAACATCCTGGTCGTCCATCATCGGAATGCAAAGCAATGAACGTGCAGGCCGGCTTTCTCCTGAACCCACAAACTTAGAATCTTTGGAGGTGTCTGGGATGAAGATCACTTCTTTGTGAAAGGCCGCGGTTCCAGCAACGCCTTCTCCCATCTTAAACTGGCGGATCGCATTTTTTGAATCTTCCCGTTCAGGATAAAAGGCTTTGATCTCCAGACGTTGGGTTTCTTTATTATAGAGATAGACTGAGCCTGCTGTGACATGGGTTTGGTCTTCCATGACCCGCAGAGCTGTTTGCAAGGCCAGAATTTGGTCATGCATTCCAGCCAATTCTTCACCAGTGGAATTCAGGACGTGAAGATCTTGGATTTTTTTACGAATGGAATCACGCATCTCAGCAAAACTTTGCGCTAGACTTCCTAGTTCGTCTTGGCGGGACGTGTCGATCTCTTTAGCGAGATTACCTTTAGCCAATTCCACCGCGCTTCCTTTCAAATCATTAATCGGCACTTTAATAATTCGGTTGGCAGTCAAAGCCACCGCTCCTGCCATGACAAAGAGCAGCAACAGCGAAAAAGCAGCAATCATAATCGTGGTGTTTAAAATCAATTCTTCGGCATTAGCCGTTGAAATGACTGACTGAATCGTTGCAATCACTTGTCCCTCTTTTTCAACATTAGAGGGTTCCGTGATAATAAATCCAGCACGTCCGGAACCATCAGAATTTCGAAAATCGGATAGCTGTTCTTCTGCAGTTTCCTCCTGCTTAAATACTAATGGGGCTTCGTCTTCTGCCTTGATATAAAGCATAGCTACGTCTTTATCGATCAAGATCGCTTGAGCGACGTTCTCTAACCCTTCTTCATCGACATTCCAAATTGGATCGCTCACTGCAATAGAAGCCAATTTCAGAGTGCCTTTTGCTTTATCAGAAATATCTTGGATGATTTGGCTACGACTTCGATCCCAGATGAGATATGCCAACACTGATAAGCCGATAGCAATTAAAGTTAGCAAAATCGCATTGAGACGGCGCACAATACTGGTGGATAAAAAATCTAACATAGAGACCTCTCCTATCCTATGGTTATGGTTGGGGATTGAAATCTATCGAAACGGATTACCCCATTAAATAGTCTGGTATGAACTAGATGGCAAACTCTCTTTTCTCCCTCCCATTAACCCACTCTTCTTTCAAAATCAATGGAACAACAATATCTTAATGGTTCTTAAACCCATGCTTAAACAAAACCGAAACAAATGGTTAGGTAATAAAAACGAACAATGAATTCCTGGAAAAACTCCTCAGTTTCCATTCATAGGGAACTTTGATATACCTTCCGAGGAAGACCAAGGTCCGGTGTAGAACACACCTTGCGGAACGGTGTAGTTTTCTCTTTCAAAAACTAGGCTTTCGCATGGCAAGTACCTGAAATGGAAAGCAATTGACATTGTCTTTATGACACAGTAGGTAGCTTTGTATACAGGCTGGGCAGGCTGGTTCGCAAGACTTTATCAAGCTGAATTCTCAGGTATTTCGGACCTTACGGCAGTGGTTGATGTGCTAGATAAAACAAGAGTCCCGTACATTGAATTTACCCGTATTACAAACCCAATTAATGCCTTTTCAAGTTAATCACAAAGGAGATGCTATGGCTCAGATTTTAGTGGTAGATGATTCCGCAGCAGTACGTAATGAAGTTGGAGGTTTTTTAAAAGATAATGGCTTTTCGGTCGAAACTGCTATTGATGGCAAAGATGGTTTGGATAAGCTAAAAGCGGACTCCGCTATCAAACTGGTCCTGACTGATGTCAACATGCCGAATATGGACGGATTGACTATGTCGGAAAAAATTCGTGGGGAGTTAGGAAATACCAAAGTTCATATTTTGGTACTCACTACCGAAAATGACCCCACGATGAAACAACGGGGCAAAGCGGCTGGTGTGAAAGGATGGATTGTGAAACCATTTAATGGTGCGGCAGCGTTAGGAGCAATTAAGACGCTGGTCGGATAATTGTGATGTGAGGAATAATGATAACTTGGTTGATTCTTGGAATGGTCGTAGGTGGCGTTCTGATTTTTCTCGTTATGTTTTTTTGGCATCGTCAAATAATGCTTCGTCAATCGGAGCAATTCAATCGAGAACGGGAGACTTGGGTTTCTCAGACACAATGGGAACAAGCTCAAGCTCAAATACAAAATCAGCACAATGAATACGAAGCAAACCTTCACAACATTCATGGGGCCTATCAGCAGAAATTCAATGAACTCTTAGAACAAGTCGCCGAAGTAGAATCCTTAGTCAAAAAACAACACCGTTCCAGTTCTCTTACAGGAAAGTTGTCGAATTTGTCCTCCACTACTGAGAAATTAAAAGAAGAAGTTGAACAACTGCTTGGATTGGTCACGACCTTTGAACGTTGGCATGACGGATTGTCCGAATTGCGTACCAACAACCAACTCATGCACAAGCTCAACGACGAATTCAAAGCAGTGGGGAGCCACACTGCGACGTTGTCCCTAAATGCCAGCATTGAAGCTTCCAAATCTGGTGAAGCTGGTAAGGGTTTTAAAGTCGTTGCTGAAGAAATCTCGCAATTGGCTTATCAGACTCAAGAGTTGTGTGTGAATTATGCGAAAGAGTTGGATAAAAACGACCTGCTGACCACATCCACGTTTCAAGACACTCAAGCCGGTAGTCGGATGGTTCTCAATGCAGTAGATGGTCTGCTGTATGTGGCCCAAGATCTGAAGCGTGATGTGGCCCACTTTAAAGCATCCACTGAGGAAATGAGCGCCAGTGAGGCGGTTTTTGAGAAGCTGCAAACTTTGAAATCCATCATCGACTCCCCTTAAAATAGGTATCAGGTGATCAGTCCCTCAGCAGAACAAGCATTTTCGAGTATTTTTTCCAGAAGCGTAGAAGAGGCAGTGTATCACGCAAAGAGTCCTCACCAATGGGAAATCAAATTTCTCTCCAATCTCGAAAACATCAAAGCAAAAGAGTTCATTCTGCTGACCATGTGCTCTTATGGTTTTCGTCTCTTCACAACCCTCCATTTCACCTACAATCGTAAAACCATTCAGTATATTGCTAGTATCTTAAATATGGACTCTGAAGAAATGAATCGCACCAAATTTTACGATTGCTTGGGAGAATACGGAAATATTTTCTGTGGTTCATTGAAACGAGAATTGGGAAAGAGCTTTCCACATCTTGGTATGTCCACACCGGATCTTTTAGAAGAACGATCCTTTCGCTATTTTGAAAATTTAAAGTATGAATATGAACTGCACAGCATCGCTACCTCAGAAAAAAACGTTTCCTTGTTTTTTGGACTCTATGTTTGCCCTTATGGCGACCTCGACTTCAATATTCCTTTGAGCACGGAAAACAAAAGCGTCTCTACGGGTGAGCTTGAATTATTTTAATACCTTATGAATGAGGAGGAAATATGACGGAGGAGATCAAGATCGTCAGCAAAGTATTGGTTCAAGAGACTGACGAACTCCATACAACAGATCTCAAAAGCTTTTTTGCTGACAATAACCTCATCGGGTTGAAGGCGGAAACCCATAGTAATATTCAGGAAACCCTCAAATCCACCATCGACTTAGGGGCGGTTTTTCTTTGTGAATCTCCCGATAGTGAAGGTTTTTCCGGCACCGAAACAGCCAAAGAAATCCATAAAGTCCGCCCTGAGCTTCCAATTTTCTTACGACGCGAACACACTGATAGTCTAGAAGATTTGTCTGCAGATGTAAAAAAAGCCTGTGCTGCTGCCTATCAATCCGGTAACCAAGACATTCTGAAGCAACTGATCGACCGCTACTTGTTCAATACTTACTATCCCAGTGGGTTCATTCGAGGAATTGAGGAAATTTCGCTGAATGCCATGCAAGCGACTTTCAAATCAACCCACATTTCCTGTAGCATTCCTTATCTCATTCGAGACCGTATCATTTATGGGGAGTTGTTCAGCATGATGGCCCTTGAAGGGCAATGGTGTCGTGGTTACATGATGCTCCAAACTGGAGAGCAGGAAATGTCCCAACTGATCGAAGGGAAAAAAACAGCCCTCCCTGAGGAAGAGGTGGACTTCCGCACCGTAAACAATTTGATGAGCGAACTCACCAATATGATTTGGGGATCGTTCAAATCTCGCTTTTTTACGACCGAAGGTACCAACCTGAGCCATTTGATTCAGGTGCCGATTATCATCAACCATGAAAGAAAGTACATTACTTTTGGATCAGAGAACCCTCAGCTTTGTTTTCAATACACCCTGCAAGATGAAAATGGACAATTGCCGGAAGTCACCTTATATCAGAAGTTCGTCTTTAATCTGGCATGGCAACCAGAAGAGTTTCAGGAGACACCGGATACCGTTGAGAATTTGGTTGAATCAGGAGAGCTAGAACTCTTTTAATTGAATCAATACGCCTCCCCATCACCCCTAGATACCTGAGCGAAAGAGGACATATGAAAAAACTTTCTCCCGAAAATGTTCACTTGGTCCACCGCTCCAAACGTTCGCGTTTGACCACGGAAGATTTTGTATTGCTGGTGGTTCACAGCCATCCCGATACACAAAAAAAAATTGTGGACATGCTCAAAAAGGGAGATTTCACCACCTACGCCGATACGGGTGCGAAAGGAGCCATTGGTTCCGCCCTCATGTTCACTCCGAATGTGATCATTTTTGATTGGAATGCCGATGCTGCCGAATTCCAAAAGACTCACGAGTTCATTCGATCTCAAAAATTGGCAAAACATATCGCCAAAACCAATTTCATTGTCACCGTTTCCTCCGACGCCCCAGACAAAAGTGCACTGAAAGTCTTAGAAGATCCCAATGTGATCCTGATTGAATATTCCGACCTTCAGGCGTGTTGGTTGATGCTTCGTAAGCACGTCTTCAACCTGTTTCGAAAAGCACAGCATGAACTGCAACAAGTGTTTGAAGAAGACGATTCGGTAGCCGCTTCCAAGCAGCGTCAAACCGCATCAATCAATGAAATTTTACAGCAAAATAAGAACTTTAGTGAATCAGTCATTCGGACTTTTGAATTGCTTGTGAAAAAGGTGACAACCGGAGATTCACAAAAAATTTTCGATACCGTCACCAAGACCTTGGAATTGCTCAACCGCCCCTTCGTGTTACGGTACCGGACCGAAGACGGCAGAACATACGAAACGAGTATGACACAGGGTCAAAACATCCAAAAACTGAAGGAGTTGCTAGAAAATACAGAAAACATCAACAATACGATGGGTGGCATTTCTAAGCTCAACAGTGACCAAGACCGTCGGTGCTTTTTTGGCGAAGACAAAAAGCTCTATTTTGCTACGGACTCTCCTATTGTTTTCGACGAACTCGACAACTTGAGCGTGGTGACTAAAAATTTTGAGATGTTCTTAATCCAAGCTGAAAAGCGTTCCAAACAGTTAAAACTCATGGAACACTTCAAGGAAATGTTTAAAGATCTCTATAACCAAATGGAAGGGTTTGAATGGAGTGAATCCTTAGAAGAAATGCATGAAGTGGTTAACCAGATGTTTGCGATGGACAGCTTCGAGGAAGAGGAAGAAGAGGAAGCCGTTGCTGGAGAATTGGAACTGTTTTAATTGGCTCGTTGATTTTATTTTTCGAGCCAAAAAACCATCATAACCTCTGTTGATCACCCGCTTAATACTCCCAAAAAAAGCTCTCCCATTATCCCAATAATAGCACCTTCCCAGAATGCTCATCCTCTGAATCCTTGCATCCTCCTAACAAGAGGGTATAGAAAGTATCAATACATGGGATTCCCCATTGAATTCACACTCATCCTTCCACCCTATCCTTCATCTGAATGAAATGGTTTTGGAAGTCGTATAGATATCATTCCAAAGGAGGTTTATGCCATTCACAAAATACGAAATCGGGGGTTTCTACGATGAAATTTTCGAGAACAATCAAGCCCCCAGAGATGGAGCAAAACTCTTAGCAAAACGAATCGGTTCCCTTTCGAAGGAAGAACTGATGAATCGGCAAAAAGCAGCAGAATTGGCCATGCTCAATATGGGTATTACTTTCAACGTTTATGGAGAAGGTGGAGGCACCGAAAAAATCTTCCCGTTTGATATCATCCCCCGCATCATCTCTGCTGACGAATGGGACTACGTCGAGCGAGGGCTGAAACAACGTATCTATGCGCTCAACTTATTCATTCAAGACATCTATAACGAGCAAAAGATTATCAAGGACCGGGTCATTCCAGAATATGTGATCAATTCCTGCAAATCCTTAAGAAAAGCATGCATGGGGTTGACTCCGCCAAAAGGAATCTGGTGTCACATCATTGGAACCGATTTAGTGCGAGACAGCGATGGACAAATTTACGTATTGGAAGACAACATGCGTTGTCCTTCTGGCGTCTCGTATGTGCTCCAAAATCGGCAGGTGATGAAGCGAGTGTTTCCCCAAGTTTTTGGAGCATCTCGTGTGGAACCTGTGGAGCTGTATCCCATTCGTCTTCTCGAAACCTTGCAACACCTCGCTGGAGAAGTCTACGATCCAACCGTTGTGGTGTTGACTCCCGGTATCTACAACTCTGCTTACTTCGAGCATTCCTATTTAGCACAACAGATGGGAGTGGAACTGGTGGAAGGCAGTGACCTGGTAGTGAAAGACGGCTTCGTGCAAATGCGCACCACACGCGGTTTCCAAAAGGTGGATGTGATTTATCGTAGGATTGATGACGATTTTATCGACCCCTTGGTCTTTCGACCAGAATCCATGCTGGGAATTCCTGGATTAACCGAGGTGTACCGAAAAGGTCGTGTTGCTTTGGCCAATGCCTTGGGGACTGGAGTGGCTGACGACAAAGTGGTGTATGCTTACGTGCCCAAAATGATCAAATACTATCTTGATGAAGATATCATTCTTCCCAATGTTCCCACCTACGTTTGCTGGGAAGATAAAGAACGTGAGCACTCTATCGCCAATCTCCACAACATGGTTGTGAAACCTGCCAATGAAGCAGGAGGGTATGGAATTATGGTCGGTCCCCATGCTTCCAAACAAGAGATTGAGGATTACAAAGACCAAATCCGTGCCAATCCTAGAAACTATATCTGCCAGCCGACCTTGAGCTTATCCCGAGTGCCCACTTTGATTGAGGATCAATTGGAAGGCCGCCATGTGGACTTACGCCCTTATATCCTTTATGGCGAAGATATTTATGTGCTGCCTGGAGGATTAACCCGGGTTGCTCTAAAGAAAGGCTCCTTGATTGTGAATTCTTCTCAAGGGGGTGGCAGCAAAGACACTTGGGTGTTACCCGATTGAGCCCAGCATAACCATCGCCGTTTTGTCCTGACCTGTTTTCAATGTGCTGGAACTATCAACTCACAGTGACAGCGCGTGTTTCATTTGAGAGGAGAACACATGTTAAGCCGCACTGCCAATTCTATTTACTGGATGACTCGTTACATCGAACGTGCTGAAAATGTCGCCCGTTTCATCGACGTCAATTTACTCCTGATGTTAGACCTTCCACACGTCACAACCCAACACTGGGACTCCTTAGTGATGACCACCGGAGATGTTCAGCTTTTCCGCGAACACTATCCCCAAGTGGATCAAGACAATGTGATTCGCTTTCTTACCTTTGATCGAGACAACCCAAATTCGATCTTCACCACCGTCCGTGCTGCACGAGAAAATGCTCGATCAGTTCGAGAAATCATTTCTTCTGAAATGTGGGAGCAAATCAACACCTTTTATCTGATGTTAAAAGAAGCCCAAGTGTCCCAAGTGCTGCACTCGCCAAGTGCATTTTTCAGTAACGTCAAACAAGCCTGCCACATGTTTGATGGGGTGATTCACGGCACTCTTTCGCATGGGGAAGCGTGGAATTTTGCCCAAATGGGACGGTTTCTAGAACGTGCTGATAAAACGGCCCGTATTTTAGATGTAGAACATTTCTTACCCGCAAACCCTTCAGATACGGGCACACACTTTGAGATCATTCAGTGGTCGGCAGTATTGAAGTCTGTGAGCGCATTTGAAATGTATCGACAGCGTTATCGCGGCATTCAACTGGAGAAACTGATTGGTTTTTTATTACTCAATCCCGATTTTCCCCGCTCACTGTATCACTGTGTGGTGCAAGCAGAAGCCTCACTTTATGAGGTTTCCGGAACCGTGCCTGGAAAACGATTTAGCAATGCTGCCGAGCAGAGCCTTGGTAAGCTGCGAGCCAAGCTAGAATTTTGCGATTTGGATGAAATCCTAGAAAAAGATCTGCATGAATTTCTCGATAGTATCGAACTTCACCTCAACCAAATTGACGATAAAATTTACGACACTTTCTTCGCCAAACGACCGATAGAGTCTAATTTTCAAACCCAAAGCCAATCTAGGTGAGTATGAGTATCCAAGTCGCCCTCAAGCACGAAACCCGTTATTGGTATGACCGCCCCATTACTGTGTCTCCTCAAATCATTCGACTGCGCCCCGGTCCTCATTGCCGCACTCCTGTTTCTGGATATTCTTTAAACATCGATCCGCATCCCCATTTTCTCAATTGGCAACAAGACCCTTATGGCAATTTTCTGGCCCGTGTGGTGTTTCCAGAAAAGGTCGAAGAATTTCATGTCGTTGTAGATTTGGTAGCAGAAATGGTGGTGATCAACCCCTTCGATTTTTTCTTGGAAGACAGTGCCAAAGACTTTCCATTTTCTTATGAACCCCAGTTACGTCGTCAATTGGCTCCTTATTTGGAAGTGGAAGACCCGGGCCCTTTGGTTAAAGAATGGCTTGCTGGGGTGGACACCTCTCCTCAAGCCATTGTGGATTTCTTAGTATCCATCAATCAAAGGCTACAACAAGACATTGGCTATGTCATCCGAATGGAACCCGGCATTCAACCTTGTGAAGAAACCCTGTCGTTGAAACAAGGTTCTTGCCGAGACACAGGATGGCTACTGGTTCAAATCCTGAGGAATCTAGGACTCGCTGCTCGTTTTGCTTCTGGATATTTGATTCAATTGAAACCCGACATGAAAGCCTTGGATGGCCCCTCTGGTTCTGAACACGATTTCACCGATCTGCATGCCTGGACAGAAGTGTATATTCCTGGGGCTGGCTGGTTGGGGCTGGATCCGACGTCTGGTCTGTTCGCCGGAGAAGGTCACATCCCTTTAGCATGCACGCCTCACCCTACCGATGCAGCTCCGGTGACCGGAGACATCGAAGCATGCAAAACCCGTATGGAATTCCATATGGACATCCAGCGGATTCATGAAGATCCCCGCGTGACCAAGCCTTACAACTCTTTGCAATGGGCTGCCATTGATGCCTTGGGACATTCCATAGATGCGGATCTTCACCAAGAAGGGATCAAACTCACAATGGGTGGCGAACCCACATTCGTTAGTATCGACCATCCGGATGATCCAGAATGGAATATTCAAGCCCTGGGTACCAAGAAACTCGAACTGGCAAGCCAGTTGTTAAAACGATTGAAACACAAGTTTTCTCCAGGAGGTATGCTTCACTATGGCCAAGGCAAGTGGTACCCAGGGGAGTCTTTACCTCGCTGGTCGTTGGGTTGTTTCTGGCGGGCTGATGGCATTCCGGTATGGCAAGACCCCGCTTATATCGCGGATGTGAATAAAAATTATGGCTATACCGCCAAAGACGCCGAACGCTTTCTCCGCACGCTCGCAGGAAAACTACAAGTGAAGCCAGAATATATCATCCCTGGGTATGAAGACGTTTTATATGCGCTCTGGAAAGAGGGCACACTTCCAGAAAATATTGACCCCTTGGAAGAGCCTTTGGACGATAAAGAAGATCGCGAACGATTACGTAAGCAATTGGAACGCGGTTTGGGCAGTGTGGCTGGTTACGCTTTGCCACTCGACGAAAAAATCTCTGATTCTCATGCAAGTTGGCAGAGTCAACAGTGGTCCTTCCAGCGTGGAAAAATGTATCTCATCAGCGGAGATTCCCCAATGGGATACCGTTTGCCTCTCAATTCTCTCTACTGGGAGCCGGAAACACAGCGTCAGCAAGTCATTGAACGTGACCCTACTGACAAAGAATTGGACCAGGATTTAGGAGACATTGCAGGAAAAGCCCAAGAGCGCAGCAAAGAAACCGAAGCACCCAAGTCACTCGAAAACAACACACCCCTGGCTTATATCCGAACGGCTCTTGTTGCAGAAGTTCGTGGAGGTCGATTGTATCTCTTTTTACCTCCCCTCGCCCATTTGGAGTACTGGTGTGACCTCATCGCTTCGATTGAACTCACAGCCATCACGCTCGACATGCCGGTTGTCATCGAAGGCTACCATCCCCCTAAAGATCGTCGCCTCCTACGATTTGAAATCACTCCCGACCCCGGCGTGATTGAGGTCAATATCCACCCTGCTTCAAGTTGGCGGCAGTTAGTAAAAGTGACTACAACCCTTTATGAAGAAGCCCGGCTTTCGCGACTGGCCACTGAAAAATTTATGATTGATGGTAGGCATTCGGGTACCGGTGGTGGAAACCACATCACGTTGGGAGGTCCCAATCCAACAGATAGTCCATTTTTGCAACGCCCCGATTTGTTGCGCAGCTTTGTGAACTTTTGGCAAAATCATCCCAGTTTATCTTATATGTTTTCGGGCATGTTCATTGGCCCCACCAGCCAAGCACCACGAGTGGACGAGGCGCGTAACGACACCTTGTATGAGTTGAGCTTGGCGTTCCAGCAAGTCGATGTGAATCAACGTCCTGCCCCTTGGATGGTTGATCGTATTTTTCGCAATCTGCTGATTGATCTCACAGGGAACGTCCACCGCGCTGAATTTTGTATCGACAAGTTGTATTCTCCCAGTGGCCCTAGCGGCCGCCAAGGGCTGGTCGAAATGCGAGCCTTTGAAATGCCACCTCATTCACAAATGAGCCTTGTCCAAATGTTACTTTTACGAGGCTTGGTGGCAGCTTTCTGGCAGCGCCCTTATTCCCAACCAGTGGTGCCGTGGGGAACGGATCTTCATGATCGTTTTATGATGCCTCACTATGTTTGGAAGGATTTCAAGGAAGTGATAGAATATTTAAAACAATCGGGATATGATTTCGCGCTTGATTGGTTTGCACCGTTTTTTGAGTTCCGCTTTCCCAAGTATGGAACGGTTCAAATCGGAGAGCTGGAACTGGAACTGCGCTTGGCTCTGGAACCTTGGAATGTTTTAGGGGAAGAAGCATCGGGTACTGGCACTGCCCGCTACGTGGATTCCTCGGTGGAACGAGTCCAAGTGAAAGTTTCCGGTATGACCCAATCGCATTATACAGTGACTTGCAATGGAAGACGTTTGCCCTTACGCCCCACCGCAACCAATGGGGTTTTTGTGGCAGGAGTTCGGTTTCGGGCGTGGCAACCACCTTCCGCGTTGCATCCTATGATTCCCGTTCACACCCCACTCATCTTCGATGTCGTGGATACCTGGAATAACCGTTCTTTAGGGGGATGTACTTATCACGTTTCTCATCCAGGAGGGCGCAACTACGACACTCGCCCTGTGAATGCGAATGAAGCAGAAGCTCGAAGGATTGCGCGTTTCTGGCCGCACGGTCATACACCCGGCACGATGAATCCACCTCCTGAAGAACTCAATCCGTGGTATCCCTATACTCTGGATTTGCGATTGGATCCTTAAACAACCCTATTGGGTTACAGACAGATCACCTTCGATCCATTTTCAAACCTAGAGGCATCATTTAGAGGCATATGGCAGTAACACCTTCTGATCAGGAAGCGACCTCAACCGTTTCCTGGTGGAAATTTTATCATCCCCCGAAGTCCGCTTTTGACGAAATTGTCACCTCCGAAAACAAGCTTCGGGATCATTGGGAATTCCTTATCCGCTCCTTGGAAGGACTCGGCCCACAGGAGCTGCAACAGCGCACCGACTCCCTTCAGCACCTCCTCCGACAAAGTGGCGCAACCTACAACGTATATGGCGATCCACAAGGAGCAGAACGCCCGTGGCCACTCGACCCCATTCCAGTTTTGATCACCAGCACTGAATGGAGCCACATTGAAAGAGGCCTCGCCCAACGAGCCGAATTATTGGATCTGATTTTACGAGATCTGTACTCCAACCGCAGGCTCATAAAAAACAGTATCATTCCCCCCGAAGTCATCTACAAGCATCCTGGATTTCTCCGTCCTTGTCATGGCACCATTCATCCAGAACGTGGTTTGATCTTGTATGCTGCGGACCTTGTCCGAGGTCCGGATGGCACCATGCAAATCCTGGGAGACCGAGGCCCCAACCCTTCTGGAGCAGGATATGCGTTGGAAAACCGGGTGAGCCTTTCACGAGCATTTCCCAGCTTGTTTCGTGATTCGCATGTTCACCGATTGGCTATGTTTTTTCGGACCATGCGAACCACGCTGAGGAACCTCGCCCCTGAAAGCAATGAAATGCCCTTCATTGTCGTCCTCACTCCGGGACCTGCCCACGAAACCTATTTTGAACATGCATACATGGCCAACTATTTGGGCTATCTCTTGGTCCAAAATACGGACCTTGTGGTGTTGGACCAATGTGTCTGGTTTCGATCCTTGGAAGGCTTGCAAAAGGTGGATGTGATCTTGCGTCGTGTCGATGATGATTTTTGCGATCCACTAGAATTGCGAGGGGATTCCTTGTTGGGCGTCCCTGGACTGTTGCAAGCCATCCGAAGCCGCAATGTTTCCGTGGTGAATCCTCTAGGAGCGAGCGTTCTCCAAAACCCTCCGCTGATGACGTTCTTACCGCAAATAGCCAAGTATTTCTTAGGGGAAGAGCTGTTGTTGCCCTCCACGCCGTCTTGGTGGTGTGGCAACCCGCAACACCGGGAACACATCATTGCGAACCTCGATCGAATGGTCATTAAGCCGATCTATCCAAACCCTCAGATCCATTATCGCTTCGGTTCTCAACTCAGTGTCAAAGAAAGAGATCGTTGGATTGCCAAGCTACGCCAGAACCCACACGAATATATTGGACAGGAACAAGTGGAACTTTCCACAACCCCCCTCATCTCGAAAGGCCGTTTAGAACCCCGCCGAATGGGCATACGTAGCTTCTTGGTTTCCCGTGGAGATGAATATGTCGTGATGCCCGGTGGATTGACACGAGTCTCCCCTGGTATGGATGATTTAGTGGTTTCCAATCAGCATGGGGGGTTGAGCAAAGACACTTGGATTTTGGCTTCTGAACCCGAAAAATCCATCAGTCTCTTCACACGCCCTACCTACTCGATGCAAGCGCATCAAGATCGCAGTGTGTCTCGGCGGATTGCAGAAAACATGTTCTGGATCGGACGCTATCTGCAACGCTCCGAAAGTGCGGTACGATGGAGTCGAAAAGTGATGATGCTCAATTTAGAGCATGAAGTACAAAATGCAGACCCTTGTATCATTGGATTGGTACAGGCCATCGCCTATCAGACGGCATCGACTCCAGATTTTGTGTCTCGACATCTGACACAGCAACCAACCACTCAAATCAGTTTTCAAAATAACTTCTTGGCAGCACAACACAACGGCAGTTTGATTTATAACATCAAATCCCTAACTCAAGCAGCCCGTTCCATTCAGGATCAACTTTCCGACGATATCTGGCATGTCATTGATACTCTGAATCGAGAAATGGAATTGGTCGCTGCTCCTTCACAAACCTTGGAAAGCCTAGACCGTCTGATCCTAGCATTTGCTGCTTTTCGCGGTGTGACCAAAGACTCTATGGGTTACGGTATGGGACGACGCTTTTGGGAGATGGGGCGTCAAATGGAATGGGCTCTAAACCTGATCAATCTCCTGCAATCAACCATTGTGCATACCCACGATATTTCAGATCTCACCTTACAGGTGTTGCTGGATGTAGAAGACAGTCATGTGATCTATCGTCATCGCTATTCGATGGAACCCCATCCACAATCCGTCATGGAAATGATTGTACAAGATGCGAGCAATCCTCGATCTATCGCAACCCAGTTGATGGTGCTGCATGAACACGTCAGTGCTTTGGCCAAAAGTCAAAAATCTGAAAATTCCAAACTAGAGCAACTCATAATGGAAGGTTTGCGGCAATTACGATTAGCTCAACTCAATCCTATTGAAAATAAAAGCGATGTGGAAACCGTACAATCTGTCTTCCGGCAATTGCTTTATGATTTGGTGAGCATGCTGCATCAATTCTCAGATGCGTTATCGGATAGTTATCTACGCCCATTGGAGCTACCACGACAATTGGAGGGGGCCAATGATTCATTATAAAGTGACTCACAAAACCACTTATAAATACGAAGAACCCGTTTCATTGTGCCACAACGAAACCCATCTGATTCCTCGAGATCTGCCTTATCAAGAACGCCTTGGCTACGAAATTGAGATCTTGCCCGAACCAGCAGTGCAGCAAGAACGGGAAGATTTCTATGGCAACACGGTTTCCTATTTTGCCCTACAAAACAATCACAAATATTTGGAAGTCATTGCACGTAGTGAAGTACAGGTTTCCGCTCCCGAACCACCCGACTTAAAAGAATCTCCTCCTTGGGAAGTCGCGCGTGATGCTATTTTACATGACCCAGACTCCGGCTTTATGAGTGTTCGTGAGTTCGTATTTGACTCTCTGCGCATCTATGCCTTTTCTGATTTGGAAGCCTATGCCCAAGTGTCGTTCACACCCAACCGTCCGTTGTTGGAAGCCACCATGGATCTGACATCCCGTATCCACAAAGATTTCAAGTTTGACCCTGAAGCCACCAACGTTTCCACCCCACTGGAAACCATCCTCAAAAAACGACGTGGAGTGTGCCAAGACTTCGCTCATTTGGCCATTGGCTGCTTGCGTTCCTTAGGCCTCGCAGCCCGTTATATCAGTGGCTATTTGGAAACCTTACCCCCTCCGGGTCAACCTAAGCTCGTAGGGGCCGATGTATCTCATGCTTGGGTTTCTGTGTTTTGCCCAGAACAAGGTTGGATTGATTTCGACCCCACCAACAATCAAATTCCGACCTCACAATACATCACTCTAGCTTGGGGACGAGACTACAGCGATGTCAGCCCTCTCAAAGGAATCATTTTTGGAGGAGGTAAAAAAAATACGCTCTCCGTTTCTGTCGATGTAGAACGTCAATCCACGGAAACACCTCCTCATACCAACGAAGCGGCAGCCCGCTAATCGCTGTGATGCAATGGAAGCTTGTTACCAACAACTGTATCGCATCTTCTCGCAGATTGTAGATCTGCCTCCCGCTGATTGGGAACCGATTCGTTCTATCTTCCAACCGAAATCTCTCCCAAAAGGACAGTACTTGGTGCGGCAAGGAGAAGTTCCCCAGACACAAGCCTTCGTCTGTTCAGGTCTGGTGCGCCTGTATTATCTGCGAGAGGATGGAAAAGAGATCAACCGAGGGTTCGCCATTGAACACACGTTTTGTGGGGCGATTTCACACTGCCTTCTACAAACCCCTTCTTCTTTTAATGTACAGGCATATGAAGATTCTCAGTTATTGGTCTTTCGCCCACAAGCCCTGCAAACGCACCCGTCTTATTGGGAGGTCATTGCTAAATTTTTGCTAGAACACGTTGCAATGAAAGACCGTAAGGAAGCTCAACTGCTTTTGGACTCTCCGGAAGAGCGCTATCAAAAATTCTTAGAAGACAAACCCATCCTGTCCAATCGATTGCCAGAGCATCTGATTGCAGGCTACCTCAATATCGACCCTGCTACCTTAAGCCGTATCAAAAAGCGGCTAAGCGGCTGAAACCCTTAAAAACGTCCACTCTCTTGATCCGGATCAATGAGTGACGGCATTCCCTTCGGTATACTCCCACCAGTTTTTCAGTTTCTTTTCCATACTTGTATAAAGGAGGTTTTATGCCGATGAATCGTCGCAATTTCATCAAAGTGATGGGATCGAGTGCTGTCATTGTGGCGGCGGGGAGCCTGAATGGTTGTGATTCTATGCCCAAAAGCGCAATTGCCCCTTGGCGTCCCCAACAGGCCCCACACAAAGACATCCGGGTTCAGTTACTTTCCTATGCCATTCTAGCGCCCAACCCTCACAATATGCAGCCGTGGATGGTACATCTTAGCAGCACTTCCCATCGGATCATCCTATATTGCGATTCCGAAAGATTATTGCCTATGACAGATCCCGAAAGCCGCCAGATCTTCATTGGACACGGCGCCTTCTTGGAGTTGCTCGATTTAGCGGCGAGTGCCCAAGGGTATGACACGCGAATCCAATACTTCCCGGAGGGTGGTTTTGATCCAGCGCAAGAATCACGTCCTGTGGCAATCATTGATCTGGTGAAAAACGAAAATCGGAAGAAAGATCCTTTGTTTCATGAAATTCTGAAGCGGCGCAGTACCAAGGAGCCTTTTGCTGCTACCCCCCTTCAAGCCTCCCATGCGGCAGAATTACAAACCGCCTTTTCTGATTCTCAAATATCTATGACCACTGCAATGGATCCGCAACAAGTCCAACGTCTGCGGGAATGGGCTTGGGAAGCTTGGAAAATCGAAGTGTTTACGCCTCGCACCTACCAAGAGAGTGTGGATGTGATGCGTATTGGCGCCGATGAAGTGGCGAAGCATCCTGATGGCATTGATATCTTAGGGACTGGAATTTGGTGGGGACGAATGTTTGGTATGGTATCTCGTGAAAAGATAGCCGATCCGAAATCCGAGGCCTTTCAGGTCGGCGTGGATCAATATGAAGAAATGTTTCAAAATACACCTGGATTCCTCTGGATGGTATCCGACAACAACTCACGCCCAATACAACTTCGTATCGGGCGTGCCTACGCTCGCTTGAATCTCAAAGCAACTCAATTGGGAGTGGCCATGCATCCAGTGAGTCAAATCCTACAAGAATACAAAGAGATGCAACCCCTTCAGCAACAGTTTCTAAAGTACTTGAACGTCCCGAAATCACACCGTATGCAGCTTTTGATGCGCGTGGGTTATGCAGAATTTCCTGGTCCCAGCCCTCGACGCCCCGTGCAAGACCTTTTCCGGTGTCACGGAAGCAGCGCCTGTGCAGGCGTCGATGTGTTGTAAAAGGAATTCCCATTGCCAAATTGTCCGTAGTAATTGTTCCCCCAACACAATACTTGGAAGGCATCACTCATGGCACAGGTATGGGTTTCTCCTGAGCTGACAGAGGTTCCTGTTTCCGGTGCCGTGAATAAAGATATGGCACTGGCAGCTACATCCGAATGTCCGAATACATTGGGATCGCCCAATTGAGAAACACTGTTTTGTCCCCAACATTTCGCAGTGCCATTGTTCAACAAGGCACAAGCATGGGATTTGCCTGCTGCCAATTGCTTCACCGCATTGAGTTCTAATGAGGGAGACTCCAACACTGAGGTGGGGGTGCCTTTATCAAGCGTATCTCCGACCCCCAACTGTCCTTTGTCATTTCGTCCCCAACATTTCGCAGTGCCATCTTTCAACAACGCACAGGTAAAGGAACTTCCACCCACAATCTGCTGTAGATTCGCAAGGTCTCCATTTTGTACAGCAATTGCTTTGGTGTAGGGCCAAAAGAACCCAGGAGTGCCGTACACTTGATAACCATTTCCACCCCAGCATTTAGCGGTGCCTTCATCCAATAAAGCACAGGTGTGGCTGGCTCCGGCTGAAATTTGAATTGCGTCGTTGAGATCTGTGATGACTTCTGGTGTGAGGTAATACTGAGCGATGTATCCCCAGCATTGGGCCGTGCCGTCCTCAAGAAGGGCACAACTGTGATTATTACCTGCGGTAATCTGGATCGCGTTGTTGATGCCATTGACTGACACGGGTACGTTGGAATTGGATTGGGTGCCATCACCGAGTTGTCCCATTGCATTGTAACCCCAGCATTGCACGCTCCCGCCTACAGTGAGGGCACAGGAGTGGCGATCTCCGGTGGCAACTTGGACCGGGTCCACCACATTCACACTCACGGGAGTGGGATAGACTCCTGGAGAGGAACCGTCTCCCAGTTGCCCCTGATAATTGTATCCCCAACAATACACAGTGTTATTTTTGATCGCACATGAATGGTCACCACCTGCTGCAATTGTCGTTGGCGATGTGAATGTCGGAGCTGGCACAATCACTATCATTGGATCGTAAACAGGAGTTGAGGACTCCTGACCATTGCCGATTTGACCATTGGCGTTGTCCCCCCAACATGAGGTGTCTCCAGACGAGTTGCGATAACAAGCATGAAAGGTCCCCACTTCGATTTGAGTGGCTGTTGCGATTGGTTGTCCGTCATCCAACACTCGAATGGCATTGGACCATTGGGATAACGATGAATCAGCCAATTCTCCTTTGGAATTGCTTCCCCAGACGCGAATGGAGCCGTCATCCAGCAAAGCCGAACTGAAGTATCCTCCGGTGATGAGTTGGACGATGTTCGTCAGGGGACCTCGGGGATTCAGCGGATCTCCAGTATAAGGGCTATAAGCATCAATCACAAAATCGGGACTATTTTGTTGAAGCTGCCCCACTTGGTCGTTCCCCACTTGGCCTTGTATATTGTAGCCCCAGCATTTGGCTTGTCCACTACTCAATAGAGCACACGTGTGGTCGCTGCCTAAAACAATTTGGGTGACATTGAACAGGGGGGTACTGATCGTGGAGGATTCTCTCACGGGTTGATTGGGGGTGAGTTGATTCAGGTTGCTATACCCTAAACCCAATTGACCATAGTAGTTGAAACCCCAACATTTGACGGAAGTATCGTCCAACAAGGCACAAGTGTGCTGTGCCCCAGCTGCCACCCCAACCGCATTGGCTATTCCAGAAACCACAACTGGATTGGCTTGAGAACCAGTACCGCCATTCCCCAATTGACCTTGAGAATTTGCCCCCCAACATCGAACCGAATGGTCTTCCAACACCGCACAAGTGTGTGTTGTGCCTACTGCTATATCAATCGCATTAGGAAGATTCACTGTGATAGGACGATTGCGTGATGTACCTAAAGTGCCATCACCCAATTGACCGTCGGAGTTTCCCCCCCAACATTTAACTCCTCCGTCTTCGAGTAAAGCACATGTGTGATTATTCCCTGCCTCAAGTTGGATGACAGGTGCCGAAAAGTCGGAATCAATCACGCTAACAGGAACAAAAGAATCGTCATTATTTCCATTTCCTAGCTCCCCGTTAGTATTGGTACCCCAACATTTCAAGGCTCCTTCTAGCATAGCACAAGTATGATGGTGTCCCCCTACCATTGGGAGCACCTGTGCCTGCGAAGCACTCAGTCTCCCAAATCCAACCATCATAATAACCATCATTAGGATAGCATTTAATTTTTTGTGAAAAGCATACGATTCAAACTTTTTATTAAAGTGTGCATGGGCTACACAGCATCCTGTATTTTTCATAACGCTCCTTGTGAGATTTCTCTAAATCATCCATGGGTTGCACCAGGCTTTCTGGTGATTGAATACACTCGGGCCAAAGTATTAAAGTTTAGATCGATCCTTTGGGAGAAGTACTAGTAGATCATCTCCTCAACTGGAACGAACAACATTTGAGAGTCTTTTGCCCCTTACCTGGTTCGATTGAAAAATCTGGTAGTGCTACTCTTGAACTGATTGGTGAAAATGCCGCTTTAATCAATTCTTCACTTTTCACTGATTAAGAAGAATTCATGATCACGCAAAATTTTTCCTGTACTCATTGTCAACTAGAGGGAAATTGCATTGACATCCCTCGTCGAAACTTTTAGCTTTTTTTATTCAATCTTTTCTCATTCCTACCTACTTCGGAACGTATGGCCTGCACAGCAACTCACTGTTAATCTTTTTTGACTCGGATCATTCCGAGGATGCACTCGATTGCTGTGGGTTGAAGGCTCCATGTTGCCGACCTCCTTTCCTCATTCAAATCTCTTCGAATCAAATCGAACTATTCGTTCCGCACGAAGACAGTAAGACTTTCCCTGTGCTCCTTTGGCATGATCCCTTGGTTTCATGGTGATCGATGTCGATTGCTAAAGGAGAAAAAATGCGAAAACAATTACGATTGCAACGAGGAGGACTGTTCCTCCTGTTTATTGGACTTGGGGCGCAAACCGGAGTTTGGGCTGTGGTTCTGGCTGATTTAGTCCAGCACATTCACTTGAGCAAAAGCACCCTGGGATTCAGCCTCACTCTTCAAGCCGTAGTAGGCACGCTCAGTTTACCACTCGCTGGTTGGTTGGTGGACCGCTTCCACCGAAAGCCACTGGTTGGCATTGCTTTGGTGGGAACCGGTATCTTTTTTATCGGTCTCGTATTTTGCGAAACTCCTCTGCATTGGTTTGGCTGGTTGATGGCAGGTGGGCTACTGCTGAGCCTGTTTGATTTGCTTGCCAATACATTAGGCTCAGACTTCGAGCGGCAGCACCAGCAATCCCTCCTTCCTCTGCTTCATGCAGGATTCAGTGGAGGGGCCGCCTTGGCCGCAGGTTTGAGTGGGATGCTACTTGAAATCGGAGTTCCTTTCACAGCCTTGTGTATCGGCATTGGCGTTATCCTAAGTTTGCTCGCTTTAGGAAGCCTGCAATTGCCATTGGCTTCTGTGGTTCTCCGCCCCAATAATACCCAATCCTCCCCTTCAACTTCCCCATCGTCTCCTCCAACCTCTCCATCTTGGACAGCCATTCTTCCTATTGTAGCGGTTCCCATGATTTTGGTCGGGGCTTGCTTTTCCATTGATGCTGCCTTGGAAGGTTTTTTGTCGTTGTACTTTCGAGAAGTATTAGAGTCGGGTTACTTCTGGGGGGGAATGGGCTTGGCTGCATTACACGGTGCCGCATTTCTAGGCAGGCTTCTCAACTCCTGGTTATTGAAACGTTGGACCGAACGACAGGTCTTATTGGCCTCTGGTATCGGCGCCACGGTTGGCGTGGGTGTTTTATTACTAGCGCCTTCTCCTCAGTGGGGCGCGTTGGGGCTTGGGCTAGTTGGCATTGCCCTATCTCCGATTGCCCCGCTTGCCTTTTCGATGGCCGGACGAGTTTCATCGCAGTACGGTGGTCGGGCCGCCTCTGCGGTCACCATGATGGGATACACCGCCTTCATGGTCAGCCCGTTGATTGTTGGCAGTGTCGCTAGCGCCCAATCGCTGAATCAAGCATTTGGCTTCTTGTTGCTCTGCTGTGGGGTATTGACCGTGATGACGTTTTGGAAGGTTCGGTAATTTTTGTCACCAAAACCCTTTCTAAACTAAAAAAACCAAGTTAGGTTCGTGTCGATTTTAAACTCCTTGCTATAACTCACCATAACATCCACCACCAATACGAAACATCGATTTAGAAACATCGATTTAGAAAACAAAACATCCCGATTTTAGCACTATGGACAAAGCCCAGATTCTCAAACACATTATTGCAAAACTCGACGAAGATTTTTCCATTCTGCTTCAGGCGGCAAAAGAAGCCCATGAAGCCGCAACTGATAAAGAAAACATTCCTGACAATAAATACGATACGCTAAGCCTTGAAGCGTCCTATGTAGCCCAAGGACAAGCCAATCGAGCACAAGAAATTAAGATGAGTTTAGAGGCTTACAAGCGTTTGGTATTGAAGGAATTCGACGAAGACTCCCCGATTTATCTTACCGCCTTAGTTCTTTTGGAGTCCGAAGACGCTGCGGGCCATGATTCACAACGCTGGGTATTCATCGGCCCCCAAGCGGGGGGCCTCAAAACCGAACAGGATGGAAAAGAGATCACGGTGATCACACCACATTCTCCTTTGGGAAAAAATTTGATTGGCAAGGAGGTGGGAGAAACCGTGACCATGAAAACTGGCAACAATCAAAAAGAGTTCGAAATTTTGGAGCTATATTGATGGAGGACTTACCAATCCTGTATCAAGATCCACATTTGGTGGCGATCAATAAACCCTCTGGTTTACTGGTGCATCGTAGTGACATCGACCGCTATGAAACCCAAAATGCGATGGCGCGTCTTAGAAATCAATTGAGTCAGTGGGTGTATCCGATCCATCGCTTGGATAAACCCACCTCGGGAGTCTTATTATTTGCTCTCGATTCCGATACCGCCCGGTTGATGGGGAACGCGTTTGAGGCACAACAAGTTTCTAAAACCTATCTCGCCATTGTGCGGGGTGTCACAAAAGAATCAGAATTGATCGATTACCCTCTTCAAGAACTGAGAGACAAACTCACCGACAGTCAAGCAGCACAAAACAAACCCGCACAAGCTGCAAAGACCGAATATCGGCGGTTAGCAACAATCGAATTACCCTATTCAGTGGGGAGGTACCCATCGGCTCGTTTTTCGCTCCTGCGCATCACTCCTTCCACTGGACGTCGACGCCAAATTCGACGTCACTTGAAACACATTTTTCATCCGATTATAGGAGACACGTCGTATGGAGATGGCAAACAGAATCGACTCTTTCGGGAGCATTTGAAAAGTCAGCGGTTGTTGCTTCATGCTCATCAGATCGATTTTACACAACCGCATTCTGGGCAGAAGATTCAGGTACAAGCCCCCCTGGATGAGACACTAGAGCGTCTGGTGAGAAACCTGGACTGGATTCCCACCTTAAATGCTATTGCTGGATTTGAGCCGCTTGGGCTGGTGTGAGGAATGCCGGTAAAAAATCACCAACATGGTAATTGTGGCAGGCTAGGCAAGCATCTCCAGCACCATTGGACGTATGGCACTCAGCGCAGGTGGCTTTGGTCATGGGGTGGAAATTAGTGGTGAACTCCGAGTGTTGTATCCACGCTTTTACTTTTCCATTGTCTTCGAAGCTAGCCTGATAAGGTTCTACAGATTGTTGGTCGAGCTGGTGGCAAAGCATGCAGCCTTGATCATTTTGTCCACTCATCTCATTGCCCAAACTAAAGTGGGGGCGGTGGCTGAAAACGGTGAATGGATTACTATTCGGGTTAGGACGACGAGTCCACCATTGAACTTGCACCCCCGTTTGCCCCGCCATTTCTAACGCATCCGCACCATGACATTTGGTACACTTACCCGCTGTAAAACCAGAAAGCTCGTCGAATAAGATCGAAGAAGCTCCTCCAATTGCAGCGTTCATATCGTTGTCTGACTGGCTTGGAGGGTGGGCTAATAGATCAAACCAACTTTTTAAGAATGGATTGGCATGTCCTGAGGCTCGATACAATAAGTTGTGACCTTGCATAAACCAGCCACCCGAAGCAGCCCACTCCGCCGCTTGATAAGCTGCTTCGGGAGTGACCATTTCTTCTCCTTCGTCAGATTCGTCTTCACCAAACAAATCTTCATCGTCATCGCCGAGCAAGTCAGCCAATTCATCATCACTTGTAGAATCCTCTTCGTCCTCCGACAGCAACGCGGCGAGATCTGCATCATCCGTCGAATCTCCTTCATCTTCGGCAAGCAGGGCGGCGAGATCCGCATCATCCGTCGAATCTCCCTCATCCTCTGCAAGCAACGCGGCGAGATCTGCATCGTCGCTCGCTTCTTCCTCGTCTTCGGATAAGATTGCATCCAGATCAAAATCCTCCTCGGCAGGTGCTTCTTCCACTTTTTTACGAGGTGCAAAAACTCTTTGCCCCTTCTGGTGGCGTTCTAATTCTGAGGTCAAATCGGGAAACCATTCTTCCACCTTTTTCGCTGTAATCTGATCGCTCAACATACTGGCGAATAGGTTTTGTTCTTGTTCCCCCATTTGTAATGAAGCGGCCCCCTTTGCGATACGTTCCTGAAACTTGCTTCGATCTGATTGAACAAGTTCAGCAAACAGTGTCTTGACTTCCCAAGCTACCGTTTGAGTGGCCTGTAGTTGTTTTTTGGATGCTGAACCCAATGCTGTGAGGTCAGAATCGGAAAGTGTGTCTAATGCGGTTTTCACCTCAGGATTGACTGAGAGCAAGGCTGTTAATAGAGGAGACATCGCTCCAGTACCTTCGGTCGGCCATACTCCGATAGGGATTCTTTTTTGAGCAAGCCCTTCCACATCCAATGTCGGGATTTCCAGCGTAGGATGAACCAAGGCAATATTTTCATTACGCCGTGTCACTTCGTACTGAAGCATTGGGAACCAGTCATCCAAAGCTTTTTGCAGCGTAGCTTTGGGAAGATTTCCCATCAGATCACCAATTTCCTCTTCTCCCAGCGGATGGTTGATATTTTCTGCAGATTTGACCAGATAACTTGCCAATCCCTGCTGTCCATACGTGCTGATGTTATAAAAGAGTTGTTTGATTGCCCACGCCACACGACTGGCCGCTTGAACCTGGCTTTCATTCGCTTGCGACAGTGAACTCAAATCCAAATCATGGATTTGGTTGAGATCCTTCGCTACGGACGCATTTTGCGATAAGAGGTAGCGCATGAATGGAGTGAGGCTCCCTCGTGCCCGCTTTGGCCAAGTTCCTACATCGATATTATTTTGAGACAACGTTTTGAGATCCAATCGGGGTACAGACAAAAAGGCATATTCTTTCCCTTGCATCTCTTTTTGATGACAACCAGCACAACTGACCTCATACGCATTCACAATCATTTCCCGCCCTTGCGGTTCCGGCTGATGACAACCGATACATTGAAACACAGTATTATCTTCACTCGGAAAATGTTCATTCATATGTGAAATATGATTGAACTGAATACGGGTCCGACGATTATAAGGAAAAAACTGATATTCGGGATGACCTTCGGTGAAGCTGTGAAACTGACTGGTGTGGCAGGTCTGGCACTGCTGATTCGTCAATCGTGTGAGATCCGCATGGGTTCCTTGATGCTCGTGATGGCAGGTGGAACAAGCCAGCTCTCCGTTTTCAGTGGTTGGAACTCCTGGTCCAAATTGGCTCAATGATAAAAGGACGGGTTTTGGACCTGGCTTTGCTTTATTTTGAAACTCTTGTGTATTTACTGCCAATACTTGGGGATCCATACTATGGGGAAACAAGCCATGGTCTCCAAAACGGTGGCATTCCAAACACAATTTCGTTTGTCCCAGTCCACTTTGCAAATCCAAGCCCGCATGCGCTTCGATTTGGGCTTCGCTCATCGCGCTTACGTGACAACTTGCACAGTCATCTTGGATTGTTCCGTGTTGTAAACCAACCTCTCCGGGCTTCAAAATGGTTCGATAGTAAGGGCTTCCTAAAACGGCAAGTAGAATTCCCAAAGTCAACGCCGCTGTTAACAAAACGGCTATGCCTCTTTTGCTCCTGATGGTACGCGATGGTTGACACGTGGGAATGGGACAAGCACAGGTGCCATCCGGCCGAGGACCAGATTCACAAGAACCTCCAACGAATGCCGGACGATTGCAAACCCAACGATCTCCCTTTTTAGAGGGCTTGCATTCATATGTAGAATGACAAGTCCCATTTTTACCAGGACCAAGCGGGCAATTGTATCCATCTTTGGCCCAACCACACTCCCACTTATTATTGATCCGCTCGTAGCGGCTCTCATTGAGACCAAATTTTTGCAGTTTCCGGCTCATCCGATTCCTCCATAGAACTCATATGCCAAAACAGCATGAAGCACACCCAGGATCAACAGGCTATACGTGAGGGGAATGTGAATAAACAACCACCCTTTCAACACAGTCTGAAGCGTGAACTGGTAATCGAGATTATTTTTCAAGGTGACCAGTTCTTCAATTTCATGGAGCATTTCTTGTTCTTTTGCATTCGCATAACGTTGATAAATTTGGATCTTTTCCAGGATGTTTTTCAAAGGACGTTCCGATTGAGCCAAATGATAAAAGGCGTGACGAGGTTTCGCAAAATATGTGGCTAACTGAGACATATAAAAGTCAGAAATCGTTCGAGAATTGGTCTCTGCGGCAGAGCGTACGACTAATGCTTCCATTTCATCACGAAGCTGCTTTCGAAATGCTGGAATCCGCTCGTACAAAATGCCTTCCCCTCTTGTCGTCAAACGGAACGGAAACACCCGCGATATAATCAGTCCCACAATTCCACTCACAACCAAGCACCAAAAAAGCAAGGCTAACGTCACTTCTAAGGCACCTTCTGGGAAGCGCCATCTTGTGTGAAGCAGAAACAGAAAAATCGTAAAGTATCCAGCATAGATATGAAATTGGGTCCAAGCGGCTGCTCGGCCTAGCGGAATAAACGGAAGTTTTTTTCGGACGTTGTAAAAAGCCAGCGCAATCATCACACAAGCCAACACCCACCCTGTGAAAAACTGTGAGGACTGCAAAGCTACAAACGACACGGAGTCCGCAACCCAGATAAAACAGGATATGGCAATTAAAATAAGGATACCTAATAGTCGTCGTGTGCTAAATGTCATCGCCGATTCATCCACTTTGCTAGAGAGCGTTTATCAAATAGGTCAATCCGCTTGAGCGCATCATGCGGGCAAGCTCGTTGACAAGCGGGCCCTCCTAATTGGTCAATACACAAATCACATTTGGTTGCCTTAATCACAGGGCGCTCCTCATGATCTAAGATCCATTCTTGATCTTCACTTTGGATCTGTACCATCCGAATATTATTATAGGGACAGCTGTTGGCACACGTTGCACAGCCAATACAAGTATTGTCATTGATCACAACTTGTCCCTTTGGCTCCCGATGGATAGCCCCCGTTGGACAACCAATCATGCACACCGGATCCACACAATGCATACATGCATTTGCCACCATATAATTTCCATACGTTCGGCCATGCCTCAGAAATCGAGGGTTGTTATCATGCGCGGCAGCACACGCTCTGACACAGTCGTCACAACGAACACAGCGATCCTGGTCAATGAGCATAGCGGCTGTTCCATTAATGTAGCGATGCTCCACCAAAAATTCTAAAAAATCGGAGCCGATAGCTTCTCGTGATTGCTTCATCTGTGAGAGCGACACGGCCCTACGCGATTGCGATTCGATGGGCTGCGTGAGTAACGCCAATTGTTCTTGTGGCATGTTCGGAAAAACTAAATTTTCCATCACAGCAGTTGGAATGATCAGAACGTCTACATAGCCCACTGCGCGCAACGAGTAACGCAAAGGGATCTGAGATGAATTTTTCCAGTTATATACAATCTCTTCCAATCCATACGTTTGCCCTCTCCCCAAATAACTGGAAGTCCTGTGACCACTTCCGAACGCTTGACTCACTCGCGTAAACCCATTCCGAATGACCACCAACCCATTGGTGTAATTCCCTTCCTCAGCGATCATTGGTTCGTCTTTCAGACGCTCCGCAGCACTTTTAGTAACCAGCTTTTTATAGGAACCAAACCAATCAAACTGCCCAAAAGTTTCAAAAGATGTCTGATCGGCAACCTGTTGTAGTTTCTCTTTATCCAAATGTTGAAAAATTGGATTTTCCCGAAGTTCACTCAGAAGTCCTCGTTCGCGATAGATGCGATCAATATGTTCTTTGATTTGCGTGGCACGCTGCCGAATGTCTCGAAGTCCTTGCCAGCGAATCTCCAGCATCTCCGCATTGCCTTGGGCAAACACAGTGGCACTGCGTGGCGTACGACTCAATGCAGCCAGTTCTCCAAAGAACTGACCTGTGTCCATCGAAACATGATTATAGTTGGATAAAATATGAGGAATGTCTTGGAGATAAACACGAACCGCATCACCAGACTCTTCTTCTTGCTCCCGATGCGCCACTTCTTTCTGCTTTTTGTACTTCAGTGGATTGCGAACTTCCGGTCCTTTTGGATTCGACCACAATTGAGCCAATGCCGAAAAAAAACTTTTTCGTTCTGGGGGCTTATGTCCCAACCACGTTTTAGGAAGAGAGTTTAGGACAACTGTTGCTGTCCCGGAAAGAATAAAGAATGCAGAGTTTCCATAATCTCCTTCACGTACCACGATGTCACCATCTTGATAGCGTAGGATTCGTGTGTCATTTTTAAGGATACCTCGGAGAGGTAAGGAAGGGGGGAAGGCATCTTCATCAATTTGACTGAAAGGAGAGATACTCAAAAGACGATCCACATCCTCATCGGTCATATTGCCAAAGGGCACGTCCCATCGACTGGGCTTAGAAATCTGAGCAGTTGCCATACCAATTCCACTTTCAATTGCAGAGATAGTGAACTTCCGTGATCCATCATACCAAGTGACGGATCACTCAAACGGAGGTTCGGGTTACACAACTTTTTAGGGAGTGTACGGCTTGCCTTTGAATTTCTTGGGAATCAGTGCATCCAAGGCGGATAAATCTTTAGCAGAGCTATTTTGCAAATCTACAAAAGCTTTTGCTGCATCAGCCACTTTATCGGCTTGCACAAGTAAGTTCTTTTCGTTTTTCCATTTCAGATGTTTATTAGCAGCGGCATTCACCATATCATCTACCAGCTTTTTCACTTCAGGGGTCGAAGCCACAGTACTGGAAATCTTTTTCAGTGCTTTTCTAGCTGCAACCACTCGTTTGATCATGGCAATCGCATAAGCTTTCTTGGCAGTCGCTTTTGCAACGCCACGCAGGCCATATTCCAGATCCAACGCTTTTCCAGTGACATACAGCACCCGCTTTCTCTCGGCAGTTGCTTCCAAGTTTTCTTTTCTTTCAAAGAGATTATGCCGGACCTCTCCTTGAGACCAAGACACCAACTCGAACTTGCTACCCGCAGGATGTCCCCCCACATTCACCAATTTTTCGTTTGGAACGGTGTGGCATTGGAAACAGTTTTCTGCCACCCGATAGATATTTCCCGGACGCAACATTCCATTGTCCACCGCCCGCTGCAAACGTGCCATACGGTCTTCCTTGCTCTCGTTTTCACGCTTGATGCCTTTCGCACTATGAATGTCTAGCCAAGCTTTGGCAGGACTGTGGCAAGATTCGCAAGAGATTCCTGCAACAGCTACGTTGGGGCTTTTCATGGTTGTGGTGAAGTGGCAACTCATGCAAAGGGAACCACCTCGATCCATTTCTACGCCCATTTTTTCTGCAATCTCATTGCCTTTTTCACTAGCAGGCAATGTATTGAACGTTTTGAAATGATGCGTTTTCTTCCAAGCATTAAACGATTCAGTGTGACAGGATTCACATTCATCTGACCCCACCGTATTGGCTGCATCATTGGCATATACAGAAGTCCCCAAGAAAATCAGCCCGGCACAACAAACAAACCAGATTACCTTATGCATCCACGCTCTCTCTGTTTTCTTCTTCATGATTCTCTCCCTGTTCTAATGGTTGCATACTGACTCGGAGTTTCCGAGCAGAACACCTCGGTAAATTACACTTTAGGCATCGATTTCAACATCGGATTTGGGAACTGCACAGCATGTTAGGATCGTTCCCGCTTCACATTCATATCCCGGTTCTATCGGATATGTCACTTCACCTGATTTGATAGCGACGATACAGGTTCCACAATTCCCTGCACGGCAACCACTATCCATAACAACGTCATTCGCCTCACCTAGCTCCAAGAGAGACTCCACATTGGGGTCCCATTCCACCGTTTGATCACTTTTACTGAAAGTGACTTTATGTCCGGATGCTACAGCCTTTTCTTTACCTTCTTTCTTTCCCGTCTTCTTCACACTTGCAGGACCAAAAGCTTCAAAGTGGACATTTGCGTCTGGAACTCCCCATTCTCGTAAACCTGTCGTAACCGACTCCATCATCGGACCTGGACCACACATGTAATAATCGAAATTGTTGGCAGGTAAAACTTCCTTGAACAGATCAACCGACACCCAGCCTTTGTGTTGGTAATCCACCCCCAATCGATCTCCATCCTTCGGAGAGCTGTAACACACATGTAGATGCACCTTTTCGCTATCACGAGCTAACTGCTCCATATGCCTTTTCATACTGTGCTCTTCACTATGCCGGACCCCATAGAAGAACCATACCTCTCGATTGAAACCCTTAGCAGCTACCGCATTGAGCATGCTCATGACAGGCGTGATCCCAACACCACCTCCAATCAACACAATGGGTGTTTGTTTGGTCATGTCTAAGAAGAAATGGCCACTCGGAGCTTTCACGTCCAGGATATCTCCTTCGTGGATATGATCGTGAAAAAAGTTAGAAGCTTTGCCAGGAGGTGCATCCGGGTTTTTCGGAGGGGGTGGGAGCTTTTTAATACTGACGCGATAATACGCAGGATTGGGGCTGTCGGATAATGAATAACAGCGGATGGTGGGTTTGGCGTTTCTTCGCCGGTCCGGAATCTTAAGGCTGAACGTTAAGTATTGCCCTGGTTGAAAGGGGGGAATAGGACGCCGATCATGGGCCACCAAATAGAATGAGCAGACTCCTTGATCAGGGCACTCATGCTCCTTTCTTTCAACAACAAATTTCCTCCACCCGTTCCATACAAGCCGCTCTTGTTCTTTCAGAGCACGGTGCTCTCGGGCTGACTCCACTTGGTGATCCAATAATTGGAGCGATTTATCAAATTGGTCTTTCTCAAAAATTGTTCGGCGTACCGAAGAAAATAATACAAAAATGAGTTGGGCCATCACCACAAGAACGATAAGGATGCCCATACCTTGCATGATTATTGTCCCCATACTCATATTGAGTCCTCCTTCGGCTAAAGTTTCACAAGTAGTTCTGCACGAGTTCCCCAGCGATTTTCATCGATATTTTCTCGCTCGGCTCCAAAGAGATCGAAGCGGAACACAAACCTCTGTCCCATTGCTTGCTGAAACAACAGTCCTACTGCAGAAGCATCTCGTTCTGTATCTTCATCGGTATTCACTCGACGTCCCGCCTCTAAGGTAAGCTGGGTGCGATTGGCATTAAAAAACATTTGATAACCGATTGCACTTCCTACGGATTCATTGGCGTCGTTCCCCAATGGAGCACCATAGGTTCCTAACCCAACCGCAGCAAAAAGAATTCCAGTTCGCCCCATAGGTCCCCCCGTCCCTACTCCACGAGCAGCCGAAGAGAATTCATCGATTCCAACAAATGTATTCCAGTATAAGATGTTGTGTGTATAGGGTGGAGTCCACGATACTTCACTGAAAAACAACGTACCATTGCTGGCTTCCAAGGTATCGGTACTCGCAGCGTCGTCGTCCGACTGCTCATTCACACGAGATGTTACTACTCGAAAAGCGGTATTGATTACCCATATGCGTTGGATTCCACTAAACCCAACAAACCAAGCGTCATTGGAGTCACGCGAATCGATATAAATTGCATCAAAATTAATCGTGGATTTGGAAAAATCGTGTTCTGTAAAAAGTCCCCATAATGATGCAGAACGGTCTTCATCAGTGGCGAAACCACGTCGTTCGTTTCTACGGTGGATATCGGCCCATCCAAAAACTAGGGTTACGCGCGAATTGATCGAGGTAGACGGAATCAAATTATTTCGAGAAATGCCGATAGAGTCCACATTGTCATTGATCAAAAACCCCTCTTGAAAAAATAATGGCTGGCGGCCAATGGAAAAGCCATAGTCCAAACGGGCGCTGTCATCAGGGTCCAAGTTGGGAAAAACTTCAGCAAAATCTCCCTCGAAAAAGAAAGTACTTAGGTTGAAGTTCACTTCATCCACATCTTCTCGGCGAAAATCTTCGTCAGGATCCGGGTCCGGCTCATAGCGTACACCGGAAAATTCACCATTTCGATCCAGGGGACGAATGCCAAGGATGAAACGCTCAGTTGCAGTCAAACGGAGCTGCGTAAACAAATCTAATCGATTGGCCCACTCCGAAGTTCGAGATTCCGTATCATCCACACCTTGCTCAAAGGTTTGTATTGCAGTACGGAAAGTTCCAAAAACAAGCAACTTGGGTTGCCACACTGCTCCGGTGAATACTTCATATCCCGGATGCAACGGACCGGTATCCAGCAAAGGATCACCGAGTTCCAAAATTGGGCTAGGTCGATCCGGAACCGGTTGAATCGGGATCGCTTCATCACTCAATTCACTTCCACTTCCTGCCGCCCATACGGTTTGTGACCAGAAAAGGGCAGCACTCACCAATAACATCCTTTGGATGCTCCTAAAAATCCTTTGAGGAAACGCCTTTTTCATGTTTCCCAATCTCCTTGATGCAAAAGTCCTACGGACTAATAAACTTTAAATTTTGTCATGCTGAGTAAGGGCTTTCTCACTCAACATGACATCAAAACACTACTGTGATGTGAATCACTAGGGATCGTAGCCTTAACGACTACTCACCTCACTAGACGGTTTGGCTCCAATAGCTCCAACTTTATGTCTAGAGATGGCTCCTTCTTCGAGAATGAGTTCACGTTCCCAAATCACTTGTGCTCCTTCGATTCCTTGTTTGGGATCTAAGCCGTTGAGCACGCGATCACCCACTTGACGGGCACTCATGCCGTAATCAAAGCCAATGTCTTTAATTTCATTCAGCAAGTTCAGAGGAATCATTTGTGCGATGAGCTTCACATTGGCTTTGTAAGGCCCTTTGCCTGTTAATGCATCTTCATCAACCTCATAGTTAGCCCATCGAGATTTTAGAGGTTGTAAAACTTGCTTATGCTTTCGAGCGCCACGGGGACGTCCATATAACGCTCCAGGTCTTGTATCTGGGCGGATGAAAGGCAGAGGATCCGGTGAAAAATTCACAGCCAAAACCGCCTCTCGCTCACCTCCTCGGAGGTTACGAGTAATGAATTTAGATTGCAAACTAAATAAATAAGGATCAAGGGGCAGTTCTCCATTGTGAACGTATAGCGAATGGAGGTCTCGTAAATCTCCATTTGGATCACGATCACCTGATTGAAAAATCACATTATCCGCTTGATCTGTTACCGTCACTTGCAAGAAAAAAATTCGCTCCGCATCAAACCCTGTGGGAACGCCGTGTCCAGTCGTGCCATTGGTCACCTGCACTCGGAACTCCAACCCGTCTTCATCCGCTTCGGTCACTTCAATATCTCCGATGCGTACTCCGACCTTGATAATCTGCCGACGCAACTCATTCATTTCTTGAAGAGCAGCAAATTGCTCATTGAGGATATCGCGTGCTCGTACACGAACAGGTCTAAACTTCCAGCGTTTGGGGAACTCATACCCTTTTTCAACATTGTTCTCAAATTCTGGCGTGCCCCATCCAGCTTCGTAGTCAAATTCCAACCACTCGGCCATGGTCGCCATTTCTTGAGCTTTGCTGTTGAACGGGAACAGCCCAGGATGAATGATGGAATAATCAGGACCTGGGAAACGATGGTCGGTGATTTTACGGTTTTTGGTAGGCACCCCTCCGACAACAGCCGCGGGTCCATGATTATAACCAGAAGGAATCCCCTGCACCTTGCCCATATGGCAATCCTGGCAGCTTTCTCCTTGCCTGGCTGCCGGAGAACTTTTGTACTCGCTGAAAGCATCCTCTAAACGGAAACCATTGACAAACCGCACATCATGGCATGTAGCACAAAAACCTGATTCGCTAATTTGTTCGAATTTCACCGCCTGTGTATGGATATCTCGACCTGATTTTTCAGGGTTGTCATTGACCACGTACTCATCGCTTTCGATGACACGGGCCAACTCTTCTCCTCCTTGTGGGCCATAAACCGTCTTAAATACAGACCCTTCTTCAATTGCCAGACGTCCGCTCACAATGCCATAGGGTTTGCTCAGACGATGGCAGGCGATACATGTCACCCCTTCACGTGAGGTGGGATGACGATCTAGATTGCTGATATACAAGGGTTCTCCCAAGTTCATCCCCACGGGAGTGTGGCATCGAATACAAAAATCCCCATTGGTTCCATTGGTCGCCTTCAACAATGTTGCGTGAAAGGCATTGAAAACTGGACTGAGCTGGGAATACGCATGTTGGGAACGAGACCACTGCTCAAAATGGGTAGGATGGCAACTGGCACATGCCGTTGCAGAAGGAAAGCGATCTTCAGACATCAGCGCCGTATGGGCGACATCTCCAGCAGCTTCCGCATCGTCCGTGGCATCTACTGTTTCTGTTTCAGTAGCTTCTTCGCCACCTTCTTCATCAACGAGGTCAAGTAGGCTATCGCCTTCCTCGCTGCCTTCTTCATCGACTAGATCGAGCAGGCTATCACCTTCTTCGCTTCCGCCTTCTTCATCGATCAAATCGAGTAAACTATCTCCTTCATCCGCTGATTGTTCGGTGCCATCTGCCGCATCTTGGGCAAAAGCCACGGGTGAGGTGCCCATAATCAAAAGGACCCCAAATACAACCGCTAGATAAATCAGGAATGAGGAATTGCTTTTTGGTATTTTCATGATTTCCTCCTGAAAGAATCATAGGGCTGGGACCGTGTTCGGTAGAAACTCCAAGACTTCCTACCGGACAAACCCGATTGTTTTGTTCATACACGTGGTCGAGGGGATCACCATGATCCCTCCTAAATATCTCTCAAGGCCAACGGATGCTCTGCTGGTTGCCACTATTTCCTACTTCAAACCATTTTGTTTTCCAGCTTGAAGCTCTCTCTAGGAACCCCAAAATCAATTGGGTGTTGGGCAATTGTTTGTTCCTTTTTTTCTTGTGTCTACACTCAATTGATGCTGGGTGCAACCAGAAAGGAATGTCTCGAAAGGTAAATTTAACACAAAAATTTATTGAAAAGGGAATGGCAAATTTCGCGCCAAGAGGATGTATTGCGAAGGATACTACTAATTTGGTTCGCGAGTTTCCAACATCCGACGGCATCGTTCCAGATACACGCGGACAGTCAGATCATCGGGATTGGTGGCATGGCATTGTTGGAATTCAGCCAAGGCAGGTTTGATTTGTTGCATAAAATATAAAGCGATGCCGGTTTCGAATGGCTTCAGGGTTTGCTGCTTGAGGGAACGGGATTCTGGAATATCCCCATCAAAAACCTCAAAGATGGTGACTGGAATGTGTTTGCCTTTCATATGGACTTTATCGATCAGCCGCAAACCAAACTCTTCCGGGTGTTGAAGCTCATAAAACGTATGCTCACTAATCAGTATACTCCCCCCATATTCTTTGGTGATGCTTTCGATACGTGATGCCAAATTGACCGTGTCACTAATCACAGTGCTTTGAATACGTTGCTCTTCTCCAATTACTCCCAGCATCAGGGGTCCCGTATTAATACCGATTCCAATGCGTATGAGCGGCTTCTCTTGGGGTCGGAGCTGCTGATTGTAGCGCTGTAAATCCTGTTGCAATGCCACTGCCGCTCTGAGCGCATCATCTGGCTCTCCTGGAAAGAGGGCCATGACCGCATCACCAATATATTTGTCAATGAAACCATGATGCTGGCGAATGACCGGCCCCACTTGACGGAAATAGGCATTGAGGAATTCAAAGTTCTCTTGGGGTGACATGGATTCCGACATCGTAGTGAACGCCCGAATATCAAGAAACAGAACCGTCATGTGCTGCTGTACGGCATCTCCCAATTGCACATCAATAAACTTTTCCTTACGCAGTAGGCTTAAAAATTCTTTTGGGACAAACCGTACAAACGAATCTGTCATCCGTTTTTGTTGGGCTAGGGCTTGTCGTTGATTTTCAATCAGTTGGGCCTGATACATTTCCTTTTGCTTTCGAGAAATATTAATCCGGTCTGCCAAAGCAAAGGAAAATAAAACAATTTCAATAGTCGTTCCTACAATGACCATTGCTGCGGTGGCACTATGATAAGGCACGATGCCCATTTGAGCCAACACCACCCATAAAATGCCAATGATCCAAAAGGACCATGCCATCATAAAATATTTGGCTGCACGATGCCCATGACGCCAACACCACCAACCGGCTGCCATGATAATAGGATAAAACAAAACCACCAACGAGCCGCTCACATAACTCCATCTTGGGTCATATTGAATCCCCATGAAAACCAAAGGCGGCAAAGCTAATAAACACAACAGTAACTTATGGAATCGAGGCAAATACTCTTTAGTATGTAAAAATCTGAGAGAAAACAGAACTGCTGTGAAATGAGTCAAGGCCGTTAGAAAATCGGCCACCGGGACATTCCATGAAGGACGATCTGGCCACAAATGGAAGAATGTGAACCCATTGCTGTGGATAATTAAAGTCAACAAAACGCCAATGTATGCACTGTAGTACAGATACGTTGTATCCTTGAGGGCAATCACCAATGTTAAGTTGTACAGCATAAAAATCAGCATCATTCCAAAGTAAATGCCATAGACCAACAAAATGATGGAATTGGTATAGGGATACTGCTCTGGAACCCCTACAGTGAACCAAATGTGATTGGGGCGCTGATTTTCAATTCGGACATACATGATGTGTTCTTGATCGGGGAGCAGAACAAGCGGGAAGCGTGTCAATTGGTTCGCTATTGGACGTTCGGAAAGTGGACGCAATGCACCACTCTTGTAATGAACCCAAGGTTCATCAGGGAAGACAGGGTTTGCCATATAAAGGTCCACTTTTTCTAACATCGACATCCCGATCATCAATGTCCATTGTGTGATATCAGGAAACTTGGATTGTAGTTTGATTCGAATCCAAGCCGCTTTGTCGTAGTGAACTTGAAAGCGGCTGATCTGCTGTTTATGAAACTGGGATTGATATGCTGAGGAAAGGATGTCTTCTAAAGTCAACTGTTTGGTAGGATCTTCGAAAACTTCAAAGTAATACAGTGGAGTGCTTTGCTCCCGTGTTTCTAGCAAAAGCGGCGGAAGCGAGGCATAGGCATGAAGCGGCCCTCCTAGCCAGAGACACACCACGCCGAAAACCATCCAAGTATATTGCCGATAAACAGCATTATACTTCTGAAACAAATAAAACCTGTGAGGGGTCGATGTCACGGATCACCGTTGTAGAAAGGCGAATTGAGAAATCATGCTCCTTATTACCAAATACATGATTCCACTCCAGAACAAAAGTTAGTGTTTTGGACCTTCTTTCTTTAGTCACCCTTTCTGAACATAGGTTCTTGTGAATTTCTGAAGCGACTTCAACACCTCAAATAATCTTACCCAGCATCATGCGTGTTTCGAATCCCTTGCAGTACCCAATCTCGTAAACTTATGCCATGGCCCCACGCATCCGAGGGATCTTTTCCGCTCTGGATCGATAGTGGTTGGGCATACGGAAAATGTTTGGCCCACCATGTCTGAGTTTCTCTTTTGCCCGCTTCATCAACATCTAACGCGAGAAATACCCTCTGAGCCTGTTGCAGGAGGCCCATGGTCTCAATATCAGGACGATAAGTTGCCGAACCCAACGCCACATACAAAGCCAAATCTCCTGCTTCTTGCGCGAGGAGTATGGCATCCAAATCGCTTTCCACGAGCACCACATGCTGGGGGTTTCTGCCATACCAACTCGGTAGGGTGCCAGTGCCTTTAATAGCAACATAACGCGGCTCCTCTGTCACAAATCGACGGATGCGGATCTTTATGATTTGCCCCTCCTTGCGATAAGGAATCACCAATCCCGCAGGAATCCAAAATCGTTTCGATCCTTCAAGCCCCCAAGTCTTAGGACGAGCATAACGATCTTTAGGATTGTATCCGAATTCTGTCGTTTGAATCGTCGTGAGTGTGAGTCCTTTTTGTGCCTGCAAGAAGTGAATTGCTTCTAAGTTAGTTGGTAGCTTCTTTTTAGTCGAATTGAGGAAGCGCTCCGCCGTTTGACACCATGTCACAGAGGGCAGCTCGGCAGGATGAGGCATCCATTGATGGAGAGGTTTCGATTTTTCTTGCTGAGCAGGCGAGGAGTTAAAAGAAGAACGGAATCTCTCCACAGGTTTTCCCACGACCTCTGCCGCCTGAGGAAACGACATTCCATGAAAATCTCGCAAAAATTGGATTGTATCTCCCGACCGTTGACACTGACGACACCAGTAACGGTTTTCTTCGCCCCAGATCGTAAACCGGTCTTTCCCTCCACACCACGGACATGCCGAATGGTATACCGCTTGTGAAGCTTTTTTAGGAACTATTCCCGTTTGGTGAATCAATTCGAGCAACATTATCACCTCCCACATCAAGTTGTACTAGCTGACTGAAATGATAACGCCCTAGATGACGTCATTGGATGAGCAGCCCGCTGCGGCAGATACATGCAGAAAATTTTCCTTCATTATTCATTAGAAGGCACGGCTCTATCACACCACCTGTTCTAGTTTTTTCAGTACACTTTTCAGCATACTTTTCCATCTTCGTGCCGTGCCGTGCCGCATTTAATTCTAGAGCACCATTGATTTTAATTCACAAAATCCATCCACGCTATGGTCTTCTTTTGCGTGAAAATAAGTTGATTGTTTGCGCCCCCTTTTTAATGAATACGGAGCAGTAGACATCATGAGTGCAAGTATCAATAACCGGTTTGTTACAAACTACTGATTGAGGCCAGTCAACTTAAAGATTGAGGCCAAGCAACTTAAGCATTGAAGCGAAGCAAGTGAAAGATTGAGGCCAAGCAACTTAAGAATTGAGTTCAAGCAACTTAAGACAAGGGGGGGAATTATGCGACTTCAAGATAAAGTAGCGATCATCACAGGTGCATCCAGCGGCATTGGACGGGAGTCGGCGCTTCTATTTGCGCAAGAAGGGGCAAAGGTAGTCGTCGCGGATATCAATGACGATGAAGGCAAAAAAACCGTGGAAATGATCCAAGAAACCAAAGGCAAATCGGTCTTTGTTCGGGCTGATGTTTCCAAAGCCAACGATTGTGAATACATGGTGTACGCCGCCGAAGAGATCTTTGGACAATTGAATATCTTGTTCAACAATGCGGGAATTATGCATCCCAAAGATGAGGATGCCATTCAAACCGAAGAAGAAATATGGGATTTCACCATGAACATCAACCTCAAAGGTGTCTTCTTAGGATGCAAATATGGCATCCCAGCTTTACGAAAATCCGGGGGTGGTTCGATCATCAATACAGCGTCATTCGTAGCCTTACTCGGAGCCGCCACGCCGCAATTGGCTTATACGGCGAGCAAAGGAGGAGTGCTGGCCATGACTCGTGAATTGGCAGTGCTGCATGCACGTGAAAATATCCGCGTCAATGCATTGTGTCCGGGGCCTTTGAAAACCGAATTGTTGATGAAGTTTTTAGATACCGAAGCAAAGAAACAGCGACGATTGGTCCACGTTCCAATGGGTCGATTCGGAGAAGCTAAAGAAATGGCCCAGGCGGCGCTTTACCTTGCTTCTGACGAATCATCCTATGTCAATGGAGCCACATTCACTGTCGATGGAGGGATCACGGCCGCTTATGTGACGCCCGAATGAGCACGGGAACGGAGTTGGTTTAGCAACCAATAGCTCCACAGGAACAGCCGATGGTCGGCTGAGCCTTGGCGATGTTCATTCCATAATTTCTGCACAAAGGGCCATTGTTCTGGTGGAATGGAATCGTGATTTTGAAAACCTAAACTGCCTTCTTGAAACCATTGGCCTATCGGCATGCCAAATCCTTTTTTAGGGCGGTAAATGATGTGATTGGGCAAAATGGGTTCCAATGCCTTTTTAAGAATATATTTCGTCTGTCCTTTTTTCAGTTTGAGTTCTGTAGGAATGCGACGGACCAAATTGACAAAATCGATATCCAGAAAAGGAGAACGGAGCTCCAAGGAATTCATCATAGATGCCCGATCAATTTTAACTAAAATATCGTCTTGCATATAGAGCCGTGTATAAAACTGTAACGCTTTATCCACCAAGCTACTTTGTTCGCAGGCCTCCCAGACTGCAATGGCTTCAGAGTACAATTCTTCCAAAGAAACCGGTATCTGAAACAAATCTTGAACCTCCGTTATCGTCAATGGCCCCATCCAAACCGCATTCCAAATTGTTCGATCAAAGCCCAATCCTCGAAGGGTCCGTTTGATTTTAAAATCCAAGCTCATGTTGCGATGAGAAACCGGCAACCGAGCCAACATCATCGAAATCGCTTGATGCACTTGCCCCGGAACCCATCGCTGATACCACCCGGCTAATTTTAACGCACGAAACGGATCGTATCCTGCAAATAGTTCGTCACCGCCATCCCCACTGAGTGCCACCGTCACATGTTTGCGCGTTTCTTGGCAGAGCAGATAAGTGGGCAGCAGGGAACCATCCCCCATGGGTTCGTCCAACTTCTCCAAAACTTCCGGGATCAGATCCTGCGCTTGAGACACAGAACAGACTCGCAAATGGTGCGTCGTTCCAAATTTTTGGGCAATTTCTTTTCCATAGGCAGATTCATCAAAACTCGCTTCTTCGAAACCAACTGAAAACGTCTTTATCTGCTGGGCATGCTTCGCGCCATAGGCAACAACTGCTGACGAATCGACGCCACCACTGAGTAAAAATCCCAAAGGCACATCGGAAACCAAGCGTCTGTTAACGGCCTCTGAAAATTGGGATCGAATTTGTTCGGACCACTCCGCTTCCGATTGCTTTCCTTCCGGTTCCGGATCCAGCACAAACTCCCAATAAGGCTTAACGAAGAACGAATGATCGGCGAGGTGTAAGGTGAGATTCTGCCCACCTGGCAGTTTATAAATCTGTTGGTAGAGCGAGTAAGGAGCAGGGATGTAGTTGTAGGCAAAATACTTTTGTAGAGCGAGAGTCGAAAGCTTTGCTGAAACGGACTTATGTTGAATCAACGCCCTCAATTCGGAGGCAAATGCAAAGGTATCCCCTTGTTGAGTATAAAAAAGCGGTTTTTTTCCAAAACGGTCCCGGCTCAGAAACAGGGTATTCTTCTCCCGATCTAAAATAGCAAATACCCACATGCCATTGAGATGTGTAGGAAGCTGTTCTCCCCATTCTCGATATCCATAAAGCAACACTTCGGTATCAGAATGATCGGTGTGAAACTGATGACCTTTTTGGACCAACTGCTTTCGCAATTCCTGAAAATTATAGATTTCTCCATTAAAAATCACGCCCAGCTGCTGGTCCGCAGTCCACATGGGTTGAATCCCACCTTCTAAGTCAATGATAGATAAACGACGATGTCCTAAATAAATTCCTTGGGTTTCATCGGCCCAATACCCTTCTGCATCGGGACCACGATGAGTCAAAGCACGGGTCATGGAATGAATGTCATCCCAAGTTCCTTTTCCAAAGAACCCACTGATACCACACATAACGGATGCTATATTTGATTAGTTAATAAAGGACTGGATGGTTGAAGAATCATTGCGAGGTGTCCACTGAATCCTCTTCGTCCAGAGTAAACGTGGTGCGATTGTTGTTTCGGAGAATGCCACGGTAGAGCACTTCCACTGCCAAACTGAGCACTAAGATATTGAATCCAGAGAAAAACGCGGTGCAGGCGATGATCAACATTGGACTCATCCAGATCCCACCCAACAGCTTGCGAACGACCACGAACCCCATGAGCACTCCTGCAATACCCAATAAAAACAAACCGAATGTTCCAAAAAAATGAGCCGGTCGGGTGCTATACGAGGCAAAGAAACGCATGACAAACAAATCGACCAAGACCTTATACGTCCGTTCCAATCCATACTTCGATTGGCCTGCTGTTCGTGGACGATGATCCACTGGAATCTCTTTGATTCGAGCACCGTTCATCACAGCATAAGCCAGCAATAAGCGATGCGTGTCTCCTAAAAATTGAATGTCATTGAGATATTCCCGCCGATACGCTTTCAAGGCACATCCGTAATCATGAACACGATAGCCCATCATTTTAGAAATCAAAAAATTGGCACAGATGGAGGGCAGGCGGCGCATCAGCAATCCATCCTGACGCTGGGTGCGCCAACCGGTCACGATGTCGTAACCCTTATCAAGTTCCTGTAACAACTTTTTAATTTCTTGGGGCGGGTTTTGTAGATCTGCATCCAAAAAGACAATAATTCCTCCTTTTGCTTTGCTCAGCCCAGCCGCTATGGCTTGAGTCTGCCCCATATTCCGAGAAAGCTTAAACACCCGATTGCGTGAATCTTGTTCTGCTAACTCTTTCAGTAGGGCGTAACTGTTGTCACGACTTCGATCATCGACCCAAATGACCTCAAACCGCCAATTTCCACTCTCCATCGTAGAAAAAATTTCTTCCGATAGTTGCGGGATATTTTCTTCTTCATTGTACACGGGCAGAATAATAGAAATGAGTTCATCTTGTGCCAAAGGAGTCGATGCTTTCATGAGAGCTAATAGGAAGAATGAGGGGGTGAGGTGAAAGGCATAAAAGGCCTTCCAGATGTTCGTAGATGACTTTAAATGTCAAGCAACTTTTCCATACCAAAACTAGGTGAGTTGCTCAACTTATCTTGTTTTGCAAGCAGTCATCTGCGGAGTGGGGCAGGTCATCCGTAGAAATAGTGTAGCGACTTGTTAGAGTTGGTTTTTGGTTTATTGGGATCAATATTAAACAAAGCAATTACTTCGGTCTTCAGCCGGGGTTTGACATTGATGACAAGCAGATCAGACATTTCCATAATCTGAAACAATCCCAAGCCGGCTCCGCCTTCTTGTTTCATTCGGGTCTGTCCGCCAGAATAACACTCCATGATATAGGTAAGAATGGTTTCCCGATCTAAAGCTCCAAAGGGATCTTCCACCGCAATCGCTAAAAGCAACCCATCACAGGCATAGCGGAACGTTCCACTTTGTTCTCCATCCAATTGCACGGGAGTGGTTCGAGGCAAATGGTTATAAAGTTGTTTACCATGAACATCGACGGGAGCATCGTAAATTGCATTCATTAACAATTCCTCTGCTACCATTTTACAACGGGTGAGCATGTTGCGTCGAATTCCCAATAGTTTAAAATCGGCTTCCATCGCATCCACTAATTCTCCCCGCGTTTGACTACACGTAACCGCATGTCTGTGTATATCTACCCCCCAACTTAAATATTTTTCCAATCCAAAGATATTTTGACTCGTCAATTTGCTAACGGTGGTCAGGATATTCTTAAGGGTAAATGTGCGGTCTTCTGGATTACGAGATACGATGTTCCCTAAAAAAGGATAGTCCTTCAAAATTTGGATATAGTGGGAAGGCTCATCTTGGGTCATGAACACTGACTGAATTTTTGGATACTTTTGGTATGCATGTGCGGTTAGTTCAATGAATTCAGAGTCGACAAAAAGGATGTCATATGCCTGTTGGTCCAACAATTCTTGGCCTTGCTCTAAGGTTTCAGCAATGTCCAGAGTCACCCCCGTCCCTCCTAAAGCCATCTTAGCAATGATTTGCTGTTTTTTATTCGCTTCCGCTAACAACACATGCTTGTTCTTAATCGCCTTTTCCGAAAAGTATAAAGATGCAATCGGTTGTAACATCTCTTCGATATGGTGAATTTCTCGAAGCGTATCTTGTGCCAATTTTTGGTCTGAGGGATTGAGCGACTTCAGCAAATTGTCCAGCCAACTACCTAAAGATTTTAAATGGACTTCATGCAGAGCACCTAATTTTTGAAGTAACTGATGGTTTGTATGATTCAGATCTTCTAATTTTTGATAACTCGCTGCTAGTGTTGTATTTTTTTGTTCCAACTCAGCTAAGGATGAATTCAGTTGTTTTGTACGTTCCCGAATCTTTTGTTCTAACTCTAATGTGAACCCTAAGTTTTCTAAAGAAACCGACAAAAATTGAGATACGGTATCCACACTATGCTTATCATCTTCCGTGATAAGTTGGCGGTCGATTCCTTTGATTGAGATCACTCCTAATAACGTTTCACCATGACTGAGAGGAACCCATAGTACTTCATCCACTAACGAACAACGATTCGAACCATATGTTTCTAAGATTTGTGGGATAGGATCTGGCAAGGTACGATAAAAATCGTGCCTAATATCAGCCACACTATCTAAACGGACCTGAGCAGGACCATTATCAATTCGATCAGTTTTCACTCCAAAAAAAGCATAACCTCCACCACCAGAGGATTCTCTTTCATAGAAATACATTTCCACTTCGATAACTTCTTGCACTGGAATCTCATGCAAGATGGAGTTGGATGCTTGCACAATGGCGAGGAATTTATCACGGACCGCTGCGATCTGTTCTGTGGCTTCTAAAAGTATTTCAATCTTGGATTGGGAGCGTTCAATCGTATTGTTAGCGGATATGAGATCCGTAGTAAGTCGGCTAATCTGAGATTGTTGCTCTCGAATCTTATACTCAAGATCAGAAATTGCTTGTGCCATCATGCTTTTCTCCTGGTTGGGATTGTCTCCTCTATCCTCTCCCTTGCCCGAAACTCCCTTTTGCTGGATACCCTGTTCCAAGGCCCTGATTGCTGCCTATAAGAGGCCAAAATTTTAGAGCAACATAAAACGAAAATAAAATCAACATTAATACTACATAAAACGAAGAAACAATAGCTTAACACAAAACACAAAAATAAAAATCTAGGAAACAATCAAAAAAAACTACCTCACTTTGAGGTGAGGTAGCGACAAAGAACTTATTTATTCTTCTTCTTCGGTAGACGGCTCAATAATAATTTTTTTCTTTCCATAGACTCTCAATTTAACAGCATCTTTCACTTCCCATCCCAATTCATCAAAAAATTGCTGTGGAATTACAATTTTTTTCGAATTTCCGCCACGTCCTGAAGCTTGTACATGGGTCACATGCTCGCTTTTGGTAGCCGACTTACCACGCCCTGAAGCAAAGGCTGGTAAGGGGACCTCCAAGAGTGAAGATGCTTTGACTAATCGAGCATTCAATGTGGCTACGCTAATGCCCATTTTTTTAGCGATACCGCTTAATGTCAATTCATCAGCATAAGTTTTAACAGACTTTAGCAGTTTTTTGGCTTCTTTCATTTCCATAAAAACCTCTACCTCCCTTCAGATTAGTTCAAACTATTCGACAAAAACAATGAATAACTAATGATGAGTTACCTATCGGTATTTAGAATGTCCAGATAATTTTTTCAATAGTAAATGTTCATTATTTTCACTTTTATTCGTAGAACTTATTCAATTCCTCAAAGGTATTACAAGTGGCAAATCCCGAATATTAAAACCTCAAACTTAAGCCTTTCTGTAGGTGGATCCGACTTCAAGCAAATAAAGAATAGCACAACACTTCCTTGAAAAATCAAGGGATTAGCAAGAGTATCTATAGTGTAAACCGTGAAAAACGAGATGCCTTCCTCAAATGCTACCCACAGGTGTTAATGCAAAAAAACAGTCTGAATGAAAGCATATATTATGAAATTGAGATCTTTTTTTTCCGTGGGATTTTCTCGTACTTTATCTAAATGAGGAGAACGTTTCGTCTGAAGGACTCGTTTTTGAAGCCTTGTGAACCGAAGCCTTGTAGGGCAATTTGAAATCAAGATCTTGAAGAAGGAAACAAACATCTGAAATGAGACCACGATTCCAGAAACGAAAATTAGAAAGGGAGGTTAATTGGTGAATCAAATATTTCAGTTTTTAAGGATCAATCGCTAGCTTGCAATGAGGCTGGAAGAAAAACATGGTAACGTCTATGGGCTAACAAACTCAGTCCCAAAAGCAACACAATGATAAGCAATTGTAGTGTTTCTTTGTACTCACGATAAAATGAAAAATGCTGCTGTAAAACAATGGTTTTTGATAAACTTCCTGTTTCAAAAAGCTCTAAAGCTTTGCTTACTTGTTCCCCTAACGGGTTAATAAACATGGTTTGGCCGTTGTTGGAAATGTAAAGCAAAGGCACTCGGTTTTCGATTGCTTTCCAACGAATCATCATCTCCATATGCTTGGTCGCATTGGATTTACCAAACCAAGCCAAATTGCTCAGGTTGATCACTAGATCCGCTCCATTCCTAACCATGTTTCTAGTAATTTTTGGAGAAAAAATATCGAAACAGATCGATCCTGACAGTTGGTGAGTCTCAGAAAGTGAAAACACGGTATGATCGCTCCCCTGCTCAAACTCTGAAATTTGAGGAACCATCTGTTTCATGAAATTTCGCCACGCGGGAAACCAGCTAGCTCCAGGGATATACTCTCCAAAAGGAATAAGAAAAATTTTGTTGTAACGTCCTCGTATTTGCCCATCGGGTCCTAACAACAAAGAAAGCCCATAAAATTTGTATTCTTGTTGAGCATTGACCTCCCAATCGATGGTCGTCAACAATACAGAGGTCTGATTTTCACGGGCAAATTGTTCGACCAAACGGCGTCCAGCAGCATCTTTGAAAAAGGCAAAAGGGTAGGTCGATTCTGGCCAAACCACGAGGCGAGGAACAGAGGAATCCGGTGGAAACTGTGCCAAGGCTTGTTTAGAGTCCTGCAACAAACCTCCAATGTTGCCCACTCGATTGGAGTAAGCCAAATCTGGATTTGAGGCGAGATTCTTCAAAGAAAAATTGGGCTGAACTGCAGCGATATGTAACGAAGCTCCTTCGGCCGATTGTGTTTCTAAGCTCATACCACGAAACATACCATAGAGGGTTCCAGCCACGACTAAAACCAAATACCCAATCACAAACCCTCGTACCACTCGTAGTGGCACACGTTCCGGTGCATGGTAAGAACGCCAAAGGAGTAATAATAAGAAATTACAACCTAGACTATAAAACCCCAATCCCCACGCCCCTACCACATCAGCTAGCTGAGAAAGCCATGGTGTTTGGATAAATGTCAGTCCCCCAAACGACCATTGGAACAAGCGGGGATAAAGTGAATCCATCAGCCAAGCAAACAACAGCCTTAGCGGCAAATCCCACCACCCCCATCGGCGAATGACAAACAAAGGCAATGCAAAACAAAACCCTAGCACTAGCATCACTTCCAAGCCGTATCCCAAACAAGTGAGGACCAGCGCCACGGGCCAAGGCATATGGCCAAACACGTGGATACTATGAATCATCCAATGCACACCAATAGGGGCTGCTACCATTCCCATTGCTAAGCATGCCAACAGCATGGCCCCCAATTTTCGTTTGAACGATGATTGAGGATTTTGGTGAATACGGTCTAAGACAAGAAATAAGGGGAAATAAGCCACAAGTCCCAGATATTGCAGATGGGTATACCCCATACTCCCCGTTCCCATAAGAAGTCCTGCGATGACAATCCAAAGCCATGACGGAATGCGAGCGATGCCCGGAACTACTCCTTGACAAAAAATCGACTTCCACATAGGACTTTTTGAAGAAAACTTAGATTCTTTTATGTTGTTTTGCATAGGTACTGACTACTATCCTAACGTTTTAAAAATTTATTATTTACACAAGGAAAACCGATGCACATCATACAAAAGACTCTCATATTAATCGGAATATTGCTTGGGGGGACTTCAACTTTTGGGGGCATGGCTTGGGCTGATGTCTTAAGCGGTGAGTTTATTTTTATTAAGAGTGTACCAAAAGGGGCTTTGCTCTATTTTGACACGACAACAAAGACTTCCGTTCCGATAGAATCGATTGTGGATCAACAAAACAAAGAATTCTCACAACAAATTGTAGTGGGTTCCCAAGGTTCTGTGATTACGTTTCAAAACTCAGATACAATCAATCACAACATTTATGCCAACGACCAAGAACATAAAGTCAATTTTGATGTTGGATTAGCCCCTCCCGGTTCTAGCTTTCAACAATCCGTGACGTGGAAACATGGAACTGCAATTAGGATCAGTTGTAAAATTCATCCTAGAATGAGGGCATGGTTGTTTTCTTTGGATTCTCCTTACTACAAAACCATCAAATTTGAGAAAAAGGTGAAACAAATTTCTTTCCAAATGTTGGATCTTCCGGAAAACGTTTCTAAGTTCCATGTATGGATTCCGAGCTATCAAGAAATCACCCTTGATATCAAACCCAGGGAAAGTCAAGAAATTGATTTGATGCGTAAAGGCAAACTTCGGGGAACTTTAAAAATCACACGCAGTTAGTCAAAGAGGAATATGTCTCAAGAGTATCAATTGATTCATGTTGAAGTAGCAGAATTGGATTTACTATCTTCTCAAGAGTTACAAGGCCAAACCACGAGTTGTATTGAGGCCGGCCAAATTCACATTATTATCGATCTTTCTGAAGTCCAGATTATCAAAAGTTCGGGAATTGGAACTCTGGTTGCTATCTTAAAACGAATTCAACAGGAACAAGGCAATCTTAAACTAATCGGATTGAGGCCTCCGATTTTAGAGGTATTCAAAATTGCAAATTTAAAAAATATGTTCGAGCTTCATAGCAAGGTTCTTTAAGGTCCTTTATGTTCCGTTCTCTTTCCTCTCGTTTGATCCTTTTGCTCGCCGTGCTGATCATCTTCACCATCGTAGCGAGCTTCATTCCCACCCGCTGGATTATCGAAACTTCACAAGAACGCAACATTCAAGATGCCGCTAGGCGTACTGATCAAGTGGTGAATACCCAACTGCGGACCCAAACTCAGCGCCTCTTCAACGAATCTCAACTCATCGGAGTGTTGCCCATTCTTGCCACTGTTGTCGATGATGGGGATCCCCCGACCATTCTCGATACTCTCCAAAGCTATCAATCTCAGTTGGGGATGCACATCATCGAAGTTTACGACGATGATGGGGAATTGTTAGTTACGGCTGAAGACAACTTTTCCGAAAAAATCACACCCCAAAGCGAACTCTTGATTGAGAATGCATTAGATGGGCAAACCGTGACCACCTTGAATATCCGCAATGGGCGACTGGTTTTATTGGGAGCGTCCCCTATCGGAATTCCAGAAGATCCTTCTGGCGTTTTGATGATCGGGATGTATCTGAATTCTGCTTTTGCTGAAAGCATTCAAAGTTTAACAGAAGCGGAAATTTCCTTTGTGGCAGAAGGACGTCTCACAAGTTCTTCTTTGCCACGAAATCTCCAACTTCCACTTTGGAATGAAGTGCGTCGACATGTGGAAGACCTCCATACTTTACAGACAGAGCGTTTTTTTTATCTGGATGAATATTTTGTACAGATTCGCCCTTTACGCGATGCGCAGCAGAAGATAGCAGGGCATTTGGTGCTGTTCTTTCCTCTTGCCGAAGCCAAAGCCATCTTAGCGAACATTCAATATCTGTTAGCCGCTGTAGCGATTGGATTATTCTTTATGGTGATTATTGTGGGATACAAAGTTGCCATGACGATCATCCGCCCTTTGAAGACGTTACAAAAAAATGCAGAACAATTGGCAGAAGGTGACCTTGAAATCGCTATTGACACAAGCCGCAATGATGAGGTGGGTCAATTGGCTCAGAGCTTCGATACTATGCGCAAAGCCGTTCAATCATTGATTCGTGATCTCTCTCAAACCAACTCGGCTTTCGAGCGATTCGTTCCAAGCCAGTTCTTAGGGTATCTGAATAAAAATAGTATTGTGGATGTGGGACTTGGCGACAACGTTCGCACCAGCATGAATATTTTATTTTCCGACCTCCGTTCTTTCACGACGATTTCGGAAAAAATGACGCCTGATGAAAACTTTGCCTTCCTGAATACTTATTTGGGATTGATGAATCCCATCATTCAAGAAAATCACGGATTCATCGATAAATACATCGGCGATGCCATCATGGCCCTCTTTGACCAAAAAACCGACAATGCCGTAAAAGCTGCCGTAAGCATGTTGAAGACATTGCAGGACAACAACTCCCAACTCCGCCCATCTGGGCTGGAGCCGATTCGTATGGGAATTGGTATCAACACGGGTTCGATGATGTTAGGAACCATCGGTGCACTCAATCGGATGGAAACCACTGTGATTAGTGATGCCGTCAACTTAGCTTCCCGCATTGAAGGCATGACCAAAATCTATGGGGCCTCCTTGCTGATCAGTGAATACACGTTCAACAGCTTAAGACATCCGGAAGTGTTTTCGATTCGGATGATCGGACGTGTGCGTGTAAAAGGCAAAGAGAAGCCTGTGACAGTGTACGAAGTCTTAGATGGCGAACCACTGGAAAGCCGAATAGGCAAAACCCAAACTAAGCCACAATTCGAAGCAGCGCTCACTCTATATCACAATCAAGAAATTCAAAATGCGTTACAACTTCTTAGGGAGTGTCTCACACACACTCCTGAAGACAAAGCGATTCGGATTTATATCGAGCGTTGTGAGCACTACCTTCGTGAAGGCGACCAAGGCAGTTGGGACGGCATTACCAAACTGGAAATTAAATGATGTTCTGACGTTTCATCTACTGAGCTGATTCACTATTTCTTCAGGCCCTGCAAATCGCTCTCTCGCTTTTATTTTCTAGGTTTGTGGGGAACCTTCTCTCTCCTCAATAGGGCTTGACATACAGGTATGAGTTATTATAGCAAGGACCATTGGCACGGGGTTGGATCATAGTTCAAACCCGATTGATCGGTTCTTCCAACTGCTATGCTGAGAAACTCAGTAAGCACTGGGGGAGGACTCATTGGCGATAACTTCTTGAACAGGAGTGAGGCATGGCAGAAAGCACACAGCATAAATTGGATCGGGTTCGCCCCCCCCGTGTCCAGATAACCTATGACGTGGAAATTGGGGATGCTATCGAACTGAAAGAGCTCCCGTTGGTGGTGGGAATTTTAGCGGACCTTTCAGGAAAATCGGAAAAACCGCAGCCTAAATTGAAAGAACGCAAATTCGTAGAAATCGATCGGGATAACTTCAACAACGTAATGGAGTCGATTTCCCCCCGAGTCACGTGCCGTGTCGATAACAAGTTGGTCGATGACGACACCAAAATCAATGTAGATCTGACCTTCAACAACATGGATGACTTCAATCCTATCAATATTGTTAAACAAGTGGAGCCTCTACGGAAACTGTTTGAAGCCCGCCAACGCCTCAACGACCTTGTGGCCAAATTAGACGGCAATGATGCGTTGGACTCGTTGCTCCAAGAAGTTGTCACCAATACGGAAAACCTGCAGGAGCTCAAAACGGCTACGGCTGTTGAGCCTGCGGATGCTGAAACCACTAGTGAATAATCTCTCAACCGTTTTCAACGACCAAGTATAGGAGGTCTCCATGGCAGAAGAAGAAACCACAGAAGGCACAGCAGAAAGCGGCGAACTGAGTCTTCTGGACCGAATCATCCAAGATGGCAAAATGGCTCGCGATGAGTCTCAAAAAGACTCTGCGAAAGATTTGATTGGCGAATTTGTAAATCAGATCTTGGATGAAGGCATGACCGTTAAAAAAGACACGGTGGATATGATCACCCGGCGTATAGCCGATTTAGATGAGTTGATTTCCAAGCAACTCAACGAAATCATGCATGCTCCAGAAGTCCAAAAAATGGAAGCCTCTTGGAGAGGGCTTCATTATCTGGTCATGAATACTGAAACCAGCACCTCTCTAAAACTCCGCCTGCTGAATGTTTCTCGCAAAGATCTACAAGCCGATTTAGAAAAAGCCACTGAGTTTGACCAAAGCGCCTTATTCAAAAAAGTATATGAAGAAGAATATGGGACTTTTGGCGGACATCCCTACAGCCTGCTTATCGGCGATTTTGAATTTGGTCGCCATCCGCAACATGTCGCATTGCTTGAAAAATTGTCACAAGTCGCAGCCGCAGCACACGCTCCGTTCTTAGCTGCTGCGGACCCAGCTCTCTTTGATATGGATCGATTTACCGAATTGGCCGGACCTCGCGACCTTGCAAAAGTCATGGAAAGCACGGAATTGATCAAATGGAACTCTTTCCGTGCGAGTGAAGATTCTCGCTATGTGACGTTAGCCCTCCCCCATGTTTTATTACGCTTGCCTTATGGAGCCGACACCATTCCTGTGGAAGAATTTGCGTATGAAGAAGATGTGGATGGAAAAAATCATGACAAATATCTGTGGGGGAACTGTGCCTATGCGTTGGGACTCCGTATCACAACTGCATTTGCTCAGCACAAATGGTGTGCAGCAATTCGAGGGGTTGAAGGGGGTGGACTTGTAGAAGGTTTGCCAGCCCATACCTTCCCTACCGATGACGGAGACATTGCCTTGAAATGCCCTACCGAAATTGCCATCACGGATCGGCGTGAAAAAGAACTGAACGATTTAGGGTTCATTTCTTTAATCCACTGTAAAGGGACCGATTATGCCGCGTTCTTCGGGGGCCAAACAGCCAACAAGCCTAAGGTGTATGATACTCCTCAAGCAACTGCCAATGCCCGGCTTTCCTCACAATTACCTTATATGCTAGCGGCTTCACGATTCGCTCATTACATCAAAGTCATCATGCGCGACAAAATCGGAAGTTTTATGACGAAAGATCAAGTGCAAGCCTATCTGAATCGCTGGATTCGAAATTATGTGTTAGGAAATGACGATGCTCCCCAAGGCATGAAGGCCAAATATCCTCTTCGTGAGGCTCGCGTTGATGTTGCTGAGATTCCAGGGAAACCAGGAAGTTATAAATCGGTTGTATTCCTCCGGCCTCATTTCCAACTGGAAGAATTGACCGCTTCCATTCGACTGGTCGCTGAATTACCGCCGCCAGCATTCTAATTTACCTTCACGACACGCTAACCAAGTAGGAGGTTCGTATGCAAAATATGTTTTTAAGAATTGGAGTTGATGACAACTCCATTGACGGCGAAAGCACCGACATGACTGGAACTAACGTTCTGGGAGAAGCTGGTCATGTGAACTGGATTGAGATCTTGTCATACTCACACGAACTGAGGCAACCCACCTCACCTACCGTGAGTTCCACGGGAGGTCGTACCGTAGAACGATGTCATCACGGAGATTTCACATTTTATAAGTATGTGGATCGGGCAACACCAGAAATCAATCAATGGTGTTGTATGGGGCATCACATCGATAAAATTGTGTTTGAACTTTATCGAGCCGATGCTTCCACGAGTGAAAACACGCCCGTTCGTTACATGTATTATATCTTGACCCATGCGATCATTTCTTCAGTCACCACCCATACCATGGGGGATGAATCTGTCTTTGCTGAAGGAAATAAAATTAGAGGTGACATTCCTTTGGAAAAAGTAACCTTCAATTACGGATTGATTTACTGGAAATACGACCCACAATCCCGGGAAACGGGAGAAGGGTCTGAACCCATCGGAACCGGTTGGGATTTGATCACCAACGCTCCACCAGATGCCGAACCGTAATCGTTGATCTCTGCCATGCCTCCCTCCTTGAGGGAGGTAGCACCTCCACATCGGAATTTATATGCTAGGGCCAGATATCAATGACAGTGCTAGAGTGCCTCTATTCGAACGGCTGATCGATCCCAACCCTGCCTCATCCAAAGAACCACGACCTCTCCGCTCTTACAATCGTCCTCAACTCCGTGAATCTATCCGTCGTGAATTGGTGCGGATGCTCAATACCCGTTGCTCGATTCCGGAACAATTGCTGTGGTCTCGTGAACAAACCACCATCGATTATGGCATTCCAGATTTTGCGATGGTTTCACCGAATAGCAGCCGTGATCGTCGGCATATTGCGCAAGTTTTACAAAAAATCATTCCCACCTTAGAACCGCGTTTGAAAGACGTACGGATTACGGTGGGCGAATTTGTCGATGAATATAAAGCCCTCTGGTTACGGATTGAAGCAATGATGGTGACGGAATCCATTCGTGAGCCGGTCTCGTTTCCAGTGCTAGTTCGTAAAAACAACGGGGAGTATCAAGTTCATGAGAGTGACTGATGAAGATTTCTTACAATACTACCAGCAAGAGCTGAACTACCTCCGCAAAATGGGAAGCCATTTTGCCGAAAAGTATCCCAAAATTGCAGGCCGCTTGGAGTTGGGAGTTGATGAAAGTGCTGACCCCAATGTGGAACGGATGCTCGAAGCATTTGCATTCCTCACCGCACGAATTCAAAACAACATTGAGAGCGAATTCCCTAAAGTCACATCAGCCCTCCTCGACATCCTGTGCCCACATTATATCAAACCGGTGCCTTCCATGACCATCGCCCGTTTTGAGGTCGATCCGGATCAAGGACAACTCACTGATGGCGGTTTGGTGCCGCGTCATACACCGTTATATGCCGAATCGGAACAAGGGTATGTGTGCCGTTTTCGCACGGCATACCCGGTCACTTTGTGGCCTATCGAATTGGTAGAAGCCGGCTTTGAATCAACCGACCAGTTCGATTTTTTGGATGCCACCACCGAAGTGGCCACCGTGCTACGGCTGAAGTTGCAAACTTCAGGTCCTCCGTTTCCAGAAATGTCACTCAAGCGGCTTCGATTTTATTTACAAGGGGAACGGACCCTGACAAACACACTTTATGAATTGTTATTCAATCAGGTATTCCGCATTGCCCTGCTTCCTGAAAAAAATCGACCGATCTTCCTCAGCAAAGAAGCCATCTTGCCCGTTGGATTTGGTCGAGATGAAAACGTGCTGGTCGACCCCCCCAATGCGCATCCTGGTCAACGGCTCCTGCAAGAGTATTTCACATTCCCGGAGAAATTCTTCTTTTTTGATATTGACCACTTGGATGCCAATACATCACCAGACACCTTAGATATCTTGATTCTGCTCAAGCAAATGCCCAATCAACGCCTGTCCGTTGATACCAACACCTTCTTGTTGGGATGCACTCCCATTGTGAACCTCTTCCACAAAACAACCGAACCCATCCGCATCGATCACCGTCACACCGAATACCGTCTCAATCCAGACATGCGGCGAGAACGGTGGACAGAAATCCATACCATTCTGAAAGTTTCCGTATCTTCTAATAAAGACGAAGATGTGCAGGAGTTTGCCCCCTTCTATGCCTACAATCATGAACTGGATGGTCGTGCTCAAACCGCATTTTGGTATGCCCATAGTCAGTTGACCCGACGCCGCGACATTCCAGGCACAGAAATGCACATTTCCTTTCTTGATTTGGACTTCAATCGCACAGTGCCTCCGGTAGAAGTGGCGTATGCCCATACCTTGTGTACCAACCGCAGCATGGCCGAGCAGTTGTCCGCAGGTTCCGTGTTGCAAATCGAAGAAGCCGCTCCGGTCACCAATATCTCCTGCCTTGCCAAACCGACCCGTCAACTCACTCCACCGCTTGGTGGACAAAATGCATGGCGCTTGATATCCCACTTATCGCTCAACTATCTTTCCTTGGCTGAAGGGCAGCAAAGCTTAAAAGCCTTGCGGGAAATCCTATCGCTTTATAATTTTGACAATCGGCCTTCGATCTATCGACAAATCGTAGGTGTACGCGAGTTAAAAACGCAACGGGTCATCCGCAATGTGGGAGTCGATTCTTGGCGTGGGTTTTGTAAGGGGTTGGAAATCACAGTTACCTTTGATGAAGATGCCTACGTGGGGAGCAGTGCATTTTTGCTGGCTGCGGTATTGAATCATTTTTTCAGCCTGTACACGTCGGTCAACTCCTTCACCCAATTGGTCATTCAAAGTAATCAACGGGAAGGCATTTGGAAACAATGGAAACCTATGGCTGGGGGCAAGATTATCCTGTAGCAGACTGGCTGTTTGCCGAAGGATATCGATTTGATTTTTACCAGGCAGTCAAATTGCTGGAAATTTTTGAAGCCGGTAGCAATACGGCTTCCGTCGGGGCTGAAGCCGACCCAAATCGAGAAGTGGTGCGGTTCCATTCCAAGGTTCGTTTGGACTTCCCTGCTTCAGCGGTCGAAGACTTGGAAGAACCCGAATATCCAGACGATCCCTGGAGCATGACCATCAATTTTTTGAGCTTAGCCGGGGTGTTCGGTCCACTTCCGATTCCCTACACCGAACTGATTTTAGAGCGCAACCGTAAACACGATACGGCATTTCAAGACTTCCTCGACATCTTCAATCATCGTTTGGTCTCCCTGATGTACCGGGTGCGTAAACACCACCGCATGAGCCTGGTCACCACATCTCCCGATCAATCCCATTTTGCCAAATACCTGTATTCGTTCATCGGACTCAACACGCCAGGTTTGTTGCAACGCATGCAGGTGAAAGATCGCTCACTTCTGTATTACACCGGGTTGTTTTCGCAACAGCCCCATTCTGCAGTAGCTTTGGAGTGTTTGCTCTCGGACTATTTTCAGGTGAAAATCCGTGTGCAACAGTTCTTGGGGGAATGGTGCGATTTGGAATCCGATCAACGCACTTATATTGGGCGCACTGGACAAAATCAGTATTTGGGACAAGGGGCTGTTTTGGGAAAACGGGTATGGTTTCCACAAAATCGATTCCGTTTGCAGATCGGTCCTGTGGACTTGAAGTCATTTTTAGACTTTTTGCCCATTGGTCGTGGCTATCACCCCTTGTGTGAGTTGGCTCGTTTTTTCACCCATCAAGAATACGAATTTGATTTGCGGCTTAAAATCCGTGCCAAGGAAGTTCCTGAATCCCGTATTGGTGCCATGATGGGACCTCGATTGGGTTGGACCTCTTGGCTGAAACGCCATGAATTTCCGGAAGACGATTCCCAAGTTCGCCTTCCATCGCATGACCATCCTCCTGGATTGGATCATTTGTATGCAGAGTTCTTTTCCCAACTCACCACAACGGAACTGTCGATCATGGTACAAAAGATGGAAAAGCACTCTTTTCCACCCAACACCATCATTTTACGCCAAGAAGAAAAACCCACTTCCTTTTTTGTGATTGCTCAAGGGGTCGTGCAAGCCACTACCCAAGATGCCGAAGGCCATCCGATTCCCTTAGCCACCCTCAAAGCAGGAGACTTCTTTGGAGAGACTTCGGTCATCACAGGCAAAACGCGGCAAGCTTCCATAACGACGCTCGAACCTTCCCAAATCTGGGAAATGAAATTGGATCACTTGGAACAACTCTTAGTGCAGTACCCTGCCATGCAACGGGTTTTCCGTGATCCCGAAGCCGAAGCACGAGGAGCCACCCAGCTCCAAAAACTAAAATCCCATCTTCCAACCATTTTCACAAAAATTGTGGAAACCGAGTTGATTGAACTGCTCAGCCAGTCTCAACAAATCGAATTGCCCGAAAACACAACCATCATCCGGCAAGGGGAACGGAGCACCTCCTTGTATCTTGTGGCACAAGGCTCCGTGAATGTGTTCCGCGATACCCCGCGTGAGCGACGCTTCATTAAAGCAGTGGAGGCGGGCGAATTTTTTGGTGAGATTGCGTTCTTAACTTGTACGCTGCGTACCGGTACGGTTGTCACTGCCGAGCCTACTGAGTTGTGGAAGTTTTCACGCAATAGTTTTCGTTATATCATTCAAAAATATCCAGAAGTGGAACATGCGCTCAAAGTCTTTTATGAGCATCAAGCACGTGAGATTCCAATCTTACAACCGCTGTATTGGGAGTAACTCAAGAGAGGAGATAATATGGGAAAATTGACCGATTTACTCATGGATCGTGGCATGATTCGCGAAGAAGGTGAGCCCCCTCGCCCCCCGAAACCGAAACGGTCCCCAGAAAACATGATTCGGCTGACCGATAAATTTCCAGAAGAAAACCTTTCCGAAGAAGTGAAAGCAACCTACAAATCACAAACTACCAAACGATTAGGCGCAAAACGTATTTTCGCCAACTTGCCTAATATTGGAGAGTTCTACATTCCTTCCGAAATGAATGGCCGCGTGATCGAATGCTCCGAGGATTCCTTCCAAAGTCATGGAGATCAACGTGTCGTGGCTGCCAAAGCCTATGCTTTCGACGGATACGAGTTGCGATACTTCTTCTTCGACCCCACCGATAATTCATTGCAGAGTGGCGTCTTCACCGAGTTTCCTCGTGATGGCTATGGTAACAAAATGGGACGCCTCGGCTTGCATGAAGATGTGCTTTGCTGGATCAGCAAAACCTCAGAACGAGTCTAAATCGAACCACAACAGATAGTACTGATGCCTGGTTATGGAGGATCCATTTGTGGAAAAAGTTTCTTTAGATTCAGTTTTCGAACTTTGCCTTTCTCCTGAGGGCACTCGGGCTCAGGATATTGGGAAAAGTCAAAAGCAGGAATCGTCACGCTTTGTGAACTGGCCTCACCATACGCTTTCGGCCCTCCTAGCTTTTGAGGAAGTCGAGTGATCAAAATGTCCTCAAGCAAATAAGATCCCATTGCCTTTTTATGTTTCAACACTTCCACACAAATTTTTAATGGGATCACTCCTCCTGGCAATTGCAAACGCTGGCGTTGGGTCAAGTGTGCTATTGGACGACCTTTTTCCGAAAACACGTTCGCACTCACTTTATACAATCCAGCCTCTTTCACAGAAAATTCCAACGGCACCACCAGATCGGACTTCTCAATAAAAACCTGCTGTACTCCAACAACGGATGCAATAGAGGGAACATAGTGAATGAGTGCCGTAAGTCCCATTTCGCCAAAACCTTCCACCACTACCTTGGTTTTTAAGGTCAATTCGATTCCCCACTCTTTCGTCTTGTCAGGCTGTGCTGGGTACTCGCCATACCAAAAGACTTTTTGTGTAGAATCATTGGAAGCTGAAACATCCATTGAATTGCCTTCGGAATCCGTGACGGCTGATCTCGGATGGAGTTGGAAACTGTCGCGAGCTTGCGAACCGTCCCAAATCTCCACCACTGCAGAATGCAATGCGGGTGATGGTTCATCGCTATTGTTGTTTAATATTAAGGTTACAGGGAGTGGCTTCTCACGAAACATCAAGAAATGAGGGACTTGCAATTCAAGGGAGAGGCGATTTTCAGAATCTAACGGACGTTGTACCGGAATGAAGGCATTCGGCTTCAGAAATTCTTGTCGAGTTTCATCAATCGGAAATGAATAACGAGGAAAAGTTTGAGCGACTACCTCCGACACCAATGATCCTCCCAATAACGATCCTCCCAATAATGATCCTCCCAACAAAAAAAGTCCCCATAGAAACAGACGCATGTATTTCATAAAAACCCCCTGATATTCATCGCTGGTGACGGTCCTCTCAATGGGATCCATTGATAAAGCTGTGTGTTGATAAAGCTGTGTGTTGATAAAGCTGTGTGTTGATAAAGTTGAACGCTGATTAAACTGAACCCCGACTAAGGTGATTCGGAATCATCAGGATTGGCAAGGCGTTGCAGCAGTTCGAGTTTTTTCTGCAACACAGGGTTTTTATAAGGTTCTTTTGAATAGGTCTCTAAATCGAAGCTGCGGATCTCCAATGTGGTTTCTTCAGGAGACATTCCATGTTTTCTTTCCCCTCCTAACTGATCTGGAATGCGATACAAATGGATGGTTCTCAATTGATAGGGTCCCGGCTCTTCTGCATGATGCAGTGTGCTGGCATGGGCACGCAGCGTGATTTCACCTTGAGGAGCCGTTAGCAATCCACGCGCGATGAGATGGGCAATCGGCCGACCGGTTTCTTTAGCAAACAGATTGGCTGAAACCTTGTAGCGCCCTTCTTGCTGTACCGAAAATTTCAAAGGGATGTTCAGGTGCGGCCCTTCCATCCATTCCTCTCCCTTGCCAATCAGCTTCGCTACCGGATTGGCATAGTGAAACAAGGCGGTGAGTCCGGTTTGTTCATAGCCAGCCAGTTGCACAATGCCCTTCAAGGTCAATTCCGTGGCCCAGTTCTCTGCCACTTCAGGATCTGGAAGGTAATTGGCTGAGAACACCTTCCGTTCGAGGCCGTCTTCCGTGGGGGTTAAGGGAATCGTGGCTACGCTCTGTCCATTGCTTAGGATCTCCAAACGGATTTCTGTCACAAACGGAATCGGTTCGCCTGTATTAGAAAAAATACGCAATGACACAGGAATCGGATCCCCGTGAAATAAGAGGAATTTGGAAACGGTCAGATCGAATGAAAAGATATTGTCGTCATCAATTGGACGCTTCACTGGAATGAATTCATATGGTTTCAAAAACTCATGACTATTGGGCCGAAGCAGCATGGAATACGGCGGAAACTGAATCAGTTGTTTATAATCTTCTGCCATGGCTTGGAACGCTTCACGGGCTTCCGGCTTGCCCACTTGCTCGATCCGAGGTTGGGTAGGAGGCCTCTTGAAAGGAGTCGAAAACGAGGGTCTTGAAACGAGGGTCGGCGGTGCTACCGTCGTAGTCGTAGTTAGCAAAACTGTCGTCGTGGGTATTGTGGTGGATGCAAACACTTGAGTGGTCACGACATGTGTCGTCGGCAACGTGGGTATCGTGGTGGAAATTGAAGCGATCTTTGGAGAGAGAGCAACCTCGGATACCACAGGGACGAGTTCTGGTGATTCCGAAAAAAAGGCACGGATCACCCACCCCACTCCAGCTCCAATTATTATAATGAATAAGCCTATTCGCAAATATCGTTGCATCTCATTCTTCCCCAAGAGTTGGAATTACTTCATAGGATCATGCCAAACTCCTGAATCCATCAGCAAGAGCATTTTGCAGTCGACTCCTGCATTCTAGAAGCCGCTTGACAAACTACCGCCGAAATTTTAATATCCAACCCATCGTTCATTTATTGAACAATATCCTACGTCAATCAGCTAAATCCGAGGCTTCCCACCGATTGCCCATCACTCGAATTCTCACTTTTCTGTTTGTTTCCACGCATAGCACCAAAAGGAGTCCCTTTGTACATCTTAGGCATTTCAGCACATTACCATGATAGTGCTGCGGCACTCATTCGCGATGGTGAAATCATAGCAGCGGCTCAAGAAGAGCGGTTCACTCGAAAGAAGGGCGACAGCTCCTTTCCACACCATTCCATTTCGTTTTGTCTCCAAGAAGCAGGAATCGGTGTCCAAAACCTGGACCACGTTGTGTACTACGAAAGCTCGCTCAAAAAATTCCAACGTTTGCTGATGAGCAATCTGGTGTTCGCTCCTCAAGGCTATACGAATTTTTTCCAAGCTATGCGCTCATTCCTGGGATGGAAATTACGGATCAAATCTTACATCAAATCCCAACTCCACTATGCCAAAGACGTGATTTGTATCGATCACCATCTGTCGCACGCTTCGGCCGCCTTTTATCCATCCCCGTTTCAAGAGGCAGCTATTTTGACTTTAGATGGTGTGGGCGAATGGGCCACCACCACGATTGGGTATGGCAAAAACAACAAAGTGGATTTGCTGTATGAGATGCGCTTTCCTCATTCGATTGGGTTGTTGTATTCGGCTTTCACTTACTACACGGGCTTCAAGGTCAACTTTGGTGAATACAAACTCATGGGATTGGCCCCCTATGGTGAGCCCAAATATCGGGATGTGATTTTGGACAATCTCCTAGATTTGAAAGAAGACGGTTCCTTCCAAATGAATATGGATTATTTCGCCTATTGCACCAAGCCCAGTATGATCACAGAGAAATTCAACCAACTGTTTGGCGGACCTCCGCGACAGCCGGAATCCATCATCACTCAAAAAGAAATGGATATTGCCAAATCCGTACAGGTGGTGCTGGAGACGATCTACTTGCGCCTAGCACGCACCGCCAAGCGAATGACCGGAGCGAACAAATTGTGCTTAGCGGGTGGGGTGGCTTTGAATTGTGTGGCCAATGGGAAGCTTTTGCAAGAAGACATGTTTGAAGACATCTGGATTCAGCCCGCCGCAGGTGATTCCGGAAGCGCGTTGGGTTGTGCTTTGAATTACTGGCATGCCCACTTGGGGAACTCTCGAATCACCGATGAAAAACACGATACCCAAAAAGGCAGTTACTTAGGCCCTGGTTATTCTTCAAGTGAGATTCGGACTTTTCTCGATAAAAACGAGTACCCCTACGAACATTATGAAAGCGCAGCACTCGCTCAAAAAATCGCAGAGTTGTTGGATAGTAAAAAAATCATTGGTTTGTTTCATGGACGGATGGAATTCGGCCCTCGGGCTTTAGGAAATCGCAGCATCATCGGTGACCCTCGGGATCCAGAGATGCAATCGAAGATGAACTTGAAGATCAAGTTCCGCGAGTCCTTTCGCCCTTTCGCCCCGTCCGTGTTGGAAGAACGCGTGAGTGAATTTTTCGAATTTCCTCAGACAGCACGCAGCCCTTATATGCTCATGGTCGCGGATGTGAAAAAACACCTGCTCACCGAACTCACCGAGGAACAAAAGAAACTCTGGGGTATTGATAAGTTAAAGATCAAACGCTCTGAAATTCCAGCGATTACCCATGTAGACAACTCAGCTCGTCTGCAAACAGTGGATCCAAACACCAATCCTTTCTATTATCAAATCCTGAAAGCCTTTGAGGCACGCACCGAATGTCCTCTCATCATCAATACTTCGTTCAACGTCCGTGGAGAGCCAATTGTTTGCACCTTTGAAGATGCCTATCGCTGCTTCATGCGGACACATATCGATTACTTAGTCCTGGAAGACTGCCTACTAGAAAAGTCACAGCAAAAACCCTTAGACAACGATTCGGATTGGCGCAAAGAATTTGCTTTGGATTGAGCGTGCTTTCTTTTGAATTCATTTGCGCGAGTTTGTCCTTAATTCTGCGTGGCGACTGTAGGTTGGCACGCTAGACACTCTATCAGTGAAACAACTGCTGGAAACACAGCAATTTTCTATTTGCTTCCAACCATTTCGAAAGGAAACACAATGCAAGACTGGAAACAACATGCCATGACTGTCGGACTCTTGGCCTTATTCTTTTTGGTCATGACTCCAATCTCTTTGATTCTACGCTTGATGAATCGCGACCCGTTGAAACTGAAGTTCAAGCAGGGAGACAACTACCCTACGATCTTGAACAAGGTAAAAGCCTCGGCCATCAAACTCCCGTTGCCTCAGTTCTTCAAATCGAAGAAAAAGGCAGCTTCTTCCTCCGATAACAATGACGGCTCTCCGTCCGACACGATCTATCCCATGTGGTAAACCAGCATGAAACCAAATCCTCTCAAGCATAAATTAGCCCAGCACGAACAAACTTATGGGGGTTGGATTGCCTTGGGGCATCCCATCATTCCAGAGATTCTGGCCCCTGCGGGTTTCGATTGGTTGGTGGTGGATATGGAACACAGTTCTATTGAACTCCCCGATTTGCTGCCTTTGGTAATCAACATCGAGGCCAATGGCATGGTGCCTTTGGTCCGTGTGGGTGAAAATGACCCCAATCTGATCAAACGCATCATGGACATTGGGGCGTATGGGGTGATCGTGGCCAATGTGTGCTCTGGACAAGAAGCCCAAGCCGCTGTGAATGCAGTGAAATATCCGCCTGTGGGTACTCGTGGAGTGGGTTTGTATCGTGCCCAAAGCTTTGGCAAAACGTTTGAGTCGTACCTGCAATGGGTACAAGACGAAAGCGTGGTGATCATACAAATCGAACACATTGATGCGGTCAACAACATCGATGAAATCTTTTCCACTCCAGGGCTGGATGGCTACATGATCGGCCCTTATGACTTGTCGGGTTCTTTAGGCAAACCTGGACAATTTCAGGACCCTGAAGTGGAAGCGGCGATTCAAGCAGTGAGAGAGGCAGGAAAACGTCACAACGTTCCTGCTGGTTTTCATTCTGTGGCATCTGACCCCGAAGCGGCCAAGCAGAGGAAAGAGCAAGGCTTTGTGTTTTTAGCTTTCTGCACCGATGCGATTTTTCTAGGCGACGCGGCCATTCAAGCTGTGCGGAGGCTCAAAGATGAAAATTAAAGTAACTGCCCGTGCGTTTTCCAATAACCCCGTTTTGCGAGAAGCCTTACGCCACGATTTTCCAGAAGCCATTTTTAATGAATCTGGAGAACGTTATCAGGGGGATGCCTTGATTCAATATTTGCAAGATGCAGATGGCGCCATCATTGGTCTGGAAAAAATGACTTATGACATCATGGAACAATTGCCACGCTTGCAAATCATTGCCAAATACGGAGTGGGCCTCGATAACATCGACCAAGTCGCTGCTCGTACCTTGGGCAAAGCGATTGGTTGGACCGGCGGGGTTAATAAACGTTCGGTGGCAGAGCAAACCTTGGGTTGCATGTTGGGTTTGTTCCGGAATTTGTTTTTTACGGGTTTTTCTCTAAAGCAGGGGCATTGGAATAAAAATGGAGGCACCCAGCTTTCCGGTAAAACAGTGGGTCTGGTAGGTTGTGGTGAAATTGGCACTGAGGTGGTGCAACTGATTCACCCCTTCGGCTGCAACGTCTTGATTTGCGACATCCTCGATAAATCGGATGTGGTGAACACACATCAAGTGACCCAAGTGGAATTTTCCGATCTCCTCACTCAGTCCGATTGTATTTCACTCCATGTTCCTCTCACGGACACCACATTTCGTATGATCAATCAGGAAACCCTTCGGCATATGAAACCTCATGCGTTTTTAATCAACACCAGCCGAGGTGAAGTGATCGATCAAGCGGCTCTGAAAGAAGCCCTCCAACAAGGTATCATTGCTGGAGCAGCAATTGACGTTTATGAGTCCGAACCTCCTGATGACTTAGAACTGTTGTCATTGCCCAATTTACTACCCACCCCCCATATTGGAGGCAATGCCCAAGAAGCCGTCGAAGCCATGGGGCATTCCGCCATCCGGCATCTGAGAGAATTTTTCAACATCTGACTATATTTTCAGGATTTCCTCATGAAAACCCTTGCTATCATTCCAGCTCGTATGGCGTCATCCCGCTTTCCAGGAAAACCGCTGGCTTCCATTTTAGGACTCACGATGATTGAGCATGTTCGCCGTCGAGTGGCTTTGTCACCAGATATCGATGAAGTCATCGTGGCCACCTGCGATCTGGAAATTAAAGAGGAAGTCGAAAAATATGGGGGTCATGCCGTCATGACGGCCGACACTCACGAACGCTGCACCGACCGCATTGCCGAAGCTGCCGAAACCTTGGATGCTGATATCGTGATCAACGTCCAAGGGGATGAACCCCTCGTACGCCCTGAAATGTTCGGTCCCTTACTGGCTCCGCTACAAGCAGAAGACTTGCCTTGCACGAATCTTATGGTGGAAATTCGGACGGATACAGATTTCGAATCCCCCAATGTGGTCAAGGCCGTTTGTGACCTTTCTGGCAACGCTTTGTATTTTTCACGAGAGCCAATCCCATCCGTCAAAAAAGCCGGAGGACAACGCTTCAAACGTTATCAACAGCTGGGCATCATTGCGTTCCGTAAACTATTTCTTCATGAATTTGCGGAACTCCCTCCCACTCCACTCGAAATTATCGAATCTGTGGACATGATGCGGGCCTTGGAACATGGCTACCCCGTGCGCATGGTTCTCACTCCCTCCCCTGCCATTGGAGTGGATACTCCGAATGACTTAGAGCGTGCCATCAAGCTGATGCAAGAAGATGATCTGTTTGCCACCTATCGCGATTGAAAAATCACCTATATCATCACGGAGGAGATCAACGTGACACAAAAAACTTTACGTGTGGGTATTGCCGGTTATGGCGTGGTAGGAACCCGGCGGCGCCAATTCATCGATTCCCATCCCAACCTGAAAACAGTCGCTGTGTGTGACCAAAAGTTTGAACAAATCGGGACGATGCCGGATGGCGTTCGTTGCTTTGTCAATTATCAGCAATTGCTGGAAGAACCCTTGGATGTGCTCTTTGTGAGCTTGCCCAATTACCTAGCCGCTGAAGTGACGATTGCCGGACTACAAAAAGGCCTGCATGTCTTCTGCGAAAAACCCCCTGGCCGAGATGTGGACGACATCAAAAATGTGATCGCAGTGGAGAAGCAACATCCCCAACTCGTACTCAAATATGGGTTCAATCACCGTTATCATGATTCGGTCCGCGAAGCCTTGCGTATCATCCAAACAGAAGAACTCGGAACCGTAGTGAATCTGCGAGGCACGTATGGCAAAAGCAAAATCATCCCGTTCGCTGGTGAGTGGCGAGCCGAACGAAAATATGCGGGTGGGGGTATTTTATTGGATCAAGGCATCCATATGGTCGATTTGATGCGCTTGTTCAGTGGGGATTTTGTGGAAGTGAAAAGCTTTGTGTCCAATAGTTTTTGGCATCACGATGTGGAAGACAATGCATATGCCTTGATGAAAGATCGCAAAGGCCGAGTGGCCATTCTTCATTCCACAGCCACGCAATGGCAACACCGTTTCAGTTTAGACATTGCCTTGAGTGAAGGCTATCTGGAACTGCACGGCATTCTCACCGGATCCAAAAGTTATGGCGAAGAAACACTGATTATTGGCAAACGCGATGAATCCCACAAGGGCACAGATCGTCACGAAACCATCAAGTACCTCGCAGACAACTCATGGCGCGATGAAATCTATGAATTTGCAGATGTGATCCTCAATGGAGGACGCCTGCTTCATGGCAGCAGTGAAGAAGCCTTGGCCACTATGAAACTCGTGTATCAAATCTATTGGGAGGACCCCGATTGGCGTGAAGCCTTCCATATCACCAAACCGGAGTGACCGCCTTATGGAATCTACCGTTTACATTGACCCCAGTACGGCCCGCAAAGGACAAATTCTCCAAAACCGATTGCAGTTCCATGACAGCCTTCCCATGTTCTCGATGATCGAGCTCAACATGTTGGGACGCTGTAACCGCCGTTGTAGCTTCTGCCCAGTCTCGCTCCCGGATTTTTATGACAACATCGACCATCGTGCCAAATTCGACATGGAGCTGTATACAAAACTCATGTTGGACTTGAAGTCGATTGGATACGAAGGCTTGTTCATGTACTCCGGTCTTAGCGAGCCGTTGTTGATCAAAAACGTTGACGATTATGTGGCCTGCACCAAAACCATCTTGCCCAACAGCCGTGTTGAAATCATCACCAATGGGGATGCTGCTACGGTGAAACGATTGCGACGATTGTTTGCTTCCGGCTTAGACACCCTGTTGGTCAGCATGTATGACGGCCCAGAACAGATCGAAAAATTCACAAAGCTCGGCCAAGACGCACAACTGAACAACGAACAATTGGTGCTCCGACGACGTTATTACGAAGATGGCAACTATGGATTGACGGTTTCCAACCGAGGCGGCTTGATCGACTCCAATTCTTTTCGTGATGAAGAAGAAGCCGAAGTCGTCGAATTGCCCCTCCAGCGTTCTTGCTACTATCCCTTTTACATGGTGAAAATCGACTATGATGGGGACGTGACTATCTGCTCCCATGATTGGGACAAGAAATGGGTCATTGGCAATATTGCAGAAGCACACATTTGGGATATCTGGAAAAGCCAAGCCATGCACTCGGTCAAAGCATCGCTGTCTCAAAGCAATCGCAATATGGCCCCTTGTGCCAATTGTGATGTGCATGGCGATGTCATGGGAAAGGCACACTTTGAAGCTTGGATGCAATGGAGTCAAACATGAGCACCTATACCGACTATTTAACAAAATTGTTTCGCCCTCCTTTAGCCAAAAGGGGCAACGAAGATTTCCTCTGGGTGGATCGCAATGAACCGCCTTTTGGAGCGTTTGAAACAATCGAAGGACTCATCACAGATGAGGATTTACAAAACATGCTTCGAGTGTATCCCGATCCGTATGAAATCTACGAAGCACTGGCTCCGTTTTATGGAGTGGATCCTCAACAACTGCTCTTGACCCACGGTTCAGAACAAGGCCTGCGGTATGTGTTCGATACTTATCTCGATTTTCATGATGAGGTGGTCTACGCCAAGCCGAGCTTTGGGATGTATGAGGTGTATGCCTATTACAAAAAAGCCCAGGTGACCCACTTGGAATATACTCCCAACCGGGAACTTCCCATCGAAACGATCCTGGCGACCGTAACGCCCCGCACCCGCTTGTTGGTGATCGCCAACCCCAATAGCCCGACGGGCACTGCCTATACCCTCGAAGAGATCGAACACATCGCAGAACACACAGCCCAAACTGGAACGATCTTTTTGTTGGATGAAGCCTACTATCATTTTTATTCCCTCGATACGCTGCCTCTATTGCAACGCTATTCCCATGTGGTGATCAGCCGCACTTTTTCCAAAGCATGGGGACTCGCAGGTTTACGGATTGGTGTGCTGATCTCCACACCAGATCAAATCCAGGTGTTACGCTCTCAAAAGTTAGCGATGGAAATCAATCAGTTCTCGATCCTGCTGTGTCGCAAAGCAATTGAAAATGCGGATTCGATTTTAGCCCGGAATGTCAATCAGGTGAAAAAGTGGCAACGGATTTTCAAAGAAACGTCCCTGCCTCATCTGGACTATCTGGAAACCCAAACCAATTTCATTTTGTTGAAGTCGCATCAATACGACTTCCATAAGCAACGTCTATTGGACAACAAGATTCTTCCCAAAATGGATTTCCCCGACCCCTGCATGCAAGATTGCATTCGTATCTCGGTCTACACCGACGAAGCAATGGAGCAGATTTTGACCGTATTAGAAGAGAGCTGAACGATGAATACCCCCTTTCTGGAAAATGAACACTTTTACATGCGGGAATTGCGAGAATCGGATTTGGACGGCCACTGGTATGCTTGGTTCAACGATTCCCTAGTCACGCAATTTCAAAACAAAAAAATTTTCCCGAACACCCGTGAAAAACAAAGAGCTTATTTCGATTCGATCCAAAACAGTGACACGGATGTGGTGTTGGCGATCATCGATAAACACACCGAACAACACTTCGGCAATGTGGGCTTGCACAGAATCGATTGGGTTCATCGATCAGCGGAATTGGGGATTGTCATTGGCGAGATGGATTTTTGGGGAAAAGGCTATGGCAAAGAAGCATGGCGTTTGATCACCGAATACGGATTCCATGTACTCAACCTGCATCGGATCTGGGCGATTGTGATGAGCGGCAACGAGGCTTCAGCCAAATGTGCCGAAGCAGCAGGATTCCGACGAGAAGGGCATTTTCGCGAAATGTTTTATAAGAATGGCACCTATCTGGATGCCTTTTACTACAACATGCTGAAATCCGATCTGGATCGCTAAATTTTATTGTACTCAACCACCCGCATCTTGTGTGAATCCGTTTGAATCATATCAGAGTCTTGTGTGAATCCGTTTGAATCATACCAGAGTCTTGTGTGAACCTCGTTTGAACTATGCAACTGAATTTTTGTTGGAAAGGGAAGCTCCCCTCACAGTATGTGCCTCTGTTCAATGCAACAGCCAAAAACATCAGTCCGCAATTCATGGAATGGTTCACGGCCGTGTCGGAATCCCAAGGGCGTTCGTTGGATTGGTGGGTGTGTAACCCTTCCACACGCAGTCCCATCATGAGTCCTTTATTTCACTACTGTTGCTTCCTAGCTTTCTTGCAAGAGCTGATGGAACGTAACGAACCGATTGTTGCAGTACGGACCGACTCGAAGGCGTTTCATAAGATTTTGTCTCATTTCATCCGCGTCAATTCGTGGCCGGTTCGCGTGGTATATGAACCGCCCAGCTTGTTGCAACGGCTCCGCTCCACCTTGATCCAGTGGTATCAACGATGGGTGGTGCCACGCGACCGATTGCATCGATGGTGGTTGGCCCAACGGAGTGTATCTCAAAAGAAGGCGATTCCCTTCAAGCCATTGACGTTGATCTATACGTACTATTTCCGAGATGCAGCAGAATCCCACAACTTTCCTGGTTTGCTGGATACGTTGTCTGACGAGGAACAGGCCACGCTGTATTTTGTACCGAAATTTTATGGAATCTATCCACGCGAATTCCGGAAGATTTTTGAACAGATCCGGCAGTCTTCCAAAAACTATCTATTGCCGGAAGATTATCTGCGCCTTTCGGATTATTGGTATGCTTGGAGCCACCTCTGGCGTATTCGTCGTTTGCGATGGAAATCGATCCCATTTTTAGGGGTGGATCTGGTGCCGCTCATTCAGGAAGAAATCGAGTCCGACCGCAGCTTGGAATCGGCAGTGGACGCTCTGCTGATTTATCGCTTTGTACAACGTCTTCGGGAATCGGACCTCCCAGTAAAACGAGTGATGAACTGGTTTCAAAATCAAGTGATGGATCGTGGTTGGAGCGCTGGATTTCACCAGCATTTTTCGCAAGCCACGAGCGTGGGATACCAAGCGTTTGTGGGGATGTTTTGGCAGTTCAATCTCTACCCGATGCAACTTGAAAAACGACATCGCTTGGTTCCGAACGAGGTGGCTGTGACTGGCAATGCCTTAGTGACACCCACCCAACAATTCTGCTCAGGCCTAAAAGTTTCGGTGGTTCCAGCCTTCCGATTTCAAGGAGTTTGGCGAGAACGAAAGCCAATAGAAAAGCCTCACCCATACACCATCTTAATTGCACTGACCTCCATGCTAGGCCCCCGCAATGAAGTCTTGAGCGTGGTACACGGATGCTTGCAGACAGGGTTGCACTTGCCCCAAACTTCCCCCAACCCACAGGGGGTACGCTTTGCAGTCAAACTGCATCCCATCAACACGCCGGAGCAAGTACGCCGTGAATTTCCAGGAACATGGCCAGATGCTTTGGAATTCGTCACTGGTAATTTCCAAGATTGTTTGGATCAAGCGGATGTCTTGGTGAGTTCGGGTTCTAGTGTGAGCATGGAAGCATTAGCGCAAGGGGTGCCTTCCGTTGTCGTAGGGAGCCAGTCGGGATTGAGCTACATTCCGATCCCAGACGAGGTCGATGAAGGCCTATGGCGACTGTGTTACACCCCAAAAGAACTTTCAGCGGCCTTGGAATATTTCCAAAGTCGCGACCCGGCTACTTTGCAAAACCATCGAAAACTGGGTGACGCTGTCCGTGAAGGCTATTTTGCAAAACTGACCTCTCACGGTGTTCGACAACTTCTGAATCTGGAATGAACCTCTGAATCTGGAATGAACTTCTGAACCTAGAATGATTATGACGACAACGCTTTTTCACAACATCTATCGAGATAAAAAAGTTCTAGTCACCGGGAACACGGGTTTCAAAGGTTCCTGGCTTTCCGCTTGGCTGATCGCCTTGGGAGCCAAAGTGTATGGCATTTCCAATCGAATCCCGACCAACCCCTCTCATTTTGAAGCAGCTCATTTGGAAGACCGGATTCGCTATTTCCAAGCCGACATCCGGGAATTTCGCAAATTGCGAGCGTTGATTGAGTCGATCCAGCCCGATTTCTTATTCCATTTGGCAGCCCAACCTTTGGTTCGCCAATCGTATCAAGAACCCTTGTTGACGCTAGAGACAAACATCATGGGTACAGCCCATGTTCTCGAAGCGCTGCGTAGCGTCCGGCACCCCTGTCATGCCGTCTTTATCACCAGTGACAAATGTTACGACAATGTTGAATGGACATGGGGCTATCGGGAAACCGACCCGCTGGGGGGAAAAGACCCGTACAGCGCCTCCAAAGGGGGTGCGGAGTTGGTGATCAAGACCTATGCCCATTCCTATTTTCAAGGCAGTGTCAACTCCGTCAAAATCGCTGTTGGACGGGCTGGGAATGTGATGGGTGGTGGTGATTGGGCGGCTGATCGCATTGTGCCGGATAGCATCGTAGCCTGGGCTAAGGGCGATTCTGTAAAAATTCGTGCTCCCTGGGCCACTCGCCCGTGGCAACATGTTCTTGAACCCTTAAGCGGCTATTTGCGCCTGGGCCAATGCTTGGCAGAAGATTCTGAACTGAATGGGGAGCCCTTCAATTTTGGTCCACCTGCTGATCAAAATTTCACCGTAACCCAGCTTTTGGAAACCATGAAACGCTACTGGCCTGAAGGCAAGTGGCAGGATGTCTCGATCCCCCACCAAGTCCACGAAGCTCGCTTACTGAAACTCTGCTGCGACAAAGCCTTGCATCAATTGGGATGGAAACCCACCTTGAATTTCAATGAAACCATTCAAATGACGGTGGATTGGTACCGCCATTATTATGAGAATCCAGAACAGGATATCTTTACGTTCACTTCACAACAAATTGCACAGTACGTAGAACACGCCCGAACCCGCAACTTAGTCTGGGTTGGATAAACGTAGGATTGAATCAACGGAACAAAACACTATGGCTATCGACAACGCAAAACAGATCGTGGACACAATCACCCAGATCGCTCAACAAGCCGCGCATGCAATGAAGCAAGATTTGGTAGAGTATCGCAAAGTGGAGCAGAATCTCCCTCGCGATGTCAAAGTCGCTGCTGACCGGCGATTGGAATCACAAATCTTGGAAAATCTGTTCCAGCATTTTGAGTATCCTATTTTGTCGGAAGAAAGCGGAGAAGTGGAAGGTGCTGATCAAGAAAGTGGTTACTATTGGATCGTGGATCCCTTGGACGGTAGTGTCAATTTTTCACGAGGGTTTCCGTTGTGCTGCATCTCCATTGCGCTCTGGCATAAAAACAATCCGATACTGGGCATGATCTACGATTTCAACCAGGAAGAAGTGTTCACAGGTATCGTCGGAGAAGGTGCGTGGCTGAATGGCAATCCGATGGCATGCAGTGCCGTCGATTCCATTGGAGAAGCAGTGTTGTGTACCGGATTTCCCAACAAACATCGATTTACCGAAGAAGCGTTGCTCGCCTTCACCCATAAAGTGAAAGATTACAAAAAAATACGTTTACTGGGATCAGCAGCTTTATCAATGGCCTACGTGGCCTGCGGTCGTGCTGATAGTTACCGCGAGCATCACATCAAACTGTGGGATATCGCAGCAGGAGCCGCATTGATCTTGGCAGCGGGGGGGCAAGTGACAACAGCGCCTTCCGAACACACTCATGCTGTACTCATCCATGCGACGAATTCCCATCTCGATGCATCCATTTAATACGGTGAAAACCGTTTGAATCTTCATTCAAAGAGCTTTCATGAAGGTCATCATCCTTGCCGGTGGATTCGGCACCCGGTTGTCTGAATACACCGATATCAAACCCAAGCCGATGGTGGAAATCGGCGGACACCCCATCTTGTGGCACGTTATGAACATTTATGCCTTTCATGGGCATAAGGACTTCCATATTGCCTTAGGCTACAAAGGAGAGGTCATCAAAGAGTACTTCCTGAATTATCACTCCATGAATGCCGATTTCACCGTGGATCTTTCTAATGGAACCATCGAACATCACCGCAAACAACCGGTGGATTGGAAAGTGACTTTGGTCGATACCGGCAACAAATCCATGACCGGAGGCCGAGTGAAACGGATGCGGTCCTATATCAACGATACGTTTTTGCTGACCTACGGTGATGGCGTATGCGATGTGGATCTCGATCACCTCATCGAATTTCATAAAAGTCATGGCAAAATGGTCACGGTCACAGCAGTCCATCCCACCGCTCGCTTTGGAGAATTGCAGATTGAAGACAATCATGTTCTGTACTTCAAAGAAAAACCTCAAACAGCCCAAGGTTGGATCAATGGAGGCTTCTTTGTGATCGAACCTGAATTCTTCGATCTCATTGAGGGGGATCACACCATCCTTGAAAAAGATCCCCTCGAAAAAGCAGCCACCATGGGGGAACTCATGGCATACCAACACGACGGATTTTGGCAGTGCATGGATACGGCCCGTGACCGCAATGTGCTCGAAAGCATTTGGCAATCGGGCCGCATTCCATGGAAAAAATGGTGAAGATAGGAAACAGGACATGACCACAACTCCAAAACGCATTCTCATTCTGGGCGCACACGGTTTCATTGGGAATCACTTGGTTTGCAAAGCCTTGCAACAGGGTTATCAAGTCACCGCTGTTTCCTTGCACAACACCGAGTTTGCTCTGCCCTTACCAGAGAACGCCGCTTGTACGAGCCTTCTTGTAGACATGACTCAAAGGGAATTGGTGCAGTCCTTTTTGAAAGATCGCTCTTTCCATTATGTGATCAACGGTTCGGGTTATATTCAACACACGCTCTACCAGAACGGGGGACGAGCCTTGATCGACCAACATTTCAGCACCCTGTTGAACTTGGTGGAATGCCTGGACCGAGATATTTTGGAAGGGTTTGTCCAAATTGGAAGCAGTGACGAATATGGCAATCTCCCCGCACCCCAATCGGAGGCATCACGAGAAGCTCCAATCTCGCCCTATTCCTTAGGTAAAGTCGCATCCACACAATTTTTGCAAATGCTGCATCGCACAGAAGCTTTCCCAGCCACGATCGTGCGTTTGTTCTTGGCTTACGGTCCAGGGCAAAACAATCAACGGTTTTTACCTCAGATCATCCAAGGATGTTTGGCTGACAAAGTCTTTCCCACATCGGCAGGAGAACAACTCCGAGACTTTTGTTATGTCGAAGACCTCGTGGACGGCATTTTGAGCGCATTAACCACCCCACAAGCGCATGGCGAAGTGATCAATTTGGCCTCAGGCACGGGCGTGTCCATTCGGTCGATGATCGAAACAGTGTGCCACGTGATTGGACGAGGGCGTCCCCAATTTGGTGAGATTCCTTACCGTCCTGGCGAAAACATGCGGTTGTACGCCGACATTGCCAAAGCGAAAGCCGAGTTGGGTTGGCAGCCCCACACTTCCATAGAGCACGGCTTGCGCAAAACCATCGAATATTACCAACAGCAATCAAACGAATATTACCAACAGCGATCAAACAACGAACCTCATAGAGCGTAAGGACAGAGCATGAGCGAAGAACCATCACAGACATGGCCATTTATCAGTGTGGTGATGAATTGTTATAACGGTGCTCAATACCTCCGGGAAGCGGTCGAAAGTGTGCTGGCACAAACCTATCCGCATTGGGAGTTGGTGTTTTGGGACAATCAATCCACCGATGATAGTGCAGAAATCATCCACTCTTACAAAGATTCGCGCATTCAATACTATTATGCTCCGACCCACACTCCATTAGGACCGGCACGCGGTTTGGCAGTAGACAAAGCCAAAGGCGATTGGATCGGATTTCTCGATTGCGACGATCTGTGGTTTCCTGAAAAACTGGAGAAACAAGTGGCCCTCATCCGCGAAGAAAAAGAGCAAGGACGCGAAATTGGTTTGGTTTATGGAAAAGCTCTGCGGTTCCGGAAAGGAGACCCAGATCAAGAATTTCCCAGCCGATTCGGAGACCAAGGCATGCCTGAAGGAGACGATGTGCTGTGGGAACTGCTACGGGAAAACTATGTGTCTTCCACCAACATGATGGTGAGTCGCGAAGCCTATGATACCGTGGGTGGCTTCCCCACGCATTACAAGCATTCCATGGATTATTATTTATCCTGTGCTGTGGGAAAATTTTATCGATTCCGGGCAGTCCCGGAAGTGATCTCCAAATACCGTCTGCATGACAAAAGTATGTCGAGTCGGATGTGGTACATCGCTATCTTAGAAGGGGTGTGGATTCTGGAAATGTATCTTCATGATTATCCTGCAATCCAAAAACGCTTGTTTGTCATGAAGTCTCGTTTGATTCAATACACCTTAAAAAAGCGGATCGAACGCATTCCCCTGGCTATGCACCTGTGGGTGGTCTTACGACGGATCAAACAAGCATTACGGAAACTGCGCACCGCTTAGTTGTGTCGCAATCAAATTCATCGAGTGGGGTCGTATCTTTCCCTCACATTGAAACTGGTACTCCCAACACTATTTAACGAAGGCAGCTCCATGAGTGTTACCCATGCCCAAGAGGTTTCTACCGGACAACGATTTCAGTTTGGTGCCAATTGGAAAGAATATTCAGAAATCATTGATGATGCACGGATTGATCATGCCGTGGAATCGCTCACGAACATGTTGGAAACCCAGTCCTTGGCAGGCAAAACGTTTATCGATGTCGGTTCCGGCAGTGGTTTGTTTTCTTTGGCAGCCCGGAAATTGGGCGCTACCGTACATTCTTTCGATTACGATCCACAGTCGGTTCAGTGCACCGAAATGCTCCGGAATCAACACTTTCCCGAAGATTCCCAATGGTATGTGGAACAAGGATCGGCTTTGGATGAAGCGTATCTGCAATCGATCGGTACATTTGATGTTGTGTATTCGTGGGGGGTGTTGCATCACACGGGCAGCATGTGGAAAGCTCTCGATAACGTGGCTCCGTTGGTGAAGGAAAATGGACAGTTGTTCATTGCAATTTATAACGACCAAGGCACTGCCAGTCATCGATGGTTGAAAGTGAAGCAGCTCTATAACCGAGCGTCGCCGCGTCTCCAATTCTTGATTGTGGTCGCTGTTGGGATCTTTTTTGAAAGCCGTACTGCGCTCAGTCAATTGATCAAACTGAAAAATCCAATTGCTCACTGGAAATCCCGTCGTCAAAAACGAGGGATGGCGTTTTGGACCAATCTTGTGGATTGGGTAGGGGGATACCCCTTCGAATTTGCCAAACCGGAAGCCATCTTTGATTTCTACCGGAAGCGCGGATTCCGGCTCACTCGTCTTTACACATGCCGTGGGGGACACGGTTGTAACCAATTCGTGTTTCACAAAGAATCTTCTTCTCATGCGGTCGCAGAAACCGCATCCGCTTCGGAAACTCCATAATCGAGTGGAACTATGAACATCTTAATGGTGATCGGGCAGTATCGTCCCATCGTCGGAGGTTCGGAAGTACAAGCAGAGCGCATTGCAGAAGGCTTGGTAGCCCAGGGACATCACGTCACGGTGATCACGAGTCGCCCTAAACAAACCCCGCTCTTGGAAGAACAGGGGAATTTGACCATTAAACGCTTGGATGTCCCAGGATTTGGCAAATTGAAGATCTACCTGCTGATGTCTGCAATGCTCTTTGAAATTCTACGATCTGTGCGAAAGTTTGATGTGGTGCATGTGCATCAAGCGTTGTACCCAGCTTTTGCAGCCGCTTTGGCCACACGATGGTTGCGTAAACCCATGATTGTGAAAATCGCCAACAGTGGTGCTGGTTTTGACCTGCACAAGTTGGTGCAAAGCTTTTGGTGGGGACGTTTCATGGCGCATTTTGTGGCAAAGCGGGTGAACTGCTTTGTAGCAGTCAATCGCAACATTTTGGAAGACTTGGAGGAATGGAAAGTGCCTCCAGAACGGGCAGAATTGATTCCTAACACGGTGACGTTACACCAAGCACGATGGAATCAACCCGTGGAAGGCTACCGCCAACAGTTGAAATTGCCGTTCGACCGCACCATCTTATTGTGCGTGGCGAGTTTGCTTCCCAAAAAAAATCATATGGTTTTGCTGGATGCCGTGAAACGTTTGCGGGCATCCGGCGCCCCCTTGCATCTGGTCTTGTTAGGCGAAGGCAGTGGCAGAGGCACCTTATCCGCATGGGTGCAAAAGAACGGAATGCAAGACGTGGTTGAATTTCGAGGTGTGGTGCCCAATGTCGTAGAATACATGTATGCCTCCGACATTTTTGTGTTGCCCTCGTTGTTTGAAGGAATTTCCAACGCTCTACTAGAAGCCATGAGCGTGGGATTGCCCTGCATCGTCTCCGATGCTCCGGGCAATTGGGAGGTAGTGGTAGAAGGACAAAACGGATTACGCTTTGCGCCTCATGATGCCGAAGCTTTGGCCCGCTGCATTGAAGAAGTTCGCACCGATGCTCTCTTCGCTGGAAAGCTTGGTATTGCGGCTCGCATGCATGTGGAACGCTATTACAGCCTGGAATCAGGCGTGCAACGGTATCTCAAACTCTACCAACGACTATTATAAACAAAGGAGAATCAAGTCATGGAATACTTCACGCAACAATTTCCTAGCCCCGAACAAGTCGCTGCGGATATTGCCGAACATGGCTACGCCGTTTATCCCAATGCGGTTCAACCCGAGGTCATGGAGGAATTGCGCCAATTCTGGTTTCCTTATTTCCAAAACGACTTTCCCAAAAAGCATGTGGTCCGAGGAGACCTGCTGATGGGCAGTGAAAACTTCAATTCGTATACGGATTCGTCTTTTTGGTGTTTGTATCGTGATTTTGAATTCTTGTGGAATTCCACCAAGCACGCGCTGACTCGTGATGTCACCGTGGCCATTCATCAGTTTCGGAACCAGATACAAAATTTTGACCCGGATTATGGCCTGAAGTTCTCACCCGATTGTTATGGTGTGTACATCTCCACAAGCCATTATCCGCCTGCCCGAGGCCATCTTCAGACCCATACGGATGGTCACAAAGACGTGCCAATATTACATTACATGCTCCCGATTTCGATCCAAGGACAAGATTACCAATCGGGCGGCATGATCGTCATCGACAAGTCAGGCAAAGCGATTGACGTGGATGCCCAAGTCGAATTGGGAAGTTTGGTCTTTTTTGATGGACGCATGCAACACGGTGTCACTCCCATCACTCCCCTTGCAGGAAAAACATTAGGCCGTGTCGCAACGTTCGCCATTCCCACATTTTTTGTACCTCAGCGAGATATTCCCGATGTGATCCGTCGATCCAAATACGCCATCGAACGCGGGTTGAGCATCACCAAACGGGGCTTGTCTTTGCTGCAAGGCAAACCTCGCCAAGACTCCCCGAAAGATGGATATTATTGAGCGATCTCCCTTCACTGATGAATTGAACCCATGTGCGGAATCACTGGAGCCTTGGCTCCTTCCTTGACATCACACGAATCCTTCCAATCGGTTCTCAATGGCATGAACCAGGCTTTGAGTAGCCGGGGTCCAGACGACACCGGAGTGTGGACCGATCCGGAAACCGGCATCGGCTTAGGACATCGACGACTTTCGATTCTCGATTTGTCGTCAGAAGGCCATCAGCCCATGCATTCTGCCTGTGGACGTTATGTGATGACCTACAATGGCGAAGTCTACAACTACCTCGCTCTACAACACGAACTCGCGTCTCATGCACATCGATTTCGTGGGCATTCGGATACCGAGGTGATGCTTGCAGCTATTGCGCAATGGGGCTTGGAAGCAGCGGTCCAACGTTTTGTTGGAATGTTTGCGTTCGCCCTCTGGGATCGAGAAACGAACACGCTCAGCCTCGTTCGAGATCGATTGGGAATCAAGCCACTTTATTACGGATGGGCAGGCTCTCATTTGGTTTTTGGTTCTGAACTCAAGGCCTTGATGGCCCATCCGGCTTTGGAATGCCGGATCAACCGAGATGCGTTAGCTCTTTACTTTCGTCACAATTATGTTCCGGCACCCTACTCTATTTTCCACGATGTGTGGAAGCTGGAACCGGGGACGGTGTTGCACCTCTCTCATGAGTCCCTACTCCGGGAACACCGTCCCTCCTTGCATGCCCAGCCGTATTGGTCGGCTCAACAGGTCTGGACGGAAGGCAATCTGAATCGATGGAAAGGGGATTCGGAAGATGCCATTTCGGAATTGGATCGCTTGCTTCAAGAAGCTGTGCAATCTCGCATGATTGCCGATGTGCCCTTGGGGGCATTTCTTTCGGGGGGGATTGATTCTTCCACTGTGGTTTCTTTGATGCAGGCCCACAGCTCTCAACCGGTAAAAACCTTTTCCATTGGTTTTTCTGAAGAAAAATTCAACGAAGCACCTTATGCCAAAGCCATCGCTTCCCATTTGGGTACGGATCACACCGAATGGATTGTCACACCACAAGATGCCCAACAAGTCATTCCCCAACTCACTCAGTTTTGGGATGAGCCGTTTGCCGATCCTTCCCAAATTCCTACTTACTTGGTCGCCAAACTGGCACGTCAGCAGGTGACCGTGAGTCTGTCTGGTGATGGTGGTGACGAATTGTTTACTGGATATTCCCGTTATCAAACCGTCGCCCAAGCATGGCAACGGATGCAGCACTGGCCTCAGTCGATACAGCACTGGGGATCACAACTCATGAGTATGCTGCCAGAAAGTTTTTGGAATGGCTTAGGAACTTGGGGGCCTCGGATTCGATGGCGTACCGAACTGTGGGGACAATCCAACATCGCCACCTTTTATCGCTACTTCCTATCGCATCGCAAATTTCCAGAATCTTTAGTGATCGATAGTCACGAACCATTCACCGTGTTCGATTCAGCAACTCGGGTCGGCGACACTTCTTATCCGCCCCTCTTCACTTGCGATATCTTCCAGCAGATGACCTATCTCGATTTGGTCTCGTATTTGCCAGACGATATTCTTGTGAAAGTCGACCGAGCTAGCATGGCCCAGAGTTTAGAAGCCCGTGTCCCCTTGCTCGACCATCGTGTCGTAGAGTGGGCCGCACGCCTGCCAACCGCTTTTAAAGTGCGCCCCCCTCATAATAAATGGTTGTTGCGACAGGTGTTGTACCGTTACGTCCCTCCCGAATTGGTGGAACGCCCTAAAAAAGGATTCAGCGTGCCGATTGCAGCTTGGCTGCGTCATGACTTGAAGGGGTGGGCCGAAGATTTGTTGAATTCCGACAAACTGCGTCAACAGGGATATCTCAACCCCGTGCAAGTCCAAGACCTGTGGAAGGCTCACCAATCGGGCAAGCGCAACACACATGGGGATTTATGGAACATTCTGATGTTTCAAATGTGGCTAGAACAATGGAAAGGATAAGGGGGCCTACCTTTCCTGATAATGCTCTCCTTTCCTCGAAAACATAGGAGAGGTTTGGGAGTGCCCAGGAGCAGCGATTTGAGGATGAGTCCGAGCCCTGCTGGAAGCGCTGCAAACCGCAGGCAAACTGCTGCTTTCAAAGGTGAAATTGTTCAAAGTGGACTCGGTATAGAAATATTCTCGCAGCTGACCGTTTTCTAACAAAAATGCAGAAAAGGTCGTTGACGAAAATCGTATACGCCGATGGTCTAAGGTCAGCTGGTCTGAAACAGAGCAATCCCCAGCATCTTCTGTGAACCACTGGAATTGATTGTTTTCACTAAACACATAATACGTGTCAGAATTTGTATTTTTCCACGTGCCTAATAACGATGCGGATTCTTGTTTCACCACCAACCGATCCAATTGAATATGCACGCCATCTTGTGTGTAAATACCAACCAGTTTTCCAGGAGGTTGAGCATAAGTTCCGAGTCCTACAACCGCATTGTTGACAAAAAGTTGAAGCGCGGATCCGGAATTTTGTACTTGCAACACATTGCTACTATTGCCGGTAGAGACAGAAGAGGCTTCGGATCGGCCGATGACATTGACCCATTCCCCATTCACGCGCTGGGGGTAGATAAAATTGCCATCTCCATAGATCAAAAAAAAGTAGGCATCATCAAAATCTTCTGCTCCCCATATCAGCCCAAAGGGTTCGGTCTCACTGCCAGAAACTTTATTTATGGAGGCTTCGATGAGGAAATCCTGTGTATAATCTAACTCCGCAAGATAATGAAATGTCCAACTCGCTGCCTCCAAGGATAGGCTTTCTAGCGTCATCACTCCATTGGCAATATCTCGTGAAGCAAATTCGGAATCACCCGTGAACCACAAATTTTTGTTATCACTCAGCGTATCATCAAAAATAGTTGGCGAACTTTGAAGCGTCGGTGCGTTGCTGGAGCTGGAACTGGACCCACCACCTCCTCCTCCACCGCCACAAGCATTGAAAATGAAACTTGCGGTTAAAATTAGTAAAAAAATATAGATTTTCCTGAATTCTGAATGTTGCATGGTTCCTCTTTTTTCGGGGGGTTTAGACTATTTTTTATGCCCAGCACAAGAGCTACCAAAGCCCTTTGGCGTTGTAAACAACATACTTGAAGGATAATCAATGTCTCAACATGAAATCACCTTGGGGTTTCCTCACCCCCCTGCTAAGGGTGGTGGTCCTGGAAGCTTTCAGAGCCGCCTGACTCAGTCCTTACAACAACGGGGATACCGAATTGTCTTTCCAGAGGATCAGGAGACCCCTGACATGGTGCTGGTGGTCGGTGGCACGGCAAAGATCCGGTGGCTGCTTCAATGCAAACGCAAAGGGGCAAAAATCATCCATCGATTGGACGGGTTGAATTGGATTCATCAAATCCAGCATACGTCCTGGAAAGACTACGCTCGTAGTGAAGTTCGTAACGCACTGCTACGTTTTACTCGGAAATATCTCGCTGATTTCGTGGTATACCAAAGCGAATTCGTTCGCACTTGGTGGCATCAGAAATATGGCGCGGTCCAGTCACCAGAAACGATCATCTACAACGGAGTGGATCTTTCACAATTCGCTCCCCCCCAAAGTTTTGAGGACGCTTCCCATACTCTGGGAGCACGTCCCAATCTATTGTGCGTGGAAGGCAATGTTCATGATGACCCCATCACGATCCACACCTTGACTACCATTCCACAACGGTTGAAAGCGGATCAATCGATTCACGCTTTGCAAGTGTGTGGGAGGGTGTATCCAGAAGCACAAAAACATTTGGAAGGGGTCCACGGATTGGAACTCTTAGGGCGCATCCCCAAGGAAAAAGTGCCAGACGTGTTGGCACAGGATGCCATTTATGTACATCTCGATGCAAACTCGGCATGTCCCAATGCAGTGATTGAAGCCTTAGCTGCGGGACTGCCGGTCGTGGGATTCGATACAGGAGCCTTGCGAGAATTGGTGTTGCCTCATGCGGGAATCGTCGTTCCCTATGGCAGCAACCCATGGCGTATGGAAGTTCCTGATATGGATGGACTCGAAACAGCCATCCGAACCATTCTTCCGAAACGGCAGGCCTATCGTCAAGCCGCTCGTGAAGCGGCAGAACAACGTTTCAGTATCGAAAAAATGACAGAGTCTTACATCGAGATATTTCAACGATTGCTCATCCCTTAACTTCAAGACTTTGATAGGTACAATTCATGGCACAAAAATACGAAATCGCTCCACAGATGCGAGAATATGATAACCTTGGTTTCCAATGGTTGCCAGGAGTGATGTTTTTTCAAAAACCCAATCGACGCTTTGCTTCAGTTTCCACCGACTCACATGGTTTTCGCCACACGATTTCCAAAGACGGAAAAACTTTTGTTCGTTATGAAGACTTCCAAGCAATGAGCCCGGAATCCCCCACCGGATTAGTGATTGGTGGAAGTGTCGCTTTTGGAGTAGGAGCAACTCACAACAAATACACCCTATCCAGCTTACTCAACGAACAAACCGAAACCACTTGGTTCAATTTCGGAGGAAGAGCCTTCAGTTCAACTCAAGAAATCTTGTTGCTGATGTTGCACCGTCCCCAAAATACACAACATCTGCTGGTTTATGGGGGAATGAATAACTTGGTGCTCTCGCATTTGGTTCACAAAACCTCTCCCGTTTATAATTGTATTTTTCCTCAAGAACGGTTTGAACAAGGTATGGAAGATAACACCCCCCACGGTGTGAAAGAAGCTCTCAAACAACTGTCCAACGAAGTCCTCAAACGCTACTTTCCACAAACGCCACCCCCTGTACTCCCTCCGGGTCCCAAACAGTACTCCAATATCATGCAGGCGCTGGAGCGTGACATCCTGCTATTATCCGATTGCAGCAAAGCTTGGAACACTCGCTTGTATTTTGCCTTACAGCCTGTCCCGTTGTGGATCGACAAAAAATTCACTGCACAAGAAAACCAGATGATGGCATTCGGCCGGGAAAAAATGGAATCGGTCCAAGAGTACGTCGCAAAAAAAGGAACCGAGTATCGGAAAGACATGGCCCAAATTTGCCAAAAACACGATGTTCCGTTTTTGGATTTGAACGGCTGCGAAGAATTCGCCACGGACGAATGGCTTTTTCTAGACAGCAACCACCTCACAGACCTTGGCTACACTCGGTCTGCCGAAGTGATCCAAAAAAAATGGCAACTCTAATTGAGAAAACCACCATGAAAATCGTCACCATTGTGGGCGCACGCCCCCAATTTATTAAAGCTGCAACTGTCAGTCGAGCCATCCAGCAATGGAACCAAAGGCATGGCCAAACTGTGGAAGAAAAAATCATCCACACAGGACAACATTATGATGCCAACATGTCCGAAGTATTTTTTGAGGAAATGCAAATCCCTCGTCCGTCTCGTAATTTGAATATTGGTTCCGGAACGCATGCTCGGCAGACGGCCCCGATGCTCATTGAGCTAGAAGAGATCTTTCTTGAAGAAAAACCCGACATGGTGCTGATCTATGGCGATACCAACTCCACTTTGGCGGGTGCGTTGGCAGCGAGCAAACTGCACATTCCTTTGATTCATGTGGAAGCGGGTTTGCGCTCTTTCCTCAAACGCATGCCAGAGGAACAAAATCGGATTGTCGCCGACCACTTGGCCAGTGTGTTGTTCTGTCCCACTCAAGCGGCGGTGGATAATTTAGGGCGAGAAGGTTTTTCAACCCAACTGCCTGCAACCGTTCCCACGAGTGATTTTCCTGCAGTAGTGAACGTGGGAGATGTGATGTTTGATAGCGTGTTGTTTTACGCAGACCATGCTCACGAACAAGATTACCTGCGCGAAAAAATCGGATCGGCCGTGGAAACCCCTTACCTCTTGGTGACAATTCATCGTGCAGAAAACACAGACCACCCCGACCGTTTGGAATCGATCCTTGTTGCCTTGAATGAGTTATCCAAAACCACCCAAATTCTCTGGCCCGTACACCCTCGAACTCAGAAAATTCTATCACAACAGCCCTACCTCCAATCCCTTACAGAATCATTCTGTATGATCGAGCCCGTCACATACCGAGAAATGATTTGGCTGCTCATGCATTCTGCCGCAGTTTGCTCTGACTCTGGAGGGTTGCAAAAAGAGGCGTATTTTCTTCAGAAACCTAGCATCATCATGAAAGACCGAACCGAATGGGTCGAAACCGTTGAAATTGGATGGAGTGTGACGGTGGGTGCAGACGGCCTCAAAATACAGGAAGAATGTCAGCACGCCCTTGTCTTTTCTCTCCAGTCTTCATCGGGTGCTCCCTTTTCTTCCATGGGGCACTATCAGGCCAATTTGTATGGCGATGGACATTCCGCAGAGCGAATAGTGGAGTGCCTCTGCAGATGGTTCAACGGAAATTAGGCAATACTTCATATCTAGGTTTCTAAAGGAAAGAGATGGTACAAAAATACAAAATCGCTCCACAAATGCGGGAGTATGACAACTTAGGATTTCAATGGTTGCCTGGCGTGATGTTTTTTCAAAAACCTCATCAACAACACAAAGTGGTGAGCACAGATAAATATGGCTTTCGGCATTCGACTCAAAAAAATGGCCAGCTCTTGGATTACGATCAATTCATCGAAATCGGTAAACAGTCGCCCACAGGCATCATTCTAGGAGGTAGCGGCACTTTTGGGGTTGGAGCCACTCACAATCAATATACCGTTCCTAGTGTGCTGAACCGGATTACCGATATCACTTGGTTCAACTTCGGGGGTCGTGCTTTCAATTCCACTCAAGAAACCCTATTGCTTTTGCTGCACCGCCCTCAACGTATTCGTCATTTGGTAGTTTATGGAGGGATTAATAATTTGGTGCTTTCGTGTTTGGTGGGCAAAACGTCTTCTATTTACAATTGCATTTTCCCTCAGAAACGATTCGAAGAGGGTATGGAAAACATGCCCGAAAAAGGTTGGAAGCCGGCACTAAAAATGTTGACCACCGCCTTATATGAAAGATTTTTTCCACCTTCCCCCCCTATCATGTCCCAACCCAATTCCCAGCAATACCAAGAAGTCCTTCAAGTTTTGGATCGGGATTTGGCTTTGCTCACTAGCTATTGCCAAAGCATCGGATGCCAACTTCATTTTGCATTACACCCTATGCCCAATTGGATTGACAAGCCTTTCACTGAGAATGAAAAAGTCATGTTGGATTTAGGACGTCAAAATATGGCACACATTCAAACCTACATCGAAGAAAAGGGGGAAGACTATCGTAAATCCGTCGCCACGCTTTGCCAGAAACACCAAATTCCATTGATCGATTTCAACAACCGCCCCGAATTCACTACGGAAGAATCGGTGTTCTTAGACAGCAACCATCTCACCGATTTGGGATATCAGCGTTGTGCAGAAATCATGAAACAGGAATGGAATTGGTGACTATCAACCCTATTGAAACCACATATTATTGAGGTCAATTCATGTCAAAAAACTTTGCCATCACCGGAGTTGCCGGATTCGTAGCTCCCCGTCATATGCAAGCCATTCGCGATACCGGCAACCGGCTGATTGCAGCACTGGATCCTCATGATTCCGTTGGCATCCTGGATCGTTACGACGCCAACGCCAAATACTTCAGAGAATACGAACGATTCGACCGCCACCTGGAAAAGCTCCGTCGCAAAGGGGAAGAAGAGCGTGTCCATTACATCAGTATTTGCTCTCCTAATTATCTGCACGATGCTCATGTGCGTACTGCCTTGCGTTTGCATGCCGATGCCATCTGTGAAAAACCCTTGGTGTTGAACCCATGGAACCTGGATGCCTTGGAAGAACTGGAAGCCGAAACCGGACAACGAGTTTACACCATTCTGCAATTGCGAGTACACCCTTCTTTACTGGCTCTGAAAGCCAAACTGGAACAAAACCCACCTCGCGATAAAGTGAAAATTCAATTGACTTACATCACTTCACGCGGGAGTTGGTATTTGATGTCCTGGAAGGGTGACATCGATCAGTCGGGTGGATTAGCATCTAACATTGGAGTTCATTTTTATGACATGCTAATTTGGCTATTCGGTGACGTGGAACGCAACGAGGTGCATCTCAACCAACCACAAAAAGCAGCAGGCTATTTGGAACTCAATCGAGCTAAAGTACAGTGGTTTTTATCGATTGACCGGAAAGACCTACCAGCAGGATTGCCCCATCAACAGACCACCTATCGTTCCATCACAATGGATGGGGAAGAGATGGAATTTTCCAACGGATTCACCGACCTGCATACCAAAGTGTATGAACGCACTTTAGCTGGAGAAGGATTTGGCATTTCCGATGCCCGACCTTCTATTCAGTTGATCCATGATCTCCGTTTTGCTGAACCGATTGGTGTACAACCGCATTCTCATCCCTTTGTAAAAAACATGTGATGCCGTTCCGTATCCCATTGCAGATTCTCTTCGTTGGCTTGCTTGTCGCGTATCTCGCGTCACGTCTGACGGGAGCGCTTTATTTCGTGCCCCACAATGACGAGGTGATTTACACCGAAGTTGCCATGCTTATCGAAGAAAATTGGGAGCAGCACAAATACCACTCGGTGAACGGCGACATGTATTACGATTACAAAGAACCCCTTCCGTTTTGGCTGACTTCGTTGACGGTCAAGCTCTTTCCCAATCCATTGATCGGTATGCGTTTGTGGTCCGTTGCTTGCGGGTTGCTGGGATTGATCTTCACTTATTGGCTTGTGGTCCGCATTTGGAATCCACAGGCAGCGTTGCTGGCATGCCTCGGTATTGGCCTATCTGAATATTTTTTGTATTTCGATTCAATTGCCCTCCATGAAGCCTACCTTTATGGATTGGGAGCCGTCTTTTTATATGGATTGTATGATTTTTTAGAAACGCGGCATTGGTTCTCTGGCGTGTTGGCCATTCTGAGCTTTACCGCCATGCTCACCACCAAGACCTCCGGGCAGATGTGGGCCGTATTGGCATTGTGGATTCCGCTGGCAATCCTCACGCAACCTTACCTTGCCACCACGCCTCTCACCAAACGTTGGATGCGTTGCCTGTTAGGATATGTGTGGATTCTCGCCATCATGGCCCTTGCTGAAGGTTTGCATCGCCTCATCATTCCCAGTGAATTTGATTCGGTGAAAGAAGCCTCTTATCAATTGGGCTTGGTTCGCACTTCGTCGGAATTGCTCGCATTTCCTTGGTCTGAATGGTGGGCCAGTATTCAGTTCTATGGCCTTCGCTTACTGCCTTTGGAATTGGGATGGTTTGCAGTACCTGCTCTATTGCTCATGGGGTTCACCGCACTAGGCATGGGATGGCAACGGCATTCGGGATTCTGGCAGTATTTGGTCTGGCTTGGATTGTTTCTCGCCTCTTTTGGTCCATTGAGCCTGGTGGCCAAATCCACCACCATTCGCTATTTTGGCATGGGGCTGTATTTCTTCTATATCCCACTGGCTGTCGCTTTGGTGTGGGCGGGATCATGGTTTCCCAAAAAAGTACGATTCGCTGGCGTGATGGTTATTGCAATACTTGGTATCGGTTGGAAAGCTTGGAATTCGGGAACGGATGTCGTTCGGTGGGGACAAACCCCATTGGCCTTAAAAGAGATGCCACCGGCCCCTGGAAACGGAGCTGGCATTTTTGAGCTAGTTCAAAAGCTGTCTCAGTTGGACTCCGGTGATTTGTACGTGGACACACAGTGGGGCAATCCTGCTACTGCGATCAAAGTATTCCATGCGTACTATCCTGATCTTACAATCCGTGAATTCACCCAGGCACAAATGATCAGCTTGTCCGTGCAGACTCAGGAAGGTCGTAGAACCAACCGAAACATCTATCTCGCTTTGGATACCGCTTTAGGTAATCCCGTCCAACGAGCTGCCTTACTCAAAGACCCGTTTTTCTGTAGTCAAAAATATGAATTTCCCAAACAGTATCGAGGGGAAACTTTCCCTCAATCTCAATTAGTGCTTTGCCAAGTAGGAAACCCATGAAACCCTCCCAAAAAATCGTCCATGTGATCAGCTACTTTCAACATCAGTTCGGCTATCAGGAATATTTCCTGGCTCGTGATATGGCCACAATGGGACACGAAGTCCATGTGATCACTTCTGATCGCTATGCTCCCGTTCCCGATTATGACCGCGTCTTCCGTCCCGTGTTGGGGGATCGGATCATTGGCCCACAAACCGAGCAAGTTGAAGGATTTACAGTCCATCGTCTCCCAACAGTGATCGAACATCGAACCCGTGTGTTTGTTTCAGGCATGGGGAAATTGTTGGATCAAATTCGTCCCGACGTGGTCATTTTGCATGGCACGACCAACTTGCTCAACATGGTTCCTATTCTGAAAAAATTCCAGTTGGGGTACCGTCTGATTTTGGATGATCACATGCTATTCAAAGTCTGGGACAGTTCTCTGCTAGGACGCCTGTATTACTGGCTCTGGGGTACTGTTCTCAAGCCGATGGTTTATAGCAAACGGGCTGCCATTGTGGGGGTGGCTGATGAGTGCGTTGAATTCGTGTCTGTGGCATTCAATATCCCCATGGAATACCTCCATAACATCCCACTAGGAGCGGATCACCGTCGGTTTTATCCCGATCCCGCGATTCGCAAAGCCATGCGTGAAGAATTGGGCTATACCGCCGAAGATATCGTGGTCGTCTATACAGGCAAAATGAGTTTTGACAAAGACCCTGCGTTGCTTGCTGAAGCAGGAATTCCACTCACCGAAACCCTTCCCCTCAAGTTCTTATTTGTTGGCAATATCGATGAAACTTACCAAGCTCGCTATCTCCAAGCAGGTGGCGATCATGCTTCGGTAAAGAATGTCCCCGCAGTGCCCAACACCGAATTGTTCAAGTATTATAATGCTGCCGACATTGCATGTTGGCCGAAAGCAACCTCTCTCAGCATGATCGAAGCTGCGTCCACTGGCGTGCCCATCGTGGTTTCCAAAAATATGACAGAGCGACTTGCTTACAACAATGGTATCGGCATCACCCAATGCAACTTACCCGAAATCCGTGACGCCCTGCGCCAACTGGCCTCGGACCCTGAACTCCGAAACGAAATGGGCAAACGGGGCCGTCAACTTGTAGAAGACAAGCTCTCGTATCAAGCTCTATCGAATCGATTTTTAGAAGTCGCGGAAGGATTGATCTGAATCAGAATGGCGTTATCGTCTCATATATAAACGATTGTCTCGATTGCGGGACTTTCTGATAGGGTTCCGTTGATTCAAATTTGGCAGTTTTTTCGATTGTGAGGAAGCCGAGAGAACCCTTCTCAGATGACCGTCAATATTAGTCATGATGGCAATCATTTGTTGAAAACCGACTGACATTTCTTCACGCAACAATCGGATTTCATAGCGGGTTTTGTCACCATCTTCTACAATGGCTCGTTTGATCTGTTCGCCATTATCTTCAATAGCTTGTTTGAGTTCTCTTCTCGTTTCAGCCAACTCTTGGCGGGTCTTGTCACCATCAGCCACGATCACTTGGCGGGTCTTGTCGCCATCCTCCACGATCACTTGGCGGGTCTTGTCACCATCAGTCACGATCACTTGGCGGGTCTTGTCGCCATCCTCCACGATCACTTGTTCGATTTTTTCGGCAGTGTCTTCAATGCTTCCAACGATACGATCTCCAAGGTTCGCATTGACTTGATCGACAATATCCTGCTTGACCTCTCTACGAAGCTTCAAGCTCAGTGCATCTGATTGCTTTTTCAGTGCCATGCTTTTCTCTCTTTCATCAAAAGTTGATATAAACTGAGTGAAAAATTTGTATCAAGCAAAGAGACAATGGGTCATATACTCTGACAGTAATATTTAGCTTATAGGAAAGCTAATCGAGATTTTATAAATTTTCAAATAATTTAATGGTACATTTATAGGATTAATTTTCAAATTTCTATTTAACTTCTTAAAGTATCCTATATAGAATCAAGCATTCAGGTTTTATAACACATTGAAAGGGGTGCATGCTGGATACAAGCCAAACTTCACCAGATTACTGAGATCACAATAGACATGATAACTCGATCCGAGAAAACGGGAAACTATGAAAAATATTTATACCGATGGTCAGTACTACGAAACCCACCCGGAATGGCACACCGGTGATTCTGCGTGGAAAGCAAACAAAATACTAAATATTCTTCAGAAGAATAAATTAAATCCAAAATCAATATGTGAGGTAGGATGTGGGGCCGGAGAAATTTTAAATCAATTGCATCGCCAGATGCCATCCGAAGTGACCTTTGATGGTTATGACATTTCTCCTCAGGCCATCGAACTGTGCGAGAGCCGTCGTAAAGAACGGCTATCTTACCATAATGGGAATTTCCTTGAAATGGACACGCCCTCTTATGACTTGGTGATGGCTATTGATGTCTTTGAGCATGTAGAAGATTATTTTGGCTTTTTGAGAACCCTTCGCACCAAAGGAGACTTCAAACTCTTCCATATTCCGCTGGACCTTTCGGTGCAGGCACTTCTAAGAAATCAGCCAATTTTACTCGTCCGTCAAACAGTAGGACATATTCACTATTTTACCAAAGACACAGCACTCGCCACGCTTCAGGACACGGGTTACACCATCCAAGATTACTTCTACACAGCCGGTTCCTTCGATCTGCCAGCCCATTCTTTTAAGACCAAATTAGCTCGATTCCCTCGCAAACTCCTCTTCCAAATCCATCCAGATTTTGCCGCCCGTGTCTTAGGAGGATTCTCTTTGATGGTATTAGCCCGATAGATCAATAAATCCTCTTACATTTTTTAAGAAAAATAATGTTTTCTGAAAGCAAGCTTCATTTTCTGTACGGAACCTGCATTACTTCACTTTGTGCATGAGTGGCCTGTCGTCATAGGTCAATACAGAATTGTTTCGATCTTGTTTTCGATCATTCATGAATCACTATGAAAATATTTCCAATTTTTAAACTGATTTTCATTCCTTTTTTCATTCCTTTGTGGATGGTGGTCGCCTGTTCTTCTAGCCCGCCCCTTCCAGATCTACCCTTTGCGCCCAACCGGGAGCAAGTGGATTTGCGGCAGGATATCTATACTCTGAAGGCCCAATGGATTGCCACGCGGTGTCCAAAAAAGGCCCGTAGGAGCCAATGTGAACAATTGTTTCGAGATGGAGTCCACGACTGTTTGAATCTACCTCCTGCAAAAAAATCCAAGTGCATTTATACCGAGTTATACTGCACGCTTTATGGCGGGTTTTCCTGTGGGATTTAAGTGAGGTTTGCTAAACTTGTGTGGAGATTGAGGTGGTTTTGTTAAGTTTGATTGTAGGATTTAAGTTCTTTTCCTGACAATTCTAAAAAATGGAACTAACCCTTTGTCTTTAGGAAAAAGGGCGTAAATTGTTTCATATCATCATCAATTGAGGAGGTAATCCATGCAACGTGTCGTTCATCCCAAGCAAAGTGATTCCGAAGCCGTGAAGAAAAAGCCGCAAGTACCGGATGACTTGCAGGTCTATGTTGCTGCAACCATCGGCTCTATTGCCGATAAAGCCGCTCCCGAATCCAGGGAATGGATCCGCACGATCTTGAAACGATTTCATAGTTTCTTGAAGCAGGACGAAATCCACAAAAGCAAAGCGTTCACCACCATCTACAAGCTGTTGCAATATGGTTTTGAGCACAATGAATCGCGATCTCCGACGGAAAACCGAACCCTTCAGGAAATGATCCGAGACGAACAATCGATCACTGCGGAACAGCTTCAAGAAGCCATCGACAAACGCTTAGAAGGGACCAAAGACGAAGAGCGTGAAATCTTGGAACAAGTGGCGGAGTTCAACATGAAAATGTTGGAAGGGTTCAACAGTCGTTTCCGAACGAATAAAGAACGCATGTATGCCACCACCGTCAATTTTGTTTCAGAAACAGGATTCCATAAAATTCTCGAAGCGATCTTTTTTGCCGATGCTCCCAAAACTAAAAAACTCGCCTTTGTGATTCTAAAAAAGGTGTTCAAAAACACCTACGAGGTCGTCCAGCAGATGGACCGCAAACACATTGCTTACCCCGAAGTGTTCCGCGAACCCTTGCGTTTGGACGACCAAGAAGACGAACAAACCCCTCCTGTCGACCAAAACGGCAAAGCTTTCTTATGTTATGATTTTGATGTGGGTAATCTTTACTCCTACCTCGACATCCTTTCCAATGTGCTTCGAAAAATGCTGGACCGCCACTACCTCACTCAGCGTTACCAGCACTATGCTGCTGAAAAAAAGCGCAATGGCGAAGGCTACATTTCCTATCCACTGTTGCTTTCACTCATTCTGAAAAATGAAACACAAAATGAGGTGGTGGAACACATGCTTGCCTCGGACCCGCGGCAAGCAGACCAAATTCAAAGTGTCCTCATGGAGTTCATCCACAGTTTGCAAACCAACGAATTTTTATATCTCTATTCCATCAAACGCTACATCTACCTGAAGCACTTCTTACTCGAATTGTTGGAAGAAAAACGAATTGCGGGCATCCATCCGTTTTATCTGAGCATGATCCTTTCAGCGGGATTGCTGGCTAATGAACAATACCAAGTTCCTTACGACCTGATCGACCAACTGATGAATGAAAAAGAATGCTCCACCCGTGATACCAAAGCAAAGCTTGCGGAAACATTAAACGAATTGACTCCCAATACCATCGACACCCTGTTGCGGTTCGTGATCAAAACGTCTTACATGCTCGCGGGTCCGAAAGAAAAGAAAGCGCTGGAAAGACGCTTTGAAGAAGCCAAAATTCTTTCCGCCTTGAACGATCCGCTCACTGCCATCATGCAAGGTGTGATCGATTTGGGAATTGAAGAAGCCCGCCTGCATGGAAGCGAGGATGCAGAAGCGCACCTCTGGGAAAACAGTCCCAGTGGAGGCAACGCCGCCTTAATGGGGCATGCCGAGGTAGAGAAGAAATTTTCTCTATGGCAATCCATCGTGAAGCAGATTTTCAAATGGCGCGTGAAGCGTTTGCCGGAATCCCTACGCTGGATCGAAAACACTGCCACTCAATTGGAGATGAACAAAGGCCGGTACTTCCCCAAAGACCATAGTCCAGCTTCTAAGGCACGGTGGAATCAACTATTGTGGTCAGATTTGCCAGATAGTTTCACCTTCTTTACCGACGATGCACCCAAGTGGCGTGATCAGATCCAATTTATTGAGAAATACCATCGCCGCCGGGGGATCCTGTTGAATCTGGATCGTAAATTCAGAAAAACAATTGCTGGTTTGTTGGAAGAACTCGTCAAACACGGTGCAGTTCGTGAAAAGATCATCGAACTCGACAATGGTGAAACGCATCGAGAACTGTGCGCCGTTGTCAAACTTCCCACAGACCGTCACTATCAGCTGCCTACCGGCCCAAGCCGACAAGCCTTGTTTGTGGGAATTGGTTTGATTCCTTACAAAAAGAAAGGGGGACCTGCTGAACCACATGCCACTTTGTTTTTATACCAAGAAATTCCTCGTGGGTTTCATAGTGAAGGGATGCATCCTTTGTCTGTGAAAGTGACCAATCCGATGACGGGCAATAGCAAGGCATTCGAATTGATCGAAATTTCACTCACCGAACGCTACTATGATGCCGCCCTGCAAGGTTTTCTGGACGCGCTCCACAAATGGCTTCCCATGCCTGCTTGGGATCAAGATCATACCCAAAAGGTGGTCGGCAGCCTCCGGGATTACCATCGCCTTGTGAACTCAAATGACGACTATGGTGCCGTTGGTGAAGAAGTGATGAATAACCCTAATAAGCAAAAAAAAAGACCAGTTAGATCAGCTGCCTCGACAAGGGCAGCTTAGCCAAGTGATGACATGAATCGATCCATCCTGCTCGTTATCTTTTTCATCACCCTCCTGATTCCATTCCGCGTGACAGCCACAGAAATCCACGTGGCTGTCGCTTCCAACTTTGCTCACACTTTAGATCAGCTCCAACCCCAATTTGAGCAAGCCTTCCCCCACCGTTTGAAAATCAGCTTAGGTTCCACTGGAAAGTTTTATGCTCAAATTCGCAATGGTGCCCCATTTGATGCCTTCCTCGCCGCAGATGCAAAACGGCCACAACTGCTAGAGCAAGAAGGCGTGGCCCTTCGTGGAAGCCGTTTTACTTATGCGGTCGGGCAGATTGCCTTGTGGAGTCCTGGACAAAACAGACCGGCCCCCTCCTTGTTAACCGAACAAAACTTCCATTATCTTGCCATCGCTAATCCCAAAACGGCTCCCTATGGCGAAGCGGCACAGGCCGTTCTGAAACGGCTGAAACTTTGGGATACCCTACGCCCTAAAATGGCACGGGGCGAAAACATTGCGCAGACGTTCCACTTTATTGCAAGCGGCAATGCCGAGCTAGGATTCGTTGCACTTTCTCAAATCCAATTCCTTCAGTTCTCGAAAACTCCAAGCCTCCAGCAGGCTTTGCCTTCGTCGCAAACCAAGAGTCCCTTTCCCTCCGACGTATGGGTGGTTCCACCGGAATGGTATCCTCCCATTTTACAACAGGCCGTGATTCTCTCCAGTTCTCCCCACCCAGAAGTGGTGCAAACCTTCTTCGATTTCCTCAAAAGCGATATTGCCAAATCTATTCTCCATGACTATGGTTACCGCACTCCGTAGCCCATAGTGTTTATCGGACAAGGAATCTTCCCACACCGACAATACCTACTAAAATTGTTGGTTGCCGCCTTAAGATTGCTAGCTCAGTCATTAAGATTGTTAGCTCAGTCATTAAGATTGTTAGCTCAGTCATTGAGATTGCTGGTTACCGACTCAAAACTATTTACCCGATACTTATGGATTGGACCCCCATCTGGCTCACACTCCAACTCGCAGCCATCACAACGCTCATTCTGTTAATAATCGGCACTCCCATCGCTTGGTGGCTGGCACGAACTCGGTTTGTTGGAAAATCAGTGATCGAAAGCATTGTCGCTTTACCCCTTGTGCTCCCTCCGACTGTGCTTGGTTTCTACCTGTTGATTCTCATGGGTTCTCAAGGTTGGTTGGGGCAATTGTGGTTGGATTGGTTTGGCAGCCCCTTAGTCTTTTCGTTCACAGGCCTCGTGGTGGCTTCTGTGATTTACTCATTTCCCTTTGTTGTACAACCTCTGAAAAATGCCTTTGAGGCATTGGGCCACTTGCCATTAGAAGCTGCGGCAACGTTACGTGCGACTCCACTTGACCGATTCTTCACGGTCATCATTCCTTTAACCAAGCATGGCTTTATATCCGCTATCACATTGGGATTTGCACACACCTTGGGAGAATTCGGGGTGGTTTTGATGGTCGGAGGCAACATTCCAGGAAAGACTCAGGTTCTTTCCATTGCCATCTACGACTCAGTGGAGGCCTTAGATTATGCCCAAGCCCATTGGCTTTCAGCGGGTCTCTTAGGGTTTTCGTTTTTATTGCTCTGGATGCTCAATCTTTTACAAGGACGCTGGGCAACAAAATCCTGATCTCCTCTATAGTTTAACGCTCTATGCTCCGTGCCAATTTTCAACTCCAACATTCAAACTTTCATCTGAATGTCGCTTTGGAACTTCCCGGTCAAGGGATCATTGCCTTATTCGGTCCGTCGGGTTCGGGCAAAACCAGTTTGCTGCGATGCTTTGCGGGACTGACCCGCTCTCTTACCGGAAAATTGGAAGTGAATGGAACTTGTTGGCAGGATGAATCGCAAAAAATCTTTCGAAAACCTCATCAGCGAGCAGTCGGCTACGTGTTTCAGGAAGCCAGTCTGTTTCCACACCTAAATGTGATGGGCAATTTGAAATATGGCTGGAAACGAGTCCCCCCGTCTGCAAGACAGCTTCACCTTGAGCAAGTGATCAATTGGCTTGGTATTGAACATCTGCTCGAACGGACCACCACTCATTTATCCGGAGGCGAGCGTCAGCGGGTGGCCATTGCCCGCGCTTTGCTCACGTCTCCTCAACTGCTCCTGATGGACGAACCCCTCGCCTCCTTAGACGAAATAGGCAAACACGAAATTCTTCCTTATCTGGAAAAATTACATCACCACCTGTCCATTCCTGTCATTTATGTGAGCCATGATTTAGCCGAAGTCTCTCGCATTGCTGACTATCTCGTCCTACTTGAGTCAGGCCGAGTCCAAGCTTCTGGTCCTTTCACCGAGATGGTCACCCGCTTGGATTTGCCGTTGGCTCGTGACCATCATGCGGGAGCCGTGTTAGATGCGGAAATTTTGGGTCATGAAGATGCCTATCACCTCATGCAAGTGAAATTTTCCGGTGGGCTGTTGTATGTTCCCACAGCCACACCTCCCCCCACCGATAGGACGGCCCCTGCAATGACCTCCATTTCTTTGGAAGGCCACAAGGTTCGACTCAGGATTCCAGCCATTGATGTCAGCATCACGTTGGAACGATCTGCCAACACCAGTATCTTGAATATTTTTGCCGGAACTGTGGTCGAGATTGCAGAGACCTCACTGGCCCAACGAATCGTCAAAGTCGATGTGAACGGTACCCTCCTCCTCGCTCAAATCACCCACAAGTCCTGTGAACGGCTCCAGTTGCAACCCGGAAAAACCGTTTTCGTTCAAGTGAAGAGTATTGTGTTGGTTCGTTGATTCAATCGTCTGAGCCTTTAAACTGTGCCTGAATCTTTAACCCACGTCTGAGCCTTTAACCCACGTCTGAGCCTTTAACCCACGTCTGAGCCTTTAGCCCGGTTCATGAAGTCTGTGTTGCGCGGTATTCCAGAAGGCCTTCACTAAGGCGCTATTCAATGAGGTTTTACGGACACAAAGCCCTACATGGAAAGTTGGAAAGGCAGGCACCACTTCGATGACCTGAACCTGCGTTTGGATCAAGCTTTCGGTCAGGACCAATTGCGGCACCACGCCCACCCCCATTCCCAAACTCACCAAGGACAGAATGGCTTCATGACCCGAGGCATCTCCATAGATGGGAGGTTGAATGGCTTTTTGTTGAAACCAGGCTTGGATATGGGAACGGATCAATCCCGATTCTGGCATGATAAAAGGCACCTCCTGCCACAGAATGGTTTTCCGTTTGAGCAAGCGTTCCACAGGTCCGGCTTGCGTCGGGCCAATCAAGGCCAATGGGGTTTGGGTGATTTCCATTCCTTCCAGTGCGGAAGGCAAGCGAGGTGGCAATGGAGCTATTGCCAATTCAGAATCCCCGTTGAGCAAATAATCCAAAGCCAAATTTGCATCTCCGGTGACCAGTTTCAGGTGCACTTGAGGATACACTTCACGAAATGCTCGTAAAAGAGGAGGCAACACGCTGTAGCAAGCCGTGACCGAACAATATAGCGTGAGCGAGCCTTTCAGCACACCGTCCATTTGTTCCAAATTCGCTACCAACTGTGCCCACTGTTGCAATTGGGTTTCTGCAAATTGCAAAAACTGCTGCCCCGCAGGCGTGATGGCCACATGGTGACGGTCCCGTTCAAACAGAGCCTTCCCACAAGACGCTTCCAAGCGTTGAATCGAGCGACTGAGTGTCGACGGGCTGACATGACTCAAACGGCTGGCTTTGCCATAATTGAGCGTTTTCGCCAAATTGATGAATTGCTTGAGACTATCCAAGTCCATCGGTGTTTCACATTCTGCAATAGGTTATCCGATTTATGTCACTTCTCTGCAACAGAGAAAAACTCTATGCTGATATCTGTGTACTTTCAAACTCACAAATATTTTCTCTCAATTCTTATGGAGTGACTCTATGTCTCAGAATGTTACCAGCAATGTGTTTTCTATCGAAATCCTCTCTTTGGCTGACACCACCGAACCCATCGTGCGCGGAGGGCGGAATCTGTTTTCTCTGCTGCCCCAGGCGTTTGAGGGCATTCAACAAATCGGAGTGATTGGATGGGGATCTCAAGGACCGGCGCAGGCGCAAAATTTAAGGGAGTCTTTGGCAGACACGGCAATTAACGTCAAAGTCGGGCTTCGCGAAAACTCCACTTCTTGGGAAGCGGCCCAAGCGGCAGGATTCACTGAAGCGACTAACACTTTAGGAAGGATGGACACGGTGATTTCAGAATCCGATATGGTGTTGTTGCTCATTTCCGATGCGGCCCAAGCGATGCACTATGAAGAAATTTTTAACCAACTCCAACCTGGAGCCACCTTGGGCGTGTCGCATGGGTTTTTGTTGGGGTTCCTACAATCGATTGGCAAGACCTGGCCTGATCATATCAACGTGGTTGCGGTTTGCCCCAAAGGAATGGGACCTTCGGTTCGAAGATTGTATGAACAAGGCAAATCGATCAATGGGGCAGGCATCAACGCCAGTTTTGCCATTGAACAAGACACCACCGGCAACGCCACCGATCATGCCTTGGGTTGGGCTGTTGCGATTGGCTCTCCTGTGATTTTTCAAACGACGCTCGAAAATGAATACAAATCCGATATTTTTGGCGAACGGGGTGTCCTGCTCGGTGCCGTGCATGGCATTGTGGAATCTTTGTATCACTCCTATGTGAAAGCAGGAATGCCAGAAGCCCAAGCCTTCAACCAATCCGTGGAATCGCTCACGGGTCCGATTTCTAAAACGATCTCCAAACAAGGCTTATGGGGACTGTATACCTCTCTCAGCGATACACAAAAACGGACGTTTATCCACACGTACAATGCGGCCTATTTCCCGTGTTTAGAAATTTTGATTGAAATCTATGACGATGTGAGCCGCACAGATGAAATTCGTAGCGTGATTGGAGCCTGCCAACGTCATCCTCGTTTTCCAATGGGAACCATCGACAACACCCCCATGTGGCATGTTGGAAAAGCGGTTCGGGATGAACGGGATGAGGACGCCATCCCCCTCAACCCGACGACAGCGGGAGTTTATGTAGCTTGTATGATGGCGCAAATCGATTTGCTGTTGGAAAAAGGGCATGCATTTTCGGAGGTCGCCAATGAGTCTGTCATTGAAGCGGTGGATTCACTCAATCCTTACATGCACTACAAAGGGGTGGCCTATATGATCGACAATTGCTCCACAACCGCTCGATTGGGCGCTCGCAAATGGGCACCTCGGTTTGATTATATCCTCCAACAACTGGCGTATCCTGCGCTTGAAAAACCGGACATCTTGGGGAACAATCCGTTTCAACACTTTGCGGATCACCCGATTCATCACGCCCTGCGAGTGTGCGCTGACTTGCGACCTCCCGTCGATATTGCGTTACACGGGTAAGTTTCTCGATCTACGTGCTCACACGAGGTTTTCCTTCATGTCTCAAGGCACCACTTATTCCATTCCTGCTGCAACCGTTTGGGTGGAGCAGGAAATCAAACGCAGTCGTTTCATCACCCGGCTCAGCCATGCCCCTACCCCTCAAGATGCACAGACCGTGATTTCCCAAACTCGTGCAAAATACCCCGATGCCCGACATCACTGTTGGGCTTATGTGGCAAGCCCCCCCTTTGACACGCCATCGGTTGGGATGAGCGATGATGGCGAGCCACAAGGCACCGCAGGCAAGCCCATGCTGCGTGTCTTGCAATATCAAGAAGTGGGAGAAATCGTGGCCGTGGTAACGCGGTATTTTGGAGGGATCAAACTCGGTACTGGGGGGTTGACACGTGCCTATTCCAGTTCTGTACAACTGGCATTGAAGGAACTTCCGTTAAAAACCATTGTTCCCTCTCATAACGCCCGCATCACCGTCACTTACCCTTATGAAAACACAGTCCGACACTGGTGTGATCAACACGGCATTCCCGTCCTTCAAGTCGAGTATCAAGATCAAGTGCACCTGACGGTTGCAGTTCCTATTTCTCAAAGCCATGCGTTGGCACCAACCCTTCAGGATCTCACACAAGGCATTGCCCGTGTGTCGCTGGAAGACAGCTAAACCTCAAAACCAGCATCCTTGCTCACTTCTTTTGCTATGGCATCTATGCTTTTGCCATCATTGAAATCCGGGAATGGGTTTGTGTTGCCATCATTGAAATCCGGGAATGGGTTTGTGTTGCCGTCATTGAAATCCGGAAATGGATTTGTGTTGCCATCATTGCAAGGATTCATCCCCCCACGATATGCAGGGTTTTCTCCCCAAGAGATTCCGTGTTCCAAAAGATTTTGGTGTCCCAATTCACAGTTTTCCTTCGGTCGAATACCAACAACCATCCTTCGTTGCATCCCAGTTGATCCATATATCGGGTCAGTTGTTGCTTCCCCTGTTTGACCGTAGTTTCCGAATAGCGGAGTTTGATTTCCATGGGATAGACTCCATCTTTATAGGTCAGGCATAGATCCAAGCGACCTCGTCCCAATGCCATTTCGCGCACTAATGCTCCCCCACCGTTCACTACCTTTTGCAAAAATGCTTGAAGCAACAAATGCGGTGCTGCTTCTTTATACTGAAAGCGCTCTTGCCACACTTCGGAATTTTGTCTCCAGAAGCTTTGAAAATCTCCCAGTAAACGTTTCATATCCAATCTTCCTTTGATTTCGTAGGCAGGTGCTTCAGGGGGAAAGCCTTGTTGTATCATTTCATTTTGGGCAGAAAAACTGAGGAGTCGCAGCATCACCTCGGCATAAATCGGATTGGCTGGTATCACTTTTTTTTGTGAGTCGATGCGAATCAATCCTAAATCGTGGACAAACGCAAAATCGTCATCAAATGATTCGTAAATCAGGGTATTGCCTAAAATCATCGGTTCGAGAATCCGCTGCACACGGGGTTCTTTGATCCGCTTGAGCAAGCTATCGATATGGGTATCCCGTCGTTGAATCAAGTTCTGCACTGCTTGTTCAACATGTTCAGGAAGCACGATGCCCGATGTGTTGTTGTCGAGCAGTGCTTCTATGATCTCGCGAGTCACGGCATTGACGAGCCACGGTTGACCTTGGGTGACCTCAAACAAGCGGGTTGTAACCTCTTCCGAAAACTCCTGTCCGGTCGCTTGCGTATGCTGCGAGACCAATTGTGAGATTTCGATTTGCGTGAAATTGGGTAAGGTCTGGGCCGTTGTCACAATGTTGAAAGGACTCGCCGATTGTAACGAATCAGACTCTTCTCGAACTTGCCCTTGGTAATCTCGAATGTTGCGCATTCCCACCAAGATCAAGGAATGGACAAAAGGCACGCGACTTCGATTCACATAGCCTTGGCGCAATTGCCTTAAAAATGAAATCAGCACGTCAAACGACAAACAATCGACTTCATCAAACAAAAGTACTAACGGCCGGTCGAGCTGAGCACAAAGGTCTCGAAGGGCATCTCCCAAAACCGTGTTGGTTTGGGAATAGTCCAACTGCTGGGGGAAACAATTTTTCGGAAAATAGGAATCGTATTTTATTTCGGATTGGAGGGCGTTCAAAATGTACCGAATGCCCAGACTCGGATCGGTCACTCCCTCCACGGTTTCTAGGGAACAATACAGGCAGTGATAGTGTCCTGTTTCATTGAGATCCTTCCATAAATCCAGCAGCAAGGTCGTTTTTCCTGATTGTCGTGCCGCATGGATCACAAAGTACTGTTTGGCATCAATGAGTGATTTTAAACCTTTCGACCGCCCTTGCGGAGGAAGCATATAATGCTCTCCCGGCACACAAGGTCCTGCGATATTGAAAGTTTTGGACATTCGGTTCTCCAAAAATTTTGTGAGGTTCCCTGTCACCGAGTGGGCCGATTCATTCGCAGGTATCCATATTACATCCTATGATGTCATGCCGAGTGTTGTCATCCAACAACACTTCTTCCACCGCCATTTGTAAATCTTTCACCCACAGTGTTGGGGTGCCATCGCATTTGCCATCTTTCCCCGCATGCCCAGTTTGGACACCAATCATCGGAATTCCGAGTCGCCGTGCGGCTTCGAAGTCGGTGGTGGTGTCTCCAATGAAGACCGTTTGTTTCCAATCCACTCCGTGTTTTTCTGCCGCTTGATGAAAAAGCAACGTTCCTGGTTTGCGACAATCACAGGGGCCACACAATTCCGCATCCCATCCTTCCTGCCAGCGGGGATAATGCGGACAGTAAAACAGATCATCCACATGAGCACCCACTTCACGTAGGCCCTGTTCCATCTTCTCACAGATGCGCTGAAAGTTTTCCATCGTCAACTGGCGTTTGGCAAACGCGGCTTGGTTGGACACCACAAGGCATCGCCACCCTTTGTCGTTGATCCGACGAATCGCTTGTACACTACCGGGAATGAATCGGAACTGCTCTGGTCTGAGAATCGGGCCGGGTTCTTCATTGATCACGCCATCACGATCTAAGAATACAGTAAATACAGATTCTTTTTTCATAATTAATTAAAATTTATTTTTATGGTTATTCTAGAATTTATTTTTATGGTTATTCTAGAATTTATTTTAATAATTATTTAAATTTATTTTAATAGCTATTTTAAATAACTTTAGAATCAAAATTTATTTAAATCATTCATCCCGTTTTTTCAAAATTCTTCCAATTTCAGCTTCGAGCAATCCTCACTTATATAAAATGAGCTGATGCTTGGATTTGAGTGCCTGTGGCGGTGTGTTCCTATAACAACGGTGCAATCACCTGTGTCAATTCTTCCACATTGAGAGACGTTTGCGCGGCTCCCCGTTTGTTGGAAAAACGGAAAGCCGATTCACCACCGCGGTCAAAGATAAACAAGGACGGAATGCGCGTGATTTTGCCAAATTGCTCGGACACGATGGAATTGCCTTTCACCACAGAAAACGGAGGTTGGGTGCGTCTGATGAAAGCCGCTAGTCGCTTCTCGTTGGAGAGTCCGTCAAAATCCTCAAAGAGATTGATTGCCACAATTTCCACGCCTTGATCGTTGAACATGGCATGCACTTCTTTCAGATATGCAAATTCTTTCACACAGGGAATACACCAACTGGCAAAAAAGGTAACCACCACCACCTTCTCATCCAACATGCCGTGTTCGAGGGTGCTGCCATGCAAGTGAGGAAGTTCCGTCATGGTCGTTTTGATGGTGTCGGTCAGCTGCAACTGTTGAGACGATTGGGCTTCGGCCCAGGCCACGGGTCCCCAACTGAGCAAACCTCCAATGAGTAAGAGAGTGATTAGATTTCGCATGAATCCTCCTGAGAAATGGGTTGAGGGTCTTGCCAATAAACGCCGATATCAAGGCAATCATGAGAATTTGACGACTCGTTGAGTGGGTTCTTACATGAGAGGCTTTCCCCCCGGATGTCCCTTCATGTACTTTCCGCCAAATTACCAAAGCGATTTGATTTTCCCTCCATCCACACAAATGGTTTGTCCGGTCACGTAAGAATTGGCAAAGGATAGATAGAATGCGGCCACTTTCCCAAACTCCTCCGGTTTGCCATAGCGCCCTTGGGGGATGGTCAATGCAATTTGTTTTTCAAGCATTTCTGTCGAGATCCCTCGTTGCTCGGCGATGTTTTGATCGAGCCACTCCACACGGGCGGTTCGGATTCTTCCAGGAGCAAAGCAGTTGATCAGAATCCCTTCTGAAGCCAATTCCCCCGATAACGTTTTGGCCAACCCCACAATGCCGGGACGCATTGCATTGGAAAGCAACAAGCCCGGAATCGGTTCTTTCGCCGACTGCGATACAATCACCCCGATGCGCCCCCCACCCTGTTGTCGCATACTCGGTAATACCCCCCGAATGAGTCGAACAGTGCTCATCATATTGAGGTCAAAGGCTTGATAAAACTGCTCATCGGTCAATTTATCGAAAGTTCCCATAGGGGGACCACCTGCATTGGCGAGCAAGATATCCACGACTCCAAATCGTTCCAAGGTGCGTCCTAAGGCTTCTTGAATCTGGTCCGGCTTGCTAACGTCGGCCACAATGGCCAAGGCATGCTTTCCTGATTGCTGTTCGATTTGCTTACGGGCGATTTCCAAATTGTCTTCCGACCGACCTAAAATTGCGACTTGGGCACCTTCTGAAGCCAATTGTATAGCGGTGGCCAATCCCAATCCTTGGCTTCCTCCGGAAACCAACGCGACTTTTCCGTTCAATTGTAAATCCATACGAGTCTCCTTTATTCTAAAAATGAGTTGAGTTTAGTGAACCTGGCAACTGCCAAAATAGTTCTCTTGCGGCAACTCCTCAAGCATCTTGCGTCGTAAATCTATTTTCTTGCGCCCACAGAACAGGTTGGAATTGGTAGGCCTCCGTACCAGCAATCATCGAGAAAATTTTAATATTTTTTAATCAATAATATCAGTTTACTAATCAGAAAAAAACCAACATTTCCCCAACATTCTCCCAACAATGGTCCATGCCGTGCAGTAAGGAGGGTAAAGCGTCACAATACAAAACGCCCCGGTGGGCAAAACAAAAAACAACCCTCACTTTTTAGGAGACCCCATGAAGCTGATTCAATCCCTCAAAGTTGTTGTCATCCTCGTTGCTTTCTCATTTGCCGCTAACGCTTATGCAGGCGATGCCAAAGTCGAAGCTGATGTGACTCAAAATATCATCAACATCACCTTAGAAACTTACTCCGACGAAGGTGAAGCCGAAACTCACTTGGGCAGCATCGTCGCTCACGGAGACAGCCAAGTGAAAGCTTCGATCAAAAACAACACTTACACCAACCATGTTCGCACCAGCACCGATGACGGACAAGCCAAAGCATCGGTTGGCAGCATCGTGGCGGGCAACTAAGAATTCAACACGAAGAATTCAGTACTTAGTACTCAGTACTCAGAGACTACCTCCAAGCACCTCTCCTTCTCGAAAAATCCGTAGGGTTGAGCAATCAATCCTACGGATTTTTTTTGCTCGCTCCCAAACCCCGCCAAGACTCCGCAATTGTCAAAACTTCAACCCGAGACTAATCAAAAACGTTCGTGAAATGCTTCACTGTTATTTTTCCTTGAAATACCGGCTATTCAAAATGCGTTTACTCTGCTTCATCCTGCAACTGCCCCCGGTCTAAAGGGATTCTAATTTGAGGAACCACTGCCGGCAAGTCGTGGAGAAGCTGAGAGGCTGATCCCACGTTGAGAGGAGGCGATTCTCCCTCAAAAACTTCCTCAGGAATTTTGTCATGAAAGCTCTAATTGCTCGTTTAAACTGGCACAATGCTTTTGGACAGATCCTCAAGCGGGTCTGGAATCACTTGGATCTACAAATCCTCACAGAAGTGGAAGTTGCCAAAAACCCGTTACGGATCGATATGGTGATCATCCGCTCTCCACAACAGTTACCTCCCGAACAATTGCAACAATTGCCAGACGGCCTGCGGGAGCAGTTGAAGCCACACAACATTGTGGATTTCAAATCCATTCACGAATCCTACGGCTTACGGGAACTGCAAAAAACCTTAGCGTACAGTTGTTTATATGAAGAACAAAACGGCATCGCCCCAAACGACCTCAGCGTCTTTGCTGTCGCATCCATGACTCCACGAAAGCTATTGACACACTACCGGGATTGGATTGAAATGATCACACGGGGCGTGTATCGAGCCGATGTGCGATTTCGTTCGATTTGGATTCTGGTGCCCAACGAACTTCCCCTTCACGAAACGAATGACGTGTTGGGATTCTTTGCCAGCCATCGCGACCGCTATGTGAAGGCGATTGAACACTGGTGGGACCGATCCCGACAAAAAGGTTGGGAAGGGTTATTGCGATTTTTAGCGTATCGATTGAAAAAGGAGATGCAAATGGCAGGATTGACCTTGGATGAACTCTATAAAGAAGATTACGACAGCGCGAAGTTTTTTTTAAGCCACATGGCCCCCAAGAAAAAACAAAAGCTCCTGGAAGAAGAACTGCGAGACATGGAAACACAGCAGAAACAACAACTGCTGGAACGAGAGCTGGAAGCCTTAGATGACGAGCAATTCGAACAACTATTAGCCAAGCGGAAGGCAAGAGGATCAACTTCTCTCTGATTTCTGCTAATCAAGACTAATCAAAAACGTTCGTGACATGCTTCACTGTTATTTTTCCTTGAAATACCGGCTATAGAGATCCACACAAATCTCTAGTACGACTGAACTGGCTTTGTTACAATTGACGATCCCTAACATTGGAGAAAAATTCAAAGAACTGCCAACAGCTGCCAACAACTGCCAACAGTACAATTTAACTGAAAAATTTAACTGAAAGAGGTCTCACATAGCTTCCTCCTCTCCTCCCCCGTTAAATTCTTCCCAAACCCCAATTCCTCGCTATTTCAATGATTCTTGGACGCTTGATGACCCTTTAGGCATTGCGGGAACTGGTGATCGCTTGGCTAAAATGGTGTTGGAAGTTCAATCTCCGTTTTCTATTTGCGTGACTGGGAAATGGGGAGCGGGGAAAACGAGTGTGTTGCGTCGTGCGTTTGCTACGCTAAGCGGACAACCGCTGGAACAAAAAGCACTGTTTGCCAATCAACCTCTCCAAGAGGAAAAAACCTCGACATTCCCAGGCTTCGTGACTCCATCGACCCCACTAAAGGGAATTATCCCACTCTTCTCCTGTTTGATGGCATTGATGAAGTCGGTGGCCTCTCTCTTCGCAACCAAATCTGGAAAATAGCTCAAGAGGCCCACCAACTCGGTTACCGGGTGTTGGTGACAGGGCGTCCCACCGGTTATCGAGAGTTGCCACCCCTTACCAACTGCCAAATGTTTCATGTGATGCCCTTTGTGTGGCCTCAAATTAAACAGTTCATCCAAGCGTGGTATCGCATCAGCTCCTTATGGAAAAATCAGCGAGATCAAGGCATTCAAGGTTTTTTGGAAGCCTTGCAAGATTCCAGTCGCCCTTACTTATTGCCCTTGGCCCGGCGCCCTATTTTTCTGAACTTAATGGCCTTAGTCCACCGTGACTACAATGCCATGCCCGATGGACGTCCCAACTTGTATAAATCCATCATTAGCCTCTACCTCGTGCGCCAAGAACAACAACGCCGTCTCCGCCAAACCCACGACGGCCGACCCATGCCCCATTGGCCCGATCAAGAAAAACGCATGGTGTTGGGATACATCGCCTGGAACAGCCAAATGCAGGGCAGTCAACATAAAGAGGCACATGAACACGAAAACCGCCGGATGGTGTGGACACGCAAAGAATTGCTTCAGCTCATTCAACAACAATTGAATACCCGCAAATGGGGCCGGTTCACTACCCTTCAACCCAACGATGCCGAAGCAATCCTCAATTATTTTCTGCATCCTGCCGGACTGCTCATTGAACCAGCCGAAGGGCAAATCCAGTTTGCCCACCTCAGTTTTCAAGAATACATGTGTGCTGATTTTTTATATGGCCGTGCCCAAAATGCGGACAATGGCCTGAAGGTTTATCTCCAAGAACACTTGTTTCCGCACTTGCATCTCCCTGGCTGGGATGAAGTGGGGTTGCTCCTGCTCACCATTCATGCCGACCACACTCACAACGAAGGCCATCTCAAAATGCTGACTTGGCTGAATGTTGCAAACCCACCCCAAGCCAATTTGTTGTTCCAAGCCGTGACCGGACGCGAACTTCCCTTCACTGATGAAGAACGTCTCGCTTGGTTACCGGTTTTACTGATGGTGGCCCTCACACATCCTTATCATCATATGGTTCCCTTGCTTTCTCGTCTGCCTGAAGCCGTGCAAACGCAAGGTGTGAAATCTTACGAGGAGCTGTTGGCTACCGCTGAGGCTGCACAACAATGGCAAACGTTGAGTGCCTTACTCTTCCAGGCTTCCGACTATCCTGGAAGCCCCCAACGAATCCAGGGGTTGGCAACACTCCAACAGCGCTGGGAAGCTCCACCCGATGAGGATCCTTTCTGGGATGTTCCCTTCACGCAACAGGAAGCCCGTTCTTATGCCCTGTTGGAAGTATTGCTTTCAACAAAATGGCTTTCCTTTGAATCCTTGGATCCCGAACATCCTTTCTTCCAACGGATATCCCAGTGGATCTCTCAAGTTCTGTTGTGGGATTTCCTACCAAGTGAAGACACGTCACAACTCCCTGTCCCCACCAATACCCTGTTTTGTCTTGATGCATTGATGCCTCCGCAAGGAGCCTTGTGGCTCAAAATCGTGGAACGTCTCCCCATCGATACTTGGTTACTGCAAGGAGAGACCTATGACGATTTGATTGATGTTTTCAGTCAACCTTGTGTTTTACTCACTCTATTTTCTCCAACCTTACCCCCTCGAATGATTCTTGCCTTGCAACTGTATGAATGGGTACAGAGCCTCGAATTCAATAACCAAGGAGATTACTTTGACCGATGGTCTCTGTATCGGTCTCTGTATCGGTCTCTGTATCGGTCTCTGTATTGGTCTCGGTCTCTGTATTGGTCTCGGTCTCGGTCTCGGTCTCTGTATCGGTCTCTGTATTGGTCTCGGTCTCTGTATCGGTCTCTGTATTGGTCTCGGTCTCGGTCTCTGTCAGACGAAAAATTTTTTCCGACAGAATTTCGACAACTGATTTTGGCAGCCCACCATCGGATCGACAAAGCAAATGAAACGCAATTCGACGCATTTGCCTTGGCATTGGAACGCTTTGGATATCGCTATGCGGCTCACGATTGGTTTACGGAGCAGATCGAAACTCCAGACTTGTTTACCATGCGGGGTGTGAGGCAAGCGGAGTTGGCTCCACCGGGGTTTCACCTGTTTGATGACAGAGGATATCCGGCCAAGGAGCAACACCGGAAGAGTTGGCAAGCATTTCGCGACTGGCTCGATGACGAAGAAGCGATCTTGGCATTCACCTTTCCTGATGGGCTGCCCAAAGAAACCCGCCTTCTCTTACTAGAAGATTTACAACGCTTGAAGCATCAACCATGGTCCCTACAAGAGGGCATCGATGCCCTCTTGGCAGACTGGCCCAACGACGAACCCATCCGCTACGAATCCATCGACAACGCAATCGATGGGTTTCAACAGGCATGTGAGGCATTTATCAAAGCCGTGGATCTGGAACAACCTCCCCAACAATGACTCTTTGCTAGCCCCCGCGTTCACTTCCGAACACCAAACTGTCCGCAACCGAACACTCCTGCAAGCTTCTATCCCAAAAAATCATTTAATTTCAGTTAATTAAATTTGGCACATCTTTTGAGATAAACCGAAAAGCATTGCCACTTCTTCGGCATCTTGTTTGTGACCATCACTATGGTTGCAGCCATAGCAATGGTTGCGGTCATTGCTATGGTTGTGGCCATTGATAACCTTCATACGTGAGGGTGGACTAATTGTATGGACCGTCCCATCGATGCAAAAACCAAACGTCGACGACGACTCAAGCACCTCTTGACATGGGGAGTCCCCTTGTTTGTCTGCGTCGGACTGTTCTATGGCGTGGGGATTTGGATCGAACCCTCGGTCGAACGAAACCGAGTGCGCTTGGGCCAAGTGGATCGGGGAACCGTCGAAGCGTCCTTAACCACAACCGGACAAGTCATCCCCAGTCAAGAAGGCGTGATCACTCGTGCGTATGCGGTGAAGATCATTCGTGTGTTGGAGCAGCCAGGGGCCTTGGTCGAACCCGGACAAGCTTTATTGCAATTGGAAACCACCGAACAACAAGACCGCTTGGACACCCTCGCGGAGCAGGCAGCCATGAAAAGAAATGCCCAGAAGCAAGCGTCCTTAGAAATCCAGAAAGACATCCAGGAACTCCAAGGCGCATTGGAGCGTTTGAAGGTGCAACTGGCTGAACAAGAATTTGATCGGAAGGCCAATCATCGTCTGTTTCAAAAAGGATACATCTCGGTAGAAGCCTGGAAAGAAAGCCAAACCCAGACCCAGCTCACTCGAATTGCCATTCAAGAGCATCAGCAAAACATTGGAGTGCTGCAACAACTACAACAAGCCCAGGCAGAAGGATTGAGGCTCGAACTGAAGTCTTTGGAGCGACAACGGAAACGAGCGCACAAACGTTTAGAAGCAGCCACCGTTCGAGCCGAACAAACCGGGGTAATCACCTGGATTTGGGAAGAAGTGGGGGCCACCGCTGAATCGGGAAAACCCCTTGTACGCATTGCCGACCTCACCCGGTTTCATGTGGAAGCTGCGATTTCTGATTCTTATGCCAATCGAGTGCATGTGGGACAATTGGCCCAAATCCGTGTGAACGAGTTGCCTTTAGCAGGCACTGTACAGACCTTGCTCCCCCAGATCGAAAACGGGCGCATGACGCTCAAGATCCAACTTCAACAACCCTCGCATGAGCGATTGAAACCGAACCTACGGGTCGATGTTTGGTTGGTCACCGACAATCAATCCAACACCTTGCGCGTCCCCCGCGGTGCGTTTGCCAACGGACACGGCTGGCAAGATGTGTTTGTCGTGGAAGGCGAATATGCATACCGCCGCCCCGTGCAACTGGGCTTAGTCAGTGCAGATCACTATGCCGTGCTTTCTGGCTTACAACTGGGAGAAACCGTGATTGTTTCCTCCACTCACGCCTTTGCCGATGCCGAAAAAATTCATCTGAAATAATCCAAGTGAAAAAAAGTTTATCTGAAATAGTCCAAGTGAAAAAAAGTTTATCCGAAATAACCAAGGAGAAACCATGATTCAATTATCCAATATTCAAAAGCTCTACCAGACCGACACCATGGAAACCACGGCCTTGAACGATATCAATCTCTCGGTCGAAACGGGTGAATTTGTCTCCATCATGGGACCTTCCGGGTCGGGAAAAAGCACCCTGCTCAATATCATGGGATTGCTCGATGCGCCCACTCACGGAGCGGTGCATTTGGAAGGAGCAAAGATTGAACAGTATCACGACCGTGCCCTCGCCAAGATCCGCAACCAAAAGATCGGGTTCATCTTTCAATCCTTCCATCTGATCCATGACCTGAGTGTTCAAGACAACGTGGAACTGCCACTGCTGTATCGTTCAGGAATCCGTGCCAAGCAACGTCATGAGATGGCTAAGGCCGCCTTGGATCGAGTGGGGTTGAGCGCCCGTACCGCTCATTTTCCCTCTCAACTTTCAGGGGGGCAGCGTCAACGAGTGGCCATTGCGCGCGCTATCGTGGGACGCCCCAAGCTCCTGCTGGCTGATGAACCCACTGGCAATCTCGACAGCAAAATGGGTCAGGAAATTATGGCAATCCTGCACAACCTCAACACAGAAGACCGCGCGACCGTGGTGATGGTCACTCATGATGAACATCAGGCTCAACAGACCCATCGAGTGATTCGAATCTTCGATGGCCGACAAGTTCAATAAACAGAAGAGTTCAATAAACAGGAGAACGTCATGTTTCAGAATTATTTCAAAATTGCACTCAAGGTGCTGATGCGTCGCAAATTTTTTACCGCAATCAACTTGTTGGTGATCAGCTTGACGCTCTCTGTGTTGATTGCCTTGACCACGATGATCGAAGCCCTCATGGGTTCCCACGAGCCAGAGCCACCGGAACTGTTGATCATTGCCAACACCCAGGTTCGCAACAGCACCAGTTTCGACCACGATGGCAGCTTGGCCGGATATCGCTTGTTGACCCAATATGCCCAGGACCTCCCTGGAATCGAGCGGATGGCCATCACGGAGTTTCCATCACAAACCATTTCATTTCAGAACCAAACCAAAACCACCCTCATGCTACGACGCACCGACGCCCGGTTTTGGCAGATGATGAACTTTGAATTCTTAGAAGGAGCGGCCTTCAATCAAGCCGACTATGAGGCTGGAAAGCGGTTTGCCATCATCAACGAAGCCACGCGCAATCAAGTGTTTTCTGGTCAATCGGCCGTGGGCCAAATGCTGGATCTCAATGGAACGTCTTTCCAAGTGATTGGCGTGGTCCGCAATATTCCGGATTTACGAATTCTGTCTTTTGGCGACGTGTGGGTGCCGATCTCCACCCACAGCCATGATGGGTATCGGCATGATCTGGTGGGCAATTTCGTCGGACTGTTGCAACCGGCTCCTGATGCAGACATCCACCTCATCAAGCAAGCCTTCCAACAACAGCTCCAATCGGTTCAATTTCACACGAGCGATTACGATCAAATCCGCAGCCGCGTATTCACCGGATGGGAGTTGGTCTATGCCCTGACCAGCGGGAATTATTATGGTGATGTGAACGCCAATCGATTGCATTTCTTTTTAACCGGAGTGGCGCTTCTGTTCATGGCCCTGCCTGCTTTGAATTTGGTGAACCTCAATGTCAGCCGCATGATGGAACGCGCCTCTGAAATCGGCGTGCGGAAAACGTTTGGTGCTTCTTCTGGAAGCTTAGTGGGACAGTTTGTGTTTGAAAATGTGTTCCTTACCGTCATTGGAGGGGTCTTGGGATTCGGACTCGCTACGGTGGGATTGGGCTGGCTCGAATCCTGGGATGTCTTCCGTTACACCAACTTCCAAATCAACTCCCGGATTCTGGGATTTGCCATGGGATTCACCCTCTTTTTTGGTTTGTTGTCAGGAATTTACCCGGCGTGGAAGATGTCCAAATTGCATCCAGTTCATGTTCTGAGTGGACGGGTGGCCTGAGCTTCTCAACACCTATTTACAACATGTCACAACATTCTCTACTCACCCTGCATCCGATTCACACTTTGAGTAAAAGGTTCCTATGATAACGCATTGGTGGAAACTGATTTGGAATCGCAAACAAGAGCATTGGCTGGTCCGTATTGAAATCGGATTCGTCTTTGTCATTTTGGTCGCGGTGGCGGTCACCACGATCCATTTCATCCAATTGGTTCGGCAGCCTCTCGGGTTTGATTCCCACAACGTCTGGGGGGTCCATTTTGACCGTCAAATCCGTGAAAGTTCGGCAGCAGAATACGAAACCTTCCACGCCTTGATTGCCGAATTGCAACAAATGGAAGGGATTGCTGAAGTGGCCGTCATGTATCCTGTTCCCTTTTCAGGAAGCAGCTCTCGTCCGGAGTTGATCATCCATGGGGTTTCGCAGCGGGTTCCCCGCAGTGTCATGACTCCCGAAGGGGTCGAGGTCTTGGATCTAGAAATTGTCGCGGGCAAGGCGTTCACCGAAGCCGATTTTGATCCGGTCTGGCAACCGACTTTGATCAATCGGGCCTTCCAAGAAAAATACTTTCCACAGTCCAACCCAATTGGCATGCAACTGAAATATGCCGGAACGCCTTCTGGACTCGTCCAAGGTGTCAAAATTGTTGGCATGATGGAGCATTTCCGAAAGTCGGGTGAATTCTTTGAAGAGACCCCGTTCATGATCATGCCGTATTATTTCAGCCCCGAGTTCGGACGAGTCCCACGCTATTTTTATCTCCTATTGAAAGTGCCTTCCGCAAACTTTGCTCAAATGGAAAATGGTCTCATTCAAACCATCCAGCAACGGACCCCTTGGAAATTCCGTGTGGAATCTTTGGACGCCATGCAACAAGCCGATCAAAAACGCTTCAAGGCAATTGCCATCATGGCCGTAATAGTTGCAGCCTTTCTGATCTTGATGGCCATTGTGGGCCTGATTGGTGTGCTGTGGCTCGATATCACCAAACGCACCGCTGAAATTGGAATCCGACGGGCCTTAGGCGCGACCCCGAAGAACATCTATACCCAAATGCTTGGAGAGCTTTGGGTCCTCACCCTGTTTTCTGTCGGAATTGCCTTTGGACTCGTTGTCCAACTTCCCATCTTTGGCGCGATGCCCGAAGTGGACACAACCACTTGGATCTCTGGTTTTGCCATTGCGTGGGGGGCTATTTTTGGATTGGTCACGCTCTGTGGACTGTATCCCAGTTGGATGGCTTCGCAGATTCCGCCAGTTGTGGCTTTGCATCATGAATAAAATCAAAAGAGAAAATCACTATGAAAAATATTGTACTTTTTGGACTCACCATCGCCTTAGTATTGGTAGCCGTTTTTATTGACTCTCAGTGGATCCATAGTGAAGAAGTTCGAGCGGAGTCGGCTCCTCATAATATTCGTATTGGGACTCCGTCTATTCAGGACGATGTCGTTTACTTTGGAACAATGGAAGGGTTTGTTTACGCTTACGATATCCCAACAGGCCAAGAAATGTGGCGTTATCAAGCTGGAGGGGCTGTTGCGCTTCCCCCCGTTATCGACGAAAGACGTATTTATTTTGGTGGCGAGTCAGGTTTCATGCATGCCTTGGATAGCAAAACCGGACAAGAAATATGGCGATTTCAGACAGGGCAAGTCGAGTATCCGATCCGAGACAATTTTGTGAACAGCATTCCCACGATAAAAGATGGAACAATTTATTTTACCAGCGAAGATTTTAACTTCTACGCGGTTAATGCTGCCACCGGAAAAGAGTTGTGGCGATTTCATCTTGGAGAAGAAATTCAACAGATCGAAACACCAATTTTCAATGATATTGCCTACATTGGGAGTTGGAATGGTTTTTTATTTGCTATCGATATCACAACCGGAAAAGAGGTCTGGCGTTCTCAAACCAACAACTACCATGAAGGAACGATCAGCATTGGTGCTGGCCCTGAACAGTTCATTCCGAGTCGTGCTGTGCCGACAGGAGAAAGGCTTTCAAACCAAGTTCCTTTCGTGACAGTCTCCCCTATCATCACCCAAGAGAGTGTCTACTTCTTAGATTGGACCGGTAATCTTTTTGCAATCGATATCAAAACCGGGAAGCAGCAATGGCGGTTTAAACCTGAAACAATCAATATGCGTCATGTGGGTTCCAGATTTTATATGACGTTGTTTGATGATGTGATTTACTTTTCTACTTTAGAGGATAGGCATCTGTATGGCATCGACCGTTTCACAGGAGAACCAATCTGGGAAATCGAACGTGCGGGATGGTTGGAAGGCCCGATTCCCGGTGCTGGCAATATTGCTTTCCTGCTGGAGTTTCCATTATCAAACAATGGAGTCCCAGAAGGATTTAAATTTCAAGCCCATGCCTTCGATTTGAAGTCACATCAACGGCTTTATACCATCAACGACATATCCCTGTTTCCGTACACAAAAGAGGGGACGGTGTATTACGGAAGTCTCGATGGGAGTTTAAAGGGCTTAGACATTTTCACAGGTGAATTGACATGGAAACTGGAAGTCAACACGACACGATTTTGATCATTGATGATGATCCCGCCATCATCACGTCATTGAAGTTGATGTTGAAGCAGGCGGGGTTTGCCTCCCAGTCGGCACAGGCTCCCACAGAAGCTTTAGCTCTCTTGCAAACTCAGTCGTTTCGGTTGGTGATCCAAGATCTCAATTTTTCGCGGAATACCACAGGTGAGGAAGGTTTGGCTTTATTGGAACAGATTCACACCCAAGCTCCCGAACTGCCTGTGATCCTGATCACGGCCTGGGGTTCCATTGCGTTGGCTGTGGAAGGCATGAAACGCGGTGCAAGCGATTTCGTGACCAAACCTTGGAAAAACGAAGCCTTGCTCCAATCGATCCGCACGGCGTTGAACTTGGCTCAAACCAAACAGTCTGCATCCCGTTCCGTTCCCATAGAACGCAGTGAGTTGGACCGTCGTTATGATTTCCGGATGATGATTGGGGCGGAACCCAACTTCCTACAAATCTTAGATTGGATTGGTCGGGTTGCTGCCACCAACGCATCCGTCTTGATCACCGGAGAAAGCGGAACGGGCAAAGAATTGGTTGCAGAAGCGTTGCATGTCAATAGCCCTCGCCGCCACCAACCGCTGATCAAAGTCAACCTGGGCGGTATCCCCACGAGCTTGTTTGAAAGCGAACTCTTTGGACATAAAAAAGGAGCCTTCACCGATGCCAAACAGGATCGCATCGGCCGCTTCGAAGCCGCCCAAGGCGGCACACTTTTCTTAGATGAAATCGGTGATCTCGATTGGAGCTGCCAAGTGAAATTGTTGCGTGTGCTCCAAGAACGCACCTTTGAAAAAGTGGGTTCCAGCGTGAGCCAAGCGATGGATGTGCGAGTGGTGACTGCAACCAATCGAGATCTCCCTGCTATGATTCAAGAGGGCACCTTCCGCGAAGATTTGTTTTATCGTCTCAACCTGATCCATTTGTCGTTGCCTCCGCTACGCGAACGTCGAGGTGACATTCCCGCTTTAGCCGAGTATTTCCTGCAACAAGCCTGCGCGTTTTACAAACGTCCGTCCCTCACGTTCACCCCAGAAGCCTTGCAATGGCTCCGTACCTTGCGGCTCCCTGGCAATGTGAGAGAACTCAAACAATTGATCGACCGTACCGCACTGCTCAGCACGGGTCCCCACATCACTCCGTATGACTGCGAAATCACCACCCGAATGCAGCCAAGCTCTTCGGAACCTCCGCTGGCCCTTCCCGAAGTGGGGAGCATGACCTTGGATGAAATGGAAAAAGCGATGATTGAACGCGCCCTCCATTTCCATTCCCACAATCTCAGTAAAGTGGCTGAATCCTTAGGACTCAGCCGTGCTGCGTTGTATCGCCGCCTCAATAAATACGGGATCGATTCATGAAACCAACCACTCGCTTATGGCTGTATTGGCTTGCTGTGCATGTTGTGTTTGGAGCCATTGGTTTGGTGTGGTTGCAGGAACAACCGCTGAAGTTGATATGCTGGGAAGGCGGGCTGGTGATTTCTCTGCTGATTGGCAGGACCTTGACTCAACGTGTATTACAGCCACTCGAACTCCTGACACATGCGGTGGAGACCCTCAAAGGAGGTTCTTTCTCTCAACGCCTGCGCCCCACCCGTTTGCCTCCGCCTTTGGACGAATGGCTTCGATGGCACAATCAATGGGTGGAACAACTGCAACAGGAGCAAGTGCGGCTTCAAGAACAATATTGGTTTGTGGAGCAAACTCTCAACGTGTCTCCCTTGGGAACCCTCATTTTCGATTTTGATAACAAAATCGTGACCTGCAATCCCAGTGCACAGCATTGGCTGCACCTGAAATCTCCTGAAGCATGGCGGGGTAAAACACTCGCAGATCTTTCTGGCTCGTTGTCGGATTGCCTCCAACGTCTCAAACCCGGCCATTCTGAAGTCGTAACCGTCTCAGGACGGCATCGGATCAAATGCCAGCATTTGCAGTTTGTTGATCGGGGTTTCTCCCGAAGCTTCATGATTTTGGAAGAACTGACAGAAGAACTCCGCAAATCCGAAAAAGCCGCCTACGAAACCCTGATCCGTACCTTGTCTCATGAAGTGAACAATTCTTTAGGTTCCATCAATTCGCTACTGCAATCGTGTCTCGGCTATGCCTCCCAACTGGAGTCAGACGACCAAAAGGATTTCCAAACCGCACTTCAAGTTTCCATCCAACGTGCGGATCATCTCAATGCTTTCATGCAACGATATGCTGAAGTGGTCCGGTTGCCTCCTCCCCATCGCAGTCCTTGCGATGTGCAGCCTCTGCTGACCGATTTAGTTCGTCTATTCCAACCCCAAACGACCCGACATCAAATCCAATGGCAATGGCATGTGGAAGATGCCTTCCCCACCCTGCTGATGGATCGAAATCAAATGGAGCAAGTGTTCCTAAACCTGTTGAAAAACGCGATAGAGGCCGTTCCGCAACAAGGCTTCATTGCTCTCCATCTGACCCATACCCAACGCACCCCCACCGTAATCGTCGAAGATTCCGGTCCAGGAATTGATGAAACCCTACTCAATCAGATGTTCACCCCCTTCTTCACGACCAAGCCTGAAGGCACCGGGATCGGACTCACCTTGGTGCAAGAAATCCTGATGCAACACGGCTTCGAATTCGGCGTGGACAGCCAACCCGGTGGGCCAACCCGATTTATGATCTATTTCAAATAGCCAATTATCTCGCAGCCAAGCTTTTCGTAGCCAATTATCTCGTAGCCAAGCTTTTCGTAGCCAACTGCGTCACGCCGTCCCAATTAATTATTTCGTGTCCGCCTGCGTCACGCCGTCCCAATTAATTATTTCGTGTCCACCTGCGTCACACCGTCCCAATGTTCGTCCCAACCATGTTGTAGGTGGTATTCGCATTGGTGTTGGAAAAACGCAGCCACCGGATCTTCAGGATGCCTTACCAGACAGTTTGCAAATAACGCTTCTGCTTCTTGGAAGCGCTTCAGATGAAACAAAGAGCGGGCTTCTTCAAATTCACGAACCGTGGCCTGCTTCTGGGCTTTCATCTCTTCCGAATCACCTTCATACACCTCAAAGATACTGACCGCATTTTTCTTACCCGCCACAAGCACTCGATCAATGCAGCGAATGGCATAGCGATGCTGGTTCTTGAGAGCAAAAAACGTGTTTTCGCTCACCACTAAGGAAACACCATACCGCTTCGTCAACCCTTCCAAACGGGATGCCAGATTCACGGCATCGCTGATAACAGTTCCTTCCATACGGTGTCGTTCACCGACCGTTCCCAACATCAATTTTCCCGTATTGATCCCAATCCCCACGCGGATCGTGGGGTGTTGATTTTGTTTTCGAGATGCGTTCCAACGACTCAACTGGTTCAGCATTGCCACGGCAGCTTGCACTGCATCATCTGCTTGAGGAAACAAAGCCACGATGGCATCCCCGATATACTTATCCACAAACCCTTGGTGCTCACGAATCACCGGCCCCATTTGACTGAGATACTCGTTGATGAATTGAAAGTTGGCTTCGGGCGTCATTTGCTCGGAAAGTTGGGTAAATGCACGAATGTCAATAAACAACACCGTCATTTCGGTTTCGATGCAATCTCCGAGTTGGAGATCGGTGACTTCCTCCTTTTGCAAGAAGTTCAAAAACTCATACGGAACGAATTTTTGAAACACATGGTTGAGCGCGGCAATCCGTTCTGTTCCTGCCAACTGCTGCTGGAGTGCCAACTCCCGTTCTTCTTTCATGACTTTGAAGCGGTCTGTCAAAGCCAAGGCCAATAAAAAAATTTCCAGATACGCTCCGAGAAACAGCGCATTTTCGGTAAACACGTTGCTGGGCAAGACCGCCATCAGCTTGAGCACCAACACACTCGCTCCCACCATTATCGTGGAAAACGCCACAAGGAAAAAAAAGGCCGGACGGTAATTTCGCAACCAACACCGCAACGCCGCCACAAACAAAGAAATGACCACGACCAAAGCCACCATGGGAATCAGCATGAGCAACCAAAATCGTGAGATCACAATCCCCAATAACAGCGCCAGCACCATCTCGATTCCTAACACCACCATCAATAGAATCAACCAACGGTCCAACAGCGGTGCATGCACACGAGTCTTGAGAAACCCTCGACCGAATTGCACCAACCAAAATTCATGAAATGCCACCAAAAACGCTCCCAATTGAGGACTTGTCCAGAACTTGCTGTGTCCAAACACTTCTTCGGTGAGGCCGTCATAAGTACACATCCACAACAGGAACCCCAGGACATACAAAAGGTAATACAAATAGTTTCGGTCGCGTAGCGAGAGGAACAGCACGAAATTGTACAACCACATGATCAGGAGTGAGCCATAATAAATCCCAACCCGCGATTGATCTTGGCGGACCTTCTCGGCAAACGCGATGGGTTCCCACAAGGTGAGATCTAGCGCAACAGACGATGCCGGAAACCATAAGTAGAACACCTGCGATTCCTGCGCCTTGAGAGCGATACGAAAACTGGGATTCCGATAACGGATTTTGGGAGGACTGGGATGGTAGGTTCCGGCCCACTGTTGTTCCCAGTGGCCGGTTTCATTTTGGAAATAAAGCGCGATTTCTCCAATGCGGGCATAATTCAATTCCAAGACCCATTGCGTGTCTTGGGCACTCCGATTCACCAACTCAAACCGTGCCCACATTGCCGACGCAGTGAATCCAAAATTGGGAATCGCTTGTTCATTGGATTCAAAATCAGCACGGCGTGCGGGTGCTGCCACCGACTCAATAGTTTCTTGATGTTGAGGATCTTCAAGCAACTCCAAATAAGGCCCCAAACGCACTTGTTTCACCTCCGCGGTTAAGTTCAACGGTGGCGATGCCTCCGCTGCCCAACACACCATGAAAAAAATTAAACCGCTGAAGATGCCCAATCGCATGATCGTTTGCAGGAAGAGGTTCGAACCCACAGGTCCTTGCGTCCAAAACAATGCGTTCCAAAACTAATACGTTCCAAAACAATGGACTCGCTAATTAGAGTTTCAGAAAACAGTTATCAGGATTATTGCATTGTACCAAGATTTCAAATCAAGACTAAATAAAAACGTTCGTGAAATGCTTCACTGTTATTTTTCCTAGAAATACCGGCTATCAGATTGGGGTCTGTTGTCCACCCTATCTCGAAAGGAAGCCATGCTCACCGATCCCTTTTTTTATGAATTCTTCAAACACGCCCCCAATCTGATTCAAGATCTCATTCCTCTTGAACATCCTACCGACTACCGATTTGCCAGTGAATCCGTCAAAACCCCGACACGACAAATCGATGGCGTGTTCCGTCCCACCAGCTCAGGCGATCCCATTGTATTCTTGGAGGCCCAAGGCTACACCGATCCCTTCTTGTATGACCGAGCGTTCAATGAAGTCCTCACGTTGCGTCTCAAAGAACAATGGAAGGTGCCGTTTATCATTGTACTGCTCTTTGTTGAAAAGAAGTTTGATCTCAACAACAGCCCAGTCGATGTCCGTGCCCCCAATCAACTGGAAAAGGTCTTCTTACGAGATTTCCTAGAACAACTCGGTCCAAACCTGGGAACGTGGGCGGCCTTGAAGCCGCTGTATTGCGAGGACGAACAGACACTCCGACAAGCCGGATCGGAATGGCGACAAGAAATCGAGTCGGCACAAATCTCTAGTACGACCGAAGTGGCTTTGTTACAATTGATGATCGCCACCATTGGAGAAAAATTCAAACAACTATCCAAGGAGCACATTATGGAAATCCTACAAATGCCTGATTTGAAGAACACAAGAATTGCCAAGGAATACGCAGAAGAAGGTAAAAAGCTGGGAATAGAAATCGGAGAAAAACGTGGAGAGTGGATTGGCAAAATCCAAACAGCTCAAGAGTTTTTGGGGATCCCCACCACTCCCAAATCAAAATTGAAAGGGCTGACTATTAAGGAATTGGAAGTCATCTATGACGATTTGAAATCTCACAGAGACGAGAGCATCTAGCCTAATACGTAAGGTTGAGCAATTAGAGCAGGAACGCGTTTTGAATTTGACCCTCAAGGATGCAGAGGTCTTTTTCGAAGCCATCAAAAACCCCCCTCCACCTAATGATTCTTTAATGACAGCGGCAAGGGCCTATCAACAGGAATATCCCCTTGCCTGAACATCCCTTGGAATTATTTCTACCTATGGAACTAACTTTTTCGTTGCAATCCGAACACCACCTTGCCTTTTCAACCATCCTTCCGGAGGAACATTTATGCGTTGGCTTGTTTTGCTGGGGTTTTGTTTGAACTTGAGTGTTTCAAGCAGTGGGGCGACGCCCCAAGCCGAATTGTTTTTGCAGATGGGACATTCCTTTGATGTCTTGTCTGTAGCCTTTAGCCCCGATGGGAAAATGCTCGCTTCTGGCAGCTTGGATAAAACCGTCAAACTCTGGAACGTCGAAGACGGAAAACTCCTCAACACGCTCGCCGAACATGTCGAGCAAGTCAATTCTGTGGCTTTTAGCTCCGAGGGGAAACTACTCGCTTCCGGAAGTCACGACAACACCGTCCAACTTTGGAACCTTGAAGACGGGACCCTCCTCAACACGCTCAACGGACATACTTCGATTGTCTTTTCCGTGGACTTTAGCCCCAATGGGAAAACACTCGTGTCCAGCAGCTTGGATAAAACCGTCAAACTTTGGAACGTCGAAGACGGGACCCTCCTTAACACAATCAACGAACATGCCTCGATTGTCTGGTTTGTAGCCTTTAGCCCTGATGGAAAAATAATCGCATACAGCATCGGTAACACCGTCCAACTTTGGAGCGTCGAAACTGGGACCCTCCTCAATACGCTCGTCGGCATACCTCGACAGTTTGGTCCGTAGACTTTAGCCCCGATGGGAAAATAATCACTTCTGGAAGCTCTGATAACACCGTCAAACTCTGGAACGTCGAAGATGGAAAACTCCTCAACACACTCAATGATCATACCTCACCAGTCCGATCCGTGACCTTTAGCCCCGATGCAAAAATGCTCGCCTCGGGCAGTGACGATAGCACCATCAAACTGTGGAACGTCAAAGACGGAAAACTCCTCAACACGATCAACGAACTCTCCTTTGAAATCTTGTCTTTGGCTTTTCATCCCAATGGAAAAATAATCGCCTCCAACAGTAACGATAACACCGTCCAATTCTGGAACGTCGAAGATGGAAAACTACTCAACACGATCAACGGACATGCCTCGGCAGTCAGGTCTGTAGCCTTTAGCCCTGATGGAAAAATAACCGCCGCTGGCATCGATCACACCATCAAACTCTGGAACACCGAATCAGGAACGCTCCTTAACACGCTCAACGAACATGCCTCCTGGGTCTGGTCTGTAGCCTTTAGCCCCGATGGAAAAATAATCGCCTCCGCAAGCTACGACAAAACCGTCAAACTCTGGAACGTCGAATCGGGAACACTTCTCCAAACCCTCCCTGCACATGCCTCGATTGTCTGGTCCGTGGACTTTAGTCCCGATGGAAAAATGCTCGCTTCCGGAAGTTCCGACAAAACCGTCAAACTCTGGAACGTCGAAGACGGGACCCTCCTCAACACACTCAACGGACATACCTCGGGAACCAGATCGGTGGCCTTTAGCCCCGATGGAAATATGCTCGCCTCTGGCAATTCCGATAACACCATCCAACTCTGGAACATCGAAGACGGGACCCTTCTCAACACACTCAACAAACATTCTCGGGTCGTCCGGTCTGTGGCCTTTAGTCCCAATGGAAAAATACTCGCCTCCGGAAGCTTGGACAAAACCGTCAAACTCTGGAACGTCGAGACCGGAACCCTTCTCAACACACTCAACGAAAATTCCTCGTTAGTTCGGTCGGTAGTCTTTAGCCCCGATGGAAAAATACTCGCCTCCGGCCATTACGATGGCACTATCAAACTCTGGAACGTCGAAGACGGGACCCTCCTCCACACCTTCTCCGAACATTCCTCTGATGTCTTGTCGGTGGCCTTTAGCCCCGATGGAAAAATGCTCGTCTCCGGAAGTTACGATAACACTATGAAGCTATGGGATATTCCTATGCAACGTTCTCAGATGACCTTGGTTGCCCTGCGCGGAAACGAATGGTTGGTCTACCACCCCCAAAAGCTCTACTACCATGCCTCCTCACAAGGTGATGAATACGCGACCATTCGTTTTAACAAGGAATGGCGTTCGTCATATCCTTTGGAATGGTATCGAGATGTGCTCAAACGCCCCGATGCCGTACAAGCCTGGGCAACCCCACAACCCGAAATTGACCCCCAACCCCTCCGATTGTGGTGGTTGACAGGGGGACAAGCCCAACTGATGCGAGGCAGTTTCGGATTGGTGGGGTTGGTTGGGATTGGATTCGTAATGTGGTTTCTGTACCGCCGTAAAACCAACACCAAATAGACCTCTTGCGAAGCACCTCTCCTTCTCGAAAAATCCGTAGGGTTGAGCAATAATTGCGATCTTGCCATTTGCAGGGTTCATCGCGTCATTGAGACACTGACAGTGGGATAACCCGATATCCTTGGTTGCCAAAGCAGTACACCAAATAACTGGCGATCTGGGTTTCGGGGGATTCTTGCTGCAAGGCCTGTTCGTAACTTTGCAATTGGTTCATGTCTTCAGATAAAGCTTCGAAGGTTTCCAGGGTTTGCCCCGATTGGGTGAACTTCTGGTTCGACCAGTATTTGAACTCCACCAAAATCCGTTGTCCCGCATAGACTGTCCCTGCTTTTCCAACGAATTCCAAATCGCTCCGCCCCCCTGGATAGGATCGCTCCACATGAAATAAAAAATATCCCGATAAGTAACGACGGCAAATTTCGTAAAAGGTCGTCCGGTAGAAATTTTCATTGATATGGGAGAAAACCGCTTCGGGCAACTGACGGATATAACGTTCCCAATAATCGGAAAACAATGTGGAGAAATTGCAGGAGTTCACAAACCCTTCCATCATATCTTCATACCCAGAAGAGACGGTGATGTGGTGCAGTTCGTTGAAGTATTCGATAAAAAGGGTACGCATGTTTAGGTTCGGAAGTCTCATCCGAAAATCATTGTAACGCGTCAACATCCCTAAGTAGAAAAATGAGAGGGGAAAGAAATCGGGTTCGAAGAAGCGTTGCATATCGAACTTTTCGATCAATTGAATGTCATCGTAACCAATTTCATTCTTCCATAAAACTTGATCTACAAAGTTTTCAGTGAGCTGGGGATTCGAACCGGTCAGTCGACGAATCCAACTGATATCGGTTTTGAGATTCACATCGGTCAGATGCTTGGGGGGAGCACCAAACCGAGTCAAGTGCCGAAGAAAGTAAAACAGAATGGAGGAGTTGTATAATTTGGGTCCCGCTGTCCGCGAAAAATGGTAGCCGTTGTAATGGGTTTGTAGGAGGGCTTCAATTTCGGATCGATCTTCTAAGGGGAGTGAGAAATCACTATAAACTTCATCCAGGAGTTGATCTACTTCGGCTTGGGTAAAGCCTAGCATGCCTTCAAATTCGGGATCTAAGGTCAAAAAGTCTGCAATATTGTAGCCGGAAGCCAATTCATCAATGATGATCGGGAGCACCCCCGTGATGAAACAACGAACAATCGTCCCTTCCTTGATTCCTTCTTTCACAACTTTGAAAAACGATTTCAGAAACCCATCTTCACGGGTCAATTCGCGATAGAGCCGGTCATCGCGGGCCATGATCAATTGGTTCACAAAATTGTCGTATTCGTCGATGATCACATACAATAAGGGCAATTCGTGATGGGAGACCATCTCTAGGATCTGAGCCAAGTTGATCATGCACGGTCGGCTTGCATCAAATGGAATCGTTCCGCCCGTCATTGCTTCGTAGCGCTGCAACACGGTGGCAAGACGCATGTTCACGATTTGGTGAAAATTCTTTTCCAATTGCTGGATCTGTCTCGACGGCGGCACTGTGGAAAAATCGAGCGACAGCACCACATACGAATTGTGCCCCGGTGTGGGGTTGCGACCAATCGCAGTATGGCCAAATAGTGCTTCAAAGGCCTCGGCATATCGCTGGTCATAATAATACTGAAGGGTCGTACACCACAATGATTTCCCAAATCGTCGAGGCCTCAAAAATACAGGGCTGTGAAATGCCTCCATCCGACGGATGTATTCGGTTTTATCCACATAGTATCCATACTCAGTCACCAAACTCTTATAATTGGCGACCCCATATGGAATCCGTTTCTTCGAGAGGGTCATGGCCTTCCTTTGTTTATTGGCAATATCTGTGGTTTCGGTTGCTATCTTTCCAGTGACACAACTTTGTAAGATCCATCTTTTAAGAAAAATGACCTTACACGGCTCCTAGTCTATCACAGGAAGCTGCATCGAATACACTGTCTTGGCTATCCAAAAAACCATCAATAATATGCTTGTGACAAACCTTGTCCGTGAGCTTAACGCTACTACTTGATTCTCTCCCCTGAATTCGCTAGATTTTTCTTCGCAGTCCAAACACCACACCCCCTTGCCTTTTCACCCTTTCTACCGGGAGAGACTTTCATGCGCTGGTTTGTTTTGCTGGGGTTATGTCTGAACTTGAGCGTTTCAAACAGTGGGGCCGCTCCCCAGGCTGAATTGTTTTTGCAGGTGGGACATTCCTCTTGGGTCCGGTCCGTGGACTTTAGCCCCGATGGAAAAATACTCGCCTCCGGCAGTTCCGATAACACCGTCAAACTCTGGAACGTCCAAGACGGAAAACTACTCAACACCCTCGACGAACATGCCTCGACAGTCTGGTCCGTGGACTTTAGCCCCGATGGAAAAATACTCGCCTCCGCCAGTT
>JANQJU010000001.1 GCA_028281495.1 SAR324 cluster bacterium
CGAAACAGTTCCCTCCCTTCGTCCCTTGCATGGGATGAAGCTGGGGTTCCCCATACCAAGCCTAACATTAGGATCGCGATTGTGGTCTGTTTCATGACTTTACTTCCGCAGTATTGGGAGGAATGGATTCCTCTAGTTGCAGATAGCGTCCTAAGAGGGGGAGCAATTTTTCCAACACTAAGGGTTTGGTAAGATAGGCCGAACATCCGGCAGCTAATGCTTGAGCTTGCTGTTCTGTGAACGCATCTGCTGACAATCCTACAATCGGTATCGAGATACCCTTTGGGTTATTTTTTATTTTTTTTGTAGCTTCCAGCCCATCCATTTCGGGCATATGCATGTCCATCAACACCAGATCCGGTTGGAGCTGCAAGGCCTGTTCGATGCCCGACAGACCATTGCTAGCAACATGGAGATGCAACCCCAATTTCTTAAATAATGCCACTGTCACCCGTTGATTCACAAGATTGTCTTCCACCAACAGCACGATGTTTTTAGAAGAAAACCGATAGTCTTCTGAGGAATCCAAGGAGGGAGATTCAGCCTGCCCCGCTTCAAGCGGCAACGCCACTCGGAAAGTCGATCCTTCGTTAAGAACACTTTCTAATTCAACCGTCCCCCCCATCAAACTGGCCATTTGTTTAACAATTGCCAATCCCAAACCCGTGCCTTGATAGCGGCGAGTGGTGCTGGCATCCACTTGTTCGAAGGCTTCGAAAATCGCGGTTTGGCGTTCGGGAGAAACTCCGATCCCTTGATCTGCCACTTCCAAAACGAGCCGTTCCTGTTTTTTATAAACTCGAAGTCTAACCCCATTCTCTTCTGGCGTGAATTTGATTGCGTTGCTCAACAAATTCATGAGGATTTGGTTCAACTTATTTCGATCTGATCGGATAAACGGAGGCAATTCGGGGGCAATCGAGTAATCGTATTGTAGTGATTTCGCAAATGCAGCCGCCTTGTTAATTTGAAAAATGCTTTCAACCAGTTTAACGAGCGACACATTGCCAATATTAACCGTCATCTTTCCCGACTCGATTTTAGAAAGATCCAAAATATTATTGATCAGATCGAGCAAGGTTTGGCTGCTTAAATCGATGTTGTACAAATACGCACGAAACTCAGATGGCGTTTTTACCTCCTCCATTTCTTTTAGCATCAATTGGCTGAAGCCACTGATGGCGTTGAGTGGTGTTCGAATCTCGTGGCTCATGTTCGCCAAAAACCGTGTTTTCGCCCGGTTCGCTAAGGTTGCAGCTTGAGTCGCCTCGATCAGCTCAGCATTTTGTCGTTCCAAGTCATTCAAGATTTGTTGATTTTCCTGGGTTACGGCTTTGAGATTATCCAACATTTGATTCACGGCGGTCCCCAATACGTCTTGATCACTCCGCACAGCAAAGGTTTTGCTGAAGTCGCCCTCGGCAATGCTGTGACACACGAAGGCCAAATTTTGGTACGATTGCACCACCATCTGAAAACTCCGAGCCATGTCGACGATTTCTTGCTCCGTGTGTGGAGAAGTGTCGTCAGTGAAACGCAAGTCGCCCGCACTCATTTGATGTGACCACTCCGAAAATATCGTAAATAGCTTATCGATCGATCGAAACACAAACCATCCCAAGACCACACTCCCAATAATTGCAATCGCCATGACTGCAAACATCAACTGTAACGTGACTTGCATGGATTGCTTGAGATCTGACAGCGAATGCTCGGCACGCCACCACGTTTGGTCCATAATGGCCTGCGCTTGCTGAAGGACGACTGGAGCCGTGGGAATGACCGTTTGCTGGATTTCTTCATCCATTTTCCGTTTCAGACTACTGGCTCCTAAAAAGCTATCCAAATAGTCTTCTATCGCTAAATTGAGCTTTTCAAATCCCGGCTTGTCTGCAATCACAACATAGAGGTCGTCGAAAATCTTTTCCAACCGCAGTTGATAACGGGCGATTGTTTCAGGATCATATTGTTGAAAGAATTGTGGAATCTCTAAAGATATCAAAAACAACTCTTGCAACGCCCCTTGCATCTGAAGACGTTGTTTCTCCGTAATTTCTTCATGATTGCTCAGGATCAACATCTGGTTGAAAAGCATCTCGGCATTTTTCACGAAGTCATCGATATGTTTGTTCACCACCCCAGTACGTAGCACCAAGTTGTTGTATTTCTGTTGGTACGGACGCAGACTTTGAACAATCTCACCATAAGCGGCACGCGATTCCTCATTATTTTCTCTTGAAACGGCCTGTTGTAACAACTCATCGAGTTCGACAAAACTGGCTTGGGCGGCTTGGTTGTCGGAATTTTTATGGACATCCAAGTAGCGTTCGACAAAGAACCGAGTTTTCCAAACTGCATTCACAATCCGGCTATCCAAATTCAGATCTTGTTCGACCTCATGAGCGAGTGTAATCACAATCTGGCTGATGGAATCCATTCTCAATGAAGTGAATACAGCAATGCTTATGGTAAGCAATGCCATAAAAACGTATCCGCTGAATACTTTTGTGCGTATCGTCATAGGGGTTTTGCTCCGAAGGGGGTCCTGCATCCAGTTGACAAGGAATTCTTGATATTGTGGTCCTATTGAAGCGAAACTCAAGAAATTTTCAGAGAGAGAACAGCCCCCAGCGGAGGCCATTCAAGGAGGGGTCATTTATTTGGAAGGCAACATGAAGCTCAAACAGCGATTTTTGAAATCAGCCGTTCCTCCGGAATTTGATGTCGTGCCACGAGTTGTTTCAGTCCATGTTCCAACCAATCCAACTCTTCTACGTTTGCTCCCACCAGCAGGTAGAAAAAACTGGTGACCAGCCCTTTATCAAAATCGAAGGTCGGCCCAATCAACAGAATTCCTCGACGTTTTTTATGGTCTAACGCTTCGAATCGTTTATCAGTGAAGAGTGTACTCAGATCCGTCACATTGGCTTGAATCGGACGGTATCTCAAATGAACACTATCCAAAGCAATTCCCACCCGCTGCAAAAAGTATAACAAGTAGGTAGAAGAACCGAATCGCGGATTGAGATCCACCGCCATAACCTCACCTGTGTCCGTCAAAATGTAATCAATATTCAAGACTCCTTGAAAATGAGGAAGCGCCCTAGTCAAGGTGTGAGAGTACTCCAACATCTCTTCTTGGACCTTACATGTTAATTTCGTTGGCAAAGAAGTTCCCAGATTTCTCCAATTGTGAATCAGTTGGTTCCCTTCAAAAAGAGGCTCGATACGCCCTTTCCAGGAAATCGTATGGATGGCTGTTGAACTTTGCTCCTCATAAGCACGCTCAACCACAAACGGAAATGCAGGGAGACTGTATGGAAAATTCAATTCTGTCTCGCTTTTGATAAATCGCGTGTCCCAATGGAATTTTTTTAGGACCACGCCTTTACTTCCAGTGCGTTGACAATACCGGAAAAAATCATGCAACTCTTTAGGGGAGTGGCAAATAATGCCTTCCGGAATTGGAATCTTAGCTTGCTCGAATAGGGAGCGCGCCAAAACTTTATTATTGGCTTTTGTAAAAATTTCTTGGGGCGGAAAGAGGCGAGGACGGTAATGAGGTGCTGATAATTTCTGTAGCAAAGAATCGTAGTTCATGCTGTTTGAGGAATAAAAGCTCGAAACATTCAATTCTCGACAATGTACTTCTTGTTTCAGTTGCAACAAAGCTTGGGAATCTCCCAGTAAGTTGCCCACAAGAGAATGCTGTTGATATTTAGGTTGAATGATTGTGTTTGGCAGACCAACCATTTCATCTAAATGGTTGAGGCATGGGGTTCCATATCCATTCAGCGTATCAACCACACACACATCTGCTCCCAAAACGATAGGATGCGAACAATATTCATTCCATAAAAAATCTCCAGCATCAGTTGAGGGTCCGTCGATACCATCGTGTATGAACAGACAAGATTGTATAAAATCACCTAAGAGTTCTAAACCACTGGTCATAATTCCTTTCTTTCATTTAGTTCCTGAACTAAGACAAATTTTCTAACAGACCCCTACATCTGACATTCTAAAACGCGTTAACTTCGCAATTTAGGAGCCTTTGGCAAGGCGTTAGCAACAGCATGCTTGCCCATCTAGTCTCTAGGAGGGTACGCACTATCAAGGATCGTTTCGAGCCGCATTGAACGTAGTTGGGTGGGATGGTGAAAACGCAACGATTGCACTTTCTCCCAACTTAAACGCGAGCCAAAAATCTGTTGAGCAAGCAGGATTAATAAAGGGCCTTCACAGAATTAGAAAAACATTATGAAGGTCCTATCAAAGTAATTTAGACGCAAATCAATTCGCAAGAAAAAAAGGAATCAATTCAGAGCAATGGAAGGCAGAAATGATTTTAGACGACTATTGGGAAAAAAATTATTAAAAGGGAGTCTAATCTAAGAAAAACAAAAAACAAACTTAGAAACAACCAAGATACAAATTATACCTGTTCATTTTTGCAAGCAGGTGTTAAAAAATATGAATATTTGAGGAATTATTGTGTCGTTATTTTCCACGATGAAACATCAACTCCTTCAAATGATTCAGCAAACAATTGTAACTATGGTCTAACTAATTGGACGCAGGAAAAAATAGTTTATTTTCGACGAACCGAAAAAATGGTGGCAATACTGCCTCCTTCTTCAGGATAGACATCTTCCGATATTGCATCAATTTTAGAAGTAGTAGTTGATTCTAATCTACTTGTCGTATAGCTCCAATTGTTACCATTTATGTTCACTATCCCTGGAAAATTTGATTCACCACCTTCCGGATAACGGAACAGGCAATGCAGCGAAGACATATCAAACCCCTCGTTCAATTGGGCAATCATCTCGGCAAATAAATCGATTTGTGAAGGATACATCCTATAAAAAAAGATAAATGTTCCTGAAGGCACTAAGACTTTCGCAACGTCTGTAATCATCTTTGAAATGAAATCTGTTTCTCGAAATACAGATTGTTCATAACTATCGTTTGGCAGATTAGAAGGAACTATAATACTGGGAGTGGAAGTCAGCACTAAGTCATAGGAAGCCGGTTGTTCCGTTTCGCAGAAATTTTGAACCGCGACTCGATCTTGGGGACGGAACAAATTGTGTTGTCCAATACTTATTACATTGGCATTGATATCAGTATAAAGGACACGCTCACAGTTCATTAGCGCAGCGGCCAATCCAATCACACCTGACCCACAACCCAAATCAATAACTCGCAGACCTTCAACAGGAATCAGACCTTTTATAATCAAATCCATGAATAGGGGGGCTGCCGTCGTGTGATAGGGATTATAAACGGTTTCGGGAACAATACGGGTGAACAGAGTTTTTCTTTGAAACTGAACCTCGATTTCTCGGGATTTCGCAGCCAACTCGCGTCCCGATTCTACTGAGTTTTCATAAATCTTGCTGTCTGAGTCAGCGAGTTCAATGGTTACTTCACAATGATAGTGATTCATAAAGGCTCCGTTGGAGATATTGGTGTACCGATGAGGTTAGGTTCGGCTTGTAAAATTAGTGAAATCTTCTTTTTTTACAACCGTCTCTTGAAATGAATTGGATGGAAAATGAAAAGAGATGCAACGTCGTTCAAGAGAGATTGATTCATACCACAGACAGTAATACGGTAAGCATATGTGATGAATTGCTTGTAACTTTGTTTCACGAGCTATTGATTGGATCGATTGACAGTCGATTTTTTTGACCATTTGTTGGAGGAGGAAAGGGGAATGATGAGAATGAAACGGTGGATTAAAGTTTCAATGCTAACAGCCACGGCTTTCATCGCTTTTCAATGGGCCTATGCCCAAACAGAGCAGCGAGAATTGTTTTTTTTGAATTGGACCGAGTACATGGATCCCCAAATCATCAAAGAGTTCGAACAGGAGTTTAATGCCAAGGTGGTGTCGAAATACTACGAATCGGGTGTGGAACGAAACGAAATGATGGTGCAAACCCAAGCCAGAGGCTTGGATGTTGTGTTGATTGGGGGATCAACTGTAGAATCCTACACAAAACGAGGCTGGACCACTCCGGTAGGCCTCGAAAACGTTCCCAACTTGAAACACGTTGCCCCTCGATGGAGGAAAGCCTTCCCGAAAACCGAAGAATATGGGGTCCCTTACATGTGGGGAACAACCGGGATTGTCTACCGCAAAGATTTGGTGCCTGAAGAAGTGGACAGCTGGAAGCAATTTTTTTATCCAAAAAAGTCGTTACAAGGAAAAATCCAAGTGATTCGAGACAATCGGTCCACGGTGGGTTTTGCACTCAAGGCATTGGGTTACTCTTTAAATAGTACCGACTTGAAAGCAATCAAGGAGGCAGAAAATTTGTTATTGCAGCACAAACCCTTTGTTCAAACCTACGGAGGATTCAAATTCAGTGAAGAAACAGGAATTGTTACTGGAAAAATCTGGATGGGGCAAACGTACAACGGCGCTGCACTCAAACTCCAAGAATACCACCCACAAATCACCTATGTATTGCCACGCGAGGGCGGCCAAATCTGGCTCGATTCGTTCGTGGTTCTTAAACATGCCCCTAACAAAGAGCTGGCCATGCAGTTCTTGAATTTTCTCAATGAGCCACGCATCGCGGCCCGCCTGTCAATGTTTACCAAGTATGCCACAGCCAACGAAGCTGCGGAGGCGTTTCTCCCAAAAGAACATTTAGCGAACCCCGCAATCTATCCTCCTAAGGAGGCGATTGAAAATTCAGAATTCGAGCATCTACTTCCACCGCGCATACAGAAGAAATTCAATGCGGTCTTTGCCAAATTGATTCAATAGACTCACAAATTTGGTCCTCCATGAAACTGCAAAACAAAATTCTTTCGATTTTGGTGCCGTTGGTAGTTTTTCCGTTGATTGGTCTCGGGTGGATCGCCTATGACCGTCTCCAAAAAACAGCCCAGCAAACAGTTTTGGACCAAATGAACACACTCATGAATCAAATGACTTTGAACGTGCAATCCGCTTTGCACACGTCCAATGCCAATCTCCAACTATTCTCTGGATCCAACTTAGTTAAAAACTATTTGCTGGCGAGTTCTGCAGACCGCTATGGTCTCTACCAGCTTCCTCTGCTCAGTCTGTTTGCCAGCTACAACAATGCCTATCCCGAATACTATGAGATTCGAATATTATTACCGGATGGATACGAAGAAGCTCGTTTTGCTGCGACGACTCACAAAAATTTGCAAGAAGAAGAAGGAACGACTCTATATTTCCAAGAAATGAGCGCCCACGACAACCCCGTGTATACCACCTTCTTCCAAAACCCTGACAATCAAGAGAACGCTTTTCTCGTTTCCCAAAAACTGCTTTTCGTGGATCCTTCTATAGAAGATCGAACGGTGGATGAACCTTCATTGCGAGGTTATTTGGCAATCACCGTCCGGCTGGATTTCATGAAGCAACAAGTGAAGGAAAATCGGATTGGCCAACACGGTTTCATTTTTTTTACTGATCACACAGGCCGGATTTTGTTTCACCCTGATGATCGTAGAGAAAACACGATTTTACCTTCAGCACTCTTCCAACATCTCACTCAGCCTTCCGAAGTGGGCAAACTCTACAACACCAACTACCAAGGCAGTGCGTTCATATTTCGTAGCCAGCAACTGCACCCCCGTTTGTTTTTGTTTGCAGCACTGCCGGAGGAAGAATTGACTTCAGAAAGTAACAAATTAGGTGGAATTGTAGCTGCCATTTTGTTCGGGACCATGATTTTGACCATCGCTCTCCTGCTGTTTTTGCTGAACTTTCTCTTGATTCGGCCGATTCAAAAACTGGAACAAGCTGCAGAAGCGATTGGTGGGGGAGATTTGCAGGTACGGGTTGATATCCAATCTCATGATGAGATTGGTGCTTTGGCTAATCAATTCAACAAGATGACACAGGATTTACAGATCTCTCATCAGCAACGAGAATTGGCTATTGAAAAACTGCAAAAGGCGGACAAGCTGAAAGACGAATTTCTAGCCAACACTTCTCATGAGTTGCGAACACCACTCAATGGAATCATTGGGCTTAGCGAGTCACTGATCGATGGCGCTGGTGGTCCACTTAACGAGATACAGCATCAAAACATTCTCATGATGACACAAAGCGCGAAACGCTTGGCCAATCTCGTCAACGACATTTTGGATTCCTCTAAAATTAGACACCAACAATTGCAGTTGTCTTTCCGACCTGTGGATATCAAAAGTGTGATCGAATTCGTTTTGGTGTTGTCAAAACCTCTGATTGGCCAGAAGCACGTTAAACTCATCAACGCAATCCCAAATGACCTACCACTTGCCTCGGCGGATGAAGACCGCATCCAGCAAATTTTGCTGAACTTGGTAGGCAACGCGATCAAATTCACTGATGAAGGCTCCATCACGTTACGCGCTTGGCATGAAGAAACTAATTTGTGGGTCTCTGTATCCGACACAGGTATCGGCATTCCCACCGAAATTCAGCCCCAAGTTTTTCAAGCGTTTGAACAGGCAGATGGTTCCAATGTAAGGCAATATGGAGGGACGGGCTTGGGATTGTTCATCACCCGGCAATTGATCGAATTGCACGGAGGTCAAATTCACGTGGAAAGCCAAGTCAATAAAGGTTCCAATTTTTACTTCAATTTGAAGTTGGCTACTGACCAATCTCTTCCACGGACACCTGTTCGTTTTAAAGAACACTCTCCCTCTGAAACCCCGGAAACATTGCCTTGGGAATCAGAAAACACGACCTCTTCAACTACGTTGATGGAGTCTCCGACTCCCATTCCTGAACCAACGAATGATTGGGATTCTATCGTTTCGCAACCTTCGCGAGCCGATACAAAGCATTCCTTTATCACGGAAGATCCTTCTCTGTTGGATGGTGAGATGAAAACCATTCTCATAATTGATGACGAGCCGGTGAACGTCCATGTCTTGCAAAACCAGTTGCACCTGCACGAATTTCCAACTTTGGTCGCAGGAGATGGTTTTCAAGCACTCGAAATGCTGAAGACGGACACTCCCGATCTGATTTTACTCGATTTGATGATGCCTCGCATGAACGGCTACGAAGTATGCCAGATCATCCGTGAGACCCACTTGCCCACCGAATTACCCATCATTATGTTAACCGCCAAAAATCAGTTAACGGATGTCGTTCATGGGCTGCAAGTGGGAGCTAATGATTATTTGCCAAAACCTTTCCACAAAGAAGAATTGTTGGCACGAATCCGTTTGCACTTGCGCCTCTCTTCTTTAAACAAAGCGCTAGCCTATGCCAATGCCCGATTAGAACAACTTTTGGGCAGTGCTCGCCAAATCAGTCGATCCGTTGACAAACTAGGCTGTCTCGTCGTGACGTCTAATGCCATTCTCCGTCAATTACATCCTTCGACGACACCAGAAATACAAATATCTTTTTGGGAAGAGGAACACACAAACGGGCCGGGTTATGTTCAGTGTTGGCTTCCCACAAGCATGAATCCTCAAGAAATGTTGTTCACCCAAAAGACGTGGCAAGATACCTTCCCATTGACCTTTCTGCCTCAAACTGAAGCCGAATCTTTAACCCAGGAGCTGGTTGCCATGCCTCAGGGTAGTTTTGTCGCCAAAGGGAAACTGTTGGTTCCAATCTGGAACAAAAAGCAATTGCTCGGACACATCACAATTCAAGGGATTGAAGAATCTCAATTTACAGAAGAACACCAAGAATTTATCGACGTGTTATCCCAATACTTGGCCATCGCCTTAGAAAATCGGAACGTGATTGGCGATTTGGAACAAAAAGTCAATTTGCGCACTCAAGAGTTGGAGGAGGCCTTGCAAAAGCTGCAAAGGCAGCATCTTCAATTACAGGACACCCAAGGTCAGTTAGTGCATTCGGAAAAAATGGTGAGTCTTGGAGTCTTGGTGGCAGGTGTGGCGCATGAGGTAAACAACCCCATCAATTTCATTCATAGCGGAGTTCAAAATCTGCAACGGCGATTGAATCAGCTCCAGAATTTTCTATTTGAATTGGCAGGGCCGGATGCGGATGAGAAAATTCTGGAAGCCTTTCGATCTCGATTCGCGCCTATTTTTCAAAACCTGGGATCAATTATTGAAGGTTCCCAGCGAATTTCTACAATCGTTCGAGATCTGAAATCTTTCTCTCGGTTGGACGAAGCCGAACAAAAGCGAGCGTCCGTGGTTCAGGGACTGAAATCTACGATCGGATTAGTGAAAATGAATTATCAGCAACAGGTAGAGTTTCGATGCGATTTCAAAGCGGAACCTGAAATCGAATGTTGGCCAGCACAACTCAATCAAGTTTTTATGAATCTCATTATTAACGGTTGCCAAGCCATCGTTTCCAAGTATGAACTTCAAAAGGCAACTCAACCATTGCCTTTGCATATCAGCACGTATATTGATGATGAAACTTTGGTCATCCAATTTCGCGATACCGGATACGGTATTCCAGAAGAGATTCGACCTAAAATTTTTGATCCATTTTTTACGACCAAGCCGGTAGGTGAAGGAACTGGACTTGGACTTTCCATTTCCTTTGGAATAGTCGAGAAACACCACGGGCGTATCACAGTCGATTCACGGGAGGGAGAAGGTACCACTTTCACCGTCACGCTTCCTCTCTCCTCCGACCGGGTGCCTCATCGGATTTCCGCATAACAAGCGAAGTAACATTATAGAGGGGTATGACGGTATTCAACAAAAAGCAACTTGAAGCGATTGAATCGAAGCAAGATTTCACCAAACGGCACATTGTACTTTTGGTCGACGACGAATCCCCTAGCCTTTTAAATCTTGCCGACCTCCTGAGTGACTATTACGACATCCTCTCTGCACAAAGCGGCTTAGAGGCACTCACTTTGATTCAAGCAATGGAGGCACCCGAAAATATCCATATGATCATCTCGGATCAAAGGATGCCCCAAATGACTGGAGTGGAATTCTTAGAACAAACGCTTTCGATCATCCCCAGAACCATCCGCATCATTTTGACTGGTTTTGCTGAAGTCGAAAGTGTGATCGATTCGATCAACCGTTCCCAAATTTACCGATTCATTCTCAAGCCATTCGACCAGCATGACATGCTGCTTACCGTAAAACGAGCGTTGGAAGCGTATGATTTAGAAACCCAACTCCGACATTCCCAAAAAATGGAAGCAATCGGCACTCTCGCCGCGGGTATCGCCCATGATTTCAACAATATCCTCCAAAGCATGTTTCTTTCCCTTCAATTGTCGAGTCGTTCACTCCCCACCGAAAGTCCTATTAAAGAAAATTTAGACCTCGCTTTAACAGCAGGCTATCGTGCGCGAGATCTGATCCATCAAATTTTGACGTTCAGCCGTCAAGATACAGAGACGTTGCTCCCGGTTCACCTTTCTGAAATTCTGGAGGAAGCTTTGCAAATGATGCGAGCTACGATCCCCAAAACCATCGAGATTCTTGAATACATCGATCCGACATGCAGCCCGATCTTGGGAAGCTCAACTCAACTCCATCAGGTGATTATCAACCTGTGTACCAACGCCGCCTACGCGATGCGCGATATAGGCGGAAAACTGGAATTGAGGCTAGAGCCAGTTGAATTGGATGAACCCCAAAGCACTTCACTGCAACTGAAAACCGGCTCGTATCTATATTTGCAGGTAAGCGACACAGGAGTCGGCATTGCCCCTGAGATTCAGCAACAAATTTTTGACCCCTTCTTTTCTACAAAACCCATTGGAGATGGAAGTGGCATTGGATTGTCAGTCGTAAAACGGATTGTGCAAGAACACTCAGGTGCTATTTTATTGCAAAGTGAACCTGGGCAAGGTTCAACCTTTCAACTCTATTTCCCGATCACACGATATTCTCACCAAATGGAAGTACCGGTGATCGACTTCCACCCTGATACTCAACGTACTATTCTATTCGTGGACGACGAAAGCAACGTTGTGGAGTTGGGCAAAGCAGCACTCGAAATGGAGGGTTACCACGTCATCCCATTCACCAACAGCGAAGAAGCTTTGGAATCCTTTCGTCGAAATCCCGATCAGTTCGATATCGTTTTAACAGACCAAATCATGCCCCAAATGACTGGATTGCAATTCGGCGAGCGACTTATAGAAATCAGACCGGATATTCCTATCATTTTGGCAACTGGTTACAGTGAATTGAAAGAAAAGAAAACGGATCAGTCCCTACTCGTGAAGGCACAATTGATTAAGCCTTTCGATTTGGACGAACTGGTGAAAGTCATTAGTTCCGTTTTGGAGCAAACCGAGCAGAAGTCCTAGATCAGTTCCCATAGGCTGAAGTGGATCTGTGAGGTTTATCGAAGCTGCATGATTCTCATGCGATATCGTGCAATCAGTGAACTCATGCACGAAACATTGATGCAGATTCGGGCATAGCCAATCCAGTTTGCATGATTTTCGTGCGTTTTATTCATTTTTTACTGAAAACCACCCATTCTCAAAAGTCTAACTAATTGTAATAGCAACGCTTTTTAAAATGGTGTGAATATTGCCTCTTAAGAAACTGGGTTTGTCCTCAATCGAGGAGACTGTCTTTGGCAATTATTCAGAGTAGGAGAGCACGCCATGTTACAAGTAAACCTGTCAGTACGTCCCCCAAAGCATATTGTTATACTCGATAGTGATCCGACTTTTTGTAATCTGATCCGAGAGGTTTTAACAATTCCTTATGTTTTTTCTCATGTGATGTTCATTGAGCCTGACACGTCAGATCTCAAATTCATCAAATCCTTAATCGATACGAGTATGGATTTGATTGTGATTGATTACCATCTCAGTGTAGAAGACCCGGTCTCGTTTGCAAACGCCCCCAGTGAAAATCTAAATCGCACGTTTAACTTGGTTAAGGATTATTGCCATTTAGGCATCCCAGTTGTGGTGTGGACCACCTTAGGGATGGAGAGCATTGTCCCGGAGCATCTAGAGTACTTCAATCAATACGGAGTGGATGTTTTGAAAAAACCGATGGGAAGTTTACGGCATCTGCGTTCTTGGTTGACTCAGAAGCTAGATATGCACTATGGGCATGTGCCTAATTATCAGATGCCGGAACCCAAAGTAGAACTCGATTCGGAGCACCTTCAACGTGCCAATCGGTTTGTGGAGAAGCATTATCGCACCTTCACTTACACGATTGATGCTAAAGGGTACACCGAGCTGCAGCCTCAACATGTGGAACACCTTTTACATCTGATTCAAGGAATCAATCAGCACCGGGAACAAGCTTTTGGCCCTGGTAACTTTATATTTCCGTCGATTGTGGTTTATGACCCTGCCATTCGAAAATCGCTTTCTTGGAGCGGGATCGACTTGCTTTGCAATGTAGTCTTATGTAACTCCAAGCCTACATTACCTTCACAATCAGCTTTTGCTCCCAGTTTGTTTGAAAACGAGTAGCAAAACGGTTCCTTAGAAAGAAAGCCATTCGGGCCGTTGCATGTTTGGACCAAAAACGACATCAGAAAAAGTTCTGTTGAAGTATATCTTGATCACGCTTGTCCTATTTGCAGCGGCTCTCCTTCCTGTTCTCATCGTTCATAGGGGCCAACCTCTCAGCCGTTCCCACCAAATCAACCCCAATGCCTCTGACCGTGTGGAAAAGAGCCTTGCTCCTTTGACCCATCACGAAGATTGTCTGCGTCTCACTCCACAAATGACACTGAACTATTCCTTCCAAACCTCGGAAAACGTCCGCTTCGATATCCATCGTCATGAAGGCGCCACCACGTTTCACGACATAATCGAAAAAAACGTCAAGTCTCAAAAGGCTGAATTCCAGCCTCGATCTGCCGCTGCCTACTGTTTGATGTGGATGAATCCGTACGACCGTCCAATCGATTTGGAATACCAATTCGAAATTCGGAAAAAAGAGCCTCGCTCTGCACCCCAAGAGTGAAAGCGAGAGTGGGGAGGGTATTTCGATAAACACAAAAGGATGCAACATTTCAGTCGAAATTCATCTGGTAAAGCATGATATACACCACGACACCAGTCACTGAAACGTACAGCCAGATTGGATAGGCCCATTTGACAATCTTGCGATGGGCTTCGATTTGATTCTTAAATGCTCGGTACAAAGCGATCAAAATCAAAGGCACCTGAACCATCGCCAAAATAATATGTGGAACCAAGACCACAAAATATACCACTCGAACCAGGCCCGTTCCCTGAAACGGCACTGAACCTACATTGAAGTGGTAAATCAAATAGCTAATGAGGAAAAGTGTGGATACTCCAAACGCAGCCAGCATAAACCTCTTGTGCAACGCTGCGTCTCGTCTTTTAATCGCCCAAAACCCCAGAAGGAGAAGGATCGTTGAAATGCTATTTAGAATAGCGTTAAGGGTAGGTAAATTAGTGAGTTCCATAAATCGATTTAACGATGGAAAAGCTAAGCAACCCTACAATTGAGGCTGCAATTGCAGTGTGCAACGCTGAGACAGGGACAGGAATTCGGTAGATGGCATTGGCAATACCCACCACCATTTCTAATATAATTAAAGCGACAATTGCTTCACCCACCCGGCGGTAAACCACGTCAGAATGCCGAACTAGGGTTTTCCAAACCAGACCAATCAAAAATAAGCCCCCAAAAATTGCAATGACTCGATGAAGCATGTGAATCCACTCATTTTGGTATCGGGGCAAGAAATGGCCCTCTAGATCCTTCGGAATTGGTGCAAATTGAGTACCCGCTACAGTTTCTCCTGCTAAGCTGAAGGAAAGAGGACTTCCCGCATGACATCCAGGAAACGCTTCGCAGGCATACCCCGAATAAGTGCTGCTATTCGCTCCTCCAGATATCAAAATTACAAAAAACAAAGCTAACGCACTCGCTTGCCACTTAGAAAAACGCGACCACTTGAAGACCAAAGTTTCTTTCATTTCTGGAGCTTTCTCTTTCCGATAGGCCATATAAGTGATGCCAACCAAGCATCCAAATAATAAATTTCCACCCACAAGATGTAATATCACCGTGGGCGGCCAAAGTTTCATAAGCACGGTTAGCCCCCCCAAAACTCCCTGAACCAAGACAAGCGCCAATATCGCTAGGCTGAGCCTCCGATATTCTTTGTTTTGGGGAAGTCGGTACGCTAAAAAAACCATTCCAAGAATGAGAAGTCCAACCACGCCTGCGACAAAACGATGCCCCACTTCTAAAGCAATCTCAAAGCCAGGAGGTGGAAGAATCTTTCCGTAACACAGGGGCCAATCTGGGCACGCCAGCCCAGCACCTTTGAGTCGGACAATTGCACCAAAGGCAATGAGGGGCCATGTCAATGCGGTGGTCAGCAGCGAAATCCAATAAAATGCTGTTGAACGAGACGTGCCACGAGATGTGATTTGAGATGTCGAAGTAACAGAGGTTTTCATAAGAGATTGAAACGTCGGATTCAAAAATATTAAATTTTATCAATCACTAAGAGCGTAAGAAGGAAAGGAAGGTAAAAAATGGAAGCAAAAAACACACGGCGGGCATTTGCTTGAGTACATTGTTTGAGAAAAAAGACGATAGGAATCATAAACCCTATACCCAATAGAATCGCGCTTCCGAGATAAACTGGGCCAGACTGCTGAATGAAATAAGGCAATACACTCACAAACAAGAGTGCTCCCGCATTAAGCAGCATATGCCTGCCTGTGCGCTTTCCTGAGTCATCAGAAAGAGGAAGCATACGAAACCCCCCTTTTGCATAATCTTCTCGGTACATCCAAGCTATCGCAAAAAAATGAGGCATTTGCCAAAAAAACAGAATCCCAAAGATGGTCAATGCCTCCCAATCTAAATTGCCACGAGCAGCAGTCCATCCCATAACAGGTGGAATAGCTCCAGGGATCGCTCCGACCCATGTATTGAGTACAGTCTTTTGTTTCAAGGGAGTGTAAACAAAGAGATACGAACTCCAAGTCAGTAGCCCCATCGCAGCAGTCAGGGGATTGACAAACAGGTAAAGGTACCCCAATCCTAGCAACGAGATAAGAATTCCAAAACCTAAGGCCTCCTGACCGCTCAATCGACCAGACGGGATCGGGCGATTGCGAGTCCGAAACATTTTGGCATCTAGCTTTCGCTCATACCACTGATTGAGAGCATTGGCTCCCGCTCCAACACATGCAGTTCCCAAAATTGTATTGAATAAAAATAGCAAATTAATGGCCTGAGATGCGGCTAAATAGTACCCTAACCCTGTTGTGATCAATACCAACGAAAGTAGACGTAACTTGCTCAATTCTGCAAAGTCTGTCCAACGGCTTTTCTCCATTGAAATGCTGGGATTTAATGACAAAGTTTTATTTTTCATACTTCGTTTATTCAAATAAATAGAGTGTGTTAGAAGTATTGAAGTAAAAATTTTATTCATATTTCCATGACCGAACGCCCCGTATTACACAAGCTAAAAGCGTTTGAATCGTTTCTCAATTTCAGCATAGGATAACTCAATGTATAAAGGCGAGCCTGACCCTGAGTAAGGTCCCAATTCCAATTTTTCTAAGGCTGCCACGAGTGCCTTGGCTTGCTCATCGCTAAGTGACATGCCTGACTGATAGGAAGCATGTTGGGCAATTTGTTGAATGGCATCTTGGTAAACTTCTTGGGGATGGCGACTTTTTCCAAACACTGAGAGGGCATCCAAAATGCTCAAAATAGCCTGTTGATACTCTTTCCCGACTAGCAATTCCGGAATACCTTGAATCGAAAACGTCGTTCGTCCGAAAGGTGCAATATTGAACCCCAGCTTTTGCAATTGAAGTAAATATTGCTCTAACACTATTGCATTTTGTGGGCTGAGTTCGACCAATTCCGGCTCCTCAAACGTATATGAAACCAACGTTTGTTCCGATAAACCTGATTTCAATTGTTCGATCAGAACCCTTTCGTGTGCGGCGTTCTGATCCACCAATATCAAACTTTCCGCACTTTGTGCTGCCACGTACTGGCGATTGACCTGACCTAAAACTTTCCATTTCCGTTCCGTACTTTCTGAAACAGGGGGGGACGAAGGCAAAGATACGATTTCTCCAATCTCAGACTCTAAAGAGGGAGGTTTTGGAAAGTTCTGATGGGATTTTTCTTGGAGCTGAGAGTTCGGTTGTTGGGCGATTTTGACATTCTTTGTTCCGCCTCCTGTTTTGGAAAAAGGCTTGGAACTGGAAAGCCGAGGCTGTGACGCCTTCTGCTGCCCGGTCAAAAGAAAATCCTTCAAATCGAGGGGCATTTCCACTTGATCCTGAGGAAGTGCCTGGCCGAAAGGATTGGACGATCCTTGTTTTTTTCCAACTTGTGAGGGGCCTGGAAAATTCTTGGATTGCAAAGGCGGAAGAGAATCAGCGGTATCGGAAGAACTCATTTGCTCACCGAAGTAACGCCTTTGTGATCCAGCCATTAAGGTACGATGCAGGTGGTCTACTAGGATCGTATGAATCAATTGGGTGTTCCGAAATCGGACTTCCGTTTTTGCAGGATGGACATTGACATCAATTTCCGTTGGATCGAGATACAGATTGAAAAAAAACATAGGATGCTGATTGCTGCTAAGCAATTTTCCATATGCATCATAAATGGCTCGATTCACTTGATTGCATTTGACGTAGCGATCATTCACAAACAAATATTGCCAACGCTTGGTGGTTTTAGAATGCTTTGGTGTGGAGATAAATCCTCCATATTGCAAATACGTTTCCTGATGTTCTACTTGGATCAAGCCATCCTGAAATTCTTCTCCAAACAAATGATAGATTCTTTGCTCCAGAGTTTGTCCTTTGGGAAAATTAAATACAATCTGTTGGTTATGCATCAACCGAAACTGAATATGTGGATGCGCCAACGCTTGGTTGAGAACACTTTCCTGAATATGGCGAAACTCGGTAGGAGTGGTTTTCATGAATTTCAAGCGAGCCGGAGTATTGAAGAATAGCTCTTGGATCGTAATCTTCGTTCCCTTTGGAAACCCCACCTTTCCCACCTCCTCCAATGTGCCTCCATTCAGAAACAAACGAATCGCCCCCTGCTGTTCATCGCAACAGGTGAGCAACTCGAATTTCGATACAGAGGAAATAGCCGCCAGTGCTTCCCCTCGAAATCCCAAAGTTTGGATCTTTTCTAGATCTGCTTCCGTTGCAATTTTGCTCGTTGCGTGCCGCTCAATGGCCAATTTAGCACTTTCTTCTGTCATTCCTGAGCCGTTGTCCAACACGGCAATCAAGTCCTTTCCTCCGTTTTTAATTGTAATGGAAATCTGATCCGCACCCGAATCGATGGAATTCTCCACCAGTTCTTTCACGACCGAGGCAGGGCGCTCTACTACTTCCCCTGCTGCAATTTTATTAATGAGGTTATCGGGAAGGATTCGGACGACGCTAGGGGGGTTGGCAGCTTCGGTCATGATCAATCTTGAGATTCTGAAGAGGGGGTCGATGTTCCTGGAGACTGAGAGATAATATAGTCTTCGGATGCCCAAGCTGCACGATCCAAAACTTGGCATCGTTCCGAACAAAAAGGACGATAGGGACTCCGATGCCAATTCACCGGTTTCTGACATTGTGGACAGGACACCGTAGTGTTTGTTTGTACCATTTTCATTCCTCGGGAACTCCGTGTTTATGCAATCCCAAGAGTTCAATCTTTTTACGGAGCGTATTACGATTGATTCCCAAAATTTTAGAGCTTCGGTTTTGATTCCACTTCGTCTGTTCCAAAGTGAGTCTTAAAAGAGGGCGCTCGACTTGAGGCATCACCAGATCCATCAAGGCATCTCCTCCTTGCCTAATGTACTCCGTCACAACCGGCTTGATTTTCTGATAAACCATATCTTCCAAGGAATCATCATTTTCTACCCTGGGATGGTGCTGTGAAATATTTCGAGGCAAGGTATCATGAGTGATGGTTTCAGTCACATTTGTAATCATGAGGCTTTTGATGACGTTTTCCAGCTCACGAACGTTGCCAGGCCAATTATATCGCTGGAGTTCTTCCATCGCATTGGGAGCTACTATTTTGTTACAAATCGCCAATTCCTGCTGTCCTTTACGCAAGAAATGTTCAACCAACAAAGGAATATCTTCGCGTCGCTCTCGAAGCGGGGGGATGTACATCGAAAACACATTAAGCCGATAATAAAGATCGGAGCGGAACATCGAATCTTCAATCAAAAGCTCCAAATTGCGATGGGTGGCCGCAATAACCCGCATATCGGTGGTAATCAGTTCATGCCCTCCCACGCGTTCAAACGTTTTTTCCTGAAGCACCCGCAACAATTTACTTTGCAATTTGAGTGGCATATCGCCGATCTCATCCAAGAACAACGTTCCTGCATTTGCTAATTCCAACTTTCCTTTTTTTCGCTCGGTCGCTCCAGTAAAAGCCCCTTTTTCGTGGCCAAACAGTTCCGATTCAAGCAACTCAGAAGGAATTGCAGCGCAGTTGATCGCAATAAAAGGACGACCTGACCGGCTTGAATGTTGATGGATTGAGCGTGCCACCAACTCTTTTCCCGTACCACTTTCTCCTAAAATCAGCACGGTCAGATCCGTTGGGGAGACTCGGCCGATAGCTTTGTAGAGATCTCTCATGGATTTACTGCTTCCAACGAGAAGTTCGGTCCGTTCCCGTTTGACCATGGGGTCGAACGCTTTCTTGGCACTCCGATTGTTATTCACCGCTTGAATAGCTTGCCGCACCATGGTTTCAACTTCGTCGATATCAAATGGCTTTGACAAATAGTCATAAGCACCAAGCTTCATTGCGGTGATGGTATTGTACATTGTGCTCTGGCCGGTGATCACAATCGCCAGAAGTGAGGAATTGGCTTGTAAGGCGGCCTCCATAAACGAAAGGCCGTCTTGATCGGGTAAATTGATGTCGATAAGGGCGAGATCAATGGGGTATCTGTTAAGAATTTCGCGGGCGTCTTCTGCAGTTTCTGCTAAATGGAGGGAGTGTCCGAGACGGCTTAACGTCTGCTCCAGCACCCACCGGATGCTTTGTTCATCGTCAAGAATTAGAATGTGGATAGAACTCATAATTTCAGCTTTGAGGTTTCCGGACGTAATTGTCCAATTCGTCTTTCAGAATACGTAACCCCAGCAATGCATCGGCACCATGTACCGGATTTTGAGGACCAAACTCGCCTCGTGTGCGGCTTTCCACGGTCATGATATTCCGTGAAACTAAAGTGCGCGCCGCGTTGTAGTAGAAGGCATCCTCGCGTACATCCGGCCACGGCGATGAGTCGCCAATGAATCGTGTGGCTAAGCTACGGTCTCTGGTGACTTGGATCAAAATGTCTTCCAACATCAGCGCAAATTCAGCACGCGTGATGGTTTGATCCGGATAAAAGAGGTGTTGAGGACTCACTTCCAGTCCTCGTACTTTCAAATCAATCACGGCTTCGATATCGATGCGCAATGGGTGCTTTTCAATATCACTGGCCACAGGAACTTCCCGCAAACGCTCCTGAGGAGGAACAAACTCAGGATTGGGGGGCTTAAAACTCTTGTCATATTGTGCAGCAGGTGCATCTCGTTTGTAAAGGCGGTCGAGGTGAAATTCCTCGATCAATAAAGCAGCCATGTCTCCGCGAGTGATGGATGGGCTCATTGCAATAACCTTCCCATGTCGGGTACCCGGTTCAGCACGCAAGATTTTATCCAGCAACTCCAATGCTTCGTTGGCCTCTTTGGTGAAACTCAGATTCAATTCTAAAACTTTCCGAAACTGTTCAGAGGCTTTGCCTAATTCAAGGGCTTCTCGGTAGGCAATCCCCATATAGTAATATGGTTCTGACCTAAGGCGTTGTAAATTGATGTTTTCTTCAAACAACTCGGCGGCATTGGCAAAATGGTCTTCGGCGTCCTCCAACCAATCCTCGTCAGATTTCAGCATTGTGACCACTCTCAAAGCCATCAGTTCCACTTGTCCATCTTGGCGATCTCCTTCCGCATTGCTTTCTGCCTGATCTAATAAGTCTTTGGCTTCATCACGCAAATTCTCGCGTTCTTCGTCTGACTTTCCAGGTAAAGTGCTTTCATTAGCAATCACAAGCGCCTTCCCTGCCAAAGCAGCAGGGTACTTTGGATTGAGCTCAAGCGCCAAACGAAATTCCCGCCGGGCTTCCGTCCAGCGGTTTTCACGAATCATATCCTGACCGCGTAGCACATGATGAGAAGGATCATCCAATTTGGATTGTTGTTTACGAATCTTTGGTTTGGGGCTGCACGCAGCCAGGCTTAAGGTGAGGCACACCACACTGCAAACGAGAATGAACCATTTTCGGCCTAAGGTAACCATCCTTCCTCCTTATTTAAGTTGATTTATGATTGTACCATAAACATATTTCCTGCTGCAAAGTTGGAGTAGGTCCCAGCCTTGATGGTTCAAGCATTGGGGTCTTGCAGCGCCTCCAAAAGGGTAGGCAGTGAGTCGTTGGAAATGTGGCCTTGTTCTCCTAAATATTTAAAAAAATGATCTAGTGAACTACGCATACTATCGAAGTCATCGGCAACTGGATTGAGATTGTTTGGAAACCAAGTGAGCATGAAGCGATGTACCATGCGAGCATCCCATTCAGCAGGTGGTGTCGTGGCATAATCCTCAACAAACACTTCCACATCTTCTTGCATCCGTTCCTGAATCTCTTCATCAAAATCTGACAAGGTGTCGTAATAGGTTTCCAAAACCTCAGCATCTACGCTCGGAGGAGCTTCTGGTTCAACATCGGTGGGTTCTCCCTCAAGGGTTCCTTCAATGACATCGTCATTGCTCCCCGGCATATCCCCTAGAATGACCCTACCGTCGGTTTCTTGAATATATTCTGCGTCCTGCGATAGTTCATTTGATTCATCCGTCATTTTTTGTATCGCTTGAATAGCTTCGACGATATTGCCAATCATCTCTTCATTATTTTCTTCGTATTTGGCAACAGCTTTCAGAATCTCCGAATTTTCCAATTCTTGTCCATCCAGAGCTGCTTTCGATTTTAGGTAAATGGCAACTATAAGAGGATTGATGACATGCGGCATTTGGTCGCCATCCAAGGAATAGAGCATCCCTTTCACCATGAGAGCCTTCTGAGGTTGGGTCGCAACTCTTTCTTCCATTTCCTCCAACCGGGATCTCATGTCTGAAATAAATTCCGGTGTTGTCAATGCAACAATAATCTCTGGATCGCCACTTCCGCCATTACGAAGGTCTTGAATTGCTTGCTGATCGAACTGGACTTCAGCAAACTCTTCTTCATAGGCGAGATAAGGAAGTTTTTGGAGAAGTTTTTGAAGTTCTCGTTGTGAGGATGGGTTTTGAGGACTACGGCGTGCATGCATACGACGCTGTGAGGCCTTTTTGGTTTGTTTGTTTTGCTTTCGCTTTAGCATCCCTGCTTTTTTCTTTTTTGCTTTCTTAGCCATGCTTCATGTTCTCGATCTTAGGGTTTATCAGGACAATAGACTGTGTTCGTCGGGAAGGAAGGTCTCATTTTTTTTTAGGATCTTCAAGACTGGACTGTGTTTCCCATAGAATTGAATCGATAACACATTGAACGCAATCAATACGAGGTATTGCAGGGTTCCGAGAGATGTTCTTCATTTCCCATTCAGTAAGGAATGAAATTAGGTTCCGACCCAAGAACGTAGGTTTTTGAACGAAAATAGACTATATTTTGTCCCATACTTTATTAGCTTTGGCGCCTTTAGAATTTAATTTAATAGCATGCGACACGTCGTGACTAACTTCAATCAAGGAGTCTTATGAAATATTGGGTGATCGGATGGGTATTCCTCCTTCTCTATCCACTTGGGGTGCAAGCCCAATTTGCAAGCCAAGATCCGCAAATTCCCGAAACCACTATCACACTGAATGCCTATGTCGAACCGTCAGACGCGCGTCCAGGCGAGCATGCCCGTGTGATCGTGCAAGGCGAACTTCATCCTGGATGGCATGTTTACTCTGTAGTGCCAGCAGAAGACGAACTCGCTCCCCCTCCTACCAAACTCACCCTAGAAACTGCGGAAATTGTTGAAGTTGCTGGAAACTTTTATGAATCCAATCCGATCACAGCACCAGACCCAGTGCTAGGTACCGTCTTGAGCTACCACAAAAAAAATGTGCGCTTTTTTCAAAATATCAAAATTCCCCCCGATGCTTCTCCCAATCTAGCCTTTTCACAACAGGTGAAAATCCGGTACCAAACCTGTAGCGACAAAATATGTTTGCCTCCGAAAACTGAAACCTTGGCAGCAGGCTTCACAACCGGAAGCGGTTCGATTCGGCAAGATTTCAGTTTCCCTCGCTATGATATTGATCCGTTGCCTGCTGCAAGCACGGGTTCTTCGGAAGCATTGAATGATGCCTTAAAAGACGGATTTTGGGGATTCATCGGACTCGCGATCCTATCCGGTTTTTTGGCGCTATTGACTCCTTGCGTCTTTCCAATGATCCCAGTCACCGTTGCATTTTTTACGAAACAAAATCATGCCACTTATGGACAAGTTTTCCGTCTCACTTCGCTTTTCGGTTTAGGAATTATTGGTACCTATACTGCAACCGGAATGGGGCTTTCCGTTGTTTTGGGAGCTACTGGGGCCGTACAACTGGCCACCAATGGATGGGTGAATTTGTTGATTGGAGTCATGTTTACCGTATTCGCTTTCAGTCTGATGGGATTTTTTAACCTGGCATTGCCTACCAGTTTCGGAAACACAATGGATCGATATTCGCGGAAACTGGGTGGACCGGTTGGAGTGATGTTAATGGGACTTGTGTTCACCCTCACCTCATTCACGTGCACGGTTCAGTTTGTCGGAACGATGCTGATTGCCGCTTCTCAGGGACATTGGGCATGGCCGATTTTGGGCATGCTGGTGTTTTCTACGGTCTTCGCGTTTCCATTTTTTCTTTTGGGATTGGTTCCTCGTCTGGTGCAATCCATGCGTTCTCAGGCAGGAGCTTGGTTGTCGCACACGAAGATCATCTTGGGACTTTTAGAACTGGCAGCTGCTTTTAAGTTTTTCAGCAACGCTGATTTGGTTTGGCAATGGGGGGTGATTGATCGCGATTTTGTGTTGTATTCTTGGATCATCTTAGGCTTTCTCATTGCTGCTTTTCTTTTGGGGATGATCACCATTCATAACGTCAGGGTACAGCATTCGGGTGCAGCAGGATTTACCGTAGCATTCAGTTTCTTGTTTCTAAGTCTTTACCTTTTCCAAGGATTGAATGGCAAACCCGTCCATGGTCTGATTGATAGCTATTTGCCACCTGAACTGCCAACTCAAATCATTCAACAGAATATCGAACCGTCTTCCAGTGGAGACAATCACGATGTAAGCCGGGTTCATGAGCTTCCTTGGCAAACGGATCTCGGGGCGGCTATGCAGATGGCTCAGCAGCAAAATAAAAAGGTATTCGTCGATTTCACTGGCTATACTTGTGTGAATTGTCGATGGATGGAAAAAAACGTTTTTGCTGATTCTCGTGTTTTGGAAACCTTCGAACGCGAATTCATTCTCGTTCAATTATACACCGATGGTGGAGAAAATTACGAAGCGAATCAAGCCCTCCAAGTCAATCGATTCCACACCTTGGCCCTCCCGTTTTATGTCGTTCTCGATGCTCAAGACCGAGTGCTGGGACGCCACTCTGGTATCATGAGTTCTACCGAAGCGTTCTTAGGTTTTCTGCAAGGCCAGACTCCCACCGGATAAGCTTGGGCACTTGTTCCTAATCTGCCTCAACCGATTTAAACACAGGCTCATATTTAAATTTTAAAAAGTTATTTCAAAGTCGTTTAGCCTAGAACAAGATAGCAATCGAAAAAAGAGGATTTGGAAGAAGGCAGGATAAAATAAGGGGTGATCATTCAGCGGAGTAGTCAGATTTTAAGGCTTCCAATTGAAGATAGGCTTGGCGGCTGGTGATTTCACCTCGGGAGCTTTTATCTAATATTTCAATCGTATCGAGCATCCTTTGCATGTTGCGATCAATGCGATCTAACATTGCGTCTAATCGGTTTGTGTCGATCATCATGAGGCTCCAACAAAAGCGGTATCATTAAGTTTGATATGCTAAAGAAATCGCCACTGAAAAGGCCAAGCATTATATTCAATCATGCCGAGGCCTTCTCAATGAGGACAAAAGATGAAGACTTCTTGTACTGAATGGCTACCTTTACCAGTTCACATGCTGTACCACGATATCTCTAGAACCTAACAAAAACACAAATAGATCATTCAAACCATTGATATTCAAACATATTTTCTGTTTTCCTTCTTTCCAAATTTACAAGATAGAATATCGTACACTTTGTATTCTTCTACTATCGCTAGACTTCTCTTGTTTCATTATTGAACACTTTTCTTTGTCCCATTAAGCTGTCAATTATGAAAGCTCTTCGGCCGTTCAAAACAATATCGTTCATCACCTATCAAAGGATTGATGCAACGATTCCCACAATTGCCCGGCCATCGGACCAATCGGTCGATCTCGACGCCTCACCATAAACAAATCAACTTTTCCAACCAACGGCTCCTCCAAAACCAAACCACACAATTGCTTTGTCTTTAATTCTTGTTCCACAAGTTGCGTCGGCATCAACCCCCAACCGAGTCCAGCAAGGAGCAATTCACGTTTTATAGAAAAATCACTCACCGTCCAAACCACACTATTCTCAAGAACTCCAACAGTTTTCTTTTGAGAATGGCGGCTGGTATCGCGAACTACAATTTGTGTGTGATTGGTCAATTCACTTCGAGGAATTGGTTGAGGAACTTGCATCAGTGCACAGGAAGGAGCAGCCACTGCTGTAAAGGAGATCTGGCTACAAGGACGGCTTTCAAGCCGTTCTTGCCACTCAAAACTTTCGGTAAGAATGATATCCGCTTCACCATCTAGCAGACGTTCCATAGCCCCCCATAAATTTTCAAAAGAGAGCCGTAATTGAGTATAAGGATTGTTCTTCGCAAAGGATTGCAAAACCGAGATTACAGGAGGCATGGGACAGATCGCATTGACTGCTAAGCTCACTTCTGGCTCTCTCCCCATCGAAAGCTGCTCACCTAAACACTCTAGGTCTTCCACTTCGGCCAGAATAGTTTTGGCTTTGCGATAGATCGCCTCCCCTTCTACGGTTAAAACTGGACGGTACCCCTCCCGATTGAACAAAGAAAACCCAAGTTCTTCCTCCAAGGTTTTAATCGCGTAACTCACTGCCGACTGAGCACGATGTAGCGACTCAGCAGCCGCTCGGAAGCTCCCATTTTCAACAATTTGCTGCAATACGACAAGTTGATCAATCGTCATGGCTTGTTAGCAGGGGATTCGTTTTCATTGGTGGAAACCCCAAATCAATATCCAAAGTGCTTGATTGGTTCACCCTTTTTTCCGATTTCCGACATTGCTTTAATTCCTATATCCAAATGCATATCAACATAATTTGCAGTGACATGTTTGTCGGACTCTTCAGTTTTAATTCCCTCTGGCAAGAACGGAAGGTCGGAAACTAACAACAAGGCACCTCGGGCAATCTTGTTTGCGTGCCCTACGATAAAAACAGTGGCGGTTTCCATATCAATTCCGATGGGAGTCAGACGCTTGAGGTAATCTTTGAATTCCTCATCCCATTCCCATACTCGACGATTGGTTGTGTAAATCACCCCGGTTCGATACTCCTGTCCAAAATCTATGATGGTGTTGGACACGAATTTATGCAGTTTGAATGAAGGCAGTGCTGGAACTTCGGTTGGCAAATAGTCATTGCTGGTGCCTTCTCCCCGGATGGCTGCTATGGGCAAAATGAAGTGACCAATCTCGGTGGATTTCTTAAGGCCCCCACACTTCCCAAGAAAAAGCACGCCTTTCGGAGAACGAGCAACCAGCAGATCCATGATCGTAGCGGCATTCGGAGACCCCATCCCAAAATTGATGATACTCAATCCTGCTGAATTGGTTGAGGACTGCATAGCGCGCCCTTCTCCAGTGATGTCGCAGCGAAATCGTTCTGCAAATTTATTCACGTAATTGCCGAAGTTGGTCAGTAGGATGTAATCACCTAGATCATCAATGTCGGCGCCGGTGTACCGAGGCAACCAGTTTTGGGCAATTTCTAGTTTGTTTTTCATAGTCATCCTTTTTTTTATGTTTTGGGAACGCATCCGCTTAGGGATGAAAACTACTTAACTCGGATATTGCTTATTTCTATTAGGAGCTGGTTTTGATTGAATCGGTTTTTGCTTTAGGCTGGGCATTGTGAGTTGGCTCAGCCTCAGAGGAAATCGGTTCTTCTTTCCATTTGGGGCATACCTTGCGAAAGTTGCAGAAATTGCAGAATCGATCATCTTCCGTTAGGGCAAATCGGGCTTCACTGCCTTGGTTGTTGCCTATGTCTTCTAGCAAAAATTGCATGTCCTGCACGGAATTGAAAATACGTTTTTGGATCTTTTCTAAGTTCACACCCCGGACGTCATAAGTCACAGTGTCCATATTATTGAGATTCACCTCTACCAGACGGATACTTTTTGGATCTACATTCCACTTCTGCCAAGCATACCAACCGTAACAAGCCATTTGAAGGTCTTGATCGTAGTTCACCGAGGAGCCACTCTTCCAATCATAGATCGTCACGCCATCGTCTCGGCGAAACGCGAAGTCGATAGAGACATACACTTTCAGTTCACTGAGATGGAAATTGGCCAACTCTTCCACAGCCAACCAACGATCTACAGGGATGGCTTTGATTTCTTCAAATACCGACGAATGATAGAAGTTGCGGATGCAGTCCTCCACATGCTTGGCAATTTTTTTCCATTCCTCGTCAGATAACTCGGATTGGTATTCATGTTCGTATAACCCACAGGTTTGGGGATTCTTCCAATGCAAACCATCACGAGAATTACGAAAATCCACTCTCATGTTATCCAGCATCCTTTCTACCATTTGGTCTTCGGGCATGATTGGCATTTCTTTTCGGTAAGCTTCCAAAACTAGACGAACTGCCTGATGGACTTTATCCCCCATCCAAAGATGCTGATTGGTTAGTTTTTTGAGCACATAAATTTTCCGAGTTCGCTCGTCGGCATTCCGTTGCCAGCCCCCCCATGATGCATAATAGTGGTAATAGTATTGCCGCTGACATTTATGAAATATATCATCACGGGATTTCGACCAAGAAAACTCATTTTTGAACGTCGTCATACTTCCTCTTTCAGTAGGGAGATCAATACCAGAAAGCCAATAAGCTCCACCTTACTGCCGGGACTAGAGAAATCAATCTGAAAACCATTGTTGAGATGCTTATGTCTTCCTCATGGTACCATGCAATCACAAAGGAAACCTTACTTCCTTTGATCAAGAGTTTAGTTGCTAGCGAACTGAGTCGTTCGAGAAATTCAGACCAGCTGAAACTCCAAGTGGTCAACTGGCAAAAGGACACCTCTTTAGACAAACACGGTCTCGCTCTCGATTCCATTGAACTTATGGCTGTCGCCGGAAGTGTCAACCAACTCTTTCACCTTCATCATCACGGTATCGAAGACTATTTGTTGCGCTACCGCACTCTCGGTGAATGGTGCGAAATTGTTGCTAAAGGCTGGGAAGAAGGACAAACCCATCTCACGTTCCAAACTTCCGGTTCCACCGGCACCCCTAAGGCAGTGACACATCAGATCACAACCCTCGTTCAAGAAATAGAAGCCTTAGCCTGCCTATTCCCGTGCTGCGAGCGTATCTTGGCGTGTGTTCCCAATCATCACATTTATGGCTTTTTGTTTACCGTGCTCTTACCGTGGCATATTCAATGCCCAGTGCTTCAAGTCCAACACTGGCAGGGTTCGGCATTTGCAGAGCAACTCCGATCAGGCGACTTAATTGTATCCTTTCCCCACCATTGGGAGTTTTTGCAACGCTCCCTCCATCAACTTCCAGCAGAAATCCACGGTGTGACTTCAACAAGTCCCTGCCCACCCAACCTGATTTTTAGTCTCCAACAACAAGGCTTGCAACGCATGACAGAAGTATATGGCTCTACGGAGACGGCGGGTGTGGGATACCGTCATGCTCCAGTGGATCCTTATATTTTGTTCAATTATTGGCAATTTGCAGAAAACGGCTCCGTTGCCAATGGAAAAACAATCCATGAAAATAAAACACAGCTCCAACGAATTCTTCCTGATGGCACATTACAAGCTCCAATCGCTTTAATGGATACCCTGGAATGGAAGGATTCCCGGCATTTCATTCCGCACAAACGTAAAGATCAAATGGTTCAAGTGGCCGGTGTGAACGTGTCTCCGCAGCAGGTCGCAGACCGACTCCAAGCTCATCCCTGGGTGAGCGAATGTGCAGTCCGCCTCATGCGACCTGAGGAAGGCAATCGATTGAAAGCATTCCTCGTTTTGGATTCAACCATCATGATAACGGAAGAAACAGAGGAACAACTCAATCTATGGTGCAAAGAGACGTTTTCCACTGCGGAACGCCCCACTCGACTCACTTTGGCTTATGCGCTCCCCACTAATGATTTGGGAAAATTAAAAGATTGGTAGTTGGTTCAACAAAACTCTAGATACCTCTCCTACTCTCTCTTTGCATACCAATCGCAATCTCCCACATTGAACTTCCACCAACTACACACACGTACTATCTTGCAAAGCAAGAATTTTATTCGAATGATCTAAGAATATTTTCCTAGTGCAAGACCTGAGTATATTCTGTTGTTTGTCATGAAAAATATCAATATAACCAAATAGTTATAAAAATAATCTTTTTCGAAATAATGCTAAATTAGACTAATCAAAAATAGTAAAACTGTACTAAAGCGAGAAATACTTTTTCATTTCTATTCATTTCATCTTGCATAGATTTTCCTTCATTTCGTTACGTACCAGTTGTTAAAAATCAAACAATATTTGAAAGGGAGCTATGGAATTGGCACAAGAAAAAGATATCTTTGAGCACAAGATACTTGAAAAGGTACAAGGATATTCTGTGGGTTTGGAGGATTTTGAAAATGCTACCGCTTATCGGGTCAATTTATGGGAAAAAAAAGTTTACCAAAGCAAAAATAGAGAATCTTTTGATCAACTCATTCCATTTCTAATGGAACAAAAAAAAATTTATGAAATTAGGAATATATGTTCGTTCATGGAAGAATACGAGTTGCTCGGGAATCTTGAAGAAGAATTAGGAAACTATGAAGAAGCCATCGATGTTTATGTAGAACTCTCAATGTTCAATCAAGCAGCAAGAATTCTTGAAAACATAAAAGGGCATCGTGCGGTAAAGCAATTTTGGGAGGTCATTGAGGAATGGAAAAGCTTGGGACCTGGTGGCCCCTATCAGCAAGGTTGGCGATAAGTATCAATCAGGCTCTTCCCACCAACACGACTACCGAGCGCGGTTGCAGGCGGTAGGTATTTTTTTTAACCAATATTTCGTGTCCCGGTTGTAGAATGTCTTGAGGACTGCTCTTGGCAGTGTCAATGACTCGTCTCCAAGAGTGGCGTTCAAACTCTTGGATTTTGAAAGGGAGCGGTTTCCAATATGCATTGATCATGACGTATAAATCGTCGTCATCTTGACGCCGTCCCGCCAAATAATAAGCGAGACAATGAGACTCCTTGCTGATATCCGCCGAGCCATCCACCCCATACCAGCGAACATCCTCTCTCCAAAACGTGTGACGACTGATCCCAGGATGGGATTTGCGAAACGCAATCATCATTTTGAAAAACCGAAAAATGTCTTTATTGGTTTCCAACTTGCTCCAATCCAGCCATGATGATTCGTTATCTTGGTTGTAAGGATTATTGTTACCTTGTTGCGTTTGCAAAAATTCATCTCCCGCTTTGAGCATGGGAGTGCCGTTGGAAAGCATCAAAAGGGTGCAAAAGTTTTTAACCTGTCGCTTACGCAATAGCATTACCTCGTCGGGGATATCATCAATTCCGTCATGGCCACAATGCCAGCTGAAATCGCGACTTCCATCGGTATTTTTATGGCCATTCCTCCAGTTATTTTTTTCGTTGTAGGACACCAAGTCATACATCGTGAAGCCATCATGGGAGACGATATAATTGATACTTTGATACGGATGATAAGTTACTGAAATGTCATCAGGAAATTCACCGTTGCTGCCATACAGCCGACTCATCAACTCACCCACTGCCCCTTCATCACCTTTCACAAATCGTTGCAAGCATTCTCGGTATTTACTGTTCCATTGCATCCAGCGAATCCCAGGAAACGCCTGTCCCAATTGATAAGTGCCAAGATCCCAAGGTTCAGCTATGAGGAAAACGCCATCTAACGCTTTGATGGCATTAATCTTTTCAAAAATAGGGGGGCTGCTCGTGTTCACCGTGCCATCCGAATTTCTTGAAAAAATTGAAGCTAGGTCAAAGCGAAAGCCATCCACGCCCATCTCTTCCACCCAAAAACACAGGCTGTCGACTACCATTTTTTGAACGGCTGGTTCGCGAGCATCCATTGTATTGCCAGTTCCAGAAAAATTCATGTAGGGGTCGTTTGGGTCGTCTGAAAGGATGTAATAGGAAGCGTTGTCAATCCCTTTATAAGAGTAAGTAGGGCCCTCCTGATTGCCTTCACAGGAATGATTGTAAACCACATCCAAAATCACGTCGATGTTGGCCCGATGCAGTGCATCAACCATCTCTTGGAACTCTTCATGTTGATGGAGTTGGTCTCGAGTGGCAGCGTATTCGTTATGAGGAGAAAAGAAGTTCAACGTGTTGTATCCCCAATAGTCGTTAGTATTGGGTTCTCTTTGAAAAACCGGTAAAAACTCAACAGCGGTCACTCCGAGTTCTTGCAAGTATGGAATTTTTTCGATCAACCCTCGATAAGTGCCGCGCTTTTCTTCGCTCACCCCGGAGTTAGGATTGGCTGTAAATCCTTTAAGGTGCGTCTCATAGATGACGAGTTCTTGAACATCCCGTCGTTTGTAAGGTGTCCAGTAATAATGATTTTCACAGGCAGTTAGAATTCCCAGCGGACCTTTACCCCGATTGGATCCTTTCCCTACGGAATCCACGGGTTGGAAATCTTTTGGAAACTGGACTGCCGGGGCATACACATCTAACAATACTTTTTCTGAATCAAACGCATTGATCCGTTGATAGCGTCCGTGTATCGGACCATCAATGCTATATCCATACAATTGCGCTCCGTTCAAATCCCGTTTTGCAATGCGGCAATGCCAAGTATGGCCGGATTTATTCACGAGATAATCTAGATCCACTCGGCACACCGCATGAGCCAAATCAGGATCTCTAAAAAAGAGCAAACTCACAGACTTTGCAGACTTGGAAAACAAGGCAAAATTGTAAGTTTGGGTATCGGAGTCCCAACTCACGCCCATTGGGTAAGGCACACCTTTTTCGGCAGAAATGCGAATCGTTTTTTTACGCATAGGTTCCTTTTTTTAAATGATGTAGCAATCCAATTGCCTTGGGCATTCGCGGCACTCCGCCCAAGGCCCTCCCGGCATACATTTCCTTGCGGATGTTGTGCCAAGGCAACCGGTATTAGTCCTTATCTTTTAGATCAAGGTGTATTTTATATAAAGGACCCGACTTGACCCATGGCATATCGGCATAGCTCCGAGGAGCCAAATGCTGACCCGCAGTCCAAGTCATACGAGAGGTTATAACAAAAAGGTCTGGTTTCTCTCGAGCAGTGAAGGTCAGACTTGCCACATGAGGATGAGGCAAGGCAATCGTATGGAGCACCGAACCGTCCGATCCATCGTAACAAACCAAACGCGCACCAAACCATTGTGAACTCCATAGGTTGCCTTGACTATCAACAGCGAGACCATCGGGCACTCCTTCGTCTTCAGGAACCTGCACTAAAGTCCGTTTCCCAACGAAATCCCCGGTAGCACGATCTAGATCATAGGCATAGATCCTTCGTGCCACAGAGTCCTGGAAATAAAGTGTCTGCTCATCCGGAGAGAATGCCAATCCATTGCTGTAACCGATTGGCTCGTCCAAACAGCTAATCTCTCCTGAAGTCTCGACTCGATACAATGCTCCTGGCTGTTCGATTCGACAATCATCTTCGTAGATCGTTCCAAAATAAATCCTGCCTTGACTATCCAATATCAGATCATTGCAGGATAGAGCTTTCCCTTGATATGAGCTGGCAATCGTGATCAGTGAATCTTGACTTTGCGGGTTCCTTTTCCATCGGAACACGCCTTCTGAGCCTCCTAGAATTAAAGATTTCGGACTTTCCACCCCGATGCTGTAAGCTGGAATCGGAAGCGTTTCAGAAGTCCATTCCTCGTTTTGCAGATCATATTGCATCAAAGCCTGGCGTTCGTAATCCACCCATAACAATCGATGACAATACTTATCCCAAACTAAACCTTCCCCAGAGAGGGTGTACTCGTTGTCGAGCACCACGTCTAATTGGTAAGCAATGGTCCTCTTTTCCATTAGCAACAACTGTCGCAAATAATCTCCTTGATATTCTAATGAAGTGCGATCCTTTCCTTTCAAATCGACTTCCAACAAGGGGGTCGGGTGGAACCCTTGGGGTTCTAGGTTTTGGTTCTCCTGAACATTCAGAGTGAAGGTATAACCGGCTGCTTCTTGCAGGTGGGACACAATTGGGAAGTCCAGCACATCCTTTGCAATTCCACGTTGATGCGAAGATAGGTACAGCCGACACCCCACCCCATTGAAATTTTTATTTTCAATCGGCTGTCCCAATGTCGGATTGTTTCCTACACAGATTTCCAAGGCAGCTTTATACAAATCTATCCCTAAACAATTTCGATACAATTGGCGAAACGTTGCGCTCATCCGGCCATTCAATTCTTGTAGAAGAAATGTCCCATCCTGGAGATGCCAGAATTCCATGCTGAAAAAGCTATTGTCTAGCCCAACGTTGTGAAGGACTTGTCGTGCTTGTGAAAAAACCTGGGCCTGATCTTTTTCAGATAATTGAGTGGGGAAAGCATACTGGTCGACTGCACCTTGTTGAGTTGTCACTGTGTCGACAATTCCCCAAAAATGAATCTGCCCTTGATATACAAAACCATCTGTGGTCAGCGAAGCCCCTTGGATGGATGGCTCAACCAACAAAGGAACAGTTCCTGAGCGCCATAGAGGTTTGCTCTTCATAACTGCTCCTACATTCTCGTTCGTGGCTCTCTCTAACATGTAACGGTCATCGAGATACCTTTGAGCGAAAACTCGAATCATTTCCCACCAAGGTTCGTATTGTTGGGCCATCTCAGGACAAATCTCCGCTAATTCAGATCGAGTATGGATCACCCGGCCCAGTAATCCATAGCTTGAACAAGGAGGCTTTACATAAACTGGGAATGGAAATTCGCTAGGAAGTTCTTCAAACGCTATCGAGCTGCTGTCAACTTGAAGCTGTGCAAAAAACATTGAATCTGAGGCAGCCGGTTGATTGAGACATCGTGTGAGATACTTGTGGTAACAAGCCATTACAGAAATCAAAGAAGGACCCGGTAAATTGCAGGCTTCACACACAGCAGCGGCTACTAAATTTCCAATATCAAAATTGTAAAAGACCCCAGCAATAAGATGTGTCTTTGCATATTGCACAGCTCTTTCACAATATTCAGTCAATTCAGAGGGATCTCCCATGAGACGTGGTGGTGCTGTGGATAAAAACTCACATTCTAAGAAATGAAACTGATACTGCTGAGGATTCATTTTTTCTAGATCCTCGCGGAGCTGAGGAGTAGGAAATAGGACAAGTATTTTTCGTGGATGTCTCGGCATAAATAAGGCTCTTAATGGTTTGCACTCACTGATAGTGTGGAAAGGGCGTTCCGAATTTCCTGGATGACGGAAGGGTCTTGTTCTTCGTTCAAGCGATCCCTAAGTACCTGACGGGCCTCCTCTGTCTGAATTTGCCCCAATGCCCAAGCAGAATGTAACCGAACCAACGACTCATGATCATGCAATCCCAATCGCAAAGCTGGAATCGCTTCCGGCGCTCCCCAATTGCCAAGCGCAATTGCAACATTACGCAAAAACCCTCGCCGCTTGGTTCGCTTGATAGGACTTTTCTTAAAACGTTGGCTGAATTCCTCTTGGGTCATCCCCATCAAAGAAATCAAATTGGGAGTGACGTTCAAAGGACGCGGTTGGAAACCAGGAAGTGTGGAAACAGGTGCGTTTCGGTTCCAAGGACACACTTCTTGGCAGATATCACAACCGAATATTCGATTTCCCATTGAAGTGCGTAACTGAGCAGGGATCACATCTTTCAATTCGATGGTCAGGTATGCAATACATTGTGTTGCATCTACCACCCCTTCTTCAACAATTGCTTCGGTCGGACAGGCATCAATACAAAGGGTGCAACTGCCGCAATCTCCAGAGACCTTGGATCGGGCTTCTTCAGGTTCAAGAGGAAAATCTAATAAGATTTCTGCAAGAAATAACAAGGAGCCTTTTTTAGGGTGGATGAGCATTGAATTTTTTCCCAACCATCCCAACCCCGCTCGTTGTGCATATTCTCGTTCTAATATCGGACCGGTATCCACATAAACCCGTGTATTGGGTTTAGTTGTAACCAAACCTTCGACAAAAGACCGGAAGCTCTCTAGTTTCTCCCGAACTACCTCGTGGTAGTCATCCCCCCAAGCATAAGAACTAATCACTCCTTTAGAGGGATCGTCGCGCTCCGATTCCGGTAAATCCAGAGTATGGTAGTTAATACCCAATACAACCAAAGACAGCGCTTCAGGCATAACGTGACGGATGTCTTTCTTTTTCTCTAGATGTTTGTGTAGATACCCCATCTTTCCCGCATAACCTTGTGCCAACCACCGTGAATACACCTCAATAGTTTGGCTTGGGGTGACGGGAAATACTCCTACCAAATCGAAATTTAAAGAATAGGCATGCTGTTTGATTTTTTGGGTGAGACTCATTTGAAAAACTTGACACCATCTTGGGTTTCATAAGATACGATACGATTTAAGCAGGCCATAGTGGTTAAAAAACTCCTTACTTCAAATTGAGAAATCAAATACAAGGAAATTGCCCATGCCCTTGAAGATTGTGGTTATTGATCCTCAGGAAAATGCCGAACAGGTTTACAAAGAGACGTTGGGAAATCGAGGTCACCGCGTTCAGATTTTGCCCTCATCGTCCGACGTCCATAAAGTCTTGAAAACTTCCGTTCGAGACGAGCAACCAGTCCAACTGATCATCGTTGATGAGACTGCAATCGACGAAGGTACCATAACCCAAAGTGCCTTACGAGAGGAATTCGCTAACAAGCCGATCCTCTTCATGATGCGGAATCCATCCACTGATACCATCTTAAAATTGGTGGATAGTGACATTTTTATATTCGTCAAACCAATCACAGCAGATACCCTTCGTGAAAAAGTGAAACTTATCGAAGACCAGGTCAAGTTTCGCGAAAAGGTAGAAAACCAGAGACAATCTACCGAAAGAATTAGTCCGTATTCGCAGGTCTCCACACTTTCTTTGGCTATTGGAAACCAACCAGACAACATTCCTTTGGCGATCAACTATGTCCTGAACTACCTGGAATTGGTAGGAACCAGTGAAGATGATCTCTTTCGTGTCAAATTGGGGCTTACTGAAACGATTATTAACGCCATTGCACACGGAAATCTTGAAATGAGCAGTGCAGAATTCAAGGGCGGGCAAAAGAACTTTGCCAAATGGGATGCAGAATTAGCCAAGCGATCCCAAGACCCATATTACAAAGATCGCAAAGTTCAAATTGATCTGCGTTACACGGCAGGAAAAGAAATTGTGATGACCTTGGAAGACAACGGCAACGGATTCGATGTTTCTAAGGTTTTTGGTGAGGAGGCAGGAGAAGTGGAAATGTTTGCCTCTTTCGGGCGCGGCCTCCAAATGGTCAAGGCCACTGCTGACAGCATCGAGCACAACGAAAAAGGCAACCACGTTACAATCCAATATCTACTTCAATACGACGAAGAGTAGCTTACCGGAAATCCTGGCGTTTGCGGAACCTCGGATCGATTTTTTGAGGAACGATTCGGGCTTGTGCAACGCTCACACTCACACTCCCAACACTTCCCGTTTCCAAAAATTGAATCCCAGCTTCAAGCTGCGGGTCATTGCCCAATTCTACCGGTGAATTGGCTAATACGATATCCGGGGCAACCCCTACATTATGGTACGATACCATAGAAGGCGGTAACAGATTGTGTGAAGTCACAAACAATCCGGAACCATCGATCAAATTCAATACATTCTGGCTCACCCCTTTGCCAAATGTGGTTGTGCCAATACTGGTAGCAACCGAATAATCTCGAAGAGCGGCTGCTGTAATTTCTGATGCCGATGCTGACGCAGTGTCGAACAATAGGACGAAATTCGAGTTGGAAAAATTGCTGATATTGGAGGTACTGTAATCGCCTAGATAATCCACAACATTTTTGTCAATGGTTCCATCGGTAATCAGCATAGGGTTCGTTTTTGCAGGGATATCATTATCTATCAAATAATCCACCATCTCCAGTGTTCCAGAAACGCTGCCTCCCCCATTGCCACGCACATCTAGAATCAATTTATTGATTGTTCCAGAAAATTGAGCCTCCAAGGCTTCAAAATCTTCTTGCACGCGTTCTCCTGTTTTGGTGGTGAACTCTTTTACACGCAAATAGGCCACATCGTTATTGGTTCCCATAAGTAAGCCGATGTGCTCCTCAGCTGCCGTAGCGATATCTAAGGTCTGACCATCTCGCTCTACAGTAAGAGTCACTGTTTCTCCCTCTTCGTCAGGGAGCAACGCAAACGCTTCGTCTGGAGTCAAATTGATCCAAGACACTCCATCACTGGCAATGAGATTATCTCCGACTTTCAAACCATCAAACCAGGCTCGTGACAACGTTTCAATAGAACTGATTTTTAGCGGGGTCGAATCGGTGATAATGTTTCCTATGAACTCCGAAGCCCCGAACCCTATCTTGGCACTTTCGCCTGAAAGCACCGAATTAATTTCTGTGAATTGCTGTGCAGGGAAAAATGAGGTGAATGGATCGTCCTCCTTGAGCACATCCACATAATCTTCTACCGAACTGAATCCATCTAGAGAGGAAGGTAGGTTCTCGGAAAATAGATAGAACTGCTGATACAAAAGGCAGGCTTCTGCCAAAATCAGATCAATTGCAGCCCCTGACTGGGTTTTGCAGGCACTTGTCTCATCTGTGGATAAATAGATAGAGGCCATTTCAGAGGTTGCCGCATTGAGGTCATCTGGAATGGTCAACACAAGAGTGGAATTGCTACTCGTAATACGATTTTGTGAAATCGTGACATTTCCAATGGTGATGGCATCCGTAGTACCACTAGTAGAACCACTTGAATCATCATCATCGTCGTCACCATCCGAGGATGCACAACCAATGACCAAAAGAGAGAAGAGCAAAGGGACCAAAATGAGATGAAAACGTCGAATCCACATATGTTTATCCTCGTATGCGCTGAATATAATGTTGAATCCCTAAAGCCACTCCTTCCGCGACCACTTTTTGATAACGGGGGTCCTGAAGGCGTTGATTGTCTTTAGGATTGGTAATGAAGGAAATTTCGATCAATGCTGCCGGCATGCCGACCAGCAAGACCACAAACGGTGCTTCTTTCACACCCAAGTTTCGGATTTTCGAATGATAGTTTGTATGCACGTTCGTGATCAACTGCTCATGGATGGCATTTGCCAACATGGTAGAATGGGTGGAATGAGACACACTCAACAGATCTCGAAGAATCACGCTAAAATTTTGCAAGCCTTGATCACTCATCGCATTCTCACGAATGGCCAACTTCCGAGAGGTTTCATTGCTTGTCACATCCAGAAAATAGGTTTCAATCCCCTGAACTTTCTTTTCAGGGTGTGCATTGGCATGCAAGGAGATAAAGAGATCTCCGTTGTACTGTCTCGCCAAAGCCGACCGCTCTGCAATCGAAACAAAGCGGTCTGTTTGTCTCGTTAGAAAGACATCCAGATCTGTTGTTTCTTGCAGCTTTTGCCTCAACATGAGGGCAACTGATAACACGACATCTTTTTCTTGAATACCAAAGCTGATCGCCCCGGGATCTTTCCCGCCATGTCCCGGATCAATAATAATCCGCTGCACTTCAGAAGTCGAGGAGGTAGTTTGAGGTGTGAGGGCAATTGTTGATTCCTTTACATTCGTCACGGGCAAAGGGGGCTGGGTTCTTGGACTGATTTCTATGGTAATGAGATGCTGATGAGCAATTTCATAGTCGATCACTCGGAAGGGGGCGTTTTCTTTTAAAATGAAAGAAAGTCGGGTGATTCGAGAATTGATGGGGCGCAGTTCGACTTTGGACAAGAGACTGGAGCTTTCTTTCAACATAGGTTCGAGGGACGCAGCCAATTCGGTGTCCAGTAAGTCTAAGTAAAAAGCGTGAGGATGCATCTTTTTTTCACGCGGCGATTGCGGCAATTCTCCATAAATATAGGGAATGGGTCGATCCAGATTCATAACGATTCGTGCCCAGCGAGGCGTAGACCAGTATTGGGCTAACAACAGTTGACCTTTGGGCAATTTTCTAGATTTTTCAATCGTGAGTCCTCCCTGCACTCGGCTGAGTTTTGAAGGAAGGGTCGTTGTCGGAATGGTTGCCGGTAGATCGATCTCTGGAAGTTGAGTTTTATACAAGGCCTCGATTCTTTGTAATGCTAAAAATTTTTGATCACCATCGTACATTTCTGGAACCTTCCGATATTCCAGAAGAGCTAGCATCGGTTCCTGTTTGTCCTCTTCAAAAATTTTTCCAATAATAAACTGGCTGTCATCGACCAAAGTTGACTGAGGGTAGGATTGAATCACATGCCGGAATGCACGAATGCTGCGGTTGAGATAAACCTCTTGCTGCGTCAAATGGAAAAGAATTCGATAGATTTTCCCGATACGGAATAAGGAGTGACCGGCTTTTGGATGGGCTGGATAGCTATTGTGAAGACGCTCAAACTCGCTTATTAAGCTGAACCACTGATTTTGAGTTGAGGACTTCTTACGGTGCAAGCTTAGCAACTGACGGTATTTTTGATCATTTTTTTGAAACCACTCCCCCGGTCGATCAGCCCAAGCAACGGAGATGGTGCCTACTTCCAAAATCAGAAGGCAAAGAATAAGAATCGAAGTCTTCATACGGGGGCGCACTTCCTTGTGGAGAAACAGAAACACCTTGTGGAGGAAAGAAATACTGAATCACAACCGTCTATTCAGTAATGCTTTCTTTGAGTATCGTCAAATCAACCCTCCAAGACGCATCATGAGCTGCATTGTATCACAAGATGCACATTTACACATGTCTTCATTGAGAAGACACGGTGACAGTATCTCGAACCGTATCTTTTTCACCGTCTCGAAACGCTTCGGCCCGAAAGACATAGAGTCCCGCCACGTTTATCGTAACTTGACAAGCTGGTTTGCCCCCACAAATTTTCCCGGTACCTTCTTGAATAACTCGGATACGGTCTCCATCGGATTTTGTCGCATCGACAGTGAAAGTCTCCCCAACTACCGGATTCGGATTGGATATGGTCATCCTCGCACTGGGTTTGTCTACGTTTTCAAAAGCACAACTTTGGAGCACTCCAAAACTCGTTATTACGGCCCCCAAAATTCCTAATTTGGTCATTCCTCGCATACCTCTCCATTCTTCAATCATGCTAACTCGAATCAATTTATTTCAGAAAATTGTGATCAGATTTTAAAGCTCTCCCTTTAGGATTCGTTCAGCTTCTTTTATAGGATATTGCCAATCGGTACCTGGTTCGATATTGCTTGTGTTAAAGCCAATATTTCCTCTACTTTTTGCAATTCATTAACCAATATTGACGAATCCCGAAAAATAGTTAGCAATCAATTCCGAAAAAGCGAATTACTGGAAAAAACAAAAGTTTATCGATATATTGCTGAGTAAAAACAACAAAAATCCAACAAACTAAGGTGCGATGACTGGGCAAACACTCATGAAAATCTACCAATCGAAACGGATTCGTGTTGCCTTAACCCTGGGAATCGTCTTTCTGTATCTTCTTCTTTTTTTCCCCGGTTATTTATTGATGGGGACCGATGTGAGTTTGTTTGGCATCATCCCCGTGTTTTTCCTCGGTGGTCTTTGGGGGCTTCGATGGGGACTCGCTATTGGATTGTTGTGCCTTCCCCTCAACCTCACACTATTTGGTCTTGCACAGATTGCCGGTTTTTCGGAATTTTTAGCCGGCACCGCTCCGTTAAAACATTGGATCCTATTGGCAGTGATGGGGGGCCTTTGCGGATGGGTGAGTGAGCTGCAAAGACGAGTCTGGGAAGAAACTGCCATTCGCCAACAATTGGAGGAAGATGCAGCACTTTCTTTGAGAAGTAGCGAAGAGCGTTGGAAAGATTTGATGGCCAATTCACCAGACTTCATCGTCATGTGCGATCGAGAAGGCACCATCCTGTTTGCCAACCGCTCCAACCTGGGGCAATCCGTCGAAGATTTGGTGGGCACTACCATTTTTGACTACCTCCCTCCAGACGAACATGAGGCCACCCGAAAACGCTTGGAACGTGTGTTTACTCAACAAGAAGCAGAAACGCATGACATGGCAATTATCGAGCAAAACGGTGACACGCTTTATTACCGTAATCGAGTTTGGCCCGTCTATCATGACGACATGGTCATTGCGGTGGGCAACATTGCAGCCGACATCACCGACCGCTTAAAAGCAGAGCACGAACTGATTGCCTCTAAAGAACGTGCTGAAGAAATGAGCCGTCTGAAAAGTCATTTTCTGGCGAATATGAGCCATGAAATCCGAACGCCAATGAACGGTATTATTGGGTTCGCATCAATTTTAGAAAGCCAATTGGTCGACCCCAAACTCAGGGCTTATGCCAACCGGATTTTCCGTAGCGGAAACCGCTTGCTCCATACGATTAATGAAATTTTGGATTTGTCCAAAATGCAATCGGGGAAGCAGGAATTGACCTTGGAACCATTAGACATTGTCCGGGAAGCCCATTCCAATGTGTCATTGCTCGAACCACTGGCGGTGGAAAAAGGCCTGGAAATTAAAGTTCACTCTCACCACGCAAAAATCGAAGCTTATTTAGATTCCAATGCTTTGAGTAAAATCCTCAATAACTTGGTGGGCAATGCGATTAAATTCACTCAAGAAGGTTCAATTAAAATTGAGTTGGATCGAGAAGATGAAGCCCATCGTTCTTGGGTGTTCGTTCGTATCGCAGATACCGGAATTGGTATCAGCCCCGATTTTTTGCCGCATATTTTCGACGAGTTCAAACAAGAAAGCAGTGGCTACGACCGCAACTTCGAGGGCAATGGATTGGGGCTGACGATTGCTCGACAGCTCGTTGAGTTGATGAACGGTTCGATTTCTGTAGAAAGTGTGAAAAACAAACACACGATTTTCACGATCCAATTCCCGGCTGCCCGGCTTGCGCCTCAACCCACATATTCCAAGGTATTGTCTCAAGACACCGCAGAGGGCCTCCCTTCTGCTTTATTCTCTGCATCCAATGAAAAACCACGAGTCCTCCTCGTTGAAGACGACCCGGATAATCAAGAACTCACTCGATTGTATCTCACCGGGATGTGCCATCTCGATGTGGCATTCAGTGGAGACAAAGCCTTGGAATTTGCGAAGCAACGCCTTTACGATGCCGTTTTGCTTGATATCAACTTGGGAATCGGCATGGACGGGATCGAAATCGCTCAACACTTGCGCCAGCTTCCCAGTTACGCACGCACCCCCTTGATTGCCTTCACCGCTTACACCATGAAAGGAGACCGCGAACGGTTTGTTCAGGCTGGGTTTGACGATCACCTTTCAAAACCCTATACCCGCGACGACTTAAGAGACCTCATCGAAAAAATGGTGCACTGACCTGAGTTCCCTTGTCCTGATTGCTTCTTCAAAAATTATATTCTAGCTCAGCAGACAACCGGCTCTCATCTCTCAGCAATCCAAAAAAAGTATTGGGATCATGAGCATCAAACCAAGCAAAGTCAACCGTGGTTGACCAATGATCGGTAATATCATAGGTCACTTCAGTACGATGTAAGGCTTCTTCATCTTGTATTTGAAAAAAGACGATATACTGTGCATCCAAGGTGTCGTGCAGGAAAGACTTGGACCAGCTGGCATAAACGGCACTTTCATCTCGACGTATCCCAGAAATCTCATCGGTCCAATCCACAACACGTTGATTAGAAAGTTCTACCGAGACGGTATAGGCTCCATTCGCATCGTAGTCGAACCCAGCCGCTAAATCGAAGACATTGCGTTCAATCAAGCCATCGCTTTTTAGCAAATCGATCCGATTGAAGCGGCGCGGAAACTTAACTGCAATTTCCGCCTTCCATAAAAAGTTACCTTGGCTGAAATTGGCTCCCCCCCCCACCATATTGAATCGCGGAAACTCAGGATCTAAAGTCAACTCCGGTGGCGCTCCGGCAAACCCTTTCGACTTGAAGACAGGTGTATCTTCAATCAAGTGGGCTGCCATTAACGCAAAATCATTGGGTCCGAAGGTTTGTGCCCATCGTGCTCCAACTTCCATATCCAGAAGGGAAAAGTCCGGTTGCTCTTCGGACTTCACACGGATGCCTGGCTGATCTTTCAACCGAGGCAGCGCATAGGGATGTCCTGGACGTGCAATTTCGTTGGTTTGCGGATCTGGATTGAACACCAGGGTCCATTGCCCACTATCCGCATAATGATCTACCGTGAGCATCACCTGGCCGATTCGTGAGTCTTCTACAGGTCCAAACACCGCTTCTGTGAGATCGCGGGGGCTGATCACATCGGTCACCTCAGCTCCATCCGCTTTCCCCCACACTACAATTTGCTTGCCTACTTTGAAACTTGTGGACCCTGCATTCCACTGCCAATAAAACTCTCGGACGTTATCCACAAAGCGGTACCGCCTTCCAGTTATGTTGGGATAGTCATGAGTGTCATAAACGAAGTCATAGGCGACCTTCCCATCGAATCGGAAAAAATGTTTGGAAGCCACCAATCGCTCCCATTGCACCCGCAACGAAGACCGATTGGCAACCGCTTCCTGAGGCTCTTCCATTCGGTATGCTAAGGCATGACGGGCCGTAAAATGAGATTCATCAACAAACGGTTCCCACAGCATTCGCTCCGGCTCACTACTCGCCAAATTTTCCTCGGCCACATCCTCCATATCGATTTCTGGATCTTCGAAATCGAGTGAATCGACCGATTCATCCGTATCCAAGGTTTCTGCGGAAGCCTCCATATCGATTTCGGTTTCCTCGTCGTCAATCGATACCTCACCGGAATCCCAGTCTTCTTCAAACTCAATTTCAGCATCTTCGTCATCAATGGATTCAGAATCGACTCCTATGCTTTCTTCGAATTCAATCTCGGGTTCGTCGGGGTCAAGATCATCTTGGGAAAAGGCAGATCCGTATCCCGCCACCGCTATTGCAGCAGACAATGCAATGATCCGAAGTCGAAGAAAGCCAGCTCTCCAGAAGTGTTTCATTTGAGATACGCTCGCATTTGTTCCAGTCCGCCTTCTCGAAACGCACCATCTGTGAGCACCCGCTGTGTGAGAAAATTTTCTTTCACTTCCACATTGAGAGCAAGTCTCTCGGTAACCAAAGTACTCATGCGCTTGGTTTGTAGGTTGTTGACGCTGATATAACGAGCCACCCAAATATCATTGACTTGCTCGACCTTTCGAAGCGTCACACGTTTGGAACGTTTTCCTTGGCGATCATACAAGATCGATTTCAACACCAGTAAACGTTCTTTGTCGACCCAAAGAATGCTCTTGCTATAATTGCTTTTGCGAGCACGAGCTGGTGTCGGTACCGACTCGATCACCCAGGTATCCCGCTTTTGATAGGTTTCGCTCTTGAGGAGCTTATATGTGTACTCCTCCAATTGGCGCCTTTCCAAATCTTCATACCCAAACTCTGAGCCGAAAAAGCTGCCTTCTGTGGGTTCGTTGTCATCTCCAGAAACGATTCGCTTCACCTTTCCAAAAGCTGACAAATACATCCATTGATCGGTATCGCGTCCATCCTCGTCATAGTCATATTGCAAGAAACCGATCCCTCGCTCCACCGGAGGCTCTAGAATTAGGGAAACCGATTTGGTGTCTTTTTCCCGAGGTCCAACGTCTTTACGAACGGATTCCATGACTTTCACCCGGGGGGATTCTGCACAAACCAGCTTTTTTCCTTTTTTGGCGTAGCGGCAAGTGGAAAGTTTTTGCAAAGAAACTTCGGTGGTTCCATCATCGCGGTCCAACACTTGTTTCATAATGGCCTTGGCATCTTGTGCTTGCCCCGTGAAGGGCACCACAGCGATCCCCAAGACCAACACCAGTGTTCCCAACAACATTACTATTCTCATCACTCTGTCTTTTTTCATAAGTCCTCTTAACTGGGGGTGGCTGATAATGAAGGGGCCTGCTCAAGCAGCTTGAGGCGAAGGTTCCCTAGCTAGTTCTGCTTTTCGAAATCGGGCTTGAAACAACATACACATGGCAGGCAACAACAACAGATCGGCTATCACGGCGACTGAAATCGCGATGGCACTCAAGATACCAAAATTACGCAATCCCAAATGCGTCGACATGATGAACACACAAAATCCTATGGACAGGATGATTGAAGTGAACACAATAGCCTGTCCCGCCTCCCGAAACGAATGGACAATAGCCTGTTGAATATTGCCATGCTTCAACATTTCAGCACGATAGTGGGTGAGAAAGTGGATGGTGTCGTCCACTGCAATACCAATGATGATGGGGGCAATGAGGAGGGTGTCAGTGTCCAATGCGATATCAAGATAGCCCATGATCCCGAACACGCTAATGATTGGAAAAAGGTTGGGAAACACAGCGATGAACCCAACTCGTTTCGAACCGAAAACAATGAGCAGAAGCAGTGAAATCACAGCCAATGCTAAACCGAAACTTTGGATCTGTGACCAGCTGATATAATCAAGCAATTGAACCATCAGTGCAAAGCCTCCTGTAATACTGATGTCCAATTGTGGATATTCGTTACGTAAGGGGGCAAAAGCTTGGTCAATATAGGCACGTAATTCTTCAACGATATCGACATAGATGGCGGATCCCTCATTGCGTAATCTCACCGTGATTCGCGACTGGCTATAGTCATCGGAAACCAGTTCACGGCGGTCACTCGGATTGGCATTGTTGAAAAGGAACAAAGTTTGATCCAGCACATGCGGATCTTGTGGAATGATATACATTTCAGGACGTCCTTCGTTCAACGCTTTGTAGGAATCCTTTGTGACGTTAACTAAGGAATAAGTATCCAGCACCAAATCAGGATACTTGCTCTCAAGGTATTCTTGCACTCCTTCAATTGTGTTAAGCACTTTGGGGTTTTTCAAGGCATCGGCTTTTCCTGCATCAAATAAAATCTCCATATTCTGAGTACCACTCATGTATTCATCGACCAGCAAATAGGTTTGTCGTAACGGAGTGGACTCAGGAATGATCTCAACTAAATTAGAATCGACTCGAATCTTGGAAGCACCATACACAAGCACCACTCCCAACACGGCAAACACCAGAACCGTTGCAAGCGGGGCAGCATAACTGACATGTTCAATGCGTTGGAGGAGGCGTTGAATCAGGTGAGGTTTTCGGTTACTTGTCTGCACTTTCTTCCCGGGTTTCTTGGCCACCGGCGACCACAAGTCCAACATAACAGGTAGCCAAAACACGGTGAAAAAATAAGCGAAGAACACGCCCAAAGAGGCAAAAATCCCGAAGTTACGAATCGGAACGATGGGCACAAAGACCAATGCCAACAGTCCGATTGCAGTTGTGACACTGGTCAACGTACAAGCTAACGCAGACTTCCGAAATACAGACCTCATTGCCGTTGCATGGTCTTGGCCTTGATTACGAAAGTAGAGATAGCCCGAAAGAATATGAACCGTATCGGCCACACCCACCGCCAATATCAAAAAGATAATGATGTTGATCATAAACGTCATCGTGACTCCCGTCCAACCGACCAAACCGACTATCCAAACCAAAGAGAAAATGACGACAAGAACGCTCCAGACTACAGCACTTAAAGCACGAAACAGAATCCCCATCACCACGGCAATCAGGAGCAATGATGCTAACGTGACCATCATCATTTCTCCCATGATGATTTCACCAAAAAAACTCATCACTTCAGGTTGCCCCACAGGATGAAAAATCAAAGCATCTTGATATTCTGGCTTCTCCAGGATGGCTCGAACTTCCTTCATAAACGCAATGTAGTCGGGCATACCTGCCTTTTGAAACTGAGCGACCTCTGGCGATTCCGAGTCAACCGCCACGGTTTCTTCCATATCAATCAATCCTTCTTCATCGTCAAAAAATTCTTCTTCATCATCGAGCGCTGCGGCAGCGTCGGTCCCGATTTCACCTTCTGAATTGGGAACAACCAATTCTTCCAATAGTGCTGCGTTGAAATCGGTCCGAATGACAATTCCTCCATATTGGTAGTTTTTAGAAAAGTAGGTCAGCAGATAATCAGGGTGGGCCACTGCTTGTTGACGAAGCGCTTCCCGAGCTTCTGTGCTTTGGGGAAGGTCTTCACCAATAAACTGACGTGAGATGAGAGCATCCTCATTGGCTTCCGTGTAAGAAACGCTCAAAATGGTATCGACTTCTTTGATATGATCCAGGGCGGAGGACTCCCCCTCTTTCAATGCAAACCGATAGTTTTCCAATTCATTTTGGATACCTTGTACCGCTTTAAGAGCAGCATCGGAAAAAATGTCACCGTCTTTCGATTCGTAAACAATAAACAAATTTTCGTCGCTGCCAAACATGGTGCGAAAGCGGTCATACGCTTGTTTAACGGGATCTTCTTCACGAAAATAGGCTTCCAACGACATGTCGATTTGAAAGCGTGTCACTCCTGCACCGATGAGGATTGTTAGTCCAATAAATAATGCCCAAACTTTGACACGGTGCTTGCGAGAAAAGTCCGGTAGTTGTTCAAAAAATACGTTGAGTCGGTTTAATAAAACTTGCATGGCTCCCTCATTTTTTAAATGACTGACCTTTCGGTCAATTTAGAAATACTAGAAAGTCCGATTTCTCCATAAAAGTACTAAATCTTTTAAGCTAGGAACGCGATCACGTTGCTAATCCCTGTAACCATAGATCAATCGCAAGTTCAACATTAGCGGCAATTGAAAAATTTTCCTGTATTATCCACTGCAAGATTTGGCCGTCCAAAAGTGCCAAAACAGCCGAAGACAATGCTAAAGAATCGACGGGTTTGAACACCCCCAACTGAATCCCTTCATCAATGAATGAGGCCACAGTTTCGAGTTGTTGCTTGCAGGCTTTTCGTGATTCTTCCAATTGCATTTCACGTAGATCAGAAGTCTTAAAGTCCAGCATCAGTTGAATTATTTCATGACAGTCTTCCATGCCCTCCACTACCCCCAAAGCAAACTGCTTGAGTTTTTCTCTCGGGTCTTCAATCGCTTCCAAACGTCGAGCAACAGAAGCTTCTAAAGTCATCATCATGTCCTTTTTTGCATCCATGAAAATGGCTTCTTTACTGTCATAATACTCATAGATTGTGCCTTTCCCAACACCAGCGGCTAGGGCAATATCTGCCATTTTGGTTTGAACCACACCATGCTTCGCAAAAGTCCGCATGGCCGCCCCTAAAATTTCTTTGCGCTTCGCCTCTTTGTCGACAATCTTCGGCACGCATCCTCCTCATTCTTGCTCATTCACCAACACCCTTTAATAGTATTGCAAACCAGTTGCTCTCCATACAAAACGGTACCTGTGAATGTCACTATGAAAACAATCAATGTCCTCGATTCAGTACCGATTTTAATTTTGACCGACTGGTTGGTCAAAATTAATCCAATTGAATCGACGGGTCAAGATATTTATCATTCGGTCAAAAAACGAATTGTGTTCGATTCGGTGTCAATTTCTACGGTTCGTCCTAAGGGGAGCGTCAGACTATAATCTCCATGCCCTGAAGGCACCCCATACACCACTGGAAACGAATCGTGTTGGAAAAAGTCGCTGAGGATGGCCCACAGCCAATCGTCATCCCCTAAGCAACCAACCATCTCGGCAAAAACCACCCCTTGCACTTGATCCAGCTTACCTGCGTTACGGAGGTGAGTGAGCATGCGGTCGATCCGGAATGGAGCTTCATTCACGTCTTCAAGGAACAATATTTTTCCAACGGTATCAATTTCGTAAAACGTTCCTAAAGAAGTCACCACCAAAGAAAGGCACCCTCCCGTGAGAAGGCCTTGTGCACGTCCTGGAATCAGAGTTTTTATCGAAATTTCAGGAGTATAGTGCGTGGTGAACAAACAATCATATAGCGACTGATGCGCCTGATGCCTTTGGGGATGGTGCAGAAATGTCGAACTGGCCAAACAAGGTCCATGATAGACAACCATCTGACACACGTGTTGCAGATACAAAAGCAAACTGGTGACATCGCTCAATCCCACCACAGGTTTGGAATGCTGTGCAATGGCCGAATGATCAAGATGAGGCAACATACGAGCAGCCCCATAGCCTCCCCGAGTGACAAATAGGGCGGAAATTTCAGGATTTGTATATAAATCCTGGAATTGTTCGGCTCGATGTTCATCGTTCCCGGCTAGATAAAAATGTCGATAATCATGTCCCGGTTGCAGCCAGACTTCGAGGCCCCAATTTTCCAGAATTGCAATGGCTTGTTGGACTAAATTTTCATTTCCTTTGACCTGAGGACTGCATGGTGCCACTAACCCCACTTTCTGGCCTTTCTTGATAATCTTATGTCGGTCAAACCGATTCCTTTGCATCTGGATTTCCTTTCTCAAATCGACAAGTTTCCGTTAAAAAAATTCCCCTACGCTTGGCGAGACCTTAGACACATACTGGCGGCCTTTCTCAAATTGACAAGCCCCAGAATTGGATCTAGTTTATTTTTACTTTTTTAATATTTGTCTTCCTTACTTTTGAATACAGATTATTTTTCATCTTCTGTCTCTAACGTCTTATGCAAGTCTTTCCATTGCCCATGCCCACCGGATATCGACACGACCCGTCGGTGTGCATTTACCTGGCACAAACGGATCACCATACCTATTTGATCGACACTTCCACTCATTTCGCAAATCATGCCGAAGTGCTGCGAGACAAGCTGAGAGAACGAGGGGTCGATTCAATAGACCGCTTATTGCTCACTCATTTTCATTCAGACCATAGTGGAAATGCAGGGGTGGTGAAGCAATGGTTCCCCGAAGCCCAAATTGTAATCCATCATCAGGGGGCCGACCGCCTAAGAAAAGGTTCTGACCGTTGGTACGGGGAGAAAGAACCCCAAATACGTCGCTTTTTTAGGAGGTATGGAAAGCCACGTCGGGATGACGAACCGGTGTTTCCTTCTTGGAACCGAGGTGAACATCCAGTCACCTTACCTGCGGAACCTGATGTGCTGATGACAGAAGAAACTGTTTTGGATGACGAAGTCGAGGTGATTTTCACTCCGGGGCATTCCATGGATCACATATGTTACGGAATTCATGGTCATTTTTTTGGAGGGGATACCGTGTTGACGTTCATTCCGGGCCTTGAAGACTTGTGGGCGGGTTATGAAAACACCTGTGAAGCCCTGCTCCAAACTGCAAAACGACTTAACACGGTTTCCGAACGTTATCCCCATGTGCATGCGTTTCATCGAGACGACTTACCCTCGTTAGCTGCTTGGTATGGAAAGCTGATTGTACCTAAGATGGTAAAAAAGTATCACCAACTAATTACTGTGCTTGACCCCAAGCAACCCAAGACATTGCACCAGGTCATGGAGAAAGTTTATCCGCAATGGCCCGGGCACTATATCTATTTAAGCCAATTCATGGGACTGTTAGAATTCCTGGTCCAAGAGCGGCAGATCCAGTGCCACGAAACAGAAGATGGAGCCTGGAATTTCACGCTCCCCTCTTCTCAACCAGATGCCGATTTCATGACGAATTATTTATTATGATCCATGAGGACCAATGGCATTTAGCAAAGACATACACATCCTGGTGGTTGAAGATCAGCGCCCCATGCGAAAGATCTTTAAAAACCTCTTGTATCAACTGGGGTTCTGCAACATCAGCGAAGCATTGAACGGGCGACATGCAATGGAAATTTTGGAATTGCATATCGAAGTACGCCCTGTAGATCTTGTAATCGCAGATTGGAATATGCCGGATATGAGTGGCATTGATTTGCTATATGAAGTTCGGTGCGATCCGGAGTTTTTGGATATGCCATTTTTGATGGTGACCGCCGAGTCGAATCCACGACATGTGAAGGAAGCCGTAGCAGCAGGCGTGAATGAGTACTTAATCAAACCGTTTGATGCAAAAAAGTTGGAGAAAAAAATCCATCGAATCTTCGCGAAGCTTCAAAGCCAACAGCCCGAACGCCCTCTCCCTTGAGATTCAATTGTTGGTATGCTATCCCTGAAATCCTGACTAAGCTAATAAGTTTTTTACAAAAATCCTTCTAACATGAATGAGAAGAAACGAATGAGAGCTCCGCGATTAAGTTGGAAAACCGAAATACACGACACGGATATTCTGCTAACCTTGGATGGTATTATCGACGAAAATTTTCACTACGATGAGTTGATAGCAAAGCTCCCTACCGAAAACCGTCAACCCTTGCGAGTGAACCTGAAAGGTATCAAACGGATCAACTCAATGGGAATTCGACAGTGGTACTATTTTGTTAAAAATTTGGAATGGCCTACTCCGGTCCTCTTAGAAGAATGTTCTTCCGTGTTTACGGATTTTCTTTCCAACACCAAGGAAATGTCTCAAGGCTGCCAAGTGAAATCAATCTATATGGCAGTTTGGTGTCCCGAATGCGAAGATGATTTTGATGTTCGCATTGATCTCGATGAGAATTTAGATCTAGACCAAGGATATTTGTGCCCCAATGGCTCCGACTACTACAAACCGGAGAAATGGCGTTTAGAAGTTCTGATGAAGTAATGGCTTTCCCTCCTTTAGGATCTCCCCTCCTCATCTTGATGTACCATCATGTTGCCTCTCCCCCACCTTCCGCTAAGGTTCGGGGGTTATATATCACTCCCACCCAATTGGATTGGCAGGTTCGCCAACTCAAACAGGCCGGCTTCAAATTTGTCAACTTTCGTATCCTTGCTGAACGGCAAATGGCCTCCAGAAAACAGGAGCCTTCCTCTCCTGAAGTCATTCTGACCTTCGACGACGGCTATACCAACAATTACCACAGTGCCTTCCCAATTTTTCAACGCCATCAAATCACCGCCACGATCTATCCGGTTGTCGGGTCTATCGGAAAACACCAAGTGATCTGGGAAGAAAACGATGCCCAGACGCCTGTTGACTTGATGAACTCTGAACAAATTCAGGAGATGCATGATGCTGGTATCGAGTTTGGATCCCATTTTTGGGATCACATTCACGCCGACCGCCAAGATGCAGCAACCATCAAAACTCAATTGACGCAGTCCAAAACCGAACTGGAACGCATCATAGGAGTCCCTGTCGTATCTGTTGCTTACCCTTATGGTGCTTACAACCAGACCGTTCTCGATGCCGCTGCACAAGTCGGTTATAGTTACGGGGTGACCACCGTTTCAGGTTGGAATGGGAAGGAAACGTCTTGTGTTGAACTTCGTCGTTTTTCGGTTACTGGCAACAAATGGTACCACCCATTGCAGTTCAAACGGCGATTGCGGAAAGAATTTTTGGCAGGATTTTCGCGTTTCAATTAATTGCATTTTGTTTTTCGAGACTAACTCAACATCTGAAGGCGTCGATCTCTTCCCATGAAAGTCACGAAGTAACACATTTCTTTTAGACGCGAATAAATGCGTTCCCCCACCCGTTTTCGGATTGTATCGGCCATGAACCGTTCTTCTTCTGATTTTTCCTTACTTCGGAGCAGTTCTTTGAAGGTCGTTTCCTCTTCCTCCGTGTAATTCGAAGTGACCATGACCAGCTTGCCACTATTGTAACGCTCTGTGATGAGCATATCGAGCACGCTTAACTCCCAATCGGTATTCCGGCCTTTGCCTAAATCGTCGATCACCAACACGTCCGCCTTCAAATGAGGTGCAATGATTTGCATCTCCGATTTCCCCGCGGAATACCCTGCCTTCAATTCGGACAACAAGGCGGAAAACCCTTGGAACATGCAGTTAATCCCCTCTCGAATCGTACACTGATACACAAACCCTACCATGAGATGGGTTTTACCGGTTCCGGGTGGTCCCATTAATACCAAGCCATGCGCTTCGGGTCGACGTGAATCAGCTTCTTCGGGTTTTGGAGGATTTTGTAAATCTTTGTAGTTTTTCAGAATCACTTTGAGCAAATTGTAAATGGCTTTATTTTCTTCGTCTCGGTCCTCTCGGGAGAGCTTGCTATGGCTGTATTTTTTTGGAATTCTGGCCAGGTTGAACAGCTTGATTCGGTTCCGCACCTTCTCGCAGTCAGGGCATCGTGCCGCGATATCACGTCCTTGGGCATCGGTTGTGATCGCAAATCCGGTTCCTTTGCACGATGGGCAGGGATCTGGAAAACAGCCACAGAATCGGGCCTGAGCATACTCTTCATGCACCGAATGATCGGTCAATACATAGGTTCCACCGCAGCGGGCACAACTGGAGGCCGCTGGTAATTTCGGTGCTACATCCATAGCTTCACTCTTTCATAAAAGGTCTATTGAATGGAAACAACACGTTCAGCTTCAACTCACTCGTCGCTTCCCGCGTTAAAAAATGACTTATTGTTGCGTGTGCTACATCACCTTCCCGTGTCTCGTGTCCCCGTGTGGATGATGCGTCAAGCGGGACGCACCGACCCTCAATACCGAGCGCTACGAGAAAAAGACGGACGTTCCTTAGAAGCGTTGTTTCGTGACCCGGAACGCTCCATCGAAATTTCATTGCTTCCCAAACGGTTGGGAGTGGATGCCATTATCATGTTCCAAGACATTCTCACACCACTCACACCAATGGGAGCCGAATTTCGATTCGTCCCCGGTCCAGTACTGGAAAGCCCCATTCAAACGCTGTCTCAAATCCAAGCTTTACAAGTACTGGATCCGGCTCGTGATTTGGATTGCGTGGGTCAATTGATTAGAGGTCTACGCCGACAATTAGGAGATGAACTTCCGCTGTTGGGATTTGCAGGATCGCCTATGACCTTGGCATTTTTTATGATCACAGGCAAAAGTCCAGGTGCGGACTATACCACGATCTACCGTTTCATAGAAGAACAACCCCAAACCCTCCAAGCCCTGCTCGATGTGTTGACCCCCATGACCATCGACTACCTGAACTATCAGATCGAATGTGGAGTCCATGCCGTACAACTGTTTGAGTCCTTTGGTGATGTCATCCCTCGCCCGATCTATGAACAGTTCGTTCAACCCACTCACCAACGGATTTTTGCAGGTCTGAACCCTCAAGCGGCTTCCATATTATTTGTGAAAGAATGCAACTTCTTGGATTTGATGCTCCAAAGTGGAGCTTCTGTCTTGAGTGTGGGGCATTGTGTGGATCTGAAAGAAACGATCTCTCAAGCTCCTGAATCTATGATCTTCCAAGGTAATGTGAACAACCAAATTCTGTTTGAAAGTCCTGAAACAATTACGCAAGCCGTTCGCCAGTGCTTTGAGCAAACTGGCAAACGGAATCACATCCTCAACCTCAATCATGGATTGCTTGCTCAAACTCCATTTGAGCATGTGCAGCACTTTGTGAATGTGGCGAAAGAATTGGGGAAAATAGAGAATGGTGATTAAGCCGAAATTACCATCCACGGAGCATCTTGCTGTTGACGCGATTCAAAAGCATCGATGCTCTGCTCATATTGCAAACTCCATCCTATATCATCCAACCCTTGCAAGAGTTTTCGTTTAGGGAAAGCCTCCACCCCAAACGAAAATTTCAGCCCATTGGGAGTGCTTACTTCTTGTGCTTCTAAATTTACGGTCAATTGCGTACCGGAGATGGCTTCCACCTCATCGAACAACGCTTGCACTTCGTCCTCCTTCAAGACCACCGGTAAAATCCCGTTTTTGAAACAGTTGTTATAAAAAATGTCGGCAAAACTTGGAGCAACGATGGCACGGAAGCCATAATCCATCAAAGCCCACGGCGCGTGTTCGCGGCTGGAACCGCATCCAAAATTGTGACGGGTCACTAAAATTCGGGCACCTTGGTAACGGGGCGCATTGAGTTCAAACTGGGGGTTGGGTTGGGTTCCTGCATCATCTAGATAACGCCAGTCATGGAATAAGTGCTTGCCGAATCCGGTGCGTTCGATGCGTCTCAGAAATTGTTTTGGAATGATGGCATCGGTATCCACATTAACCCGGTCCACCAGGGCGGTAACTGCTGTGAGTGTTGTAAAAGGTTTCATAGTTTCTCCTCAATTATAAGACGTTCGGTAGAAAAAACACGGCAATGATTTAAGCCTCAATCAACAAACAGGCATGGAGTCCACAAAGACGTACATTAGGCCTACGATAGGGACTACGAAAGGAATTACGAAAGGGATATCGATTCATTCATATCACCCTGCCTGAAAGGACCGCACATCGACAAAATGTCCTGCGATTGCGGCAGCGGCAGCCATGATTGGACTCACCAAATGAGTGCGTCCCCCTTTGCCTTGTCGACCTTCAAAATTTCGATTGCTGGTGGAAGCGCAGCGTTCACCTGGGCGGAGTTTGTCTTCATTCATGGCCAAACACATGGAACAGCTGGGTTCCCTCCAATCGAAGCCTGCTTCTTTGAGCAACGCATCCAAACCTTCTTGTTCTGCCTGCTGTTTCACGAGTCCACTTCCAGGAACCACCATCGCTTGCACTGTGTTAGCGACCTTGTGCCCTTTGACCAAGGAAGCAACGGCCCGGAGGTCCTCAATCCGAGCATTCGTACAAGAGCCGATAAACACTCGATCAATGGAGATATCTTGAATTGGCGTTCCCGGTTTTAAATCCATGTATCGGAGTGCCGAGTCGATGGCCTTGCGTTGCCCTGCATCAGTAAAATCCGCTGGATCGGGAACCTGCCCATTGACATCGACTACCATACTGGGATTTGTCCCCCAAGTGACTTGGGGAAGGATGTCGTCTACCGTCAATTCGACGACCTTATCAAAGGTGGCATCGGGATCGGAGGGGAGTTGTTTCCATGCCTGGACTGCCTGATCAAACAAATCCCCTTTTGGCGCAAACGGGCGTCCCCGCAGATAATCAAACGTGGTGGCATCGGGAGCAATCATTCCAGCTCGTGCCCCGGCTTCAATGCTCATGTTGCACAGGGTCATTCGTGATTCCATCGAAAGCTGCTGGATTGCGTTTCCCGAGTATTCAATCACATGGCCTGCGGCTCCGCCGGTTCCAATTTTGCCGATGATGGCAAGAATGATATCTTTGGCGGTCACTTGATCAGGCAATGTTCCTGTCACTTGAATTTGTAATGTTTTGGGCTTTTGTTGGAACAAGGTTTGGGTTGCCAACACCTGCTCTACTTCTGAAGTTCCAATCCCAAATGCCAATGCGCCAAATGCCCCGTGAGTGGCCGTGTGAGAGTCGCCGCAAACGATTGTCGCTCCAGGTAAGGTCAATCCTTGTTCGGGTGCAGTGATGTGGACGATCCCTTGACGCGCATCTCCCAAATCGAACAGCGTGATTCCAAATTCCGTACAATTCTTGCGCAGGGTCTCCACCTGCTTGCGAGATATGGGGTCCGCAATCGGCTGGTCTTGATTCTGGCTGGGCACATTGTGATCTTGCACGGCATATGTGGACGACGGACGACGGACCGATCGTCCTGCCAATCGCAGTCCTTCAAAGGCTTGTGGTGAGGTGACTTCATGCACCAAGTGACGATCAATATACAGCATCGTTTGCCCTTCCTGCTGTTCCACCACATGCGCTTCCCAGATTTTTTCAAACATGGTTTTTCCCATCGTTTCCTCCTGATGAATCGGTTGGCAAAGTCGGTCACCAATTTTCGATTGATGACAGTTCCCCTCTATTGTTTGCGTTTTTATTGAGGAATTCAAACGCGATTCAGGGAAATATCTATAAAAATCAGTGTATTGTAGTGCGGATAGTTCGGAAATCGACAATTTTTCGCAGGAAGGCCGTATTGGAGGATTTGAGAATTATAATTCGGAATGGGGATGATTTTGATTGTGCGAAAATGGAGGGACTGTTCGCCTTCCCGCTTCCAAGCCTTCTATGTGGGACCGGGAATATAAAATTCGAGACCCACGGGAAAGGAAACTTTGGCGACGAAACATCCACGATAAGGCTTTGTGACGTCGTGTCAGCAGATTCGCACTTAAACAGAAACCCAACCAACAGTTTTGAGTCCGGGTGAGCCGACAACCAGGATAATGACGACTCAGAGCTTCGCTTATTTGGGATAAATACGTTTCGACGAAGGGGAGAATGCGTTCCAGAAGCATTGGGGCCGGAGCAGAAAATCTCAAAAAGCTGGAAAACCTCCTTCCTCTAGCCCCAACTAGATTCGCTATATGGCTTGCTTTGGCAGCAACACTCGGTTAACACAATTCTAACCTGACTGGTTCAGGAAGTTTAATTTTTAACTGAGTATTTTTTTTAGGGAGGCAATATGAAAATTTGGTCAAAACTGAGTCTTATGAGTGCGGTCTTAGCTTTGCTAGCAACCCAGGTTTACGCTCAAACTGAGGTTCAATGGTGGCATGCCATGGGGGGGCGCTTAGGGGAAAAAGTGAATGAAATCGCAAAGGGGTTCAATCAGTCGCAATCCAATTATAAAGTCGTGGCAGTGTACAAGGGAAATTATAGTGAAACCATGACCGCGGGAATTGCCGCATTCCGTTCCAAGCAACAACCTCACATCTTGCAAGTCTTTGAGGTGGGAACCGCTACCATGATGTCTGCGGCCCGTGCTATTAAACCCGTTTATCAGTTGATGGCCGATGCCAAGGAACCGTTTGACCCCAAAAACTATATCTCAACGGTCACGGGTTACTACACCAGCCCAGATGGCAAAATGTTATCCATGCCGTTCAATAGCTCCACGCCCGTTCTCTTTTACAACAAAGAGGCCTTCAAAAAGGCGGGGTTGGACCCCAATAAACCACCCAAAACGTGGCCTGAAGTGGCAGAATACTCCAAAAAGCTGATTGATGCCGGTTATGCCTGTGGTTTTTCCACAGCTTGGATATCCTGGATTCACTTAGAAAACATGGCTGCTTGGCATAACGTCCCAACGGGTACGCAAGCCAATGGTTTTAGTGGCACCAATACGGAATATTTGGTCAACGGTCCATTGCAGGTGAAGCATGTTCAACAATTGGCAGATTGGCAAAAAGATAAAATCTTCACCTATGGAGGCCGTCGTAATTTGGGGAATTCTAAATTCAGCACGGGGGAATGTGCCATGTACACCGAATCCTCGGCGGGCTATGCGGGGTTCAAAAAAGCCGCAGAGTTTGAATTTGGTACCAGCATGTTACCGTATTGGCCTGATCAGCAAGGTGCCCCACAAAACACAATCATCGGAGGGGCAAGCTTATGGGTGATGAGTGGGCATACAGACGAGGAGTACAAAGGCGTTGCCAAGTTTTTCAATTACTTATCTTCTGCTGCGGTACAAGCGGATTGGCATCAATTCACAGGCTACTTACCCATCACCAGCGCGGCCTATGATTTAACCAAAAGCCAAGGGTTCTATGACAAAAACCCAGGAACCGAAACGGCTCTGCTACAAATGACACTCAATAACCCTACCGAAAACTCTCGCGGGTTGCGCTTTGGCAGCTTCGTGCAAATGCGTGACATTATCTACAACGAATTAGAAGCCATCTTCGCGGGCGACAAAACGGCCAAAGAAGGTTTGGGAGATGCCGCCGAAGCCGGAAACAAACTACTTCGCAAGTTTGAGAAAGCCAATAAGTAACGTAGGTTGAACATCGGTTGACAAAACTCTAGGAGCCCCTCAAACCCAAGCGTTTACAGGGGCTTCTAGGGGAATGGTGGTTGTTTCTGTACTCCATCTGCAACCATTCCTTATGTTCCATCTCATCCGAAGATTCTCTATGCGGAGGACTGTTTATGGAAAAGCGTGTTATCTTCAAAAATAAAGTATTACCGTATTTTTTGATCGCCCCACAGATTCTCATCACATTAGTCTTTTTCATCTGGCCTGCCTCACAAGCTCTCTACCAATCCGTCCTTCAGGAAGACCCTTTTGGTTTAGAATCCACTTTTGTTTGGTTTGATAACTTTGCCGAAATTTTTTCCGACAGCGGCTATGTGGATTCATTGGGAGTCACTGCGATTTTTAGTGTGTGTGTGGCTTTGTTTGCGATGGGATTGGCTTTGTTATTGGCTGCGATGGCACACCGGGTGATTCGAGGAGCCTTGACCTATCGCACCTTGGTGATTTGGCCTTATGCGATTGCAACGATGGTGGCTGGGGTGTTGTGGTTGTTTTTGTTTGATCCTACCGTGGGAATTGTGGCCTATTACCTGAAAACCTGGGGTTATGCTTGGAATCACACCCTGAATGGAGGAGAAGCTCTATTTTTAGTGATCTTTGCCGCAGCATGGAAGCAAGTGTCTTATAATTTTCTATTCTTTTTAGCGGGTTTGCATTCGATTCCCAAATCACTCATCGAAGCGGCTGCCATTGACGGTGCTTCCCCCTTACGAAGGTTTTGGACCATTGTTTTTCCATTGTTATCCCCAACCACCTTCTTCCTCATTGTAGTCAACATCGTGTATGCCTTCTTCGATACCTTTGGCATTATTGACGCGGTCACCGGAGGGGGGCCAAACCATGCGACCAATATCTTGGTGTTTAAAGTTTATCATGATGGCTTCAAAGGTTTTGACTTAGGAGGTTCTGCGGCGCAGTCCGTAATTTTGATGGGAATCGTGATTGCCTTGACGGTGATCCAATTCCGCTATGTTGAAAAAAATGTGCATTACTGAAGGAGGTTCTCATGGTGGATAATCGGAAATGGCTCGACTACTTGAGCCATGCCATTTTAATTGGCGGCGTCTGCATTTTGGCCTTCCCCATTTATGTGATGTTTGTAGCATCCACCCATTCTCTGCAAGACATTGTGAATGGGCCAATGCCTTTGATTCCCGGCGCTCATTTTGTAGAAAATTACATCCAAGCCTTAACAGGAGGCACCACAGAACTGGGGGTTTCGGTGGGGCGTATGATGTTCAACAGCCTGATCATGGCTTTGGGGATTACCTTTGGAAAAATCTTGATTTCCTTGATGGCAGCCTATGCCATTGTCTACTTTCGTTTCCCTTTACAAAAATTTTTCTTTTGGATCATCTTCTTAACCCTGATGCTGCCCGTCGAAGTCCGGATTTTGCCGACGTATAAAGTGGTTGCTGACATTGGGATTCTTGATTCCCATATCGGGTTGATTTTGCCTTTGATTGCATCGGCTACTGCTACATTTTTGTTTCGGCAATTCTTCATGACCATTCCTGATGAATTGTGTGAAGCTGCCAAAATCGATGGAGTGGGACCCATTCGATTTTTCTTCGATTTTTTGATCCCTATGTCTCGTACCGCCATTGCAGCGTTGTTTGTAATCTTGTTCATTTATGGTTGGAATCAATATTTATGGCCGTTGCTGATCACCACCCAAGAAGACTATTACACGCTCTTGATCGGGATCAAACGGATGCTGGATGTGAACGATGAAATCCCACAATGGCCTATCATCATGGCAACGGTGATGCTCACCATCATCCCACCTGTTGTGATTGTCATTGTGATGCAAAAACAATTTGTGAGTGGACTCACCGAAACCGAAAAATAGGAGGCATTATGGCGACAGTGAGCCTAAATGATGTAAGGAAACAATATGGCCAAACCAAAGTCATCCACGGTGTCAATTGTGAGATTGCAGATGGTGAATTCATCGTGATTTTGGGACCTTCCGGTTGTGGCAAATCCACACTATTGCGGATGATTGCAGGCTTGGAAATGATTTCAGGGGGAACCATTTCGATTGGAGGTCAAGTGATGAACGAGGTCGAGCCAACCCATCGTGATATTGCGATGGTCTTTCAAAATTATGCATTGTATCCGCATATGAATATCTTTGAAAATATGGCGTATGGACTCAAGATTCAGCAAATCCCCAAAGCAGAAATCGAATCCCGTGTGAAGCAAGCGGCGGAAATCTTAGAGCTGTCGCATTTGCTGAAGCGCAAACCTCGACAACTTTCAGGAGGGCAGCGACAACGCGTGGCAATGGGACGGTGCATTGTGCGTCAACCCAAGGTCTTTTTATTTGACGAACCGTTGAGTAATTTGGACGCGAAACTCCGAGGACAAATGCGGATCGAGTTGAAAAACCTGCACAAAACGTTTGGGATCACAAGCATTTACGTCACCCATGATCAAGTGGAAGCCATGACCTTGGGAGACCGGATGATTGTGATGGATGGTGGCTATGCCTCTCAAATCGGTTCGCCGATTGAGGTTTATCGCAAACCGGCGACCAAATTTGTTGCAGGGTTTATCGGAGCACCACCAATGAACTTTCTCGATGTTCAATTGGATTCAGAAGGCAGCCATGCCCTGTTACCTGGGAAAGAGGCATTGTCTTTGGAAACGCCGTTAGCGGACTATGCTGGAAAGGCGGTCACCTTAGGGATTCGCCCTGAACATATCCATGTACATGAAGAATCTGACGAGGCCCAGCATCTCAATGTGGATTATGTGGAAACGTTAGGAGCGGATACCTTAATTCATGGCCACTTTGGAGAAGATCAAACCAAATTGACTATCCGGCTCCAAGATATTCATTTCCTGGAAACTGGTCAGCGTATTCCCATATCGATTCCTAGTAATCGGATTCATCTTTTTGACCCTCAAACCGAACTACGTATCGGGGATTGATCTGAAATCTTGAGTGAAGGGCAGTTACGTGGTTTCGCTTTTTCTTTTAATTTGACAATGTCACTTTCACCGCCTGGGATCATCATTGTGCCTTGAGTGTCTTGGCTTCGTGGTCCCTGGCTCAGGTCAAATACAAATGGGCATTGAAACGCGACCGCCCCCCAGAAGGCTCCAACCCCATGCAGCCCCTTTATCTCCCTCAACTGTCCGTCGCCAAGATCCGAGATTTGCTCAGGGCAGTGATCTCAAACTGCTCTCAATTTCCTAAAAAATGAACCTTCAAAAATCAGTATCAAAAAGAAAAGGTTTAAAGCGGCTTTAGATGACAAGTTTTGCACCAAACAGATGGCAGGATCTGAGCTGAACGCAGTTCTTATTGAGATGGTTGAAAAAATGCTGGACGACGATGTTTCAACTCAATATCGTTCAAATTTTGGAGAAACTTCCGATTCACTGTCCTCCTCCATACCAACTAACGTCATCGCATCACACACCCCAAGCCCCAAACTCTAATAGGGCAAAGGCATATGAACTTTAGTTTGGCCTCTCAATTTTCAGTAATCCAACAACGGTATTTATGGAAAACAACTTCACGCATTTGCATGTACACACGCAGTACTCTTTGATGGAAGGTGCCATCCGCATCAAGCAGCTAGCCAAGGCCCTCAAAAAATTGGATCAAACGGCCTGTGCGATCACGGACCATGGCAATATGTTTGGAGCGGTTGAGTTTTACCACGCGATGAAAAAGGCGGATTTGAAACCCATCATTGGCTTGGGAGCGTATGTGGCAAGAGGCAATCGTAAGAAGCGAGACTATGAATTTCGAGGGCCGAACGCGAGTCAGACCAATCTTTTGTGTCAAAATAAAGAGGGGTACAAAAACCTGATCCGGATGGCCAGCTTGGCGTATTCGGAAGGAAAGTATTATGTCCCTCGCATTGATCATGAACTTTTAGAAAAGCACAATGAGGGACTGATTGCTCTCAGTTCAGGACAAGACGGCGAACTCGGCAAAAAAATAAAATTCGAAGGCCTGGACGCGGGGCGTTCTCTGGCTTCCTGGTATCGCGATGTTTTTGACGGGCGTTACTACATTGAAATCCAACCTCCCGACACTCCTGAACAGACGGAACTCAATGACCAACTGATTCAATTGGCTCAAGAGTTAAGCATTCCTTTGGTGGGCACCAACAATTGTTATTACCTCGAAGAAGAAGAAGCCTATGCGCACTACATCTTGGAATTGATGGGTGATCAAAAGCGGATTACCGACCGAGACATACGCCCGATGAAACCCGCCTCACGCTATTTGAAAGACGGCGAAACGATTGCCGAGTTGCTTGCTGCCTTTCCCAAAGAAGCCATCACCAATACCAAAATCATTGAAGAACAGTGTGAGCTTTCCCTCGACAACAAAGATTATTATCTGCCTGAATTTGAATTCCCGAGCAATCACACCTTAGATAGCTATTTCAAAGAGGCCGTGGGTGAAGGTTTGGAAAAACGATTGTCGCATTTATACGGATTGTATGGGGTCCAAGAACCCTTTGAAGAATTTCGAAAACCGTACGATGAGCGCTTGGAATATGAACTCGGTGTCATCATTCAGATGAAATTTCCCGGCTATTTCTTAATCGTAGCTGAATTCATCAACTGGTCTAAAGACAACGGAATTCCAGTGGGTCCCGGACGTGGTTCCGGGGCGGGGTCCTTGGTGGCTTATTCGTTACGAATCACAGATATCGATCCACTTGCCTATGGTTTGTTGTTTGAACGCTTTCTGAATCCCGACCGGATCAGCATGCCCGATTTTGATGTCGATTTTGAAGTGAGTGGACGCGATCAGGTCATCGGCCATGTGAAGAAAAAATACGGCGAAAACAATGTATGCCAAATCGCCACATTCCAATCGCTTGGTGCCAAGGCCGCCATTCGCAGCGTCGCTCGCGTACTCGATTTCCCTTATGCGGAAGCCGATAAAATCGCAAAATTGATCCCAGATAAAATTGGAATCAGTTTGGAAGACTCCATCCAACAGGAGCCGGAATTGGCAAAAATGGAAGACACCGGTTCGGAAAACGAAAAGAAATTGATCTCACTGGCCAAAAGCTTGGAGGGGATTACCACGCATTTAGGAACGCATGCGGCTGGGGTCATCATCATGGACTGTGACATTCGAGAAGTCATGCCCGTTTGTACAGGCAAAGACGGTTCTCTACAGTCCATGTTCACCATGAAGTACGCCGAGGACCAAGGTGCTGTGAAGTTCGATTTCTTGGGCCTGCTCAACCTGTCGATTATCGACGCGGCAATCAAACTCATCAACAACGAACTTCCACCTGATCAGCCTTTTGATCTGGATACCATTCCGATGGACGACCAGCCCACTTTTGATCTCTTTTGTAAGGGGGATACCACCGGTGTGTTCCAGTTGGAATCTTCGGGCATGAAAAAATTACTTGTCGATATGCAACCTTCGGTGTTTGAGGATATCGTCGCGATTTTGGCTCTGTACCGACCGGGTCCGTTGGGATCAGGCATGGTTGACGATTTCATTCAATGCAAACATGGTCGCAAGGCCATTCAATACCCACACCCTCTGTTAGAATCCGTCTTAAAGGAAACCTATGGTGTGATGGTATATCAAGAGCAGATCATGCAGGCCGTTCAGGTGTTAGCAGGATTCACGCTGGGACAAGCCGATTTGTTGCGCCGGGCCATTGGGAAAAAGATTCCTGAAATCTTGGCAGAACAACGACAAAACTTTGAAGAAGGCTGCACCAAAAATCCTGTGTTCGTGGAAGGATGTGGCAAGATTGATCCCGCACAAAAAGCAAACGAAATTTTTGATCTCATCGATTATTTTTCCGGTTACGGGTTCAATAAATCGCATACGGTGGCATACGGCTACATCAGCTATCAAACCGCTTACTTGAAAGCCAATTATCCGGTTCAGTTTATGGCGGCTGTTCTCAATTGCAGTATGACCAACCCCGATAAAGTCGTGAACTTCATTGCGGAATGCAAAGCCATGGGCATTTCAGTGTTGCCGCCCGATGTGAATCAAAGTGCTAAAGAGTTCACGGTTTCTAAAATCGGGTATGAGATTGATCGTAAAAATTTAAAGAAACTGGAATCAGACGGTCTTTCCCAAGAAACGATTTCTGTTTTAAGCCGCTTGGAAGGCAAACGCTTCAAAACGAAGGAAAGTTTCGCAGATGCTCTACGGCACCTCGAAGCCCCCAACATTTCAGATCACATTGACCTTGTGACAACGAGAGCCCTCGTCGAATGTGTCCGATTTGGATTGAGTGCGGTTAAAAACGTGGGGGGGAATCATGTGGATGCGATCCTCGAAGCAAGAACCCAAAAAGAGAATCAAAGCTTTGAAGACATCATGGACTTCATGAAAACCATCGATGTTACGAAAGTGAACAAACGTGTGTTGGAAACCTTGGTCAAGTGTGGAGCCTTGGATTCGTTGAACCCCAACCGAGCACAGAACTTTGAGATCTTGGATGAAGCCATTCATTTGGGACAAGAATATCAGCGGGCCGCCGACCCCAACCAAAACTCGTTATTTGACCTGTTGAGTACCGAGGAGGCACAAAAAACCGAAACGAAATTGGTCCTTCCCAACATCAAAGATTGGCCGACCAAGCAGTACCTCACTTTGGAAAAAGAATCTTTGGGATTCTACGTGACGGGTCACCCCCTTGATCGATACGCTTCGGAAGTCCGTAAATTCACAATCTCTACCGCAGACCTCCGAGAAAAACCCCACAAAGAAAACGAAAAAGTTGCAATGAGTGGAATCGTTACCTCCAAAGTTGTGAGGCTGACCAAAAATGCTGAGAAATTTGCCATCGTGAAGATCGAAGATTTACGAGGAACCATCGAATTTCCCATCTATGCCAAGTTATACTCCGAAGTGGCCCCCTTGCTCGATTTGGAAGAGCCAATTTTTGTGGAAGGCCGGGTGAGTTATCGAGACGATGAAATTGGGTTGATCCCCGATAAAGTCATGTTACTGAGTCAACTTCGGGAGGAATCTTGCCTGGGAATGATCGTGGAAATCACGAAAGAAAAATTGGCAGAAGAAGCCGTCCGTCAAGTCAAAGGTGCGATCCTTACCTCTCCAGGAGAACAATCGGTAATTTTCAAGATTCGAGCACCCCGAAATGGAAATCTTTCGGTGCATTTGAAGGAAAAAATCAATCTCACCCCCCAAGTCGTCGAAGAGCTGGAAGAAATCATGCGAGGCCAAGAAGTCGGATACTTGTATTGATTTTGATCCAAAGCCAACTCGTCCCATCCCAGGAATCCTATCTGACAAACCTCACTAAGAATTAGTTCTTCACAAAAAAAGGAATAAAATTAACAGCTAAAAACTCATATCATTTGTTTTTTTGAGAAAATCTAACAGAAAAAGGAGTGCTTCCTATGTGCATCATTTGCCTGAAAACGAAGGGCCTACCTAACAGTTAGCAGAAAAGAACGCCGTAGAAAGGATGAATTAAAAAAAGAAAATATTTTGACGTATATTGAATAAACTTATGCTCTAGCTCAGTTTTTTTTAGTCCCTTGAAATGTTTCTAGAACTAGAGAATATAGGGAATTTATCCGTGCTGCATGAGATCAGAAAAAAATATATGACTGAGATAAATTCAGTTTGCAACCACCATCTTACTTAGGATATTTTTTTAAGGAAGTGACTCTAAGGAGTTCAAAACTGCTGTTATCATGAATCGAATTTTTGCCCCCAAATTCGATTCTTTGAGTAGGTTCTTTTTTGATTTTCGATGCAGTAGTTAGGGTTACTTTCCTGTATTTTAATTTTATGATAAGCCCGAATACATCATAAACAATGTTTAAGGAGGAACCATGCAACCTAACAAATTTTTGTTAATCACATGTTGTGCCTTATTTGTTTTTAGTTTTGCCGGAATTGTAGGAGCCAAGGAAAAAGTTCATGCCATCTATATCCCGCTTGCCGACCACTACACAGGAATCGTGGCCTATGAGAAATACCGCAATGAAATGAAGGAAGCCGATTATGAAATTGAACAAATGAAGAGTTGGCCTTCACTTCAAGGCAAATTTTTATCTGGAAAAGCGGACCTAGCCTACGTCATTTCCCCCATGGCCATGGAAATCTTTCGTAAGAAGAATCAAACGCGTTGGATTTCATTGATTCATCGAGACGGGAATGCTTTGGCAATCAATGCGGAATTAGAAAAATTCTTATCCAATCCCCTCCCTCCCGAACGCAAAGATCGGAAGCCCACTGCTGATGTGGCGGAAGCTTTTAGTAAAGCCAAATCTCAACAAGGAAAACCCATTGTGGTGGGAGTCCCTTCGTTATTAGCCACTCATACCGTGGTTCTTTACAAATACCTCAAGGATCACGGTAAAACTTTAGCAATTGGTAAAGGCAGCTCTGAAGACGTGTTGGCCCGCGCCGTGGCCCCTCCTGTTTCTCCCGATTTTATCAAACAGGAAAGCAAACGAGGAAAGGCAGCTGCTTTTGAACAATCGTTGCCTTGGGCAGATGTGGTCGAAACAGGAGGCTTTGGCAAGGTGGGATGGTATTCCAAAGACGTTCTGAAGTGGAACCACGGTCATGTGGAATGCATCGTGATCGCTCAAGGCGATGCGATCAGTAAGAAAAACAAGGCCATCAAAGAAGTAGTTTATTATATCCATAAGGCCGGACTGGATATCGAAGCAGCCCGTCAACAGGGTGGGGACGCTTTGGTAGAAATTGCCAATATGATCCGGAAGCACATTCCTGGGCACCCTCTCGATGCAATTATCAAGAGCTTGGACCCTTCACTCCAAGTGATCAGCTATACGAATTTGAATGTCGACAAATCAGGACTCAAGCAGGTGATGGATCTTGCGGTTGAAGCAGGCGTGATGAAATCCTCCATCGATATCGAAAAATTTGCGGACCCTCAGTTCAGCACCGATATCACCCAGGTGGATTAATCAACGGGTGGCTCTGTGCGAGCCACCTTGAAAAGTTAACAAACGTTCCTAACAACCCAAGTATTCTGAAGCCAATGTTTGAATCAGAGGGAGTCCTATGAAGATAAGGGAAAAATTATTACTAAATGCAGCAATTGGCATCGTTGGGGTCCTGGTGGTGGGAGCCGTAGGACTATATTTTACCAATAGCGTTGCCAGCGTGTCCTTGTCGTTGTTTCATACGCAAGCACGCCCCATTTTAGAGATCAACAAAATCGAGAGCATCGCTCAGGAGATTTATTTACAATCGGTGAAGCATGTCGCTACTTCCGAGATGGAAGAAATGACAGCGGCTGAAAGCGAAATCAGCCAACTCCAAGATCAAATCACACTCGCCTCGAATGATCATGAAGGCGATCAGGCGGAAACCTCCACGGGATTTTCGGATGCGTGGCAGGCTTTCACGCAAAAGCAGAATGGAATCATTGCATTGAGCCAAGAATTTTCCAAAGAAGACGCTTTGGCAGAATTGTTGGGAGAGGGCCAAGTTTTGTATCACACTGCGCTAGAGATCCTGTCCCAACAAAAAAGCGAGCACGAGTCGGAGATGCAAATCTTATTGCAGCAAGCGAATACAGCTTTACAGCAAGCGATTCTCATCATCTCTGTCTTACTGCTGATTTCAATTGTCATTCTGATTTTTGTAGGTTTGCAAATCAGTAACATGATCACCAGGCCCATCAAGCAGCTTGTTCACATGATTGAAGAACTGGGCAAAGGACACCTTCACATTCGCTTGAATGTAAAAAGTCGAGACGAGATCGGAGAGATGTCCCGTAGCGTGAACAAGTTTGTCGATGATTTGCAAAACGGAGTAGTGGGATCGTTACAAAAATTGGCTCAAGCGGATCTGACCTTCAATGTCGCCTTGAAAGACGACCAAGATGTTGTGCGTAAAGCGCTGAACGAAACCTCTCAATCGTTGATCCAAATTGTCACTAAAATTGGGTCCACAAGCGAATCGATCAATTCCAGTTCTTATGAATTGTCGGGAACCAGTCAATCCTTATCCAGCGGTGCTTCGGAGCAAGCGGCAGCTTTAGAAGAAATCACCGCCTCCATAGCAGGATTAGCCGACCACACGGACCTCAACTCATCCAATGCGGTGAAAGCCAATGAATTGACCCAAACCGCACTACGTCAAGCCGAAAAAGGCAATGAACAGATGCAGGAGATGGTCCATGCCATGAACGAAATCAATCGGGCTTCTGGCAATATTTCCAAGATTATCAAGACGATTGATGAGATTGCCTTTCAAACCAACTTGTTGGCAATCAATGCGGCGGTGGAAGCGGCCAGAGCGGGCACGCATGGCAAGGGATTTGCTGTGGTGGCGGAAGAGGTCCGCAACTTGGCACAACGCAGTGCCGAAGCCGCCAAAGAAACCACGGAAATGATCCAGGATTCGGTACAAAAAGTGGATGCCGGTGCATCGATCTCTAATGCAACGGCCGATGCATTACATCAAATCGTGAATCGTGTGGTCGAGACCACGGGGTTGGTGGACGAAATTGCCAAGGCGAGTAACGAACAAATCCAGACCATCCATGAGATAAAAACAGGGCTGGATCAGATCAACCAAGTCACGCAAAATACAGCCCAACTTGCTTCGGGGAATGCTGACACGAGCGAAGAGCTAGCCACCCATGCCAAACAACTGAAACAGATGATGGCGAATTTCAAGTTACCCACTGCATACGCGGAAGAAAACCATTTGCCTATCGTCTACCAAACGTAGTCGCAGCAAAGTGCTCACTCCACTTTAAACAAATGTAGTTTCTGATTGATCGTCTCGGCGAGAACGCTCAAATCGTTGATCGTTCTCACCGTTTCGGATAAAGCGACATCCATCTGCCGGATGCTCGATGAATTGCTGTCGCTGAGGCAGGAAATCGAATGCACCTGCTTGGACACACTGTGAAACCCCTGTTCTTGAGAGCTGATTTCTTTCGATACCTGATTCAAGTCTTCGGAAATGTGAATCACGTATTCGATGATGCGGCTTAAAATGTCTTCGGTTTCCTTGATCACTTTCACCCCTTCTTGCACATAATTATTATTTTCATCGACCAGCTTTTTAATTTCAATTACGGATTCCTTGCTCCGTTCTGCCAAATGCCTGACCTCATCGGCGACCACAGATAACCCTCTCCCCATGTTTCCGGCTTTTGCCGCTTCTATTGTTGCATTCACGGCAAGTAAATTGGTTTTGCGTGCAATTTCGGTGATCACTTGAATCACCCCTTCGATTTTCTTGGTGTGGGTTTCGATTTTCGTCATTGTGTTGTTGGTGAGCACCACGATTTCATTGCCATACGAAGCAATTTGCCCCGCCTCATTGGCACTGAATTGCACTGTCTTGATTTTCTCAAACATCTTGCCTTGGCTCTCAATCAAGCTGCTAATCGTTGTTGAGCTATTTTGCACCGCATCCGCTTCGTCGTTGATCGCTTGGGTGATGCTGCGAGAGGTGTATTTGATTTCGGTGGAACTGGATGAGAGTTCTTCCGATGAGCTGGCTAAGACATGAGCATCGTATGATATTTCTTGGACAATTTTTTGGACCTTCTCGATGAATAAATTGATGTAATGGGCGAGGTAAGCCAGCTCATCTTGATTTTGAATTTTTAACCTTTGGGTCAGGTCCCCACCTCCTTCGGAAATACTCCGGCTGAGTTCTGCTAAATTCACGATCCGTTTAATAATCCCGTAGTTCATATAAACCATCAGCAAGACTGCCAGCACAAAGCTGATGAGGCTCACCAGATACACCACGTGTTTTGTTTGCGTGATGTTTTCTGCCATTTCCACCACGGAATCCGAAACGTTGACTGACTTTCCATCATAGTAATGGACGATGAGCGTAGACACATCCGATGAAAGCTGTGTTATTTTCTCGATGAGTTCACTTCGATTGTGTTGTGCCGAGGCAATCCTCAATTTCCGTTTTCCTACCGAGTTTTCTGCTCGTAGGGCCAGATGCGGTTTCAGCTTTTGATACGATTGCTGAATCACGGCCTCATGGGCATCCACTAGAGCATCGCGATAAACCGCCCGGAGGTTCCGAAACAATCCGTTCAGCCGTTTGGAAGCAAGTTCAATCTCCTCGACCTTGGTTAGAAGTTTGAGGTTCTGGATTGCCTTTGATACCGAGTTCGCAGCGTTGATCACATCCAAAGACCATTTCATAGTGCCTAAGGATATCGTGGAAAGCCCATTGAGCCTTTCCAAGGTTCCGGAGGTGTATTTTTTAAGGTCCGCATCAATAGAAACCAACGTGATCACCGCCTTTGAATCACGATTGGTTAAGTCAAAAATGTTAACCGCGTCTTGTTCGATACTCTTCAACAAAAGAGCAATCTCTTGTTCTTGATCGGAGGAGATTTGACTCAGTGCTTGTAGCTGGCTGGCTTGTTGAAGATACTGGTGGGTCAATTGGAATAAAGAATCCATCGCTTGCATGATGTTTTCATCCAAAGCGGTCAAACCGGCGGTTTGCTCGTACTGAACATGGTATTCTCCAATCAGGTGTTGGATCTCATCACTCGGCTTGGAACGAGAATCGACGATATCCTGAATCTGTATTAAGTTTTGCACGATGGTTTTCAAGGTCACTGCATCACTCAAGTCCGGCAATGCCCGGTCACGGATCTGTGCCTGCTTTTGGCCAATGGTTTCTAAAACCGTAATGCTTGAAAAAGCAAAAATAAGATTCAATAGAATCAAAATCATAAACGATCCGATCAACTTGATGCGAATCCCAAATACCGGCTCCTTCTGTTTGTGTTCATAGGCGTTGACTTTCGTTTCAGTTTCCATTTTCATTCCCCCCTTTGCTTACTTTTGTTCAGTTGCTTCACCTCCTTCAATTCAAGCCTCCCCCGCTGGAATCAATATCGCTCCAATAATTCCAATTGTTTGAATGCGGCCGCAACAGCCATGGCCCCTGGATCCGGCACACCCTTTAGACTGTCCTCCCGCAAATAAGAAGATCGACCGGCACCCGCTTGAGTGTTGAATGCAGTTTCCAATGCTTTTTGCTCCGCAACCTTCGCGGCTTCGCGGATTGTTTGGTCGTTGCATAAACATTCCATCGCCGGAATGAGCGCATCGAGCATCGTCCGGTCACCCAATTGCGCGCCGCCATATTCTTGAATGGAACGGACCCCGGCCATCAAAGCAATGGGCCAATTGGGCTGTGTCGCTAGCACCTTGCTCGATGCAGTGAACAGGATAGAGAGCAGCACGCCGCTCGACCCTCCCATCGCATTGGCTAGTATTTGACCTAAAGCACTTGCCAGTTGTTGGGCATCGTTGAGGGGAAGTCGGTCGTGTGACAACTCTTCCAGCACTGTCCGGCAGGCGTTGGCAAGGGTGGAGCCGGTGTCTCCATCTCCGACTTTGGCATCCAGTTCATTCAATTCAGATTCTTGAGAAATCAACCCCTCACACACCGTTTGGATCAATAGGGCCGTTTTTTCATCGTAGCTGGGGACGAATCGCTGCGAGGTGTCGAGATGGTCAATGGTCAGGAGTTCCACCGGTTGCGGCTCAATAGCTTTGTGCCAAGCTGGGGTCTCTACCGGAAAGAGCAACGCCTTGGTCCACTCGGAGGACAAGGGAATGAAGGACAAGGAAAACCCATACATGTTTAAGGAAGTCATGAAGGCAGCCGGTCCAAAAATCAGCTTAATTTGTTTGGCGATTCGCGAATTGAGCAATTCATTGGTCAAAATAGACATCTCTAAAGGGGTGACACTCCCCAAATTGTTGACCAACACCCCGTATTCGACACCCGATTGAATCCAGGATTGCAAACGATCCAGAATCATCGTGATCGCCTCATTGCCATTCGAGATACTTATTTTTTCAACACCGGGTTCTCCGTGAATTCCCAACCCTAACTCCGGATCGGTATCGTGAGCCTTAACGCCTTGTTCCGGTAAAATGCAGGAAGACAGCGATAACCCCAACGTGAACAGATGAGGCTGCATCATCTCGATTTTTCGTTTTATCGTATTTAACGATGCCCCCGTTTCCGACAGAAATCCTGCCAACTTGTGCACAAACAGGGTGCCGGCAATCCCACGCGGTTGGGTGGCCCCTGGTATCGCCACATCATCGGCCACGATGACCATTTCCACCCGAATTCCCATGTTTTTGGCCCGCTCTGCCGCCAGACCAAAATTGAGACGGTCGCCTGTATAGTTTTTGACAATCAACAAACAGCCCGCATCTCCACTCACCGCTAAAATGCAAGCCAGCACCGCTTCCACACTGGGAGACGCAAACACTTCACCCGAAACGGCTGCCGTGAGCATGCCCTTGCCCACGAAACCAATATGCGCGGGTTCGTGCCCCGCCCCTCCTCCAGAAACCACGGCCACCTTAGATTTGTCCCAGCCCGCTTGCACCGCAAATTTTGTATGAGGATACCCATCGGCTCGAACCAACCCCGGTTCTTGGGCAACCCGAACCACTCCGTCTAACGCTTCGGTCACGATACTATTTCGATTATTGAAGAATCTTTTCATGGTGATCTCTCCTTTTCCGGTGAATCAAGAACAACCCTTCCCCACTTTGCTCAAGATGCAATGGGATTCAGTTGCGAACATCCAAAACATGTTAAGCAACATTAATTTACTAAACAAAATTTTGTCAAGAGAGAAAATAAAAAACATCAATTTTCGCTAAACAATTATTAATTAATTCTCAGATTTTCACCTACCAAAAACCAATCTTTGAAGAAAAACTCTTTAAGATAAAAATCTTAATTTAATAATTTCAATAAATTAGCCAATAAAACTCAAAATATACCCGATTTTTCTCATTTTCTTTCTTGACAAAATTTTGTTTAGTAAATTATTGTTACTCAACAGGTTTTGAAAATTAATAACTAAACATTGCAACACATCACTCCTTTGGAAAATTTAATTATTCAGAGGTAGGGAGGCTCCGGTTATCTGACCGTTCATTAATGATCAAAACGCTGTGGAGATCACCATTTACTAAACTTTTCAATCCATTGATTTGTTTAGCAAATGCAACCTTTCATACCATTTCAAAGAAGAGGAAATTATGGGGAAAAAATTGATGTTTCTAAAAAAGTGCTTGCTGTTGATAGCAATCAGTTTGGTCACAGCGCCTTGGACGTTTGCCGCTGACAATAAATTGACTTTGTGCTGGGCGGCCTGGGATCCCGCCAATGCTTTAGTCGAGCTGTCTAAAGACTTCACCACGAAAACTGGAATCGATATGGGGTTTGAATTTGTTCCATGGACCAGCTTTGCCGACCGCATGCTCAATGAATTGAATTCCGGCGGAAAGCTTTGTGATCTGATGATCGGAGACAGTCAATGGATCGGAGGGAGCGCAACCTATGGCCATTACATCAAGTTGAACGGCTTTTTTGAAAAAGAAGGCATCAACATGGATAACTTCTTACCTGCGGCGGTAGAGCAATATTCGACTTGGCCCAAGAAAACTAAAAACTACTATGCCCTTCCTGCTATGGGGGATGCGGTAGGCTGGGTGTATCGGAAAGACTGGTTTGCTCGCCCCGAAATTCGCAGTGCTTTTCAAGCAAAATACAATCGCGAACTCACACCTCCCCGAACCTGGGACGAACTGTATGAAGTCGCGAGCTTCTTTCAAGGTCGTGAGATCGATGGAAAGAAAGTCTATGGGGCCGCGCTTTACACGGAACGTGGTTCGGAAGGCATTACCATGGGAGCGACTTCCGCCCTCTACTCGTGGGGATTTCAGTACCAAAATCCATCCAAGCCGTATGACATGAAGGGTTATGTGAACAGCCCTGGCGCGGTCGCTGCCTTGGAATTCTATAAAAAACTCTATGAATGCTGCACCCCACCCGGTCATTCCGATGCCTACATGACAGCGAACCTCGATGTGTACAAATCCGGCCAAGTGGCCATGCAGATGAACTTTTTCGCTTTCTTTCCGGGGATTGCCAAAGACCCTGATGTGGGTGGAGACAAATCTGGTTTCCTAGTCAATCCCTCACAGGTCACCAACGGATCCACTTTAGGTGGGCAAGGCATCTCCGTGGTTGCCTACTCCGATAAACAAGAACAAGCCCTCCAATACATCAAGTGGTTCGCCCAACCTGAGATTCAACAAAAATGGTGGAAACTCGGCGGCTATGCGGTTCACAAATCCGTCGTCGACGATCCCAACTTCCCTAACACGGCTCCATTTGCCGGGGATTTCTTAAAGGCCATGAGCGATGTGAAGGATTTTTGGCAAGAACCCACTTATGCCGAATTGCTCCAAGCGATGCAAAAACGATTGCATGACTATGTGGTTGCCGACAAAGGCACTGCGGAAGAAGCCCTAGACAAGCTCATCGCAGACTGGACGGTTGTTTTTGAAGACGACGGAAAACTTTAATTCACCTCCTCCTTGAGGCTGTATTTTCGGAGCATTGGAATACAGCCTCTCATCTTCAAAGATAAGGGAAAACCATGTCTGAGAACACTGCTCAAGCCTTGGATAGCCAATCTTTCAAGGCTGATATTGAAACCGGGAAAAAATCTCACAATGAGGCAAATTCGCTCAGATCCGAGACACAACCGATGCAAAATACCCATCCCAAAACATTGTCCGATCGAGGAATTGCGTGGCTGTTCATTAGCCCAACGGTATTGCTTTTATTGGCAATCAATATCTTCCCACTGATCTGGACCATCTACCTGAGCTTTACCAACTATCGAGCCAATCAACCCGGACGTGAAGTCAAGTGGATTGGATTAAAAAACTATGAACGAATTCTCAGTAGCGAAGACATTTGGGGGTATCTCCAGGTAACGGCCCACTTTGTATGTTGGACCATGATCCTACAAATCAGCTTGGGTTTCGGATTGGCAATGTTGCTGAATAAAAAATTCAAAGGATCAGAACTCTGGATCACGATCATCCTCTTGCCCATGATGTTGTCTCCGGCGGTCGTCGGCACCTTTTGGACCTACTTGTTTCAGCCACAAACCGGCATCATCACCTATATCGTCAACTTTTTCGCCGAGGTTGGCCCGGTGGATATGATCGGGAGTGTCGACCTCGCTCCATGGAGCATCATTCTGGTCGATACTTGGATGTGGACTCCGTATGTCATGCTCATTTGCTTGGCAGGGCTTCGCTCCATTCCCAATAGTATCTATGAAGCCGCTGAAATCGACCGAGCGAGCAGCTGGAGAAAATTCTGGTCGATCACCGTTCCCATGGTCATGCCATTTCTGCTCTTGGCGATTTTATTCCGAGGGATCGAGAACTTTAAAATGTTTGATTTGGTGGTCGAGTTGACTTCAGGTGGGCCGGGTTCGTCAACTGAGTTGGCCTCCATCAATCTCAAACGGGAAGCTTTTGAAAAGTGGCGTACCGGTTATAGCTCTGCTTTTGCAATCATACTTTTTGTAACAGCGTTTGGAGCCGCTAACCTTTTTGTTAAAGTTTTAAACGTGGTGAAAAAACGATGAAACGCAAACACACAGCCTACACAGTGATAGAACCTTCTGCCCGCTCCAAATTTCTAGCGGGAACCGTGGTGATCGCCTATGCGCTGATTTCCTTAATTCCACTCTTGTGGATTGGAATGACAGGTTTCAAATCGCCTCAGGATTCCATCTCTTACCCTCCCAAAGTGGTGTTTGAACCCAGTTTGGAAGGATACGTCAATCTCTTCACGTTTCGTTCTCGGCAAACCCCAGAGTACATGGCCAGTTTGCCCGAGCCTGACACTTGGTACGATGCCCTCGTGCGAGAACGCAACATGGTGATTACCGGCCCCTCCCGATTTGGTGAACGCTATTTCAACTCCTTGATTATTGGATTTGGTTCGACCTTTTTGGCGGTGTTTTTTGGCACCTTGGCCGCTTACGGATTTTCCCGGTTTAAGGTTCCACTGAAGGACGATTTGCTCTTTTTTATTCTTTCCACTCGGTTCATGCCGCCGATCGCCGTCGCGATCCCAATCTTTCTTATGTTTCGTCAATTGGGATTGGCTGACACGCACTTGGGAATGATCCTTTTATATACGGCCGTGAACATCAGTTTGGCTGTGTGGCTCTTGCACAGCTTTATTGACGAAATTCCTCGCGAGTACGAAGAGGCGGCTTTAATCGATGGCTACTCTCGACTGCATGCCTTTTTTAAAGTCGTGTTGCCTCAAGCCATGACCGGGATTGCCTCGACAGCGATGTTGTGCCTCGTTTTTGCGTGGAATGAATATGCTTTCTCCTTATTGCTGACCAGCGGTGAAGCGCAAACCGCCCCACCGTTCATCCCCACCATTATTGGTGAAGGAGGGAAAGATTGGCCTGCCGTGGGTGCTGGCACGACCTTGTTTCTCGTGCCCGTGGTTGTGTTCACCATTTTAGTGCGCAAACATTTGTTGCGTGGAATCACTTTTGGAGCAGTACGCAAATGAAATCGACTTCCAATTCTCAAAAAAAACACTGGAAAGACTACTTTCGACGCGGGCCTTGGGAGGCCGGTGTCATTGCCCTCATCGTCTTGGGTATCGTGATGCTCATGCAACCGTTTTCTATCCATCTTTATAGCTACTCGTTCATCACGATCTTGGTGGGGACATTGAGCTATGTGGTGGTAAGTCACTTCCCTGAATAGCCAAAGGAGGAATGTTATGGCCCAAATCAAAGTGGAACATTTGCACAAACGATTTGATGACTTCATCGCGGTCAAAGATTCGACATTCGTTATCAATGACGGAGAGTTTTTTGTCTTACTCGGCCCATCCGGTTGCGGAAAAACAACCACGTTGCGCATGATTGCTGGTCTCGAACTTCCCACTTCAGGGGAAATCTTTTTAGGCGACGACGAGGTGACTTACGCGCGAGCGTCCCAACGCGACATCGCCTTCATGTTCCAAATGTTCGCCCTCTATCCCTATATGAATGTGCACAACAACATCGCGTTTCCACTGAAATGTGAGGGGAAATCTCGTACGGAGATCAAACAGCAGGTGCATAAGATCGCAAAAATTTTGCGCATCGAACACTTGCTCAATTCCCCTGTATCCGGATTGTCAGGCGGAGACAAACAACGGGTGGCTTTAGGTCGAGCAATCGTCCGAACCCCCAAAGCCTTTTTGATGGATGAACCCTTAGGCGCGCTCGATACTGAATTTCGGGAACTCATGTGTACCGAATTGCGTGAGCTGCACAATCAACTGAAGGCAACCACCGTCTACGTGACTCATGATCAACTCGAAGCCATGTCGATGGCAGATCGGATCATGGTCATGAATCATGGAATCATCGAACAGGTTGGCACGCCTCAAGAAATCTACAATCGGCCCCAATCGATGTACGTAGCGAATTTTATTGGGGACCCTTCGATGAACTTTGTGAAGTTCCATGGAAAGCTAGAACCGCAACAAACGTCCATCGACTTACAAGGGGAAACGGTTGCGATCCCCCGGATGCGCGAGGGCCAAGGGAACAGTTCTTATGTCTTAGGGGTTCGTCCGGAGCAGGTTTTGCTGACCGACGATTCACGATTCCGAGGTAAAATTTTATCCACCGAATATTTTGGCACCAATCAAGTGGTTACGATCCATACGGATTTAGGCAAAGTGAAGGCAACGCTCCCATCGAGTCAAAAATACCAAACGGACCAAAATATTGGACTCAAAATGAATTCGAGCCACTTGGTGATCTTTGAAGGCAACGGCGGCAAGACGCTTCACAGTGATTTCATGGCAGGAGGGTGACATGGCAAAAATTCAACTTAATAACGTATCCAAAGCTTTTGGGAATATCCAAGCGGTCTCCGGGATCAACCTCCATATCGAGCATGGAGAATTTGTCGTTTTGCTAGGCCCTACCGGTGCCGGCAAGACCACGATTTTACGCTTACTTGCAGGGTTGGAAACCCCTGATCAGGGACGCATTTCCATCAACGATGTGGAGGCGACTCATTTTTCTCCGGTACAACGAGATGTCACTTTTGTGTTTCAGCAATACTCGCTTTACCCTCATTTGACCGTTTTCGACAACATGGCCTTTCCGCTTCGAGCGCCGGGTCGCCAGTTTTCTGAACACGAAGTCAAAAAAAAGGTGCACCAAGTGGCCGAACTACTCAACATCGGTCATAAGTTGAAAAACAAATCCACGGACCTTTCCGGGGGAGAGATGCAACGGGTGGCCATCGGCCGTGCTTTGGTTCGGTCACCTTCCATTTATTTGATGGATGAACCTTTATCGTCGCTTGATGCAAAACTGAGGTCCGATCTCCGCGTCGAATTGAAGCGGATTCATGAGCAACTGGGAGCCACGATTTTGTACGTCACACACAATCAAACAGAAGCGATGTCGATGGGAGACCGGATTGGTATTATGAAGGAGGGGGAACTTTTACAAATTGGCACTCCCGCCGAAATCTATGAGACTCCCAAAAACGTGTATGTGGCCGAACGGTTAGGGGAACCTTCCATCAATATCATCAACCCTCGCCTCATCCCCATGGCAAACATGCCTGACGGCACCGCCACTATTGGGGTACGAACCGAACATATGCTTTACCTGGATAATCCCGACCGGGGCAAAGCTGCCTACGTGGACTGGGTGGAGCATTTGGGAGACCAAAACCGATTGCATCTAAAAATCGATGGTCACAAAATCGTTTTGCTGGCGGATCCCACAAAAAACCTGGAACATGGTTCCAAAGTATACCTTCAGTTGAATAACCCCATTTTCTTCAACCAGCATGGGGAACGAATCAACGTAGCTTGAATCACAACTAAGTGGCTCACACGGAGCGATATGTGGCTGACACAGAGCGCGATTGAAACAATATTAGTGAGTTTGATATCGGAGAAAGACACGCTCACGCAATTGGATGTTGCCATCGGCGACGGCGATCATGGTGCGAACATCGAGCGTGGTTGCCGAGCTGTCCAATCCATCGTCACTGATTTGGTAGATCTTGATTTGTCCGACGCCACCCACAAGATTGGCTATACTCTCTTGATGAGCATGGGCGGAGCCTCGGGTGCTTTATTTGGTACTTTTTTTCTCACATTGGGCAGAAAACTGTCTCAAACCCCTGACTTCTCTGAATTTTGCACTGCTTTTGAAAATGCCATCCAAGCGGTACAAGACCGGGGGAAATCGGAACAGGGGCAAAAGACGTTGTTGGATGTATTGATTCCAACCTCGCAATTGTTATTGGAACAGGCTCCCCCCAAGAAATGGCGCGATATCTCGGATTTTGCTATGGAATGTGCCAATAATACGAAATGCTTGGAAGCGAAAGTAGGACGTGCTTCTTTTTTAGGCAAACGGAGCGTTGGGCATATCGACCCAGGCGCGTATTCTTGTGCACTAATCATTCATCAAATCTGTGATCTCTTAGAAGTCCGTTATGAGTAATGTGAGTTTAGTGATTGTCTCTCACTCCCTGAAAATCGCAGAAGGCATTCATGAACTGCTGCATCGCATGGTGGGAGACCGAGTCAAAGTGGGAGTATGTGGAGGAGATAAAGAAACCGACTTCCGCACCACACCCGATATGGTCATGGCCACGATTGAGCAAGTTTGGTCCGAGGCCGGGGTGCTTGTGTTGGTCGATTTAGGGGGGGCTGAATTGAATAGTGAAACCGCTATCGAAATGATGCCCGCTTCCAAGCAATCCAAGCTGGTCTTATGTAATGCACCGATTGTGGAAGGAGCCATCGTTGCAGCCAACGAGGCTGCTGGAGGAGCGGACCTCCTTTCAGTCAAGCAGACGGCTGAAGGGAGTCATTGATACCAGCCATGCAGGGAAACAAATGGAAGAATCAATCGAACAACAAGTCGTTACCATTGGTTCGGCTCATGGGCTTCACGGCAGACCCGCTCTCATGCTTTCACGATTGGCGATGCGCTATCAATCGGTGGTCGAGATTGCCTTGTCAGACACCGGACCTTGGGTAAACGTTCGCAGCGTTTACATGGTGCTTCGCATGAAAATCAAAAAAGGGACTTCTGTGTGCCTCCGAGCGAGTGGTCCCGATTCTTCCGAGGCTTTAGAAAATGCAGCGGAACTAATTCAAGAGACCGCCAACCATAATTTGGAACATGGCTAGAAATGAATTCAACGGGATTCCGGTTTCCGATGGTCTTGCTATTGGAATGCTGGAGATCATTCACAGCCCACGCCAAGACTTCAACCACGCTTCTGGTAATAATGAAAAGGAGAAACTCGCCTCTGCCATTCAACAATCCATTGCCGACCTCCAAGAAATCTCTCAATTGAATGGCGATTCGGAGATCCATGCCATCATGGACCTGCAAATCCTGATGCTCCAAGATGAAACCTTTTTGGATCCCATCTTTGCCAAAATTTCCAACGGAATTTCCGCACTCGCGGTGTGGGAAAAACACCTTGATGCTGATATTCAAGAATATTCGTCAAGCGATGACCACTATTTTTCAGCACGTGCATCGGACATTTTGGATATCAAATTACGTGTCATGCGCCGTTTGACGGGCATTGCCCAGATCAATTACTCTGGTAACACGATTTTAGTGGCAGACGATTTACCGCCTTCCGCATTTCTAGAAATCCCCTGGAAGACCGGTGGACTGGTTTTAAGACGTGGAAGCATCTACGGGCATCTCGCCGTGTTAGCCAAATCCAAGGGAGTTCCTTTTGTCGCGGGAGTCAGTGATCTGCCCTATTTAGAAGAAATCCCAGTGATCATGGACGCGAATCAAGGCTTGGTTATTGTTGACCCCTCGAAGCCAGAGCTGGACAAATATAAGTCGCTCGTCCAAGAAGCTGATTCCCTTCATAAAACAAAGGAGACGTACACTTGGCCGCCCTTGAACCGGCCGATTCAAGTGAATTTGAATGTGGCCGATCCAAGCGATTTACAAACATACGATATCCGTTGTTTTGATGGCATCGGACTCGTGCGCACCGAATTCACATTGCATGCAGTAGACAATTTCTATGATGAGCAGCGGCAATATGTCGAATATCGCAAAATCCTAGATTGGGCTAACGGAAAACCGGTGGTGTTTCGTTTGCTAGATATTGGGGGAGATAAACCGATTCCAGGGCTGACTTATAAAGAAGAAAATCCGTTCCTTGGTATTCGAGGAATTCGCTTTTTGCTTCGACAACGGTCGCTTTTGGAGATCCAACTGAGAGCGTTGCTTAGAGCGAGTGCTCACGGTGATCTGAAGATCATGATCCCCATGGTGACCATCCCAGAAGAACTTGAAGCGGTCAGAGCCATTGTTCAAGAAACCCTCCGTCGGCTGCGAGACCAGGGAGAAACTTGCGCTCCGTCCCCCTTAGGAATCATGATTGAGGTGCCTTCCGCAGCCCTACTTGCGGATCAATTCGAAGCCGATTTTTTTTCGATTGGCACGAATGACTTGCTGCAATTTACGACCGCATGCAGCCGAGATTCGCTTGCGCTGAATGACATCAGTCAACCCGATAACACCGCGTTCCTTCAGCTTTTGACTCAGGTCGTTCGGGTGGCTGAACGAAAGAATATTGCGGTGAGTATTTGTGGTGACATGGCGAGCGATGTGAAGTATGTGAGTAATCTGCTAAAGCTTGGTATTTCCAATTTCTCGGTGAATTACCGGGCGGTCCGCAAAGTACGTGCCGAAATGGCTCGGTGTCTGAGTTAGATTTTATAAACCACGAAACAGTGAATAGATTGCACAAGTATCGCGTTAGCCAATAGACTGTTGAAGCATTGAAATAGCAAATTGTATGGAAAGCCGAGAGTACGTTTCTAAATACAAAGAAATTTTAAGAAAGGTTTTGGAGAATCGCCCCTCCGGAACCCGTCAAAAATTGGCAGAAGCGTTGGGAAAAAATCGAAGCTTCATTTCCCAAATCTCCAATCCGGCTTACCACACCCCCATCCCAGCCAAGCATTTAGAAACCATCTTTCAAAAATGCTATTTCAGCGCTGCCGAAAAACAGAACTTTTTGAAAGTTTACAGCGAAGCGCACCCAAACCGTCCGCTCGCCCATGAGCCAAAGACTGAGGGTCGCCGACAAGTGACCTTGGACCTCAAAGATCTAGGAGACGCGGATCTCAATAACGAACTCGACCGCCTGCTCGCCGAATTCGCAATTGAACTCGAAGCTTCCTTTATGAAATTCAAAAAGAAATAGTGCTCACCCGAAATTTCTTAACAGGCTGAGTTTAGGGAACAATATGAAACGCTTAGTGGCAAATTCCTCACACTTTCTCTCTGATTTTTTAGAAGGTTTTTATCTGGCTCATCAAGCCAACCTTCACCTGAATCACAGTCCACTTTTTTTAGCACGCCGAGAATTGAGTTCTAAGGTTGCGATTATTTCTGGTGGAGGGAGTGGTCATGAACCCCTCCATGTCGGATTTATCGGTCATGGCATGCTTGATGCTGCTTGCCCAGGGCAAATTTTTTCAGCTTCAACCCCTGACCAAATAATGGCGGCAATCGATCACTGCCACCGTGATCAAGGTGTTTTGTTATTGGTCAAAAACTATAGCGGGGATGTGATGAACTTTGAGATTGCTGCGGAAACTGCCAAAGTCCCGATTGCTACCATTGTGGTCCAAGACGATATTTCTGGCAACCCCACTTCAATGGGCCATCGGGGTATCGCAGGAACCGTGATTGTCGAAAAAATCGTTGGCGCTGCTAGTGAACGAGGGCATGACTTAGACTATTTAAAAGTGTTAGGAAATCGAGTTGCAAAGGCCACACGCACACTAGGAATTGCATTGACAGGGGCCACCTCGCCAGAAACCGGCCATCGTTCCTTTGAATTGAATGAACAGGAATACGAATTTGGTATTGGAATTCATGGAGAACGGGGCTGGCAAACTCAAACGTACAAGGACCCAGCTGAACTCATCTACAACGTGGCCCATGCTCTGTTAGCGCATCTCGATTTGCAACGAAACTCGTCATTGCTCGTGCTGGTCAACGGACTTGGATCGGTTCCCTTGAATGAACTGTATATCCTCCTCAAGCAATTCAAAGACATTGTGGTGGGCAAGGGCTTTCACATCAGTCGTGCCCTCACTGGCAACTTTGCCACTTCTCTCGATATGCTCGGATTTTCCATCTCCGTCACTGAAATGGATGCCGAACTCCTTTCCTTTTGGGATGCCCCAGTACAAACCCCCTCTCTGAGTTGGTAACGGCCTACTCCTGGTTAACTGTTTCTTCAAGAATCTCCTCATTGTAAGTTTTTACCCACTCTAAGCATCAACGAATCTTAAACCGTTTTACTTGCCTGGTTAAACTTTCAAACAATTCCACGAGGTCTTGAGTGGTTTGGGAAATCCGGTCGGTGCTTTGGAAGATCTGATGGATCGCTTGGGTGTTGTTTTCGCTGTGTTCGTTGAGGGTATCGGCAGTTTCGGCAATGTCTCGAATGCCTACCTCTTGCTCAGCCATGGAAGCACTAGCCGCATTGACGTGCATCGACATTTCTTTAACTTGATCGATGATTTCTTGCAGGGTGCTTTCAGTACGTCCAATCACTTCGTGGCCTTCTCGAAGGTTGGCTGCACTTTGCTCAATCAGGTGACGAATCTCCACTACTGAATCCGAACTGCGTTCAGCTAAGCGTCGGACTTCATCCGCCACTACAGCAAACCCTTTACCCGATTCCCCCGCTTTCGCGGCTTCAATCGCAGCATTGAGGGAGAGCAAATTGGTTTGATTGGCGATTTCCGTGATCACTTGGATGATGCCTTCTATCTGTTGGCTACTCTCATCATATTTCTTCATCGACCGATTCATTTCGATCAGCGCATCACTGGCAATACTTGTTTTTTCTTGAGCAAGTTGTGCCATCGCTTCCACCTCTTTGACCTGTCGATTGGTCTCTTGGACCGTTTCCGACATCTGTTGGATGGTGGATGCGGTTCGGGAGATATCATCGGTGGCGTTATCAATCTCTCGCATGACCGAATTGAGCGTATCGTTGTTTTCGCGAGCCATCGACGCCAAGTTGTCCGAAACCTTGGAAAGTCCTTGTGCGTCCTTAGAGATACTCTCAATAATTTCTCGAATATTGCCAACAAAGGTATTGAAATGTGTTGCCAACCGTCCCATTTCGTCACGGACTTGAAGATCAATTGTTTTCGTCAAATCACCTTCCCCTTCGACAATATCCTTCATCGCTTGCCCTACCACGTTGATCGGACGAGTGAGGTTGCGCGCAATAAGCCAAGCGCCGACCCCCCCTACAACCATAAACACCAAGACTAAAATAATCGCGCTCAAGATAACCTGATTGCGTGCCGCTTCCATCTGCTGATTCGAGTAACCGAGCAACATGCCTCCATAAAAGCCCCCTTCAAATTGCAACGGAACCGTCACAAAAATTTGATTGCCCTCTTCAACTGCCAAGATTTTCTGCTGCTGGACCAAGGCTAAGATTTTCTCCGGTGGTGTCGGCGGCGTATCGTCAGAGGCAGGCGGCCCTACCACCTTGCCCTCGGCCGTGACAAAAATCATCACCTCCAACGATTTTTGCTGCTTCACCAAAGATCGAAAAGAGCGAACTCCCATGAATTTCATTTGAATTTCAATATATTGAGGCAAACTACCTTCTTCGTTGAACTGCCCAAATGACTTCCCTTCTTCTAGTTTTTTTTGCAAATCCACAAATAACGGCGTGGTCACATTTTGAGCTTCATGTTCAATCCCTTCCATAAGCATCTGCCGAAATTGGCCATATTGCACCGCTGACGAACTCGATTGCAAAATTAAGATGAGCAAAAGCACGGTTAAGATCAGTTTGTTTCTAATGGTTAATTGCATCATTCCTCCTCTTTAGCCTCGTAGTTGTTTACACGTCTCCTTGTTCCCGAAAAAGATTTGTCCCCCAAATCCATGTTGTCTTGCCTAACAAACTGCCATAGTCTCTGGCCCGCTGTCACTGTCACTGTCACTTTTGAATCAATTTCTTATGGTAGGAAAACTTTCACCTGAATCGATTAGATTCCGGGTTCCCCGCGAAAGTTTTGCGCTATTGCAGTCAATTGTATTTATTAAAAGATGTCTTATATAAGAATTTTTAGAAAAAGAACAGCATTGGCCGTGAAACGTTGTGAAGTCGGCAAGGACTTGAACGAGGCTCTGTGGAGCAGTTCTTCTAGTCCATCTAAGCAACCGTTCCAACCTTGTTCGTGGATTTCACAGGCAGCAGGAGAGGCAATGCGTTCGTGTACAACAATCACTTCAGTCGCATTGTCACGAGGCTCAAATCGAACTGTCACTCTTTCGGAAGGAAGAGAGGGGGTGGGTTGTTCACGAATTGGCCAAAGATTGCAAACTTTCGTTCCAGAAGGTTCGATATTCACTGAGCCATGCTTCAATTTCTTGCATGGGTTCAGCTCGTAGTGAGCATTGATGGATTCGCCCATCGACGGAACGTTCCACCAAACCTGCTTTTTCCAACACCCTCAGGTGCTTAGAAGCACCGGGCAGCGACATATCCAGTGGTTGCGCAAGCTCGGTGATCTTTGCGGGCCCCAGCGCCAGCCGAGCCAGGAGTGCCCGTCGAGTTCGGTCACCCAGGGCACGGAATATCAAGTCCAATCGATCCTCAGCCGAGGTGTCTACCAAGGTTTTTTGCTTTCTAGCTTTTGCGATCATAAAAAACCTGTTCAAGTTTCTATCAATTTCTTGTTGCAAATGTAAACCATTTGGTTTAATTTTCAAAACATAAACCAGATGGTTTACTATTAGTTTCTAGAATGCCGGTGGCTTTGAAAAATCTCATCTGTTGGCTTCGTGGGTAAGCACCAATGGGGCCTCGGAGATTTACTTTCAGCTGTGGGGATTCCTGCGTCACAATAGTAAACCAAATGGTTTATTAAAATATAATCCAAATCATTGACTAATGCAAATCTAACAAAACGGAGAAATTCTTATGTCTGCATTTATCCATCAAGAAGTAGTTTTCAAAGCCAGCCCCAATCGTATCTATACGGCATTGATGAACAGCAAGGAACATGGAGACTTCACGGGAGGCCCGCTGAATTCAGCTCCGAAGCGGGTGGTGAATTTTCCTGTCACAACGGACAAATTGTAGGGCGTAACATCGAGTTGGTACCGGATAAACGAATTGTTCAAGCGTGGCGTGTTGCGGCATGGGACGAGGGGGTGTACTCAGTCGTCAAGTTTGAGCATCTCGCATTTGCTCGGTTAAATTTTCCAAACCTTCTACATCGCTAGAAGATTTTTCGAAGGTTTCGATAGCATGACGTCCATATCGGAACGCAAGTTGAGAGCTTGGACAAAAAGCAGGGAGATCATGCAACTCACGGGTCAACGGAGATTCAATAAAGACTTTCCAAAGATCAGGAGCGTCTTCTTCAATCTGGATTTTACACCCCAGATGGTACTCCGTGAGCATCACGTTTCCAAACAACTTAAACAAACTGAGATTGCCTTCATGAACGACAGACAAATATCCCTTTTCCACCAAATGCATGCGCAGCTCATGACGAGGATCGTTTTGACTGAAATGGTGATTCCCCACGCCATGCACAAATCGGCACAATTCTCGTAACTCCTCTGGGGTGAGGTGGCTGTCAAAATTCATGAGTTTACGATTCAAACGTTCCACCCGTTGCATATCTCGCAATCGAAAATGATACCATTGGGGAATCGGGCGTCGCCCGGATTCATAACTTTCAATAGAGTCTTTTGAGGTTCCAACGATAGGTGCAAAATCTTTCGGTGTCCGATACCCGAATGCTTTGCGAATCTTTTGAATCTTTTTACCTTCTTCTTTGCGTTCCAGTTCTTCTGGGGTGAGTTCTTCAAGGGATTTTCGCTGAGGCATGATCGTGTCTCGATTTATTAAGAAATGTGCAAACCGCCCTCCTACCAAGAGGCTTTAATGGTAGGAGGCGTTTTGCGATTCATATCAGGCATACCAGCCTTATTAATATCAGCAATGTGTACGTTATTGGGTGAATCAAGTGAGTCCTATCAGGTTTCTTGAGCTTCTGCTGAAGCTGCTTTCTCAGATGGAGTTGAAGCATCGGTGCTATGGACTGAGGCGGTTAACCCATTGAGATTTCCACCGGTTAACCCCAATTCGCTCATCAACGAATCGAGCAACGGGGCTTGCCCACGATAACGCAACGCACTGTTCACCAATTGATCGGCCAAGCTTCCATTGTGAGACGGGTTCTCCGATGAACCACTTCCCAATGCTCCGTTTCCTAAGCCGTCTACTTGTAAAATTTTGATACCGTCAATTTGTTCCATTGGCTTCACGCTTTCGCGGATGATTTCAGGCAATTTTTCGATCAATGCGATCCGCAATTGCATCGCGATTTGTTCTGCTGCAAGAATATTGCTGGCTTCATTGATCGCTCGCTTCCCTTCGGCTTCCACCGCGTATCGTTGTTTTGCTGCTTCGGATCGAACTTTTTCTGCTTCGGCATCCCCTTCCGCAGAAATTTTCACTTTGGCGGCTTCGGCTTCAGCCAAGGTGGTGATGGCCGTGGCTTGATCGTCAGCCGCTTGTTTTTCCGCATCTGCTGCGATTTTCACACCGATCGCTTCGCGTTCTGCCTCTTTAGAGGCTTCTACCAATTCCACTTGCTTTTGGCGTTCCGCTTGTTCCTTTTCGCGGGCAGTCGTGACCGCTTCTTCCGCTTTCACCGCTTCGGCTCGGGCTAAATCGGCTTGGGCTTGGGCTTCCGATTGTTCTTTCGATTTCATGGCAATGGCGATGGCCCGATCTTGTTCAGAAAGTTCCACCAGTTTTTGTTTTTCAATCGTCGCCATTTCAATCGACTTGTTTTTCTGGATTTCAGTTTCTTGAAGGAGTTTGTCTTTCTTAATACTCTCCTCTTCTACCGCTTTTTCCGATTGAATACGCGCTTGATCCACTTGTTGCTTGGCTGCAATTTCAGCCTCTTGGGCTTCCTGCTGCTTGTTTGCATTTTGCTGCGAAATCTCGGCTTGCTGCTGCGCACGACGCATCGACACTTCCTGCTCTTGACTCAAGCGTGCATATTCGATTTCTCGCTGCTGTTCAAACTTGGCTTCTTGTTCTTGCTTCTCGATTTCGAGCTTCAACCGTTCTGCTTCCAAGTTTTTTTGCTGAATTTGAACTTGGGTGTCTTGCTCAATATCGTTCCTTTCTTTTCGGCGTGACTCGATTTGTTGAGTCAAGACTGTCAAGCCTTGAGCATCGAACGCATTTTCTGGATTCAAGTGTTCCAACTTTGTTTGATCCAGGGATGTCAAGGATACGGTTTCCAGTTCCAAACCATTTTTGAGCAAGTCCTCCGACACCGCGATTTGCACCTTCTGAACAAAATCAGATCGCTTCTCATGCAGTTCTTCCATTGCCATTTCGGCCGCAACCGAACGGAGCGAATCCACAAATTTGCCTTCGACCAAATCTTTCAAGGCATCCGGGTCCATGGTGCGATGTCCCAAAGTTTGGGCAGCGTCTCCAATCGCTTCAACAACCGGTTTCACGCGAACGTAAAATTCGGCCTGAACATCGATCCGCATCCGATCTTTCGTAATCAAAGCCTGTTGGTCGGAACGTTGAACTTCCAAGCGCAAGGTATTCATGTTCACCGGAATGATTTCATGCACAACCGGCAAAACCAGCGCACCGCCATTCATGATGACCTTTTGACCACCCAAACCTGTCCGGACAAATGAGACTTCTTTAGAAGCCCGTCGATACAAACGCGCAAAAATCAGGCCAATGATTAATAAGCCAAACAGCGCGAAACTTACCATCATGATGATTGGTAAGGCATTCATTAAAAATTCATTATTCATTTCCATAAGTCCTCCTTAATTAATGAATGGTTACTATCGAATGAATCTCAATTTGTAGGGTATTCACGTTTCACTCAAACCGAACCCCTTTAAACCATGCGCCGGATTGTTCCACCAAAACCACTGTCTCTCCCGTCTCAAAGGTTTGACCGGCTTCGCTCGGTTCGACTAAAACGTAGTGGGTTTTTCCATGTTCATCCTGGAGCTTCGCTTGAGCTGGTTTGCCTAGCTCCGCTTTTCCCAAGGTGATCACCGCGGTCTTGCCAACAAGATCTTGCTGCGAAATTGCAGACGTTTGGTCTTGAAAAAGTCGACCGAGCGGCTTCCCCACAACATGTAACAAAGGCAATGTTCCCAAAAACGCAGGAACCGATGCCAGCCCTCCAGAAAGAAACGTCCCGTTGAACTTCACCATCAACATTTGGACGATCAATCCTAGACTTCCGAACCCTAATAAGGCCATGACAAGCCAGACCAATGTGGGCACATGCCCGATGCTCAACCAATCGAAGAATGTGGCTAAAAATGAGGAATGCCCCCCTCCTATATCCGCAGCATCAGTACTCAGGTCCGTGTCGGCACTGAGATCCACATCAGTATCGAAATCCGGCAACAGGTCATCTAAAGGCCCCGACGCGCTGAACCCCATCAAAAGTCCTACGACTTCCATCAATCCCAACGCGCACATCAACCCCAACGCTACACTGAAGGGGAGATTCGATGGTGCTAATAAAAATTCCAACATGAGCGGCCCTCCTTTAGTGACAAAGTTTTGAAAAAAGACTCTTCAAAAGAGTCGATTCAAAATTTAAGTACATAGTACAATAAAATATAAAATATTTCAAATAAAAACGTACATAGTACAGGAAAATTAAATTCTGAATTGAACTCAAATTCACGTTAGAAACGCTTCATCGGATGCAAACCCTGGTAGTGATCGTTTCAGTAGCGTGTCCCAAGCCTTGTTTTCTGAAGTGGTCAATTTTGGAAAGATCGCATTATGTGCTATCGTACAGTCATCAACTTTCAAACGGAGGAACCAAAATGGAAATCGTTGAAAATGACCTAGCCCAATTAGAACAGCGTTTGCTCAAGACGATCCGCAGCGAGATGATAATAAAAGTTCGTGAGGAGGTAGAACGCTCTATCGTTGTAAAACTTGGGAGTGAAGATTGAGGAGAGTACGGACCGTATCATCCGCGTCAGCAATCTGAATACCGACAAGATCCTTAAGAATGGATTCGATGAATGGCAAAATGGATTCGATGAATGACAAAATGACCATAATGGTCAAAGTCCTTTATCAGATTGCAGAGAATACCAAGAAGGAGTGACTGGTTCGCTATAAACATGGACCAAAAGCATATTCAAAATGGACTCAAAATGAGTAAGTCAAATCAGCAAACAGGCGGTCGTTGTCAGCGTTGGCCTGGAACGTCGCGATTTCTCCTGGTTGGTAAAACACAGCCCCACCTTCTAAGGTCAATCCATCCCATACGTCGTAACTGGCCGAGACCCGTTGCAATCCTCCCTCTTCTCCATATTGGCCGTAGGTGAAAGCCAAACCTTGAAGAGTCAAACGGTCGTTGAGGTAGTCGCCTTGGAAGGAAAAAACTGTAACAAGCGAAATTTCTTGAGCGTTGTCGGGGGATCTTTTCAAACGACTGTCAAACTCCACAAGTCTCCGTTGAACATGCTCAATCCCCAAAGTGGTGTTAGGCAACCCACTGTATTCAACTGCTCCTAAAACATCCCATCGATTTTTGGTTTCGCCGTCTTTGAAATTAGAAAATTCCAACCCTTGGGTGTGTGCTGTCTCGAATGACAGTAGCCAACTCCCGTACACTCCGGTGACACTGCCTCCCCAGAGCTGTAACCGACTGCGTTGTCGTTCGAGTTTCGAGGCAAATCCTTGAGGAGCGACCCTTAGCTGGGTTTGTCTGATATGGGGTTGATCATCAAAAATATCGGCAGCATAAAATCCGACATCCCATCCGGTGAATTCTCCTTTGAGACGCAGTGCGTACTCGGTATTGTCTCCTCCATCTGGAAGATTTTCTTCCGGGGGCAGTTTGAAATCGAATGGGTAAAATTCTGCCCCAAAAGTTGGAGTTTTGTCGAATCGCAGCTCAGGAATTACCAATCCCGTCACCGACCAATCCCCCCAAAAATAATCGATCCGTGCCATGGTGACCGGTAGGCGCAAATCTTCCAAATCGACCAATCCAGGTTCGCGTTGGTCCAAAGGATTGACCACATCCACAACACGCAATTGATTTGCGACTCCCCATACAATAATCTGCCGTCCCACTTTGAAATCGAGATCGGACCGGATTGCCCCCAACAAATACACTTCGCGAGCTTCCACTTCCGTTTCGTATTCATTAAGGGTCTCTTGAGTATAGCGATCCCGATCTTTCAAAGGGTAGGCTGCGTCATAAAATGCACTACCACTTGCGAAGAATTCCCAGGAATCCGACAAGTCACCCGACACTTCCAAAATGAGCTTGGATCGCACACGATTGAACCCTCGATAGTCTGGTTCGTCGTCCGATTTAGGGCGTGGAGCATCCCACCGGTAAGAAAGGCCCAAACCAACACTACCTTGCCAATGCCAATTTGATGCTTCTTTGTCACCAAATCCACTTTCGTCTCCAAATCCACTTTCGTTTCCAAATCCATCTTCGTCCTCAAATCCATTCTCTTCGATAAACCCGGCTTCAAAGTCGTCCTCAAATCCATTCTCTTCGATAAACCCGGCTTCAAAGTCGGCTGGAAATCCATTGTTAGAGGTTTCCTCAAAACCGTTATCTATGCCTTCAGGAAAATCGGATTCTGTAATGTCGCCCCCTCCTGGGTCTTGGGCGTTGAGAGATAGTGGAACAGAAAGCAGCAAACCAAGAAGCAAACCGATCACGAAACTCATTCGTCTTATGTTCATAATAACCTCCGGTGTATAGAATCTTGGGTCCTGTGGCTTTACAAACCTTTTTCGAGCCGTCGGGTGGTGAACAAAGAATCTTCAAGCTCTTGATTGAACCGCATGTTGTGTTGACGAATGATGGTCTTATGAAGCGTTGTTTTTCCACGTTTGGTGGTCATATGCGTTTCAGTAGCGACCCAGATGCCATCGATTTGCTTCAATTGGATCACATCGAGATATTTCCTTTTCTTACCGCCGTCGAGAAAATGGATGGCACGAACCACAACAAAGTTATCTTTCCGTACATATAAGATCGATTTGGTGTAACCGGTCTCCTCAATCACGTCCTGACTCACTGGGGTTCGGCCGATGACCCATATCGGATGTCCCCGCACTTCCGATTCTTTAAGCAACTGAAATTTATAATCTTCTAGGTTGGGTTTGGTCATATCGGAATAACTGAAATCTGATCCCATGAAGCTGCCAGTTTTGTCTCCTGTGGCAATACGTTTCACTTTCCGCAGGGCAGGTAAGTACAGCCATTGATCGTCATCAGCTTCAGGTGCATCGTAATCAAACGTCAGGAAACCCGTGTCTCGCACATCAGCCGGTTCCATAAACAGCATGACGCTTTGGGTATCTTCCCCTTGATCTCGACCAAAGGAACGAATCTTTCGCACTCGGCGATTTCCCGATTTATCGATTAGCACCATTTCCATTTCAGCGATTGAGCGGTCGCCATCGTCCCGTGCATCCACTTTTTCCATGATTTCGTTAGCTGAAAGTGCCCAAACTGTAGAAACTCCAAGCACCAAACCCAACACAAGCCCCACTGTAATTTGTAGGGCTTTGTTCACGATCATTCGTGTCCGATGCCATGTCTTATTTCTTGACGCATAGGGGGTGCGGTCCATATCAAAATTTACGGTGTGAGTTGTTGTTTTCATAAGACCTCCTGAATGAAGGAATGGGGGTTTATTGAAGTCTCTGAAGCTAAGCGATTTTGCGCTGTGGAGACTCCTGGGCTTTAGAAAGTTTACGATACGCGACTGTCATCAAAGCGGGTGCGAGCAAAATGTCGCTCAACAGTGCCATCACGATGGCAAATGCCGTCAGCAGCCCGAAATTCGTCAAGTTGTTCATCGAAGACAGAGTGAGATTCAGGAAACCAGAAGCCAACACCAAGCTGGTGAATAACATGGCGCGTCCTGTGGTTTGCAAGGTGTGGTGGATGGCTTCGAAGCTGCTCCCCGTCTCTTGAAAGTAGCGTCGGAAGTTGTGCATGAAGTGAATGGTGTCATCCACAGCCAGCCCAATGGCAATGCTCCCTATCAGCAGTGTGAACATATCCAATGGGATATCGAGCAGTCCCATCAAACCTAACGTCACAAAGATAGGAAACAGATTGGGAATCATGCTCAATAGCCCCGCGCGCCATTCGCCAATCAATAGGATCATGAGCAATGTAATGACCACAGAAGCAATGAGATAACTTTCTACGGTGCTGATCATTACGGCATTGATCGTGCGGGAAAGTAAGATCAGCAGCCCGGTGAAAGTCAGTTCGACATCTTCAGGAAACAGCTCAGTGATGCGAGTTTCCATAGTATTAAAAAACTGGAGATAAGACACCGAATCCACAAACGGGACTTTGGCAGTCAACCGCGCTTGAGAATATTGTGTGTCCACCACCTCTTCCAAATCTTCAGCACTGCTGTTGGAAAACAAAAAGATCTCTTGTGCAATCACCTGGGCATCATCTGGCACCACATAAAACTCAGGCTGATCTTCATTTAAAGCTCGGTGGATTTCTTTCACTATGTCTGAAAGGGAAGTCGTTTGGCCGACAAAAACAAACTCATCGTTGTAGGCCTTCAGTTCCTCTCCGGCCTTCTGCAACCCCATGAGAATATTGGGATCGTACAAACCATTGGCGCGATGTGTATCGACAACCACTTCCAAAGACACAGAGCCTTTCATTCGGTGATCAATCTGTGCCGTTGCTTGTTTTGTGGGAGAAGAATCGGGGAACCATGCGAGGATGTTGTGAGAAAAATGCAGCTGCGAGATTGAAGCCACACTCAAAACAAAAATCAATGCCGCCCCCACAATCACGGTCGACGGTCTTTTTGCTGCAAAATCGCCACAATGGGTCAAAAATCGATCCAACCACAATTGTAGGCGATTTTCCGATGATGAAGATTTGTTTTCACGAGGTGTGGCGAACGTATTGGAATTCGACTCTTCATTGACTGTCCCGTTTGAAGCCAGGGCCAATGACTGTGGCTTTGGTTTCAAGGGCATCAATAGGATCAAAGAGGGCAGTGCAATCAGGGTGTAGGCAAGGGCCACCAAAACACCCGTAGATGCAAAGATTCCCAAAGCTGCCAAAGGGGCGAGTTCTGCTCCTGCAAAAGAAATCAATCCCCCCGAAGTAGTAAGACTGGTCATGACAATGGGCAAACCGGAATGGCCTAGTGCATAAGCTAAAGACTTTTGCTTGGAACGTGTGCGGTCGAAATCCCGGTAAAAAATAGCCATTAAATGAATGGCAGCCCCCACGCAGACCGCCAACAGAAAAGACGGCAAGATTTGGGTTGGAACCGTGAAAGGAGTACCCGTCCACCCCATGAGTCCGACGGTGGTGAACAAGGAAGCAAACATAATTGCCAATGGTATGAGAACTCCAGAAAGACGTCGAAACAGCACAAACAGTAACCCTCCAATAATCACCAAAGCCAACAACATATAACGCGGAAGATCACGCATCAGGCTGGATTTGAGGTCGTGAGTGATTATCGGAGACCCTGCAATTTGAATTGGAAAATCCGGGGAATTGTACTTCGCGATCACCTGGCGCACCGCTTTAATCGCGGCTGCGTTTTCCGCATCGTTCAACAAACGAGGTGCCTGTAATCCGGTTTCTTCGAACCCACTATCCTCAAAAGTAGCCAAATCGACATTGTCAGATTCTGACGCAAAGTCGTCGAAACCATCAGTTTCGAGATCGTTTTCAGAAAAACCAGACTCTCCAGGATAGACATAGGCTTGCGTGCGAATCACGACACTTGTTGCGGTGGCATCTTCCGAAATGAGCAGGTTTTGATACAACGGATTGCTGACTGCATAGTCTTGTATCGACTGCCACTCAGATTGAGTCTGCGGCCAGACTTCGAATAGATCTTCAACAATCAATTCGTCTTCGTATCCTTTAGTGACACGGCCATTGATCAAGCTAGTGACTTCGTCGACGTAAGGAACTTCGGTTTCCAAATCCCGGTGTAGTTCGCGCAACGTCGTTAAAAACACCGGGTCAAAAACCTCCTTCGGCGTGATCATGAGAGCAATCAATTCGTCTCTTCCAAATTGTTGACGGAATTCGTTGTAGGTCACCAACGTCGGGTCATCCGCATGTAAGAAGGCTTCGTTGGAAGTATCGATCTTTAAAAACCTCACTCCAGATGCAGCAATCATTAAAACCAAGAGGCTCAAGAGTAATGCTTTTCCAGCATGGTCACCCAACCAAGAGGCCAAGGCTTCAAATCGATGATCAATGCGTTTTCTCCAAGGAATCATGGAACACCTCATTTGATAGATTGACTCATATTGTTGCAGTTAATATTATTGATACTGCAACAAATTGATAAAGACTTTACTTATTGTTGTATTGACAATAATTGATACTGCAACTAAATGTTAAAAAATTTTATGTTTGCTAAAGAGAACGCTTTTTACAACTCAAACTGATTTTGCATTATTTGTTGCTGGGCTTGTTCAATCACATCATGAATCTGCCTGAGCAGTTGATTGATTTCTTCCACTTGAGCAGCTCCTCCAAAGGCTTGTTTCAAAAGAAGCTGTCCGTGGTTGAATGTATGAACTAGTTTTTCGCGCATTTGTTGACCATCATCTGTTAGCCGCACCAAAAACTTTCGACGATCTTCCGGATCGGCTTCACGGACTACCAAGCCTTTCTTCGTTAACGTATCAAGCAGCCGTGTGACGTTGGCTTTATCTTTAAACGTGATTTGAGCTAGCTCGGTTTGTGAACGTGACGACTCTCGCTCTAGCTTGAACATCAGCAACACCTGTTCTGGAGTGAGATCGACCCCTGACTTTTTCAGCAAAATCTGAAACGTCTGCCGGCCTTTCCAAGCTGCGCGCTGCAACAAGAACCCCAAGCTATTTTCTGGTTCCAAAATCGGTTCGGTCATAATTCCTCTATTTTCATTGTTACTACAATTATTGTAGTAACAACTTTATCTCACTATCGTTGCGGTGTCAACAAATTTCAAAACAACATGGCATGAAAGTTCGTCACCATCGGTATTTAAATTAATAAAAAAATCTATTAAAAAATAAATTTCGTGTAGTTCTTTGTCATTTTATTTGATAAATTGATTCTATTGCAACAACGACTTGGACCTACTGATGAGGTTTGAAAACACTATTCAATTTGACTTCGATTGAGGAAAAAAGATGCTCACAAAAATCACACGCAAACGCACTCGATTAGAAAAACAAGAATGGGAGAATGTGAGAGACCTGATGCCTCGCAAAAACACAACACGCGGCATGCATTATGAAACCTTGGAATTTTTGTTTGCGCATCTTTACGAAAAGGTATCGGAGGAACAGCTTCACGATCATTTGTTGGAAGTGAAGGGGCACCTTCAAGCCAAGGGAGATCCTGTGAAAAGTGCGATCAACCTCGCCATCAAAGAATTGCAACGTTTGCGAGATCCGATGTTTGAGTTGATTAAGATTCAAGAGCCTTCGTTGAACGGCAAAGTCATTCGTTACGTCCAACTTATTTTTCGCGGGTTTGATGCAGTAATGGGCTATTCGCGGTATCTAAATTATCTGGAAGATCTGGTGGCAGATGAGGAGGGGCTGATCATCAAAAGTGTGTTCGACAGTCCATTAGAAGCCCCCTCACAAATTTTTCCTGGTGTCGACTCTCAGTTTCTTCACAAGAATCATGCGCAAGTGTTGATGCCTCCGACCAACTCACTCTACTTTACGGAAAAGCAGGTACAATGGTCGGTCATTCCGGAGAGTTTCGCCAATCATAGTTTTCTACTGTTGTACGAACCAGCTAAGCCCGATCAACCCTTCTTGGGATTTGTTTCTAACCTCGCCGCGGTAAAGTCTCTGGAAGATACACATTACATCATGTATCGTGGCGAAACTAAGCGCACCAAACTGAAATTCCTGCATGAAATTTGGCATGCTATGCAAAAACTTTCGATTTCTCCTCAAGCCTTAAAACGTTTGCAACAGCAAGCCAAAGCCTTGGCTTGCCAACTTAAAAATCAAACTCCTGCATTACACGAGGAGGCTGTTTTTCAAGGGCTGTTCATGCAAAAGGTTCAAGAAACCCGGTCGCACTACATGGACCTTCCGCTCCCAAAAAAGGTAGGATAGTCCATCCACTTTTTCCAAAACTCATTCTAAAAGAGGCACCATGGACTTTATTCGAATCATATGTGCAATACTCCTTCCCCCTTTGGGCGTGTTTTTACAAGTAGGGTTGGGTCTTCATTTTTGGTTAAACATCATTTTGACCCTCTTTGGTTACATTCCCGGCATTGTTCATGCCGTTTGGATTATTGCAAAAAAATAGCAAGTAAATCGTTTTTCAGGATACCGACTCCTCCCGATGCGTGATGCAGAGGGATTCCAGCCTCATATCGCTCCCTCCGTCACACGAATACGTAAATCTACGCATAGACAAGAACCGCTTGTTCCGATGTAAATAATAGATCATGTCACACGATTTTTCTCAGAACCTGCGGTCTCTTCGACCAGATCTCCTTCAAAGCTCTCTATGAAATTATCTATTCGTAAAAAGCTCTTTATGGGCGTGTTTGCCGTCATCGTCGTCTATTTGATTTTTACGGTTATTGTGGTGCTACAAATGGCAAAAGGACAAGCCGATGCTAGCACCCGCCGCACCTTAGAAATGTTCAGTGATTCTGTATTCCAAACGCTTCGAGCCACGATGAACTTTGGCTCGGTGGAAATGGTGGAACATGCCTTATTGAATGCAACCAGCATTCGCGGGGTGGAGTCGCTTTCGGTCGCCAAATCCCAAGAAATCATCCAGTTGTTCAAAATAGACGAGGCATTCACCCAGGACCCTGAGATCATTGCTGTGTTTCAAGATCCGGTTCCAAAAATCATGGAGGTGGAGCAAAATGATGCGCGGCAATTACGAATTTTAAAGCCATTCAAAGCCCAGCAGGAATGTCTGGCCTGTCACAGCAACGCAAAACTTGGAACCGTTTTGGGAGTCATGGACCTTTCCATGTCATTGAAAGAAAGTGACCAAGACATCTCAAATGCCACCTGGAAAATGGCTACGATGATGGGGGGCATTTCTTTGGTAGTGGGTTTTTTGGTATATTTTATTGTGAATCGTCAGTTGGTCAAACCCATCCGCTCACTCAACAGCATGCTTCGTGATATTGCAGAAGGGGAAGGAGATCTGACAAAACGGTTGAAAGCTTTCACCCGTGATGAAATTGGCGAAATGGCTCAATGGTTCAATGTGTTCATGGAAAAGTTGAGCAAAATCATCGGCCAGATTCAGGAACATTCGCAACAGGTAGCCCAATCGGTAGAAGATCTTGAGGAAAAGATCGGGGTGTCTGCGAGCAATTCTGAAGAAATTGCACAGGCGTCGTTAGAGGAGTCGATTGCATTGAAAGAGGTTTCCCAAACGATGTCTCAGCTCAATAAATCCGTAAAATCCATTAACAACAGCACGACACAAGCACTGGAGTTGGCCAACCATAACCTCAGTTCGGCAAGTGATGGACGGGATGCGACCAACGAAATGGCCACAATTATCGAAGAAGTCAACGGAACGGTGGGTCAAATCCACAGCATTATGGGATCGATTGATGAGGTGGCAAATCAAACCAATTTGCTCTCCCTCAATGCGGCGATAGAAGCTGCAAAGGCCGGAGAATTTGGAAAAGGGTTTGCCGTGGTTGCCGATGAAGTGAGGAGTTTGGCCGAGCGCTCCAGCTCATTTTCGAATGAAATCAAACAACTGATTCTTAACAATGAAACCCAACTCAAACGGGAACAAGAATCATTCGACCATCTGAATTTGATTTTGACCGGAGTGAGTGAAAACGCCCAACAAATCACGGAATCCTTCACTGGCATTTCCAAGGCCACGAGAACACAAACCGAAAATCTCAATACGGTTTCGCAAACGATGGATCATTTGTCGATGTCTTCCGACACGACGTCCCAATTATGCGACTCTATCAGCAAAAACCTTCAGGAAAAAAGTGGTGTGGTTCACGACATTCGAGAAGTGGCAGATGAATTACGAGAGCTGACGGTCCAATTCAAAGTTTGACGGGTAGCAAGTGCTCCTGAAAGTAAAATCATTCACTCAGCAGGCGCTGGTGATGCAGTTTTAATTCAAAGGTCTCGCCTTCTACGAAGAAAAGAGGCAATTGCAGATTGATGGTTTCGGTTTGCAAACTCAGTTCTCCTGTGGTTTCCAGGCGGCTCCCATAACTCACATCCAACATCGAAGGAATGGTCAAACGCACCATTCCTCCCCTGAGACTACCCGCCTCTCTCGTTTCCCCCAACACGTCTTTCTCTACGGAATCAATAGTGCCCACATCCGCGAGCACATGAAGCCCCATACGGCCCACTTCCCAAGAGGTTCCCAATCCTAAGACATTGCGACCGGGTTCTTCAAATTCTTCGGTCAAGGGAACTTCAGCACCTCCTGCGGCTGGAGCGAATTCCACAATCCCTCCTGAGGTGGGAGTGCTGACCAAACCCAAGTCCAAAAAATTAAACAATTTAGGAACCAAGATTCCCACCTCTGTCGTGAAGGCCGTGGCGGAACCTTCTGTAGCAGAGAAGGTCGGATCGGAGACAACCGTTTTGGAGAACTTCCGTTCTTTCAAAATGTGGAAATCTTGTCGGTTCCCTCGGACTCCAATAGCGATAGGTCCAAAGGACTTGCCAAACAGCACGCTGGAAGTCACTCGATTGACTTGATCCGACGCATTCCGGTTTGCTTTGCGGGCCAAAGGTTTATCCGCGGGATATTCCTCAAACGGATCATTGTCTTCTACGCCGAGTTCCACTCCGAACGCAAAAGGCCAGACCACGCGCAAGGCCCCATGTTGGACTTGTCCTTCCCCAGCTTCAGTGTCCTTAAAAGGATTGGACTCGGTGCGTTCGAGAACATTGTATTCCAGCCCATCGAATTGGAGATGGAAGCGATTGATTACTGCCACTGAGGCAGGGTTGGCAGTCAACTGATTGGGTTGGTCACCGACGAAGTCGTTTCGATCAGCAATCACAAGCGACATGCTGCCAAGGCTCCATAGGATTCCGAGGATTCCTACCGCTATTTTAATCAGGTTCCCTATTGTAATCATGGAAGTATTTTCGGTTCAGGTCAAAATGCTCTATTCCAAAACGGAACGAATGTCGTCAATCAATCGATCTATGGTATCACGTCGAGTGTGCCATGAACACATCAGGCGTGCCCCTCCTGCACCAATGAAGGTGTAAAAGCGCCACCCCTTACTCCGTAAGACTTCTATGGCTTCGGGTGGCATTTCGGCAAAAACCGCATTGGCTTCTTGAGGAAAGAGTAACTGGATTTGAGGAAATTGTTGCAACTGATCTGCAAGATATCGAGCACAGTCATTGGCGTGTTGGGCATTCCGAAGCCAAGCTCCTGTTTCAAGCAACCCTAGCCAAGGAGCGGTAATAAACCGCATCTTGGACGCCAACTGTCCCGCCTGCTTACAGCGATACTCAAAATCTTCAGCCAAGGCTTTGTTAAAAAACAAGATCGCTTCTCCCACCGGCATCCCATTTTTGGTCCCTCCAAAACACAATACATCCACCCCCGCTTTCCAGGTGATTTCTGCTGGGGAATGACCACAACTTGCCAACGCATTTGCAAAACGTGCTCCATCCATATGCACTTTCAGATCGTACTGCTTGGCAATCTGCTGAATGACTTTCAACTCTTCGACCGTGTACACCGTCCCCACTTCAGTGGATTGGGTGATTGTGATGACCTTGGGTTTTGGATAGTGAATATCGGAACGCTTGGTCACGAGTTGTTCAATCGACTCCGGTGCCATTTTTCCTTGATCCCCTCGTGCCAGCAATAGCTTCGAACCATTAGAAGCAAATTCGGGGCCTCCACATTCGTCCGTTTCAATGTGAGCGGTCTCGTGGCAGATCACACTATGATAGGACTGGCAAAGTGCTGCCAATGACAAAGAATTGGCGGCAGTTCCATTGAACACAAAAAACACTTCACAATCGGCTTCAAACAACTCCCGAAAATGATCACACGCTTTTTGCGTCCAACTATCTTCTCCGTATGCAGGGACGTCTCCATGATTTGCCTGGGAAAGATAGTCCCAGGCTTCTGGACAAACCCCTGAATAGTTATCACTCGCAAATTGTTCGCTCATTGTTTCCATATTTTCTCTCCATATTTGCTTTATTCTCTCTCCATATTTGCTTTGACAGGACATCTCCAACGAAATTTTTTTTCGATAGCAGCGATTCTGTTGAAAGCAGATTATTAGACAAGTTCAGCACATTGTTTCCAACTGATTTCCTCGAAGTCTCCTGAAAAAACCATGAACTGTAAGGATGGGTATAAAGATTTAGCATAACGTGCCGATATAGAAGCTAGTGCCAAGATCTAATTTTATTTTTACCAGAACATGGAAGGAAAACCTCGTATGAAACCAACAAACTGGCCTGCTGTTCTGTTCTTGCTCCTCGCAATTTTCTTGCCGCTGGGAGCTGTTTATTCGCAAGAAGCAGAAGATGAGGTAAATGAGGCTTTACAAGAAGAAGCACAAGAAGCTGTGCAAGATGCTGCGACAGAAGCTGTGCAAGGAGGAGCAACCGGAACAAGAATTGTGGTCGGGGCTTTGTTCCCGCTTGTTCTCCGGGGCGACGATGATACCAACTTTGAAGATTCACAAGAGGTATCGATCATTCCGCGAGTGGCGCTTGAAATAGGATTGACCACTCTAGCACTCGAAATCGAATTGACGCTACCGAGCTTTGTCATGATAACAGATCAAGAAACGGCAGAGGCGTCATTTACGGGACAAACTTATTCCGCCTTAGTGAAATTTGGCGAGGGGATCGCGTTTTACATTGGTTTTGGCCTGAATCAGTTTTCTGGAGAGGCTAGTTTCACGGCAAAAGGAGAAACCAACCTAGCCAATCTCGGAGTGGACATTGAGCAGGATTTTTCGATTGGTTCTGGAACACAAACCATTGTAGGAGCAAATGTTGAGATCATCGAAGACGTCTTTCTGACCTTCGACTACCGCGTGATCACCTTCCCTTTGGAGATCACCACTCGAACTACAGATTTAGATTCTGGTGTAGTCACTGAAACCGAAGAAGATTTAGGAAATATTGATCACACATTTGTTTCAGTAGGTGGGTCTCTTTTTTTCTAACTTCAACATCGCCGCCAAATCAACTTGGCGGTTACCACATTTTTGGCGAATTCAAGCTGACTGGACTGCAAAATCAGAAGATTTTCGGAAAATTCAAACGACAGGATGAGTTCGGTGCCAATCCAATTGGGAAACAAGCTTCCATCTATATAATGTGTGACTTGTCCGGAGCGTGCGTTCACATCATAAGTTCCGTAATAGGCAACATAGCTTTGACAGGCTGAACACATTTCCTGGCTCGTCGCAAGCGAATAGTTAGGATTTTTAAAATTTGGACGATGTTGCTGCATCACTTGAGAAGACACCATACCTTCAGGCGTATACACTAACAATCCGACCAAGTCTTTTCCCATGGGATAAGTCACCGTTCCATCCATATGTCTACATTCAAACCGATCTATTTCCCATGTTCCTACGAAACGTCTGGACAGCGCTTCCTCTTCCAATTGCGGTATCACGTTCGTGACCTGTTCGAGACACTGTAGCCGTTGCACCCGTCGATTTTTATTCAACACAGCCACATCTTGATCCTCCTCTTCGGGCGGAAGGATAGCTTCCCAATTCTGCTCAAACGCTTCATCTTCTAGAAAAATGAGAGTCAACGCTTGTTCATCCACCTCACCCGCTTCATTGCGAGGCAAGTAAGGGAGAGGGATCAACACCCCATCCATGTCGACCTCTGCCAAATGAGATTGCAAATGCACATGCAATTGATCTTCAGCCACTGGGCCAGTGGGTACAAAGTAAATTCCTAACTTTTCCACACCTTCCAGGGTTTCTTGTCTTTGTAGATGGCAATCGAGGAAACCATAATATTGCAATAGCTCTTGTTGTAGCATAATGAACTGTTTTTCCATGAAATCTCCCTCTGGTCACACTTTTCTAAAAGAAACTCGAACGGGGGCTTCATTCCCTTTTTTTAACAAACGACCTGTTTCTTTGGATCGAAACCGACTTAGATGCTGTTAGTAAAAATATACTATGCAGCGAGAGACTCAACAATAACCATTTTATTAGTAAAACTCTTTTGATTTTAGCATTTTAGCTACTAGTTAGTAACTAGTTACCCATTTTCTGATCGCAAATTTTTGAGCGGTTTTTGCGAATTGCTTGTCAAATGCAGAAGATTTCCGGTTTGTTCTATTTAAGGAGTCAGCCCCAAATCGCGGGCTTTTTGAATCAATTCATGGGGATTGGATATTTGCAGCTTACGATTGATCGCTCGCCGGTGATTGTTGACTGTGTGGACCGACAAGTGGAAGGCATCGGCAATTTGGCGGGTCGTGCTTTGGTTTGCAATCATCCGAAGAATCTCTTGCTCCCGTGGAGTTAGGTCATGATCCGGCCGAGCGGGGTCCTGTTTTTGGTCATTGAAAAGATCAAAAACAGTCTCCGTGACTGCTGGCGACAGATAATAATTCCCTGCCATGAGGGTAAACAGGATAAATCCATACCGTTTCGGAGATTCATCTTTGTGCATGAAACCGTGGAGTTTGGCTCGAATGGTTTGTTCCAAGTACAAGGCATCTTTGTGTTGAGTGGCGATCAAAATTTTAGTGGGCAGCTTGGCTTGCCGAATCTTCGACGCGACTTCCAAACCATTCAAGATAGGAAGTTCGATATCCAAAACGATGATATCTGGGGTTTGACTCAGTACAGTCTCCAGCGCCTCTTTTCCATTATAACAATGACCTACAATGGTGTAATCCCCATCTGCGGAATACATTTCAAAGGTTTCATGAAGCATTTCCTGATCGTCCGCAATTACCACTTGAATCATGAGGCCCTTTTTACAGTAAAGATAACTTGGGTGCCACGCCCCACGTGACTCATAATGTGTATCTGGCCATTTACCGATTTCGCACGCATGTGCATGAATTGGTGGCCATGATGTTGAGAACGATTGATCAATTTTGATTCGAAGCCTCTACCCGAGTCCGAGATATTCAGCGTCACCAACGTATTCTGCTCAAAGAGTTGCACCTTGATTTCTTCTGCTTCAGCATGTTTCAACGCATTCATTAAAGATTCTTGGGCAATCCGGTAAATCGCAAGTTCGACTTCTTCGGGAAGTCTACGAATTTCGTAAATTTCTGCGCTGATCTCCATTCCAAACATTCGTCCCATCTTTTCAGTCAGACGCGATAAACTCAAGGCGACCCCCAAACTATGTTCTTTCACGTCGATTGGGTAAAGATAGTGAACGATCTCTCGCATACTTTTGTGAATCTCTTCAATTGCTTGATAGCACTGATAGTAAGGGGCTTTGGATTCCACACGATGCTTGGCATGGCTGATCAACTGTCCCAATTGATCATGAAAATCCGAAGCGATTCGCCCTTTCTCATTTTCAATGATTTCGTTTTGCTGCAAATACGCTTTTCGTAGTTCGTGCAAGTTGTTTTCGAGCCGCTGTACCATGGTATTGAAATGGTCGGCGAGTTCACACAGCTCCGGATTGCTCTGAATGTGGACTGGAACCAACCGACCGGTTTCTGTCACCATAGCCATGCTCGCAATCAATTGATTGATTGGGCGAATCACCTCCCGACGAATCAAACAGAAATACACAATGGGCAATAGCAATAAAGTGACTCCGATCATCAAAGAAATCCACACCAAGGATTGATTCAAATCTTTCAAAAACTCAGTTCTTGGTAAGGTTGCAATTCCCCACAGCCCCTCGGAGACAGGCCTGCTGTAATAGAATGCCTCTTCATGCAGGATGGGACCTTCGGAAGGTTGTCTCCACCAGTCTCCCTCGATTTTTGTTTGTCGTGTTTCAGCATCGGGGTGAAATAAAACGAATCCACCTGGATCGGTGAAGTAAATGAATCCGGTTTCCCGGATGCGGTTGGATTGAACCATTTCTTCCAAAAAATTCAGATTGACCATGACGATGATCACCCCTCTTACGGAAGGGGGAGATAGGAACACATCCTCGGTGGCCAAGTGATTCATCGCCAAGGCTTTATAAAAAATAAGAGAGACTTGCTTCGTTTCAGGGGACACAATCAGTTGCTGAAGACTTTGATTTTTTTCCCCTGTCACCGGCTGCCACCATTGAGAAAAGTTTCTGGCATTGAAGGCACTTTCTTTATGTTCATAAAAGACTTCGAGATACCCATCCGGTTGGGCCAAATAGATTCCCGTAAAGTTGGGGTTCACTTCAACATATCTGCGAAAAAGTTGATTAATCGCATAACTATAAATGTAGGCTCGGGCGTTTGGGTCTTCAATCAAGAGATATTTCCGAAGCTTGTCGGATGCGGATAACAATTCGAGGTTGTTGCGTGCCGTTTCGATTTGAGACTGAACGTTGAACTCGACTTGCCGCATGGCATTGACCATTTCCAAGGAAAGGATATCGGCATTGCTCTTTTTCCATTGCGTGTATCCAATTCCTGTCAAGGCAATCAGTGCTCCAGATACCGTCAGCGTAAAAAAGAACAAAATTTTTGTTTGCAAGCGAATGGCATTGAGAGGTTTTTTTTCCATTACTTCATTTTTTGGTCAGTTGTGAAAAAGCCGCAAAGTAATGACTGCGCGTGACAGCATCATGACTCTCGTCCAGAATGTTCAGCTTATTCCAATCTTTTTCACTAATATAGATCGAAGAATCATTGAGAATTTCCGGGGGAAGAAAGGCGGCGGCGGCTTGATTCGCTGATGCAAATCCAGTGAATTGGGTATTGGTAGCCGCATTTTCTGGCTCATTGATAAAATTAATAAAGGCTATGGCTTTTTCCTTTTGCTCGGATCTCCTCAGGACCCCTATGAAATCGATCCAGGCCTGTGCCCCTTCTTTGGGGAGTTTATAGGCAATGTTGGGATTGAACTTTTGCAGAATCGGCACCTGACCATTGTACCCAATTCCAACCCAAGTTTCGCCCGTAACAATTCCATCGGTGGGTGAATTGAAAATATCTCCTACATGTCGAACATGAGGCCGTAGGTCTGCCAATAGCTGCTTAACCTCTCCCAATTGTTCCACATTGGTGCTGTTGAAGGCATAACCAAGGGCCAGCAACCCAAACCCCACCGTCAGCCGAACTTCGGGCAAAATGAGCAAACGCCCCTTCAACTCGTCCCTCGGGAGGTAGAGGTCTTTCCAGCTTTCAATCTGAATCAAATCTTTCCGGTAAATCACACCCGTTGTCCCCCACAAATAAGGAACGCGGCCGGGTTGCTTCGGATCGATCCATTTAGGATGAATATGCTTTAAATTGGGCACTTGGGTTTCGTCCAATTCTTCTAAAAACTCCAATTGTTGAAATACCTTGAACGATCCAGAACTCCCGACGACGAGATCGAAGCCTCGCCCTTGCACTTCCATTATCCGCACATCGCGTTCATCTCCACTTTCATAAGCAACCACTGAAACCGGAATGCCATACTCTTTTTCAAAACTTTCCAATACTTGGGGCGAAATGTAATTTGCCCAGTTGAGCAAAATTAATGATTTTGCCGAGCCTGAGAAGGCTCCGCTTGGGCAGAACGACACAAAACAAACAAACATGAACAAATAGTAAGCTTTTTTTTTCATTTCTCATTTCAATGGTTCGAGTTTATTTCATCGGATTCGTAACCTTTTCAACCCCAATCCCCTAAACAAACAATTGGTTTCAATATTTATCCTATCGTTAACTGAGTTCGAAGTATCTGATTCAACAAAGTTTACACTTCCATTTTGCCAAGAACATTAAGCTGCTTTCGATTGATTGCAGTCTTTTGTTCAAAAAATGCGTCATTGCGACACAAATTTGTTGATTTGGGTCATTGTGACCCAATCTGAAAAAACCCCTCTCACTACAAGAGTTGAAGAGCCACATGCTCCTGACTCTCAACAATAGATGCGTCACTATGACGCGCTCACGTTATCCTGAAATGTACTCAATTTTCCCGTTTCTGTACTCAATCCTTATTTGTCGTGATCCCTTCCAGGCTTTGAATTCACAGAGCTACTCCCCATTTTCAGATAAACTAAATTTAGTGCATCAGCCCCTTCTTTCCTAGTGGCATATCTGGTGCAGAAAGACAAAATGTCTCTCAGAGACAATCCTGTGGTCATCATTTTTCGTGGGCGCCTTGAAATAAGACTACAACGATAGTGTTTGTTAAAGCTTCTTTCCCTCAATCAACCTAAATGGAGAAAAGTTATGTCTTATTCATTCACGACAACCCCACCCAATCAACAGGAAGCAGAGGCTCAATTGAGACAACTTTCCGGTGTGCAAGATGCCGACGCCACGAACTGGAGTTACACTTGGATGCACGATCCAATTCTCTATGTTTGTATTTATGCTCCCACCAATGTCTATCCTGATAGAAACAATTATCCCGAATGCATTTACGCTTACTTTTACAATGCATTCAGCCCCACTAGCGATTATCCCGATGGCATTCCCGTCAAGGACCTTGTCATGACGTTTGACCCGGATGACGATACCGGCATGTGGGAATTTCAAATGAGGGATCCTCAAACCTGCAATTGGACCTCAAATATGATTTCGGACAGAATTGGTACGTTGAATCACAATCAACCCCAGTGCCGATCCTATACAGCTCGATACACCGAAAATCATCCAGGTCATCCACAAGAAAGCCAATCATTTCACAACTGGCTCAACCCTGCGCCAGAATATCGTGTGGCTTATGATGGGTTATTGTACCGAAAAGTAGAGCAGAATGTTCAACCACGATTGGGCACCTGAATTGGCACCGATTGATCGTCTAGCCGTCCCACTTTATCGCAGGGACGGCTTCTTCTTTGGCAGATTAAGTGTTCAAATCATATCGCTGTATCATTCGATCCAATCGTTTCCGTTGGATGCCTAGCTCTCGGGCAGTTTTAGATTTATTGAATCGATTGCGTTGCAAAGCTTCGCGAATCGTTTCGCTGATTTTTTGATCTAGAGTCGGATAGGGGGCAGCTTGCTTGGAAAGGAGCGGTTGGGGCAGTGCAGATCTTCTAATAAATTCGGTACCAAATGAAAGCGTATGCGGCAACAGGGGCTGTTCGCCTTCATGATAGATCACAGCGCGTTGCAAGCAGTTTCGCAACTCACGGACATTCCCTGGCCATGGATAAGCACAAAGCCGGGTCCGAGTGCTCGGATGTAAGCCCGGAATCTCAGGAGCCAATTGCATTAAAAAGTGTTCGGCGAGTGATACAATATCGTGTCCTCTTTCTCGAAGCGGTGGCAACCAAATAGGAAACACATTCAAACGATAAAACAGATCTTCTCGAAAGTTCCCTTTTTGCACCTCCGTTTCCAAATTTCGATGAGTCGCTACAATGATACGGATGTCGACCGAAATCGACCTTCGGCCACCGACCCGCCAAATCTGACGCTCTTGCAACACTCGCAGCAGTTTTGCTTGCAGCTCCCAGGGCAGTTCCCCCACTTCGTCTAAAAACAAGGTGCCGCCTTGAGCTAATTCGAATCTCCCCGGTTTGGCTTCCACCGCCCCCGAAAAGGCTCCACGTTCGTGCCCAAATAACTCGCTTTCAATTAAGTCTTTGGGGATTGCAGCACAGTTCACGTCAACCCAAGAGTTTCGGACGCGTGGACTTTGTTGGTGTAAAGCTTGAGCTACCAATTCTTTGCCTGTCCCGGATTCCCCGTAAATCGCTACAGATACATCCGTTGCTGCTACCTTGTGAATTGCCTCATAGACCCTCTGCATGGCAGGACTGTTTCCGATAAGCCCTATTCTCTTGTTGTTCATACTTCCTCTCTTGGCTAGCAAAACAAAGTTCCAAACATGATCGGTACGTTAGAAAATCTGTCAAAGTGATTCTCAATGTTTGAAATATTCTCACTAGGAAATTAAAGGTACAGACTCACCTTCTTCAAGGTTCGCTATAAGTTAATGGTAGTGCTAACGAGGGAGAAAAAAAAGTAGAGAGGCACGAAAAATCACGAAAATTTACGAAAAAAAGAGAAAGAGAGGAAAATTGGTATATTTATTGCCGAAGATCAAGAAACTTCTGACTGATCAGCCAACAACGCCACTGCTTCTTGATAGCTCAATTGGTCAATCCCGCTTTTGTACATGGAAAGATTGAGGGAATAGGCCAGCGCCGATGCAAACACACGTTGATAAAAAGGAAGCGATTCTTCAAAAACGGGCAACACCTCAGCAACGGTTTCTGCTTGTTCCAATTGTTGTTCGAACTGACGGTGCTTGGTCTCAATTTCTTTCAACAGGGCCGGGTCACTCGTTGCGGCGTTGCCGAGTTCTAAGGTCCATGTGAGATCGGGTTGCAAAACACATTCTCCAACATAATCTTGCAGCTGTAGGGTTCCCCATTCTTCAGGACCAATGAGAGAAAGCCAGTAATGATCTCCTTTGCGGTACAAATAATAGTTTTGTCCCACTACCGGTTTGAAGGAAAACTTGCTTTCTAGCACAAACAATGAGGTGAACAGCTCGCTAGAAATTTGGTGGATGGATTTCGGAGGAACGATCATCACGGGACGGGTTCCTTCGACATTCGCTAGGACGGGGACGAGTCCTTTACCTTGTGGATTGGGATTTTTTTTCATAGAGGGCAGGAAAAAAACACATGGAGCACCCAAGGCATGTGGAGGAGTGGTACATGCCTCAAAATGCTCCACGTGTGGAGGAGTTCATCGGGACCGGGGACTAGGATATTCCACCGACCATCATATATTTGATTTCGAGGTAATCCTCGACACCATATTTGGAACCTTCGCGTCCCAAACCAGATTCTTTCACACCACCAAAAGGGGCGATTTCAGTCGAAACGAGGCCTTCATTGGCTCCAACAAGACCATATTCCAAGGCTTCTCCTACTCGGAAGACACGCCCGACATCACGCGTGTAAAAATAGGCCGCCAAACCGAATTCGGTATCGTTTGCCATTTGGATCGCTTCTTCTTCGGTCTCAAATGGGATCACAGCGGCAACCGGCCCAAAAGTTTCTTCGCGATTGATCAACATGTCAGTTCGAACGTCACGCAACACCGTTGGTTGAAAGAACGTCCCTCCCAAGGCATGGCGTTTTCCTCCGCAAAGCACTTTGGCCCCTTGCCCCACGGCATCATTGACATGACGTTCCACTTTTTCAACGGCAGCTTCGTCGATCAAAGGCCCCTGGGAAACTCCTTCTTGAAAGCCATCTCCCACTTTTAGGGTTTGTGTGGCTTCGGTGAGTTTTTCGACAAAGGCATCATAAATTCCGGTTTGTACGTAGATGCGATTGGCACAGACACAAGTTTGGCCAGTGTTGCGGTATTTAGCAATCATGGCTCCTTGAACAGCAGCATCCAGGTCGGCATCATCGAACACGATGAATGGCGCATTACCTCCCAGTTCCATTGAAACTTTTTTAACGGTAGCCGCTGATTGTTTAAGCAACAATTTCCCCACAGGAGTGGATCCGGTGAACGTAATTTTCCGAACCAAAGGGTTCGAGGTGAGTTCGTTACCAATGGGTACGGGATCTTTGCCAGTCACCACATTAAACACACCCGCCGGAATACCCGCCTGTTGAGCCAAATACGCAGTTGCTAGGGCGGAAAGCGGTGTATGTTCTGCGGGTTTAGAAACAAAAGTGCAACCTACTGCCAAAGCAGGGGCAACTTTTCGGGCGATCATGGCAATCGGGAAATTCCAAGGCGTGACCGATGCCGCCACACCCACCGGCTCTTTCATGACAAATAATCGAGCATCGGGTTTATGTGTAGGGATGGTATCGCCATAAACACGCTTGCCTTCTTCGGCAAACCAATCAATGAAACTGGCCGCATATTTCACTTCGCCTGCCGCTTCCGCCAAAGGTTTGCCTTGCTCATAGGTCATCAGAGCGGCTAAGTCCTCTATGTTTTCCAATAGCAAGTCATGCCATTTTCTTAACAAAGCTCCTCGTTCCTTTGCTGTTTTGGCACGCCATGCAGGGAAAGCGGCATAGGCTGCTTCAATCGCACGCCGAGTCTCGGTCGCTCCCATATCGGGAACTTTCGCTATTACCTCACCATTGGATGGGTTAGTCACCTCAAATGTAGCGTTGGAATCGGCGTTTATCCATTCGCCGTTGATCAAGGTTTGCTCTCGGAGTAAATTCGTGTCTTTCAATTTCATAGTGTGACCTCTTAGTTTCGAGCCGCACCCAAACCGTTCCCAGAGCATCTCAAATTTGGACGATGGTCACTTCTAATTCCGTACTCAATTGTTTGGTATCACGGAACTCGGAGTGGCCACCTTTCCAAATTTGTCTGAAGTGCTTCATGTAGGGAGTGTATGGCTGTAGCTACTAAATTGTTTTAGTAAAACGATTTAGTCAATCTCAAAAATATTAAATTTTGATGAAATGCCCTTGGAATTCAGTGTTCTCCAAGTATAACGAGCTTTTCGTACACAGATTGAGACAATTTGATTCCGCTTTGACGTGCTCGGTTTCTTAAGCCTAACCGTCTTGTTCCAGGGATTCGGGTGCCGGGTTGCTCCAAAATAGTAGCAATCAATGTTTCGAGACGGGGGCCAAACCCGTTTTCGGATAAGGGCCCAGGATGGATCGCCAGCAACAGTTGTCCAATATGAGGTGGCTCGCCTTCAGCATCGAAAAAGGAGCTTGCCTCAAACCCAAAGTGAGAGGCTGTCAGCGCTGCAGAAAGCACCTCCACCATCATGACCAAGGCCGCTCCTTTGGCATCTCCCATCGGAAGCAGAGTCCCTGACATGGCCGCTTGGGAGTCGGTCGTCGGGTTGCCTTCAGCATCCAACGCCCAGCCTTCAGGGATGGACTCGTTGTTTTGGGAGGCCACTTTAATTTTCCCACGTGCCACTTTAGAAAGCGACATGTCCACCACTAAAGGAGCGTGATGGGGCCGCGGGGCCGCAAAAGCGATAGGATTGGTGCCAAATACCCCGGTATGTCCACCCCACGGAGCAATGCCTTTGGGGCTATTGCTGAACATGAGGCCGATCATGCCGTGTTTGGCTAACTTTTCCACATGGTATCCCATGGCCCCACAATGATGCGAATGGGCAATCGCCGCCACAGCGACTCCTGTTTGAGGCGTGAGGGAAATCAAGCGTTCGATGGCAGCTTCCAACGCTGGATATGCAAAACCACTCTTCGCGTCTACCCGAACCGCGGCGGTTCCCACCTCTGTGATTTGGGGCTGGGCATGGCCATCGACCTTGCCACTTTTCGCTTGGGCTGCGTAAGCGGCAACTCGCGATACTCCGTGTCCCTTCTGTCCTTCGGCCTCAGCAGCGGCTAAGGCAGCCGCAACCGAATGCGCATTGGTATCGCTCGTATTGTGGGCGACCAAGGCTTTGGCAATCAACTGGGACAACTCATCCAAAGTTACGATTCTATCTTCCATATTCATCCCTCCAATGCTTTGCGTACGTTTTCGGCGGTCACGGCGCTGACCCGGACATTGGATTCTTTGGTGACTCCTGCAATATGAGGAGTCAGAATCAGATTGGGCAAGTCCCGGAACCGTTCTGCAATGGGAGCCACTAAAGGCTCGGACTCAAACACATCCAATGCGGCCCCTCCAAGGTGTTGGGTTTGAAGACCTTCGATAAGTGCTGCCTCATCGACGACGCCTCCTCGTGCGGCATTGATGACCATGGCGCCATTTTTCATCTTCGCAATCGCCGAGGCATCGATCAAATGACGTGTTTCAGGAGTAAGTGGCACATGAAGGCTGATCACATCCGACTGCATTAAAAGATCGTCTAAACTTAAATTTTCAACGTTATGCCAAGCAGGATGATCCTTAGGCAAATAGGGATCATAAGCCAATATGTCCATCCCCAAGGCAGCAGCTCGTTGTGCTGTTTCGCGGGCAATTGCCCCGAATCCCACCAAGCCTAATTTTTTTCCACTCGTTTCATGCCCCATCAATGTTTGGCGTGGCCATTGGCCTTCGACCATCGCAATAGTCGAATGGTACGCTCCTCGAAATAGCATCATGATCGCAGCAATCACATACTCGGCAACCGCCAGGTCATTGGCTCCAGTAGCTGGAAAAACAGCAATATTGCGAGATTTGCATTGTTCCAAATCGATATTATCCAATCCCACTCCCAACCGTCCGACTGCTTTGAGTTGCAGAGCGTTGTCTAATAGGCCGTCACGCACCTGAGTGCGATTTCGCACAATCAAACCTTCGGCATCGTGAAGTTGTGCTTGCAGCTCTTCAGGATTGTCGACCAATTTAGGATCATAAATCACATTGAAATCAGGAGATAATCCATCCACGGCTTTTTGGTCCATGAATTCTGTAATGACTATTTTTTTCATAAGTGGTTTCGCTGGTAGGGGTGAAAATGAAGATGAGGGAGTTATAGAAATGCTACAATCAAACCCAGACTGAACACAGAAAGCACAACCGCCGAGGCCAAGCCGATATACAGCGGCATCAGTCCCGTTTTCCAGACACTTTTGAGATCGGTACCAAGCCCCACCCCAGCCATCGCCATGGTAATGAGCAAGGAAGCCACCGACGTGAGGGCTTCACCTGGATTGACTTGTACTGGGCCGGCTTCCCACAAAAAGTTTTCTTGAAGATGCAACGTGAGATCCGGCAAAAAATAGAAAGTGTTTGCCAAGGCCATCACCAGAAATCCCAAAATGAAAGGCGGCAACAGTGTCTTGATCTGCATTTTTTTGCTCACGTAGACCTGATTGTTGGCTCGTTGATGTCGGGCATACCAAACGGTGGCTAAGACCACGAGCGGAGCCAGCATCAACACCCGCACCAACTTTACGATAGTACTGACCTCACCAGCCTCAGGGCCATAAGCAAAGCCTGCGGCCAATACCTGCGGAGTTGCATGCACAGCAACACCGGCCCATACACCGAAGTCGGCTTGGCTCATGTCCAACAGAGCGCCGAATATGGGAAATGCAAAAATTGCAAGCATTCCAAACAACGTCACAACAGCCACAGAAAGAGCGGTGTCGGTATCTTCGGCTTCGATCACTGGAGCCATGATCACAATTGCTGTCCCCCCGCATATCGCTGTCCCGACCCCAATAAGGAATCCCAGTTTCCGTCGCACTCCTGCTTTAGTACAAAGCCAATACGTTAGTCCCAAAGCGACAACAACACAGATTGAACTGATCACTAAAGATTGAGCCGACACCCGGAGCACGTGAAAAAAATTGAGTTTTGCCCCCAACAAGATGATTCCAAAAGGCAGCAATCCTTTGACGGCGTACTTCACCCCTGCGTTGAACCAAGAGGGCAACTTAAAAACATTCCGTAGGAACATCCCCAGTACGATTGCCAGCAGAATGGAATCAATCGGGTGTGGTTTGGGAGCATCAATCGTGAAGGGGGGAAATGGCAGTGTGTGGAGTTGATACGCCGCCACCGTGATGATCAAGGTCAGCAAAACACCAGGGATTCGACTTTTTTGCCAGTCCGTACTCATAGGTCATTGCGTGAAGAGAAATGGGGAAAGGATCGTGACTTCAAATCACAAAGTTCAATGCTTCGTCTGAAGCAAATTCGATTTCTAAACTGAGATATCGTTCCCAAGAATCACAGAGCACGGTGACCACCCGTTTATTGGGACCGAGACGTTTGGCAACTTCCAACGCAGCCCACATTGCTGCTCCGGCTGACATTCCTGCTGAAATACCCTCTTCCCGAGCTAGACGTCGAGCAATGCGATACGCCTCGTCGTCCCCGCAGCAGAGCACTTCATCCACGATATCCAGATTGAGCACATCAGGAACAAACCCGGCTCCAATGCCTTGAATCAGGTGAACTCCTCGTTTGCCCCCGTTGATCACGGCGGATGAGATCGGTTCCACTCCAAAAATCGAAAGCCCTGGAATTTCTCGCTTCAGCACCTCGCCAACACCGGTAATCGTTCCACCCGTGCCGATCCCTGCCACAAAGGCGTCGATCTTTCCTTCCATTGTGGCAAGAATTTCGAGAGCTGTGGTTTCACGATGCACTTGCGCATTCGCTTCGTTGATGAACTGGTTGGGCATGAAACAATTCGGATTGCTACGGACAATCTCTTCGGCTTTTTCCACGGCCCCTTGCATTGTTTTACGAGCCGGGGTGAGCACCACCTGTGCTCCAAAATTGCTCATAAGAGCTTGGCGTTCTTTGCTCATGTCGTCCGGCATAGTGAGAATCAATCGATAGCCCTTGACCGCACAAACAATAGCCAATCCGATACCGGTATTTCCGCTCGTAGGTTCGACCACGGTGTAACCGGGTTGCAACTGTCCCTCGCGTTCAGCGGCTTCAATCATAGCCAAGCACAATCGGTCTTTGATGCTGAATCCCGGATTCAGTGATTCCATTTTGAGAAAAATATCCGCCCGATTTTCCGTTGGAGTGAGTCGATTGAGACGAACCATCGGGGTCCGTCCAATCAATTCAAGAACCGATTCGGCCAAGGCGGGGCGCTGAATAGGTACATATTTTTTGGATTCAGAATTTGACGAATCAGACATTACTTTTGTGTTGGAATGGTGTGTCGGATTTTAAAAGTGAATGAAGGCTTCACACTTTTTCAAACCAGCAATGATCCTTATCTTTCAGACAGATGACATTGCCAAAGGTTTGAATCTTGAGCGATTCGGGAATGCCCGAAACATGCAGTACTCCGGGTTCAGTACTTTGCATCCGCAGCCCCGGAATGCCAAAATTGCTATCCTTATCGGGCATATCGAACACTTTCCAGGATTCCACCCGTTTGGCCTTAGTGATTTCTCCGGTATGTTCCACAACAGGTCCCAAGGGAATCACGCTGCCACTTTTGACAAACACGGGTGATTCGTTCAGAGGGACTTCCAGATTCAGGGCATAGCCCCCTCGGATCCGTTCTCCTGTCCAGTAATTGAACCAGCGGCCTTGGGGAAAATAGACACGTTTTTTACCGTCTGCTCTCAGAATAGGGCCGACCAATAACGAATCTCCTAACATGTACTGATCGTCAAAAGGCCAAGCAGCCGCGTCTTCTGGGAACGCCAAGACCATCGAACGCATCATGGGGAGGCCAGTTCGAGTGGCCGTGGCGCAAAGCTCCAGGTACGGAATCAGTTGATAACGCCATTGCAACCATTGGCGAATGATCGATTCGGTTTCTTCATCAATGTGCCAGGGTTCTCGTTCACCAATGCCGTGGAAGCGGCAGTGTGAAGAAAGCACGGCCGCCTGCGTCCAACGAATGAACAGTTCTTTATCCGGTTGCCCTCCATAGAATCCCCCAATGTCATGGCTATAAAATGCACCGCCACTCATTCCCCAAGAGAGTGCTCCCCGAATACTGGCTGCCAACCCTTCCCAATCGGCTTGCGGATCTCCCCCCCACTGAATGGGATATCGGTGACTACCTGCCCATCCGGAACGCCCCCACACCATCGCTTGATTTCCGAAATATTGGCGAGAGGCTTCATACACACATCGGTTGTAAAGCAGTGCGTTCAAGTTGTGCAAACGCAATCCGGTGTCTCCATTAGAGGCCACTGCATCTTCAGGAACTTGCTCACCAAAATCTGTTTTCATTGCATCCACCCCATCTTTAAACAGCTTGTGGTGGGATTTGCCATACCATTGATACGCGTCCGGATGGGTGAAGTCGATCATGCCACTGGGGGGCAACGGGGTGAGGACTTCTCCGAAAGGTTCCGGGTCCCATTCGTAGATATAGGTCTCGCCTTGTTGGTTTTTCAGCAACCACCCTTTCGCTTCCAATTCTTTGAACAACGGATGATGGATCGAAATCAAAGGGTATTCCCAGACGCAAAGCTTGAAATTCAGTGATCTGACCTGCTCCGTGAATTGTTTGGGGTCCGGATAACGGTCCGGATCCCATTCGAAAGCAAACCGCGTTTTGGTGTCGAGCCAAGCTCGCCCGTCCAGTGTGATCACATCGCACGGAAGCTTTTTCTTTCGAACGGTTTGGGCCACCTCCAATGCCTCTTCCGCAGTTCGATAATAAGCCCGACTGATCCACGTTCCATAGCTCCACACCGGTGGCAACTGGGGTGCTCCCGTGAGCCTCACGTAGTGTTGGAGCAAACCTGCTGACGCATCGGCGACCATGAAAAACAGATCCAGTTCCTCATCTTGCACCTCCAATCCATACGAACGGTGCGACCAAGTCGGAAATCCAACGCCATGTGCCACTTTCGACGTGGTGTGCACAAACATCCCCCAACCATGAGGACTCCAAGCAAACGGGTTGTTTTTATAAGAGATTTCCGCATTCACTCCTAACGCATCGTGATTATAACTTTCGAAGTACTGGCCTCGATGATTCAGAGGACCAAATTTTTCTCCCAGTCCATAGATGGGTTCCCCACTGTGTAAGTGGAAGGACAGGAACCAGCCTCGGTCTGTTTTGGCACAGGGCGGCAAGCGATGTCTTCTTCGAAAATGGCTGCCTGTTGTGGAAGTCAATAACGATCCCCGAGAATCTTTTAAGTCCAGGTGTAAGGTTTCTCGTTCGACAAGAAGCACGACGGAATCCCATCGCAATTCATAATGACCTTGTTCGGTTTCTTGAAACTGAACACTCACAGGATCGGTTTTTCCATTGAGGATGTGATAGTCTTTTTGAGTGCGTGGCCCCATACGAAAACGAAAAATTCCAGGTGCATACGCCGAAATTTCAAGTGGGCCCGCATCGGTTTGGAATCGCACCATCGAAGGCAACACTTCGACCAACGTGACGTGCCCAATGGGGTTGAGTTTTTCAGGTTCAAGCATCAGGTTATCTCAATCACAGGAATGTCCAGCATTTGAGCAAGCCGCCTCAACGCCGGACGATGCTCACCATATGCCAAGGAATAATGGTGTTCTAATCCTTCTCTCATCACCATATCCAAGACATCAGACGCAGGCTGGTCGAATCGAATCACACCAGACGTTCCGGTGAAACTCATGGGAGCACGAACCATTTCACCACTTCCAATCACCAGCCTTGGCTCGTTCTTGGCTTGGCTCAGCCGAGCCACCGTCACACGCCCCGGCTTCAGCGTGAACTCATAGAGCAATGGTTTCTTACGATTGGTATGCACTGTCGCACGTTTGGGACTTTCCGGATCGGCCATTGAAATTGGGGCCAAACCGCAGTGCCAAAACACCCCCGTATCTTCCTCGGTATTGATGTCGACGAGATCTGCCATAAATGCAGGCTCACTGCCCAACCATTGGAGAATCAAAGTAGACATTGTTCCGTAAACATCGGCTTCACACCCACAAGGAGTCTGTTCTTGATTCATCATGGCCATCGGCCCGCATGCCGCACAGCCATACTCGGTAAAAAACTCGGGCCAACAGCGCACCGCCAATCCATTGTAGCCTTGTTCGTTGGCGATACGACGCAATGTGGAATACACCTTCAAGCTTTTGCGTAAGGGTTCTTGTTCCATCTCAGCAAGGTTGTCGACTTGCTGGTCCACTCGGGCATACACTTGATCTGTCTCGGCTTCAGGCACCGTAGCTGCCTGCTTTAACATGTCAGAAAGATCCAACTGCTCCACGGAAACGCCACAAAGTTTCATGACCGTGTCTTGATCGTAACTACAGGTATCGAATCCATCCGGATGTTTCCCAATTACCCCCAATTTGGTTTGTTTCAATCGATTGACGATGATTCCTGCTTGCGCGATGGAAAGAATTTCAGTTCCCGCTTCCGGATTGTCCGAAGCTTTGTGAATGTAATTGTACTCCTTCCCGGCTTTGGCTAAAGCGTGTCCGGCGAGATTGAGTCCACAGAGTGAATTCAGGCGCAGTCGTCCACCAACGCGGGGCTCAGGAAAGGACCAGATGGCAATCGGTGCATCAATGGCTTGGGCCAAGGCAACGGTCATGGTGGCATCGGTAAACGTCACTTGGAGAATCAATAACAGATCCAAGTTTTGTTGCTTTAAGGGGTCGAGCATGCCTTGGACAGCATCAGCATCGAACAACAAGTCTTTGGAACCGATCAACGTGGCATCCAACGCTTCCAATTGAGACCAGGCTTGGCCGGCCATTTCTTCTGCATAAGGTACGTCAAATGTGGGGCGAGCCAGAGTGATCACGCCAATGGTGGGTTTTGCGCTCATAACAACCTCTCTCTACTGATAGTTTTTGGGAAAATCCGGTCCAGCGCCTTGAATGCGGACCCCCTCAGCAAAAGCACGATGTTTTTGCCAAGGCGTGGCCAATTCATCGGTCAACTGACTGATTTTTTGAACGTAAGCCACGCCTTCGTCACGGAGTTCAGCTTCCATTTGTTCTAAATTTGGAAAATGCTGAGCCGCTTTCCACCAAATCGCGCGTCCGGCCAAATACCCGCTGGCTCCCGCTCGATACGCATAGGTTAAAATGCGCTCAAAAGTTTCCATGTTGGCCCCGGCGCTGAGCATCACCCAGGGCACTGGGCTAGCCGCTCCCAATTGATGAAACCACTGCTGGCATTCTTCGGCTTCGGGGGAATCTAAGGCGGGAACTTGCCCCCCTGCTAAGGGACTTTCTAGTTTGAAGATATCCACACCAAACTTGGGATCCGCAAACGCTTTCACCGAGTCAATCACCAATTCAGGACGCTTGGCTTTGTGCTCCACATAATCTTTCGTCTGATGTGCATCTCCAGGAAGCGGATACACCAACAATTCGAACAAAAAACAGATATCGTGTGCTTTGCAGGCATCTCCAAGCGTTTGGACCCATCGCTGCTGATGTTCACAAACCTCAGGGTCCGCATCCGGACGATACCAAGCCAACGCTTTCACTCCATCGGCTCCTAATTTTTTAATTTTGGCCACACTCCAATCGGCAATTTCCGCAGATCGTCGGCCCCGCTCATCTTCGGCAAAGGCATGCTCTTCTAAAGTGATCAAGAGGCCTTGATTGGGACGGACATGATCGATGGCCTGAGGATAGGCCCAAATTGGATCCAGCAACATGGCAGTGGATTCATTGGCCAAGGACTTGGTCAATACGGTTTTGACAGCAGCCACATCCTCGTAGCTGGCATCCGGTACGTTCTTTTTTTCTTTAATAAGATTCATGATAGGAGGACGTTGATCCACCGCTGTCATTTTAAACAGTCCATTGGCATCGGCCAACCGGCGGAGACCCCATAGTTTTCCAGCTGATAGTTCCATAATCGTTTATCGTTGGTTGGAGTGGTTTAATAATAGTTAAGGAAGGATCGTTCGCTTTGTTGAATATGCTGCTTGATAAAAATACAAATTATTAAAACTGCTGTTGGAGCAATGCTTCGACCGCATCGCGTTCAGGAATTCCTGAGCGCCCCCCGGGCTGTGTGCATTTTAAAGCTGCGGTGGCATTGGAAAAACGAATGGCTTCTCGGATCGATTGCCCTTCGGCTAAAGCGAATGCCAATGCTCCATGAAACACGTCCCCCGCTCCCAAGGTGTCGACGACATCCACTGAAAACGCGGGAACATGTTCCACTACCTCCTCTTCCAGCCAATAGGTCCCCTCGCCCCCTTGCGTCACACACAACCAAGCGTCGCTGGTTTGGCGTGCTTGCTTCAGTGCGAGGTTCACATTCGATGTATTAGTAAATCGTTTTAGTGCCTGCTCAGAAAAAGCGACATGACTGGCTTGTTGCACCAATTGTTGCACACTGTTATCGGGAGTCAGGTCGGCATCCAGAATGGCTGGGATCTGGTATGATCGAGCAGCCTTCAGGCCCACGATCGAACCTTGAGGCCATCGAGAATCCACGAGAACGGCATCTTTGGTCGCCAATTCTTCTAAAGGCAACCACGACGGATCGGCATCCAATTTGGGATCGGAACGATTGACAATCAAGCGTTCTCCCTGCTGGTCAACCAAGACCGAGGAGATCGAAGAGTGCCCCTGTTCCACACGACGGACATGACGAACATTCACACCGTAGCCTTCCAACTCTGAAGTGATGCGATGGCCGACCTCATCGGCTCCCACACGTCCCCAAAATTCGACTTCTCCCCCCAGTTTAGCAATCGTCACAGCCGCGGTTGCGGCGGGACCGCCACCCACTTCTAAATAATTGTGGGCAAAGTGTTTTCCAGGCTGGAACGGCAGTTCCTCCATCGAGAAAATCTGATCTAAAACGGCAATGCCAATGCAAACAATCGAAGCCATAATACTCTACATGATATTAATTGCCTGTTGTTAATTATAAGATGTCTTATATAAGACTCATCCAAAAAACAAGCGATTTGACGTGCTCTTTTTTCGATAGATTGTTTCTCGGGTTTGATCTTGAAAAGTTCTGTACTGAGGACCTGACTTATAACAACTCAGACAGATAATGATGATTCTCCGTATTCACGTAGCTAATGCGTCTTTCAACGGGCTGTCCATTGATGGCAACTGCAATTCGGTCGATTTCCAGGACGGGCGATTGGGGAGGCATTTGGAGCAATTCGGCATCATCTTCGCTCAAGCTTACTGCACGAACACGCTCTACAGCCTTCATAACTTTCACACCGTATTCGGATTCATATAAAGAATATAAGGTGTTGGGCAGCTCTCCTTCTTTTCCAATATCTCCAAACAATTTTAAGGCCAGAGAAATGGTTTCTACGATGACAGGTTGTTGGTGCAGATATCGAACCCGTTTGATCCGTACCACCTTATCCCCTTTGTCTAAATTGAGGTGTTTGATTTCTTGGGAATTCGCAGCCACCTTTTGCACCCGGATCACCTTGCTTTCTGGGATTTCGCGCTTACCGTCTTTGCTCACGATATAAAAGAAGTGAAATAGAGACCGATCAGGAGAATGTTGTGAAACAAATGTTCCGCGCCCCTGTCGACGGGTGAGAATATTGTCGGCGGTCATCTCATCCAAAGCCTTGCGCACGGTGCCTTGGCTCACCCCGAACTCTTCAGCCAACTGTTGTTCACTAGGCAGAACCATTCCCGGAGCCCACACACCGTCAATCAATCGTTGCAGCAACAGATCTTTTACTTGACGATACAGAGGTAAATAATTAGGCGTCACGAGTTGTTTTTTCATAGTTGTCGTTCCTCCCAACATAAAATAGTCCTTCCTATAAGGGGATTGCTTCGATTTTCAGCATAATCTTGCTCGAAAGCCTATCCGGATTTCATAGTTAAGGCCTGTCTCACAATAAACCAGAAACACCAATATTTCATGGAGTTCGAGTCGTGAGCAACACCCCATACACTAATCTGCCATCAATAGAAAAAAGTGGGAAGGCAAATTCTTATAAAAAAATACTTGTGTCATATATAAGACATAAGATACAGTTGCCCATCGTTCGCTAAAAATCAATCTGAAACCTATCTATTCCGAGAGGAGCAAAAGCCATGAGTGAAACACATTTTTTAGTGCATGACAGCTCGGATTCTGTCGGCGTGGTGACTGTAGAATCAGCCAAGGCCGGGATGGACCTGACTGGATGGGTGATGGAAAATGACGCCACCATCACCATCAAAGCCAATCACGATATTCCTTTGGGACACAAGATCGCTTTGCACGACATTGCCACCGGTGGCACCATTTTGAAGTATGGGCATGACATCGGCAAAGTGGTGAAAGACATCACAACTGGAGATCACGTACACGTACACAACGTTAAAACAAAAAGGTGGTAAGTATGAGCAAAAAGACTTTCTTAGGATACCGGCGTGAAAACGGACGAGTGGGTATCCGTAACCATGTAGTGATATTGCCATTGGACGACATTTCCAACGCGGCATGTGAAGCAGTGGCCAACAACATCAAAGGCACACTGGGCATTCCTCATTCTTATGGGAGGCTACAATTTGGCGAGGATTTGGAACTTCATTTCCGAACACTCATCGGCACGGGTTGCAATCCGAACGTCGCTGCCGTTGTGGTCATCGGAATCGAACCAGGATGGACCGGCCGAGTGGTGGAAGGCATTGCCAAAACCGGCAAACCGGTTGCTGGATTTTCAATTGAACAAAATGGAGACATCCAAACAATTGCAGATGCTTCTCGCAAAGCAAAAGAGTTTTCTCAATGGGCTAGCGAACTTCAACGAGAAGAGTGTGATGTGAGCGAGTTATGGGTGTCTGTAAAATGCGGCGAATCGGACACCACTTCCGGTTTAGCATCCAATCCCACCGTAGGCAATTTCATTGACAAGATGAATGAATGGGGAGCCACCACTTGTTTTGGTGAAACTTCGGAAATCACCGGAGCTGAAGAAGTGGTTGTAGAACGAGCCATCAATCCAGAGATTGGCAAAAAATTCCATAAAACCTGGAGCGACTACAATGACTTCATTTTAGATTGCAAGACTAACGATTTGTCGGAGTCGCAACCCACTAAAGGCAACATCGAAGGCGGCCTCACCACCATCGAAGAAAAAGCATTTGGTAACGTCCAGAAGATCGGCAAGAAAACCCAATATGTCGATGTCTTGGCACCAGCGGAAGAACCAGCAGCAGGTCCTGGTTTGTATTTCATGGATACCTCGTCCGCAGCCGCTGAATGTGTGACTTTGCAAGCGGCGGGTGGCTTTGTAGTGCATCTGTTTCCCACCGGCCAAGGTAACATCATTGGCAATCCAATCGAACCTGTTGTGAAATTGACCGCCAATCCTCGGACCGTTCGAACGATGGGTGAACATGTGGATTTAGATGTTTCAGGGATCTTACGTCGAGAGATGAACCTTGACGAAGCCGGGGATGCCTTGATCGATATTACCTTGCGCACTTGTAGCGGCCGTCTGACAGCTGCTGAAGCTTTAGGTCACCGAGAATTTGTATTGACGAAATTACATCGTAGTGCGTAAACAGACAGTCAGAGGCTTATTAAAACGTTTTACAAATCAAGATCGGTAGAGGCACCGATCTTGATTTGAAAACAATAAATGCACAGGACATCTTGCTATGAGGGGGGCAAATGCATGCTTTCATCAAGCTGCTAGACAAGTTCAACGGAGGCGTTGAAGTTGGCTGCAAGTACACTGGGGCCTTATTGGTTGCCGTGATGACCGTGTTGGTGATCATCCAGGTTTTCTTTCGTTATGTGCTTAACGATTCGTTCACCTGGACGGAAGAACTCGCGCGATTCATGATGGTTTGGACCACATTCATTTCGGCTCCCGTCGCCTACCGATTGGGATCTAACGTTTCGTTAGACATCATCTATAACCGGTTCACAGGCCGGGCACACCACTTCTTAACTATTCTGCTCACCATCGCGGCTTTCTGCAGCTTGGGATTGCTGTTTTATCTCTCGCTCACGCTGGTTGGTCGGGGTATGAAAAGCACCGCTACCTCGCTACCCATCAAAATGGCTTTCATTTACGTCTCGCTACCGATTGGACTCGGACTGACCATGTTGGTCAATTTGCAGGTGATGTTGGAAGCAATAGTTCATTTCATCAAAGGGGATAAAGCGTTGGAGGAGCATCACTACGAATTATCGGGGGAGTGAGGCATGTTCTTTTTTGAAGAGGAGGCACAACCATGACACTTCTATTTTTCTGGCTATTTTTAGGATTCATGGCGATCGGGTTGCCGATTGCATTTGCCCTGATCTTGGCCCCAGGGATTAGCCTGTTGGTGGAAAACCCAGCCCGTATATCTTTGTTGATCCGGCGTTTGTATAACGGAGTGGATAGCTTCCCGCTGATGGCTGTTCCGTTTTTTATCTTGGCAGGCGAGGTCATGAACGTGGGAGGCATTACCACGAGCCTTGTAAATTTCAGCAAGGCGTTGATTGGGCACTTCCGAGGGGGACTCGCTCAAGTGAACATCCTTTCCAGTATCCTGTTTGCGGGATTGTCTGGGTCGGCGGTTGCAGATACTTCCGCTTTAGGTTCCATGCTGATTCCTGCCATGGAAAAAAACGGATACAGTCGCAAATTCTCGGCGGCTGTCACTGCGGCCTCTTCCGTAATCGGTCCCATCATCCCACCGAGCGGCCTAATGATCCTCTATGCGTTTGTGATGAATGTGTCGGTGGGTGGTTTGTTCGCTGCGGGAATGGTTCCTGGGCTATTGGTGGGTTTCAGCCTAATGGGCATCACATGGTATCTCGCCAAAATTCGCGATTACCCGGTGGCGAATCGAAGAGCAACCATGCGTGAGCGAGGGGTCGCTCTGAAGGAAGCGATCTGGCCCTTACTAACTCCGATCATTCTATTGGGTGGGATTTTATCTGGCGTATTCACCCCGACGGAGGCTGCGGCAGTAGCAGCAGGATATGCTCTATTGGTCAGCTTGTTTGTGATTCGTACCCTCAAACCTAAAGATTTGCCCCGTGTGTTCGCAGAAACAGCGATTTCTTCCGGAGTGATCTTGTTTTTGGTCGGTGCCGCCGTCGCATTTTCTTCTGTGGTGAGTCTTTCTGGGGCACCTCAGGCGTTGACCAAAACGATCTTGGCTGTCAGCGATAATCCCCTCATGGTCTTGTTCCTGATTAACATTCTTTTATTCATTGTTGGAATGTTCTTAGACGCAGGACCTGCGATCCTCATTTTAGGACCTATTTTGGCCCCTGTGGTGACAGGGATGGGGGTGGACCCGCTGCATTTTGCAATCGTCATGTGTGTGAACGTAACTGTTGGTTTAGCAACCCCTCCCATGGGGCTAGTGCTCTTTGTTGCTGCCGGCTTGAGTAAAGAATCGGTCGAATCCATTACCATAGAGATTTTACCATTCTTGATAGTCGAAATCACCGTGATTTTCTTGATCACATTTGTCCCAGCAATTTCTCTCACCGTTCCGCGACTCCTGGGATTTATAACTTAGCTGGGGTCGATTGATGAGCAATAAGGGTGGGGGTTCAACCCCTCCCATGATTTCCGAAGATCTTGTTCATGATGTGAGGAATCGATGCCATTAAAATCGGTTTCTTTACATCAAGAATCAGTGGATGCTTGTAAAAGTATCCTTGAGAAGCAGAGAACTTTTGCGGCAGTCGCCGCAATCGTCTCCCATAAAACTAAACTAAAAATATCCACGTTGTTAGGAGGCATCATGAAGAAATTCAAATCGTTATTGACAGGTTTGCTTGTGGCAGCAGGCTTGACATGGATGGGCGTGCAAACCGCAGGAGCCGCCGATCATACCATTCAGATCGTCCACAATTCTAATACCGCTGACGAAGACTATGATGGCGCGATGGTCTTCAAGGATTTTGTGGAATCGCAATCCAATGGTGCGATTGAGGTAAAGATCTTCCCTGGAAGTCAATTGTGTGGCAATGCACGAGAATGTATCGAATCCTTACAAGACGGTGTTTTGGAAGTTTACATTTCTACAATTGGGGGATTCAGCAGTTTCTATCCTGAATTGCAGGTGTTGGATTTGCCTTACATGTTCCGAGATGACCGCACGGCCGAGTGTGTGTTCGATGGGGACTACACCCGCACATTGCGAAAAGACGTAATGGCCAGAGTAGACAACGTTCGTTTGATGGTCGTCAGCAACACCGGAGGCTGGCGAAACTTTGCGACCGTAAAGACTCAAATTAAAGGTCCAAACGACGTGAAAGGTCAGAAAATCCGTACCATTAAGTCGGAAATCCAAATCGAGCTGGTTCGCTTGATGAAAGGCAATCCTACAGGGATCGCATGGCCGGAAGTTTATACCTCCTTGGCCACCGGCGTTGTGGAAGGAACTAAAAACGGAATCACAGACATCGTGGGGATGAAGTTCCATGAGCACATCAAGTACATCACCTTAGATGGTCATGCATATATGGCAGCTTTGTGGTGGATGCGTGACGATTTCTTCAAAGGCTTGCCCCCCGATCTTCAACGTATCGTTGTGGATGGTTTCGTACATCTTCGTCAGGTGACCCGTGCATTTCCTAAGCGCCGCCAAATTGCAGCTTACGACGAATTTACCAAAAGCGGCGGTAAAATCTACGTTCCCACTCCCGCTCAAAAGAAAGAATTCCAAAACGCGTCTCAACCAATGAAAGATTGGTTCACCAAAAAGTTTGGTGCGGATGCATTGAATAAACTCACCAAAGCCATCAGCGAATGTGAGGTATCTATTGATGCGGAACAAAAAGCCGATATGGGCTAAGCAATTTTAACAAGACAACTCTCCTGGCGTTGGGCTGATGGTTTCATTGGCTCAACGCCTTTTTTTTGACCACATGCCTACTCTTTCTATGTTGGTCATCCTCCATTTCCGCAAAATTCGACTGCGATTAAAGTGATATCGTCTTTGGGTGTTCTCCCCTTTGTCACCTCATACAAATAATTCAGCAACTCCGATAGGATCGTGTCCACGCTGCTCTCACGTAGATTTATTAACAACGAACAGAGTTGGTCGATTCCAATCATTTTATCATCCTCATTTTTTTGTTCGATGTATCCATCGGTGTGAAGCAGAATTTTGTCACCCATTTGCAGCTTGTATCCCTGAGTTTCTAAAGTCAGCCGTTCATTGGCAAACAGTCCAAGGGGTGGATTGTTTGAAAAAAGCATGATTGGCTCACTTCCGTCTGCTGGGAGAATAATCGTAGGAGGAATCCCAGCCATAAAAGTTTCAAAATCTCCCTCTTCCGAGATCTGCACCTGAGATACCGCCAGGAAACGATCAACCGGTAATTCCTCTTCAAAAGTTGTGTTGATCGCTTGAATCACTTTTAACGGAGATTGATTTCCGTGCTGAATCAAAACGGTATTCGCCATAAAAGTGGTGAGTGCTGAAGCCACCCCATGCCCGGTGCCATCCCCTAAAAACAAGTTGTAGTGAGTGCTTCCGACAGGATAGAGCTTGTACAAGTCTCCGGAAACATGGCTGCGAGGAAGGTATCGTGTTGCAATTTTAAGAAAAGGAGGGGGGGTGAACTGTGTGAACAACTGTTTTTGGAGAGCCTCCGCAGTCACTAAGTCCTCTTGGATTTCTGCATTTTTCCGTACCAACTCCGCAGTGCGTTCAGCGACTTTATCTTGCAGGGTCGCATTCAACCCTTGAAGCTCGCGAATCAGAATCTCATTTTTAAGAATCTGTCGATGATAGTCGACCGCACTCGCAACAATATCGGAGAGTTCTTTTAATCCCACACTCTTGCTAATGTATCCAAACGGTCGATACTCGTTCATCACCTCATAAGGATCTTTCAAATTTTGATAGGCGGAATAAAAAATAATCGGAAGATGGGAAAATCGTTTTTTAATTTCCAGAAAGGTTTCGAACCCATCTCTACCTTGCATTCTGATATCTAGAATCACCGCTGAAATTTGCTCGCTCACGGCCTCAATCCCTTGTTCTCCATTGCTGCAAAAAAGCAACTCGTAGTCTTGCGCCAATGCATACCCTAAGGAGTTGCGGATGAGGGTATCGTCATCAATGATCATGATCACCGGAACGGTGCTTTCAATGGCCTCAAGCGTTTGCAAAAAAGGTTGAGGCATTCCTTGAATCATTTCCTCGCTGCCATCCATGTTGAGGCTGCCCGCCTTTGTGGGATCGTCTCGAAAAATATCCAATGCCTCTTCATCCATAGCTATCCTTTCAATTAAAGCCGATGTCGCTTTCTAATTGTTGAATCAGTCAATTTTCCAAACGGGAATATTTAGCGTTTTGGAGGCGTATTCTCAAGAGAAAAACTAACTCATTGTTAGGTATTTGTGATTCCAACCCAAAGAAGCATACCTGACTCACTTTTGTTCTTCTGGATTGCCACTCGAAGGAGTGACGTCCAATTTTTGACGAATCATAGCCTTGATGACCAAAGTGAGGATTTTATTGACGAGGATAACCCGTTTATCCGCGCGTCCCGCTGGAAACCATTCGAGTCCTCGTTTGGACTTAAGAACTGAATCCACAGCACCCGATTTGGCGGCCTGCACCGCTCCCTCAAGATGTTGAGAGCCGATCGTCCGAACGGTATCAGTATTGCCAATCTGCGAACGTGCCACCCCGACCAATGTCCCGTAAAGAAGGAAGATGGTCTGTTGATAAGCAAAATTTTTCCAAACCTGGAGATTTTTTGGTTTCAGAAAAATCGGCGCGGGGATAGCCCTGAATAATTTTTCAACTAGGGCCTGACTGAACATTCCCACGATAAAGTCGAAACCCACTGAAGGCCAATTGTACTTGTCCCAATCGGAACCGTGAGTGAGCGCCTGATCAAGCAGGTTCGCTCCGGCCGTCACAGTACCTCCCATCAGACGTGATGAGGTGATTCCGATTCGACCTGCTCCTGCACGGATGGCTTGTGCCGGAGCACTGGCGGCGAGGCGACTCCCCCCGGCTCCCAGTGACCTAGCTGCCCCAGGCAACACAGGTCCCGTTTCGATAGCAAGTCTCCCTCCTGCATGGAGGCCAAATACTTTGAGAAAACCAATCGTGGCAAGTCGCTGTTGCTCAAAATCGACCCAACCCGTAATAAATGGGGTCAACTCGCGGTTGAAGGCAGGAGGTACGACATCTTGGAAAAACGAGGAGCTTGTTTCCGATCCTCGCCCTTCAGACGCTCTCATGAGCTCGTCCGTTCCCATTTGAAAGGGAAAAAGCCGTCCCGTCGCCATATCACGGCGAAATAAGGTGACGCTTGCTTCAGGACCGTTGTCGAACCGGACGTATTTGAGTGGAATCGTGACTACATTGCCATCTTCATAAATTATAACAATTTCGGGGGTGTCGAGATCCGGGATGAAGTAATTGTGAACGTTGTTTTCAACCCACAACGGATCGTGACGTGCTTCTTGAGGTGTGAATTGTTCGGTGGGTCCGAATTCCATTTCCATGCGCAAGGTGGGCTGTGACTCGGTGTGGGAAAGCGAGGGAATCTGTCCTGCCATCAATGCGTTTGCCCCAGCGTCGGCTTCTCGTTCTGCGGAATCGTTTCTAGCACCAAACCCTCGTGAAGGACCGGTTGCATTTTTCTGTTGAGCCAAGTGAATTGCCTCATGAGCAAAAGTGCGTTGATTGCGTGCCTCATGGGGGGCACGGAGGATATCGGAACGCATGAAAACATCATGGCCTAAAGTCGCAGCGCGAGCACCCAACGCCTGAAGCCTATCGTCTACCATCGGATTGGATCGCACTCTTCCACCCATCCCAGTGATCAGTGCTTGTCCTTGCAATCCTTGCTGAAAGGCGTTTGTCACTCCCGAGGTTGCATTTCCTTCAGCATATTTGGTTTGTAAGACCGAACTCACTGCCGGGTTGTGCCCGCCATGCGTCCAGGGGTGGTTTCTTGAACAAAGAAATTGTTTTTTCGAATTTCTCTTCTTCCTGGCAAATGTTTTCATGATGTGATCCTCCTCTCATTGGTGCTTGTGTTCAATTGAGTGGTTAGCTAGCCCATATCATTCAAATACATTCTGAACAGAGAACAAGTTGCATGCAAGGAATAACAGACGCTCATTTACACATATCTTAATAAGATTGGAAATTCAAAGACACGAAGCAATACATTCTTGTATAGAACTCAATAGGGATACAACATCTGTCCACTTCATCAGGTTTTGATTCTTACAAAATCCATTGAAAGCCTAACAAGAGAACTCCATGCTAACTCCCCAAGAAAAAGCGAGCTTATCCATTTTAATTGTAGATGATGAGCCGAAAAATATTCAGCTCTTGGGCAACATTTTAAAAATGGAAGGGTACCTCGTCCAATTTGCGTTGAGCGGCGAAGAAGCTCTCGAATTTGTAGAGTCGGACCCATTTGATGCCATTTTGCTGGACATCATGATGCCGGGCATGAATGGCTTGGAAGTCTGCCAGCATTTGAAGCGTAAAGAGCAGACTCACAATATTCCCGTAATTTTTTTCACGGCCCGGGATGATCCAGAAAGCATCGTGCAAGGGTTTTTGGCAGGAGCGGTGGATTACATCATCAAGCCCTTCCACAAACAAGAAGTGTTGATGCGTATCGAGACGCATCTGGCTTTGGATTGGGAGCGTTCCAAGTTACAACAAGAAGTCATCAAGCATCAAAAAACGGAGCAAGAACTCAAACAATACCGAGATCATTTGGAAGACCGGGTGACCCAACGGACAGTGGAACTTCGAACCGCCAACGATCAGTTGCTTCAAGAAATCGAAAAGCGTCGCCAAGCCGAACAAGACCTCAAACAATCCCATGAACGCTTGCAAAAATTAGGAGCTTATCAAGAACGGGTTCGTGAGGCCGAACGCACCCGCATCGCCCGGGAAATCCATGACGAATTGGGGCAGGCTTTGACTGCATTCAAGATGGATGTTGCCTGGATGCAAAAACGGATTCCAATGGACAATGCTTACCTTCATCAAAAAATAGGGGCGATGCTGGGGTTGATCGATACAACGATCCAATCGGTCCAACGGATTTCCCGCGAGTTGCGTCCTGGCTTATTGGATAATCTCGGTCTGGTGGCTGCGATTGAGTGGCAAACTCAAGAGTTTCGGGACCGCATGGGTCTGGAAGTGCACATGGAACTGGATTCGGAAGACGGCTTGGAATTGCACCCCGATTTAAGCACCGCTATCTTTCGAATCGTTCAGGAACTGCTGACCAATATCACCCGCCACGCTCAGGCAAAGCGAGTCGGTGTGTGTCTGCGTCAACAGCAAGCAGATCTCACGCTAATTGTGAGTGATGATGGCGTTGGAATCACAGAAGAACAGATCCACGGTCCAGAATCCTTTGGGCTGATGGGAATTCAAGAACGGCTCGATCCTTGGAATGGTACGGTCGAAATGATGGGCACTCCCAATCAGGGAACAACTGTCACGGTCCGTGTGCCTGTATGGAAAAAGAAAGGTGACTTATGATCAAGGTGTTAGTAGTGGACGATCATAAGATCGTCCGGGATGGCTTGAAACAGATCTTGGCAGAGACTTCGAATATCGTTGTAGTGGATGAAGCAGGCAACGGGAACGATGCGATTCTATTTGTCCGACAAAACCCGTGTGATGTCGTGTTGCTCGATATCGCCTTACCTGGAATGGATGGTTTGCAGGTGTTGCAAACTCTCAAGCAGGAGCACCCGAACCTGTTCGTGTTGATGCTCAGTATGTATCCCGAAGAACAATATGCAATACGTGCCCTTAAAGCGGGGGCTTCAGGCTATCTCACCAAAGACAGCGCTTCAGAAGAATTGATTCAAGCCATCTCCAAGGTGGCCCAAGGGGGGAAATATTTAACGTTGTCTCTGGCTGAAAAACTAGCCTTCAATCTTGATGAAAATACCGATGTTCCCCCCCACGAAAGGCTTTCTAGCCGAGAGTACCAGGTCATGTGTAAATTGGCGGAGGGTCAAAGTGTCGGTGACATTGCTGCCGAATTGAATTTGAGTGTCAAAACCGTCAGTACTTACCGTTCTCGTATCTTGGAAAAGATGAATCTGAAAAATAATGCAGAAGTCATTCGCTATGCCATCAAGCAGGGTTTGGTCACCTGATGTCAGACAAATCCTACAAAATCGGCAGCGCTTCCTACAAAAGAATCAGAGCTTGTCCGATTTACATCGTTGCGTCCATCCGACTATTATATTTCCATAAAGTTGCTTCGACTCTGATCGGTGACATAAGCCATCCTGCCACGCATTTTTGATCAGGGACCAATAAAAGATGCTTAGCATAGGGGGTCGGGGCAACTTTTCCAGGAAGCACCTCAGCAGAGAGCGCCCAATTCACCCCATCTGGAGAGGAAATATGAAAAATCCAAAATTTTTATTGCTATCTTTAAGCCTGACCCTGCTCCTCTTGGTAGGATGTGGAGGTGGCGCCGGCGGTGGAGGCGGTGGCAGCAGCAGTGGTACTGACACGGCATCCGGAACGACCGATACCGGCGGTACGACAACAAACCCTTCTGATAGCGATTCCACGGGCAGCGGCTCCACCGATTCGAATAGCGCTTTGTTGACCTCGTGGATTATCAACAACTCTGAAACCGCAGCGGTGATGAGGGAATCCGATAACAGTACGATTCTTGTGAATGTGCAGTCAGCAACCGAAGTGGACAACCAAGTCGAAATGAAATCGACCGGCATTCCCAACTATACAAAAACAATCGATGCTTCCGATGTCAGTTTTTTGACCAGTCGACCGAAAGCATCTTCCGACTTCGTGAGCGGATCAGCCACCGTGAGCCAAGGGGATGTGGTGCAGTTCGGCCAAGACATCGGATACAATAGCAATTCTTCTTGTGCGCAAGGAGCGGGGTTTGGCTTCTGGCCTCCTGGGCCGGTTTGTCCTGGCAATGTGGCCAACGATGTGTTTTTCCCCCTCAATCCCACACCCGCTACCGAAACTTGTGAAACGGGCTTAGATTCGATTGGATTCTGGGTGAACGGGGTTTCTGTTTATAACTGGGGCGACGGCGGCTCCTACAATAGTGAAGGGGTTTGGCAAAATCTTGCGGCCAAGGCAGAAGTTTATGACCTCGATCTTTGTGTGGGGCACGCGGCCAATAGCGATTACCATCATCACTTTTATCCCAATTGTCTGGCTGACCAACTAGGAGATACGGGCACCGGCCATTCCCAGATTTACGGATTTGCAGCAGACGGATATCCCATCTATGGCCCTTGGGAAGGCAATGGTGTGCTTGCCCAAAGCTGTTGGAAAACCCGTGACTATGACGATCCTTCCTCGGCCACGGGTTGCGGGGAAGCTGGCAAGCGAACCTGCTTACTCGTTGATAATACTGACATCAGCCAAGGAACCACGACGGCTTCTTCGGCAGGCCCCGATACCGATGCCACAATCACCTCGTTTTCTGGCAATACTTTCACCGGGACTTCTGGATTCTATTTTGAAGACTATTACTATGACTCCAGTTGTACATCGGCGAGCAGTGCCGCTTTGGATCAATTCAATGGCCACACCGATGACGAACGTGGCTACCATTATCATGTGACAGTAGAGCAATTGTCCGATGGCTCACTGTCGGCCGTATTTCCTTTTTACGTTGGTCCCAGCTTCTATGGGCAGATACCCGATAATAGCTTTGCCATGTGTGCGAACTCCACTTCCGGTGGCCCAGGTGGTGGACCCGGTGGTGGACCCGGCGGCGGCCCAGGTGGCGGACCTCCTTAGATTGCCTCCTCAGCCCTCTTCTAGGGGTCATCATTTTGGGTGGCCTCTAGATTTTCCTCTCTGCCTCCAGTTTTCTTCTCTTTTTGAAATGTCCTCTCTTTGAAGTTCTTCTCTTTTTGAAATATCCTGTTTTTGAAATCGTTCTGTAGGAAAGAAACCCATTCGAACGACGTTGCTTGTCTCGTTGGAATGTGGGAATCATCAAGGATTCCAAGAACCATTTATTTGAAGAGGAGAATTACGAAGATGCCATCGATTGTTGCTAACGGATTCACCATTGAATATGAAGAGTTAGGTCGTCCGGACGATCCCGCTTTATTGCTGGTAATGGGACTGGGTTCACAACTCACCTTATGGCCTGACGAGTTTTGTGAAGCGCTGGCGGGATATGGGTATCGGGTAATTCGATACGATAATCGGGATATCGGCTTATCGAGTAAAATGGAGCATTTGGGTGTGCCCAACTTGCTGCAACTTTCCATGCAAGTACGTCTCGGATTGCCAGCCCGTGCTCCTTACACCTTGCTCAACATGGCTGAAGACGCCAAAGCCCTGCTGGAAGCCTTGCAGATCGACAAAGCTCATGTTGTGGGAGCCTCAATGGGTGGAATGATCAGTCAGATCTTGACTGCCAATTTTCCATTTCGAGTGAAGAGCCTCACCTCGATTATGTCGTCTTCCGGCAACCCTCGATTGCCCTTGCAGTCGTTTCAAATCATCAAACAATTGTTTGGACGCCCCAAATCGAAGGATCGAGACACATTGATTCGCTACTCGATGGATACTTGGAAGTTGATCGGAAGCCCCGGCTATCCGACTCCTCATGAAGAGCTCAAAGCCCGCATTACTCGAAATTATGATCGTTCCTACTACCCGCCGGGCTACAAAAGGCATCTGGCTGCCATCATCGTTTCGGGCAATCATGTGGATCAGCTCAAGCAAATCAACGTTCCCACCTTAGTGCTCCATGGAGAAGAAGACCCCCTCCACCTCGTCGAATATGGCCGAGATGTTGCCAAACACGTTCCTCGTGCTCAATTGCACACCTTTCCTGGTATGGGGCACAACCTGCCATCCCCTCTCATTCCCGAACTCACTGAATTGATTCATAAACATATTCAAAAAGCGGATTCGTGAAACGAATTGAAAACGAATTGAAAACGAATTGAAGTAGGATTGGAATATCAAAGCCATGCCCTTATCCATTCGTACGCTTTGATCACTCCGTTGAGGATTAATCCGAGAAAAAAGAGAACCACCAATATTTCGAGCGCATAAACAAGAAAGGACCAAATTCCTTTAAAAATCGGTGCAATTAAAAAAGTCCCTATCTTTTTCCACCAGGGTAGCTGAGGAGGATTGTAAAACAGGAAGGCCTCGCGCAGTTGACGCATCACGCTTTCCACCTGTTTTTTGGGAAACTCCTGGTACAAAGTCAGCTCATCCTCCTGCCATCGAAATTTACCATCCAGATACATCAAAACGTTGTACGGGATGGCAGCATCTTCAAAGACCAATGCAAACAATTGACGGTTGACGAGCTTCTGAACATCCACATTCCACATTGCTGAATCCTCTAATATTGCTTCCCAGTGGGGTAACGAAACCCTTTGCTGAGAATCGCATAGACTTTCTATACGTGACATCAACATCGAAACGGTGTGACCCACATTCAACATCGAAATGGTGTGACCCACATCAACTATTTTGTGAAACTCGGCTTCCGCAAACCCTGCTTGAGTTTCGGTTGGGTTCACCGGGGGAGAAGATTCGGAGATTTTCCGTTGAGAAAGAATTTCCTCAGAACTCAACGATAGACCATCGATCAAATTCTTAGGTTTTTTGGTGGGAATAGGAGGGTTGAGTTTGTTTCTTTTTGTTTTTGATTCAGCATGTTCAAGTGCTTGTTCGTAAGCTTGCCGAATGGTTTGGAAGCCTTCGGGATTGTCTTCCGGATGATTCTCTTTCAATAGGCGAGAATACGCTCGGCGTATCGCTTTTTTGTCATCCGTGACTTCGATCTTCAGGGTATCCCAGCAGTTCATAGAGAACGCATCTCTTCTTCGAGGATTGCCAAAAACTTTTTAAACCGTTCTCGTGCTTTCCGAATCCGCGAGGGATCTTGCTTGTCGAGAGCACCTTCGAACAACGACAGCTCATCGGAAATGTCGATTCGGTTTTTTCCCAACGCTTCTTCGTAAAGTCGCTCACCTTTCGCAATCAGATGACGATTTTCCGTTTCCTCACGAGGATGGATCTTTAAGACAGCCAATTGTTGAAGACGGCGTTCGATTTCTTCTTTAGAAAGCACTCCTGGATTCTTTTCGATCACCAGGCGTTTTTTCAATCCGGTGGATACCACGGTTGCCTCGACTTCCAGAATCCCATTGATGTCATACGTGAATCGAACTTCTACGGTTTGGGTTCCTGGACGTCCGCGAGGGATCGGAAATTTCAGATCGCCCAAATGGATGTTATTTTTAACCATCCGGCTTTCTCCTTGATACACGGGAACCTCGACTCGACTTTGAAATCGACTGATGTTGGCAAACTGCTCAACGCGGCTGGCTGGAATGACCGTGTTTCTTTCAATCATAGGACAAAAATATCCTTCTTTGAGCTTCCCTGAATCTTCCATATGAATGGTTTCAACCCCAAGCGTATATGGACAGACATCCGTGAGGACAAATTCGTTTAGGGCTTCGTCACGGGCTTTCAATCCTGCTTGGACGGCGGCTCCCAAGGCCACGGCCTCGTCGGGATGAATATGGGATAGAGGAAGTTTCCCAAACATCTTAGCAATGAGGGATTTCACCAGCGGCATTCGTGTCGCTCCACCGATGAGCAAAATGCTATCCAAATCATGGGAACCAAGCGAGGCATCCCGTAATGCCCGTTCAACGGGTACTCGCATGCGGTCGATGAGCGGTTTGGAAAGCGATTCGAGTAATTCGTGGTCCAGAGTCCATTCTTGAAATTCGGGTTTTCCAGGAAACTGAAACACAAACGATTCCTGTTGGCTCAAGGCTTGTTTTGCCCATTCCGCATTGTGACGAAGCCGATTCCTGGTTTTATGATCTAATTGACTTTTGTCGATTTGCGAGAAATCCAAAAATCCTTGGAGAATCGATTGAGTGAAATCTTCCCCGCCCAGGAAATTGTCTCCCGCACTCGCGCGCACCTCCATGATTCCATCAAAAAATTCGAGAATCGACACGTCAAAGGTCCCTCCCCCCAAATCAAACACGAGGATGGTGGTTTCTTTTTCTCGATGGTGAATTCCATAAGCCATCGCTGCTGCGGTGGGTTCGTTGATCACACGTTCGACGCGCAGTCCCGCCAGTTCCCCAGCAGCTCTTGTTGCTTTTCGTTGGGTATCATTGAAGTAAGCGGGCACACTGATCACTGCCTCGGTTACTGGTTTTTCTAGATAAGCCTCCACATCCCGTTTCAAGCTTTTCACTACCAGAGCAGAGAGTTCCTCCGGGCGGAACCGATGTTTTCCCAATGATGTGATTCGGTCAGTCCCCATATCTCGTTTGAAATGGGCCACCGTGTGATCCGGATGGGTGTAGAGCCGTTCCTGAGCTAGGCTGCCCACTAGGATTTCTTGATTGTTATCCACACCCACTACGGACGGAGTCAGGAATTCACCCAAAGCATTCGGAATGAGGCGGGGTTCGCCATCCCACACCGCTACCAAACTGTTCGTGGTTCCCAAATCAATTCCGATGATTGCCATGCTCTACTCTCCCATTCCAATCGCTTCGGTAAAAACACGGACCCGTTCAAGATCATTGATACCACACAACGCCTGTGCGCTTTCTTCGTCTAGGAACGGTGAAAAGACGACAAACATCACTTCGTCCAAACCAAGTTGGTGGGCATAATGAGCGGCCTGTTGTTGAGCAAGGCGCAATTGGCGTTGATTGCTGAAACTTTTAATTTCAACAATGGCTCGATTGTCTTCGAACTCCAACCAAAGATCCACCCGACCATTCCCCGTTGGAAATTCGGGAGCAATCACGCAATCAGCCCCAAGAGCCATTTGCAACCAATGGTACAAGTGGAAATGTCCGACGGCTTCTATGATATTGAGGTTCGCATTTCGAGGCTGGGCTTTCCAAGGAGAAAGTCCTTTCGCTTTCATTCGACTTAGGTACCCGCGGTAACGCTGGATGAGCCCGAGAAGATCAATCCGTTCACCGCCTAAAAAGAATTCTGGGTCGTCGCTGGACTCCAATGGCAAAACTTCCGGTCCTCTATTTTCATGCAATTCGTCGCTGAGCGCATAAAACAGGCAGCGCTGAATGAAGGGAGAAGAGAAATGGCAAATTTCTTTGTAGGTTCCTCTGGGTTGTGCAATGGCGACCCGATCTAAAATCCCATGCATGTATAAAAAGTTGTGCCGTGGGTTGCTGAAGGAAAAAGGAATCTCCGATTTGGCAAACAAACGGAACAACAACTCTTGATAGCGTATGTCACGGGCCTTCGAAATGAGGTTGATCACCGTATTATTAGGCTCTACAAACAAGGCTTTGCGTTCTGCAACCTCCCAGTCGGCTTCTCCAATGGATTGATCCATTCCGGGATTGTATTTTTCGGTGAGTAATTCTCCCAGCCATCCTACCAACCCTGGTTGGCCCCGCGTGATCTCAAACACTTTGTTCACCACCGTAGCATCTATCGATTGCCCACTTTCCTTCTGATACTGATGAAACAAGGTTTCCACCTCATCCTTGGTCAAGTTTGGAACATGCACGGAACGTTGAATATTGAATGGAGCCCCTGTCACACTCTCCACTCCTACCACCGCTCGAACTCCTACCAACGCAAGGCTATGCAAACGGTACTGATCCCGATGCAGATACATTCGACGAAATTGCGTCACCAATAGGCTGAGAAAATCCGATGGCAATGTATCGCTTCGTATTCGGAATCCCGACCATTTTCATGAAATTTTATACTCTAAGGATCAAAGCTTAATCAAATCCCGATTCAAAACGTACGCTCCATAAAGAATCACGTTTTCCCAACCGATAGGGCTGATGTATTCAATCAGTGATAATTAAAGCTATTTAAACTATAAAACTTTAGGAAATGCACTATAGAGCGTTTGCAGTCACGTGTAGGTCCTTGTTAGACCTCAGGTTCATGACAAACCACTTCGATGTTGTGCCCGTCTGGACCAATAACGAAAGCGGCATAATATCTTCCACTATAGTTCGGGCGTAGGCCGGGTGCACCATTGTCTTTGGCGCCAGCTTCCAGCGCGGCACGATGAAAATCTTCAACCTGTTTGCGATTTTCGGCCTTAAATGCCAGATGAAGATGTGAAGGCTTTTCCTCGACTCGGCGAATACACAATGAAGATTCTCCATCTGAGCTAAGTTCAATGCCGAGTGGTCCCTCCGAGACTATGGCAATACCGATTGGTTCTAGTGCCTTGAGAAAAAAGGCTTTGCTGGCTTCATAGTCGCTGGCGCTGAATACTACGTGATCAAACATATGTCCTCACAGCAAATTGATTCAATGCCCCTTTCCAATTCCGAACCGGCATTGTCCATTTCTTAGAGATATTCCTTAAAGCCAAATAAAGCAGCTCAAGTCAGCACACACTTCTTTGTAGTCGCTATAAGACAAATTTCAACGAATTTCTAACCATATGGACGATACACAGTTGGACTTGAGTCTTTGGAAATGCTGCCTCTCTCGCCTCTGGAAAGACGATCCCCTGCACCCCTCACAGGCGACTGAAAGGAAAAAACCTTAGCTCATTGTCAACTCATACTTGACCACATCACTCTCAGGTTATACCTTCAACGATAATTCGCCAGCAGTATCAAAAGTGTGGGAGACCCACTTGCATTAAACCACATCACTCCTCCCGTGGAGGGATTACAGCATTCTTGGCAGACTAACCAAGGCCAGCATTGCCCCGGTAAGGGCTTCAGTGCTTTTTATTGAATGGGTTGTGAAATCCGATTGCGGCCCTTTTTGAGATACCTGAGCAAGACAGAGACAACGAATGGTATCAAAAAGTGATCGACTTTGCTTCGAATCCGGCTAATCAAAGGCCAGAGGAAGAATTATGGAAGCTAGCGGGGGTGGCGTTTGAGATAACAAATTAAAACAAGTGCTCCTTTTAATGAGGATTTTAGTTCAATCCCTGAACTTCATAGAAGGGTTGTTCTCTACCACCTCAAACACCTGGCACAAAATCCTAAAAACCCGGATTGGTGCAAGCAACTCTCAGATGGATTGTATCGAACGCCTATCCCCTCCTTCTTATTCACTCCTCCAATTCAGTATACCGTCACGTTTGTACTTTCTGAAAGGCATGGGCACGGCACGATGGCAATGGTACGCCTAGATGTGAAGCAAGTTTAAACCTTCCTTCTCACCTTTGAGCGGCAAGCCATCGCGCGTGCGGCTTGAAATATCGGAACCGTCTTATACCACAACACGGGAGATGCCTCCCTTAAACCGAATTCGCGTTCAATAGGCGCCAGATTTCGGATTCCTAATCAGTTATAGGCAATCCGAGCATAGCTCGTTTGCTTTGAAGCCGCTTGGGCTTCTCGCAACGTGTAGATTTTCTGTTGGTGGAGCAGGGGAATTAGTTTCAGAAACACCTGCCCGGTGAGCAGAGCATCACCTAAGGCATTGTGCCGATTCACACAGGGGAGGCCAAAACGTTCAGCGAGGGCATCGAGGCCGTGATTTTCTTCCAAGGGCGCAATGACAGCAGAGAGGAGGAGCGTGTCCAACACCGGATGATCAAAGACCACACCCGTTTGCGATTCGTATTTTTTGAGAAAGGCGAGGTCAAACGCAACGTTGTGGCCGATGAGCGTGGTGTTTTCTACAAAATGGTAAAATTGAGGCAGGATTTGATTGACAGTGGGTTTGTCATCGACTGCTTTTTGCGTGATTCCGTGAATCCTGGTGGAGGCAGGCGGAATGGAACATTGCGGATTCACCAATTCATTAAAGGATTCTCCGTTCAAGAGCTTTCGATTGATGATCCGGATCGCACCAATCGACAAAATCTCATCCTGCGAAGGCACCAGTCCGGTGGTTTCCGTGTCAAATACGGAGTAATAGAGTTGTTCCAGCGGCATGTCCAATAAAGCGGCATCCACGGATTCCGAAAACAACAACGACCAGTCGTATTGGGGCAAAGGGAATTGTGCAGAACCCCTAACTGGTCGCGACTCAGGAGGATCGCAAAGTGGCCAAGACAAACGGAGAAACGAATCATCGGTGACGGTATCACGCCCCATCCAGAGTTCAACGTCATGCGACACCAGGATTTCGAGAATCGCCACAGGCCGTGATTGAAGCGGAGTGACATGTTTCTCGGTCAACCAAGAACGTAATGAGTGATGGTCGAACACTACATTTTGCCAACGCCACTCGGTGCAAACGAGCGAGCCTTTTTGAAAAAGACGGTAGCCAATCGGGGTATCCCCCAATTGCTCCCGCAAGTAGTCAAGAAGATGGGCAAACGCGAGTTCCATCAAATGAGGATTGATCAAAACATAATAGTTTTCATTAATTTCAAACGATTCTGAGGAATCCGGCTCCATTTCTTGAAGCTGCTGCGACATCCATGATCGAATTTCCACTTTTGATTTATTTAAGTGAGTCGAAGACAATTCGACAGGAGCTTGTTGATGGGTATTCAATAGCTCCGTGAGATGATTCAAACTAGAAAGAATATTGCTCTGAAAGTTGCGCTGTTTATCCGCTGGCATTTCTGGAAAATCGTAAAGCATTTCAAATGAGCTGCGAACATTAGCAACGGGATGCCGGAGGTTTTCCAGCAATTGGGCTTCTCGGGCAATCCAAGCCGTGGAATCAGGAGAATCTCCCAATTTTTGAATGATGACCAAGATCCCTCCTCGAAAATTCTCTTGGTCTTTCAAGTGGATGATCTGTGCTTTGAGCAATCGTTCCCCTTGTTTAAACACCAAATGTTCGTGTTGATCCGACGTGTTTTGATGATCAACTACCTGACACCGAGCAATCAACTTTTGGAACAGCGGGTTGGGTAAGATTTTTTCGATTTTCCTTCCCAAGCCAATATAGTGGGGCATCGACGCATCGCAACTGCCTAAAAGGTTCTTGGCACTTTGGTTGTAGAGCACCACCTCGCCTCGAAAATTACACACAATGACCGAAGACTGTAGGGATTCAATCAGCAATTCAAATGCATGATGTTCTTGTTTCAATTGGCGGTTGGACCCTTGGATTCTCTGCTCTACGGCATCGCGAGATTGATTGATCGCAACGATTTTTTGATTCCATGTTTGCAGAATCGTTTGCAAGAGTGGATTTCCGTTTTCGGAAAAAGGCCCATTGTGATCCTGTGGATTGAAGGCTTGTACCTGCTCTTTCAAACGATGCAGCGGCAACCACACCTGTTCCAACATCCATTGCGTTCCCCACCCCCAGACTACGAGTCCCGCCAAAAGAAAGGCTCCAACAGCCAAGCGGTATTGATATAAGAGGTCCAGAAGCAAGTGACTTTGCTCAGTAGGGAGGGAATAGAACGCACCGATCACTAAGGTAAACCCCAGGGCGAGCATCGTTGCATTCAGGCCATACCATTTTAGAATCAAGCGCGTTTTTGGTTTCATAATTTCCTCAATTGAATGAGTGCCGGAATTGACTGTGGTTTGGAACCCAATGAATGGCTCAACAAGCCATGGAACCCGCGATCACAAAGCCATTGAACCTGCGATCACAAAGCCATTGAACCTGCGATCACAAAGCCATTGGACTGAGCGATCACGAAGCCAGCAGATTTTGAATCGTGTCGATGAGTTCACGATTGGAAAACGGTTTGGTCACATAGGCATCTGCACCAAAAGTCAGGCCCTTTTGAATGTCCGCTTCCCGACCTTTGGCAGTGAGGAGAATGATTTTAATTTTCTGAAGATGCGGCAAAGTTCGTAGATGTTGGCACACCTCAAATCCCGAACGTTCGGGAAGCATCACATCCAGCAAGATCAGGTCCGGCGTTTCCGTATCAGCGAGTTGAATCGCGGCTTCTCCGTGGTCAGCGGTCAAGACCTGATAGCCGTTCTGCTCCATCAAGAATTCGAGAGCGGTCACGATCATAGGATCGTCTTCGACGATGAGTATTTTCTGCTGAGGCATCTTACGTTCCTTTCAGAGATCCAATTCATGAGACTGAGGGATAGTGAACTCAATCACAGCGCCATTCTCACTTCCTGGCGCAACACAGATTTTTCCTTGATGGTGCTCAATGATTTGCTGACAGATAGTCAATCCTAAACCGCTGCCGGAAGGATTACCGCGTCCGGGTCTAAGGACCTGATGGAATTTTTCAAAAACCGAATTCTGCTCTTCTTTCGGAATGCCCACGCCATTGTCTTTCACACGAACCAACACATGGGTTCCATTGAGGGAACCCTCCACGCAAATCACTCCGTCATTTTCCGGCGAATATTTGATCGCATTGGACAAGAGATTCACCAATACCTGAATCAAACGATCGGTATCGGCATAGAGAGTCAATGGGGTTTCGGGCATCTGAGTATGAATTTTGACCTTTTTTTGGTCAGCCAATTGCCAAACGGCATTGATGGCATTTTCTGTGACGGTTTGAAGCTCACAAGTATCCATTTGCCATTCCATTTTTCCCGATTCCATTTTCTCAAAATCCAACACTTGATTGATCAAACGTGTGAGGCGCTCCGATTCTTTCACGATGATGGAAAGAAACTTTTTTCGTCGTTCCAATGAAATGTCGGGAGTTTCGTACAAAATTTCAGAAAACGAACGAATGGAGGTCAAAGGGGTTCGCAGTTCATGGGTGACGGTCGAGATGAATTCATCTTTCAAAGTATCCAATTCACGTAGTCGAAGATTTGCTGCTTTCAACTCTTCCGAAGTTTCTTGGAGCTGGCGTGATTTTTCTTCAAGTTGTTGGCTGTAGGAAATCACCTGCTGCGTTTCGTCCAAAATATTCATGACCTCTTCTAATTTCAGGGGTTCTTCTTTCACAACGGAATCCACCATGATCCGTGCAGAGACCGAACCGATGGCCCCAGAGAGCAACTTTTCCGTATATTGAACCAGCTCCGCGCTCGGTACGAGTGTCGAGAAATCGGTATTGTTGGATCGGGCATATGCTTTGAGAGCGCGAGTGGTTTGGGCCTCTCCCAGAAATCGCTGAAGGAGCGACTGCAATTCTTGCAGAGTCGCAGTGCCTCGCCAGAATTGAGAATACTGTTTGCCAATCGAATACCGGTACACATCCACGACCAAGCTCGTTTGACTGCGTTCCCTCAATGTTTGGGATGTCATCAGAGAGACACCGATGTAAAAACTCGTGTTGAGAAATAAACTCCAAAACGTGGCTTGAGCGATGGGGCTTAAGGACACTCCCAAGAGCTGGTTCGGGTTCAACCATTCCAACCCCCAAGGGCCGGATTCCAAAAGACTACTGGGAAACAAACCCACGTTGATCAACTGGCTGAACGGCGAGGTGTAGGCCCAAATCGAAAAACCCACAATCAACCCGCTGATCGCCCCCCATCGATTGCCATATTTCCAATACAATCCCCCGATCAACGGGGGTGCCAACTGGGCCACGGCTAAAAAGGAAATCAACCCAGTGCTGACCAACGGATAAGCTTCTGCAACATAATGAAAATGGAGGTAACTGGTCAGCAGTACAAACGCCACACTGCATCTTCGCACTAATAAAACCGTTTGAGACTGTTCAGCCCCTTTTCGAATGAACGGCATGCGAATGATCAAAGGCATTAACAACGAGTTGGTGATCATGTGACTCAAGGCCACGGATTCCACAATAATCATGCCGGTTGCCGCCGACAGCCCTCCAATGAATACGAGCAATGCCAACCCCATGTTTCCCGAATCCAAAGGCAATCGTAGAACAAAGGTATCTGCTTCGATGGCGCTGGCTTCGGGAAAAATCAACCGACCGGCAAATGCAATTGGCAGCACAAACAGATTGATCAAAAGCAAATACAACGGGAAAACCCAAATCGCGCGTCGAACATGCGATTCATTGACATTCTCGATCACGGCCATCTGAAACTGGCGAGGTAGCAACATGAATGACAGCATCGAGAGAATCAGAAGCGTGAACCAATCGCTATAAGCCCCTTCTTGCGAAGACAACAACCACAGAGATTGAAGGGACTCGACCGCTTCGGCGCGATCAAATAAGTTACCAAACCCATCAAACAGGCCATAAACCACAAAAAGGCCTAGCGATAAAAAAGCAATCAGCTTGACGACCGATTCAAACGCCACCACCGCAACCAAACCTTCATGTCGTTCCAATGGATCAATACGCCTCACCCCAAAAATAAGTGCAAATAAGATTAAGACCAACGTGATGTAAAAGGCGGCATCTGAAGGAATCGAACTAGATCTCCAGGCAACCGACCATTGCTCCTGAGAACTCGTCATCACAGCAAAGCTGGAACTGATCGCTTTCAGTTGCAGCGAAATGTACGGTAAAATTCCAATGGCACTGATCACGGCCACCAGTCCGGCCAGCCATTGACTCTGCCCATAACGAAACGAAATGCAGTCTGCTAATGAGGTCAACGAATAGGTCTTGCTCACTCGAATGAGCTTTCGCAGCAATGCTCCTGAAAGCAGGGTCATCAGCGTCGGACCTAAATAAATCGTCAAAAACGACAGCCCTTGAAATGCGGCAAATCCAACGCTGCCATAGAAGGTCCATCCCGTACAGTAAACCGCAAGGGACAGTGCATAGACCGACGGGGATGCGATCAAGCTGCGTTTTTTAGCACGACGATTGTCCGCATATTGGGCAATCCAAAACAGCATCCCAAAATACAAAATTGCGACAAAAATGAGCGAAGCGTGATCCATCGTTGAGTTGCCCCCCAAACCATCAACGTGTTGCTTAACAGGTTATTCAAAATTCGTCTTTGGGTCGCTTTTCAAGGACCCATGCAGCCAAACCAATGCAGAACCCCCAAGCAACGAACAAGTAAATAAAAATCGACGCTGGCCCGGATTTCGGTGAGTTGAATAACGACAAAATTGGAAAGTTGAACAGAAACAATGCCAATAAAAAAATACCAATCAATCGATGCAGCTTCATTTTGCCTCCCGCTTGCTATCGTGAGAAAGGAACCAATTTTTTTGATAAGGATTCTCGGACCAACGAAGGGATATCCTGAACATTGAGCTTTCGCATCAAGTTGTATCGATGGAATTCCACAGTCCGTGGACTGATCTCAAAGTCACTGGCGATTTCCTTCGTGGTTTGCCCATCAACAATCTTTGCTAAAATTTGTTTTTCTCGATACGTCAGCAACTTACTGACCGGATCTTCAACCTCGGCCTCCGAATCCGACTGTTGCTCGATCAATTGTTGATATTGCCTCTGTTCTGTTTGATCACTGAACACCAGACTGATCCCCATCAATTGAGAATCTTCGTTATAAATCGGTGCGATGCAGAGATTCAAAATCAGCTCATTTTCTTCGATTTTGAACAGCACACCGAGAACCCGCAACGTTTCAGAAGTGGTGGTGCTCTCTTGCAACCGCTCCATAATGCGTGTGGATGCTTGCGAATAGGTCAAAATCACGTCTTGTATCGGAAACCCCCGCTTCTGATGACTTTGCACCCCGAATAGTGCCTCCGCAGAAGGATTCATGAACGTGACATGATGGGTGGTGTCCAAGGTCACGACCGCATCTCCCAAACTTTTCAAAATGGTTGAATACCAGCGTTGTTGGTTTTTCAGCTTTTTTCGAAGGTGGTGTTTATACAATGCAATATCGATGGTGATTTGCAATTCTCGATCACTAAACGGCTTGAGCAAATACCCGGATGGATCCGTCACTTTCGCCCGACGTAAATGATGATCGTCTCCAAATGCCGTCAGGTAAATCACGGGAATGTCAAATTGATCACGAATCCGTTGGGTGGTTTCAATGCCATCCATCTCCCCTTTGATCACAATGTCCATGACCACAAGATCGGGTTGATGCTGGAGCACCAGCTCAAGGGCTTCCTTGCCGGATGCCGCAATGCCATCCACAAAATAGCCAAATGATTCGAGCTTTTCCTGGATCCCCAAGCCAATAAAGACCTCATCTTCGACGATTAAAATATGCTCATTCGACATGGCGTTCCTTCGTCAATTCCGTGGCTTTTCTTTCCATTCATTCTGTTGGCCTCCGCTGAGCCATCGCAGTCGTTTCCTTCAATTTCCACTTATCGAGGAAACGTAATTTGGTACGACGTTCCAGGAGAATGGGCTACCTTCACAGCGCCTTCCAATTGTTTCACCAATCGCATAATGACACGCATGCCCGTGGACGTGGACTTTTCCAACTGCATGTTTTTGGGGAGTCCGATGCCGTTATCCGAAACCATGAGCAGGTATGAATTCTCTGGGTCAGGATGAAATTGAATCCGGATCGCCCCGGCACGTGAATCGGGAAACGCATGGATCAGCGCATTGACAATCAATTCGTTGAGCAAAAGCGCTAAGTGAATCGACCGGTCGATGTCCAATAGAATGTTCGACGCAATGTCAAATTGGATGTCGACATGTTGCGACCGCTCTGGAAAGTGAAACATCAGATCTTTGATTTGCTGCTGAATGTAATCATTGACGTTGATTTCCGCGAGGCTTTCCGATTCGTAGAGCTTCTTATGAATGAGGGAAATTGTATCCACGCGACTTTGAGCGTTTTTCAGCAGTTCTCGTACTTTGCGATCTTCAATTTTGCTCGTTTGAAGCGTGAGGATGCTAGACACCATTTGGAGGTTATTTTTGACTCGATGATGAATCTCTTGCATCAACACATTTTTCTCTTCCGACGCAGTCCGAATGGAAGAAGCCGCACCTTCCAACTGTTGGGAAACCTCCCTAAGTTGGTTCTCAAGCTGGTCAATATGAGCCTGACTGCTCAAAGCATTTTCCAACCACTGCAATCGTTTTTGGACGAGTGACGACGGCATGTTCTGTTCCCAAATGTCCACATTCGGGGCGTTTATCACCTCTTGAGGCAGTTGAGCGACATCCTGCACCCAAAAGATCACGATCTTACCCTCAGGTAGCTTCGCTTTCTGTACCCCATCGCGTTCCATCTCATCCCAATTGATGGCATCCCCCTTTGCCAAGAAGAGTCGATTGCTGTCGGCTTTCATCCTTTCTGCCAAACCGCCCCATTCTTCCTCAAACTGAACACTCCATCCCTCACGCTCCAATATTTCGAGGCGACTATCAGGCCAGGTTTGCTGTTTTCCCAGCGCAACCAAGGTTTTTTGCATCGGCTTTCACACAATCGAATTTTCAAAATGTAAACAGGATGGATCTACGTTTAGAGCAACGTTTTTTCACCTTAGCATAAATCGCCAGAGCGCTTACTAGGAAAACTACTAGGAAGGTTTGCGAGTAGATTATTTGGTTGCCCCCGATAGGATAACGGCAAGGACACTGCGTATTGAGTGTTCACTCTTTCACCAACCTATTTCATCCAAACATCAAGAGGAGGCGCTATGGAATTGTCATCACGGGAAGACGAGTATTGGAAACGACATTTGGGATACCTCGGTAGATTGCTGGTCGTCTGGTTTTTGGTTTCCTACGGCTGCGGAATCCTATTTGTGGATACGCTCGACCAGATTCAAATCTTTGGTTTTAAACTCGGATTTTGGTTCTCGCAACAAGGCTCCATTCTGGCTTTTGTGGGAGTCATCATCGCTTACATATCGCTGATGAACAAACTGGATCGTGAGTACGACGTTCAAGAAGATTAATCCCCATTCCAACGTTCCAACAACTTACCAAAAAATAAATTTCTAATCATTAAGAGGAGGTCTCAATGAGTATTTTAACCTGGACATGGATCATCGTGGGGTTGAGCTTCGCCCTGTATATCGGAATCGCAATTTGGTCACGGGCTTCATCCACCAAAGACTTTTATGTCGCCAGTGGTGGGGTTCCACCCTTAGCCAACGGGATGGCAACGGCCGCGGACTGGATGTCGGCCGCATCCTTCATTTCAATGGCGGGTTTGATTTCTTTTATGGGACGAGACGGTTCCATGTACCTGATGGGATGGACCGGGGGTTATGTGCTGCTGGCTCTTCTGTTGGCCCCTTATTTAAGGAAATTCGGCCAGTTCACCGTCTCTGATTTTGTAGGCACTCGGTATTACTCGAATGCGGCGCGAACGGTGGCCATCGTTTGTTCAATATTCGTTTCATTCACCTATGTGGCCGGGCAAATGCGGGGAGTGGGCATTGTCTTTTCCCGATTTTTGGAAGTCGACATCGTCACTGGTGTTTTGATCGGGATGGCGATTGTTTTCTTCTATGCCGTTTTAGGTGGGATGAAAGGGATCACTTACACCCAAGTGGCTCAATATTGTGTGCTGATTTTTGCATTTATGGTCCCTGCGATCTTCATCTCTATCATGATGACCGGGCATGTGATTCCTCAATTGGGTTTTGGTGCACAGCTCCTCGATGGAAGTGGTTACGTCTTAGACAAACTGGATGGCCTGCATCACGAGCTTGGATTCTCGGACTACACTAGCGGCGCCAAAGGCACCATCGATGTCTTTTTCATCACGGCGGCATTGATGTTTGGAACCGCCGGCTTGCCCCATGTCATCATCCGCTTTTTTACGGTTCCCAAAGTTCGGGACGCTCGCAAATCGGCCGCATGGGCACTTATTTTTATTGCGATTCTTTATACTGCGGCTCCGGCTGTCGCTGCATTTGCTCGCGTGAATATGATCAACAGCGTTAGCAACAAACCTTATGAATCCGCACCACAGTGGGTCAAGAATTGGGAAAACACCGGCCTGATCAAATGGGAAGATAAGAATCAAGATGGCGTGATTCAATATCAAGCCGCCAAAGCCACCAATGAATTGAAAGTAGACCGAGACATCATGGTGCTGGCCAATCCAGAAATTGCCGGCCTTCCTAATTGGGTGATCGCGTTGGTAGCAGCCGGGGGTCTAGCAGCCGCTTTATCCACCGCAGCAGGTTTGTTGCTCGTGATCTCAACCACCGTTTCTCACGACCTCCTCAAAAAGATGATCAAGCCGGACATCGGAGAGAAACAAGAATTGATGGCTGCACGAGTCGCGGCAGGAGCTGCGGTTATGATCGCGGGATACTTTGGCATCAATCCGCCAGGGTTTGTAGCGCAAGTCGTAGCGTTCGCCTTTGGACTTGCTGCCTCCTCGTTTTTCCCGGCGATTATCATGGGCATCTTCTCTAAGAAAACTACCAAAGAAGGTGCAATCTCCGGGATGCTCATCGGGATTGTGTTCACAGCCGCCTACATTGTGTACTTCAAATTCATCAACCCTGCGGCCAATGTTTCAGAAAACTGGCTCTTCGGCATTTCCCCTGAAGGCATCGGCACCTTGGGAATGCTGCTCAATTTTGCTGTCGCCACAGCCGTTTCCAAAGTGACTGTTGCCCCACCAAAGAAAGTTCAGGAAATGGTCCAATACATCCGTATTCCCAAAGGCGCGAAAGAAGCAGTGGAACACTAAAATCTTTCCATTAACCCCTTTCAACACGCTCGCGACGAAGGTTTTCCCACGACAAGATCGAAGCGAGCGTGTTGAATCAACATCTCTCAGTATCATCACTCACTTTCACCATTTAAATGAGGAGGTTTCATGCCGCAAACACCGACCGAACTGAAATTTGACATACTGGAATCGATCAAGGACCGCGCCTTGGTCACCCCCGAGATGTATGAAACACTGTACCAAGAATCTATTGAAAACCCTGATGCGTTCTGGGCCAAGCAAGCCGAGCGCTTGGACTGGATCAAACCTTGGGATACCGTCAAAAACACCGACTTCGATAATGCCCAAATTGCTTGGTATCAAGGAGGAAAACTCAATGCAGCGTACAATTGCCTCGACCGCCATTTGACCACCTCGAAACGCAATCAGGCCGCATTGATTTGGGAAGGCGACGATCCCCACGAATTTAAGACCTACACTTACTTGCAACTGCACCGAGAGGTTTCTCGTTTTGCAAACGTCTTGAAAAAACATAATTTGCAACGGGGAGATCGCGTGGTGCTTTATCTGCCCATGATCCCAGAACTCGCTATCGCCATGTTGGCTTGTGCCCGAATCGGAGTCATCCATTCGGTTGTGTTTGGAGGTTTCAGTTCAGAAGCTCTTAAAAGTCGAATTTTGGATTGCCAACCCAAATTGGTCATCACCGCGGATGGTGGTTACCGAGGTGGTAAAAACATTCCTTTCAAACAAAATTGTGACCATGCCCTGGAAGGAACCGAGGTTCAAAAATGTATTGTGGTCAAACGTACCGGAAATCCGACCAGCATCACTACCCCACGAGATCATTGGTGGCACACAGAAATGAGTTCCTCCGACATCAACGCTCGGTGTCCCATTGAGGAAATGGATGCGGAAGATCCCTTATTCATTTTGTATACCTCTGGCTCCACTGGAAAACCCAAAGGGGTGTTGCACACCACCGGAGGATACCTGACCTATGTGTCCATGACTCATCAATATGTGTTCAACTACGAAAACAGCGACACCTATTGGTGCACCGCTGATATCGGCTGGATCACGGGGCACAGCTATATCGTATATGGACCGCTTGCCAACGGAGCCACCACCTTAATGTACGAGGGTATTCCAAATTATCCCGATTGGGGACGTTTCTGGGATATTGTGGAAAAGCACCAAGTTAACATTTTTTACACCGCTCCTACCGCCATCCGTGCCATCGCTAAAGAAGGTGACGAGCATGTCAATTGGCGAGATTTGAGTTCACTCCGCTTGCTGGGAACGGTTGGGGAACCCATTAACCCTGAAGCGTGGCTGTGGTATCATCGTGTCGTCGGGAAAGAAAAATGCCCGATTGTCGATACATGGTGGCAAACCGAAACTGGGGGAATGATGATCGCTCCACTCCCCGGAGCCACCCCCACCAAACCAGGTTCGGCAACCCGACCCTTTTTTGGAGTCCAACCCGTGTTGCTCGACGTCAATGGCAATGAAGTAGAAGGAGCTGGAGAAGGTAGTTTGTGCATCAAAGATTCTTGGCCAGGCCAAATGCGGGGAGTGTATGGAGATCCTGACCGTTTCTACAGCACCTATTTCCAACAATACCCTGGGTATTACTTCACGGGTGACGGTTGCCGACGAGACGAAGATGGCTATCACTGGATCACGGGTCGGGTGGATGATGTCATCAATGTGTCGGGACACCGCATGGGAACCGCAGAAATCGAATCGGCTTTGGTGTCGAGTTCCAAGGTTGCCGAGGCCGCGGTTGTGGGCATTCCCCATGACATCAAAGGCCAAGGGATTTATGCCTACGTGACCTTGAATTCCGGTGTGGTCCCGCATCAAGGTCTCCGGGATGAATTGGTCCGGCTGGTTCGCGAAGAGATTGGTCCAATTGCCACCATTGATACGATCCAGTGGGCTTACGGTCTCCCTAAAACCCGAAGTGGGAAAATCATGAGACGCATTCTGCGGAAAATTGCAGAAGGCGAATATGGTAACATCGGAGATACCTCGACTTTGGCAGACCCAGCCGTTGTCGATGACTTGATCGAAGGACGCAAAGCCGCATAAAACGGCTACGTCCACTAACCGCGGCGTCACATCCTTCCACAATGAGAAGCACGGTGACGTCGCGACATCACAAAACCCACAATACGGTGGCTTTCCAATGAACTTGGCGATTCAATTTTTTCAACAACCGTTGTCGAGTCTAGACCATAGTCCTGCTATTTGGTGTGAAGGAGAAGAGTCAATCCGCCAAGTGGTATGCCGTATGGCAGAAAACAACACGAGCGCCATCATCGTTCGAGGACCAAAAGACCGTCCGCTAGGAATCTTCACTGATCAAGATCTAAGAAAACGCGTGGTTGCCCAAGGCTGTTCTTTGGAAACGCCCATTCAAGAAGCCAGTTCCTTTCCTTTGCTCACGCTTTCCAATACCGCTCCGATTTTTGAAGCGTTGCTCCTCATGATCAACCACAACATCAAGCATGTGGCCTTAGTGGATGCTTCCGAACAGGTGACTCACATCGTGAATCATCACCGATTGTTGACAGCTCAAGGACAATCTCCCTTTTCTTTGGTTTATGAAATCCATCAAGCCAAGGATATTCCCTCCTTAGCTCAATTGAACCAGCAAACCCCTGATTTGCTGAACCTGTTGTTTTCTTCTGGTGTGCCAACACGCTATATCAGCCGTACCGTGGCTCTGATTGCTGATGCGTTGGTCAAACAAGTGCTGGACCTCACTCAAAAAGAGGTTGCTCCTGCGCCTGTCCCATTTGCCTTCATGGTTCTGGGAAGTGAAGGTCGCAAAGAACAAACCCTAAAGACCGATCAGGACAATGCTTTGGTTTACGCAGATCCTTCACCGGAAGAAGCAGACACGGTTCATGAATATTTTGTAGAATTCGGTCAAAAGGTATGTGGCGCGTTGAATGAGATCGGTTACGAGTTCTGCTCTGGCGAGGTCATGGCTCAAAACCCTCAATGGTGCCAACCACTTTCCATTTGGAAACAATATTTCACCCAATGGATTCGGACTCCCGAACCGGAATCCGTCATGCAATCGACTATTTTTTTTGACTTTCGTGCCATCTACGATGTAGCCCACCTGACATCACAATTGCGTCAACATTTGCAGGCAGAATTGAAAGGGCTGAGCGAACGCTACTTTTATCATTTAGCCGTGGATGCCTTGAAAAACAAAAGCCCGCTCAACTGGTGGGGTGGCTGGTCGTTAGAGGCTGGTAACTCAGAGGACGAAATCGGCATTGACTTGAAACAAACCATGACCATGTTGGTGGATTATGCCCGCTTGCTCAGTCTCAAAATTGGAGTGATGGAGGTCAATACAATCGAACGGCTGGAACAGCTCCATCATAAGCAAGCCCTCCTGGAAGCCGACCTGAAAAATATGGAGACCGCGTTTGATTTTCTAATGCATCAACGTCTCCATCATCAGCTTGATCACATCCTTCACAATCAGGCTCCCCACAATTACCTAATCCCCGACGATTTATCCAAGCTCGATGCCCGGATGCTCAAGGATGCGGCCCAACTCTCGCAGCGTCTCAAATTGAGGTTGAGGCAGGAATTTGTGGACTCACATCATTGACAAGCGCCTTGGAATCCATCAACAAGAGAAGGCGCAAGGAGTCCATATGAATTCATTTAGCTCGTGAGCCAGACATCATCTGGCGGGGGAGCCTGATCGCCGATGTCAAAGCCATGCACCCGTAGGATGGCTTCGCGGGACCCTTTATAAAAACAGGTTAATTCCTCATCGGGGTGGATATTCCGTCTGGCTCTAAAAATCGCGATCTGCTGATCCAAGAGCAATTCCCGGCTGAGCGTGGGCTGCGGACTATGATTCAGCAGCATCCCAAATCCAAATACTAAGGCTCTCATTGGAGGATCATAACTGACTCGGAAAAAATATCGTTCCAGATCAGTACTTTCGATTTGTTCCAATTCATCCCCTTTGAACAGTTTCATCGGCTCAACCGAAATCAAGCTCCCCGCCTGTATGAATTCCGAAGTATAAACACCCCGCCCATATTCGTTGGGACGTATAAACATTGAGAAGAAGTGAGCACCCACTAGATCCGGGGACTCGAAATGTTGTTCGTTTGAATATTGTTCGTTTGAAACCATCATCTTTCACTCCATTCTTGAATTTCACTCGCCTTTCAATCCCAATACATTGTGAAAGACAAACACGTTATCCAATATTGGATAATAATTTACCTTTTTATGTACGAATCGAAAAGAACAAAGTGGAAGTGAAATATTGGTTTTATGGAAGGATTTCCCAGGAACATCGATTTTGGGTGGGGGTTTCGCAATCGAGTTTGGCTTCATCACCAGAGGTCGCCTCGGTAACGCGGTATCCGACTATATTGTAGTAACTCAGCGGTAAAAAGTGATTTTTATCAGTGAACAGTGCTTTCCATTCTCTATTGGAATCGTGAGCTTGGAGTTGTCTCAAAAATGGACCGACATACACCTCGGTTTCAGGGTAAATCGGATTTAGGTTATCGACGGCTGGAAGACTATGAAATATGAGGAGCAAGTAGAGACAAGCGATCACGCCAGCCAGAACCTTCTGTACTCGACCTTGGAAATAGACAAACAATGCTTCCACACCAATCCCAAAACAAAGCACAATAATGGGGATCAAAAAAACATGGCTCCGATGAAAACCCAAACTCATTTGGAATCCAACCACACCAATCAACATTACGACGAGTGCACCGGACAGCACAACAAACCAACACACTCGGTGTATGGAATGTAGCAGGCTGGCGATCCAGCTACCTTTTAGATTTCGAAGCCGATACACCCCCATACCAACGATTCCGACAGCCGTTACACTGCATCCAATGACCAAGTCCCAACGGAAGGCACTGGCGCTGTCTCGTTGAAAAAACCAAACGGTGAGCAACCACCCCATGTAGTCGACCCAACCCCAAAAAAGTTCTCCCCATGTAAGAGATTCTTGCACCGTTGTTGCTGTTATTTCCTGAATGCCAAAATAAAGACGATAGTACACCAAGGTGATGGGAATCAGACTCAATATCACCAAACCTGCTGCAATCTGGACCAGTTGTCTCCAACGTATTCTTAGAAAACGGAGGTAGATTTTGAAACCCACCAGCATCAAAAAAACCAAATTGAGGGAAGCTAAGGAAAATGCGCTGGTCAACATGGCACTGAAGGCGATGAAATTGCCAAATGCCATGCCGATTAAGTAGCGGAGAGGCAGAATCGATATAGGCGAGGAACGGGCATAATGGGCCATCAGCAACATCTGAAAAGCCATCGCCCCCAGGGCAATCCCATAACCACGGGCTACCAAAGTGAGATCCAATACAAAAAAATGAAATAGCGCCAGAGTCAGCGTAAGCAGACGAATGAGCGTGTTTTGTATGACCGAGCGAATCAAAAAAAACGTTGCCACACAGTAACCGATTCCAAAGACTAAGGCCGGCAGCCGGATGAAATGGTCATACCACCCGAACCCAAACTCGGTGAAATAAATCAGTATTGAGTTCAAGATGTGATTGTTGGCGTAGGTGTAAAACGTCAACGTGGTTTCCAAGTCATGTGCATACAGCATATAGGTTGCGGCTTCGTCTCCCACAATTCCCAAAAAATGGGCCTTATACACCCGCAGTCCTACTGCCAAAAGGACCAAAATTCCCCCCAAGATTTCGTAGGCCCAAGGGATGGGCTTGTTAACTTCCATTGTCAGTTCCTTTCAAGAGCCACCAAACAAAAGGGGTTTCTCGGTAGACCCGCATCCGTAATCGAACACGACTCGCAAGTGTTGGAGGGAATTGAGGTGTCAGGAAATGGGGATCCGGTGTTTCGGGAGAGAAATGGCAAACAGAGGCGTTTGGATCACGAGGCACCATCTGATTGAAATTCCAGCCTTCGGTTTGCCGAGAACATTTCAAACGTCGCACCGTTTGTCCGTCCGGTCCGACCACATCCACCCAATCCAGTTCAAAATGGCCTCGTTTCAATTGCAAAGGATCCAAACGCAAACGTCCCAATGGGAGAGGTTGTCCCAGGTTCAGTTCATGGACCTGCCAACTCCCATCCGCAACAAATTTCCATTCCCCAATACCGGATGTCGGCCCCGAGTCGTTCCAGCCGTACCATAGCAGTCCAGAGACATTGTACGATTTGGTTATCGGTTGCTCTTCTTGAAAATCTTTGTATTTCAGTGAAAGCCAACCAGCCGCCCCCAGAAACACGAGTATTCCTAGAAACCAAGGGCCATACTGCATCCAGAAACTTCGCGTCGATAACCGCGAAAAGGGAGAAGGTTTTGTACCACCCAACAATTCCGTTTCCGAAAACATTCGCTGAAACTGCCCCAAGGCTTGATGGAAGATAACAAGATACCGTTCAAAACAGAGGGGGTACGCTTCTTCCATTTTGGAAGAGAACGCATTCGCCGTGACTTCATTCAAACTGGACAGAAATGCTCCGAGATCTTCCGAACCAAACACCTGAGATGCATGATTCCATTCTAATATTTCGTCATCGGTTTTGGGTTCGCTCTCAAGATTGAGTAATACCAAACAAGCCTGCCACGATGTTTTTAGATGCGTGTAGGACGCCTCAAATTGAGACGATTCTATGAGTGTGGAAGCGGTTAAGTAATGGCTTCGAAATTGGTGAAACCCATGATTGACGGGCAACGGGTGGGCGGATTCTGTGCTCGCAAAGTTCATAACAATCTTTGAGCAATCGTGTTGCGAAAGAATTGGAGAGTGTATTCCGAATGTTTATACACAAACTTCCTGACTTTTCGAGAAATATAAAATGTCAGCAAAATGGACGCCCCTCTTCAGAAGATCCAATACAGCCAGATAATGTCATGGCGAGTTTCTTCAAAAATATGTTAGACCCAACAGGACTAACTACCTAGCTATTCCAGGATATCCCATTACACCAAACATTAACGTTTACTAAAAATTGAGCGCATTGTTATGAATTCCGACCAAAAACAAGAAATGATCGCCACTTTGCAACGAGCGAATAGTCAATTTCAGCAAGAGATTCAGTTGGAAACGTTATTGAGAGCAATCGAATCCACCAACGAAGGAGTTGTGATTTCAGACCCCAATCAAGAGGACAATCCTATTGTTTATGCCAATCCAGCTTTTATTGAATTAACTGGATATCTTCCTGAAGATATCATTGGGGAAAACTGTCGATTCTTACAGGGGGAAGCCAGCGACCCAGAAACGGTTGCTCAAATGAAACAATGTATTACTCAAAAAAAGATCTTTCGAGGGGAGGTAGTGAACTACAAAAAAGACCAAACGCCTTTTTGGAAATTTCGTAATCGAAGCTACAGTCTTCCTTTTGTGATGTGATAACCAAAACCCCACTGAGCCTTGTTATGCACAATACTGAGCCTTGTTATGTACAATAAACGGAGAAATTGATGAGTACTCGCAAAAAGATGCCCCCGCGTGGTGTTGATATGATTCAAGACATTGCCTGTTGTTTGCCAATTTGTGACATCGACATTGTTTTTGATGTGGGTGCCAACGTGGGGCAATCTACCGAGTTCTACTTGGTTCAATTCCCCAAATCCCACATTTATTGTTTTGAGCCAGTGAAGGACACGTATCATCAACTTCACGGCAATCTTAAACAGAATCCGCGGGTTGATTGTTTCCAGCTGGCATTTGGGGCTTCTCAGGGGCAAGGGAAAATGGTTTTAGCAGGCAGGTCAGAAACATTCTTTGTGTTAGAACAATCCAAGGAGTTCACCGTGGAGGATGACGTGAAAACGGAACCCGTCGATATCGTCACATTGGATGAATTTTGTCAGGAAAGAAGCATCCACCAAATCAACTATCTCAAAATAGACACCGAGGGTGGAGATCTTGAAGTATTGAAGGGTGCGGAGCATTTACTCTCCGCACAAAAAATTGACATTGTACAAGTGGAAGCAGGAATGAATCCGAGCAATGACCGGCATGTGCCATTAGAAACTCTGAAAGCATTTCTGGAATCCCGTCGGTATTTTCTCTTTGGTATCTACGAACAGGTGAATGAGTGGCCCACCAAATCACCTCATCTGCGACGGGCCAACCCCCTATTTATTTCCGACCGCTTGATAGAAAGGAACAAAGCGATCGGTGTTTCCTATTATGACTACTACGATTGATCCGAGTGGTCATCGGACCCAGAAGGATGCGGCGGGATTGCCTTCAATCGTCCAAGTGCGATCTTCAAAACAACCATTACCCTTCACTCCCCAACCCGATGTGCGGCGGTAGGGGGTGTGGCAATAGTGGTCATCGGATCCCGTGTAGATCTTTCCTGCTGAATATTGGTTGTATTCGTAGTTCAAAATCACAGGCGAGCGGAAATCATCATTGATCGACCCCAAGGTGACCCCCACTTGAGTCATCGAGCACTGTGTCCCCACAAAGTTAACAATGCGATCTCGCAACGTGGTGTTGCTCAGACAGCCCGTGTTATAGGCATAAGCACTCGCGTTGCTATTCACTCGAATCAACAGATCACTCCCCGGAACCCGAGAATACGCGGAAGACACAAAATTCTGAGAAATGTTGGTACTCGCCGAGGGCATCGTTCCTTCTTGTGACGTGGTACTCCAGACATTCGAATTCCAATTCCACAGAGTCCCCTCATTGTTGATCAAAGCCATGACCATGGTCCAACCTCCTCCTTGAGTTTCCATGTCGCAGAAAACATCGATGGTACCGCTGCCTGTAGGATTGATTCGGTAAATCCCACTACCACTGCCTCCATCCAATCGGGCCTGATTATTGTCCAAGGCTGCTTTACAAGACGCCGCATAACTCGCACTACTGCCGCTGCTAGTGAGTGGGACACGATGCAGATACAAGTTTTGATTCGGGGTAAAGTCTATTCCGCCTACAGTCAACAACCGGCTGTTGGTGCTATCGAGAACTGTGGGCATACGATGTTCCACTCTCGTGTACTCCATACTAATATCTGTGAAACTGCAACTGCTCCCATCCAAATTACACTGGATCACACTGGGGACACTAGTGTTCGTTTCGTAAGCCGTTACAATCAGCTTGGAGCGGTTTAAATCCAGAACCGGAGTGGGGTGAAAAAAGTTTTTTCCGGTCGCAGAGGAAATATCCGTATGCGTACAATCGGTACCGTCTAAATCACACCGGAGCAAATACAAGGGGTAGGGGTCCACGCCGTTGTAATGGACGATAGACAGCTTTGCATGGGTCGTATCGAGAAGCGCTCGCGGCACGAATGAGCGGTAACTATCGGTTGTCGAAAGCGCGGAATAAGAACAACTCGTTCCATCCAAGTTACAGCGGTGCAATGCCAGACTAAAAGACGCTGTTTTGACGACCACGAGCAACTTGCTATTGATCGTGTCGACCACCACTTGGGTCTCTCCAGCATTGTCAATGCCAAGAGAGATATCGGTGCTCGTACAATCCGTTCCATCCAAGTCACAACGGTACAGCGTCAATCGATTGGAGTTGGAGCCATCTCGTGACACCGTCAAAAGTTTTGAGTTCGCCAGATCAATTGCGGCATGGGTATTCAACCCAGAGTCGGTCCCGCGCCCTGCGGAGATATCAGTATGCGTACAGCCCGTTCCGTCTAAGTTGCACCGGAATAAGCTAGGCTTCCCCGAATTGGCCGCATTGCGGGTCACGACCAACAGCTTAGAGTTGGTACTATCCAGCAAAGCCACCGGGTCTTCTCCACTAGTAAGATTTTGCCCTGCGGAGATGTCAATGGCGTCTTCGCAATCGCTGCCGTCGACATCACATCGATACAGCATCAACTTTCTGGTGGATGCGCTTCGAGTCACAATCAAAATTTTCGAGTTCGTGCTGTCGAGCACCATCTCCATTTTATCGTGAAAAAAGGCACTTTGAGACTTTGTCACATCGGTCAACTCGACTTGTGACTTGGATATCACCGCTGTGACATTCACGTTGTTCGCTACATTGACATTACAGGTTCCTAACCCTTGGCAGGCTCCCAACCAGCCATTGAAATTCAGATCCGAGGCCGGAGTCGCTGTGAGAGACACGGAAGCTGTGGCGGGGAGGGTCATGGAACAATTCTCCGTGCAACTGACATTATAAGTGATCTCGGTCACTGTGCCGGTGCCAGCAAGGTTGATGGTGATGGTATCCGCCAGCGCGAACGTGGCGTTGGCTGTTTTGTCCGCATTCATTGCCAACCCACAATCCGTCGTACCACTACAGTCCCCCGACCAACCTGTGAAAAAATAGTTGCTCGTTGCTGCTGCTGTCAAAGTGACGCTCTGCCCTTCGGGATACACTTCCGAACAATCGGTACCGCAATCAATTCCAGTCGGATTACTGGTGATTGTGCCTGAGCCGGTCACTCCAGTCGATAAGGTGAAGGTGCTAGGTGTGTTCACGTCTTTGATTGTGACCGTCTTGGTTGCACTCTTCCCACTAAATTCTGCTGTCACAGTGACCGAGGTGTCATTGGAAACCGTTGCAGCTCTCAAGACACCGCCTGAATCGATTGTGGCCAAACCGCTGCCGTCAACACTCCAAGAGGGACTTACTGTTTCGCTCGTCTCGTCATCATAAGTTGCTATGGCCGTGAACGTCACGTTCGTGGCTTCGTCGATAGAAGCCGTTCCACTGACTGCCAAACTCAATACCGCCTTGGTCTGATTTTGAATTGAAATTGTCTTGGTCGCGGTTTTTCCACCGAAGCTGGCCGTCAACGTCACCGTGGTGTCCGTAATCACACTACCCACAGTCACGACGCCCCCCGAATCGACAGTCGCCAAACCGCTACCATCCACGCTCCAAGAGGGACTGATGGCTGCTGTCGATCCGTCATCGTAAGTCGCCATAGCTGTGTAAGTGGCAGTACTTTGCTCAGTCACACTGGTGTTTCCACTAATCGCCAAGGAGATGACGGTTTTGTCTAGATTTCGAATCAACACGGTCTTGGTCGCGGTTTTTCCGTTAAAACTGGCCGTCAATGTGACTGCTTGAGAAGAAGTCACTTGTCCTGCTAACACGGTTCCTCCGCTATCGATGGTCGCAAACCCGCCACTGCTTACACTCCATGACGGACTGATGACGGCCGTACTCAAATCGTCGTAGGTTACAGTCGCAGCAAACGTCGAAGTGCTTTGCTCGTCCATTTCCGACACCCCACTGATTTGAAGAAGCAATACTTCTTTAGTTAGATTTTCAATCAGTACATTTTTCGTTGCGGTCTTCCCGTTGAAAGAAGCCGTCAAGGTCACGATGTTGTCCGACGCGACTTCAAACGTGCGCAACGTCCCCGTGCTATCAATCACCGCATCGACACTATTTTCAGACCATGTCGGTTGTACCGTTTGTGTGGTACCGTCGTCATAGGTGGCTGTTACCGTATATTGACCGGTGGCCTGTTCTTGGATGGAGCTGTTGCCTTTGATTTCGATGCTCAACAAAGTGGCATCCGTGTCTTTGATCAGCACGTTCACCGAGGCTGTTTTTCCCCCATAGCTGGCTTCCAGGCTAATCGTGGTAGAGGAGTTGATTTCCCCGGTCATTAAATTCCCCGTGCTATCGATCACCGCTTCTCCGTTGCCAATGACTTTCCAAAATGCCGTTACGGTTTGGGAGGTCTGATCGCTATAGATCACGGTGGCCGTGAAGGTTGAAGAACTCTGTTCATTCAACTCCGAAACCCCATTGATGGCTAAGGCAGTCACCGTCACTGAAGAATCCGTTGGTGCTTCAGGATTTTGACTCAGTTCCTCCGTCAACGACTGCAATCGGGATTGCAAGGTTTCGATCGTTTCCTCAATCGAGGAAATCAAATTCTGCATGTTGAGATTACGTTCTTCTTCGGTTGTCGCTTCGGCCATATCGGTTAGTGTGGCCGCCAAGCGAGACGACCCAGCTTGTGAAGAAACCTCGGCTAAGGCAACAGAGGCATCGGGTGTATTCTGCAAAGACGTGGCCAAGGCATCCACAAAACCTGTATTACTCATCCAAGGTTGTCCCTCAGGTGCGTCTTGAAGCAGATTCACGTCGCTGTTGCTCGCTGCTTCGATCAGGATGTTCGCTAAGCTTTCGCTGTTGCTCAAATCGGCAGTCAAAAAAGTATCGGGCGACACATTCGGATTCCCCAATTCGTTAATGCCAAACCGGTTCATCATGATGACCTGAGACACGGTTTCCAGCCGGGCCAACGTGGTGATGGGTTGGCCGGAATCATAAAGATGGGCTGCGGTGCTCAGATCGGTGATGTTGGCTGAAACGCTACCGGTTTGTGCAATGAACGGTGCATAGTATGTTTGGCCTCCAGAAGAAGCGGTCAAGTGGAGAGGAACGTCATCGCTGTCCAAAGGGCTAAGGTTGGTGAACTCAAATTTGCCATCCCCATCCGTGGTGGCCGATGCGATCACTTCGCCCGTGGCATTGATCAATTGTACCGTGGTATTGGAAACCACTCGGCTCGTTCGGCTACTTGATGAAGAATCGACTACCGCGAAATGACCGCTGATGCTATCAGGCTGATCAATCGCAACAGCATTGCTGTCATCTTGAGTATTATTATCTACTCCACCGTTGTCACTATTATCGACAACCGAATTATCATCATTGTCACCAGAAGATTCATCTCCACCTCCTGCGCCACCACATCCTGTGATGAGCAAAACTAGGCAGAGCCAAGTACACATCTTTTTCATGAAGAACATAGGGACCTTTTCTCCAAAAGTTAATAAAGAGGGCATTTACCTTTTTCTAGAAATCAAAAATAGCAAATGATTTTAATGGATTGCTCCATAGAACTATATGGATGAAGACAACCACGCCCCTCATATTTCTAAAAAATTCTGAAGGTTTCTTGAGTCTTTCGAAATTCAAAAAACATTCCGAAAAAATCCGAAAAAAAGCCCAATTTTTTTGTCTTAGAAAATCTAGTTATTGTCCTGTTTTTAGATTTCTATTGAAGAAAAATGAGATAATACCTGAAGAAAAAATGAGATTTTAACGAATCTTGGACAAGATTTATTGGAAGGGATGGACAAATAATAATATAACGATATTATTAAGTGTCTATGTATTTTTTGGGGAACTTCAGATGCTAATGTGACGTTTTCGGATCTATGTCGTCTTTTGCGAATGTTAGTGTTTGATGAGCGACCCCAGAGGGGGCACCAAATCATAAGGAAGTACAAATCTCTGGCGATCCGCCTCAATAACGCTTAAAGCGCTTGGGCTTTTCGCTGAATAGCGTTGCATATCATTTTTATTGCTCAGAGATGACTTGGAACGAATTCCAGAATCAAAAACAAAATAATTGTTTGCAATGGGTAGCTTTTCACAGTGTGTCTTAGCATTTCGAAAGGATAGAAAATACCTTAGGATTAATCGATTGACTTTCTATAGTTCAAAATTAGCTTACCATGCCTAAACGGTTGGAAGTATTTTATACTACCACAGTTTCAGAAACCACTTTACTCGACTGAAGTAAAACGATTGAAGACCAGCAAGACCGCTGGGAATTCACAAATTTCGGTGCAGAAAAGCACTATAATAAATCCATTAAATAATTGATTTTCTAAATAGTTTATTTGCACATTCCTTCCAAAATACATGATAAGGCCGCGGCTCTACAACTCTCAATATTGACTCACCTTAGAGCCATTTATCTTGACGCATCCTCTCAAGCCAAGTAAAAAATTAATGGTTCTTTTTCTCTTAATTTCCAGGAAGGTTTTCCTGAAATCCTGAAAATTTAAGAACCTGCAACACGATTTTATCCAATTTCTATAAAGTCCTAGCATTGGAAATTTCTAGGTTTGATTCGTGCCAGAGATCCCTCTGTGTCGCGAAACCTAATTAGTTAATGAATGACTTCTACAAAGGAGAACTATGGATATAGTCAAATTTGGATCAAGTGACATGCAAAACGTGCTCTCGAAAATGACTTCGAACCAAATTGATGGATTGGCGTTTGGAGCCGTTCAACTGGATGGATCTGGGAAGATCTTAGTTTACAATAGTGCTGAAGGTGGAATCACAGGACGAGACCCCAAGGCGGTGATTGGCAAAAACTTTTTTAGAGAAGTCGCGCCGTGCACCAATAGTCCGGAATTTCATGGAAAATTCAAAAAAGGAGTAGACTCTGGACAGTTATCCGCCATGTTTGAATACACATTCGATTATCAAATGAAACCCACCAAAGTGAAGGTCCACATGGTGAATGATCTTTCCTCCAAAGACAAATACTGGATCTTCGTTAAGCGTCTTTAGTCAGGATGGATCTGCCCTCATGTCATCCTTCCTTCAATTACAAGCCAATCTCGATGTCACTTTAGACGAATTGTTTCAGGTGGCACAAAATGAGTCTTCGGTGGGTTTTTCAGAAGCGGTCCGAGACCGGCTTCTGGCTTCCCACCAATTCTTGGAACAACAGGTCCAACATCGGTATTTGATCTATGGTGTGACCACGGGATACGGCCCTCTCGCAACAGAATATATTGAGCCAGAACAAGTTGAGTCTCTCCAAAAAAATTTAATCTATCATCTTGCTACCGGAGTCGGAGCTCCCTTCAATACGGAGCAAACACGCGCTATTTTATTCGCCCGTATGGTGAGTTTGTCCAAGGGATTTTCTGCCATCCGACCTCAGTCGTTTCAATTGATGGCTGATTTTTTAAACCACAATATCTTGCCAGTGATTCCCTCCATGGGAACCGTGGGGGCCAGCGGCGATTTAACGCCGTTAGCGCATATGGCGTTAGCTCTGATGGGAGAGAGCGACGTGGTATGGCAAGGAAACGTTCTACCCGCCGCTCATGTTTTGGAAGCGTGTGGGTTAAAAAAACTCAACCTTCATCACAAAGAAGGCTTGGCCTTGGTCAATGGAACATCAGTCATGACCGCGATTGCCGGGTTGAATGCCATCCGTGTTGAGGCTCTGCTGAAGTTTGCATTGAGATGCTCCGTTTTGTTCGCCGAACTCCTGGGGGGAAAACAAGAAGCGTATGATTCCAAATTAGGTCAAGTTCGTCCCCATCCCGGTCAAAAAGCTGTCCTCTGTTTATTGGAACAATACAGCCAGGACAGCAAACGCCTCCAACCTGCATCGAAGCCAAAGTTACCCGATACCCAGACCGAGCAAGGGGTGTTTCACAATCAAACGTTGTTTCAAGATCCATACACGCTGCGTTGTGTTCCACAAATTTATGGAGCTGTTCAGGATGTATTGCAGTTTCATCACCAAACAGTTTTTACAGAACTCAATTCCGTGACGGACAATCCACTGTTTTTCCCTGAAGAACAGGAAGTGATTCAAGGGGGGAATTTTTACGGACAGCATGTTGCCTTTGCTTCCGATGCACTGAGCAACGCGGTAGTGAAGATAGCGATTCATTCTGAAAGAAAAGTAGCTCGACTGACGGATAAAAACCTCAACCGGGGACTTCCCGCCTTTCTCGCGCCTCATGATTTGGGTATTCACAGTGGGTTCATGGGTGCCCAAGTTACTGCATCGGCGTTGCTTGCAGAAATGCGAAGCCTGTGTGTGCCTGCATCGATCCAATCGATTCCTACAAATGGCAACAACCAAGATGTGGTGAGCATGGGAACCATTGCCGCTCGTAAAACCTACCGACTTGTAGAACTCTTGGTTCAGATACTGGCTATCGAAAGCTTATGTTTGACCCAAGCCTACGAGCTACAAGATGGATTTGCCCCCTCCAGCGATTTTGCGGAGAGTTCGCAAACATTGGCGAGGGCTATCCGTGCCGAATCTCCTTTTCTTAAGGAAGATCGTCCGTTATCTTCTGATATTGCTAAGCAATCCCAGAAAATTTGGGATTTGGACTTTTCAACCTCTTCAACGGACGACTGATGATGAAATTACAAAAACTAGTCTGGCTTCTCTTCTTTTTCTGCACGTTGGGTTGTTCCGCTTCCTATTCGGAGACCACACCCGTTGCTGAAACACCCAAACATCACACCGCCGAAGGATTTCAAAATGTGTACAACAAAACCGAGAAAAAAAGTTTCTTCTCGTTCGTACACATGCGGATGTTTGGTGAGGATGAATGGGCCGACTATGAAGCTTCAAAAGACACGGTCCCGGTTCAAAAAGCCGACCTAAGTCGCATTAAGGCACCGGGAGATCTCCCACAAATCACATGGGTGGGGCATTCGACCTTTCTCATCCAATACCAAGGTGTCAACTTTTTAACCGATCCTATTTTTTCCGAGTATGCCTCGCCATTCAGTTTTGCGGGTCCCCGCCGGGTGCATCCACCATCGATTTCCATTCGGGATCTGCCGAGGATTGATTTTGTGATCATTTCCCATAACCACTACGATCATCTGGACTTGGGAACTGTGGAACAAATCCACAATCAAACCCGCTGGATGGTCCCTTTGGGTCTGAAAACTTGGTTTCTGGATGCGGGAGTGTTGGAGGAAAACATTGAAGAATTCGATTGGTGGGATTCTGTAGAGATCAACTCCATCAAAATCACCGCGACGCCATCACAGCATTGGTCGGGTCGAGGGCTGTGGGATCGCTTCAAAACCCTTTGGGCCTCGTGGACGGTTCAAATTGAAGACTTGGATATCTGGTTTGGAGGAGACACCGGTTACAACTCCTACCAATTCAAAGAGATTGGGGAACGATTTCCTGACTTTGATATCGCTCTGATTCCCATCGGAGCCTACGCCCCTCGGTGGTTCATGAAGGCACAGCACGTCAACCCTGAAGAGGCCGTCAAAATCCACCAGGATCTTCAAGCCTGTCAATCCTATGGGATCCATTGGGGGACTTTCCCACTCACCGCCGAACCCATCGATGACCCACCCAAACGACTCAAGCAAGCTTTGGCGGAAGCGAACATTCCTGAAACTCAATTTCTGACAATGGCGATTGGAGAAACCCAAAGTTTGTCGCCGAAGTGGAATCAAGCCAACACTGCCTGCCCCCAGCATGTCGCAACGACCACTCCATGAATCTGCAAGACAGCGGTGCTCTTCCAAGAACCAGCAAGACAGCGGTGCTCAAGAACCGGCAAAACAGCGGTGCTCATCCAATTTGATCTTCCGATCATTCGTAGAGAAGCTCCGCTGTCGGAACAAAAAAATGTGCTAGAACTCAAAAGAATCCGGTTTCGTGCCACCAATCTACCATCGATCCGCTGTTGGGGGATCAAGACCAAAAGCGTAAGGCTCCATTTGGCATCAAGCCAATAAATGAACCAAACGCGATGCGGTCTTGGCAGGGGGTCACCGTATGAAAATTTCTTGAATTGAGCAGAAGCACATCACCGACAGTGGGTTGATACAATCGATACTCACTGTTCTCGACCACACTTTCAGAATGATAGTATGTGTCTTCTACGGCGAAAGCCTCGTCTTGCGGATTCCACGACTTGTTCCAAACTTTTAACAAGCCACCAGTTGCCGGAATTCGTAAATAACAATTCCAGGCCAATTGAGCGGTCACTTCACCAATCCCCCAATCCGGTGCATCGCGTGGTCCAAAGTCGATATGGACCGGGGTGTATCCTTCTCGCAATTTTCCAACACCCGCAAAATAGTCGCCATAACCTGGTTCCGACATGACCCCAACATCAGGAATGTATTGCGACAGCAGATTGATAAGGCGTCGTACGGGATGAAAAGATGTCCGAGTGAGGGTTTCCAGGGTTTGGTTGCACTCCTCGACCAACCCAAAATAATTGCCTTTCCCATCCACAATTCCTTGTTCGTAATAACTGATTCCGAGCCGAGTTATCGTTTTCACCGAATGGGTTCGTTTGGCATGAGCCAGCAATTGGAATGCGAGTTCTTCCGCTTCCGCCGAGGTCGCGAAATGCTTGATCCGGATCACCTGAATTTCATTATTCAACAGCAACTCCAGATTGGCTGCATTCAAACTGTATTCTTCAACATCTTTCCCCATCGTTTGTTCTCCACCCTAAGAAAATGGCCTTTCTCTCTCGATACCTAACCCATTGTCAAATGCCTTTCTATTGTGGCACGATTTCAAAAGAGCCTCGCTCAACCCAAAGCACAACATTTCCTCTTGAAGCATGCAATGGGTATCCTGTTCGAAGGCTTGACCCCGTTTCTTGATTTTCTTAGAGTGAAATGAACCAATAATTAGTTCGAGCGCTTGAGGAAGTTGAGAGGGTGACCTCAATTGAGGTACATCAATAACTTGACTGGTAGGAGAGACGATGGACGGAGAACATCAAGAATCCAATCGAGACACAAACACCCTATTGGACAAAGCCAACCACTTTGTCGATAAGCAAAAACTGTTCGCGCTGCTGTTTGGCGCAGGTTTCAGTGGATTTGTGTTTTTCTTTTGGGAAGCTATCTTTCCTCCAGACCCCTCGCTGACAGAGGTTCCTCCATTACCTCCCACGGTAGCCATTACCTCCACAACCCTTCCCTCCTCTCCCACTATCAACGCTTCGTCTTCAGGTGATCAAAGTCAGGTGATTGTCGTGACTGGAGCAAACCAAGGTGGGGTGAATATCAATCAAACTTACGGCGTTCCTCAGTCGGTGGTGGATCGATTGGAAGAATTACTCACGGCCAAAGACGTTCAACTTGCAGACCGAGAGTCCCAACTCCAAGAGCTGACCACTAAATACAAGGAGTTGGAAACACGGCTGGCCAAGAGAATCGATGAGTTGTCGAAGCAAGCTCGGGTGGCATTGCAGAATGGGCATTTGGAGAAGGCCGAGGACTTGTTGCAAGAATCCATTGCCAAACAAAGAGCAACGTTGGCCGATGATTATTTCAATTTAGCAAAAGCTCAAGGACTGCAACTAAAGTATCAGGAAGCGTTGGATTCTTATCAGCAAGCAGCAAACTTAGCCTCAGAGAACTCGGTATATTTGAATGATTACGGATTGCATTTGCAAAAATTGGGGCAATACCAGAAAGCTATCAAAAATTACGAAAAAGCACTGGCTATTGGTTTGGAAGAAAAGGGTCTAGAGCATCCTTGGGTGGCAATATATTGGAGCAATTTAGGCTCTGCTTGGAATTCCTTGGGTCAGTATGAAAAGGCGATCAAATTTTATGGGAAAGCATTAACTAGTGATTTGAAAACCTATGGAAAATCGCATCCAAATGTGGCGAGTCGATGGAATAATTTAGGAGCTACTTATTATTATTTAAGTCAGTATGAGAAAGCGATTGAGTTTTATAAGAAAGCATTGGCCAGTGATTTAAAGACATATGGCGACGAACATCCAAAGGTAGCATCGAGATGGAACAACTTAGGAGATGCTTGGAATGCGTTGGGTCAGCAAGAGAAAGCGATTGAGTTTTATAAGAAAGCATTGGCCAGTGATTTGAAAACATATGGTCAGGAGCATCCTCAAGTAGCGAATTATAGGAACAATCTAGGAACTGCCCTGTTTTATTTAGGTCAGTATGAGAAAGCGATTGAATATTATGAGAAAGCAATGGCCAGCGATTTAAAAATCTATGGTGAAGAGCATCCTCAAGTAGCGATTTATAGGAACAACTTGGGCGATGCTTGGAATGCGCTGGGAGAATATAAAAAAGCGATCAAGTACTATGAAAAAGCATTAGCTAGTGATTTGAAAACCTATGGGAAATCGCATCCTACAGTCGCGACTCGATGGAATAATCTAGGAGCTGTTTTGTTTAATTTAGGCCAGTATAAAAACGCGATTGAGTATTATAAGAAAGCATTGGCCAGTGATTTAAAAACCTACGGTGAAGCGCATCCTCAGGTAGCGATTTATTGGAACAACTTAGGCAATGCCTGGAATGCGTTGGGTCAGTATGAGAAAGCGATCAAGTTTTATGAGAAAGCATTGGCCAGTGATTTGAAAACCTACGGTGAAGCGCATCCTCAAGTAGCGATTTATTGGAACAACTTAGGCAATACTTGGGAGTCGTTGGGTCAGTATGAGAAAGCGATCAAGTTTTATGAGAAAGCATTGACCAGTGATTTAAAAACCTACGGTGAAGCGCATCCTACCGTGGCGATTGGATGGAATGATTTAGGAGCTGCTTTGTTTTATTTAGGCAAGTATAAGAAAGCGATTGAATATTATAAAAAAGCATTGGCCAGTGATTTAATAACGTATGGTGAAGTGCATCCAAATGTGGCCATTTACAGGAACAACATAGGCGATGCTTGGAATGCGTTAGGTCAATATGAGAAAGCGATTGAATATTATAAGAAAGCATTGACAAATGATTTAAAAACGTATGGTGAAGCGCATCCTCAAGTGGCCATTTACAGGAACAACTTAGGAACTGCCTACCGCTCTTTAGGGGATTATACTCAAGCAATGGAATTGTTTGAAAAAGCTTTGGAAAGTGATCTTAAAACTTACGGTGAGAACCATCCTAAAACAGCACAACGGCACGTAAACATCGGCTTTACACGGCAACTTCAAGGACAGTTTCATGATGCGATCATAGCGTACGAGAAGGCGTTGAAGGTGTATGAAGGAATGTTGGGAGAGGGGCATCCTTGGACTAAAAATGTTCAAGTGCATTTGGATCGTGCTCGCAATCAGATCAAAAATTGATCTCGATTTTTCCTTTTTTTACTCTCTTCTTCTGGCCAATTTTTTCTCCTTCTCCCATCAAGTATTCTCGGAAGTTCCCGTCTCATTTTATTTTTCGTCAAACACCTGTTCAATGGTATCGACTTCCAACAACCGTTCGGCGATACGATTCAACTCGGCTTCACCCGCTTGCCGAACCTGGACTTGAAAAGCTTGAGGCACCGTACGAAATTTGAGGTGTAACTGTTTTAAAATCAATTGGATTTGCCCTTCCTCTCGTCCTTCTTCTCGACTTTTTTCTTGGGTCTGTAAGACAAATGGGTGGTCGCTAAAATTTTCGGCCAGGAAATCAGCCGGCATTTCGTAAAGTAGTTGAGCCATGTACGCTTTGCCTTCCTCAAGCAGGAGCTCAGGAGTCAATTCTTCAGGGTGTGCTTCAGTCATCTGTGCTTCTCCAGGAATGAGTTTTTGTTTCAAACCAGCCACTTTCAAATAAAGACTCTGAGGCAAGGGGCCGATTTTTTGCTGGGCCACCATGTCAAACGCCTTGCGATACTCGGCAGCACGACTGGCAAACAGCTTGAAAGCAACATTGTGAGGTTCGTCAGAAAGCTGGTTTAAATCGAGGAACCCCACCCGTTTCATCGCAAACTGGTCACTGACATAAACGCCCGGTTTTTCGGTTAAGTGATACCCTAGCCCTTCCAAGGTTTCGCGTTGCGGGGTT